>NZ_OZ282573.1:2157500-3335000 GCF_965641905.1 Sulfitobacter sp. SH22
GCGCCGTAACTTGCAGCGCGCCCCGCCTCGAATACCTCAGAATTTCTCCGCTACGTAAACTTCCTTCGCCTCTCAGCTCCGTCCGTCCCGGCTAGCGCTCCGTGTCTGCATCTCTGCGTCTCCGGTAAGGGGCGTTCTAAGGTTTGTTCCAAATACCCGCAACCCCTTTTTTTGCACCTGCAGCACCTTTTTTCGTCTCGGTCAGCTTTTTAAGGTTTTGCGTGGTGATTTTTCAGGCAGGAAGACGCCTGCATGTCATTGCAATAGTGACCGACAGACGCCTCCGGCCACAGATCACGCTATACAGCAGACTAATATATACATCAGACGCGCAGATTCGATGCCAGCGATTCCCCCGACAGGCGGAATCAAAACCGGCTGCCGGACATATCCACCCTGCGCGCCGCGTGGCTTGGCCGCCATAAAGGCATTTCGCCGTTTGCTGCCGCCTCGGAAAGCGCGCCCGCATCCGCTTGGGGCGCGTGGAACCACCTGTCAGATGGCCGACGGGCCCGGGGCCTCTTATCCAACGTCACCCAATACACCCATGGCGATTTCTTAACCGTTTCTATACCAACCTCCCTCAGGGTTCCGGCCAGTCAAAGCAGTCAGGGTATGACGTGACCCAATGCACCATATGGAGTTTCAACCGATTGCGCGTAAGTCATCCAAATCGGGCCTTCGTTGGCCAGCTGCATTCAGCCCGCACATCCTTGGAAACAACAAGATACTTAAATAGAATCATTATACCTGCTATAGTGCTTTCACATAGCGTTTATCTGGTGGTGAGGTGACACTAATGACCACTTTAGCTTCAAGCCGGCGCGATCGAGGTCTGCGGGCCCTTCTGGTCGACGACAATCTGGAATTTCGCACAACCCTGACGCGGCAGCTTGAGAAGATGGGGTGTTGTGTTGACAGCTCATCGGAGGCGGTGGGTTTTCTGTCAAATCTGGTGACGTCAGCGTTGACCTATGACTTTGCTGTGGTTGACCTTCATCTGCCGGACCTCCACGGCGACAAGATCATAAGCTGGCTGCGCGAGAGTGAATTGCGAGAAGTGCAATCCTTGCCCGTGCTTATTGTCACTGGGTTTCCCAATGACCTGTCAGATACATTTTTCATTGATGACGTAAAGATCGCCCTTCTGACCAAGCCCTATCGATATAACCAGCTTGTCGAAGCGGTATCCCGGCTACTTGTGCGCGGCGAAGGGATCAACTGAAGACAATCCGTTGTTCAGTTCATCTGCATGATGCCGACCATGTTCCATGCGGTATCCCCCCTGCCCCCGAAATCCCGCCACTTCACCTATGTGACCCCCCCAAGCTTCAGCACCTCCTGGATCGACTGGACCAAATCTGCCCGGCTCACCGGTTTGCTCAGCTTGATGTCGTCAGGCCGAAGGCCGTTTCCGTGAACCATCGCTTCATCGGCATATCCGGACATGAAAATAACCGGAAGGTCTCTCCGAATATCCCGCAGGGCTTTTGCCAGATGCGTTCCCATCAGCTCTCCCGGCATGACGATATCCGTGAGCAAGAGACTGAAATCAGGATCAGTCTGGAAAATCTTTAGCGCTTCATCCCCGTTTGCAGCCAAGGTGACCGAACTGCCCAGCCGTTCGAGGATCATTGCGATGACCTTTGCCACTTGGATATCATCTTCGGCGAGCAGGATCTTAACCCCGGTCAGGGCATCTTTTGTTTCGGGTTGGGCCTTTAGCAGATTGGGCGCGGGTTCATGCTTTGAGGCCCTGAAGTAGATCTTGAAGGTCGTGCCGATATCCTGCTCTGAGTAGACATGAACGGTGCCGCCCGATTGCTTGATAAACCCACGGATCATCGCCAGCCCCAGGCCCGTTCCCCGGCCTGTCGCTTTGGTCGTGAAAAACGGCTCGAAAATGCGGTCCAGAATATCTCTTGGAATGCCATGCCCCGTATCGCTTACGGACAGAACCACATAATCCCCGTGCAACAGGGTTTCATTGGGGGCCTCAATGATGTCGGCGTCTATCGTTTTGTTGGCGGTTTCTATCGTCAGATCCCCACCTTGGGGCATCGCATCCCGCGCGTTCAGAATAAGGTTCAGGATAAGGCTTTCGGTAGAACTGTGGTCGACCATGATCTCCCACAGGTCGGGGGAAAGCTTTGTCCGGATCGAGATGTTTTGCGGAAGGGTGCGATTGATCCAGCTTTGAACACCAAGGATATTCTCGTTCAGGTCAAGCGCCGCCGGCTCTAGCCGGGCTTGTTGCGCAAAGTTCAACATCTTTTTGGTCAGGTCTGACCCGCGCAGGGTCGCTGTAATTGCCGTATCGACAAAATCGGTATGAAGCGGATCATGCAATTCGTCCCTCAACAGCTCCAAATTCCCCAAAACGACGGCCAGAAGGTTGTTGAAATCATGCGCAATGCCGCCTGTCAGCTGGCCCACGGCGTCCATCCGCTGGCTTTGAATAAGCGCCTCTTGGGCCGCGTGCTTTTCGGTGACGTCAATCAAGACGCCTTCCAGCTCGTATTCTCCGTCCGCGTTCAAAATGGGGCGACCGCGCTCGAACAGCCAGACCGGTTCAGTAGCACCCTCACGGAAAACGGGGTATTCGAACTCGTAGGGGCTCCCGTTCTTGATGGCTTGGGCGACCTTTTCCTTCACGTTCTCCATGTCGGCATCACGCAACACATTTTGATATTCCAGTCGCGCGGCTGCGGGGCCTTCATCGCCCGGCGATTTAAACCCAAAGAGTTCGTCAAACCCCGCACTTTTGTAGATCGGCGTCCAGTTTTCGTCGTTTTTCACACGATAAAGAGCGCCTGGAATGTTATCCATGAGGTTGGCAAGCTGTTCGCGGCTTCGCTTGAGCTCATTCTTTCGGGTTTCGGTATCCGTCATATCGATCAAGACACCGGTGGTCGCCACGAAACGCCCATCATCACTGAATACAGGCTCGGCCAGTTCGTGTAGAACTCGGATCGACCCGTCATCGCGCACGATACGGGTTACCGTCTCGTACCCCGTCGCCATTTGGTGGGCACGTTCAACCACCTTCCGGTAATGCTCTCGGTCATCGGGGTGGACCCAACTCAGGTCTTTTTCATAAGGCGGCACCCCTGGGTCTCGGACCGTATCCTCCGGCAGGTTAAAGGCGACGGTCCGCTCGATCAGTTCTTCGGGTGTGATGCCGTAAATATCGGCCAATTCGGGAGAACAATAGGTAATCCGCCCTTTGACTTCGTCCCAGACCCACGACCCCACTTTGGCAAGCCTCGCGGCGTTACTGTGGATCTTCAGGATGGATTGCAGTTCGTTCTCGCGTTGCAGCTTTTCCGTGATGTTCTTTGCAACGCCCCAATATCCCGAAAATTTATCATTCTCGTCAAAAATAGGACGGCCCGAAAGCTCGCTGTAGATGATTTCACCGCCGCCCAGCTTCATGGAGATAATGATGCTGTCCAGTTTCTGCCGTTTGTCGAAATTCGACTTCAGATCGTCCCACGTCGTATCGACTGGCGTGATCCAGTCGAGTTCCCAGATGGGTCTGTTCCAAACCTCTTGGTAATCGCGCCCGATATCCAGATCATGCCCCAAGACCTCAATGACGTCATGGTTTACATCGGTTTGCCACTGCCAGTCAGACACAAGGTTTCTGTAGAACTGGAGCCGCTTCGTCTGGCGGCTCGTCTCTGCTTCCGCCTTGATCCGCTCGCGGTTTTCGAAAGCCAGAGCAATCAGGCTCGCGATCGAACCGGCAAAATTCTGCTCTTCTTTTGTCCAGCTTCGTTTCGGACCCACATGTTCAATGCACAAAACACCGATCATCCGGTTGATATCGTTGATAGGACAATCAAGCATCGACGTGATGCCATACTTCGGAATATAGGACTGCGCGAGTTCCGAACATCTCGGGTCGTTCATGGCATCGTCAAAGCTAAGCTGGATATTGCCTTTGATGGACTGAAGATATTTGTCGGCCTGCCCCGCGCCCAAAACAAATTTCGACTGCGCCACACCATCTGACGCGCTCCATTGCACGACCGCCTTCAGTTCAGTCTCTGTCGCGTTGAGTTCCCAAATGCCAACTCTTTCGACACCCAGTGCTTCAGTGATTGTATTGCAGAAGAATTCGAGCGCTTCGTCAAACTTGAGGTAGGAAAACCGGCGTTCAGCGATCAACTTCCGTAACAGCTCATCATAACGTGCGTTATAGGGTTCCAAAAGATAGTCCAATCATACGGAGTTTCTGGCGACGTGTACGGTTTGGCCCGGTCGATAGCTTTGAACTATCTTTGATCCATCATAACAGATCAAGATAAGTCACACCAATACTTCTGTTAACCCTTTGTGATTACAGGGGATGCTTACTTTTTCAACATGCACAATACTGATGTTTTTTTGTTGCAGATGACCGCCGGGCACGCCGTATCGAAGTTGTAATTCATGCAGGCAAAGCGAACACCGTATCTGGCGTGCTTTGATCCGCCGTCTTAAAACAAGAGGCCCCATAGAATTGGGACAAGCAAAGCTGTGGCCACCGCATTCAAGCCCATTGCGAGACCGGAAAATGCCCCGGCTGTTTCATTGACCTGCAACGCCCGAGCCGTTCCAATACCGTGGCTTGCGGTGCCGATGGCCAGACCGCGCGCGCTCCAATCCGTTACGCCGATCAGGTTCAACAGGATCGGTCCAAACATCGCCCCCAAGATACCCGACACAATGACCAGCACAGCCGTCAACGACGGCACGCCGCCCAATTCTTGTGAAATGGCCATTGCGACGGGGGCTGTGGCCGATTTTGGGGCGATGGACGCCAGCAATATTTCTGACCCGCCCAACAGCCATGCCGTTCCGACAGCCGTCACAATTGCAACGACCGACCCCGTCAAAAGGCTGATGCCGATTGCCAGCACCGACCCGCTGACCCGGCCCCACTGGCGATACAGCGGGATGGCCAAAGACACCGTCGCCGGACCCAGCAGGAAATGGACGAACTGCGCGCCCTGAAAATATGTGCCGTAATCGGTCTTGGTGAAATACAGGACCGAAACCACCAGAATAACCGCGACCAGAACCGGGTTCAGCAGCGGGTTCCGCCCGCCCTTTTCAAACAGCCAGTTTGCCGCCTGAAACGCAACCAAGGTCAGCGTCAGGTGAAAAAGCGGCGAGGCGTTCAGATAGACCCATGTTTCCTGAAGGTTACTCATCCGCTTCTGCCTTTTTCAGCCACCGCATCATCAGGGCGGTCACGGTTATCGTCATCGCCGTACTTACCACAAGCGCCGCGCCAAGCGGCAGCAAGGCTTCTCCCAGCAGTTTGAAATGCATCATGACACCCGTCCCTGCTGGTACAAAAAGCAGCGACATTGCACGGAGCAGACCATCTGCCGTTTGCCCCAAACCGGCTGGCAGGTCCCCGCGTATCAAAAGCAGAAGAAACAGAATTAACATGCCAAGGACGGGCCCCGGTATCGAGATAGACAGGGTGCCGACGATCAGTTCTCCGACCAGTTGGCAGACCAATATGATTGTCAGATATCCGATCATTACTTCCTCGGGGGCGCTATGGGATTTGGGCTTTTCCCCGCCACGATAACGTTCAACTGCACAATTACGACAGTTATTTCGAAACCGGCCCCTTCCCCTGAAGGCCAGAGGACCGTTTCCGCCCAAAGCCCCCCCGTTCATGCCCATTTCGCACCGCCCGCAATGAGCGATGGACGAAGCACCCGAAATAGCGGTTAAGCTAAGGGTAGCGCGTCAGATCAAAACCGCTTTTGCCCAAGACCGGCAAAGGCGTAAGACCGCAGCCAAGCCCCTGCCATTCCGGCTCCGGATCGCTGCATATTGGAAGGACATCCCATGGCTAAAGGCAAAAATAGTAAAAAAGAGGTCAAAAAACCAAAGCAGGAAAAGCCCAAAGTTCTCGCAACGGCGAATTCTTTGACAGGCAGGCCTGCGATGGCGATTGGCGGCAAAAAAGTGAAGTAACAGCCGATGGCGCATATTGGAATAACACGCTAATCATGCGCTCTGGTTGAGCCGTCAGTTCAACCGGGGCGTATTCCGACCGGGGCGACAGGCCGCATTCATCACCCCCGCGAAACGCAGTGCAAGCGTCCCATTATTCAGATCAGGAGACTGACATGAGCCAAGAAAACGAAAACGGCCCCAAGGTGCATTACATCTGCCAGACCTACATCGAAAAAAAGACCGGCCGCGACGGGCAGGTCAGCCTGAGCATTGATAAACAAATCAAGTATTCCACGTCTCACGAGGCGCAATTACGCGCGGAACGTGAACACCTCTCTGACAGCTGCGTGGGTGTCGATGCCTATTCGGTGACCGAAGATCCAGATTCCGGTGAGGTCAGCGACCCCAGTTTCATCGTCAGGCTCGGGTCCGTGCCTGAAGTAGAGCCGTCTTAAAACCTGCGACAGATCGGGGCCGTTCGGGCATTGCGCATACCATCTAGCCGCGAAAGTTCAGAGCCCTATTTCTTCTCAAGGAAGTCGTAAGCCTCGAGAATTGTTGCAGTCAGCCCGTCAAAAAAGCCCGGCACCGCGATTTCGATCAGGCTTTCGGACGTCTCCGCGTCTTCCGCGATGATGTCTTCGGCTGGCTTCACACGAAACTGGGCGCTTGGGGTATTCAGCAACTCGCGATAGCTCGCGCCTTTGCCGTGTTTCAGCACGTTGATGGCAAGATAATATTGGTGGATGCTGTCGGCGAGATCGGCCTGCGCTGCCTCTTTGAGCAACGCTTCCAACTTGCGCGAAAACGGGCCGCGGCGAAAATGGTGCTGCATCCGTGCCTCGAAGACGGTAAAAATATCGACGGCCTCCGCCTCAAGCGCAGCCGTCGCAATGCGAAGCTCTTCAAGTTGGGCGTCAGACGGGGTCTGTCCGTCCGCATGCTTGAGAATTTCGGAAACCTGGTCTTCGTACTTCTTTGCATTGGCTTTCGCGACAGCAACCAGTTCAGGTACGCTCTGTGAAGCTTCCATCATTCATTCTCCAAAAGGTGTCACCTTCCTTTAAGCTATGCTGCCAGGAATGATAGTGCCGGGATTGCCAAACTCGGGTCGCAGCCACGGGGGGCGGATATGCAAAGCCGGTTCGCCTATGTCGCCCGCCCCGAAACCTATCCGTAGATAGATCTCAGGGACAGCGCATTGAGGCCGGGTTTCACGCGCAGTCATTGCCCGATCCCGCTAGGCTTTGGGATCAAGCTGGCGTCTTAACGCTTCGGCAAGCGCCGAACCGAGCGCCCCGTCAGTGCTGGCCGCGGGCTTTGGGGCTGCCTTGGGCTGGTTTCTGACCTGGGGTTTCGGCGTTGCGGCGGGGCGCGGCCCCTTCGACGGCTCTGCGCTATTGTCCTTGCGCATCGTCAGGCCGATCCGTTTGCGGGGCACGTCGACTTCGGTCACACGCACGCGCACGACGTCACCCGCTTTGACAACCTCATGCGGGTCTTTGATAAACCGATCGGCAAGCTGGCTCACATGCACCAAACCATCCTGATGCACCCCGATATCGACAAATGCACCAAAGGCCGCGACATTCGTCACCGTCCCTTCCAGCGACATCCCCGGTTTGAGGTCGGTAATACTGTCGATGCCTTCGGCAAAGCTTGCCGTTTTGAACGCAGGACGCGGGTCGCGGCCGGGTTTCTCAAGCTCCTGCAAGATGTCGCGCACGGTGGGCAGCCCGAAATTGTCATCGACGAATTGCTCGGCGCGCAAACCGGCAAGTGCGGTTTTGTCGCCCATGATCTCCCGAACATCGCGCCCGCAGGCCTGCACGATCTTGCGCGCAATACCGTAGGCTTCGGGGTGAACAGAGGACGCATCAAGCGGTTCGGTCCCTTGGGTGATGCGCAGGAAACCCGCGCATTGCTCAAAGGCTTTCGGCCCCAGTCCTGCGACCTTCAACAGGTCTTTGCGGCGGGCAAAAGCCCCGTTCGCGTCACGGTGCGCGACGATGTTTTGCGCCAGTGACGGCCCTAGCCCCGCAATATGCGCCAGCAACGGCCCCGACGCCATGTTCAGATCAACACCGACCGCGTTCACCGCGTCTTCGACAACGGCGGCCAAAGACTGGGCAAGCTGCCGCTGGTCAACGTCGTGCTGATATTGCCCCACGCCAATGGCTTGCGGTTCAATTTTCACCAGTTCGGCAAGCGGGTCCTGCAGCCGCCGGGCGATGGATACGGCCCCGCGGATCGACACATCGACATCCGGGAATTCCTGAGATGCCAGCTCCGAAGCGGAATAGACCGACGCCCCCGCTTCGGACACGATCACCGGGGTTGGACGGGCAACGCCATTGGGCAGACGTTTCAGGATATCCGCGATCAACCGTTCGGATTCACGGCTGGCCGTTCCGTTGCCAACCGCGATCAAGGCGACCTGATGCTTTTTGATCAGATGAAGCAGCGTTTCTTCTGCGCCGCGCAGATCGTTGCGGGGCTGGAACGGATAGATCGTTGCGGTGTCCAGTAACTTGCCCGTCTCGTCCACGACCGCGATCTTGCAACCAGTCCGGATCCCCGGATCAAGGCCCAGCGTCGCACGCGCCCCAGCCGGAGCGGCAAGCAAAAGATCCCGCAGGTTGCGGGCGAATACGTCGATTGCCGTCGCATGGGACCGCCGCCGCAAATCGGTCAGCAGGTCCGTGAACATCGACAGGCTCAGCTTGATCCGCCATGTCCAGACGGCGACATCGCGCAGCCACAGATCGCCCGGCGCGGTGCCCCGTATGCCGATTTCTGCGGCAATGATCCCGATCACCCGCGCAAGCGCATCGTCGTCGGCAGGGCCGATATCAACGGTAACGATGTCTTCTTTCGACGCGCGCAGAATCGCAAGGGCGCGGTGTGACGGGATCGTGGCCCATTTTTCGCTATGGGCAAAATAATCCGAGAACTTGGCCCCCACCTCTTCTTTGCCCTTGATGACACTGGCCGTCACATGGGCTTCTTGTTGCATCACCTGCCGCAGGCGGCCCAACAATGCTGCGTTTTCACCCAGTTCTTCGGTCAGAATATCGCGGGCACCGTTCAATGCGTCTTTTTCGGTTGCCACTGCCTCTGACAGATAGCCCCGCGCCAGTTCAACGGGCTCAGCGGCACGCTGGTCCAGAATGGCGCGCAGCAAGGGTTCCAGCCCGTTTTCGCGGGCAATCATCGCCTTTGTGCGGCGCTTTGGTTTGAACGGCAAATACAGGTCTTCAAGCACGGCTTTGGTGTCGGCATTCGCGATGGCACGGGCCAGCGTATCTGTCAGTTTGCCTTGCTCGGTGATTTCACCAAGGATGCTGGCACGGCGTTTTTCCAGTTCACGCAGATAGCCCAGCCGTTCGGCCAGACGGCGCAGTTGCGTGTCATCCAAACCACCGGTCACTTCTTTGCGGTAACGGGCGACGAATGGAACGGTGTCACCGCCATCCAGCAGGGCGACCGTGGCCGTGACCTGTTCGGGGCGTGCATCAATATCGGTGGCGATTATACGGGCAATGCGATCTGCGACGGCGTTCATGACTGGCTCCCCAAACTATCCGGATCGCCGTGATAGCGCCGGAACCCCTGCGCGCCAAGCCCCGGACTTCAATTGACACACCAACATGCGCAGCATTGGGGGTTTCGCCTGACGGCCCAAGGCCGCCCTGAGCTGGGGTATTCACGGCAGAACATGTCGACCTTGGCGCCGTCAACGCCAGCAACCGCCGTGATTTCTTCTTGCTAACCCTGCCTCAGAAACGCCTCGACCGCATCTTTTCGCGGCATTGGGGCGACGGCACCATAACCCTGAGTGGATAATGCCGCTGCCGCATTGGCGTATCTTGCCGCGTCAAAGGCGGTGTCGCCCGCCACCAGTCGCGCAAGAAATGCCCCGTCAAACGTATCGCCGGCTGCGGTTGCATCAACGGCTTCGACCTCGCGGCCCTTGATGCGCTGGCGGTCCTGATGTGTGGCAACCAGCGTGCCTTCGTGGCCCAAGGTCAGCGCCACAACTTCTGCCCCGAGGCCAAGGTAAAAATCCGCGATGGCATCGGGGGCGGTCAGTCCGGTCAGTTGCGTTGCGTCCTCCAACCCGGGAAGGGCGATCGTGCACCGCGCCATTGCGGCATGTGTGATGGCGCGGGCGCGGTCCAATGGCCAGAGTTTAAGGCGCAGGTTGGTGTCGTAAGACACTTGCCCGCCAGCATCCCTGACCAGGTCGATGGCAGCAAACACCGCGTCCGTCGCGCTATCGGATATGGCCTGACTTATACCCGAAACATGCAGTATGTTTGCCGAACAAAGCGCTTTGCATGGCAGGTCATCCGCTGTCATCCGGCTGGCTGCCGATCCTGCCCGAAAATAGCTGAATTGATGGCCGTCAGCGCCGTGGGTCACAAAGTAGACCCCCGTGGGGGCGTCTGTCACCTGCTTCACGGTGGAGGTGTCTATCCCTTCGGCCTGCCAAAGATCCATGAACGATTGGCCGAAGGGATCAGCGCCGACATGGGTGACATAGCCGACGGCTGCGCCCTGCCGCGCGGCAGCGACTGCGCAATTTGACGTATCGCCGCCATGTCCGGGAAGGTAATTGCCGTCAACCTGCTGGTTGAATTCCAGCATCGGTTCGCCAAGGCAAAGAATGTCAGGTGTCATGTTTTCTCGCATTTTTAAAAGCGGCCGCACCCGCAGGTGCAGCCAGTCAGGAGATTGTTATTGCGTTGTGTAGCTGCGACCGACACCGGGAATTTTCCAGATGCGGAAGTTCGGAATTTCCGGGTCTTTGAAATTCATATCGCCATCCACCCAAAGATGCAGGTGGTTCGACACGACATAAAGCGCCTCGTCCGGCCCCCACGCCAGGGTGTCCGGCCAGTTCATTTCAGGGTTATGGGCAAATCGCGTCACACGACCCGTCGCTTCCTCAAAGCGCATCACACCATCAAGCGAAAGCGCGGTCATATAGATATTGCCGGCATTGTCGGCGGTCATCCCGTCGGTGTTTGAGGGCAGCACGGCCTCAACTTTCACAGCGTTTTCGATATCAGTACCCGTGGCTTGCGCATCGCGCATCACAACCGTCGGAAGGCTGTACAGGTGGTTGCCCGTCAGGTTCGTCCAATACAGCGTTTCCTTGTCGCCCGACAATGCGATGCCGTCCGCGCCGGTCTGCATACCACCGTTCTTGAGCACGCTCCGGTTGTCGATGTTGAAAAAGAAGTTCGGCTCGTTGTTGGTGAACTTGCTTTGGTCAAGAATGCGACGGACGGTGTTGGTGTTTGAATCATAGACGATCAGCCCGCCGTGCAGCGGATTACAGAAAATGCCGCTATCTGCGATATAGGCAAAACCGGTGTCATTATCGACGGCCAGATCGTTCAGGAACGAACATTTCTGATCAGCTTCTTCGTTGGTGAAAACATAACGCTGGAGCTCTTTGTCCGCCTCTATGTCCCACAACACCAGCTTGGCGTCGCCCGCTTCCATGCTGCCCCCGACATGCCCCTGATCAAGGATCCACATAACGTCGTTGCGGTCGATCTCGAAACCCAAGACCGCTTTGAGACCTGCCTTGTTTGCGATGTTGTTCATTTCTTCGGACGGGTATGCCGCCAATTCCCAGTTGTCTCCGGCTTTGACAAGCTTTGACAGCGTGGACGGGATTTCCTTGCCACCCCAACGGGCGGTCGACACATAGATGTTGCCTGCGCTGTCGATCTTGGCACCCTGCATCAGCGCCGTGCCAAAGATGTCGCTTTGTTCCCAAGCGGTGCGTGTCGCCGCGTCGGTGACCGAGTATGGGATCGCGTTCCATTCCGCGACGATTTCGATCTTGTCCTGTGCGGCGGCTGGCAGGCCGAACGCGAAAGTTATCGCGCTGAGGTGAAGCAATTTCTTTATCATTATCTTGACCTTTCTATTGGTAGTTTGCGCCGCTGGCCGATGACCCAGCCAACGACAGATGGTTTTTTTGATTTTCGTTCAGATACGACCGTATTTCGCCAATCCCTCGCGCAGGGATCCGCTGGCAATGATCAGCTTGGCCTGTTCGGCCTCACGCTCGTCTATTTCCTTGGCCATCGCCAAAATCTCGGGCGCATGATCGCGCGGGATGCAAACAATGCCGTCGATATCGCCAACGATGATGTCGCCGGGGCGCACGATGACATCGCCCATGGCCACTTCGACATTCGACGCCAGGGTCTTGATCCGCCCCAATGTGGTGCCCGGTGACACGCAGCGCGAAAACACCGGAAAATCGAAATCGCGCTTGATCTCGACAAGGTCACGCAGGCCGCCATCCAGAACCGCAGCTTCGTGTTTGTTGGCAATGGCACCCGCCGTCATCAACCCGCCCCACAAGGCCACATCGGTGGTGCCGTTGGTCGAGATCACGATGACCGATCCTGCATCCGCCTCGTCAATGGCATCCAATGCATGTTGTGGCGGCAGGAATTCTTCGGTCGGGCCTTCCAACACGGTAACGGCCGGGCCCACGATCTTGGCCTCGTTGATGCGCGGCTTGAAGGCTGCGGGCAGAAATCCGGTGCGGCCCGCGACCTTGTCCACAGCGTCGGCTACCGATGCGGTCGCAACCGTGCGAAAGCCTGCGATAAGTTGTTCTAATGTCATGTGACTGTCCTTTATTGGTTTGTTTGACGGTTGTTGTGCAGATGGCTCACCAACAGTTGACCCAGTTTTCAGGCACGGCCCCGCGCAGCACCCGCTGCACCTCGAGGGCGGCGTTGCGTTGTAGAACCTTGACTGTCCGCTCGGAATACCAGGCGGTGTGATCCGAAATGATTGTGTTCGGTGATGAAAAAAGCGGGTTCGTGGCAGCGATGGGTTCCTGCTCGAAGACGTCGATCCCGGCTCCGAAAATGCGCCCTTCGTGCAAGGCCCGGGCCAGCGCCCCCTCGTCAAGCAGCCCGCCGCGTGCGACATTCACCAGAATTGTCGTCGGTTTCATCAGGGCGATATGCGCGCTGTCGATGATGTGATGTGTCTGCTCTGTCAAAGGCGCATGAAGGCTGATGACATCGGCGCTGCGGCAAATATCTGCCAGGCCGGCCAGTTCCAAACCCGAAGCTTGGGCCGCCGCTTGCGAGAGGAAGGGATCGGTGACCATTACCTTGGCAAATCCCAAAGCGCGGAACTTGCGGGCGGTTTCCAATCCGATGCGCCCGCCGCCAACCAGCCCCAGAATGGCATCGGTCCGGTCAGGAATGATCGCGGCCTGCCCCATGCCCCAAAGCCCGCTGCGCACTTCAAAATCGCGCGTCACCAACCGGCGCTGAACGGCCAGATACAGCGCGACAGCGTGCTCGCTTACTTCGATCTCGGCCCCGTAATCGGGCACATTGGCGACGTAGATGCCGTGTTTTGTTGCATGGGCAAGGTCGATGTTATCGACCCCCACCCCATAACGGACGACGACCCTCAGGTTCGGGCAGGCTTCCATCAGGGGGGCGGTCACGGCGCGTTCGCGGACCATAAGGGCAACCGGGTCAAGCGCCGTGACCTCTTGGACCGCATCAACATCTTCGCCAACAGGAACGAGGTGAACATTGTCATCCGCCAATACGTCTTGTTCCGTCACATAGGCGGCATAGCCCGGTTCAAGAACGGCGATGGTCGATGGTTTCATGATGCGGTCCGTTGTCATCGGTTTATTCCGACCGGTAAGCGGCAACAGCCGCGTCAAGCTTGTCGGGCCACTCTTCGCCGATCTCGCTTACGATGAATGCGCGAACAGCGGGTTGGGCCGCTTCGCGGAACATGGCTTTTTGCTCAGGGCTGACCTGAACGACTTCCATGCCCTTTTCCGACAGGATCGCCGTTGCATTGGCGTCTTGTGCGGCGGTCATCCCACGGTGGATCGTTTTGGCGATCTCGGTGCATTGCAGCAGTGATTTCTGCTCGTCTGCGGTCAGCCCTTGGTAAAAGGAATCTGAAATCAGATAGGCGTGCCAGCTGAAAACATGCCCGTCCAAAGACACATATTTCTGGTTTTGATAAAGCGAGGCATCCACGATATTCGTGACACCGTTTTCCTGACCGTCAACAACACCTTGTTGCAGAGCGCCGGGCAGTTCCGGCCATGGCACGGGTGTCGCCGATGCCCCAAGGCTTTCGACCAGCGCAACCCAAACCGGCGAGGTCATGACCCGCATCTTGAGGCCCTTCATGTCAGCAGGTTCCGCGACGGGGCGCACGTTATTGGTAAAATTGCGCACGCCGTTGTCGGCAACACCCAACATCCGGATACCGGTCTGGGCCAGCATATCCTCGGCCAAGGCCTGCCCGAATTCCCCATCCATCACGGACCAGGCCATTGCCTGATCGTCGAAAAGATAGGGCATCGCGAGAACAGAAAACGGTTTGTAAGCCGCCGAGATCGGGCCGTCATGGATAACCGCCATCTGAACGGTGCCCAGCTCCAGCCCCTCCATAATGTCGGAGCCGCCGCCCAGTTGCGACGCTGGGAACACCTGCACGTCAATGGCAGCTGAAGTCTTCCCCTCAAGGCAGCTTTCAAACGCCAAGCCAGCGGCATGTTTCGGCGCGCTCAGATCAGCGGCTTGGAAATGCGCATATTTCAGGTCCTTTGCCATCGCGCCCCCGGCGGCGGCGATCAACGCGAATGACGCGGTTGTCACAAGAGCATTTGATACGATTGTCATGTGGTTCCTCCCATACATGTCAGTTTGCAAACCCAAAGAAATTGGGCACGAAAGTGCTGATGCCGGGGATGGTAATCACCAGCAGCAGCACAATGAGCTCCGCCAGAAGCAGCGGGATAATGGCGCGGGACAGCGCTTCGATGCGCAGTTGGCCGACCGTGGCTATGACAAACAAAACCGGACCGATCGGCGGCGTGACCATGCCGATGGTCAGGTTCAGCACCAGCATCATGCCGAATTGCAGCGGGTCTATGCCGGCCGAATAGGCAATAGGGCCAAGGATTGGCGTCAGAACGATCAGGGCGGGCAGCGTGTCGATGAACAGGCCGCACACCAGCGCAAATCCGGCCAGAATAAAAAGGATCACCAGCTTGTTGTCGGACATCTGGGTGATCGTCTGTGCCAGCGCCTGCGGGATTTGCAGATATGTCAGCAACCACGCAAAGATCGATGCCATGGCGATAATCAGAAAGACCGAAGACGTCACAATGGCGGCGCGTGCAAATGCGTCGTAAAGCCCGCGCAAGGTGAACGCCCGCAAGACAGCACCCAGAAAAAGCGCATAGGCAGACGCGACGGCACCCGCTTCGGTCGGGGTGAAGATACCGAACAGGATGCCGCCCAGAATGATGCCCGGCATCACAAGGGCAGGCAGCGCCGCAAAACCCGCGCTGCGCAGTTCACTGAAACTGGCCCGTGTGTCGCGACCGCGATAGCCGTTGCGGGTGGATACGATGTGGTTTGCGACCGCCAGCGAGGCCCCCAACAGCAACCCCGGCACAATGCCCGCCAGAAAAAGCCCGGCAACCGTGACGCCCTTGGTCGAAATCGCAAAAATCACAGCGAGAATGGATGGCGGTATGATCGGCCCGATGGTTGCAGTCGCCGCTGACAATGCACCGGCATAGTTTTTCTCGTAACCCGCCTCTCGCATCATGCGCATCACGATGGCAGACGGCCCCGCCGCATCGGCCAGCGCCGACCCGCTGATCCCCGCAAACATGATCGAGACAAGAATATTCACATGGCCAAGGCCGCCGCGCAGATGACCGACCAGCGCATTTGCAAAACGCAGCAAGGCGGTCGTGAGACCACAGGCCGTCATCAGCTCTGAGGTCAGGATAAAGAATGGCACGGCCATCAATGGAAAGCTGTCGATACCGGCAAACATCCGTTGCGCGGCGATCAACGGGTTCAGGCTGCCATCCACATAGATCGCGACAAGACCGGCAAGCCCCATCGTAAAGGCAACGGGCACGCTTAGGATAAGGCAGCCGAAAAACAGCAGGATCAGGGTTTTCGCCATGATTATTGCCCGTCCGTATCGGCCATATGGCCGGCATCGAATTCAAAGTCTTGCGCAACAAAACGCCGGGCAAAAAAGCAAAGCTGGATCAGGAACAAGGCGCAACCGACGGGAATTGCCAGATACGGAATGCCGCGCGAAATGCCGGTCGCCATTGTCTCTTTGTTCCAGCCGAACTGGACGAATTGAATGCCCAGCCAGCAGACCAGGGCCATGAACAAAAACATAACCACGACGACAGCCCAACGCAGGATCAGGGCCAATCGCGGGGGAAGCAAATCAGGAAGGGTGCCGATGGCAACAAGCCGGCCCTCGCGCAACGCAAGGCCTGCACCGCTGAACGCCGCAAGGATCATCAGGTGGCGGGCCGCCTCCTCTACCCAAGCAAAGGAAGATCCAAAGCCGTAGCGCCCGATGACGTTGACGAAAACCATTGCAAAGGTGACCGCCAAAAGCCCGGCAACCAAGGCGCGGTTAATCGCAACGATGTATGATTCTATCTGGCGCAAGAACGCTCCTCCCAAAGCTTTTTCCATCTAGTTTTCGCAAACTGGCATACGGTATGCCAGCTGTAAAGTGCCATATTGTATGCCAGTATTTTTGCAGCTAAAGTTAAGTCAGGGAGAGCAGCATGAAATCATTTGACCGGCCCAAGTCGTTAACCGAACTGGTGACTGAAACCCTGCGCGAGTGGATCATTTCGGGGGAGTTGGACTTAGGCAGCCAATTGTCAGAGGCGCGCGTCGCCAAGGAGCTGGACGTGAGCCGGACCCCCGTCCGCGAGGCCATCAACCGGTTGGAGATGGAGGGAATGCTGGTCGTCGAGCCGCAGCGCGGCACCTATGTATTCAACCTCGAAGCGGATGAATTGGTCAAGCTGTGTGATGCACGTGTGTGCCTTGAGACAAATGCGTTAACCACTGCCATCCACGCAAAGCCCGAGGCGCTACATGCGCGTTTGTCGGACTGTGTGAACCGGATGAAAGCCGCGCGCGACAAGGGCGATGACAGCGCATATCTCGCGCTTGATACGGAATTCCATCAACATTTCTTTGACTGCTCGGACAACCGGTTCCTTGATGAAGCATACCAGACAATCGCGCAAAAAATGGCCGCTGTTCGCAACAGGTTGGGACGCCATCCAGAGCATATGGCCAAGTCCTTTAGGGAGCATGGCGTGTTGGTCCAAGCCGTTGCAGACCGTGACCTTGATACTGCGATCGCGACGCTTCGGTCCCATATCGACCGCAAAGAAGGGTCATACTGGGAAATCGTGACAAAGCCCGCAGCAGAGCAGACATAAGCTGACCATCAGTGGATAGCCGAGCAGACAGCGGAGCCCATCGGTGGTGGTGGCTCCGGACACGGATATTTACGTCTCTACCGCCAAGGGACCGCCCTTTGGCAAGTCATTGCAATTGTTAATTCTAAGCATAATACTGGCCAGGCTTTACAACTCAAAGTGGCGCAGCAGGTTAAGATCGATGGGAACAAAATGTCTTCCTCAGATGAAAACAGACTTGGTATCGTTAAACATCGTGACATCTATGATCTAGTTCAGGGGTTTATAGGTCTGCTTTCGCCCGACGGCACTGTCCTGGATGCGAATAAAAGCGCGCTTGATTTGATCGGTGTGCAGCTTGATGACGTTGTGGGCCTTAAATTTTGGACCACTCCATGGTGGCGCGTCTGTCAAAAATCACGCCTCGCGCTCAAGGATGCCATCCGGCGGGGCGCTTCCGGTCAACCGTCGCACTTCGAAGCGCGGGTTGGTGACAAAAATGGCGAAATTGTCGACATCAACTTTTCACTCACCCCCATCATCAACAAAGCCGGCGTTGTGGTTTCCCTGGTACCTGAAGGGCATGATATTACAGCAAGAAAACAGGCGAAAACTGCGCTTCAGGAAAGCGAAGCCCGTCTGCACCTGGCCTATGACGCTGCCGAAATGGGAACATGGGACTGGGATTTCGCGGAGGACTACCTGCACTGGAGCGACCGGCAATTTGAACTGTTTGGAATGCCAAAAAAAAGCAGGCATTTGCGTCTCGAAGATGCGCTGACAACCGTCCACCCCGACGATCGTGAACGTGTAAAGACCGCAGTTGCGATGTCGGCTGAAAACGACCTGCCGTTTCGCGAAGAGTTCCGCGTGGTTCACAACACCGGAGAGGTTCGCTGGCTTGTCGGTCAGGGGAACATCCTGCACCATAGTGAAAGCGGCAGACCTAAATCATTGATCGGGGTGAACTACGACATCACCGAACGAAAGCGTCTGGAGATAAAGCTCGCCCAATCCAATTCAGAGCTGGAGGCACGCGTTGCCGACCGCAGCCGCGCATTGGAAGAGGAAATGCGCGAGCGTCAAAAGGTTGAAGGGGCGCTTGCCCACTCGCAGCGCTTTGAATTGATCGGGCAACTCGCGGGCGGTGTGGCGCATGACTTTAACAACTTTCTAGCCGTTATCGGTGGCAATCTCGAGCTTGCGGCGATGCGCACGGCAGACAAAAGGATCGTTGAGCTGATCAATGAGGCGATGGAAGCCGTCGAGGCCGGCGCAAGTCTCAACCGGCGTTTGCTGTCCTTTGCGCGAGAGCACGTTCTTGAGCCTGTGGCACTGGCCGTCAATGACCGGATCACAAAGACCAGACCGCTATTGGAACGAACCCTTGGCGCAAATATCGAGTTGGTCACGGAGCTTGAACCAGACCTGTGGCAGACAACGGCCGATTCCGGAGAGTTTGACAGCGCAATTTTGAACCTTGCCCTTTAACGCGCGCGATGCAATGGCGTCTGGGGGCAAGCTGCGCATCTCTACGCGTAATCTGACCCTGAGCGACCAAGATGCAAAGTTCATCCCAGATGCACACACCCACGAGTATATCGAGATTTCGGTTTCCGACACCGGCGTGGGCATGTCAGCAGATGTGAAAGAAAAAGCAATCACGCCCTATTTTACCACCAAAGAAGAGGGCAAAGGCAGCGGCTTGGGGCTCAGCTCGGTGTACGGTTTTGCCGCGCAGTCCAGTGGTTTTGTCAGGATCGACAGCAGCCAGGGGATCGGCACCACAGTTGCGATCTGGCTGCCGCGCGCGTCTTCCCCCGCAACGGCGAGCAAGGTGGAGACGTCGGTAAACAATCTGCCGCTGGGGCAGCGTGAATTGATCCTGTTGGTCGAAGATGACGACCGGCTCCGCAGAATTACGCATAAACGTTTGGTCGAACTGGGCTATGAGGTGATCGAGGCATCGACAGCCACACAAGCAATCGGGCACCTCGAGGGCAACGCCCCCGTGACCTTGGTGTTTAGTGACATCAAGATGCCCGGGGGCATGTCGGGCTATGATTTGGCAAGATGGGTGCTTGAGAACCGCGCCGGTACGGGGGTTTTGCTCACCTCCGGCTACAATGATTTCGCCAAAGAAGGCCTGCAAGATGTCGAACTGCTGGCCAAGCCTTATACCTTGCCAAAACTGGCCGACGCGCTGCGTGACGCAGTGGCGCAGGTCAACGCCCCCTAGCGCGTGGAATAGCCCCAGATCTGCTCGTGAGGCGAAGCAGACCTGGGGCGTCGTTTTGTCAGCCGGGCTGGTAGGCTTCGCGCAGATCCTTTTTCAGGACCTTGCCGATTTCGCTGCGCGGCAGATCGTCCAGCAAAACGATGTTCGACAAGCGCTGCGTTTTCCCCAGCTTGGCGTTGGCGAATTCAAGCACCTGTTGGGCATCCGCAGTGGCCCCCGCACGCAGCACGACAAAACCAAGCGGCGTCTCGCCCCAGGCATCGCTGGGGATGGCGATGACAGCCGCATCGGCGACATCCCCATGCTGGCGCAAGACGGCCTCAAGATCGGCAGCATAGATGTTGAAGCCCCCCGAGATGATCATGTCTTTCTTGCGGTCCATCAGATGCACAAACCCGTCTTCATCAATCCGGCCCATATCGCCAGACCGGATAAAGTGATTGCCGTGCGCGTCGGTCCAAAGCAGTTCTCGGGTTTTCTCCGGCGCGTTATGATAGTTCCGCATCATCGACGCAGACCGGCCGATCAATTCGCCAAAGGACCCTTTGGGCAATTCCTTGCCCTGATCGTCGATCACCCGCATGTCGACGCCTTCGCCCAAGCGCCCGACCGTGTCCCATTTGTCGGGGAATGCTTCGCAATTCAGCGCGGTGGAAATACCGCCTTCGGTCATGCCGTACACTTCGATCAGGTTGCCGGGCCAGCGTTCCATCACCTGTGCGATCAAGGTGCTGGGCAACGGGGCCGAGGTCGAGAATTTGCACCGATAGCTGGTGAGGTCATAGTCGTTGAACGTGGGCTCTGCCATCAGACGCATCAGTTGTACCGGCACCAGAACCGCGTGGGTCGGCTTTAGATCAGCGCTGAGTTTCAGAAACCCTGCGGCGTTGAACTTTGGCATCACGATCAAAGTCGCGCCCAAAGACAGGGTCGGCAGCATCCCGAACAGCGTGGTGTTGGAATAGATCGGCGTCGAGATCACCAGACGGTCGGCCCCGGTCAGGCCGAAGTTGGTAATTCTGTTCAACTGGCGCGACCGAAAGCGGTGGTCGTGAATGATGCCTTTGGGTGTTCCCGTGGTGCCCGACGAATAGATGATGTTGAACAGATCATCGGGATTCACTTGCGCTGGCTTAGCAGGGGCCGCATCCGCCGCCCATGCCATCAACCCGTCCAGATCGACACTCTGTTTCACAGGCAGACCGCGCCCGATATCGGCCTGCGTCGATGACACAAACAGCAGGTCCGCGTTGCTGTCGGCCATCATCAGCGCCAGCGCGTCGGGTGTGGCGGAAAACGGCAGCGGCACGATACAGGCACCGCTGGCCACCACCGCGCAATACAGCACAACATGCTCGACCGAATTTTCAGACAGCGACGCAACCGTATCGCCCTGCCCCACACCCTGGGCCACAAGCTGCCCCGTGACCTGCGCCACCATCGCCCCGAATTCGGCCCAGCTAATGGTCCGGTCCCCGACGATCAAAGCGGGTTTTTCACCGTGTTTTGCCGCATTTTCCTGAAGCGCGGCCCCGAAATTCAGGAGCTTTTCACCATCAACGACGGGTGGATTGAAATGCATCATACGGTCCTCAATTCATCGACATGGGAAGGATAAGCGAGATGGCCGGGATCATCACCAAAAGCGCCAGAACAACGATATCGATTGCCAGAAAACGCCACAGACCTGCGAAAATCTCGCCGATCTCGACCTTTCCTTCCAGCACGCTTGCCAGAACAAAGACGTTCAGCCCGACCGGAGGGGTGATCAACCCGATCTCGAGCAGTTTGACGATCACCACCCCGAACCAGATCAGGTTCATGTCAAAGCTTTCGACCATCGGGATCATCAAAGGCAAGGTCAGAACCATGATCCCTACCGGGTCAAGGAACATCCCCAGCACCAGATAGATCAGGCAAACAAGAGCGATGAACATCCAGGGCCCGATGCTTGAATCCCCCAAAGCCGAGACAAGGCTGTTGGACAATCCGGTCAAGGCGATCAGCGACACAAAGATCTTCGCACAAGCCGCGATAAAGAAGATCGCGCCCGTGGTGGCCATCGTCTCGCGCAGCATCGGTATGATGTCCTTTACCTTGATAAAGCCCCGCACCATCCCAAGAAGCGTGGCAAACAGCAGCGACAGGGCCGCGGCTTCGGTTGCGGTAAAGATGCCACCATAGATACCGCCGATAACGACAGTGAAAAGCAGCACAGCCGGCCATGACCGCAATGCCGCCCGGACTTTCTCTTTCATCGAAAAGACCTGATCGGGCACGGGTGCAATTTCGGGCGAACGACGCACCCAAAGCACAATCACCAAAGCATAGCCAAGCATCGACAAAACGCCCGGCAGGAAGCCCGCCATAAACAATTCGCTGATCGAGCTTTCTGTGAAAATGCCGTAGATGATAAACAAGACCGACGGCGGGATAAGCGACCCCAGCGTGCCGCCCGCCGCCACACATGCAGTGGCAAGACGCGGGTCATAATTGAGCTTCAGCATTTCGGGGGTGCAGATCCGCCCCATGGTGGACGCGCAGGCAATGGACGACCCCGAAATCGCTGAAAATCCGCCGCAGCCTGCGACAGACGCGATCGCGACCCCGCCGGGCAAACGCACCAGCCAGACACGCGCGGCCTCGTAAATCTCGGTGGTGATGCCCGCTTTGTACGCCACGTGACCCAATGCGATGAACAAGGGGATCATCGACAGGTCATAGCTGTGGACCAGATCGAAACTGGACGAAAACGCGAGCGACAAGGTTGTCCACATCGCGCGCTCTGGCATGAATGTGCCGGTGCGCGTTGCGAATACGATAAAGATTGCCACGACGGCGACGCCGCCAATGGCATAGGCAATCGGAATGCGTATTGCCAAAAGGAGAAGCACAATCGCACATGCGATATAGCCGATGGTTGCCGGATCCATAATGGTAATTCCTTAAAGTTCTGCCGGTGCCGGCGTACCCGTCACTGCGGCTTTCAGATCGACCCAAAGCACGTGGATCAATCGCAACCAGAATGCGCCAATCGCCAGCACGAACAGGGCGCGGCTTGGCCATTTCGGAAGCAAAAGCTCTCCGCCGTAATGCGCACCGCTTGCGAAATTCTTGGCCAGTTCGAACCAGCCGGCGGACAGAAGGATTGTCACGATGGTCAGACCGATGACGGTGGCCAGCACGGCAATCCAGCGGTTGACCCCGTCGGGGAAGTGATTGGCGATGAATTCTACGGCGACATGCGCGCGTTTCGCCGTGGCTGCGGCCAGCGGAAACAGGATCGCAGGTACCATCAGCTCGCGGACCATGATGATGCTGTCGGGGATGCCGACCATCAGGAATTCGCGGGCGATGATGTTGGCTGTAATAAGCAAGCAAAGCAGCACCACGGCCACCGCTGCAAGCGTATCGAGCGTAAACTCAAGACGTTTCAACATGATGTTCTCCAGTGGAGTATGGATAAACGCTGCCCTGCCCCCCAAAGGGACAGGGCAATCGTCACGCGACCGTGCAGACGATCATTAACGCTTCCAAGGCAGACCTTCGGTCTCCATGACCAGCGTCCACTTGTCCATCAGCCCGTAAAGTTCGGCCAAAAGCGCCTTACCATCGGTGCCAACTGCTTCGGCGTCAGCGTACCAGTTGTCAAACATCGGCGCACCGGCCACGTCCATCGCATCATAGTCGGCATCCGACAGTTTCACGAAATCAACAGCATCGTCGCCCGTCGAAAGGGTCACAAGCGCCTTTGCATCGGCTTCTTCCAGCTTTTCGCCGTAGAAATCCATCATGTCCGGACCGATCCCCAGGATCGCTTCTTGCTGTTCGGGCGTCAGGCGCTCGAAAGTGTCCTTGTTGATGACCGTACCCAGGCTGGTAATCGTCGAATAGCGCAGTTCGGTCATCGTATCGATTTCTTCGTTCAGCTTCGATGCGACAGCGTAATACGCATAGGTAACCGAGCAATCGACAAGGCCGGTTTCCATGGATTGGTAAACATCATAAATCGGCATGCTCACCATATTGCCACCCAATGCGGCAAGCACGTCACCGGACGAACCGGTATGGGCAATCTTGGCCCCCTTGATATCCTCGATCGACCGGATGCCATCGCCGCGACAGGCCAGAATGGCCGGCGACAAGGAAAACGGCGCAAGATAGACAAGGTTCATCTCGTCAAGGCGCTCTTGAATGCGTTCATTGGTCGTGAACAATTCATAGACGGCCTGCATCATCACCCAAGGGTGACCGGGCTTGTTCAAAAGCAGACCCGCCATTTGCAGTTCGGGGAATTCCGAGGCGACATAGGCCCCGATCAGCACGCCCATGTCGGCAACACCAACCGAAATCGACTGAAGCGCGGCATTCGTCTTGAACAGGGCTCCGCCCCAGTTCTGCTCGACCTTCACTTCGCCATTTGTGCGCTCGGCGATCTGATCTGCGATGTAGTTCACGGCCTCGGCGCGCACGCCGCGGTTCGGGCCAGGTTCGTTTGCGATCAGCGTCGTTTCCGCGTGGGCCGCCATGGCCAAAACCGAAACTGATGCAGCCATTACGGCCCCTAGAATAGATTTCTTCATAGTCTCTCCTCCCTTATGTTGCGGGTATGATGTCACCCGACTTGTATTAAATATTAAATAGCATGGTAACTATTATCTAGCAATCTATTTATTCGGACGCCTCCCAGCAAAGCCCGCTAAATAGTGTCAGTAGGTGCTAAGCGTTTTGTCCAGTCGCTGGCGTGCCGCATCAAATTCACGCTTGAGCCGGGCGACCATTTCCGACGTTGGTACCACATCCGAAACCGCGCCAATGCCCTGACCCGACCCCCAGATCTCTTTCCAGCTTTTGGGTTTTTCGCGATCTTCGGCAAAGTTCATTTTGGACGGGTCGGACTGTTCCAACGCATCCGGATTCATCCCCGCTGCCGCGATTGACGGTTTCAGATAGTTGCCCCAAACGCCGGTAAACAGGTTTGAATAAACGATGTCGTCGGCACCGCTCTCGGCGATCATCCGTTTGTAGCCCTCAGCCGCATTCGCCTCATCCGTGGCGATAAAGGCCGAACCTGCATAGCCGCCGTCCGCCCCCATCGCGAGCGCTGCCAGAATGGAATCACCCCGTGCAATCGCACCGGACAGAAACAAGGGGCCATCGAACCAGCTGCGGATTTCTTGAACCAACGCAAAAGGCGACAGCGCACCGGCATGGCCACCGGCACCGGCAGCCACAGCGACCAGACCGTCGGCCCCTTTTTCGATGGCTTTACGGGCAAAGCGGTTGTTGATCACATCGTGCAACACGACACCACCGGCGGAATGTGCGGCCTCGTTGACCTCGACCCGCGCCCCAAGCGAGGTGATCCAAACCGGCACTTCGTGCTTTACGCAAATCTCGATGTCGCGATCGAGCCTGCTGTTGGACTTATGAACGATCTGGTTCACGGCATAAGGTGCGGCAGGGGAATCCGGGTTCTCCTGGTTGTGGCGGTCCAGCGCCTCTTTGATCTGCGTCAGCCAGGCATCCAGACTGTGCCCGTCTTTTTCGCGCGCATTCAGCGCAGGAAAAGACCCGACAATGCCCGCCTTGCATTGCGCGATGACAAGATCGGGGTTCGAGATGATGAACAAGGGGCTCGCAATCAGCGGCAGCCGCAGGTTTTGTAGAATTGCAGGCAAGGTCATGAGGTTTCTCCCTTAAGTGATTTACGTCACCGCGCCGCCACTAAAGAGCGCGTCGATTTCATCGGCAGCCAATCCCAAATCCGTCAGGATGGCGCGGCTGTCGGCACCGGGGGCGGGCGGCGTTGTGGGCAACGGGGTGTTGGCATCGGTGAAACGCGGCGCAGGCATCGGCTGCACCACCCCTTCCGAGAATATCCCGCGGGCTTGGTTGTGCGGATGGCTGGGGGCTTCGGCGGGGCTAAGCACCGGGGCGAAACACGCATCGGTATCTTGCAACAGGGCAACCCAATGATCGCGGGGCTGGCTTTTGAAAACCTCGGTCAGCCGGGCACGCATCGCAGGCCAGGTGCCCCGATCCGCGCGGTCGCCCATTTCCTGCGCCGTCAGGCCAAGCCGGTCCAGCAACACCGCCCAGAACTGCGGCTCAAGGGCACCGATGGTCACCCATCCGCCATCCGCACATTCATAGACGCCATACCAAGGCACGCCGCCATCCAACGCATTGGACGCACGTTCATCACGCCACAGCCCCATGGCGCGGCGGCTGTAAATCATGCTCATCAGCGCGGCGGTGCCGTCAACAATCGCCGCATCAACAACGTCGCCCGAACCGGTTCTTGCGGCCTTAAGCAGCCCCGTCACCATACCAAAGGCCAGAAACATGCCACCGCCGCCGAAATCACCCAAAAGGTTCAACGGAAAGCTCGGCGCACGGCCGGCTTCGCCAGAGGCCCAAAGCGCACCAGACAGGGCGATGTAATTCAGATCGTGACCAGCAGTTTTGGAGACCGGCCCCTCCTGCCCCCAGCCAGTCATCCGACCATAGACCAGACGCGGATTGCGGGCGCGGCAAACGTCAGGGCCAAGGCCCAAACGTTCCATCACGCCGGGCCGGAACCCTTCGATCAACCCGTCTGCCGTTTCGACCAGACGCAAGGCCAGATCGACAGCACCGGGTGTCTTCATGTTCAGCGCGATGGACTTGCGCCCACGGGCAAGGAAATCCAGCTCGTGCGCGCCTTGCCCCGTCGGGGATCCGGCATTGGGGCGTTCAATCCTGATCACTTCGGCCCCCATGTCAGCAAGCATCATGCCCGCAAAGGGACCGGGACCGATGCCGGCGAATTCAATAATGCGCAGCCCCGCCAGCGGGGGTGCGGATGCCTCTTGCTGCATCTCACGGGTCCTTTCAGGAATATTTAACCAAGCGCGGGAAACCCGCTGCTTGTTTTTATCGCTTGCTCAAGCCGCGCCGCAGATTGTTGCGCATCTTGCGCAGCACCTTGAGGGTCGTCTCAAGCTCGGCTTCCGAGATGCCTTCGTTTGCGATCTCGTCCACCTCAAAAATGGTGCGGGTCATAATCTTGACCAGCGACTTTGCTTGGGGCGTTGCGTAGACACGGTTGGACCTGCGATCTTCGGGGTCTGCACGGCGCTCGACATAGCCGCGCGCCTCGAGCCGGTCGATCAGCTTGGAGGTGGTAACCGTTGCCACCTCGAGCCGTTCGGCCAGTTCAGACTGACGCAAGCCGTTCTCGCGCACCAGATGCACCATAACCCAGCCTTGCGACATGGTCATGTCATGGGGCTTCAACATCGAGTCGAACAAGATCGCACGAAAGCGCGCGATATCCTGATAAATAGGATTGTTATCCTCGCTCAACGAAGTCTGTTTGTGCACTGGTGTCGCAACTTCTTCCAAGCTCAGCATACCCTTCTGTCTATCGGCGTCCAAAGTCCGTACGCCAGTCTAGTGCTTTTGACCGCTCTCGCCAACCAAATCAAATCGGATCCCACGTAAACACATCGCTGGACCGGTCAAGATCGTAAAAATCGGCCTTCATCGCTGGCAAGGCATGATCACGCACTGTCTCTGGTGTCCAGCCCTCTGACCGGTGCACCGACCGGATCGGACGTGGCTGGGACATCAGGAAAATCTCGTTGTTGCGGATGCAAAAGATCTGACCTGTCGTGTCACAGGTCGGGTCGGCCAATGCCACACAAAGCGGTGCGATCTTGGCTGGTGTCATTTCCTTGATGCGCTCGACACGGGCTTTTTCAGCGTCGGTCTTGGCCTGAATGGTGCCAATCAGGCGCGACCATGCAAAGGGCGCGATACAGTTGGACCGCACGTTAAAGCGCGACATGTCCAGCGCCAGTGATTTCGACAGCCCGACGATCCCCATCTTGGCGGCGGAATAATTGGCCTGCCCAAAGTTCCCGATCAAACCGGAGGTCGAGGTAAAGTTGATAAAACATCCCGACGCCTGCATCTTGAACTGCGCAGCCACGGCATGGGCCATGTTAAAGCTGCCCTTGAGGTGAACCGAGATCACCGAATCCCAATCGTCTTCGGTCATCTTGTGAAAGATCACGTCGCGCAGGATGCCTGCGTTGTTGACGATCACATCGATCCCGCCAAACACATCCATCGACTGTTCAACCATGGCTTTTGCATCTTCGGGCTTTGCCACGTTGCCAAAGTTGGTCACCGCTTCGCCGCCTGCCGCGATGATTTCATTCACGACCTCTTGCGCCGGGGTCGCATCCGCGCCCGCACCGTCCGATGCCGCACCCAAATCGTTTACGACAACTTTTGCACCATGGCTGGCCATCATAAGCGCAATATCACGGCCGATGCCACGACCTGCCCCGGTTACGATGACTGACTTACCTTCCAACATACCTGTCTCCTCCAGATGATTTATGGCAGTTATAATTAGCTTGATTATAATATGCAAGCTAATTAGACTTTCCTCATACCGTCAAAGTTTTTGACCCACGACATGAGGGAGGAACCACACGATGTTCAAGCGCACCGTATTCAATGAAGACCACGAGATGTTCCGCGACCAGGTCCGGCGCTTCGTCGCCGAGGAAATCACACCGCACCACGCACAGTGGGAAAAAGATGGCCATGTCAGCCGCGACGCCTGGCGCAAGGCCGGGGAAAACGGTCTTTTGTGCGCGGCGATGCCCGAAGAATATGGCGGTGCCGGTGCCGATTTCCTTTTCTCGATGGTGGTGATGGAAGAACTGGCCGCCGCTGGTGCGATGGGGCCGGGATTTTCCCTGCACTCCGATATCGTGGCCCCCTATATCCTGCATTACGGCAGCCACGCGGTGAAGCACGAATGGCTCCCCAAGATGGCCGCAGGCGAGGCGATCGGTGCCATCGCCATGACCGAACCGGCTGCCGGATCGGATGTGCAAGGCATCAAAACCACCGCGATCCGTGACGGCGATGATTACATCATCAACGGCCAAAAGGTGTTCATTACCAACGGCGGCAATTGCGATATTCTGGTCCTTGCCTGCAAGACCGATCCGACACTTGGCGCAAAAGGCACGTCGCTGCTGCTGGTTCCCGCTGATACGCCGGGCTTTCGCAAGGGCAGCCAACTGTTGGAAAAAATCGGCTGGAAGGCGCAGGACACCGCTGAATTGTTCTTTGACAACGTCCGCGTCCCCGCGACCAATCTGCTGGGTGCCGAAGGACGTGGCTTTTACCAACTGATGGAACAGCTTCCCCAGGAACGTCTGTTGCAATGCGTCCGCGCCACCGCAGCACTTGAGGCCGCGCTGCAATGGACCATCGACCACGTCACCGAACGCAAGGCCTTCGGCAAGACCATCGCCGATTTCCAGAACACGCGGTTCAAACTGGCCGAGATCAAGGCCCAATCGGTCTTGATGCGCGTGTTCACCGATAAATGCCTTGAACTGCATGTGGCGGGGGAACTGGACGCCGTTGATGCCGCGATGGGCAAGATGCTGACCTCGGAAACCCTGTGCCGCTGTCTTGACGACTTGCTGCAAATGTTCGGCGGCTATGGCTATATGTGGGAATATCCGATTGCCCGCGCATGGGCCGATGCCCGCGTTGGCCGCATCGCCGGTGGGACCGGCGAAGTGATGCGCGAGATCATCGGGCGTTCGGTACTTGGAGGGCGGAAATGATCCGTTACCCCGATTTCATACGCAAATACGCGTATCAACGCCCCGACTGGCGCGCCACCCATTTCGAGGGCCGCGATTACAGTTGGGCACAGATGAACCGCCGCGTGCATGCCATTGCCTGGCAGTTGGAAAAGCTGGGCGTCAGGCCGGGTGACCGTGTTGCCTATCTGGGTCTGAACTCGCATTGGATCGTCGAGATGTACGTGGTTCCGTCGATGATCGGCGCGATTTCGGTGCCGATCAATCACCGTCTGTCGGTCGAGGAAATGGTCGGCGTGATCGGCGATGCGAGCCCCGCCATCTTGATCTTCGACCGTCATTTCCGTGAACAAGCCGCTGACCTGTTGGCGCTATGCCCGTCGCTGCACACGCTGATCCTTGCCGACTGGGACCAACCGGCCGACGATCTGCCCGACGGCACGCTGCACTATGACACGCTGATCGACGAAGCCCCCGCAGTCGCCGACGATGCCTTTGATGATCGTGCCAGCCGGTCTGACGACACGATGATCCTGTTCTATACGTCAGGCACCACGGGTCAGCCCAAAGGCGTCATGCTCAGCCATTCGAACTTTCTCGTGAATGCCACCGGATCGGGCCATCTGTATGGCTACCGGCAGGATGATGTTTTGCTGCTGTCGGGGCCGTTGTTCCACCTTGGCACGGGCAGCCGTGTGTTCACGGCGCTGGCTTACGGCACCACGATGGTCGTGCAACCGAAATTCGAAGTCGTCGATACCCTGCGCATGATCGAAGCGCAAAAGATCACCACGATGACCATGGTCCCGACCATGCTGAACATGGTGATGAACCATCCGCGCTTCCCCGAGTTTGATTTTTCGTCGATCCGCGTGCTGACATATGGGGCGTCCCCGATGCCCGTCACCCTGATGGAGCGCGCGATTGCAGCCATTCCGGGCATCACCTTTTGTCAGGGCTATGGGCTGACCGAAACATCGCCAGTCCTGTCGGTTCTTGAACCGGCGGATCATATTCCGGGCAATCCGATGCTGGACAAGCTCAGCACCGTGGGCCGCCCGATTCTCTATTCGGATTTGCGCATTGTGGATGCCGACGACACCCCCGTGCCTGTCGGAATGCCCGGCGAAATTGTGGTGCGCGGGCCGCAGGTGATGAACGGCTATTGGAACCGCCCCGAAGAAACCGCCCATGCCATGCGCGGCGGGTTTTTCCACACGGGCGATGCGGGCGTGATGGACGCAGACGGCTATCTGACCATCGCAGGCCGCACCAAGGAAATGATCATCTCGGGCGGTGAAAACGTCTATCCGATCGAGACTGAAAACGCCCTGAGCAAACACCCCGCAGTCGCGCAGGCCGCCGTTTTCGGTGTGCCGCATGCGAAATGGGGGGAAATGGTCTATGCCGCCGTCGCCCTGCACGATGGCAAGACCGCAACCGAAGCCGAGCTGATCGCCTTTTGTCGCGACCGCATCGCCCATTACAAGGCCCCGCGCGGCATGACCATCTGGCAAGGGCAACTGCCCCTGTCCGCGACCAACAAGTTCGATAAAATGACGATCAAGGCACAGGTTCTGCAAAGCCTGGGGTCCGAAGACACAAAGGAAGCTACGACATGACCGACGCTTTGCAAATCACCCGCGATGGCGGCGTCGTGACGCTGACTATGAACGAACCCGCCTCTCGGAACGCCTTGTCTGACGCAATGCGCGAAGGTCTGTCCAGCGCCGTGCAGGACCTGTCGGTCGATGCCGATCTTCAGGCCGTCATTCTGACCGGAACAGGCGGCGTATTCTGCGCCGGCGGTGACCTGAAAAAGATGCTGGCCAACCACAAGGCCGGGCTGGTGACAGGGGCCGAAGACATCCTGCCCCGGATGAAATATCTGCATCGCTGGATCACGCTGCTGCGCGACTTGCAGGTGCCTGTCATCGTCGCGGTCGATGGCCCTGCCTATGGCGCGGGTCTGGGTCTGGCGCTGACCGGCGACATTATTCTGGCGTCCGAGAGGGCGAGCTTCAATGCGTCCTTCTGCAAGGTCGGGGCGGTGCCGGATGGCAACCTGTTCTATTCGTTGCCGCGGATGATCGGCCTGCAACGGGCGCGTGAATTGTTCTACACGGGCCGCACCGTTCACGCAGAAGAAGCCCAACGTCTGGGCATCTGCATGGAAGTGCTTGCCGCAGATGACCTTTTGCCCCGTGCCCAAGCGATTGCGCGGATGATGTGCGACACCTCGCGCACCGCCTTTGCGATGACCAAGGCGATTTCGGCACGGTCGATGGAACTGGACAGCAACGCGTTGCTTGAGCTTGAAGCACAGGCGCAAGCCATTTGCCTGTCGAGCAGCTATCACAAAGACGCAATCGACCGCTTTACCAAGAAGCAGGCCCCACGCTTTGACTTCCGCTAAGCGGTGCATGTGAGACGCTTTAGGGCCACGGATTTCCCCGTGGCCCTAAAGCAGAAGTTGTTTATCGGTTCGCAAAGGTTCCTGTTCGGGTCAGCCGTTCAGGTCAGAACCCCGTCCCGTTCCAGCGCATCAATCTGCGCTGCATCCAGCCCCAGATAGTCTGCCAAAATCTGACGGTTATCCCGCCCGTATTCCGGTGCCGCGCGCCCTGTCTTGGCGGGCGTCAGACCCAGTTGAAAACGGCAGGCCTCGTGATGGGCCGGCGTGCCATCGGTTCTCGGCAAGGTCTGGAAATGCCCCCAAGCGCCAAGCTGTGCATCGGCTGCCAAATCCGCAGGCGACGCGACAACATGCGCCGCCACACCCCGCCCTTGGAGGCGCAACTCCACCGCCTCGGGGGGTTGACCCCGACACCAATCGGCAAGGATCGTGTCAATCTCCGCCTCGACCGCGCGGCGGCCTTCCAGCGTCTCGAACGCCGGATCAGCCAGCGCCGCCAGCCCGGTTTCGTCACGCAGGGCGATCCATGCGGCGTCTGATGTGGCAGATACGGCAACCCATGCAGTTTCGCCCTCGGGCGCGATGCAGGGGTAGACTTCGTTCGGGACGCAGTGCGGATCGCGGTTGCCATCCGCAACCGGCACCCGTCCGGTCGCGGCATAATCGGCAAAGGCTTCGGCAATGAACTGCATCCCCGCCTCGGCCTGGCTGACATCCAACTGCCTGCCCCTGCCTGTCAGGCGCTTCACTTCCAAGGCCGCCAGCAGCACGGGAAAGGCCAGACGCGGGGCCACGAAATCGGTGTAGGGTCCGTAGGGGCCAATCGGGGCCAATACATCGCGACCGGCAAGCATCTGAAGCCCCGACATTGCGGCACCGATATTGCCGAAACCCGCCAAGGCAGACCAAGGCCCCGACTGCCCCATCAGCGATGTCGACAGCATGACCAAGCCCGGATTGTCCCGGGACAAGGTGGCGTAATCCAACCCCCATTTGTCCATCTGACCGGGGGCAAAGCTTTCGACCAACACGTCGACTTTTCCCGCCAGTCCCTTGACCAACGCCCGCCCTGCATCCTGGGACAGGTCAAGCGTCAGACCCGACTTTCCTGCATTGCAGTTTTCATACAACCCCGACCGGTTCAGATCGCGCACCCCTTCGGGATAAGGGCCGGTCAAACGCGCAACTTCGGGTTTGCGGGCGCTTTCGACACGGATCACCTGCGCGCCGAAATCAGCCAGATTGCGCCCAATCATCGGGCCTGCGACCACCCAGGACAAATCCAGGACGGTGATATTTTCAAGGGGCCGCACGACTTTGGTCACCGTGCGGGCCACGGCAAAGGGTCTGACGGCATCACGATTGGCAAGCCAATCTGCCTCGGCCTCTGCACCGCCCTCGCCCAGACCAGGTGCGGGGCGCAGCGGGGCAAACCCTTCGTCAAAGCCAAGCGCAAGTTTTCCCGGCAAGGACAACGCGCCGACCTGTTGCAAAAAGCCGCGCGCCTTGCCGTGGGGGCTGCTGGCCAGATCCGCGACGGTCATGATGGGGGCCAGCATCAGACGGTGCTGCAACGCCATCTCGACGGCTTCAAGCTTGGTCATGGTGGCAAGGAAATCGGCGACCTCCGTGCGGGCCTGCTCCATTTCCTCGTCCGTGATTTCATCGTTTTCGATCTTGGGAGGAAGCGTGACCCAATCCCACGCGGCGAATTTGGGCGAACAGGCCCCGCGCGCGGCCATCAGCGTAAACAGCGCATTGGTGAACCGCCCCGCCGCCGGACCAAGGGCAAGGTGCATCTCAACGAGCCCGTCCTTGACCGGCCATTTCGACCGCTGCGTTCGTGACCCCGACCCTGACAGGTCAAGCTCGCGCTTCTTCTTTGATTTCACCTCGGCGCGGAAGACGTAATTGGGGTGACCGATCACCGACGCCATCGACAAACTCAGGGTGCATTGCGTGGCCGACGCCTGTGCGCTGGTCACGACCCGCTGGCCCTGCCCGCCGCGCCTGCGCGCCTCAAGGGCGACCATGATCCCGCAAAGCGCATCTGCCGCCGCATGATGATAGGCTTGCGGCAGACTCACGCGGGTCGGGATACCGGCCTGACTTTCGGTTGGCTTAAGCGGCCCGCCCGCAGCCCAAAGCGTGAGATCGCTATCGGCATAGCCCGCTTTCGGCCCGTCCAGACCAAAGGGCGTCACGATGGAATGCACCACACCGGCGTTGGCCTGCAAAAGCGCATCCGTGTCCAAGAATACGTCCCGCCCGGGCACTCCGCTTTCCAGAACCACATCGGCAACAGCCGCAAGCGCCATCAGCCGCGCGGGGTCGCTGTCACGGTCCAACACCAGCGACCGCCGCCCTGCGCCATAGGCGGCCCAGAACAAGGACGCCCCGTCCGTGTCAAATGGGGCCATGGCGCGGGCAGTCGACCCTGTGGCGGGTTCAACCTGAAGCACATCCGCGCCCATGCACGCCAGCATCCGCCCCGTCAAAACGCCGCGCTGGTCGGTCAGATCCAGAACCCGCAGGCCCGCAAGCACCCCTTTATCCATCAATAAACGCCTCCATCCGTGTAGGCATGGGGTTCAGGATAGCACCGCCATCCACAGGGATCACAGTGCCGGTAATATATCCCGCCCTGTCCGAGCATAGAAAATCACACAGATCAGCCACGTCTTGCGTTGCCCCCATGCGGCGCAGCGGAATGGACTGTATCTTGGCCTCCAGCGACGCGGCATCGGGCATCAATCGTTTGACGCCTTCGGTGTCGCCAATCGGCCCCGGCACGATGGAATTCACCCGCACACCATGAGGGCCCCATTCCAGCGCAAGGGTTCGTGTGAGCATGTCCACGCCTGCCTTGGCCGCGCAAACATGGGCCTGCCCGATCATCGCGACACTGGCCTGACCGGCAGACAGGTTGATCACCGCCGCCCCCGGTTTGCGCAGATGAGGCCACGCGGCGTGCATGACGTGATGGGTGCCCAGAACGTCAATCTCCAGCACCGCGCGAAACCCGTTCGACGAAATATCCGCCGCCCTTGCGACAAAGTTTCCGGCAGCACCGGACACCAGAATGTCGATCAGTCCAAAGGCATCAACACATTGGCCAACCGCATCCGATACCGCGTCAGCGCTGCGCACATCAGCCGAACAGCCCTGCGCCTCTGCCCCCAAGCCACGCAACTCGGCAACCGCCGCGTCGACCTTGGCCGGATCGCGCGAAAAGACAAAGACCTTGGCCCCTGCCCGCGCGAAATGCCTCGCGATGCCCAGATTGATGCCACTGGTGCCGCCCGATACGCAAACCGTCTTTCCGGCAAAGCTCACCACTGGTCCTCCGTCGTCAGAACCGCCGTTGACGCCGCCGAGAACATCCCCCCGACCCCGTGTACCAAAGACAACTTTGCGTCTTTGACCTGCGCTGGCGACACGCCGCGCATCTGCCGCACGCTTTCTTGCAAGGCGAACATCCCGTACATGCCAGAGTGCATATAAGACAACCCGCCGCCATTGGTGTTCAACGGCAATGCGCCACCCGGGCGGGTATGACCCTCGGCGATGAAAGCCCCGCCTTCGCCCGGTTTGACAAAGCCAAGATCCTCAAGCCCGTAGATCGGGAGATGCGCAAAGGCGTCATAGATCATCAGGTGATCGACATCCGAATGGGTGATGCCCGCACTCTCGAACGCCATCTTGCCAGAGACGCGGAAGGCCTTGGAGGACGAAAAGCTTTCCATCTGCGAGATCATCGGCCCTTCGGCGCTTTCGCCGCCCATGCCGCGTAGGTAAACCGGTTTGGTCGGGAAATCCTTGGCCCGTTCCGCGCTGGTCAGGATCAACGCGCCGCCGCCATCGCTGACCAGACAACACATCAGTTTGCGGAACGGATATGCGATCATTTTAGAGTTCAGAACATCATCGACCGTAAGCGGGTCATGTGCCGTTGCGCGCGGGTGAAGTGCGGCCCATTCGCGTTGCACCACGGCGACCATGGCGATCTGTTCCACGGTCAGGCCATCGTCTTTCATCTTGCGCATCACCGGAAGCGTGAAGCGTGATGGCGGGAACAGCGGGCCGTAGATCGATTCAAATTCCTGCTGCTGCATCGACGGGAACAGCGGGCGATGGCTGCGATTGTTAGACCGCCCGCTTTCGCCGTGGGTGATCAGAACCGTCTTGCACAGCCCCGTTTCAATCGCCGCCGCCGCATGGCGCACCAGCGTGATAAAGGAACAGCCCCCCACCGATGTGCCATCATACCACGTGGGCGTGATGCCAAGGTATTGAATGATCTCGGCCACGTCATGACCAGCGGTCGCAACGCCGTCGATATCCGCAAGGGTCAAACCACAATCGGCCAGGGCATTCAGCGCAGCATCGGCATGCAGGCCGGTCTGGCTAAGTTCGGGGACCTTGCCCATGCGCGTGGTTTCGGCGGCACCGACGATGGCTATGGATGCACGGGTCATGCGACACCTCCTGCGGGCTTGAACTGGGGAATGGCAACATCGCCGCGCTGCTCGAAGGTGACCTCAAGCGGCATATCAAGAACCAGCGCCTCGGGGTCGGCGGGGCAGTCCAGAACATTCGCGACCATTTTCACGCCTTCGTCCAGCATGACGACAGCGACGGTAAAGGGGGGCTCGTAGCCGGGGGCAGGCAGGTGGTTGATGATATAGGAATACAGCCGGCCCTTGCCGCTGGCCTGCTTGATTTCAACATCGCGATTGCCGCAAACCGGGCAAAACGGGCGCGGCGGAAAATACGCCTTGTCACAGGACGGGCAGCTGTTCAGCAACAGCCTGCCCTCTTTTGCACCGTTCCAGTAGAATTCCGTTTCTGGATAAATGGTCGGCAGGGGCCGGTCAGCCATCATCTCTCTCCTTGATTTCAAACGATTTTCGGATCAGCCAAGCCGCGCCAGGCCGTTATTCAGAACAACGATATCCCGCTCCACCACACGGGCGCGGAAACTGACGGCATTGCCGTCGCGCCACATCTCGGTGCGGATGGTTTCGCCGGGATAAACGGGGGACGAGAACCGCAATTGCAGATGCGTTAGCGCTGCAAAATCACCGTCCGCCAAGGCTTCGGTGATCGACCATGATGCAACGCCAAGCGTACAAAGCCCGTGCAGGATCGGGCGGTCGAACCCGGCTTGCCGTGCAATTTCAGGGTCCGCGTGCAGCGGGTTCATGTCCCCCGACAAGCGGTACACCAGCGCTGCATTTTCGGGCGTCCGGAAATCAAAGGTGGCATCCGGCGCGGTTTCGGGCATGGGATGGACCGGACGAACGGTATCGTCTGACCCGCCAAACCCGCCATCGCCCCGCGCAAAGGAGGTGCTGACGATCCTTGCGATCTTGGCACCTGTGGCCTTGTCGCTGACGATACGTTCGGAATAGATCAGCGCACCCTTGCCCGCCCCTTTGTCCACAATTCCGGTGATCCGCGTTTCCCCCAGCAGCACACCGGACGCAGGCAGCGGCGCGTATAATGTCAGGCTTTGCTCTCCGTGAAGGATTTTCTGCCACGTCAGGCCGGTGCTGGGGTCCATCGCCCAGAAACCGGGGTAGGCCAAGACGTTGACCATGGCAGGCAAAGCGCCGAACCCCGGCGCGTTTTCATAGGTCGCACGCAGATGCGACGCGGACAGCGGATCGGTTCCAAGGCCCAGACCCAGCGCATAAAGGATCGTATCCTTTTGCGTATAGGCATGTTCGGTAACAGGGAACGTGCGCCCCATAAGAGCGTCATAGTCAATCATTACAAGTCCTCCTCTTGCATTGTGATTTTATGTAGCTTGATAATGATTTGCAAGCTAATTAATTCACGCAAAAGGATTGCTTGGCACTGGCTTCGGTTACACCACCCCCCGGTGGCCTAGCCTAGCGGCATTGCTCAGACATCAATAACCGGCGTCTTTCCATTTGGTCGGAGTCACGTAAACGATGCTGTCATCAACGCTGACCATCACTTCGCTGTCCTGAATATTGACCTGCAACTTCATCGACCGGCTTGCCAGTTTAGCCAGATCACCTGTGTCTTTCTCTGAGAAGTTCATCACCTGAAGATTGTCAAAACGGGTGGTGCTGTTTTTGATCTTGTCCCACCACGTCTCGGCCGTCCTGCCGCCATAGCTATAGACAATCACCTTGCCGGATTTGCCGCTGGATTGACGCACGACCTTTTCGCTCGGAAGCCCTAGCGCCACCCACAGCTCCAGCTCGTCACTCAGGCTTTTCTGCCAGATATCGGGCTCGTCATCCGTGGAAAGACCCTTGGTCATCTCCAGATGCTCGTGCGCATTCAGCGCAAAAGCCAGAAGCCGCACCATCAGCCGTTCGTCAGTTTCAGACGGATGTTTGGCCACCGTCAGTTTGTGGGTCTCGTAATAGTGACGATCCATATCGGAAACGGAAAGTTCGACTTTATAAATGGTGGCTTTTTGCGCCATGACAGGTCCTGGAGTTGGGAAGATAGGGTTGCCTAGTGTGTCTGGCCCCCTTGTGAAAGCAGATAAGGAAAGCCCGTCGCATTAAAGCGGCCCTGAAGGCGATGGCTGCACCTGCTGGCTCGGACATCCATGAAAACCCGCGGATGTGATTCCACGCTACCTAGGGGTCTGAACGATCCAACAGTTGCGCATCCCATACCCCCGACAGGACGGCATCGCGCACGTGGTCGATCAAGAGTTGCCGGATGGCTTCGGATGCAAAGGTCGGCGGCCGGGAGGCCAGACGACACAGGTATAGGGTTCGTGACAATTCTGGCGCGATGATCGGACGGGCGCGCACGGTGCCGCGTTCAAGCTGGTCGTGCATGAAAAGCCGCGTACCGATGACGCACCCAAGGCCCGCCTCGATCGACCCTGCGATGGCCTGAACGGAATTCATCTGAAGGATCGCCTTTGCCTCGATCTTTTTCAACAATGCCACATCATCCATGATCGCGCGGGCGGAAACACCCTGCCGTAGCAGGATGATCGGCAGGTCCAGCAGTTCGGCAAAGGTGATCGGATCATCGGTATCCCCGATGATATCAGTGCGCCCCACGCAGAACATCTTTTCCTCAAGCACCGGTTCTGACTCAAAGGTCGGATCGGCAGGCGGGTTATAGATCAGCGCAAGATCAACGTCAGAGGCCAGAAGATGCGGAAGCGCCGCGCCGGACAGGCTCTCGGTCAGGGCCAGTTGAACATTGGGGAAATCGCGCACGACCTGCGTGATGAAAGCCACCCCGATCGCCTTGACTGCGGAAAAGGACATGCCCACCGATACCGGCCCCGAAATCTTGTTTACCGCATCGGTCAGATCAGTCTCGGCTGCGGCCATGGCGCGCAAGATCGAGCGGGCGTGCCCGTAAAGCCGGTGCCCGGCGGCCGTTGGCTCCATACCTCTTGGCTTGCGCCGAAAGAGCGGCTTTCCGAATCGCGCCTCCATCTGGGCAAGATGATGACTAAGGGCTGATGCCGCGATCCGCAGATGGGTCGAGGCGCGCGCCAATGACCCGTGTTCGTAAATCGCGTTGAAATATTGAAGCTGGCGCGTATCGAGCATTCTGTTTTCCAGAAGGGTTTATTCGAAACATTATAATATTCCGTTCACACGACTTTGGCTATGATTGTTTCAGGAGGAATTTTCATGACCACAGACATTAGGCCACTTGCCGGACTACGCGTTGTCGAAATGACGCATATGATCATGGGGCCGTCTTGCGGCATGTTTCTGGGGATGCTTGGTGCCGAAGTCATCAAGGTCGAACCGCCCGAAGGTGATAAGACCCGCGCGTTGACTGGCATGGGGCGCGGCTTCTATCCCACCTTCAACCGTGGCAAAAAGAGCATCACGCTCGACCTGAAATCGGAGGCCGGAAAAGATGCGCTGCACCGGCTTCTTGAAGGCGCGGATGTCTTTGTCGAGAATTTCCGCGATCAATCCCTCGCCAAGATGGGGTTCGCCCCTGACGTATTGCAGGCCCGCTATCCCAGTCTGATCGTTTCATCCCTCAAGGGGTTCCTCAAGGGCCCCTACGAGAACCGGACCGCGATGGACGAGGTCGTGCAGATGATGACGGGCATGGCCTATATGACCGGCCCAACCGGACGTCCCTTGCGGATCGGATCATCAGCGAATGACATCATGGGGGGCCTTTTTGGTGCCTTCGCGGTTCTGGTTGCGCTTTTGCAACGCGAAAAAGATGGCAAGGGTCACGTGCTGCGCACCGGACTTTTTGAAAACTGCCTTTTTCTTGTGGCCCAGCATATGGTGCAATTCGACATCGAAGGCCGCGAGGCCCCGCCGATGCCCGAACGGGAGTTTTCTTGGCCGGTCTACGACATCTTTGACACCTCGGATGGAAAGCAGATGTTCATCGGTGCCGTCACCGAAGGCCAGTGGGTAACCCTGTGCAATATTCTGGGGCTGCAGGTGTTGCTCGATGATCCCGATTTGCAAACCCGCATGAAGCAGATCGACGCCCGCGACCGCACCATACCGGTGGTCGCTGCGGCTGTGCGCAGCCGGTCCTTTGCCGATCTCCTCGAAGCCTTCGAAGACGCTGGCATCCCCTTCTCGCCGATCCATCGTCCGGCCGAGATGTACGACGATCCGCATGTGACACGCCCCGGCGGGCTTTTCACGTCCTCCCTGCCCGAAGGCGGGACTTACCGTGCGCCCGTCATGCCCTTCGAGATCGACGATCAACCGATGGTGGGTGAAAACCTCGACATCGCCGCAATCGGCGCGGATACCCACGCCGTTCTTTCGGCTGCCGGGCTCAGCGAGGCTGAAATCGCAGCGGCCTGCGGTGTGGAGGCGGCAGCGTGAGCCGGGCGAGCACCATTTACCCCGCCGACCGCGTGACCCTGCGTGAAGTCGGTCTGCGCGACGGGCTTCAGATTGCCAAGTCGCTGCCCTCGACCGAGGCCAAGATCGCCTGGCTTGAAGCAGAATGCACCGCAGGTGTGGGTCATTACGAGGTCGGGTCATTCCTGCCCGCCAGCCGTTTCCCCCAATTCGCCGATATCGACGCGGTGATTGCTGCGAGTGAACGGCTCGACGTCCACTCGGCGGGGCTGACCCTGAACGAACGCGGGGCCGAGGCCGCAGTGCAAAGCGCGATCCGCGAGATGGTCTGCGTTGTTTCCGCGACCGAAGAACACAGCCAGGCCAACATGCGCCGCTCGCGCGATGCCGCGGTGGATCTGGTGCGCAACGTCGTCGCGATGCGCGACCACCACGCCCCCGACAAGCTGGTGAACGCCGGGATCGCAATGGCGCTTGGCTGTTCGATCTCTGGAAATGTCGACCCCGAAGAGGTTGTCCGTCTGGCCGCTGACTGTCTTGAGGCAGGTGCCGATATCGTCGGGGTCGCGGATACGGTCGGCTATGCCGGACCAAAGGCTGTTGGCGCGCTTTGTGCGCGGATGGAGAAGCTGTGCGGCGGGCAGCCTTTCATCATCCATCTTCACGACACGCGGGGCATGGGCGTGGCCAATGCGGCGGCGGCGCTGGAAAGCGGCGCGCGGGTGATCGACGCCTCGCTTGGCGGATTGGGCGGATGCCCGTTTGCGCCCGGTGCCACCGGCAACGTCGTGTTCGAAGATATCGTATATTTGTCCGAGTCGATGGGTTTCGCCACCGGAATCGATCTGGACAGACTGAAAGACGCCCGGCGCATCGCGGAGGAGGCGATGCCGGGTGAAATGTTCCACGGGGCCCTGCACCGCGCAGGTCCGCCAAAGAACGCAAATTGGCAGGCCAAATCCTTGGTCTGAGTTTTAACTGGGAGGAGAAACAACAATGAAATATATCACATCAGCAGCCATCGGGGCTGCAATCTTTGCGGTTTCCGCGCCGGCATCACAGGCCGCTACGGAAATGCGCTGCAGCCACCAGCTGCCCCCTGCGCACCACATCGCCAAGGTTGTCGATCGTTGGGCCGCCGAGGTCGAAAGCCTGTCCGAAGGCGAGATCGACGTGCAGATTTTCGGTGCGGACAGCCTTGTTGGCGCGCGTGAAAACATCGTCGCAACCGCCAAGGGCGACATCGAATGCGCATTCTCGCTGAACTTCCAGTGGGGCAAAACGCTGCCGATCATGAACGTCACCGTCGCGCCCTATGCTTTTGGTGACATCGAAATCTGGAAGAAATGGCCAACTTCGGAGGCCGCGACCTTCCTTGAAGGCAAGCTGCTGGAGAAAGGCGTCAAGAACGTCGTCTGGTTGTTCCAGACCAACACCTCTGTCTTCACCACAAACGGTGCGCCGCTGGTCAAGCCGGAAGACTTTACCGGCCTGAAGATGCGCGGTGTGACACCGCCCTTTGATGCCGCCCTGTCCGCGCTTGGCTCGACACCTACGGCAATGCCCGGGTCCGAAGTGTATCAGGCACTGGCAACCGGCGTCATCGACGGAGCGATCACTGACGTCGCTGCCGCCGTATCGCGGAAATACTACGAAGTGCAGGATGCCTTTACCGTCGTGCCTGTCTTGTCGGCCTATTTGCACGGTTACCTGAACCCAGATTTCTACGACGGGCTCTCGGATAAATCCAAGTCCGCCCTCACGCAGGCAGGCATGAAAGCGTCGGAATGGGCCATCGAAGCCTCGACCCAAGCCGCCGCAGAAGGTCCGGGCCAGCTCGAGGCGAAAGGCGTGAAAGTGCATATCGCCACACCGGAAGAGAACGCGGCACTTGAAGCGGTCATGCGGCCTGCTTTCGACAAATCGTTCGGCGAAGGCGATGCTGACAGCCAGACGCTTCTCGATCTGATTGCCAAGATGTGAGCCGGTCGGATCATGATTGACCACAAAAAGGTGGGAGCAGCCAATGCTCCCACCTTCCCAGACCGCATCATCACCTGGCTTGTCCGCTTTTGCGGCATGCTCAGCACGGCGCTGATCCTTGTGATCCTTGCCCAGATCGTAATTGCCGTAATCCGGCGCTACCTGTTCGACAGTCCGCTGCAATGGAGCGACGAAATGATTGGCTATCTGCTGGTGACGCTTATCATGCTCGGCTCGGCCGAGGCGTTGCGGCGCGGGGATCATATCGCGATCGACCTTGTGTCGGCCCAGTTGCGCCCCGGTCTGGCCCGCATGCAAAGGGTCTTGGCAAACCTGTCGGTCATGGCATTTGCCACCATCGTCGGCGTGTCGATATGGGACAGCATCGCTTTCGCCCATAGCTTCGGGTCGTATTCTGTCGGCTATATCGAAATCGCGACGTGGATTCCGCAGGTGCCGGTCGTCCTTGGGATGGCCCTGCTATTCCTGACCGCAGCGCTTGGCCTTTACCGCTCTTTACGGGGGCTGCCTCAATGACCCTTTTCTTTGTCTTTGCAGGGCTGATCCTGCTTCTGCTCACGGGCATTCCGATCTTTGCCGCCCTTGGCCTGTCCGCAAGCGCCATCATGATGATCGTCGAAGGGGATATCGACGGATTGGGCGATGCGGTTTTTACCCAGCTCGACAAACCGGTCCTCAGCACCATCCCGCTTTTCGTCTTCATGGCGCAGGTGATGATCCGCGCCAAGGTGATCGACGACCTCTATACATTCGCCCACACCGTTATCGGTCACGTGAAGGGCGGCCTTGGCGTCGCCACGGTGCTGGCCTGCACCATATTCGCGGCGATCTCCGGTTCCTCCGTGGCAACGGCGCTTTCCATCGGCTCCAGCGCGATCCCGCAGATGAAGCGCTTTGGCTATGCCGAACGGGATGCCTTGGGCGTCGTGGCAGCAGGCGGCACCTTGGGTATTCTGATCCCGCCGTCCGGGCCGATGATCCTCTATGCGATCGTGTCGGAGGCGTCGATTGGTGCGTTGTTTCTGGCCGGGATCATCCCGGGGCTGATGCTGGCGCTGATGTTTTCGGCCTATTGCATGATCCAGGCCCGTGGACGTGACGGGATCAACACCCCCGACTGGGCCGGCTGGCCTGCCGCGGTCTCGGCCTTTCGCCGTTCGGTCTGGGCTTTGCTTGCGCCGCCGGTGGTGATGGGCGGTATCTACTTTGGCATCTTCACCGCATCCGAGGCCGCCGCCGCCGGTTCCCTTTATGCGCTGCTGGTCGCGGTGCTGGTCTATCGCAACTTCGGGTTCCGTGACTTGTGGGCCTGTGCCTATTCGACAATGCGCACGTCGATGATGGTCTTTATGATCATCGCGGGTGCCGCAATGTTCGGCCATGCGATCACGCTGGTCCGTCTGCCCGTCGGCGTGACCGAGGCCGTGGCAAGCTTTGGACTTGGTCCGATCGGTTTCATTCTGGTGGTGATGGTCCTGATCTTTGTGCTTGGCATGTTCCTTGAATCCATCGCGATCATCCTGATTACGACACCGATCCTGTTGCCGACGATGATTGCCCTTGGCATTGATCCGATCTGGTATGGCATCTTGCTGATGATCAACCTCGAACTGGCGATGATCACCCCTCCGGTGGGCATGAACCTTTTTGTGATCAAGGGCATTTCGAACGCGCCGCTCGCGACGATTGTGCGGGGTGCGGCCCCGTTCGTGGTCATCATGATCGCTGGCCTTGCACTGCTTATCGCGGTACCGGAGCTGGCCACATGGCTGCCAACGGCGGCCGGATTTGGCCGCTAGCAAAACAGGCCCCCGTCCCGTCCATCTTGGCGTTTCGGGGGCCCGTTGAAAATTGCCAATGGTGTCGTAAACAGTACCAGGCCCCATGGCACCGCGACGGGTCACTTGCCCGCTATTATCCCGTTTCGCCCCTCAAAGCGGTAGGATCACAACGGGGATGGCTCTGATCGTCAGCCACACACCTGACGTCCCAATACCTGTTGGCACTTCCGCCGGACCGGGTCTAATGTCCGTTCATGCGGGACATCAATTTCAAAGCAACCGAATATTTCGAAGCCGTGGCCCGGTTGGGGACCGTGACAAAGGCAGCCCATGAACTGGGCGTGTCGCCCTCTGCCGTAAGCCAGCAATTGACCTCGCTTGAGGCACAGTTCGGGGTCAAACTGTTCCGGCGTGAAAAACGGCGGCTGATCCTGACACTGGACGGCGACCGCTTGTTCCAGACAACGACGCAAGCATTCAGAGCGATCAGAAACGCAAGCAGTGCCATCGGTCGCCAGCGCGATATGCGCAGTCTCACAATCAGGGTCAGCCCGAGCTTTGGCGTCCGGTGGCTTGGGCCCCGCATCGCGGCATTCGCAGAACAAAACCCGGACTGGAACATTCGTGTCGATGCAACGCCAGACTACAGCGCCTTTGAAACCGAAGCCGTTGATCTTGACCTGCGCTATGGTCTGGGCAACTGGTCGGGGCTGACCGTTGAACCGGTCGTGAACGACCTATCCTTGCCGATGTGCAACCCCGACTATTTGGCCCGCCTTAAAAGCCTCAGCGACGATCCGATCGAGCAGCTCAAAAACGCCCGCCTGATCGACAGCGTCAAGACGTTGTATCGCTGGGACATCTGGCTTGCCGCCAATCAGGTTGAACTGCCCGATCTCGCCTACCCGTTCCGCTTTGACCGTTCATCCATGTCGATAGAGATGGCCAAACAGGGCGGCGGCATTGCACTGGACAGCGCGATCTTGTGCCGCGCAGAGCTGGAGCGCGGCGAATTGGTGCCGTTCTCGCCTTTGTTTCCGGTGATGGACTTTGCAGCCTACTGGATCGTCTGCCCGCCCCGCCATCTGAACCGCCGGATCGTAAAACGGTTTGCGCAATGGGTGGTCAACGAGGCCCGCGAACACGAAGAGCGCACGCGCGAATTGCTGACCACCGCAGGCTGTCATTTCCAGCCCGGCGCAGATCTGGAAATGAACGAAGTCGCACCCTGGGCACTGTGACGGAGCGTCAGTAGATGGTCAGCGCGGGGATGAACGAGATCGCCATCAAGACCATGAGCGCCACCAGATAGAACGGCAGCAACGCCTTGACGGTTTCCCCGATCCCGACCCGCGCAATGGCGGCGGATATGAACAAGGTCGTACCCACCGGTGGCGTGTAAAGCCCGATCGACAGGTTGACGACCATCATCAGACCCAGCTGGACCGGATCAAGGCCGATGGAATTGCCGATGGTCACAAAAAGCGGCCCCAGCAGCAGCACGGCGGCTGGAAGGTCAAGAAACGCCCCGACAATCAGCATCACCACATTCAACGCGAGGATAATCATCCACGGGTTCTGGATGGTCGCCGCGACCCATTCCGCCAGTTCTTGTGGCACACGCTCAGCCGTCAGCACCCACTGGATCGTCGAGGACGCCATGATGATAATCATCACAGCGCCGGTCATCATCGCGGTATCCACGCTGGCGTCCCAGATGCCCTTGAACGTCAGGTCGCGATAGACGAGGCCCGATATCAGCAGCGCATAGGCGACGGCCAGAACCGAAACCTCGGTCGGGGTGGCGATGCCGAAGCGCAGGGTGCCGATGATGAACACGGGCATCAGCATGGCCGGAAACGCGATCATAAGCTGACCACGGAATTCCTTGAACCCGCCCGGCAAAGGCGAGCGCGGCAGCTTTTTTCGATGTGCGACCAGCCAGACGGTGGCGAACATCCCGACCCCCAACATCAGGCCCGGCAGAATACCCGCGACGAACAGGTCCACGATTGAGACGTTCGAGACAAGACCGTACAGGATCAGCGGGATCGACGGTGGGATCAGCACCGAAACCGTCGAAGAGGCCGAATTTATCGCAGCGGCAAAACCACCCGGATAGCCTTCCTTTTGCTGGACCGGGATCAACGCATTGCCCAGTGCCGACGCATCCGCCACGGCGGAACCGGACACGCCGCCGAACATCACCGACCCAAGGATCGACACCTGCCCCATACCGCCGCGCATGTTGCCCACCAGCAGTCGCGCGACGTTGATAAGATAGACGCCGAACTTGCCCGACATCATCAGGTTGCCCGCCAGAATAAAGAACGGGATCGCCAGCATCGGAAAGCTTTGCGTCGGGGTATAGAGCCGCTGCGCGATCACCGCCAAGGGTTTGCCATCAAACCACAGCGCGGCAGCGACGCCACCAATCATGGCATGGGCCACGGGTACGGACAGGGCCAGCAGGGCAAAGAAAATCCAGATCATCGGAGCGGCCATGGTGTATCCTCAGCTTAGGCTTGAATGTTCAGGGTCGCTCTTTTCCGGAGCGATATACGCGACGCGCACCACACCGAGGGCGGCAATCACCGCCATGCTGGCGAAGGCGTAGACAAGGCTTGAATAGCCCCAAATCTGTTTGATCCCGAGCGTCGACAAGGTCTGGAATTTGGACGCTTTCAGGATCGGCTGGCTTGATGTCAGAACGTTGACCGAGATCACCACGATTATGACATTGACGGTGATCAACAGGGCGCGCTGCCATGTGGGGTTCAACACATCGGGCAGCAAAAGTATCGCAATGTTGCGGGCCCGCGCGGAGGCAATGACGATGCCGCCTGCCACCAGCCATGGCAATGTCATTGCGTGAATTTCATAGGCCCAGGCAATGCCCGCCCCCGTCGCATAGCGCAGGATGACATTGACCAGAAGCGTGACGAAGGTCAGCGAAAGCATCGCGAAGGCGATGATCTTCCCGCTCCACTCCAACGCCGAAATCACCCCCGTTGCGGCTGTCAGGAAGGGGCGCGAACGCCCCTTCTTGCTTTCCACATCGGGCTGCATCCGAGCTCCCGACGACATCAGAGACCCGCCGCAGTCCGGAGCGCGGCAACGAGCTGGGGGTATTTTTCGGCGTATTTATCATAAACCGATGCCGTTGCTGCCTGATACGCGGCCTTGTCTGCCTCGGCAAAGATAGCGCCTTCGGCTTCCATCACAGGGCGCAGATCCTCATCGCTGGACAGGACCAGATCACGCTGGATCTTGCCGGCTTCGGCCGTGGCTTCAAGCGCACAGTTCTGCGTGGCTTCGTCCAGACCGGACCACCAGCCCAGACCTGCCACCACGGGGGTGGATTCGTACTTGTGACCGGTCAAGGTGACGTAGGGTGTGATCTCGTGCAGCTTGGCGGAATAGATGTTCACCAGCGGGTTTTCCTGCCCGTCAAAGACACCCGACTGAAGCGCTGTCGGCAGTTCGGACCATGCCAGCGGTGCAGGCGATGCGCCAAGCGCTTCGAAAATATCAACAGTCATCTGGTCTGGTGGGGTGCGGATTTTCATCCCCGACAGGTCAGCCGGTGCTGCGACGTTTTTCGAGGTATGCGTGACGTTGCGAATGCCGTTGTCCCAGAAGCCAAGGATCTTGAGGCCGGCATTTTGGGCGCGCGCGTCAATCATGTCACCGACTTCGCCATCCAGAATGCCCCAAGCGGTCGGCAGATCCTTGAACAGGAAAGGCAGACCCAGCAGGCCGATTTCCGGCACGATCTGGCTCATTGCGCCCTGGCTGTTGGCGGAAATCTGGATGACGCCTGCCGTGGCAGAGGTCAGCATTTCCACGTCGTTGCCCATGGTCGCGGATGGCGCATGGTTCACTGTGTGCGCGCCGCCCGAACAGGTGGCGAAGAGTTCGGCCCATTTTTCGGCGGCGACATAGCGCGGGTTGCCGGGGTTGGCACCGTGCGCGAAAATCACTTCATCCGCATGCGCAGAACCTACAAAGGCAGTAGTTGCGGCCAGAATGGCCAAGACGTTGATCTTCATGATGGTTTCCTCCCTTTTTGAAGATAGTCGGTAAGCCCCTTTATGCGTAGGGGTTTTGGTAATTCAGTGAATGAGCGAGCCCCCGTTCACGTCCACTTCGGTGCCGGTGCAATAGGCCGACAGGTCCGAGGCAAGGAACAAGGCGCAGCCAGCAACGTCGGAAGCTTCGCCCGCGCGCCCCATCGGAATACCATCAAGCACCGTCTTTTGCATTTCCGGTGTCAGTTTTCCAGCCGTGATATCCGTGGCGATAAAGCCGGGGCAAATCGCGTTCGACCGCACGTTGTCGGGGGCCAGTTCGCGGGCCATCGCCTTGGTCAGGCCCAGAACACCGGCCTTGGCAGCCGAATAATGCGGCCCGCCAAAGATGCCGCCACCGCGCTGCGCCGACACCGACGACAGGTTGACGATCGACCCGGCTTTCTGCGCGCGCATGGCCGGAATGACGGCCTGGCTCATGTAAAGTGTGCCGCGCAGGCTCACGTCGGTCACGGCATCGTAATTGTCCGGCCCGATCTCCATCAGCTTGAGCGGCTGGGTGATCCCTGCGTTATTCACCAGAATGTCGATGCGCCCGAACTGCTCAAGCGTCGCCTTGGCGGCTGCATCGCAGGCGGCTTTGTCAACGACATTGCCCGCCAACCCGATGTGGCCTGCGCCGGGCAGGTCCTTGGCGGCGGCACTGGCCTGATCCGCATCAAGGTCCATGATGACAATCGTGGCACCATGTTCGGCAAACAGCTTGGCTGTCGCCTTGCCCAGACCACGCGGGCTTGCCGCCCCAGTAACGATCGCGATTTTTCCGTCAAGAAGGCCCATAGCCTCTTCTCCTCCCGTTAAAATATTCGGCTCAAAGCCAGCTCTTGATCCGCTCGGCGACCTTGTCGACCGAAAGACCGTACATGTCGTGCAACGTCGGCAGTGCACCGGCTTCCAGAAATTCATCCGGCAGCCCGATCATGCGGAACTGCGGCGCGATCCCTGCGGTCAGCAAGGTGGTGGCGACCGCTTCGCCCAGCCCACCGTTGACCGTGTGGTTTTCTGCCGTAACAACCAGCCTGCCCTGCTTTGCGGCCTCGGCGCGGATGGTCTCAATGTCCAGCGGCTTGATCGTGGGCACGTGCAACACGCCGACATCGACATTGTCATCCGCCAGTTTCACGGCGGCATCCAGCGCCCGCATCGTCATAATCCCCGTGGAAATCACCAGCACATCGCGGCCCTCGCGGATCATCTGCGCCTTGCCCAGTTCGAATTTGTAATCCGGTTTGTGCTTGCGCAGCACCGATGGCACCTTGCCGCGCAACAGGCGCGCATAGACAGGGCCATCATGGGCCACCATCGCCGGAACCATGCCCGCGACATCGGCGGCATCGCACGGGTCAATCAGCACCATGTTCGGCAGACCCCGGAAAATCGCGAGGTCTTCGGTAGCCTGATGGCTTGGCCCATAGCCCGTCGTCAGGCCCGGCAGCGCGCAGGCAATCTTGACCGGCAGGTTTTCTTCGGCAATCGCCATCGCGATGAAATCATAGGCCCGGCGCGAGGCAAACACGGCGTAGGTTGTCGCGAATGGAATGAACCCTTCACGCGCCAGCCCCGACGCGGCAGAGAACAGCAACTGTTCAGCCATGCCCATCTGGTAGAACCGCTCCGGCATCTCGTTGGCAAAGATATGAAGGTCGGTGTATTTCGACAGATCGGCAGACAGGCCGACGATCCGCTTGTCCTTTTTGGCAAGTTCGACCAGCGCGTGACCGAAAGGCGCGTTGACGGTGTCATAGCCTTCGGCTGCCAGCGACGCGATCATCGCCGAGGTTGCGACCTTGGTTTGCGCCACGCGGCGCGGCTCGTATTTGCGGGCCATCGAAGCAAGGGTCATTGTGGCTTTCCTTCTTCCAGCTTGGCGAGCGCTTTTGACCATTCATCGGCTTCGACGCGAACAAAGTGGGTGATCTCGCGGGCCTCGAGGAAATCGACGCCCTTGCACATGGTCGTGTTACAAATGATGACGCGCGGTCTGGCGTCAGTCAGGTCGCGCGCTGCGTCAAAGGCGGCAACCAAGGCGTCCAGGTCATTGCCGTCCACTTCTTGGGCGAACCAGCCGAAGGCTTCCCATTTCGGCGCTTCGGCACCAACTGCCAGCGCATCACGCGTCGGGCCGTCGGCTTGCTGGTTGTTGAAGTCGACGATGCAGATCAGGTTATCCAGCTTCCACTGAACCGCAGACATCACCGCTTCCCAGGTGGAGCCTTCGCCCAACTCGCCATCGGACATCAGGTTATAGACGAAGGCCGGATTTTTCTTGCGTTTCAGCCCCATCGCCATGCCGACAGCGATGCCCAGACCGTGGCCCAGCGATCCGCCGGTGATTTCCATGCCGGGGGTATAGGACGCCATGCCAGACATCGGCATCCGGGAATCGTCCATGCCGTAGGTCTCAAGCTCTTCTTCCGGCAGGATGCCCGCCTCCATCAACACGGCATAAAGCGCGATGGCATAGTGGCCGATCGACAGCAAAAAGCGGTCGCGCCCTTCCCATTCGGGGTCTTCGGGCTGAAAATCCATGGCGTGAAAATAGGACGTGGCAAGCACATCCGCGACGCCAAGCGCCTGCCCGATGTACCCCTGCCCCTGAACCTCGCCCATCAGAAGCGCTTTGCGGCGGATGTTCCACGCACGCATCTCCAAGGACATGTTCGAGAAAGCGCCAGGTGGCGTTTCGGCTGTCATTTGCTCCTCCCGAGTTGACGACTTGGCACAACGCTATCAAGCGAGAGTGGCGGCGTATTGTATGAAAACTGAAAGACCTTGTTAGTAATTCTTAACAACTTTCCCTGCGGTCATCGGCTACTACTCGGGCGATTCCGCAGGGGCGCGACCGCGTCCGGAACGGAAAACTGAGGGAGGAACTTTATGTCACAGATGATCTTTGCCGACAGCCTGTCGCGCCTTGGAACAGAATCAGCCTTTACGGTATTGGCGCGGGCACAAGCGCTGGCAGCGCAGGGCCGCGACATCATTAACCTTGGCATCGGCCAGCCGGATTTCCAGACCCCCGACCACATCGTCGAGGCCGGAATAAAGGCGCTGCGAGATGGCCATCACGGCTATACGCCCGCAAACGGTATCCCCGCGCTGCGCGAAGCGGTCGCCGCCGATCTGCACAAACGGCACAATGTCGAGGTGAACCCCGACAACGTGGTCGTCGTGCCGGGCGGCAAGCCCACGATGTTCTTTGCCGTGCTGATGTTCGGCCAGCCCGGCGTCGAGATCATGTACCCCAACCCCGGTTTCCCGATTTACGAAAGCGTGATCCGCTATTCCGGTGCCACGCCGGTGCCGATCGCACTTGAGGAAAGCAACGGCTTTGCCTTTTCAGCCGAGGCCGTTCTGGCCCAGATCACGCCGCGCACACGGCTGATCATCATCAACAGCCCCGCAAACCCGACCGGCGGCGTGACACCGCGCGCCGAGATCGACAAATTCGTCGCCGGGCTGGCCGATCACCCCCATGTCGCCGTGCTGTCCGACGAAATCTACAGCCAGATGTTGTACGAGGGCCGCGAGCATGTTTCGCTGCTGCAATATCCCGAAATCCGCGACCGCCTGATCGTGCTGGATGGCTGGTCCAAGACCTATGCCATGACGGGCTGGCGTCTGGGTTTCGCGGTTTGGCCGGACGACGCCGTCGGCCCCGCGACCAAGCTGGCGATCAACGACCATTCCTGCGTGAATGCCGCCACCCAATACGCGGGCATCGCGGCGCTGACCGGTCCTCAGGATGCGGTTGCCGACATGATGGTGGCCTTTGACGCGCGCCGCAGGCTGATTGTCGAAGAATTGAACAGCCTGCCCGGTGTGCGCTGCTCCGACCCCGGCGGCGCGTTCTATGCGTTTCCCAACATCGAAGGCACCGGCATGACCGCCCGCGAGGCGCAGGACCGGTTCCTGGATGTGGCAGGTGTCGCGACCGTCGCAGGAACGTCCTTTGGCAGCTACGGCGAAGGCTATCTGCGGTTCTCCTACGCCAATTCGACCGAAAATATCAGCGAGGCGATCCGTCGCATCCGCGAGATTTTATAAGGGGGCCCGCGCGATGACCGATATTCAGTCGATGGCCAACGCCATCCGTTTCACTGCCCTTGATTCCATCCTGAACGCAGGCGAAGGCCATCAGGGCGTGCCGTTGGGCATGGCCGAAATCGCCGCAACGCTTTATGCCCGCCACCTCAAGGTCGATCCGAAAGACCCGCTTTGGCCCGATCGCGACCGGGTGGTGCTGTCGAACGGGCACGGGTCGATGCTGCTATATTCCCTGCTGCATCTGGCAGGCTACGCGCATGTCTCCACCGACGCGCTCAAGTCTTTCCGCAAGCTGGGATCGGTCTGCGCGGGGCATCCCGAAATCGAGCAGGAGGCAGGCATCGAGCTGACGACCGGGCTGCTGGGTCAGGGGATCGCCTGCTCTGTCGGGATGGCCGTGGCCGAAGCACGTCTGGCCGCGCAATTCGGGGCCGGGCTTGTGGATCACCGCACCTGGGCCTTTGTCGGCGATGGCTGCCTTCAGGAAGGCGTCGGTCACGAAGCGATATCACTGGCCGGTCACCTGCAACTGGGCAAGTTGACGTTCCTTTGGGATGACAACCACATCACCGATGACGGCACGACAGACCTGTCGATCAGCGAGGACGTACCGGCACGGTTCCGCGCCGCCAACTGGCATGTGCAAGACGTCGACGGCCACGACATCGAAGCAATCTCAGCCGCGATAGATGCCGCCAAGGCCGATCCGCGACCGTCCCTGATCGCCTGTCGCACCGTGATTGCCCGCGGCATTCCGCGCCTGCAAGGCCAGCGCGGCGGGCACAGCGCACCCTTGACCCCGGCGGATTCCGACGAGGCGCGGGCCTTGCTGAACTGGGACCATGCACCGTTTGATCTGCCCGAAAACGTCCGCCAAGATTGGGCCGCCTGTATGGAACGCGGCACGCAGGCACATGCTGCGTGGCAATCCCGGATCGACGGCCATGCATCGGCGGCGGTCTTTCACCAGTGGACCAGCGGCACCTTGCCAAACGACTGGGCTGCCACGATGCAAGGGATCACCGCAGATCAGGCGTCGGTGCGTACCCCGCGCCCGACGATCCAGTCGTCTGGTGAAATCTGCGATGCACTGGTCCAGACACTGCCTGACACCCTTGTCCTGTGCGCCGATCTTGAGGCACCGACCAATCACAAACGCAGCCGGACGGCCTTTGACGCATCCGACCGTTCAGGCAGCTATGTCCATTGCGGCGTGCGCGAACATCTGATGGGGTCCATGTGTGACGGGATCGCCGCCCACCGTGGCTTGCGGCCCGTGAATGTCACCTACCTTGCCTTTGCCGATTACGAGCGTCCCGCGATGCGCATGGCGGCGGTCATGGGGCTTCCCGCGCTATTCGTGTTCAGCCACGACAGCATCGGCGTGGGCAGCAACGGACCGACCCACCAGCCGGTCGAAATCCTCGCCAGTTTCCGCGCCATGCCGAACATGAAAGTGTTCCGCCCCGCCGACGCCGTCGAAACAGCCGAAGCTTGGGCGCTCGCGATGGAAGCGACCGACGGCCCAAGCCTGTTCGCATTGTCGAGGCAGCCTGCGGATCAGGTGCGCGACACCTGCCCCGACAACCTGACCGCACGCGGGGCATATGTCCTGCACGAAGCGGATGGCGCGCGCGACATCACCTTGATGGCAAGCGGCACCGAAGTCGGCCTTGCCGTGGCGGCACGGCAGGCGCTTGCGGAGATGGGCATTCAAGCCGCCGTGGTGTCCATGCCCTGTTGGGAACTTTTCGATGCGCAGGATGCAGAGTATAGGGCCAGCGTCATTGGAACCGCCCCGCGCATCGGCATCGAAGCCGCGATGAAATTCGGCTGGGAACGCTGGCTGCAAGAAGGCGACCACTTCATTGGCATGAACGGGTTCGGGGCATCGGATCAGTCCGCCAAACTGTACGAGCATTTTGGCATTACGGTCGATGCAATCGTCCAATCGGCCCGCAGCATGACGCAGAAACCAGCTTTGACCTGAAAAGCACAGTCCTTCCCGCCGTGAAAAAAAGTTGTGTATCAGAGCGGCTTGGGCTGTTTGCGCGGTCTCGACCAATGGCTTTGCCATGTACCCTTTGGGCTGGCCGAGAGGTTGGGATGAAGGGCCCGGACCCTGATTGTATAAAGACCGGGGTTTCGCCGTTCATCGAAATCACCGTCAATCGCAGGATATTCCCCTTGATCAACAGTCTACCACTTGGCGTCGCATTAAAAATAATTTAAGGGCGAGCTTCCGGTCGCAGCCTACCCGGATAACAAAACAAGGGTTATAAAATGAAGACTATCGTCATCTGCTCCGGCGGGCTCGATTCTGTTTCACTTGCGCATATGGTCGCGCAGGAACAACAACTGACCCGCCTTGTGTCATTCGATTACGGCCAGCGCCACCGCAAGGAGCTGGACTATGCAGCCCTATGTGCGCAGCGATTGGATGTCCCTCACGATATTATCGACCTGCGCGGCATTGGTGCGGCCCTGACGGGTTCTGCGCTCACCGATGATATCGACGTCCCCGACGGGCATTACGCCGAGGAAAGCATGCGCATCACCGTCGTGCCGAACCGCAATGCAATCATGCTGGCCGTGGCCTTTGGTGTGGCCGCAGCAAACGACGACCAGGCCGTTGCCACAGCTGTGCATGGCGGGGATCATTTCATCTACCCCGACTGCCGCCCCGCCTTTACCAAAGCGTTCGAAACCATGCAAAAAGCCGCATTGGATGGCTATGCCGATGTTTCGCTATACACGCCTTTCGTGGATCGCACGAAGGCCGATATCGTCATCGCAGGCGCGCGCCACAACACGCCCTTTGCGGAAACCTGGTCCTGCTACAAAGGCGGCGAAACCCATTGCGGGCGGTGCGGCACCTGCGTTGAGCGCCGCGAAGCGTTTCATCTGGCCAATATCGCCGATCCCACCACATATGCAGACCCCGATTTCTGGGTCGCGGCAATCGCGAAAAAGGACCGTGGCTGATGTACCGGATTACAAAAGAATTCCACTTTTCAGCCTCGCACCAACTGTCGCACCTGCCCGACGATCACCAATGCGCGCGGCTGCACGGCCACAACTATGTCGTCGTCGTTGAATTGGCGTCTGCGACATTGAACGCCGACGGGTTTGTGCGCGACTATGGGGAGCTGAAACCGCTCAAGACCTATATCGATGACACGTTCGACCACCGCCATCTTAATGATGTCATGAGCGAGGCCTCGACCGGGGAAAACATGGCGCGGCATTTTTATGAATGGTGCGCGGCACGGTGGCCCGAAACCAGCGCAGTCAAGGTCAGCGAGACTCCCAAGACATGGGCAGAATACCGACCATGAGCCAGTTGCGCATCGCTGAGATATTCGGCCCCACGATCCAGGGCGAAGGGGCGCTGATCGGAGAACCCACGGTTTTTGTGCGCACAGGGGGATGCGATTACCGCTGTGCATGGTGCGACAGCCTGCATGCGGTCGACACGGCCTTTCGTCACACATGGGCTGCGATGCCCACGGATGCGGTCTGGGCCGAAGTGTTGCGCCTGTCCAAAGGGCACCCGCTGACCGTGTCCTTGTCCGGCGGCAACCCCGCGATCCAGGATTTCACGCAACTCATCGCGCTTGGCCACGCGCAAGGCTACCGCTTTGCCTGCGAAACCCAAGGGTCGATTGCAAAACCTTGGTTTGGCGACCTCGACACGCTGGTGCTAAGCCCGAAACCGCCATCAAGCGGCGAAACCGTTGATTGGGCCGCCTTTGATGCCTGCCTGCTTGCGGCCAAGGGGGCGGGTAACATCGTGATGAAGATCGTGATCTTCGACGATGCCGATTATGCCTGGGCACGGGCGGCGGCTGATAAATACCCTGATGTGCCGCTCTACCTTCAACCCGGCAATCTTGAGGTCGATCCAGATGTCGCGGTCGACCCGCAGCTTTTGGCAGATAAACTGCTGTGGCTGGTCGATAAAACCATCAATGACAGCTGGTTTGCACCGCGGGTCTTGCCGCAATTGCACGTCCTGCTTTGGGGAAACAAGCGCGGGGTCTGACCCGTTCAAGGAGACGATTATGGAAACGATTTACAGCGACTTGAAACAACTGGGTGGCCAGACCGATTTGCCGTCCTCCCCCCAAGACGCGGTGCTTGAGCGCGTGTCGAACCCGCAGGCCGACGTCGCCTATTGCGTGCGTTTCACCGCCCCTGAATTCACATCGCTTTGCCCGATGACAGGTCAGCCTGATTTCGCACATCTGGTGATTGATTATGTGCCGGGCGAATTTCTGGTCGAATCCAAATCGCTCAAGCTGTTCCTTGGGTCATTCCGCAATCACGGCGCATTTCACGAGGATTGCACCGTCTCGATTGCGCGGCGTCTGGTCGATTTTCTGAACCCGCAATGGCTGCGGATCGGCGGCTACTGGTATCCGCGCGGGGGTATCCCGATTGATGTTTTCTGGCAGACAGGGGCCATGCCGGAAGGTGTGTGGATTCCCGATCAGGGCGTGCCACCCTACCGCGGCAGAGGATAACGGCCAAGGACGTGAAGCCCCCTTTACGCTGCTTGCACCCTGCGCGGATGCGGCTTTTGATATCGAAAGCACCGTAAAAAACAGCGCGCGCCACACGGGGCGCGCGCTGCAATCTTAGTCTTTGATCGACCCTTCGGCATCGCCGCGCTGCATGCCCGATTTGACCTTGCGGGCAAAGAACAGCGGCAGGATGAAACCGATAATCGCCACGACCCAAAGGCCGATGGCCAGCGGGCTGTCGATCAGGGTCCACCAGTTGCCATTGTCGATGGTGATGGCGCGGCGCAGGTTGTTCTCCATTGCGTTGCCAAGCAGCGTGCCAAGAATGATCGGCACCAGCGGCACATCAAACTTGCGCAACACCCAGCCCAACAGGCCAAACCCGATCATCACCAAAAGGTCGAAGGATGATCCCGAGATCCCGTAGATCCCCACAAAGGAAACCATCGCGACGATAGGCATCAACACACGCGGCGGCACCAGCAGCAGACGGGTAAAGATTCCGACCATCGGGATGTTCAGCGCCAGAAGCATGAAGTTCGCGATGAACAGCGCGGCAATCAGCCCCCAAACCACATCGGGATTGTTGGCAAACAACAAAGGCCCCGGTGTGATGTTGAGCGACAAAAGCACCGCAAGCAGCACAGCCGTTGTGCCCGATCCCGGCACACCAAGCGCCAGCATCGGCACCAGCGCACCGCCTGCGGCTGCGTTATTGCCAGCCTCAGGCGCGGCAACACCGCGCGGGTCGCCGGTGCCGAAAGTGCCATCTTTGTCGACCATCCGTTTTTCCAGCGAATAGGACAGGAACGACCCCAGCGAAGCCCCCGCACCAGGCAGAACACCCGCAATAAAGCCCACGAACGAGGAGCGCAGCATGGTAGGTGTGCAGGCCTTGAGCATCGACAGTGGCGGGGTCAGACGACCGATAACGATTGTCTTGCCTTTGGCACTTGCCTCGCCGTGGCGGTTTTCCAGAAAGATAAACACCTCTGACAGGGCAAAAAGACCGACAATAGCCACCAGAAAATCAAGCCCGTCATAAAGATGGACCTCGCCAAAGGTAAAGCGCGGCACGCCGGTTTGTGTGTCCACGCCGATCATGGCAAACCCCAGCCCCAAAGCCGCGGCAAAGGCTGATTTCGCTTGGTTGGTCGAAGATACACCACCCAGAGTCATAAAGGCCAAGGCGAAGAGCGCGAAATATTCCGCAGGACCGAAAAGCAAAGCGATTTTGACCAGCTGCGGGGCCAGCAGGATCAGCCCCCATGTTGCAAAAAATGCGCCAACGAAGGACGAGATACCCGAAAGTGACAGTGCTTCGCCCGCCATGCCTTTTTTCGCCATCGGATAACCGTCAAGGCAGGTCATCATCGCTGGTTCATCACCCGGAATGTTAAGCAGGATCGACGAAATCCGCCCGCCATACATCGCGCCGTAATAGACGGATGTGAGCAAGATCAGCGAAGGTGTCGCCGCCAGACCCAAGGTAAAGGCCAGCGGAATGAGGATTGCCACGCCGTTTGAAGGGCCAAGACCGGGCAGCGCGCCCATGATTGTCCCTAGAAAACAGCCCAGCAGGGCAAGGCCGATGTTCTGCCAGGTCAGCGCGATGGCAAAGCCATCCGCGAGGCTTGATAACGTTTCCATAATGTCGACCCCCTAAAAGCCAAGCGGGCCGCGGGCAAGCGACAGCCCCAGCACCAGATGAAACACCACATAGATCCCGACGGAAGTCCCGACGCCTGTCAGGCAGGCCCCCAGAATGGTCGAGCCAAGACGCCATGACAGGTAAGCGGCGGCAAATGCGGTGGCGATGACAAAGCCTGCGACAGGCAACAACTGTGCATAAAGGATCATCACCACCGCAGCGGCGAGAATCTCTATCAGTTGTCCCAGCGGGGGCCAGATGGGTTCGGGGTCGGGGCGCAGCGCAATCACGGCGCTTGAAAGCCCTAGAATAGCGGCAATGATATAGGGGAAGGCCTTGGGGCCAACAGCGTCTGACAGAAAGCTCTCTTGGATCAGGCTGGCCGCGATGGCAAAACCGATGGCAAGAAGCACGCCGAACACGCCGAAAATTCGATCACTCATGGCGATCTCCTTTTTTGGGGGCGGAAATTGGGGGCAAGGACGGGGCGCAGATAGACCGCGCCCCGCAGGGTAACTTTGATTACTGGATAATACCGATCTCGCGAGAGATGCTTTCGATCTGCGCTACGGAATTTGCAACAAACTCCTGGAAGGCAGCGCCTTGCAGATCAAGCGGGGCCATGCCGTTGGTGGCCATCACTTCTTTCCATTCGTCGCTGGCGTAAAGTGCGCCGATCTTTTCGACCCAGCCTTCATAGGCCTCGTCCGACATCCCGCCCGGTGCATAGAACCCGCGCCAGTTTGCGCCGATCGCATCAACGCCTTGTTCACGCGCTGTCGGGAAATCGGCAAATTCACCGTCCAGACGCTCGGGCGCGAGCACGGCGATCACGCGGATGTCGCCGCTTTCCACGAAACCTTTTGCTTCGGAAACATCACCGGTAAACGCCTGTACGGAGCCCGCCAAAAGCTGGGTCACAGCCTCGCCGCCGCCATCAAAGGCGATGTATTTCACCGAACGCACATCTTCGATGCCATAGGCATTGGCCGCGATCAGAACCTTGAGGTGATCCCAGCCACCAACCGCAGAACCGCCCGCAATCGAGATCGACGTGGGGTCGTTCTTCATCGCGTCAAGCAGACCTGTGAGGTCGGCGATCTCGCTGTTTGCGGCGACCGCGATCACGCCGTAATCGGCACCGATAGAGGCCAGCCAGCGCACTTCGTTCATGTTGTTGCCGGGATAGGCACCCTGCGCCAGACGGGTCGATGTCGCCGCCGAAGCGGCCACGATCAGGTCATTGTCATCATTGCGCTTGTTAACGACTTCGGCAAAAGCCACGCCGCCACCGCCACCAGCAAGGTTCACGACCTGCATGGTTTTTTCGATCAAACCCTGGTCCTGCATGGATTTACCAACCTGACGGCAGGTGAAATCCCAACCGCCGCCGGGGTTGGCCGGCGCGATGCATTCGGGGTTTTCGGGGCTGAAGCCTTCGGCAGTTGCCGTCAGGGCGGATGCGCTGAACAGCAGGGCAACCAGAGTAAGGCGGGTTGATTTGAACATTTGTGTTTCCTCCACAGTATTTGTTGCGCGCACGCGGGCGCGGTCACATGTCGCGCCGCCAATCCATCTGCGATTTACAGAATCCTCCCGGCGGGCTAAGCAAAGGAGGTACCCAACAAACCTGTCACGAACCTGTCACTTGGCGGCAATCGACAATTCAGATGCTTGATCGGAGGCAAACCAGCTGTGCGAATTCTGATCGTCGAAGATGCCACAGATATGGCAGAAGCCATTGTCACACGCCTGGCGCGTTCGGGTATGGCCTGTGATCTGGCCGGAAACATCGCCGAGGCCGACGCGCATCTGGCTGTCCAGCGCTATGATGCGTTGGTGCTGGATATCAATCTGCCGGACGGGCTGGGCACGGATCTGCTGTGCACCCTGCGCAACCGTGGCGACCGGACGCCGGTGCTGATGCTTACCGCACGCTTTTCAGTCGATGACCGGGTCAGCGCCCTTGATCTGGGGGCCGACGACTATCTTGTGAAACCCTTTGACCACCGCGAGCTTGAGGCGCGGTTGCGCGCCCTTTTGCGCCGCGAGACCGATCAGAAAAGCGATGTGCAAAAGGTCGCAGATCTGTCATTTTACCCCGCCACGCTCAGCGCCGAGCATTCCGGCAACCGCCTTGAACTGACGCGCCGCGAGGCCGCCCTTTTGGGGGTTCTCCTGCGGCACGTGCGGCAAACCATCAGCAAGGAACGCCTTTACGAGGGTATCTATTCTTTTGATGAGGTCGATGTCGGGCTGAACGCGATCGAGCTTTATATCGGGCGGTTGCGCCGCAAGATTGCAGGCTCGGGTGCCGTGATCGAAACGCAGCGCGGCATGGGGTACCGGATTATTGAAAGTGACTGAAAGCGGGGCACGTGTGGCGGTGCCGTTTCGCACATCGCTGATGTCGCGGGTCATGCTGGGGGTCTTGGCCCTGCTGGCGGCGGGCGGGGTGATCGTGGCCATCGCCGCGCTGGCCTATGGCAAACAGGCGGCACGGCAATCCTATGACCGTTTGCTGGTCGGTGCCGCCCAAGACATCGCGGAATCCACCAAAATCGTGAACGGCGCACCCGTGGTGGATTTACCGGTATCAGCGTTTTCGCTGCTGTCGCTGGCCTTGGACGACCGGATTTCCTATGCGGTGCGCGAAGCGGACGGAACATTGCTGACCGGCTATGACACGGCACCGATAGCCAGCAAAAGCGGTGATCAGGTTCTGTTCGATGCCATGCTGCACAGTGATGCCGCGCGGTTTGCCACTGTCGCGCGCCGCTTCGCCGAGCGCGACTACTCCGGCACTGTGTATTTCACCGTGGGTCACACGCTTAGGGCGCGCAACGCAATGGCGATAGAATTGACAAGAACCGCGCTTATGGGCGTGGGGATCGCGGGGGTGATCCTGATGATCTGTGCGTTTTTCGTGATCCGTTCAACCATGCGCCCGTTGGAGCATATGGCCTCCGAACTGCTTAAGCGCGACCCGTACGACCTCACGCCCATGCCGATCAAGGGCCCCGCCGAGGTGACGGTCGCGATTGCAGCGATGAACCAGTTCATGCGCCGCCTTGACCGCCAGGTTGGCGCGATGCGCAACCTGATCTCGGATGCCGCCCACCAGCTGCGCACCCCCGTCGCGGCAATTCGCGCCCATGCGGAATTGGTGGCAGACCACGGTGCCTTGGCAGAGCAGCAACAGGGGCTGGAACGGCTGCTGAAACGCACGCGGTCCCTGGGCAGTCTGCTTGATCAGATGCTGTCGCGGGCAATGGTGATCCACCGCACCGATAACTCCCCACCCGAACCTGTCGATCTGCGCGATATTGCCCTGCATGTGGTCGAGCTGGAGGATCACATGGTCCTGTCGCCCCATGCGATTGTCGAACTGTGTATCGACGGGGATGAAGTGATGGTCTTTGCCGATGAAATCTCGCTGCGCGAAGCCGTAAAGAACATGCTGACCAATGCGCTGAAACACGGCACATCCCCGATCCGCGTCGGGGTGACGGGCAAGGGCAAAACTGCTGAAATCTGGGTTGCCGATGCGGGGCCTGGCCCATCGCCTGAAATGTTGGCGCAGATCGGTGCGCGGTTTGAACGTTTCGCGGCCTCAAAGGGCACCAGCGCGGGCTTGGGCCTTTCAATCGTGAGCGCGGTCGCCGAAGCCTTTCACGGCAGCATGCATATCGGGCAACATGAGGGCGGGTTCAGGGTGACGATGGCCTTTCCAGCGATGGGAGGCAAGGATGCGCAATAGTTTGCTTTGGGCCGCCTTGCAGGTCGTGCTGCTTTTGCCGACCGCCCTTGCCTCGCAAGAGGAAATAGAGCGCATAACCGCGCCGGGCTCGCAGGTGGACATCACGCTTGTTCTGCGTTCCACCACCGATCTGGACGTCTTGCGCCCCATCATCGAAGCGTTTGTCCTGCAAAACCCCGATATTGCGGTGACTTACGAGCAATGGGGGTCGAACGCGCTGTTCGAGAACAGTCTGGCGGCCTGCGCAGGCAAAGTGCCCTCGGCCAGTGCGGTGTTTTCGTCGGGCGTGCATCAGATGATTGATCTGGTGAACCGGGCCTGCGCCAGCGCGTACCGTTCTGAACAAACCACCGCCCTGCCCGCCGCGCGGCGTTGGCGGGACGAGCTTTGGGGGATCACCAAAGAGCCCGCGGTCATGATCTATAACACCGATCTGGTTCCCGCCAAGGACGTGCCAAAATCACGGTTTGCACTGCTGGACCTGATGCGCCGTCCGACGTCGATGTACCGCGGGAAAATCGCCACCTATAACATCGAGGCTTCGGGCCTTGGCTATCTTTTCGCCTTTATGGACAGCCTCGAAGCATCGACCTTCGGCGCACTTCTGGAGGGGTTTGCACGTACTGACGCAGTTGCGACCTGCTGCTCGTGGGAAATTATCAATCGGGTTTCCAGGGGCGATTACCTGATCGCCTATAACGTTTTGGGGTCCTACGTAGACAGTGCGACCTTTGACAATATCGGCGTCATCCACCCGCAGGATTACACGTTGTTTCTATCTCGGGCCTACATGATCCCGAAGGACGGGCCGGAAAAGCAAGCCGCGGCGCGGTTGCTCGATTTCATGCTGTCGACGCGCGGGCAAAACCTTTTGAAGGCGCGCAACCTGTTTTATGCGGAAACCGACGGTGCCACGCTGCCCGAAAGCGCCGAGCGCGGCATTTCGATCGAGCCGACCTTGTTGGTCGCGGGCGACAAACATCGCCGCAAACAATTCATCGACCTGTGGCGTTCGGCCTTTGCCAAGCGTGACAAAGCGCGCTGAGCAAGAGTTAAGCCTGCGGTTTTGAAGCCGTGCTTTGGGTCTCGCCGTTTGGCCAGAAAGACGACAGTGGATGTGGCGATTTTCGGGATCAGGTTTGACCGTCCAGAGTAACGCAATGCACCATGCCACCCAAGGCCAGCCTGCGCCCGACAGGGGGGATGGCGTGCACTTTCAGAATGCGCAAAAAGGGTCCGTTCGAGGCGGAGTCAGAAACGACGCCCCGCGCGCGGCTTGCCCCTGCGCCCGATGCTGTTGATTTAAGTCAAGTTATCATTTCCCCGGAAAAGATAAGCTCCCCATATGGGAGTGTTTTCATGAAATGGCCGATCATACGCAAAGACGATGCAACGCGCGCCGCCGCGAACCTGACCCAAACGGTACGCGCAGAGTTCGGCTGGGACGACGCGCGCAAGCTGTTGGACGGGCTGCCGGGCGGCGGGTTGAACATTGCGCACGAGGCGGTTGACCGCCATGTCGCTGCCGGTCATGGCGATCAGATCGCGATCCGCTGGCTCGGCAAGGACGGCGACCGGCGCGACATCACCTATGCAGCGCTGGCCGCAGATGCGGCACGTTTCGCAAACGTGCTGGCCGAGCATGGTTTGCAGCCCGGTGCCCGTGTCTTTGCCCTGATGGGGCGGGTGCCCGAGCTTTATGCAGCGGCCCTTGGCACGTTGAAAGCAGGGATGACATTCACCCCGCTGTTTGCCGCATTCGGCCCCGAACCGATCAGGTCACGGATGGAGATCGGCGAGGGCAATGTTCTGGTCACCACGGATGCGCTCTATCGCAAGAAAGTCGCCCCTTGGCGCGACGATCTGGGTTCGTTGAAACTGGTGCTGACCCTGGGCAATGGCGCTGTGGCCGACACCTGTGTGGCCTTGCGCCCCGCGATGGCGCGTGCCGCCGACAGTTTTGACACCGTTAGAACCACGGCGGAGGATATGGCGCTGATCCACTTCACCTCTGGCACAACGGGCAAGCCCAAAGGCGCGGTTCATGTGCATGGCGCGGTTGTGGCCCATGCAGCGACGGGGCGCTTTGCGCTCGACCTCAAGCCGGGTGATATCTACTGGTGCACCGCCGATCCCGGCTGGGTCACGGGCACGTCCTATGGCATCATCGCGCCCTTGGTGAACCGGGTGACGATGATCGTCAACGAGGCCGAATTCGATCTGGAACGCTGGTACGCCATCTTGCAGGACGAAGGCGTGCAGGTATGGTACACCGCGCCCACCGCGATCCGCATGTTGATGCGGGCGGGCAAGGACGCCGCAAAGAACTATGATTTCAGCAAGTTAAGATTTATCGCCAGCGTTGGTGAACCGTTGAACCCCGAAGGGGTGGTCTGGGGCCAAGACGTGTTCGGCACGCCGTTCCATGACAATTGGTGGCAGACCGAAACCGGTGGCATCATGATCGCCAATACCGCCGACATGGACATCTATCCCGGCTCGATGGGCAAACCCCTGCCCGGCATCGAGGCCGGGATTGTCAGTGTTCAAGATGGTACCGTGCGAGAATGCAAACCGGGCGAAATTGGCGAATTGGCGCTGCGCCCCGGCTGGCCGTCGATGATGCGCGCCTATCTCAACGAACAGGCGCGCTTTGACAAATGCTTTGTCGGGGGGTGGTATCTGTCGGGTGACCTCGCCCTGCAGGACAAGGACGGGTATTTCTGGTTTGTCGGCCGCGCCGATGACCTGATCAAATCGTCGGGCCATCTGATCGGCCCGTTCGAGGTCGAAAGCGCGCTGATCGAGCATGAAGCAATCGCCGAGGCCGCCATCATCGGCATCCCCGACGACACCGCCGGCGAGGTCGTGAAAGCCTATGTCGCGCTGAACCCCGGTTTCGAGCCGTCCGAGACGCTTGAGCGGGAAATCCGGGGCTTTGCGCGCAAACGGCTTGGCGCTGCCGTGGCACCCCGCGAAATCGTCTTTCGCAAAGAGCTTCCCAAGACCCGATCGGGCAAGATCATGCGCCGTCTTCTCAAGGCCCGCGAACTTGGCCTGCCGGAAGGCGACATTTCCACATTGGAGGCGGATGAAAAATGAAAAGCGCGACAAAACCACATCTTAGTCGGGACCATGTCCAAGACCTGCTGCGCGGCATGATCCGTATCCGCCGCTTTGAGGAAAAATGCGCCGAGCTGTACACCCATGAGAAAATTCGCGGCTTTCTGCATCTTTATGATGGCGAGGAAGCGGTGGCGATGGGGGTGATCCCGGTGCTGGGGGCCAGTGACCGTATCGTTGCCACCTATCGCGAGCACGGGCATGCCTTGGCACGCGGCATCGCTATGGGGCCGATCCTGGCCGAGATGTACGGCAAGGCGAACGGCTGTTCGGGCGGGCGTGGCGGGTCGATGCATCTGTTCGACGCGGCTGACAACTTCTATGGCGGGAATGCAATCGTCGGCGGCGGCATGCCGCTGGCTGCCGGTCTTGGTCTGGCGGACCGGATGATGGGCGAAAAGAACGTCACCGCCTGTTTCTTTGGCGAAGGTGCTGTGGCCGAGGGCGAGTTTCACGAGGCGATGAACCTGTCGGAGCTTTGGGATTTGCCGGTGCTTTGGGTCTGCGAGAACAACGGCTATGCGATGGGATCGGCCTTGGCGCGCACGCAAGCGCAGACCGACATTCACGCCAAGGCCGCTGCCTATGGCATTGAGAGCGAAGCGGTCGATGGCATGGATGTCGTCGCCGTCGAGGCTGCGGCCCGCCGCGCGGTGGCAAGGATACGCGAAACCGGTCGCCCGTTTCTGCTGGAGGCGCGCACCTACCGCTTTCGCCCGCATTCCATGTTCGACGCGCAGCTGTATCGCGACAAGGCCGAGGTAGCGGAGTGGCGGGAAAAGGGGCCGATCGTCCGGTTCCAGAACTGGTTGCTTGAAAACAACCTGATCCACGAGGCGGATATCGCGGAAATGACCGCCGCGATTGACGCCGAGATTGCCGAGGCGATGGCATTCGCGGAGGCCGGCGCGTGGGAGCCGGTCGAGACCCTGACCAAACATGTCATGGCCGAGACCCAGCCGACACCGCCCGCCACACCGGCCCCTGCGGGCGACATGGTCGAGACGACCTACCGCGAGGCTATCAAACAGGCGATCCGTCAGGCGATGACTGACGATGATCGCGTATTCCTGATGGGCGAGGATGTTGGTGCCTATGGGGGCTGCTACGCTGTGTCCAAAGGGTTAATGGCCGAATTCGGCGCGGATCGCATTCGCGACACGCCGCTGTCTGAATCAGGATTTACCGGCGCGGGCATCGGTGCGGCGGCGGCGGGCATGCGACCGATCATTGAACTGATGACCGTGAATTTCTCGATGCTGGCGCTGGATCAGATCCTGAACACCGCCGCCACGATCCGGCACATGTCGGGGGGCCAGTTCGGCTGCCCCATCGTGATCCGCATGGCGACCGGCGCGGGCAAACAACTGGCCGCACAGCACTCCCATTCGCTGGAAGGCTGGTATGCGCATATTCCGGGGCTGAAGGTGCTGGCACCCGCAACGCTGGAAGATGCACGCGGCATGCTGCTGACAGCCCTCGCTGATCCAGACCCCGTTCTGATCTTTGAAAACGTCATGCTGTACAACAGGACGGGCCATATTCCTGTGACGGCCGGTGCTGTCGATATTGACAAGGCCGCGATCCGCAGGCCCGGCAAGGATGTATCGTTGATTACCTATGGCGGGTCGCTTTTCAAGACGCTTGAGGTCGCAGACCAACTGGCCAAAGAAGGCATCGACGCAGAGGTGATAGACCTGCGCAGCTTGCGCCCGCTTGACGAGGAAACCATCCTTGCCTCGGTCGCGCGCACCCGCCGCGCAGTGGTGGTGGATGAAGGGTGGCGCACAGGCTCGCTTGCCGCCGAGGTATCGGCCCGGATCACCGAAGGGGCCTTTTGGCGGTTAGATGCTCCGGTGGGGCGCGTGTGTTCGGCCGAAGTGCCAATTCCCTATGCCGCACATCTGGAACAAGCCGCGATACCGCAGGTTGCCGGTATCGTTGCCGCCGCGCGTGCGGCGATGGGCAAAGAGTGATCCGATGAGCATTTTTACCATGCCCTCGCTTGGTGCCGACATGGAAGCGGGCACCTTGGTCGAATGGATGATCAAAGCTGGCGATACCGTCCATCGGGGCGATGTGGTCGCGGTGGTCGAAACCCAGAAAGGCGCAATCGAAATCGAGTGTTTCGAGGAGGGGATTGTAGAAACGCTTGATGCAGAAATCGGTGCTACGCTGGATGTCGGTGCCCCCTTGGCAACGTTGCGCACGCCTGCAAAAGGCAGTGCAAGCGCGGCACGGCCCGCCGCTGACCCCAAGAAACACGCAAAGCGGGAAGCTGAAACTCCAGCCCCGCCAACCGAAGCGCCGCCGCCGACCTCTGCTCCGATGGGTGCGACGCCCTCCGAGGTGACCACTGGCGAAATCCCGGCCGCTTCTCCCGCCGCGCGGGTCCGTGCTGCCGAGCGCGGGATCGACCTTGGGGCGCTTGTCGGCACCGGACCCAATCGTGCCATTGTTTTGGCCGATGTAGAGGCCGCAGAACCTGCTGCGGTCAAGGCAGCCCCCGTTAGCAGCAGCGCCAAGCCGGGGCTCGATATGGCCGCGATGCGCACGGCCATTGCCAACGCCATGGCACGATCAAAACGCGAAATCCCGCATTATTACCTGACCCAGACCATCGACCTGCAAGCCGCCAGTGACTGGCTTACCGCCACCAATGCAACGCGCCCGCCCGATGCCCGTCTTTTGATGGGGGCGCTTTTCGTCAAGGCCGTGTCTATTGCCGCCGCGCAAGTGCCGCAGATGAACGGCCATTACGACGCCGACGGCTTTCACCCCGCCAAAGCCGTTCACGCTGGCGTGGCGGTGGCGCTGCGCCAGGGCGGGCTTGTGGCACCTGCCTTGCATGATGCCGAAACCCTGCCGCTTGATGATCTGATGACCCGGATGCGGGATCTGGTCGCGCGGGTGCGCAGCGGGCGGCTTCGGTCTTCGGAAATGACCGATGGCACCATCACCATCTCGGCTATGGGCGATACCGGTGCCGATGCGATGGCCGCTGTCATCTATCCGCCGCAAGTCGCCATTGTCGGCTTTGGCGCACCGGTGGCCCGGCCATGGATTGTGGGCGACGCCATCGCGCCGCGCATGACTGTTACCGTGACGCTGTCTGCCGACCACCGTGTCAGCGACGGACGTCGCGGTGCCAAATTTCTGGCCGCCATCAACACGGCACTGCAAACCCCGGAGACCCTATGACCGACGCTGACATTCGCAAAGCAATCCTTGAGGAACTGACCCAGATCGCGCCGGACATCGCCCCAAGCGACGTTGGCGACGGGGATCACCTGCAAGACGATCTGGAACTCGACTCGATGGATTTTCTAAATTTGGTTTCGGCGCTTCATAAACGGCTTGGCGTTGATATTCCTGAAACCGACTATCCGAAAATCGCCACTCTGGCGCTTGCGGTCGCCTATCTGAAAACGCGGATCGGCTGACGCCTTTTCATGCGGGAAGCGATCCAACCCGAAGGCCGGGAATTGATGAAACACCTCGCTTTGCAGCATTTTGTTGGATGAAGCATCGGTCAGCGGACAAACGGGCCTGATGCGGCGATACCGCAGTTCGAGAATTATCAAGCATGCTTTCGCAACCCGCTAAACTTGGATGCCTACGTCGGCACTCACCTTCTTCGACGAAGATTAACCGACCTAATGTCCTCCTAGAGTGAAGAATACCGGGAAACGATCACCTTCTTCGGTGAGCAGAAAGACCAAACCATCTTTCCGCAGGAAAGTGTCGCAGCGGTGCCTTTCACTTTGGGAGAAGTCGATACAGACCCTACCATCTTCCCTGATATGAAATGCGCCGAAACGAGTGATCGATTTTGTCTCGTCAGTAAAGCTGTAGGACCCATTTTCGCTGTAGTTTGACCGTCCGAGGCCCGGAAACGTTAGCGGTCCTGCTGATGTGAGTTCCTTTACATCATTATAGCCCAATACTTGCCCGTGCTTTTCCGGGAAAATGTCTTGGGCTGCACTGTTTGTCGCCAATAGCCCCAGATTCATCGTCAACAGAAAGCCGAACAACAAGGACATAAATCTTCTTAACTTAAGCAATGTGTAACTCCTTCGGTTGGATGGTAAATGCAAACTGCGGGTCGTGTGGAACGCCCATCCCTTGCTTCACAAATAGCTAGTTTTTCAGGTCAGCCATTCAAACGTCTTTATGTCTAGGCCAAACGGATGCTGGTCGGTCACGGGTCCTGAACGGAGAGTGCTGGTCTAGGCGCGCAGATGCAGAGAGCCTGCACCCTGCCGTTCATGATGACCGAGAAATGTTCCAACCGAATATGCGTCAAGACTGCATTGGCAACACCTTTACATCCTTTCAAGCTCGGACTTCAGCAGGCTTTCGATTTTCTCGATCGGATGATTTGTCAGGGTCTTTGGTATTTCGGCGATCACCTTCTTCACGGCATTTGGGTTGATTTCCACCCGTAGATCACCAAGCGCCTTCGGCGGTGCCACGATCACGATCTCGTCAAAAGCGCCATCATGCGCGGCACGGTCAAGAATTTCTGCGATCTCTTTTACATAGTTGTCTTCGGACAACTGGTGCCAGTCGGTATCCTGCAATGCAGCGCGGCGCATTCCGGGAACAGAGTTTGCGCGACCAGCGCGGTCACTGCCTTGAGCAATGCTGGGCGGATTTTCCGTCTCCTGATGCCAGACCACGCGCAAATCATAGTTTTTCGTATCACCGTCGTTGCGTAGAAAAAGGGCTTTTTGGCCATCCGCAACCAATACCCAACTCCCCGTTTTCAAAAGAACCATCTTCAACTCCAATTAATGACCTCTTTTTCAACCGTAAGAGACCTGGCTGCCCTGGGGCTTGAGCTAAATCAACACGGACGAAATAATCAGTTGCCTGCATCCAAATGTTGATTGAAGACGAGCTTCTCTTGGATCTTAAAATGTCTGGATTGTTACCTGAAAAACTGGTTTCGATAACGCGTCACGAACGAGTGCCTATTTTCTCCACCTCGGAGTATCTATGCGTTGTGTTCAACAATGGGTGGTCACTCACGACACAAGCGAGGCATCGAAGCTCACCATCCAAGCCTCAGCAGTCCCTTCGCGCGACAGCGGTTCATATATATCACGCCCAAGGCCAAAGAGAGGCCATTCGAAATGGTTTGATATGGCTCAATAAGATGGGCTACCCTCATGGCATGGTTTGCCGACGGGTTTCGAGCACCTGCTGAAGATCAACGCCTTTGGGGACATCAAGCATGTGTTTTTCTGCGACCGCCAGCTTCACAACAGCGGCTTTATTACTACCAGTGGCCGCATATACCATCAGCACGGCCTTGAAGACGGACCGGCGGTATCTGGGGTTCGCAATTTTCCCTCTCTTTTTTGGTATCCAACAAATTTTGGAAGGCAGTCTTTGGATCGAGATCGGGCAATCGGATTCTGCGCACTCACATATATATGCCTTGGGGTTCTTGTTTTTTGCCTACCTCGTCTGGCCGTTCTTGGTCCCTTTTGCAGCCTTTCTTATTGAACCGCGCAGAAATCGAAAAACGGCTTTTTTGGCGCTGAGTGCCTTGGGGCTGCTTCTGGGGATATCTCTTTTCGTGCCTTTGCTGTTCAACCCAGAGTGGGTGCCGCTTAGGGTCGTAAAGTACTCTATTGACTACAACTCGAGACTGATCTGGGAAGGCATCGCGCCGTACAGCGTCATGCGGATCACCTACGCCAGTATCGTTTGCCTGCCTCTGCTCGCTTCGTCTGAAAAACAAATCCGGTTTTTTGGGGTGATTATTGCCCTTTCCGTCATCGTTGGCTTCGCCTTCGCTGACTATGCATTCACTTCGATCTGGTGTTTCATGGCTGCAATCTCATCGATCTGGATTCTGTTCATGATGAGAACTCTCAGCAGGCGCTAGCAGGGTGTGAGACAATTCTGATCATGGTCTTACTTGATCGCTGCCACCTTGCCCCTTGATCTGTAACGCAAGTCTAATGGCACGGAAGCATATGCCGCGATTGTCTGGTCCGGAGCCCTGTGTGAGTTCTTTTCGCCTGCGCAGCAAATACCCGGTTTCCGCCCTTGATGTCGATCGACACGAACGGCCCTAACCAGACCTTGGTGAATCGCGCCGCGAACGGCAGCTTTGAAACCACAGCCCAAAGTGCAGGGGCAGCGCGACGTATGTGCCCCCGGAATACGTCTAAGACCGACTTTGGATGGAGCTTTGCTCAGACTTCGCCCAAAGACGACAGGTCCAAAGCTATCGTTCGAACTTCGATCAACTACCCCAGGTCAATGCGCATTATTCAAATACGGCCACGGTCGGCCTTTCTGCTTTGAACTGTTCCACGCCTCTGGCGGTCGTGTTGGTCAGGCTGATCTGCTTAAGCGCAGGCAAAGACATCAACGGCAGAACGTCCAGATTTCGTGTGCCGATGAGGTTTACCGTCTCTATCGAGCCAAGGTTTGCCAGCGGCTCAAGAGAAGTGACATCGGTATCGCCCAAGCTGAGCCGCCCGAGTTTGGGCAAGTCTTTTGCGAATGAAACGTCAACGCCGGTTGATTCAGACAAAGAAAGGTTCGTCAGAGATGCAAGGCGTCCCAACTGGGCGTAATCCGCTAGCTGCGCTTTGGAAAGCGTCAACCTGTAAAGCTTTGTCATGGCAGCCAGCGGTGCGACGTCCTGAACCTTTGGTGCCGACAGGTATAGAATGCCCATATCCTGCAGATTTGCCAGTGGTGTCACATCACGAACCAAAGGCACGTCGATCGTAAGCTCCTTCACAGCGGAAAGTCGGCTTAACGCCGAAATGTCGGAAATCGCCGCCCCCGAAATGGCAAGCTCTGTCAGTTTCGTCAGGTCGCTGATCGGAGACAAGTCCGCCGTTTGCAGGCCGTTGAGCCAGAGCCCCGTGAGATCGGGCAGCGCGCGGAGAAACGACAGGTCGCCACTTATCGTTCCGGTCAATGTCAGCAACTGCAATTGGGTATGAGATGCCAATGCAGATGCGTCGCCCACGTCGGAATCAACGATCTCAACCGTGCGCAGATCGGGAAACCGGGCGAGGATGTCCAGTGTATCGGTCTTGACGGACTGGATGCGGATAGACGTGATGTTGCCATAGCCTTCCATCTGTTTAAGCCAAGGAAACTCGCCTGCAAGAACAGTCATGTGGCGGCTGTCCTTCGTGACGCATTGAAGCGAAAAGGCGAGTCCGTCAAATCCACCCTTCGTGCAGTGCGGAATAATATCCGGCCGTTCGGAAATCGCATCATTAATCAGTGAGATCTCTGCGGGGTTCACCTGCAAGGGGGAGTCTGACGCGCGATCCGAGGCTAAGCGATCGATATGATCGGCAAAGGCGTGCCCCTTGTCACTAAGATCAGGCGCGCGCCTAAAATGGCCGGTGGAACGTTCCGTGCTGACGAAAACGACAACAACAATAAGCCCAAGGCCAACGAGCGCAGCCGCAAAGGCGAAAAGTCGTTTAGTCTGGATCATGGCTTCCATCCTGCTCCCTGAAATTCGACTCCATTCAAATAGAAAAATGTGTCGACATTGAGGATTGATCCCGCAAATTTCTACCTCCTGGTTTCCGATGACGGGCGTCGTCCGAAAACGGCATTGCAGCCTTTCCGGCAACACCAGCGATCGCGTCAAATCGTAAAATAAAATCAAAATAATACGTAGAGCCGCGCTTAGAAACCGCCGGAAAACCAGCATCCCATGCGGCAGTTCTGTCTGCAACTCGGTCAAAGACCCGTTTTTCGTCAGGGTCTGCTCACAATCATAGCAGACCTATATGCATGACGCAGCGAATGACCGGTTTCCGCCCTAGTGTACAATCTGAAACTGGTGCTTGGTTGCTTGCCGTCAGGCTTCAGATTGAGGATACTTTAGGAACCCTCAGGCATATGATGGCGGAGTTCCGCAGCGCTATTGAAAAATGCCGGGATCGTTCCGTGTTTACCGCACGGCGTTGAGTACGGCAACGTTGTCCCGCTCGACGAGATCGACGCTGCCTTGCGTGCATGGTCCTCAACGGTCGAGAGACGTGGGAGAAAAAAAATCAAACCCTGCACATTACAAAAGGCGGAGCATCGAACTCCGCCTTTTCCGTTTAATCACATCAGATCTCAATGTGCTTTGAAGCCAGCTTCAGGCTCACATCAAGTTTTGCGCACGCTTTTATGTTTCTTTTGTGAACGCTTCACCTTTTTCCGGCTTCCACTTCAATCTAACAGATTACCCGCATTTACTGTGACCGCAGCTGCCACAGGTCATGCAACCCTCAACCATGCGCAGATCGTATTGTCCGCAGCTGCTGCATGCTTTGCCGCGGGGCGCGTTGAGGCCCACGATTTGGGCGCTCGGGTCTGATTTCAGCCCCTGCCCTTCGCCTGCGATAAAGCCGGTCGAGATCAGGTGTTGTTCGATCACCCCACCAATCGCGGCAAGCATTGACGGGATGTATTTGCCGCCCATCCATGCACCGCCTCTTGGGTCGAACACCGCCTTCAGTTCTTCAACAACAAAGGACACATCCCCGCCACGCCGGAACACTGCCGAGATCATGCGCGTCAATGCGACGGTCCAGGCAAAATGCTCCATGTTTTTCGAGTTAATAAAGACCTCGAACGGGCGGCGATGACCGCCGATAACAACATCGTTGATCGTGATGTAAAGCGCATGCTCGCTGTCGGGCCATTTGATTTTATAGGTCGACCCTTCCAGCTCCTCCGGGCGGTCCAGCGGCTCGGACATGTAAACGACCTCGCCTCCATCCTGCGGCATCGCCTGGGCTGCGGTTTCGCCGGGGGCGCTGTTGGTGCTCTCGGATACCGACAGAACGGATCCGGTCACATCATTGGGGCGATAGGTGGTGCAGCCTTTGCAGCCCTGATCCCATGCGGCCATATACACGTCTTTGAACGCGTCAAAACTGATGTCTTCGGGGCAGTTGATCGTCTTGGAAATGCTGCTGTCCACCCATTTCTGGGCGGCGGCCTGCATCTTGACGTGGTCCAGAGGGGCCAATGTCTGCGCATTCACAAAATAGTCGGGCAATTCTGCATCGCCCTTCAAATCACGCCACATCTGAACAGCGTAATCAACGACTTCCTCTTCGGTACGGCTACCGTCTTTTTGCAACACCTTGCGGGTGTAGGCATAGGCAAACACCGGTTCGATACCGGAACTGACGTTGCCCGCATACAAACTGATGGTTCCCGTAGGCGCGATCGACGTCAGCAACGCGTTGCGAATGCCGTTTTCCTTGATGGCATCGCGCACGTCATCGTCCATCTGCTGCATGGTGCCAGAGGCCAGATAGGCCTCAGCATCGAACAACGGAAACGCACCCTTTTCCTTGGCCAGATCAACCGACGCCAGATATGCGGCCCGCGCAATCGCCTTCAACCAGGCCTCGGTCTGGGCGGCTGCCTCGTCCGATCCATAGCGCAAGCCAACCATCAACAACGCATCGGCCAAACCGGTGACACCCAGACCGATCCGCCGCTTGGCTTTGGCTTCGGCCCGCTGCGCGTCCAGCGGAAATTGCGATACGTCCACGACGTTATCCATCATCCGCACAGCGGTTGCGACCAGCTTGTCCAGGGCATCAACATCCAGATGGGCCGCTTCGCCAAACGGGTCCGCAACCATCCGCGCCATGTTGATCGACCCCAAAAGGCAGGCCCCATAAGGCGGCAAAGGCTGCTCGCCGCACGGGTTGGTTGCCGCGATGGTCTCGCAATAGCTCAGGTTGTTCGCCGCGTTGATCCGGTCAATGAAGATCACACCGGGCTCAGCGAATTCATACGTGGCCTTCATGATCCGGTTCCACAGATCACGCGCCTGAACAGTGCGGTAAACCTTGCCATCAAACACAAGATCCCAGGCTTTGTCAGCCTTGACCGCATCCATGAACGGGTCGGTAATCAAAACCGACATATTGAACATCCGCAAACGGGCAGGGTCTGATTTGGCCGCGATAAAGGCCTCAACATCGGGGTGATCGCAGCGCATCGTGGCCATCATCGCACCACGGCGCGACCCGGCTGACATGATCGTGCGGCACATCGCATCCCACACATCCATAAACGACAGCGGCCCCGAGGCATCGGCAGATACCCCAAGCACATCCGCACCCTTGGGCCTGATTGTCGAGAAATCATACCCGATCCCGCCACCTTGCTGCATGGTCAGCGCGGCCTCTTTCAGCATGTCGAAAATGCCGCCCATGCTGTCAGGTACAGTGCCCATGACGAAACAGTTGAACAACGTCACGCGACGCGCAGTACCCGCCCCCGCTGTAATGCGACCCGCCGGCAGAAACTTGAAATCTTCCAACGCTTCGAAAAACGTGTTCTCCCAAACATTCGGCTGGTTTTCTACCTGCGCCAGATCCCGCGCGATGCGCCGCCATGTATCCTCGACCGTGACGTCCTTGGGCGTGCCACCGGCATCCTTGAACCTGTATTTCATATCCCAGATCTGTTCGGCGATAGGGGTGGCGAATCGTGACATACTCGGTTCCTCGGAGCTTTTTGGGAAGGATTCTACCTTACCTCAAAGAAGCGCCAAAGCACAACAGTTTGAAGGCCGTCTTAGATGCGCTACCTTATGTCGTGGTGAGCCGGAGGGATTCTGTGGATAAGTACGTAAACATCTTGAAATTGTCGGTGGGCACCGAAAATATCGACGACCTCGAAGCATGGCAGCAGACAAAGCGCGCGCAAACGCCAGAAGGCCTGCCCCGCCATGTCACCCGCATGTGGCCGAAACGCGAAGCCGAATTGACGAATGGCGGCTCGGTTTTCTGGGTCATCAAAGGTGTCATTCAATGCCGGCAGAAAATTATCCGGCTGGACGAACATGTCGGAGAAGACGGAATCCGCCGATGTGCGGTGGTGATGGACCCAACGATCGTGCGCGTCCAATCCAGCCTCAAACGCCCCTTCCAGGGCTGGCGCTACCTAAGCCCGGCCGACGCACCCGCCGATTTGCCAAAAGGTCGCGAAGAGGAAGAACCGCTGCCGGTCGAATTAAACCGCGCCCTGGCCGAAATCGGCGTGCTCTAAACCTCATCGCCACCACATGCAGCGCTGTCGGAATTTGAGTTTATTTGGCAAAATGAAAATAGGCGTAGGTCTTCATATTTCATTTTGCCCCCTAAACTCCCGCCGGAGGCAAAATAAATAATATAATCGCGCGTAAGCGCGGCCTTTGGTCTAGGCTAGTTTTTCTAGCAAAGCCGCAAGAGTACGGCGCTCTTTATCATCCATATCCGCCGTGCGGCTGCGCCAAAGTGTCGCTTGCGATTTCAGGATCAAACCGTCCGACAGGATTTTCAGATGGTTGGCCCGCAAGGTTTCGCCGCTTGAGGTAATATCTGCGATCGCCTCGGCCGTTTCGTTTTTCACGGTGCCTTCCGTGGCCCCCTGGCTGTCGACCAGCGCATAGTCCGCGACCCCGGCCCCGCGCAGGAATTCACGCACCAGGCGGTGGTATTTCGTGGCAATGCGCAGACGGAACCCATGTGTGGCGCGAAACGCGGCGGCAGCGGCATCCAGATCATCCAACGTATCCACATCGGACCAGGCCGCGGGAACCGCGACAATCAAATCGGCGTGACCAAAGGCAAGCTCTTCCACGGGCACGACCAGTTGATCCCACAGGGCCAGTTTCTCCTCGATCAGGTCGGTGCCTGTAACCCCAAGGTGGATGCGCCCTGCCGCCAGTTCGCGCGGGATTTCCCCTGCCGACAGCAACATCAGCGATACGCCCTCGATACCGCCAACCGCCGCTGCATATTCACGATCCGAACCGGTGCGCTGCAAGGTTATGCCGCGCGCCGCAAACCATTCGAATGTCTTTTCCATCAACCGGCCTTTGGACGGCACGCCAAGCTTGATCGTCATTGCTTTGCCTCCAGTTCCAGCATCAGCCCCGGGCGCATCACCCCGCCAACAGCCGGTATTTCATCGCCCTGCCCCAGTCGTTTGGTCAGCGCATCATAGCGCCCGCCGCTGGCAACTGCTGGCAGATCGGGCCGCATATCGGCACGGAACCCGAAGACGAACCCGTCATAATATTCCATTGAAGAACGGCCAAAGCTGCCCTCAAAGGCCAGCACATCCGTATCAATGCCACGCGCGGCCAATGCCTCCGCCCGCGCGACCACCAAATTCACTGCTTCTGCGATCGCTGGCAGGTCGACCGCAATATCATGCAGTCGGCTGAGGGCATTTGGCATCATTTCGCGTACATCCAGCAGGGCCGCGATCAGCGACACCTGTTCACCCGACAAAGCCGGCGTCAGGGCATCTTCGCGCAGGGCTTCGATCCGCGCCTCGATTTCTTGTGTGCTGCGCAACCCGATCATCGGGGCTTCGTTCTTTACTGTTCCATCCAGCAAAGCCGCACGCGTCGCCGGCACGGGCGTCTTGCCAGAATACCTGTCCAGCAGGCTGCGGAACCGCCGCGGCCGCCAGATGTGTCGCATCAACGCGTCCTTGCGACGCTGCGTCGTCTCCAGGCCTTTGACGGCGGCCATCAGAATACCGATATCGCCGGTCACTGCTGTCACCGGCAGCCCGCGCAACGCTTCTGAGATCAGCGCGAACACCTCGGCATCGGCTGCTGCCGGATCGGCCCGATCGAATACTTCGTAGCCCACCTGGATAAATTCATTGGCCCGCGCAGGGTCATGTTCCTGACGGCGAAACACTTCGCCCGCATAGGTATAGCGCGCGGGATCTGCCCCATGCGCCATGTGCATCTGCACCACAGGCACGGTATAGTCGGGCCGCAGCATCTGTTCGCCGCGCAGGGCGTCCGATGTCACATAGGCACGCGCCCGGATGTCTTCGCCGTACAGGTCCAGCAGCGTTTCAGCAGGTTGCAGGATCGGGGGTTCCACCACCAATGCCCCCTGCGCCTCGAACATGGCACGCAACATTGCCGCCTTGGCAAGCGTCTCGGATCGGGTCGGCATCAGCGGTTCAGCTCCAGTATTTCGCGCACTTTGGCGACCAGATCGGCGCGTGGCACCTCATATTGGCTGGGGCGGTCTTTCCACTCCTCAAGGGTCGCGTTTTCGGCGATTTTCGCCCCGAGGATCAGATCCTTGATCTGGATCATCCCGCTGTCGAACTCGTCACCGCCCGCAATCACCGCCACAGGGCTGCCCCGGCGATCTGCGTATTTCAGCTGGTTGCCAAAGTTCTTGGGGTTGCCCAGATACACCTCGGCGCGGATACCCGCCTGACGCAGTTCTGCGACCATCGCCTGATAGTCGGCCATGCGCGCCTTATCCATCACTGTCACGACAACGGGGCCGACAGTATCGCTGGTCAACCGCCCCTTTGCATGCAGCGCGGCCAAGAGACGATCCACGCCAATCGACACGCCGGTCGCGGGGACTTCCTGACCGGTAAAGCGCTTGACCAGATCGTCATAACGCCCGCCCCCCGCAACAGAGCCAAAGTTACGCACGCGCCCCTTGTCGTCCTTGATCTCAAAGGTCAGTTCCGCCTCGAACACAGGCCCGGTATAATAGCCAAGCCCGCGCACGACAGAGGGGTCAATACGGATACGGTCGGCAAGATACCCTTGACTTTCAACCAGTTCGTAAATTGTCGCCAGTTCCGCGACGCCTTCCTTTCCTGTGTGAGAGTTTTCAACAATCTCAGCCAAGTAATCGACTACCAACTTGTTTCTCGCATGTGCCGAAGCGATCTGTACTTTCTCTTCTAATTCCCGAGGAAAGTTAAATTCAGAAGGTAACACAAAGCTGCCAGTGCCGTCTTCGCCGCTTTCATTCTGGCGTCCCAAGAGAATTCGCCGATCAACCTCGTCATTGGCACTGACGAAACGCATTATAATATCGGCCTGAGCATCCGTCAGACCGGCACCGTCAGTAAAATCACCACTGTCGTCTTTACGCCCCGCGCCGAGCAATGCGCGCACGCCGTCCAGCCCCAGCCGGTCCAGCTTGTCGATCGCGCGCAAAACGATCCCGCGCTCGGATGCAAACTTGTCGGGGTCTGACGGATCAAGCACGCCTGCCACTTCCATCACCCCGTTCAGCACCTTGCGGTTGTTCACGCGCACGATGTAATCGCCACGCTCGATCCCGACTTCCTCAAGGCAATCCGCCAGCATCGCGCAAATCTCGGCATCGGCCGCAACCGAAGGCGCGCCAACCGTATCCGCGTCACATTGGTAGAACTGCCGGAACCGCCCCGGACCGGGCTTTTCGTTGCGCCACACAGGCCCCATCGCATAACGGCGGTAAGGCGTCGGCAAATCATTGCGATGCTGCGCATAGACCCGCGCCAGCGGCGCAGTCAGGTCATACCGCAACGCCAGCCAGTCACCGGGCTTGTCCGCATCTGCATCTTCCTGCCACGCAAAGACCCCTTCATTGGGGCGGTCCACATCGGGCAAAAACTTGCCCAAGGCCTCGACCGTCTCAACGCCCGAACTCTCCAAAGCATCAAACCCGTAACGATGATAGACCCCGGCGATCTTGCGCAGCATCTCGGCGCGCTGCGTTACTTCGGCACCGAAATAGTCACGAAAGCCTTTTGGCGTTTCGGCCTTGGGGCGGGGGGTCTTCTTTGGCTTGGCCATGGGATCACATCCTGCGGGCTGAACTTTGCGCCTCGCATCTACCCCACCCCCCCGACAAGAGCAAGTAAACCACGCGTCTTTCCCCTTCGCGTAGCCGCCCCTTCTCTGGCTTTCAAATATCCTCGGGGGTCAGGGGGCAGACAGCCCCCTGCCGGTTGCCAAGGGGGGCACCCTCCCCTATCTGCAGATCAACCGAATGGTAAGGATCACATCATGGACAAGATCGAAGAACAAATGGCCCATCTTATCCGCAGCGTCGATGATCTGTCAGATGTCGTTGCCCGTCAGGAATCCGAGATCGCCACGCTGACCCGCCGCGTCCACATGTTGATGCAGCGCGAAGGCGAACGCGAAGCGGCTGGCAACGAAGGTATCGTGATCGGAAATGAACGTCCGCCGCATTACTAATGCTGATCAGTTACTGAGCGGGCTTCAGCGGGGAACTAGAACGGCCCCCCGCAGGGCTAGATTTCCTCGACTTCCAGAACCCCGCTCAGGGACCGGATCGCGCCTTTGATCTTGGGTGTGACCGGATATTCGGCGCATAAATCCACCTCGACCTCACCGGGCAGTGTCGGATCCATCAGACACAGCTGGATCGGCCCCTTGCCAGAAGATTTCCCCGCGGCCCGCGCACCGGCCAGAACCTCTGCGACGGCTTGAATGGCAATCGCCTCGTCCACAAAAATGCGCAGACCCATATTGCCGGCATCAGCCACAACCGCGTCAATCGGCGCGACAGACCGGCCCAGCAGTTTCAACTGGTCGCTTTCCATTGTCGCCTCGACCGTGATGACAACCTTTGATCCGGTCTCCAGATGATCGCGCGCCAGCTCCAGCGTGTCCGAGAACAGCGTGACCTCATAGGCACCGGTCGGATCGGACAGTTGCGCAAAGGCAAAGCGGTTGCCGCGCGCCGATTTGCGTTCCTGCCGCCCGGCCACAATCCCGGCCAGACGCGCGTTCATCGCGCCCTTGATCGACACTTTTTCCGTTAACTCGTCCAACGTCAGGAAGGGCACGCCGCCGTTGCCTGCCTTGCGTTTCATCGGCCCCATGTAATCGTCCAGCGGGTGACCGGACAGATAGAACCCCACGGCCTTGAATTCTTCGGTCAGGCGTTCTGCCGCCTCCCAGTCATCGCAGGGCAGGATGCGCGGTTCGGGCAGATCATCGCCCGCCTCGCCAAAAAGCGACACCTGATTGCTGGCCTTTTGCTCGTGGATGGCGGCGGAATAGCTCACCAACCCGTCCAGCGCGTTCCAGACCCGACGGCGGTTGCTGTCCAACTGGTCAAACGCACCCGACCGGGCCAGCATTTCCAGCGGCCGCTTGCCGACCCGTTTCAGATCAACCCGCCGCGCCAGATCAAACAGCGTGGCAAAGGGGCGGTCCACCCCTTCAACCATGCGGCCCGTCGTGATCAGTTTCATCGCCTCGACGCCCACGTTTTTCAACGCGCCCAGCGCATAGACCAGCGCGCCGTCAACGACCTTGAACGTCGCATCAGAGCGGTTCACGCAGGGCGGCACCCATGGCAGTTCCAGCCGCTTGCGCACTTCCTCGAAATACACCGCCAGCTTGTCGGTCAGGTGGACATCGCAGTTCATCACACCGGCCATGAACTCGACCGGATGGTTCGCCTTGAGCCAGGCGGTCTGATAGCTGACCACGGCATAGGCGGCGGCGTGGGATTTGTTGAAACCGTAGTTGGCGAATTTTTCCAAAAGGTCGAAGACTTCCGACGCTTTTTTCTTGTCCACCCCATTGGCCATGGCACCCTTTTCGAACTTGGGGCGTTCCTTGGCCATTTCTTCGGCAATCTTTTTACCCATCGCACGGCGCAACAGGTCAGCGCCACCAAGGCTATAGCCCGCCATGACCTGCGCGATCTGCATAACCTGTTCTTGGTAAACGATGATGCCTTGGGTTTCCTCAAGGATATGGTCAATCGACGGATGTACGGATTCGCGTTCCTTGATCCCGTTCTTGACCTCGCAATAGGTCGGGATGTTCTCCATCGGGCCGGGGCGGTACAGCGCCACAAGAGCCACGATATCCTCGATACAGGTCGGTTTCATCCGTTTCAGGGCATCCATCATGCCGCTGGATTCCACCTGAAACACCGCCACGGTCTTGGCGCTGGCGTATAGCTTGTAGGAAGCTTCGTCATCCAGCGGGACGGTGGCAATATCGTCGATCAACCCTTCCGGCGGCTCGAACAATTCGGTCCCGTCAGCGGCAATATGCAGATGGCGGCCCGATGCCTTGATCTGGTCCACCGCATTCTGGATGACGGTCAGGGTTTTCAGGCCGAGAAAGTCGAACTTGACCAGACCGGCCTGTTCCACCCATTTCATGTTGAACTGCGTTGCGGGCATGTCGGACCGCGGATCCTGGTACAGCGGCACAAGCTGGTCCAGCGGCCTGTCACCAATCACAACACCCGCCGCGTGGGTTGATGCGTTGCGGAGCAACCCCTCGACCTGCTGACCGTAATCCAGCAACCGGGCGACAACCTCTTCGTTGCGGGCCTCTTCGCGCAGGCGCGGCTCGTCTGCCAATGCCTTTTCGATGCTGACGGGTTTGACCCCTTCGACCGGGATCATCTTGGACAAACGGTCCACCTGACCATAGGGCATTTGCAAAACGCGCCCGATGTCCCGCACCGCCGCCTTGGACAACAGCGCACCAAAGGTGATGATCTGCCCCACCTTGTCGCGCCCGTATTTGCGCTGCACATATTGGATCACCTCTTCGCGGCGATCCATGCAAAAGTCGATGTCAAAGTCGGGCATCGATACGCGTTCGGGGTTCAGGAAGCGTTCAAACAGCAATTGATACCGAAGCGGATCAAGGTCGGTGATGGTCAGCGCATAGGCCACCAGCGACCCCGCACCCGACCCACGGCCCGGCCCGACAGGAATGTCCTGATCCTTGGCCCATTTGATAAAATCCGCAACGATCAGAAAATAGCCGGGAAACCCCATGCCCTCAATGATGCCCAGCTCGAAATCCAGCCGTTTTTCATATTCCTCGACGCTGGTCGCATGGGGGATTACCTTCAAACGGTCTTTCAGACCTTCGTGCGCCTGACGCTTCAGTTCTTCAATCTCGTTATCGGCAAATTTCGGCAGGATCGGATCACGGCGATAGGCCATAAAGGCACAGCGTTTTGCGATCTCGACGGTGTTCTCGATCGCCTCCGGCAAATCGGCAAACAGCGTCACCATTTCCGATTGCGACTTGAAATAATGCTGTGCCGTCAGGCGGCGGCGGTCCTGCTGCTGGTCGACATAGGCCCCGTCCGCAATACAGATCAGCGCGTCATGGGCCTCGTACATCGTGGTTTTCGGGAAATAGACGTCATTGGTTGCCACCAAGGGGATGCCCATCGCATAGGCCATCTCGACAAAGCCGCGCTCGGTCTTCCGCTCGGCTTCGGGCTGGCCGTTCTCGCCCGGATGGCGCTGCAATTCGACATATAACCGGTCGCCGAACATGCCATGCAACCGCTTCATCAACGCCTCGGCGGCGGGCCCCTGCCCGGTTTGCAACAACTGCCCCACAGGGCCGCCTGCCCCACCGGTCAGACAAATGATGCCCGCGCTGAATGTCTCAAGCTGGTCCAGCGTCACCTCGGGCAGCGCACCGCCCTTGTCGATATACAGGCACGAGTTCAACTTCATCAGATGCTCATACCCGACTTCGGACTGCGCCAGAAGCACCACAGGGGCAGGCGCGCGCGGCTTTTCCCCCGGTTGTGCCGCGACATAGGCCAGATCGACCTGACACCCGATGATCGGCTGGACACCCGCCCCCGACATGGCGACAGAAAACTCGAGCGCCGCAAACATATTGTTAGTGTCGGTCAATGCCATCGCAGGCATGCCCGCCGATTTACACAGATCGGGCAACTTTTTCAGCCGCAACGCGCCTTCCAGCAACGAATATTCGGAATGGGTGCGCAGGTGAATGAATCGGGGTGTATTTGCCATCCTCCAAGTCTAAGCGACCAAACCCCCAGCCGCCATACCCGCTGACGCGTCATGCCAATAATTTCGGCACGCGCCGGTCATTCCCCCGCATGAAACAGGAAACCCCTTGCCAAGACCACACGCCCGCGCTTAGCCTCGCTCAGCATTTGCCCGCGCCGCGTTCTACGTCGCATCGAACCCCGCGCATATCATGGGCCCCGGTACCGCGGCGGAACGAACCTATGGACATCACTTTTCTCCTCAACGGGGAAGTCGTGTCGCTGACTGGCATCTCTCCCACCACAACCCTGCTTGACTGGCTGCGCGAAACCAAACACCTGACCGGCACCAAAGAAGGCTGCAACGAAGGCGATTGCGGTGCGTGCAGCGTCATGATCAGCGACGATACAGGTCACCGCGCCCTGAACGGCTGCATCCTGTTTCTACCCCAGATCAACGGTAAATCAGTAACAACCGTCGAAGGCCTCAGCGCACCCGATGGCACACTGCACCCTGTCCAGCAAAACCTGATCGACCACCACGGCAGCCAATGCGGCTTTTGCACCCCCGGCTTTGCGGTCACCATGGCCACCGCCCACCTGAACGGGGCCACCGACCACGACACCCAACTGGCCGGAAACCTGTGCCGCTGCACCGGCTACGCCCCGATCATCCGCGCCGCACAAGCTGCGGAAAACGAACCCGTCCCCCACCACCTCAAAAACCTGCGCATTCCAAATGGACCAAAATCCTCGGGGGGGCCGGCGCAGCCGGACGGGGGCAGACAGCCCCCTCAACATATCCAGCCCACCACCACCGATGATCTGGCACGCTGGTACGCCGCCAACCCCGATGCCACGCTGATCGCCGGGGCCACGGATGTCGGCCTTTGGGTGACCAAGCAGTTCCGCAGCCTCGGCCCAACCGCCTTTCTGAACAGGATCGACGACCTGCGCGGCATTACGGATGCAGGCGATCACTGGCGCATCGGTGCAATGACCACGATCACTGAGCTCGAGGCCCATTTCGCGCCCCATCATCCCAGCCTCGCCACGATGCTACGCCGTTACGGATCAACCCAGGTGCGCAATGCCGCGACCATCGGCGGCAATATCGCGAACGGCTCGCCCATCGGGGACGGGTCGCCAGCGCTGATCGCCATGGGGGCTACATTGCATCTGCGCCACGGCGACAGACGCCGCAGCCTCCCGCTCGAGGATTTCTTTATCGCCTACGGCAAACAAGACCGCGCGCCCGGCGAATTTGTAGAGGCGGTCACCGTCCCCAAGCAACCCGACACCCTGCGCTGCTACAAGCTCAGCAAGCGGTTTGACCAAGACATCTCAGCGGTCTGTGGCTGCATCAACCTCACCCGCGAGGGTCGCACCATCACCGATGCGCGCATCGCTTTTGGCGGCATGGCAGGCACACCCAAACGCGCCGCAAAGACCGAGGCCGCATTGCTAAACCAGCCCTTTACCGAAGCCAGTTTCGCAACCGCCATGACGCTGATTGCAAAAGATTTCCAACCGCTCTCCGACATGCGCGCCTCTGCCAGCTATCGCCTGCAAACCGCGCAAAACATGTTGATGCGGTATTTCCTCGAAGCTCAGGGCATCAGCACTGACATACAGGCGGTGACAGCATGAGCGTCGCAACCCCCCTGCCCCATGATGCAGCAAAACTACATGTCACCGGGGCCGCGCGGTATGTCGATGACATTCCGGTGCCCGCAAATGCGCTCCATATCGCCTTTGGTCTCAGCAAGGTTGCCGCTGGCAAACTGGTCTCGATGGACCTCAGCACGGTGCGTGATGCCGCGGGGGTGGCGGCGGTCCTGACCGCGGGCGATCTGCCTTTTCGCAATGATGTGTCGCCTTCCAACCATGACGAACCTTTGCTGGCGACGGATGCGGTGCATTACGCGGGTCAGCCCTTGTTCATGGTGATTGCCACCAGCCATCTGGCCGCACGCCATGCGGCGCGATTGGGGCAAATCGACATTGAAAAAACCGACCCGATCCTGACGATCGAACAGGCGCTTGCCGCCAACAGCCGGTTCGAGGACGGCCCGCGCATCTATCAAAAAGGCGATGCCGCAACGGCGCTGGACCAAGCGGCCCAAACCCTGACCGGCACGATCAACATCGGCGGGCAGGAACATTTCTACCTCGAAGGTCAGGCCGCCCTTGCCCTGCCCCAGGACAATGGCGACATGGTTGTCCATTCCTCGACCCAGCACCCGACCGAAATCCAGCACAAGGTCGCCGAAGCCCTTGGCGTGCCGATGCATGCCGTCCGGGTAGAGACGCGGCGCATGGGCGGCGGTTTCGGCGGCAAGGAAAGTCAGGGCAACGCGCTGGCGATTGCTTGCGCCGTTGCAGCGTCGAAAACCGGACGGCCCTGCAAGATGCGCTATGACCGCGATGACGATATGATCATCACCGGCAAGCGCCATGATTTCCGGATCGACTATACCGTCGGCTTTGATGCCAGCGGCAAAATAACCGCGTTGGATTTCACCCATTTCACCCGCTGCGGCTGGGGGATGGACTTATCCCTACCCGTGGCAGACCGTGCAATGCTGCACGCCGATAACGCCTATCATCTGGATAACATCCGCATCACCTCGCACCGGTTGCGCACCAACACCCAAAGTGCCACGGCCTTTCGCGGTTTCGGCGGCCCCCAAGGGATCGTCGGCATCGAACGGGTGATGGATCACATTGCCCATCACCTTGGCGCTGATCCGCTGGCGGTGCGCCGCGCGAATTACTATGCCGATGCGCCCAGCGATCAGGTGCAGACCACGCCTTATCACCAGCCTGTCACCGACGGGATCATCAACGCCCTGACCGACCGGTTGGTGGCCACATCAGACTATGCGGCCCGCCGTATTGCCATTGACGCATGGAACGCCAGCCAGCCGGTTCTGAAACGCGGTATCGCACTGACGCCGGTCAAGTTCGGCATTTCATTCACCCTGACCCATCTCAATCAGGCCGGAGCGTTGGTGCATGTCTATAATGATGGCTCGATCCATCTGAACCATGGCGGTACCGAAATGGGTCAGGGGTTGTTCCAAAAGATCGCCCAAGTCGCCGCCAGCCGCTTTGGCGTGGAGGTCAGCGCGGTCAAGATCACTGCAACCGATACCGGCAAAGTGCCCAACACCTCGGCCACGGCGGCGTCTTCGGGGACCGATCTGAACGGCATGGCGGTTCAGGCCGCTTGCGACACGATCCGTGACCGCATCGCGGTGCATCTGGCCGAATTGCACCAAACCACCCCCGATGCCGTCGAATTCGTGGATGGCATGGTCCGGGTTGGCGATGGTGAAATCACCTTTGCCCAAGCTGCCGCCTCTGCCTATGAACACCGCGTTTCATTGTCCTCGACCGGATTTTACAAAACGCCGGACATCAAATGGGACCGCATCACCGGACAAGGCAGCCCGTTCTTTTACTTTGCCTATGGGGCCGCCGTGACCGAGGTGGTGATTGACACTTTGACCGGTGAAAACCGCATCCTGCGGGCGGATATTCTGCATGACGCAGGTGCCTCGCTGAACCCTGCACTGGATATTGGCCAGATCGAAGGCGGCTATGTGCAAGGGGCCGGATGGCTGACCACCGAGGAACTGGTCTGGGATGATCAAGGCACGCTGAAAACACATGCGCCATCGACCTATAAAATTCCCGCGATCTCGGACCGGCCGGATATCTTCAACGTGGCCCTGTGGGATCAACCCAACCCTGCACAAACGGTGTACCGGTCCAAAGCCGTGGGCGAACCGCCCCTGATGCTGGGGATTTCTGCGTTCATGGCACTGTCGGACGCGACCCGCGCCTGCGGTCCGAACTACGCTGATTTGCAAACGCCCGCGACCGCTGAGGCAGTGCTGGCTGCCACCCTCAAGGCCCGCGCATGAGCGACGCCATATATATTGAGATCACCGCCACGCGCGGCTCGACCCCGCGGGATGCGGGCACCGCGATGAAGGTAACGGCACAAGACATCGCCGGCACCATCGGTGGCGGTGCCCTTGAACATCAGGCCATTCAGACCGCGCGCGAAATGCTTGCCAAGGGGCGCGCGGCCCATACGCTGAAAATACCGCTTGGCCCGAACCTCGGGCAATGTTGCGGCGGCGCGGTCACCTTGTCTTTCACCGACCAGCAACGCGAAACCGATCCGCAACCGGTTGCGATGGCTTCCCCCACCACCCACGGCGCGCCGCAACAGCTGTGGCTTTGGGGCGCGGGCCATGTCGGGCGCGCTGTGGTTGCTGCGGCACCTGCCGGTGCCTTTGACCTGACATGGGTCGACAGCGACATCACTCGTTTCCCCGCCTTCGTTGCGGATACCATCACCGTTGTGCCGGCGCGTGACATGCCGCGTCTGGCCCTGCGCGCCCCCCAAGACGCGCATCATCTGATTTTCACCTATTCCCATGACATTGATCTGGCGCTGTGTGACGCGTTGCTGACCCGCAAGGCTGCCAGCGTCGGATTGATCGGGTCAGACACGAAATGGGCCCGCTTTTCCAGACGTTTGGCGGCGATGGGCCATGATCCATCGCAAATCACTTGCCCCATCGGTGACAAAACCCTTGGAAAACGCCCCTCCGACATTGCACAAGGGGTCGTTGCCGCGCTGTTGGGCGGCACCCGATTAGACGCTCAACCAAAGGCCGGATCATGACTGCACCCCTTCTTGCCCTTTCAGGACTGACCAAAGCCTATCCCGGCGTAGTGGCGAATGACGATGTGTCGCTGACAATCGCCCCGGGCGAGGTCCACGCGCTGTTGGGGGAAAACGGGGCGGGCAAATCAACGCTGGTCAAGATGATCTATGGTCTGGTCAAACCTGACAGCGGCACAATGCAGATGCACGGCGCGGCGTTTCACCCCAGCGAACCACGTGCTGCGCGGGCGGCCGGGGTTGGCATGGTCTTCCAGCATTTTTCGCTCTTCGATGCGCTGAGCGTTGCGGAAAACATCGCCTTGGGCATGGAAAACGCCCCCAAGCTGCGCGCGCTGAGCAAGCAAATCCGCGACGTGTCCGAGGCGTATGGCCTGCCGCTGTCGCCCGACCGGATTGTTGGCGACCTTTCGGCCGGGGAACGTCAGCGGGTCGAGATTATTCGCTGCCTTTTGCAAGACCCGAAACTGTTGATCATGGACGAACCGACTTCGGTTCTGACCCCGCAAGAAGTCGAAATCCTGTTCAAGACCCTGCGCAAGCTCAGCGCCGAAGGGACGGCGATCTTGTACATCTCGCACAAGCTCGAAGAGATCCGGAGCCTGTGTGACAGTGCCACCATTCTGCGTTTGGGCAAGGTGGTCGGCCATTGCACGCCCTCGGAAACATCCGCGCGCGATATGGCGGAAATGATGGTGGGCAGCATCCTGAAAACGCCATTGCGCGCAGGCAAGACCCCCGGCGCGGTGCTTTTGGACATTCAGGGGTTGAACGCGAAATCCCCCTCGGCTTTTGGTATGCCTTTGCGGGATATCAGCGTTCAGGTCCGCGCCGGCGAAGTGCTCGGCATCGGCGGCGTTGCAGGCAACGGTCAGGACGAATTGCTGGCGGCGCTGTCCGGCGAACAGCCTTCCGGTGCGGGTATGATCCGGTTCAAGGACCACGATATCAGCCAGCTGGGCCCTATCGCGCGGCGGGCTCTGGGTATTCTCGCGGCCCCCGAAGAACGGCTGGGTCATGCCGCCGCCCCCGATATGACATTGACCGAAAACGCGATGTTGACCGGTGCCGTGCGCGAAAACCTCGAACGGGGCGGGATGCTGGACTGGCCCGCCGCAAGACGGTTTGCCGAGCGTATCATCAAGGAATTTGACGTGCGCACCCCCGGCCCCGGCAACGCCGCGCGCGCGCTGTCTGGCGGGAACCTGCAAAAATTCGTCATCGGCCGCGAGGTGTTACAGCGCCCTGAAGTATTGGTTGTGAACCAGCCCACATGGGGGGTTGATGCCTCGGCCGCGGCGGCGATCCGGCAGGCGTTGCTGGATCTGGCCGAAAACGGGGCCGCCGTTATTGTGATCAGTCAGGATCTGGACGAGTTGATGGAAATCTCGGACCGGTTTTCCGCCCTGAACGAAGGCCGTCTGTCAGAGCCGCGCCCCGCGCAGGGCCTGACGGTGGACGAGATCGGGTTGATGATGGGCGGTGCCCACGGAATGGAGGTCGCGCATGTTTGACATGACAGAAGTGGGGGTTTCACACCCCCACACCCCCGTGAAGTTTATTTGGCAAAATGAAATGCGGGGCACAGCATGGTAAGGCTTGAGAAACGGCCGCAGGCAAGTCAGGCGTTTTCTTGGGCAGCGCCCGTTTTGGCGGTTTTGGCGACCATGGTTTTTGGCGGGCTTTTGTTCGCCGCATTGGGCAAGGACCCGCTGGCGTCGATCGCCACGATTTTCTGGGAGCCGCTGTTTGGTGATTTTGCGTTTTATTATCGCCCGCAATTGTTGATCAAAGGGGCCCCTTTGGTGTTGATCGCCATCGGCTTGTCCCTGGGGTTCAAGGCGGGAATCTGGAATATTGGCGCGGAAGGCCAGTATATCATGGGGGCGATTTTCGGCGCGGGGGTGGGGTTGGCGTTCTATCCGACCGAAAGCGTCTTGATCTTTCCCCTGATGGTGTTGGCGGGTGCGTTGGGCGGCTGGATCTGGGCGATGATCCCGGCGGTTTTGAAGGTCAAATTCGGCACCAACGAGATTTTGGTGTCTTTGATGCTGGTCTATGTGGCGGAACAGTTTCTGGCCTCGATGGCCCTTGGCCTTTTGAAAAACCCCGAAGGGTTCGGGTTTCCCGGCAGCCGGAATTTGCAGCAATACCCATCCGCCCATAATGCGGAGCTGATCACGGGATCGGGCATGCATTGGGGGGTTGTCGCGGCGTTGATTGCGGTGATCTTTGCTTATGTGTTGCTGGCGCGGCACCGGCTGGGCTTTGCCATCCGGGTGACCGGCGAAGCACCAAGGGCCGCAAAGTTTTCAGGCGTAAACCCGGTGCGGCTGGTTTTGTTCTGCATGGGGATGTCCGGGCTGCTTGCGGGCCTTGCAGGTATGTTCGAGGTCGCGGGCCCCGCAGGTCAGATCACCATTGATTTCAACGTGGGCTACGGGTTCACCGCCATCATCGTGGCCTTTCTGGGCCGGTTGCATCCAATTGGCATTTTGCTGGCGGGCGGGTTGATGGCCTTGACCTATATCGGGGGCGACATCGCGCAAAGCCAGCTGGGTCTGCCCGCTGCTGCCATTCAGGTGTTTCAGGGCATGTTGCTGTTCTTCCTGCTCGCCTTTGATCTTTTCACAAATTACCGGCTGCGCTTTGGCCGGGCGGAGGTCGCATAATGGATCTGTCAGCCATCAATCCCGTTCTGTTCGTTGCCGGTTTTCTGGTCGCGGCGACGCCGCTGATTTTTGCCGCATTGGGGGAACTGGTCGTTGAAAAATCAGGTGTCCTTAATCTGGGCGTCGAGGGCATGATGATCATGGGGGCCATTTGCGGCTTTGCCACCGCAGTGGAAACCGGGTCACCCATGCTGGGGTTTGCGGCGGCGGCTGCAGGCGGCGCGCTGCTGAGCCTGTTGTTCGCCTTCCTGACGCAGATCACGCTGGCCAATCAGGTCGCGTCGGGGCTTGCGCTGACGTTGTTCGGCTTGGGGTTTTCAGCGCTGCTGGGGCAAAGCTATGTCGGGATCAAACCGCCCCGTCTGGCCGAAGTGAACTTTGGCCCGCTACACGATATTCCGGTTCTGGGGCCGGTTCTGTTTTCCCATGACATCATGTTGTATCTGGGCATTGCCATGGTCATCGCGGTTTGGGTGATGTTGAAATTCACCCGCGCGGGTCTGATCCTGCGTGCGGTCGGCGAAAGCCATGATGCGGCCCATGCGCTTGGCTATAAGGTGGTGCGGATACGCACGCTGGCCATCATGTTCGGCGGGGCCTGTGCTGGCTTGGGCGGGGCCTATATCAGCCTGATCCGTGTGCCTCAATGGACCGAAGGAATGACCGCCGGCGTGGGCTGGATCGCGCTTGCGCTGGTCGTCTTTGCCAGCTGGAAGCCGTGGCGTCTGCTGCTGGGTGCCTATTTATTTGGCGGAATCACACAGTTGCAGCTAAATCTACAAGGTGCAGGCGTTGCCATTCCTGTAGAGTATCTGGCAATGTCGCCCTACATCATCACCATCCTTGTGCTGGTGGTTCTTTCTGCCGATAAAAGCAGTGCCCCGGCATCGCTTGGCCGCACTTTCCATGCCTCGTCCTAACGGGGTCACACTTCAAAATGCCCGATAAAAGGGCAGAATAACTAGGGGACTATGTAATGAAACTATCAACACTCCTCGCCAGCGCTGCGCTGGCGATCGGTCTTGCGGGCGGCGCTTTTGCCGACGACAAGACCAAAGTCGGCTTTGTCTTCGTGGGCCCCGTGGGCGACGGCGGCTGGACATACGAGCACAACCAAGGCCGTTTGGCCGTTGAAAAGGAATTCGGCGACAAGGTCGAAACCGTGTTCGTTGAAAACGTGGCAGAGGGCCCCGATTCCGAACGCGTGATGACACAGATGGCGCTGGACGGTGCCGACCTGATCTTCACCACTTCCTTTGGTTATATGGACCCGACGATCAACGTTGCGGCCAAGTTCCCGAATGTGAAATTCGAACACGCCACCGGCTACAAGCGTGCCGACAACGTATCGACATATTCCGCGCGCTTCTACGAAGGTCGTGCGATTCAGGGCCACATCGCGGGCAAGATGACCAAGTCGAACATCATCGGCTATATCGGTTCCTTCCCGATCCCCGAAGTTATTCGTGGCATCAACTCTGCCTATATCCACGCCAAAAAGGTTAACCCTGACGTCGAATTCAAGATCGTCTGGGCCTACACATGGTTCGACCCCGCAAAAGAAGCGGACGCAGCCAAGGTGTTGATCGAACAGGGTGCCGATGTTGTATTGCAGCACACAGACTCCACCGCGCCACAGGCCGCAGCCCAGGAAGCGGGTAACGTGATCACCTTTGGTCAGGCATCCGACATGGCGCAATACGCACCCATGCCGCGCGTGTCGTCGATCATCGACAACTGGGCCCCCTACTATATCGCGCGTACCAAAGCCGTGATGGACGGCACATGGACGTCGACAGACACATGGGACGGTATCGGCGCTGGCATGGTTGGCATCGGCGAAATCACAGATGCGGTACCTGCAGATGTGAAAGCCGAAGCACTGGCGTTGAAAGCGTCCATCGCAGACGGGTCTTACCACCCGTTCACCGGCCCGCTGAAAAAGCAGGACGGATCTGACTTTCTGGCCGATGGCGAAACAGCGGATGACGGCACATTGGCTGGCATGAACTTTTACGTTGAAGGCATCACAGGCGATATCCCGAACTAATCGGATATCCTGCGCGATGACGAAAGGCCCTGCTTGCGCGGGGCCTTTTTTTTGGCGTTGTGTGATTGCCGCATTTACATATGCATTTAATTGAATATATTGTCGCTCAGAGGATTTCTGAAAGGAACTCAGATGGGCTATACCGAAAAATTCCAAAACCTGGCGGACCACGCACGCGCGCAGGTTCAAGAAGTCGCACCCCAAGATGTCGCCGCATTGATGGAGCGCGGTGCCGTCGCCTTGGACATCCGCGACCCTGATGAACATGCAAAGGACCATATTCCGGGCTCTCTCAACATCAGTCGCGGCAAACTGGAAATGAATGTCGAAGGGGTTCTGCCTGATCTGGACACGACGATATTGTGCTATTGCAACGCCTATAACCGGGGGGCTTTGTCGGCCGCGACGCTCAAGCAAATGGGCTATGCAAATGCGACGTTCATCGGCGGCGGGCTGAATGCCTGGCGCAAGCTTCAGGATCACGTGTGATGCAAAAGCGAACGTTTTTAGCCGCTGGCGTTGCTGCAATCGCAGCAGCGGTCGGCCTGATCACCTTGGGCGGGCGTGCGACTGCGCAGAATGTAACCCTTGAGGCGCTGTCCGGATCGGCCCTGGCGTCCGACCCCGAAACCGTAGTGGTCGACATTCGACGCCCCGAGGAATGGAAAGAGACCGGCGTCATCGAAGGGGCGCTTTTGATAACATACGCCACACCCGAGAGCTTCCTGCAAGCCGTCGCGCCACATCTGGCTCAAGGTCAGCGTCTGGCGTTGATTTGTCGCTCTGGCAACCGGACCTCGCGCGCGGCCCAACAGATTGCCGGTTTGGTCGACTATCCGGTCGTCGATGTTCAAGGCGGGATGCTGCGGGTTCTGAAAGAAGGCTATACCCCTGTCGGGCCGACCCGCGAAATGGGCTGTCAAACCTGCTAGGCCGGTGTGGGTCGCTGGCCGGATGGGGCGCTTAGTCAATCAACCGGTCTGCGGCCATACCCGCCAGCCACATCGACACCAATGCCACCCAGGCGGTCAGCGCAAAGGTTGATCCGCCCGTCACACCGGCACCGATGGTACAGCCGCCCGCTGTCATCGCGCCAAACCCCATCATCGCGGCCCCTGTCAGATAGCGCTGCATCGACCGCGCACTGTCCCAGCCTTGCCAGATCAACCGCCCGGCCACCAGTGCCGACAAAAACGCCCCGATGGCCACGCCGGGAATAAGGCCGACATCGAATTCCAGCACGGACTCCGCCGACAGAAGATACATCAACGTATCGGCGGATGGCCCCGAAAACGTGAGGCTGCCAACGGGCACCGGATCAAAGCTGATTTGTGACAGCGTGTAGGTCAGGTACCATCCCGCCGCGACCGAAAACCCGACGCCGCAGCCGAACAAAAGGGTGACCAATGACACCCGGTTGCGAAACGCTATGATAAGCGCCAACGCCGCAAAAGCGATGCCGATCGCGATGCCGGTGCCATTGGGAAGGTGCAATTCCCACAGGATATTGGGGTTCGGCCCATGGGTGATCCACGTGCCGGATATGACCTCGCGCAGGGGGGATAACGCGCCATCCAGGCTCATCTGGGCAAAGACGGCAAAGACGAGGCCGGACAGGATCGCACGCAGGTTGCCCGTGGCCCCCAGAACCAGCAGTCGCCCCGGACAGCCGCGCGCAAGGATCATCCCGACGCCAAAGATCATGCCACCGATGATCGCCCCCGACAGCGTCCCCGGCGAGGCAAGCCAACGGCTGGTCCCCAGATCAATGATACCGGTGACGTGCATCACCTGCGTCCACAGCAGCCCGGTTGAAAACGTCAAAAGCCACACCGCCATGCGCGGGCCAAGTGTCGCGCGCGCGACTTCGACTGCGGCGGCGCGCAGGCAGAACCGGCTTTGCTCGGCCGAGAGCCCAAAGATGATGCCGGCGACCAATCCGGCCAAGGCCGCGATTGTCGGTTCGCCCGCAGTTTCCAAGATTGATGCCACATCCATAAACATATCCCGTTTTACGCATGTATCGACGATTGGCGCGTGACAAACATTGATCTGTGTCATGGTCCGCCGCCAAAGGCGCAGAATCCGCAGGGATCTGCGCGCAAGAGCGTATCATTTGACTACCCATTGCGGATCAAAACGCTATCGTCGGGGGCATGATCAAAATTCATCACCTCAACAGGTCCCGCTCTCACCGTATTTTGTGGCTGCTCGAAGAGATCGAGCAACCCTATACAATCGTCCCCTACAAGCGTGATGCAAAGACCAACCTTGCGCCGCTCGAACTGAAACTGGTGCACCCTTTGGGGAAATCCCCGATGTTGGAGATCGACGATGTGTTGGTTGCCGAAAGCGCCGCAATCACCGAAACGCTTTGCGCGCGCTTCGCCCCCCGGATGATCCCCGACCAAGGCACCCCCGCCTATTTGCAGCATCTCGAGATGATGCATTTCGCCGAAGGCTCTGCGATGACACCGATCTTGCTGAACCTTTATGTCAGCCGGTTGGGTGACGCCGGTGCCCCGCTGCACCCGCGGATCAAGGACGAATTGCACAGCCATTTCAGCTATATGAACAGCCTTGTGCGCCCCTCGGGTCATTTTGTTCAGGACAGCCTGTCGGCGGCGGATATCATGCTCAGCTTTCCAGCCGAGATCGCCATGCGCGGCGGCGACGGGGCAGCGCGCTATCCGGCACTGGCCGGATTTGTAGATATGATCCACAACCGCCCGGCCTATCAGCGCGCTACCGAAAAGGGTGCGATGAACGACTAAGATCAACGTTGCGAAGGCGGGCGTGCCGTGGCACGGTTTGAGGATGAAACATACCTTGACCAGCCCCAACGGCACCCCCGCCAGCCGCCTTGCTTTTGGCACCATGCAATTTGGCGGGCGCGCAGATGCCGATGCATCGCGCGCCATGTTCGATGCCTGTATTGATGCAGGGATCACCCATTTCGACACGGCCCATGTCTATACGGGCGGGGCATCCGAAACACTGCTGGGCAGTTTTCTCGGCGCACACCGCGATGACCTGATCATCGCGACCAAGGCTGCCTATGACGGGGGATCGGGCCGCGCCAATCTGCTGAAATCCTGCGAAACGTCGCGCAGCCGGATGAAGCTCGACACGCTTGATGTGCTGTACCTGCACCGGTTTGACCCCGATACAGACATGCACGAGACATTCGAAACCTTTGCCGAAATGAAGGCTGCGGGCCATATCCGTCACATCGGACTGTCAAACTTTGCCGCGTGGCAGGTCGTCAAGGCCGCCGGGATCGCAGCCAAGTTCGATCTGGATATCGCCGTGATCCAGCCGATGTATAATCTGGTCAAACGGCAGGCCGAGGTTGAAATCCTGCCGATGGCCGATGATCTGGGCATTCTTGTCGCGCCCTATTCCCCTCTTGGGGGTGGTTTGCTGACCGGTAAATACGCCAAGGGCGAGGCTGGCCGTTTGACCCAGGATGACCGCTATGCCGCGCGCTATGCGCCCGATGTGATGCATCAGGCCGCCGCAGGGTTGGCCGATCTCGCCGCTGAAATGGGGGTTCACCCTGCGACGCTGGCTGTTGCCTGGGTTGCGGCCCATCCCACGGGGCCATCGCCGATCATCTCGGCCCGGTCGGCGGAACAACTGGCACCATCCCTGGCAGCGATGACCTTTGACATGCCTGCCGATCTTTACGCCAAGATCACAGCCCTTTCACCGACCCCGCCCCCAGCGACAGACCGGATTGAAGAACAGTCATGACAGATATCATCGTAATCGGCGGCGGCATTGCTGGCATTTCTGCGGCGGCACGGTTGTCGGCAGATGCACAGGTCACCCTGATCGAGGCGGAAAAGGCGCTTGGCTATCACGCCTCGGGTCGATCTGCCGCGTTGATTGAACAGAATTACGGTGCCCCGTCGGTGCAGGCACTGAACCGTGCCAGTGTCGGCTATCTGAATGACGCGAATGGCGGGTATCTGACGCAGCGCGGTTTGATGATTATCGCGGACACACACGAGGAAGCGGCCCTTGATGCCGATTTGAAAACAATGGGTCTCAGCCGGATTTCCAAGGAGGAGGCACTGGCCATGGTGCCGGTGCTGGACCCCGAAAAGGTTGCCTCTGCGGGCTATCATGCCGATGCCCATGACATCGACACGGACCGTTTGATGCAGGATTTCGCCAAGACCCTGCGCAGCAACGGCGGCACCATCAGAACGGGTCATCCTGTGACCGCCATCAGCCATGGCCCATCGGGCTGGGAGGTTGAAACCGGCGGTGAAAAACTGCACGCGCAAAAGATCGTCAATGCAGCCGGTGCATGGGCCGACCAGATTGCGGTGATGGCAGGTGTCCCGCCGCTTGGGATTGTGCCGCACCGGCGGTCGATGGCGCGGATTGCGGCCCCCGGCGGGCATGATCCCGCGCGCTGGCCGATGTTCTTTGGCGTCAATGAAACATGGTACGCGAAACCTGACGCGGGCGCGCTGATCATTTCACCGGCTGACGAAGACCCGGTCGAACCCCATGACGCATGGGCCGATGATATGGTGCTGGCCGAAGGGTTGGAGCGCTATCAGAACATGGTCGCCATCCCGCTGACCAAGCCGATTTCAACATGGGCCGGTTTGCGCAGCTTTGCCCCCGACCGGACCCTCGTGTTGGGGCCTGATCCCGATCATGCCGATTTCATCTGGTGCGCAGGCCAGGGCGGGTACGGGTTCCAAACCAGCCCTGCGGCCTCGCAACTGGTGGCCGATTTGACCTTCGGACGCACCTCGCCGCTGTCTCGTGAAACTGTCGCTGCATTGCGGCCAGACAGGCTGCGCCCATGACCGTAAAACACCCCCCGGCGCAGGCCTCGCCCTGCCCCGCCAACCGCTTTGGCACCCTGGCCAGAAAGCCCTGACAATGTCGCCGCTCCGCATCCTTGCCGTGCTAACCGCCCTTGCTCTTGCCGCGTGTGGGACACCGCAAGTGTCGGTCCCCCTTGGCACTGTTACATCGGCGAATTTCAGTGATCGTAAACCCCATGAGTGGACAGGCCGCACCCCGCAAAGCTATGCCGTGCATGGCATTGACGTCGCCCGTTTCCAAAGCCCGCTGAACTGGGGCGAGGCGCGCAGAAACGGCGTCAACTTTGCCTTTATCAAAGCGACCGAAGGCGGCGATTTGCTGGACCCGATGTTTGCCAATCACTGGCAGGGCGCAGGTCGCGCAGGCGTGGCGCGCGGGGCCTATCATTTCTATTATTTCTGCACCACGCCGCAGGTTCAGGCCCGCTGGTTCATCCAAAACGTCCCCAAGACCCCCGGCATGTTGCCCCCCGTGCTGGACATGGAATGGAACCCGTTTTCGCCAACCTGCACCCTGCGCCCGCCCGCTGAAACCGTGCGCCGCCACACACAAACCTTCCTGCGCATCCTAAAGGCGCATTACGGCCAGCAACCCGTCATTTACACCACGCCCGATTTTTACGAGAAAAACCAGATGGGCCGCCTGCGCGGTGTCGAATTCTGGCTGCGCTCGACCGCCGCCCATCCGTCCGAGAAATACCCGAGCGAGCGTTGGACGTTCTGGCAATACACCAGCACCGGCCGCGTCCCCGGTGCCTTGGGTGATCTGGATATCAACGTCTATTCAGGCAGCGCTGCAAGTTGGGACAGCTGGCTGGCCCGACGGCAGGTGCGTTAACCGCGGTAAAACGCGAAAGGCCAGCCGCGTATCAAACACGGCTGGCCTTTGATTTTGCAACAGACACCAGCAAAGCTGGTGCCCGAAATAGACGCTCAGCCGTCCATCCGGATCGTTGCGTTTTTCGGATCATAGGGGCTGTCTTCAACCACCTCAGCATCCCAAAGCTGGTCAAACATCTTGACCTTCAGCTTGGTCCCGACGGACGCTTGTTCCGGTTTGACATAGCCCATGCCGATGGATTTCCCGAAAGCCACCGAATACCCGCCCGAGGTCAGACGCCCAACACGTGTGTCGCCATGATACAGTACCTCGCGGCCCCACGGATCAGCATCATCCGGCCCGTCGATCAACACGGTCACGCATTGCGCGCGAATGCCATGTTCCTGCATCGCATCCTTGCCATAGAAGTCTTTGGACAAGTCGACAAAGCGCGGCAGATCCGCTTCAAGCGGGGTCGCATCACGGCCCAATTCGGTGCCAAATGCGCGATAGGATTTCTCCTGACGCAGCCAGTTTTGCGCCCGTGCGCCAACCAGCTTCATCCCGTGCTTTTCGCCCGCCTTTTCCAGCAGATCAAACAGGTGGTTCTGCATCTCGATCGGGTGGTGCAGTTCCCAGCCCAGTTCACCAGTATAGGCGACGCGGATGGCGCGCACCGGCACCATGCCCAATTCGATATTGCGCATGGTCAGCCACGGGAACCGCTTGTTGGACAGCACGGTTTCGGGGTCGGCGTCCTTGACGATCTCTTTCAACACATCGCGCGATTTCGGCCCCGCGATGGCGAAAACGCCCCATTGCGTGGTCACGTCATGGCATTCGATATAGCCGAATTCAGGTGCCTTATCCTCGATCGCCTTGCGCAGGTAGTCGCTGTCATAGGCTGTCCAGGCACCGGCCGAAACAAGGTAATATTCATGCTCGGCCAAACGCACGATGGTATATTCCGTGCGGGTCGTGCCGTGGCCGGTCAGCGCATAGGTCAGGTTGATCCGGCCCACCGAGGGCAGCTTGTTACAGGTGAACCAGTTGAGGAATTCCGTGGCACCCGGCCCTTTGACCAGATGCTTGGTGAAGGCCGTTGCATCAATCAGGCCCACGCCCTCGCGGATCGCCTTGGCTTCCTCAACCGCATATTGCCACCAGCCCCCGCGCCGGAAAGACCGCGCGTCGTGATCGTTGAACCCCATGGGCGCGTAATAGTTGGGGCGTTCCCAGCCGTTCACATGACCAAACTGCGCCCCCCGTGCGGCCTGACGGTCATAGGCAGGCGATGTGCGCAGCGGGCGGCACGCAGGGCGCTCTTCGTCAGGGTGGTGCAGGATATAAACATGCTCATACGCTTCCTCGTTCTTGCGCGCGGCATATTCCGTGGTCATCCAGTCGCCATAGCGTTTGGGGTCCAGCGACGCCATGTCGATGTCGGCCTCGCCGTTCACCATCAATTGCGCCAGATAATAGCCGGTACCGCCCGCCGCCGTGATCCCGAACGAGAACCCTTCGGCCAGCCACATATTGCGCAGGCCCGGTGCTGGCCCCACCAGCGGGTTGCCGTCAGGCGTATAGCAAATCGGCCCGTTGAAATCATCCTTCAACCCGCAGCTTTCAGCCGACGGGATACGGTGGTTCATCGCCATATACTGGTCTTCGATCCGGTCCAGATCCAGCTGGAACAGATCGGCACGGAAACTGTCCGGCACGCCATATTCAAACCGCGCCGGCGCGTGTTTCTCATAGACACCCAAGATCCAGCCACCGCGTTCCTCGCGGACATAAGACTGCGCATCAGCGTCGCGAATAACCGGATGTTCGACATTGCCCTCGCCCTTGCGGAATTTCACCAACTCGGGGTCCTGATCCATGACAATAAACTGATGCTCGACCGGAATGGCCGGCATCTTGATGCCCAGCATCTTGGCGGTGCGCTGCGCGTGGTTGCCCGATGCGGTCACCACATGCTCTGCGGTAATCACGACCTGCTCGTCCGACGGCACAAGGTTGCCGCCGCGCTCGACCATCTTGGTCACCGTCACTTCCCACGCCTCACCGTTCCAGTGAAACGCATCCGCCTGCCATTTACGTTCAATCACAACGCCGCGCTGGCGCGCACCCTTGGCCATCGCCATGGTCACATCGGCAGGGTTAATATAGCCATCCGTCTGGTGATAGATCGCCCCTTTTAAATCCTCGGTGCGGATCAACGGCCATTTCGCCTTGATCTGATCAGGGGTCAGCCACTCATAGGGCACCCCACAGGTCTCGGCTGTGGCGGCATAAAGCATATATTCATCCATACGCTCGTCGGTCTGCGCCATGCGCAAATTGCCCACAACCGCAAAGCCCGCATTCAGCCCGGTCTCTTCTTCAAGCGTTTTGTAAAACTTGATCGAATAATCATGAATATGCGTCGTGGCATAGGACATGTTGAAATAGGGCAACAGGCCCGCCGCATGCCACGTCGACCCGCTGGTCAGCTCGTCGCGCTCCAGCAACATGACATCGTCCCAGCCTGCGCGGGCCAGATGATACGCGATCGAAGTTCCGACGGCACCGCCGCCGACAACCAATGCTTTGACGTGTGTTTTCATGAATCCAATGCTCCGCCGGACTAAGGGTTGCGCCGATATTTAACAGCCCCAGCATAAAACGCACAGCCCAGCCGACCCATGACAGCTCAAATGCGACGCGGCCCGAAAAACCAACCCCGCAAACCCTTTCCAAATGGGATTAAATCCCCGCCGGAGGCATCAAACGCCCCTGCGGGACGCAGGGGCAAACATCATGTCGCGCGTGAGCGCGTCCTTTGGATCACGCGGGAAGAATCTTGCCGGGGTTCATGATATTGTCGGGGTCCAACGCGCGTTTGATCATTCCCATGACCGCCGCCGCATCGCCAAGCTCTTTCACCAGATAGGGCCGTTTGCCCTGCCCGATCCCGTGCTCACCGGTACAAGTGCCATCCATGGAAATGGCCAAACCGTTCAACCAGCTCACATATTCCTCCGCCCGCGCGACCTCGTCCGCGTTGTCCATGTCCAGCAACAAGGACGCATGGAAATTGCCATCCCCCGCATGGCCGACAATCGGCGCGATCAATCCCAATTCGGCGGCCTTGTCATTCGCCGCCCCCACCGCATCGGCCAACCGAGAGATCGGAACACAAACATCGGTCGCCACGGCCTTGCAGCCGGGACGCAGCGCCAGCATCGCCCAATAGGCGTCGTGACGCGCTTGCCACAGCTTGTTGCGTTCCTCCATCGTGGTGGTCGCCTGATAATCCGATCCACCGTTTTCCTCGGCCAGCATGCTGAAAGTTTCGGCCTGCTCGACCACACCCGCATCCGATCCGTGGAATTCCAGCAGCAGCATCGGCGTTTCGGGCAGCGACAGTTTGGAATAGCTATTGACCGCTTTGACAACCATCGCATCCAGCAGCTCGATCCGCGCGACGGGCAGCCCGTATTGGATGACGTTCATCACCGTCTCGCAGGCGGCCTCGACCGTGGGGAACGAACAGCGCGCCGAACTGATGGCCTCGGGGATGCCCTGCAATTTCAAGGTGATTTCCGTGATGATCCCAAGCGTGCCTTCGGACCCGACCATCAGCCGTGTCAGATCATAGCCGGCTGACGATTTGCGCGCGCGTTGTGCTGTGCGGATAACCGACCCATCGGCCATAACGGCTTCGACCGCGATCACGTTATCCTTCATCGTGCCATAGCGCACGGCATTGGTGCCCGATGCCCGCGTCGCCGTCATCCCGCCAAGGGATGCGTTGGCACCCGGATCAATCGGGAAAAACAGCCCCTGATCGCGCAGGTGGGTGTTAAGCGCCTCGCGGGTCACGCCCGGCTGCACACGGCAATCCAGATCACCTGCATTCACTTCCAGCACGCGGTCCATCTGCGACAGGTCAATCGAAATCCCACCGGCGGGCGCGTTCACATGCCCCTCAAGTGACGTTCCGGTGCCAAAGGCAATGACCGGCACCTTATGCGCGGCACATACTTTGACAGCATCGACCACATCCTGAGTAGAGCGGGCAAAGACCACCGCATCGGGGGACTGGTTCTTGATCCAGGTCGTTGTATGGCCATGCTGTTCGCGGATCGCTTGTCCGGTTTGGAATTGCTCTGCGAATTGCTGCTTCAAGATCCCCAAAACGGTGGCGATTCCGGTTTCGTTTCTAGGCAGGTCTGTCGGCTGTACCATATCTGTTCGTCCCTTGGTTATTGACCAAGGGCGATGCCTTCGCGGCGCGGATCTGCACCGCCGCTTAGACCGTCACCGATGGCGATCATGTGCAGGCCCGATGTGAGCGCCCGCGTGGATGTCTTGTAGCCAAGGTTTTCCAAAGCGTCGACCGAAACCGCCATTTCCGTGTCCTCTTCCAGATCATAGGTGCCAAAGCGGTTCACGGCATGGGGCAAGCTTGCGGCTTGCTGCACGTCCAGACCCCAATCGAGATGCGCAATAATCGCGCCTGCGACATACCCGATGATGCGGCTGCCACCGGGGCTGCCAACGGCCAGCACGGGCTTGCCGTCTTTCATCACGATTGTCGGTGCCATGGACGAACGGGGCCGCTTGCCCGGCTCTACCCTGTTGGCGATCGGGATACCGTTTTTATGGCTGCTGAACGAAAAATCAGTCAGCTCGTTGTTCAGCAGAAACCCCCGCACCATCAGGCGGCTGCCGAACCCGTTTTCAATCGTCGTGGTCATGCTGGCCACATTCCCCATGCCATCCACAATCGAGATATGCGAGGTCGAGGGCAGTTCAATCGCCATGTCATCGGCCCGGTTCAAGGCGTGATCGAATGCGGGTTTGCCGGGGGCGACTTCGGGCAGCGCGTCATCACCAGACAGCAGTTTGCCGCGCTCTGCCAGATAGGCCGGGTCCAGCATACCTTGCACCGGCACAGGGACATAATCACTGTCAGCGACATAGCGGCCCCGATCGGCAAAGGCCAAGCGCGAGGCATCGCCGATCAGCCGCAAGACGTTGGGATCGTTGGGGCCAGCGCTTAGGTCATAGCCTTCAAGCAGCCCCAGAATTTGCCCGACAGCCAATGCGCCTGATGACGGCGGGCCCATCCCGCAGACCTCGTGCGCACGGTAGGGGGCGCAAACGGCCGGGCGTTCCTTGACCTGATAGATCGACAGATCGACTTGGGACAACACGCCGGGGTTGCCTGTCGCGCCCTGAACCGTAGCCACAATATCCGCCGCGATATCACCGGTGTAAAAGGCCCCTGCACCGCCTGCCGCCATAGCTGTCAAAGTCTGCGCATAATCGGGGTTTTTCAGCGTATCACCGGCCTGAATGGCGGCACCGTTGGGCAGGAAATACGCCGCCGCTGTAGGGGATGATCCTAGCCGTTCCGCGTCAGCCGCAACAAGACTCGCAAGGCGCGGCGACACTGTAAAACCCGTTTCCGCCATCGCTGCGGCGGGTGCCAGCAGGTCTCCCCAGTCGAGCGCACCCCAACGTTGATGCACGGTCTCTAGCAAGGCGGGCGTGCCGGGGGTGCCGACGGATCGCCCGCCAACAACGGCATCAAAGAATTTGAGCGGCTCGCCTGCGTCGTTCTGGAATAATTGCGGCGTCACGGCCAAAGGCGCTGCTTCGCGCCCGTCCAATGTGGTGATGTCCCCGCTGCCCGCGTCATACCAGACCAGAAACGCACCGCCCCCAAGGCCCGAGCTTTGCGGCTCGACCAGACCCAGCATCGCCTGAACTGCCACCAGCGCATCCGCCGCTGTGCCGCCTTTTGCCAATACATCCGCACCGGCCTGAACGGCATGAGGGTTGGCGGCAGCAACCATCCAGTTTTCCGCCACCACCGGCTTGCCCGCATCCTTGGCGGCAAAGGCAGCGGCCACCCCGGGCGACATCGCATTGAACGCGCCGCTGCTGGCAGCCTCGGGGGCGACGCTATCGGCAGCCTGCTGCGCAAGCGCCCCACTGGCCATAAGAAATGCAAGGGCAGTAAGGGTCATACGCATGGGAAGGCTCCCTCCGTGAGAGAAGATTTACAGCATCGACGGGACAACCTGATCCGGCGGGCGGTGGCCGTCTTCGAATGTCTTGATGTTGATGATGACTTTTTCGCCCATCTCGATCCGGCCTTCCAATGTGGCCGATCCCATATGCGGCAGCAAAACCACGTTATCCATCTCGCGCAGGCGCGGGTTGATGTCGGTCCCGTGCTCGTAAACATCCAGACCGGCACCTTGCAATTCGCCGGCCCGCAGCATCCGCGTCAACGCATTTTCGTCGATCACTTCGCCGCGCGAGGTGTTCACGATCACCGCCTCCGGCTTCATCAATTTCAGACGGCGGGCGTTCATCAGGTGAAAGGTGCTCGGCGTATGCGGGCAGTTGATGCTGAGCACGTCCATACGCGCGACCATCTGGTCCAGGCTTTCCCAATAGGTGGCCCCCAGGGCTTCTTCGACCTCGGGGCGCAAGCGGCGGCGGTTGTGATAATGCACCTGCATCCCAAAGGCAGCCGCACGGCGCGCCACAGCCTGACCGATACGGCCCATGCCAAGAATACCCAAACGGCGGCCGCTGACCCGCCCCCCCAGCAACGCCGTCGGGGCCCAGCCCTTCCAGTCGCCAGATTGCATCTGCGCCATACCTTCGGACATGCGGCGGGTCACGGCCAGAATAAGCGCCATGGTCATGTCGGCCGTATCATCTGTCAGAACGCCGGGCGTGTTGGACACCAGAATCCCGCGCTGGCGGGCTGTCATCACATCAATATGGTCAACCCCTGCGCCATAATTTGCGATCAATTTCAATTGATCACCCGCCTGCCCCAACAGGGCCGCGTCGATTTCATCCGTGACCGTGGGCACCAGAATATCGGCTGTTTTCATGGCCTCGCCCAGTTCGGCGCGTGTCATTGGCGTATCATCTTCACGCAATGTCACCTTGAAAAGTTCCGACAATCGCTTCTCCACGACCTCCGGCAACCGTCGCGTGACTACAACACTTAGCGGTTGCTTTGACATTTTGAGCCTCCCAAATCTGGCTTTGCGCTTTGCTTGATGGCATGGTGTCCCAAGCGGCGACGAGGCACAAGAACTTCGCGGCGTAAAAGAGCAATAAATCAACCACAAAACATCAAGCAGGCTGTCATGACACCGAAGTTCCGCATCGCCCTGATGGGTGCGCTTGTATCGATTCCATTAGCTTTCAGCACGGTTCTTGCAGCAGCAGAGCTTGGCCAGGTGACGAACCTGCCTGTTCCCCGTTTCGTGTCGATGAAGGCCGCCGAGGGCAACGTGCGCCGCGGCCCGTCCCTGACACACAGGATCGACTGGGTCTTCAAACACCGCGATATGCCGTTGCTGATTACGGCTGAACACGGTCACTGGCGCCGCGTCGAAGACCGTGACGGCATGGGCGGCTGGGTACATTATTCGCTGCTGTCGGGGACACGCACCGTGCTGATCGAGCAAGACAAGATGAAATTGCTGGTGCGCCCCGATCCGAATGCACCCGTTGCCGCCGAATTCGAGGTCGGTGCCATTGCGCGGCTTGGTGAATGCAGTCTTGAATGGTGCTTTTTACGCGCCGACGGATACAAAGGCTGGGCACCCAAGGCGCGGTTATGGGGCGTTGGCGCCCAAGAGATCCGCGACTAGGGTAGGGTCGCGGACATACCGTCCGCTGAAATTTGACAGCACAAGGACAGTATTATGCGCGCGATTACCTATTCCACCTTGGGCGAAGCCCGCGATGTCCTAAAGCTGGTCGAGCTTGAGACCCCCACCCCGGCCCAAGGCGAAGTTCTGGTGCGGCTTGCCTTTTCGGGCGTGAACCCCTCTGACGTCAAATCGCGGCGCGGCAGACCCGGGATGACAAAGCCCCCCTTTGATCAGGTTATTCCACACAGCGATGGTGCCGGCGTGATCGAAGCGGTTGGCGAAGGCGTCGATCGCGCGCGGATCGGCCAGCGCGTCTGGATCTGGAACGGCCAGTGGCAACGTCCCTTTGGCACAGCAGCAACCCATATCGCGCTGCCGTCGGCCCAGGCGGTCGATCTGGCCGATGATGTATCGCTTGAGGCCGCCGCGAGCTTTGGCATCCCTGCGCTGACAGCCGGCCACGCGATTTTCAACGGTGAAGATGTGAAAGGCCAGACCATCCTGATTCAGGGCGGGGCTGGCACCGTCGGCTATCTGGCCGTGCAACTGGCCAAATGGGCGGGCGCAAGGGTGATTGCAACTGCGGGCAAAGACGGCGCACGCCGCGCCCGCAAAGCCGGGGCTGATGTGGTGCTGGACTATGCCTCGCCCGACCTGTTGGAACAGGTGCTGGCCGCGAACAACGGCAAGCCGGTCGATACGGTGATCGAGGTGGAGTTCGGCGTGAACATCGGGCTGGATGCAGAAGTGATCAAACCAAACGGTCGCATTGCGGCCTATGGTTCGGCCAAGGAAATGACCCCGACCCTGCCGTTTTTGCCCCTGCTTTTCAAAGCGGTCACGATAGATATTATTCTGGTCTATCTTCTGACAGACTCACAACGCCGCATCGCCATCGACAAGGTCCATCAGGCTTTGGCCGAAGGAGCCTTGGAGTGCCCCGTCGAACAGATATTCCCTCTGTCCGACACAATACGCGCCCACGAGGCTGTCGAAGCCGGAGCCCGGACAGGCGCGATATTGATCGATTGTTCAGCGTAACAGCGCGGCGCAGACCGGAATTTTCAAAAATTCCAGTGTGCGCCGAGCAGTGCCGGACAGGACCGACTTAGGGAGATAAATGATGCGATATCTAGCTTTGGTGCTTTGCCTGATGATCCCCTTGGGGGCCGCGGCCCAGGATACCAGCGGTCAACCGACCGGCACGATTGCCGTCCAAGACAGCGCCAGCGATGACCGCGCCATAGCAAAGCGCATCCGTGACATTCTGGCCGAACTGGACGGGTATGCGAACGTAACTGCGACGGTTTCGGCTGGCATCGTCACTTTGACCGGCACCACGGTCGATGCGCAAAAGGCCAAGCAACTGACTGACCTAGTCGGTCGCATTGAAGGTGTCGTTGCGATCGAAAACGAGGTGACGGAAACTACCGATGTGACCGAACGCCTCGATCCCGTCCTTGACCGCTTCAAAGCCCGCGCCGCGCAGATTGTCGCTTTTTTACCTTTGGCAGCTATCGCATTGGCAGTGTTCGTTAGCATCGTCTTGCTGGGCTTCTTTATCGCAAGGCGGCGGCAGCCATGGGACAGAATCGCGCCCAATGCATTCATCGCCGATATTTATCGGCAGATTATCCGGCTCTTCTTTGTGGTCGCCGCTTTGGTTCTCGCCCTTGATATCGTCGGCGCGACTGCCCTGCTGTCTGGTATTTTGGGCGCAGCCGGGATCGCTGGTCTGGCGATTGGTTTTGCCGTGCGCGACACGGTCGAAAACTTCATCGCGTCCATCATGCTTTCAGTGCGTCAACCGTTTCGCCCCAATGACACCGTCGAGATTGACGGCGACACCGGCAATGTGATCCGCCTGACCAGCCGCGCCACCATCTTGCTTAGCTTTGATGGCAACCACATTCGGATTCCCAATTCGACCGTGTTCAAAAGCCGAATCGTAAATTACACCCGCAACGCCGAGCGCCGCTTTACCTTCGAACTGGGGATGGCCCCCGATACAGACTTCGCTGCCGCCCGCACCCTTGGTCTGGAAACGCTGGTTTCATTGCCCTTCGTCCTCGACACGCCAGAGCCAAGCGTTTGGATCGAAACGATTGGTAACAGCACAATTTCACTGCAGTTTGCCGCTTGGGTGAACCAAACCGATACCAGCATCAATCTCGCCAGAGGCGAGGCAATTCGCCTGGTGATCGCAGCATTTGACCGCGCCGGATTTGCCATGCCGGAACCCACTTACCGATTGATCGACCATGTATCAGGGGCACCGTCAAAGCCCAAAGCCCCACAGACAAGCCCGCCATCAACCACACCCCAAGACGTCGATGCAAATGCCGAGAAAGCGTTAGAGCAGATCGTTGACCAGGAGCGCGCGGGGACAGAAAGCGACCTGCTGACCGAAGATGCCGCAAAGGAATAAATTTCACCCAAGACTCTGCATTTTTTCTGCATTCAGGTCTTGCACCATCGCGAAACCCAGACTAAATAACGCCCAGTGATGGGATGTGGCCTAGCGGTAGGGCACCTGTTTTTGGTACAGTAGATCGTAGGTTCGAATCCTACCATCCCAGCCACTACTCTTCTCAACAGTGTTGTAAGAACCCGTGCCACCCGCTGGCGCTGCTTCTGCCCCAGTTTTCGCCCCAGTTGGCAGCGCAACCTATACGGGTGCATCGGGTGACCCCTCCCAAGGTCTGGGAGAGGTCGTGTGCATAGCCACAGGCCTAGAGCAGAGCCCTCCAGTCTACCCCGTTGGCCCTTCTATCGCGATCATCGTTCAGATTATCCCTCCTGTCCCCAATAGCTAGGTGGCGCGGATTAACGCAGCGGCGATTATGGCAAAGATGGCGGACGACCTGATCTCGATTGGTGGCTACTTGACAAAGCGTAAAAAAACTACGATTAGGCGCGTGCTTCTGGAGATGAATAGGGGACTTCCTTTACTCATCAGTGAACGGGCTGGCTTTTTAGCCAAAGACTCTATGCCTATCACTACGTCAAGCGGTCACTAAAAAACAAAATTTCCGCCTTCTTATTTGAAGCGCTATTTCGTCTTTCTTTGACCATTCGACACCAAAAATCAAACTTTTCGCCCTGAAACAAAAGGGCGGATTCTGTCTTGAATAGAGGTAACGAAAATGAACGACCAACCAGCACCTCGCAGACTGCTAGGAAATGCAGTACCTGCGTCCAGCCCAGCGCTGAAGCCATCTCGCAAGGGGGGACCAGTCGCTATCGCCCCGAAAAGCGAAAACAACTATGACGAAGAAGATAAGGTGAAGCTCGCTCGCTACATAGCCCAGCGCTTCGTTCGTCGGGATAATAAATTTTACCAGATTGCAAATTCTGGTGTCGCTATTTCGGCTGCCGATGTGAAGCGCGTTAGCTTGCACCAAGTCAAGGTGGCCTTTCCAGAAGTCGAAATCACTGACGAGCTTTGGTCAGCAGTTTGCCAACATGCCATCAACGATACTCATACGGATCAAGACGAAACCGTTTCGGTATGGAATGGGACGCAGGCTTGCTTGCCCGGAGGAACCTCCAGCTTGGTCTGGCATGACGGCATGGCCTCACTGAACTCTTGGAAGAAACCATCCTATCGCGACCTTGAGACGGATATTGCGGATTGCACCCTATTTGACGAGTTACTGGCGCGGATTTTCAAGGAGGAAGTTGACCGCGCGGTATTCAAAGATTGGGTGGCGTGGAACCTGCAGCATGAGGACGACAAGCCCACTTGGGCGGTTCTGCTTTACTCCCAGTCGAAGGGCACGGGGAAAAGCACTCTCGGGCGGCTGCTCAGTCTTCTCTTCGGTGATGCTAACTCCATGCCCTTGAACGGAGTATCCAAGCTAACGGGGCGCTTCAACAAGACAGTCCTGACCCGTAAGTTCATCACCTGTGAGGAGGTGAAGCTGGCACAAGGAACCGACGCCGGGAACAAGGTGAAAGCCCTGATCTCCGAGAAGGAAATCGCTGTTGAAGGTAAGGGCACCAATACCGAAAACTTGCAGAATATCTGTGTGTTCCTGATGACCACCAATCACCATCCTCACTGGATTGAGCCGGATGATCGCCGGTTCTACGTGATCGATGTCAATCACAGTGGCCATGCGTCGGGTCCAGATCATGAGGAGTTTCAGGCGTTCATGATGATTTTCTACGATTACATGAAGTCTCCTGAAAATATCGCTAAGTTGCGAAATGCTCTGATGGCGCATCGACAGGCCAACACCTTCAACCCTCATGCGCTGAATGTCGCAGCGGTCGACACGCCGATCATGAAGAGTCTAACCCAAGCATCGGGCCAAGTCGTCCAGCAGGCTCTTGAGGAGTTGATAGCAGCAAGCGGAAAGTTCGCTTTGCCTCAGGCTGACTTGATCAAACTGTTCTCCGAAAAGCTGAAGGTCAACCCGAACCGGATCGCTCATATGATGAACGAGTTAGGTTGGCGCTCTCATAAGGCAAAGTGGGGTGGCGTCGACTTTGCGAGGGTGGTGTGGGTGCATCCAGACTACCAAGTGGCACAGGGTCGGGTGACGGGGCCAGACGGCTACGACGAACCGCTCAGCCCGGTCGAAGACGAGGTTGAAATCATATGATTGCGCCCCATCACATTAGGGTTCGGGATCGTTCGCAGGTTTGGTATGAGCTTCTTTTGAACGAACATCAGGAAGCTGCCGTAGCAAAGGTAGATGAGTTGCTGGCTGATACCGAAGAGGACGAAAACGGTTGCATGGTTACTGACACAGAGCAGCCTCGAAAGGTGCGGTTTCTAGGCGGTCAGGATCGTGCTTATCGGTTTGTTTTTTGCATTCTGAACCGGCTTGCCACCAATCGAGATCAGGTCGTCCGCCATCTTTGCCATAATCGCCGCTGCGTTAATCCGCGCCACCTAGCTATTGGGGACAGGAGGGATAATCTGAACGATGATCGCGATAGAAGGGCCAACGGGGTAGACTGGAGGGCTCTGCTCTAGGCCTGTGGCTATGCACACGACCTCTCCCAGACCTTGGGAGGGGTCACCCGATGCACCCGTATAGGTTGCGCTGCCAACTGGGGCGAAAACTGGGGCAGAAGCAGCGCCAGCGGGTGGCACGGGTTCTTACAACACTGTTGAGAAGAGTAGTGGCTGGGATGGTAGGAAACCTTGCCTCCCCCTGATCTCTATCAACTTTCTCCGCTACCAACCGAAACTGGGGCAGCTTCTGGGGCGACTGGGTGCGACGGGTGCGGCTGTAGTGGTGCAGACGACGGTGCCCAGCGCTTAGCTTTCAGCGCTCCCTCTGCTTCAAAGCTGTGGGCTCCCGATGACATTAGCTCACCACTGCTAACTGCCCGTATTCATCAGGTCACCGTCCGACTACACTGCCACCTGCATCGGTCTGCCACGGCTGCTGACGTCTCGGGAGGGGGCTGGCTCCGGAGGGGGATGGTGGTGGGGCTGCTTTACAAACAAAATGGGCGGATTCCAGACTTTCGCTGTGCGTGCGAAATTTAGCTTGTGGCCATGCGAAAGCCGACCTTGGGGTTAGCATGTGATTCCCAGGGGAATCGCTTTTGGAACTGAGGTTGTGAGCGGACGGTGTTGCGTCTGAAGTGTTGTTGGATTCTGGTCTGTATCGTCAGTCCATGGAGCCCATACCAGCATGCAGATTTTCCTGTCCGCCTTCGAAAATGTCCCCGAGGGCAGCATGCTGTTACTCACTGCCAGCCCGTCCTTCTTGACCGAGGCAGCAGCTCAGCTGGCGCAGGCTTATGCGGCAGTCCTGCCAACCCCAAAGCGGTCATACTTCACGCTGCCCTTTGGCTCACTTTTGCTCTGCCCTTGACAGACGTTAGGAAAACCCGACAGGTTGCTCTGGGTGTGGAAGGGTAAAAGGATAGTTGATTGGGTCCCGTTTGGTATGCATTCCTGCTTCGCTTGATCGGGCGCCGCTGGCAACAACGCGCCGATAAACGTCGTCCGGATTCGCTTCGCCGTGATGTGTCCGTGCGGCTGAACGCACCGGAGCGGACAACGTTTATCCACCAACTCGGTGCAATCGCGCGCGCGGCCGAGGGGCTGTTGGCATCTGCTCGACAGGAGAATGCGACATCCGGCGGGTCGACCGAAGCGGGGCCCGCCATGCTCGCTGCGCAGCGATCATCGGAGGTTGCCGTGTTTCAGGCAATAACCGCACTGCGACAGGACTGGCTTGAACCCCGAAGCTACAGTGAATGGACAGACCGTCAGATGCGCAGCGCCCAATTGCTCATTTCCTATGGCCTGGAGGCCAACGAAAAGCGCGCCGCATCCTATCTCGCGACGGTGGAGGATGTGACGTTCTTCCGCCGCTGGCGGAACGTCATTCAGGCTGCCGTGAAGTCGGCCAAGCGTGCTGCGGATCGCGCAACCTTTGAAGCGGGATACGATGCCCGCACGGCGAAACTTCGGGCGGTCTGGGACAAGGCCCGAAATGACCGGGCTCGCAAATGGAGCGGTGTCGCTGCGGAACTGCGTGTTCCGGTGCCCGAAACGCCATTCCGGACACTCTTGGAGCGCGCCGCTCCCGACCCCTGGCTTTGGCACACCATTGCCACCGATCAGCATGAATTGACCGCCGACAGGGCTGCGGCCATCTTTTGGCTATTGGACCGGCCCGAATGCGACCGGGCAACCGTGGCCGAGTTCATCGCCGGCTTTCTCATGAGCGAGAATTATCTTCGCGCGGCGCAGAACGCCGCCAAAGGCACCGACGTGTGGCAGTTTTCCGCTTTCGCGGATCTTATGGCGGGATGGAACCGCAGTTCGTCTTCCATTCTACGCATCAGTCGCGGGGATGTCGGCATGTACAATGAAGATGGTCCGTTTCTGACCCAGATGACAGACGACCGTATCCTTCTTGAATTTGCGGCAGTGCATCAGAAAACGGGAATGCCTTTTCCCGAGGTGCCGCAGGGACTGTCGAGGTCTCTTGAAGTCGCTCCACCGGAAACAACTCTCTCCAAGACTGGGCCAATAACCTATAATTCCGGGCGGAATTGCCTCGTCAATGTATGAGCCAAGGTGACTCTGTCCGAGAACGCAGGAGCTGCGAATGTTTGGTGATCCAGGTCGAAGCAGCGTTCGATCCGAGCCCCAGCCTGACCGGTGGTGCGTCAAATTCGCTGCCGGGTTGCCACGAATGACGAAGCCGCGGATGTAGGTTTGAGCCTGGTGCGGCGGTCGCAGCCAATAGGGTGAACGAAGGCTTTGTCCCGCAGACAGTGAAATCGCCTTTCATATATTTTCAGCGGCGCCGCGAATGGCGGCTATGCGGGCTGCGGCCCCAGCATCCTGAGGGTAGGACCAATGTCGTCTTTGGGCCGTCCTTTTTGAACGGCCCATTTAGGTTAAATTTCAATAGCTTCCGCGATTGCTAAGGCGTCTTCAAGTTCAACGCCAAGATATCGCACTGTACTGTCCATCTTTGTGTGACCCAGCAGAAGCTGAACGGCACGCAGGTTGCCCGTCTTCTTATAGATCTGGGTGACCTTTGTGCGTCGCATTGAATGAGTGCCGTAAGCGGTGACCTCCAGCCCAATCGACGACACCCAATCCCGCACAATCCGAGCATATTGGCGCGTTGAGATGTGCAGGCGTTCGTGAAAACGCCCGGGCCAAAGGAATTCGGACCCGACCATCAACGGATCTTCCATCCACTTCGCCACCGAGGCGCGGGTGCCTTCGGAAATCTCGAACCGGACCGGTTTTTGGGTTTTGCTTTGCAGAACAGATGCGCGCGCTTTGATCTGCCCTGACGCCATAACATCCACGACTTTCATTCGGACGAGGTCGCAGCCGCGCAACTTGCTGTCGATGGCCATATTGAACAAAGCCAAATCACGATGGTTCTCGGCCAATTCGAGCCGAACGCGGATGGCCCAGACATGTTTGGGCTTGAGAGGGAGTTTTTGACCGACAATGCGACCTTTGTTCCAAGCGGGACGAAGGGCGCGAATGGCCGGTAAGTTTGGTGTTTGCATGGTGTATCCTCCGATCCACCATACCCTCCCACAGCGACAACCAGACGTTGACAGCGCTATGTATCACAAGATGTGCAAAAGCAGCTAATGGCAGGAATGAGCCCGACCCGGCCGTTATGTTTTTGTGCTGCGCGCGCTCGCAGCGAGACAATTGCGGCATGAGCGAAAAACTTCATGCTGTCGCACAGCAGAACAACCGGCCATTCGTGCAGGTGGCAGCATGGATCAAGCGGCGAACTTACAGGTCGCGGGACAAAGCGGACCTTCGCTACGATGACGCGAATGTCGACGTAGCGTCCGCATCGTTACCCTTTCAAATGGCCTGACATTTTTTTGGCCCTGCCCTGAAAAAAAACGCTGAAGCTAATAATTCTTAAGCCCCAAGTGAGTTCCATAGCTATCATTCTAGGAACTCAAGTGTCATAAAACACGAGATCACATGGGTGAATACACTTTATCAAGTACCTAATAGAATAAGGTTGATACGGATATGGCCATCCTTTTAGTTTCAGTTTTGCTAGCGCTCGCACCCTTAGCAGTATCGCGCGCAACCCAAAAAGGCGTCAGCAGCCTTTCAAGTCTTCTTATGTATGTCGTAAGCATGTTTGCACTGCCTGCTTTGTACGGGCCCATTCTTGTCGGGTGGTGTAGTTTGGTAGATAATGGATGCTACGGTGATGGATGGACCGATTTGTGGATCGTATTATGGACTTCAGCGGCTGCTCTAGTCGTTTTAATAATCGTTAGTGCAATAGCGATTTTCCAATATTCAGATACTGACTCATAGCTAGGCTCTGGAAACATAACAAGAAGATCACGGTTGCGACGAGAGCGATGGCCGAAAGGAAGACCTTGGGGCTTCGGTCGTAACGCGTGGCGACGCACCGCCAGTCCTTTAGACGTCCGAACATGATTTCGATCCGGTTGCGCTTTCTGTCGTTTCCTTTGCTGGGCGGTAGCAACGACTTCAAATTTCTTATCGCGAGACTTACTCGGGATTTTCTTGAATAAAATTCCTGTCATAAAGCTTGTTTGAGAGAGGACGGTCGAGGGAAACGACACCGGCAACCCCATCAATCGATGACGTTTGAAGTGTCGTCAGCCAAGGCAGGATATCAAGGATTTTCTGTGTTGTTGGTGTCTCATCAAGGACTTCGATCTCTACCCCCGTCAGCGCATACGCACCGTCTTTCTCTGGAAAAATATCATCTCGCTCTGCGCGTCGCACACTGAGAGGATCCAACGGATCTTCAAACACAACCAACTGCGGCCAAAATCGCTTTGGAACACTGCGTATTGAAAACAAGTCTGGTGTCTGGGCGAGCGCTTCGAGAGTGGCGGCCGGGTCTTTGTCATACTCTGCATCGAACGCCCCATATGCTACAACGTGGCCAATGCCTCGCGGAATTAAGGCGAACGTTGTGCGCTCTGGCCCGAAATCGATCACGATGGCCTCACCCCCGAAAGAGGACGTAAGTTCCGTGTTGGTAAGTGGCAGACGCTCCGAATAATATCTATACGTCTTAACGCCAACGCCGAAAGCCGTAGTCGGTCCATCAGGTGTTTGAAAGTGAAGGGTCAAGCGTTCATAAACACGATATGTCTGTTTGGGGAGACACCCTGCCAAAGTTGCAACCATTAAGATCAGAAGAAAGGCACTTATTATTTTCAATTTTCATACCGTATATTGGATATCGGGCTATTTGACGACAGTGTTCCATAATTTAGAAAATTACGCAGCAATAAATTTTCACGACCCCTTTACCTGTTATCCGCCACGAAAGAGGACATTCAGACGAAGTGCAGCATCCGACACTTTGGGCTCTGTGCGGACGAATGCACTGGCAGAGAAACAGGGTTCCAACAACTTCGGATAACGGCCATTCAGCTGGATGCTATGCTCTCTTTGTCAGCGCGGTGCTGATGTCTGGGTTTGGAGGGAGGATTGGAGGGCATATTATGCCAAGAGTCCAACTTCCCGCAGTTACCCCAAAACACAAAGCCTGGAACAAGGGCCGGATCATCGGCCAAAAACGTCCCCTTCTGCCTAAACAAGTGTGGGCCATCCGGGCGCGGCTTGAACTTTCGGGTTATCTTCGTGACCTTGCGCTGTTTAACGTTGCGATTGATAGCAAACTGCGCGGCTGTGATCTGGTCAAACTCGCTGTGGCCGATTTGGTCAAAGATGACCGCGTTCGCGAACGCGTTTCAATAGTCCAGAGTAAAACCAAGAAACCCGTTCAGTTCGAACTCACTGAAAACACAAGAGATACCGTCATTGCGTGGGTGCGATCACCTGAGATGATCGGGTGCCGGTTCATGTTTCCGAGCCGTTTCCACGACCGCCCGCATATCTCAACACGTCAATATGGTCGACTTGTTCGTGACTGGGTTACAGCGATTGGCCTGGAACCCAGCGGATACGGAACACACTCGATGCGCCGAACCAAAGCTGCGGAGATTTACCGCAAGACGGGGAACCTCCGCGCCGTGCAACTTTTGTTAGGCCATACGAAAGTCGATAGCACAGTGCGTTATCTGGGCGTTGAGCTGGAAGATGCGCTAAGCATTGCTGAACGGATCGACATCTGAACGAAGTTGGCGTGCGGCTATTGCCGTTCGCCAATCAAGACCAGGCCTTCATGGTTCCCGCAGCGGTCGGCAGGACGGAGCCCATATTGACCGATGCTGCACGCTGTGCGAATGGCGGCTTTTCGAAGAATGTACCATTTTTTGGGGATAACTAACCTTAGCCCAATTGTTGTTCAAATGTCTCCCTCTTTCTATACTGTAGGGGCATTCGGGTCGTCATAGAACTGAGCCAACCGACGTATAGTGGCTTGGCTCGCGCCGGGGCCAGGTTTGGGCTTCAAACGTTCCAAGGGAATTTCTACGTCGTCAGCATCAAAAAAGCGCAGGCTTTGTAGAGGTGATCCGGTCTCACCGTCTATCTGCAAGACAGGTTCCTTGCCTATGCCATACTCAAAGGCATTCGCCCACTGCCCCATGGCAACCATAACAGGTAGCAGCGCTTGGCCTTTTTTGGTCAAGCCGTATGCGGTCCTCTTCCCATGCACGCCCACGTCGCGCGTTTCAAAGATGCCGTTTTCGACAAGGACGCTCAGCCTGTCAGTTAGGATATTGCGCGATGCACCAGTGTTGCGTTGAAACTCAGTGAAACGGCTTGCGCCGTAGAAGGCTTCACGCACGAGCAGCCAAGTCCAGCGGTCGCCGAAAATGTTCATCATCGCCGCGATGCCGCAGGTTTGAGTATGTTGGTTCGCCATTCTCGGTTTCCATCTTTGATCCTTTCATCCGTCTATCACTATTTTGGTTGCCATTCGAGACCAAATAAGTTTAGTCTCGAAATGAGACTGAATGAATCTGGATACGCAAGGGAGCGAGCGATGTCACGCAAACAAACATGTTTGATCATTGGTGCGGGGGACGACACGGGCGCTGCCATCGCTCGGGCCTTTGCTCGCGAGGGCATGACTGTGTGCCTGGTGCGAAGGGAGCGGCATGCGAATGCGTTAGAAGCATTGGCGCAGTCCATCCGCGACAGTGGTGGTGATGCGGTTGCCATGCCTGCCGATGCGCGCGACGAGGACGAAATGATCGCCTTGATTGATCGGATCGAAACAGAAGTTGGCCCGTTGGAAGTAGCGGTGTTCAACATCGGAGCCAATGTGCGCTTCGGGATCAAGGAAACTACTGCGCGCGTTTATCGAAAAGTCTGGGAAATGGCATGTTTTGCGGGCTTTCTTATGGGGCGTGAGGCCGCCAAACGGATGGAGCCGCGCGAGCGAGGCACAATCATCTTTACCGGCGCGACTGCCAGCATGCGAGGCGGCGTCGGCTATTCCGCATTTGCAGGGGCCAAACATGCCCTGCGCGCTCTGGCGCAGTCCATGGGTCGCGAGCTTGGCCCCAAAAATATCCACGTCGTTCATACGTTGATAGATGGGGCAATCGATTCCAACTTTATCCGCGAAAACGTGCCGAACGTTGATGATCTACGCGATCAGGATGCACTGCTGAACCCTGACCATATCGCACAGACCTATGTGATGCTTCACAATCAACCCCGGACAGCTTGGACACACGAGCTGGACATGCGCCCCTGGACCGAAAAGTGGTAGGAGAACCTCATGCAAGATATTGAGTTTATTTTCGACTTCGCCAGCCCCAATGCATACCTCGCTCACAAGGTCTTGCCTGCGTTAGCGGCAGAAGCGGGTGCCAAAATCAGCTATACGCCATGCCTTCTCGGCGGCATCTTCAAGTTGACTAACAATCAGGCTCCCATGATTGCCTATTCCAACATCAACAACAAACTGAACTATGAACGGCTTGAGTTCGCACGGTTTGTCAAGCGGCATGCATTGACGGAGTTCGTTTTCAACCCGCACTTCCCCGTGACGACTGTATTGCTGATGCGTGGCGCTGTTGCGGCACAAGAAGAGGGAAAGCTGGACAGCTACATCGCAGCTGGACTTCGGGCCATGTGGGAAGAAGGTGAAAACATGTCAGACCCGGAAATTTTTGTAGCAGCCATGGACCGTCACGGTCTGGATGGTTCGCATTTCGTGGCCCGCGCGCAGGAGCCCAAGATCAAGCGAAAGCTCATGGAAAACACAGATCACGCGGTGGCACGGGGTGCTTTTGGCGTGCCTAAATTCTTTGTCGGTGATGAGATGTTTTTTGGGAAAGAACGGCTTGGGCAGGTCGAGGCGGCAGTTCGTGAAACTGTATAGAAGCAGCGTTGGTTTTTAACGACCGGCATTCATCAAGACCGGACCTTCAAGCATATGTGGTAAAAGAGTACTTTGTCCGCGTCTTTCGAGTTCAAGCAAAGCGCAGCGAAAGGACGGTTTAGTTCCCATCTATTTTTGCCCATTTGAATGGCCGGTTTGGTGGAAATTGCTGCACCGCTGAAATTCCTGTGCCGCGCGCGCGAGCAAATGCTGCATGAGCAAAAGCTGAGCCTGCACAAGTCCGGTTTGTCCCGCCACTCTGACGTTTCAGCCGCAAAATGCTGCTCAATGCACGAATGGCCGCAATGACGAGCTGCACTGCGGCATTTTGCAGTAGCGGTGAAAGGCCGGTTAGGGCCGAAAGTCACTCCGAGCGCCTCAAAGGCAGCCCGATCAAACCGAGCAAAGCGACGTATCTAAATCGATAGCAATCGATGGAGGTTTCAGATGTTTTCCCAACCCTTTAGTCTACCGAAGACCCCCCGCAACACGCAGACGCTGTTCTTCACTGCTTGGTTCGATTGAGCCATGGAACTGCAAGAAGGCACCGTGGTCGTCATCCACGCCTTTGACGACATCCCAGAGCACCTGTTTCGCATCTCGGAAGTCTATGAAGACTGCGTTGGCGGCTACTCGACCACCGGACCACTGGCAGGCGAATACGGCGAACCGTCGTTCGATCTGATCCTGAAGGTTCACGAGGGTTAGGCCCTTTCCCCCACAATCAAAACTGAAAAGGAGGAGACGCATGTCTGCTCAGATTAAGTATGCGTACTTGAAGGGTCACACGTGGCTCTACCGTCGCCACTACCCGCAGGACGTTGCTCTGGTTCTTGGCCAACCCGTCCTGAAACAATCCCTGAAGACGGGCGATCCGACTGCTGCGAGGGCGCGGGCCGCTGAACTGAACGCCCAGTTCGAGAAGACAGTATCTCAAGCCCGATCGGTGACCGAGTGTCTCGGAGTTGGCCCAGAGAGCGCCAGTGAGGTGTTGCCATGGGCTCAGTCGTCCACCGACGCAATAGGTCACCTACGGGCCGCTCTGGAGGCCTCTGGTGGCGTCACCTTTCAAGCCAAGGCGCGCCGACCCGTACCCGCCGTGAAGGAGGTGGGGCGCACCTATCTGGACCTGAGAAGCAATCAACTCAGACCCAGCGGGTTCAAGAGCGTTCGCTATTCAGTCGGGTTATTCCTTAGCAAGTATGGTCGACTGCCAGTGACCGACCTGAACCGCGACGTTGGCAAGGAGTTCCTAGGGCTGGTGGCGCAGTTGTCTCCAGTTATCGGGAAGTCCGAGACAACACGGGGGCTGACGCTGACCCAGTTGGTTATCTTCTCCAACCAAGCCAACGTAACGATCACGCCGCGCACCCAGCGCCGTATCTGGTCTCAGGTTAACCACTTCATCGACTGGCTGGTCTATGAAGGGCAGCTTGAGGTTAATCCGTTTCGTTCGGTCCGCTTCGAACCAAAGGTGCGCCAGCGACCCTACGCCGTGCCCACCGATGCCGAGGTGCGTCGCCTGCTGGACCACAATGACCCGGTGCTACAACCCGTGCTGCTGACCTGTCTCCTGACGGGAATGCGTGTGGGAGAGGCGGTCGGACTGCTTCGCGCTGATCTGGTGAACAAGGCCAACCTAGGGTCTTTCGTCCACATCAGACCCAACGCGGTGCGCCTGCTGAAGACCGATGCGGCGGAAAGACTGATACCGCTGCATTCTGCTCTGGACGCTGTGTTTGATCGGCTGCCCGCTGAGGGGCCTCTGTTTTCTGACTTGACCGTCAACCTTGTGACCAAGCGGTTCGCTCGGGTGCGAGGCTGGTTAGCTCTGGATCGGTTGGTTTTCCACTCTACCCGCAAGTGGTTTATCACTCAGTGCGAAAGAACAGGAGTACCTGAGCATTGGACGGCATCACTGGTTGGGCACAAGTCAGCCCGGTCAGAGAATGGGATCACCTACGGTATCTATTCCGCTGGCATCTCTGACGAGCAGAAGCGGGCCATCGTCGACCAGATACGGCTGCCGTCATGATCGTCCCCCCAGACATCGAGGCGTTTGAGGAGCGGGCAGCCATAGCGCAGTTTGACGGTGGGTTGACCCGTCGAGAGGCGGAGGACGTGGCCGCTCAAGATCAGGGGTTCATTAACGCGAACTACTACTGGCAGTGGCTTGCTGACTACGTCGTCAACCGGCGTTTCTCTTGACAAACCCCTCGGCTGGTTGATGCTGGCCGAGGCCCTTCCTATTAGAAAGGTACTTCAATTTGAAAAAGTTAAAATTCCTGGCTCTTGCCTTGGCGCTGCTGTCGTCGTTGGCGCTGAACGTTGCGACAGTGGCCTTTAGTACAGTAGCGTTGGCGCTTTCGACGGTGTTCGAGGCGGTAACAGGAGCTTCAGCAGTAGCCTCTGAACTTCGACGCAACAACGCTCTGAACGAGAAGAAGATCAAGAGCCTGACGACTGATCTGGATGTGAAGGACAGAAGAGCGGCTAAACTAAGCGGGGAACTGGCTCAGGAAAAGCGGCGCGTTTCGTCGTTATCTGATGATCTTGCTACCTCCAAAACAAAGCAAAAGGTCTCCGATAAAACGGTGGCTCAAAGCAGAGGGCGAATTTCCTCGTTGTCCGGCGACCTTGCCACTTCGGAGACAAAGCGAAAGGCGCTGAGCAACGATTTGACGGCCAAGACTAAACAGGTCTCATCCTTAACTGACGACCTCGCCGTTCGTGATCGACGTATTGCCAGTCTTTCAGCCACGATCAAGAACCCCAAGGTGACCTACCGGAACGAGACGAAACCGCTCAGTCATGCCGTCGAACATACGGTCGATCGGATAACCGCCCGGACCACTCTTGGAGCAAAGAGGAACGTGGCTGCGATGTTTGGTGAAAGTATTCCTTTCATTGGCGTGGGTGTTGCCGTCGCCGTCACTGGCTACGAGTTGAAGGACAACTGCGATAACCTGAAAGACCTCCGCGAACTCGAACTTTCGATAAACCCGTCACTTGCATACGCAGAGGGTTCGCATGAGGTCTGCGGCATGCAGGTCCCATCGAAAGCGGAAGTTTGGGGAACAGTTTATAACTCCCCCGCCGCTGCATGGGAAACGACCAGAGAATACATGCCCGACTTTGGAGAGTGGCACATTCCGGAGATGCCAGTCGGCGAGGCTTGGGATAAGGCGAAGGACGGTGGTGGTGTCCTTTGGGGAGCGACCAAGGAAACGGCTGACACGATGAAGCTCGGCTGGGACTATAACATGCAAATGCTGAGAGACGCGTTCGATCAAAGCGTCGACCCTGAATAATCGTCCTCAGCTGGCTCGCGCTGGCTGGGGGCCCCATGCTTTGCTTTTTTTATCTGGTTTTGTCTTGATCAGGTTTGCCGAAGAGCGGGGGAGCACTCTGGAATGGCCAATGCGATGCGGCCAAACATCTAGATCGCAGCGAACGGCAGCTACGAGCCCTCTTTGACCAATGCTGCATTGTGAACAAATGGCTGCTATCATCAGTGACGCAGAACCGTCCAACAGTTGCATGGGTTTTGAACTGGGCTTGTGGCAGCGTCAAACGCGGCGGTTTTTAGGTGTGCCAAAAACGAGCGTTTTAGCTCGCGTCCAAAGGTCTTTTGTGCGGATTAAGTTGTTTAGGTCCTTACCAGCAAATCATCCTTCATAACTTAACGCTGCCTTCCACTTGCAATGCCGAGAAATGTGCCCGCAACGATCAGCCCTGCACCGCAAAGCGCTGCCGGAGTGGCAGGTTCGGACAGAAGCGCCCATGCAAGTGCGAAACCGAACAACGGCTCGGTTCCCATCAGAAAACCGACACGCGTGGGGCTGGTGCGCCGCACCGCCATGTTTTGCACATAGAAAGCGCCAACGGTGCAAAACAGGGATAAAAAAGCCACCGAAGCCCAGCCATTTATATCTGCGCTGACCAAAAGCCCCTGCGGCCCAGACTGTGCCAGAAGAAGCGTCAAGATCACCCCCGCAACGGTGGCGGCCTGCACGGCAGTCAGTGCGGCGGAAGAAAGGCGGCTACCTTCCATCAGGCGTTTGGTTGATACCACCATCACCGCCCGCAAGCCTGCGGCGCAAAGAACCAGAAGATCTCCGAACCCGAGCGCGCCCATTCCACCTGACAGCACCATGACGCCAATCACCGCGACGACGCCGCCACACATAATTCCGGCAGGAGGTAGCCTGCGCTGAAGCCCGAATTCGAGAAAGGGCGTAAGGATCGTGCAGAGTGAGATGATCAGCGCCGTGTTCGTGGCTGTGGTCATCGACACACCCCATGTCTCAGCGAGGAAAATTGCGCTGAGAATGCCTCCAAGCAGCGCTCCTGCCCGAAGATCTGCAGGGCATGCCGCGCGCAGGTCGCGGAAAGCCACCGCACTCATGAGCAACGCGGTCAGAGTGAAGCGATAGAAGAGCAGTACGAGCACCGGCATATACTCCAGCGCTCCCTTGGCGACCGGGTAGCTTGCGCCCCATACCACAGCAACACCCAGCACTGCCAAATCCGCCCAAAGCGTCGTGCGCCGTGCCATGATACTTTCTGATACCGCCATCGTGGCCCCCGTATTCCGCATGAACTTACGGCGAGTTAGGCCATGCGGCGCATCGTGATATAGAATGAAAGTGCGGTGTCAGCTTTTCGCGAAAGCGGCTGGGGTGATGCCGACAATCGCCCGGAAATGGCGACCCATGTGGCTTTGGTCTGCGAAGCCCGCCTGCGCTGCGGCCTCCGCCAAGGGCATGCCCGCGCGAAGGAGGCGCTTCACGAGTAAAATTTTTCTTTGCAAATGCCAGGCATGAGGAGGCAGGCCAGTTGCTTGACGGAAAGCCGCGATGGTCTGCCTGCGGCGCAGGCCGGTAACCCGGCATAGATCTTCCAGCGAGACATCCTGTTCAACGCAGCTGTCAAGATAATCCATCGCATCTGCAATCCGCCCTCTTCCTTGCCGTTCGGGGGCGGAAAACTGAGGCATCAGTTCGCGGAAGAGCGCTCCAAGAAGTGTATCAAGCGCCACTTCGCGCGACAGCCGCTGAACCGATGCATGCAGAACCTCGTGCAGGATGGAAAATCTCCGTGTCAGGTCAGGGCGCGCGTGAAAGGCCGCGCCAAAATCAAGCGTTCCTGCGAGGGTATGCCCTGTCATGTCTTCCAAAAGCGTGACAATCCCCGCCTCGGGAATATAAAGCATTCGCTGCCGCCAGCCGATCTCACTTCCTGCGCCACCATGATGGATATCGCCCGGACGCATCGTGACCACCGTACCCAATGGCACTTGGTTCATCTCGCCACGACACCAGACAGCATGAGTGCCGCCTTCGATCACTCCGAAGATATATTCGTTATGAGCGTGGGGTTTGAACCTCTGCTTCAGATAAGATGCAGAGCTGGTTTCGATGCCATAGAAATCGGGCTGGGACCGTAGGGATACCTGTTCGCAGCTCAGTTGTAGATCTATTTTTTGCAAGCAGGGGTTCCTCAGTCGTCGGATTGACCCTTAGTGTCGAAACTATACCGCGTCAAATTAAGCAGTGTTATATTGGTCTCTAACATTGCTTTCGATATGCCGGTCCAAACCGTTCAAGGACCGCCGTTTGTTGAACGGTTCAATCCGAAAGCAGTCTTTGGGCTAGATTTAACGAACGGCGGCTAGGTCCGCACACCGGACCTCAATGCAAGACGCAGCGAAGGGCCGGTTTCCGCCCACACCGGTCACCCCCTCCGGAGCCAGAACCGCCAGCGACGTCAGCAGCCGTAGCCAGATGATGCAGGTGGCAGTGTGGTGGGGCGGTGACCTGTTGAAAGCGGACGGTGAACAGTGGCAGCCTACTGCCATCGGGAGCCACAGTGTTGCAGCAGGTGGAGCGCTGGGCACCGTCGTCTGCACCACTACAGCCGCACCCGTCGCACCCAGTCGCCCCAGAAGCTGCCCCAGTTTCGGTTGGTAGCGGAGAAAGTTGATAGAGATCAGGGGGAGGCAAGGTTTCCTACCATCCCAGCCACTACTCTTCTGACATTGTTGTAGGCACCCGAGCCACCCGCTCGCGCTGTTTCTGCCCCAGTTTTCGCCCCGGTTCGCCATCGCAACCTATGCGGGTGCATCGGGTGACCCCTCCCAAGGTCTGGGAGAGGTCGTGTGCATAGCCACAGGCCTAGAGCAGAGCCCTCCAGTCTACCCCGTTGGCCCTTCTATCGCGGTCATCGTTCAGATTATCCCTCCTGTCCCCAATAGCTAGGTGGCGCGGATTAACGCAGCGGCGATTATGGCAGAGGTGTCGGACGACCTGATCTCGATTGGTGGCTACTTGGCTTTGTTGCACAAATCCTCGGATGGGATTCACTGTATGAATCCAGCGTGATAACTGGAAGGCATGAGCAGTTGGACCCCTACCAAATATAAGACCACGAATTGGTCATCCTACAATGACAGCTTGAAGCAACGTGGATCGTTGTCGATCTGGTTTGATCCAGAGATGGTTTGGACGCCGCCGCCAAGCGGCAAGCGCGGTCGGCAGCAACAATTCAGTGACGCCGCCATTCAGACCTGCTTGACGCTGAAAGTCCTGTTTGGCCTGCCGCTTCGACAGACAACTGGGTTCGTCCAGAGCCTGCTGCGACTGGTCGGGCTGGATTGGGCCGCGCCGGATTTCAGCACCTTATGTCGACGTCAGAAAACACTGAACGTGAGCTTGCCGTATCGCGGGTCCAAAGGACCGCTGAACCTGCTCATCGACAGCACCGGTATCAAAGCCGAAGGAGAGGGCGAATGGAATGCCCGTAAGCATGGTGTCTCCAAACGACGCATCTGGCGCAAGATTCATATTGGAATCGATGAGGAAACACTGGAGGTTCGGACGGTTGAGGTCACCAGCAGCAACGTCGGAGACGCTCCCATTCTGCCCGAACTTCTGAACCAAATCCCGCCCGATCAAGACATCGGCAGCGTCACCGCAGATGGGGCGTATGACACGCGTAAATGCCACGAGGCGATTGCCGCCAGAGAGGCCCATGCAGTGATCCCGCCACGCAAGAATGCCAAGCCCTGGAAACCGACGAGCGCCGGAGCTATTGCCCGAAATGACGCGGTCAGTGCGCAGCGATACTTGGGTCGCACTCTGTGGCGACGCTGGAGTGGATACCATCGCCGAAGCCGCGTCGAAACGAAGATGCATTGTATAAAACTACTCGGCCAATCGCTAATGGCCAGGGACTTCGAAAGGCAGGTCGCGGAAATCCAAGTCCGTATCGCCGTCCTCAACCGCTACACCGCTCTTGGCATACCCATCACTGAGCCTGTAAGCTAAGTCCGTCTGGGGGAAGGGGAAAAACGTCCTTCACCCGATTTGTGCAACAAAGCCAATTTGAATAGTAAAATCACACAATCCCCGCCATTTCATCGCTTACATGAACAATCGCCCTATTCCCAGGCAAGGGGAAACACGGAAATTGGTTTAACCAAAGGACCTTTAGTTTTTTTTGTTGCACTATTGTCCGTCGTCAGACGGTTTTGGGACCAAAGGCAGCCTAAACCAAGAGAGAATCCGGCTCATCTTGTGGTTGCATTATGCAGCGCGCTGGCGATGTCGCACGCGGCGCGCTTCAAGGGTCTTTCGTTTGATTCTTTCTCTTTGCTGTAAAATGGCCCTGTGACGCCCCAAGTAGACGTCAGACAGACGAGGCATCAGTTAAGAACGTCCGGCCCCACCTGCCCCGCGCCGAAGTCGTAATTCCGATCGACACTTCAGTTTCGACTGCAACCGGTCCTTCTCGGGCACCGCATCGAGGATCTATTATTGTTTTTGGCTAAAACACACGTTCAATTCGGACTTAATCTAACAGAAACAATACCGAACATAAATTTTAATGACGTCAAGACGCTGATATGATGGCGGAAACCCCTACCACCCCGGCCAGTTATCTCAGAATTATCAAATGAACATGTCTGGCACGGTAAATCAGGCTATTCGAAGCCAACCCGCCTGACACCCTACAGAACCTTTCGTGCCGATTGATCAAAATCAACCCTTCCGCTTTGGAATGGGGCGAAAGTGAGGGTGCCCGATCAGAAAGCACAGCAATCGCTGTGATTAATTCGGGCGCGCTGGCCAGACACATCCCTGTTTTGGACTGACGCTTTGGTCTCGCAACCCGACAAAAGGAAAATGACATGAGAAAATATTTGGCTTTGATAGCCCTTATTGTACCGATTTCTGCCTGCCAAACCCAGCAAGACGCAACCATTGCAGGTGCGGCTACCGGGGCATTGATCGGGGCGGCCGTATCCGGCGACGATGACAAGGTGCTTGGCGCAGTCATCGGTGGCGCGGCTGGGGCTTATGCGGGCAGTTACATTGGCCGTACACAAAGCGGTTCCTGCGTTTATCAACGCACGGACGGCACGCGCTATGTCGCTGCCTGCCCCTAAATAGATCAGGCCGATCAAGACCATCTCGGCCCCGTTCACGCGGCTGACGTGGTTGTGCAGGGATCGGAATTTCAGGGCATTGGCAGGGGTTAAAGTAGGTGAAACCGGCTTTCGCTCAGCGCGCCCGTTTCATCCACGCCTGCTTGCATGATGTTCTTGTGCTGCGATGCTGCATCAAAGCGCATCACGCTCGTTATCAAAGCACCCCGCGCCACCCGTTTGGGCAGCGCGGGGTTATTATTTGGCGTTAGGCCGCGACGTCAAAGCGATCCGCGTTCATGACCTTGACCCAAGCCGCCACAAAATCCTTTACGAATTTTTCGGCGTTGTCGTCTTGTGCATAGACTTCAGCATAAGACCGCAGGATCGAGTTGGAGCCAAAGACCAGGTCCGCGCGTGTTGCGGTCCATTTTACGTTGGCCGTGCCCCGTTCCCGGATCTCGTAGATGCCACCGTCAACCGGATGCCACGAATACTGCATGTCGGTCAGGTTCACAAAGAAGTCGGTCGTCAACGCGCCGACCCGATCCGTAAAGACGCCATGCTTGGTGCCGCCATGGTTCGTGCCCATTGCGCGCATGCCGCCAACCAGAACGGTCATTTCATGGGCCGTCAGACCCATCAATTGCGTCCGGTCAAGCATCATTTCCTCTGGGCTGACAATATAGTCCTTTTTGGACCAGTTGCGGTACCCGTCGGCCAGGGGCTCAAGCGGCTCAAAGCTTGCTGCGTCGGTCATCTCGGCAGTGGCGTCGCCGCGGCCTTTCAGGAACGGTACTGACACATCAAACCCGGCTGCTTTGGCAGCTTGCTCAACGCCAAGGTTACCGGCCAGAACGATCACATCGGCAAGGCTCGCGCCTGTGTCATTTGCGATGCCTTCCAAGACGGACAATACCCGTGCCAGCTTTTGCGGCTCGTTGCCTTCCCAGTCTTTCTGGGGGGCCAGACGGATGCGCGCGCCATTGGCACCGCCCCGCATGTCGGAACCACGGAAAGTGCGCGCACTGTCCCAAGCTGTGGAAACCATGTCGCTCAGGGACAAACCGCTGGTGCTGATACGTGCCTTGACGGCATCGACATCGTAACCGGTGTTGCCCGCTGGTACAGGATCTTGCCACAGCAGATCCTCTGCCGGCACATCGGGGCCGATATAGCGGGCTTTGGGGCCCATATCGCGGTGCGTCAGCTTGAACCATGCCCGGGCAAAAGTATCCGAGAAATACGCAGGGTCAGCCATAAACCGTTCGCAGATTTCGCGATAGATAGGGTCCATTTTCATGGCCATATCCGCATCTGTCATGATCGGGTTGTGGCGGATCGAGGGATCGGAGGAATCGACAGGTTTGTCTTCTTCCTTGATGTTGATCGGTTCCCACTGGTTGGCACCTGCCGGGCTTTTCCTGAGCTCCCAGTCATAGCCGAACAACAGTTTGAAATAGCCCATGTCGAACTTCGTTGGCTCTGTGGTCCACGCGCCTTCGATGCCGCTGCTGATCGCCATGTTCGCAGCTTTGGTCCCTGCGGGATTGGTCCAGCCAAAGCCTTGCTCTTCAACACCTGCCGCTTCCGGCTCTGGACCCAGAGTGTTCGCATCGCCATTGCCGTGGCATTTGCCAACGGTGTGACCACCGGCGGTCAAAGCGGCAGTTTCTTCGTCGTTCATCGCCATACGCGCAAATGTTTCACGCACATGCAACGCAGACCGCAGCGGATCGGATTGGCCGTTCACACCTTCGGGGTTCACATAGATCAGGCCCATCTGCACAGCAGCAAGCGGGTTTTCCATGGTGGCCGGATTTTCAAGGTCGCCGTAGCGGTTGGTGCTATCTGCCAGCCATTCCTTTTCCGACCCCCAATAGGTGTCGATTTCAGGGGCCCAGATGTCTTCGCGGCCAAAGGCAAAACCAAATGTCTTCAGACCCATTGATTCATAGGCAATGTTGCCCGCAAGGATCATCAGATCGGCCCAGCTCAGCTTGTTGCCGTATTTCTTTTTGATCGGCCACAGCAAGCGGCGCGCTTTATCCAGACTGACGTTGTCGGGCCACGAGTTCAAAGGCGCGAAACGCTGGCTGCCTGTGCCGCCGCCGCCACGGCCATCGGCCAAACGGTATGTGCCTGCCGAATGCCACGCCATACGGATCATAAAGCCGCCATAGTGGCCCCAGTCGGCTGGCCACCATTCCTGGCTGTCTGTCATCAACGCGTGCAGGTCTTGCTTGAGCGCGTCGACATCGATTTTCTTGACCTCTTCGCGATAGTCAAAGTCAGCGCCCATCGGGTTGGTCTTTGTGTCGTGCTGGTGCAAAATATCCAGCTTCAGCGCGTTGGGCCACCACTCCATCACGGATGATTTATTGGCAGTGTTTCCGCCATGCATAACCGGGCATTTGCCCATTGAACCGTTATCGTTGCCGTCCATTTTGATCTCCCATCGTGGTTTCACGTATCATTATACTGCCGACTATATCCGAGTCCTACCTGCCATTTCGATATTGGCAGCAAGCAGCCTGTGACAATGCCTATGGCATCGCCCATTGGCTTGGGTCCTACACCATCAGCAGCATTAAGAAAAATTGCATTTTCTAATCGGCATGATAATCAAAGGTTATGGACTTTACACTGAAACACCTTCGATATTTCGAAGCTTTGGCCCGCCATCGCCATTTTGGCCGCGCGGCCGACGATTGCGGCGTTTCGCAGCCTGCCTTGTCGGTGCAGATCAAGGCATTGGAAGATCTGGTCGGGACGCGGCTGGTTGAACGATCCGCAAAACAGCTGCAACTGACGGGCTTTGGCGAAACCTTTGTGGCGCGCGCCCGCGAGATTTTGCAGTCGGTGGATGAACTGGGCGATCTGGCCCGCGCCTCGCATAATCCGTTGATCGGGCGCTTGCGGTTTGGCATCATTCCCACGGTCGCACCCTATTTTCTGCCCCGGTTTATCAAATGCCTGTCCCAGGATTATGCAGGGCTGGATCTGCGCCCGCGCGAAGCGGTCACACAAAAGCTGATCGAGGGGCTGTTGGGCGGGCAGCTTGATACCGCCATCGTCGCCTTGCCGATTTCCGAACCGACCTTGCACGAAGAAATGCTGCTGGACGAGGAATTCGTGTTGGTGCGCCAGATCGAAGATCAGGACAAACCCGTGCCAAATTCGAAATTGCTGCGCGAAATGCGTCTGTTATTGCTGGAGGAAGGGCATTGTTTTCGCGATCAGGCCCTGTCGTATTGCAGCATGTCATCCGCCATGCCCCGCGACCTGATGGAGGGCAGTTCCCTGTCTACATTGGTGCAGATGGTCAGTGCGGGGATCGGGGTTACGTTGATTCCCGATATGGCCGTTCCGATTGAAACCCGATCGGCTGCGGTATCGGTCGCGCGGTTGCCGGCACCGCGGCCCTCGCGGACAATCGGCATGGTCTGGCGAAAAACCAACCCGCTGGCCGGACAGCTGAAACAAATTGCGCAAACCGTCCGCGATACCTGCCTGACTGCGTGATCCTAGTGGGGCTTTGGCGGCGTGTTCAGCGCTGCCTCGGCCGCATCAATCGCGGCCTCTATGTCTTCGGGATCGCGGCTTGGCGTGGCATAGCTGCCATTGAACCACTTGGCCAAATCAATGTCGGCACAGCGTCGAGAACAGAACGGGCGGTAGGCAGGCGATGTTTCGTCAGAACAGATCGGGCAGCTCACTTTAGGACCTCGGCTATGGGCAGGCGGGCGCGTTTGCGTTGCAGTTCATAATGGCCCAAAGGGGTCCATCCGATCAAGGTGGTTTCAACGTCATCCGCACGGAACGCCTGACGCAAGGCGGTCTCGAAGGGGCGGCGGTCTTTCTTGGGCATGGGTGCCAGATCAAGGGTGATCTGCCCCCCCAAACCGCGCAGACGCAATGCACGGGGCAAGGCGCGCGCGCAGGACATATTGGCCTTGATACCCGCAGCAAGGGATACATCAGCGCCGGTGTTTACATCCACTGCCACCAAGGCGCGGGTCGGCTCGACATACATCGACGCCCCGCCCTCAAGCTGAACCCGGGCCTGTTGCAGCTCTTCGACAATATCCAGCACGCCGTGGGTTTCAAAGCTGCCGGGGTCGGTCACGACATCAGCGGGTGCCACCCAATCGCGCCATGCCATGATATGCGGGCCATCGCCTTCGGAAAGCAGTTCCATCTCTGTCGCTTCATCGCCCAACACCTTGTCGGCAAGCGTCAGCATGGCATCAATGTCATCGGCGATATCATCGCCATCAGCACCCGCACAAGACGACCGCAAGATCAGACCGTGGGTCGCCCCTTGGGCGGCTTCATGGGCGACCTCAAGCAGACGGTCGCGTTCTTCCTCGTCGCGGATGGAGCGTGAAATATTGGTGCCGGGCGCGCCGGGCGTGACGATCGCATAGCGGCTTTTGAACAATATCTTTTGCGTAACAGGGATCGCCTTGCCGGGTTCGGCATAGCCCGACACCTGAACCAGGATCGGCTGACCGGGGGCAAGCCCCTTGATCTGGCGCAGAAACGCGGACCCGTCGGGGGTTTTCAGAAACATGCCGCCCTGCCCTTTGACAGGCCGGTCAGCGATGGCGCGATAGATCGTACCGGGGCGCGGGCCGTCGCTGTCGATCAGCAGATCGTCCAGCTTGCCATCCACCATCAAAGCAGCCGCCTCGACCTCGCCCAAGTGGTCCAGAATGATCGTACGACCCTTCATGATGTCTCTCCGTCAAAAATATAGCCTGCTGCGCGCAGCAGGTTTGCGGTTTCGGCAAGGGGCAGCCCCACGATGCCGGTAAATGATCCGCTGATCCACGGGATCAACGCGCCTGCTGGCCCCTGAATACCATAACCGCCCGCCTTACCGTGCCAGTCGCCGGTGGCAAGATAGGCGGCCAGTTCGGCATCCGACAGCCGCTTCATGCGCACGGTGCTGACAACATCGCGTTCCCACAGCCTGTCACCGCGTTTTACCGCAACGGCCGTGATCACCTTGTGACGACGCCCCGACATCAGTCGCAAGAAACCCGCCGCCTCTTCGGCGCTTTCGGGTTTGCCCAAAATGCGCCGGCCAACAGCAACTGTGGTATCAGCGCAAAGCACGATATCATCAGGGCCAACCTGCACGGCGGCGACCTTTTCACGGGCCATGCGCGCGCAATAGGGGCGCGGCAATTCGGCTTTTTGCGGGGTTTCGTCAATATCGGGCGCACGAATTTCATCGGCCACAACGCCGATTTGCGCCAGCAATTCCTTGCGGCGCGGACTGCCTGATCCGAGGATAAAGGTCATATGCAAACCCAAAGCGCAGACCGAAGATCGTGAAACCTTCGGTAAAGCGCGTTATTTAAAGCGATAATTGATCCGGCCCTTGGTCAGATCGTAGGGGGTCATTTCCACCTGTACTTTGTCGCCTGCCAGAACACGAATGCGGTTTTTACGCATTTTGCCTGCCGTATGTGCGATAATCTCATGGCCGTTTTCAAGCTCGACCCGGAATGTCGCATTCGGCAGGAGTTCCTTGACGATACCGGGGAATTCGAGCGTGTCTTCCTTAGCCATGGTCTCTCCTTGAACACTTTGCCCTGCAAATGCAGAGCGCAGGCTTAAATGGGCGCAATTTTCCCCTTTTTCAAGACCTATTCACAGCAAAGACGTGTTTATCGCAACGCTATCGCGGCCTGCCTGATCTGCCCAATGGGTTCGGTTCAATACCACGCCCTGCGAACGCACATTGGCGATCTGCGCGATATCGACATCGGCATAGGTCCAGCCCGGCACGTTTATCTCCGCCGCAGCCAGCACACCCGTTGACGGGAAACCAATATCGGGCGGGCAAAAGATGCCCCCCGCCCCATAGGAATCGCCCAAAGCGTCCGACCAGTCGGCAGGCCCCACACAAGACGACATTGCCGTGATGCACTGATTCTCAAGCGCGCGGGCCATCGACCCGATGCGCACACGCCAGTATCCGGCCAGGGCTTCGGTCACGCTGGGCACGGCGATGACATCGCAATCAGCCAATGCGCGACCCAAAAGCGGGAATTCGCTGTCATAGCAGATCAGAATGCCGATCTTGCCAATCGCGGTTTCAAAGACCTGCAAGGCATTGCCGCCGATCACACCCCAAACCTCGCGCTCGAAACGGGTCATGATCTGCTTGTCTTGCACACCGATCTTGCCGTCGGGCGTGATCAGCCTTGCGCGGTTGACGGGACGCGTGGCTGTGGCCGCTGGCCCTGACGCCGCGACGATGTGCACTCCGTATTCTGCCGCCAGTCTTTGATGCACTGCATCTGCATCCGCCAACCGGTCCGACACCGCGAAAAGCGACGCCTCCAGATCTGCGGCAACGTCCAGACCGGCCAATGTCGCCAGCTCCATCGCGCCGTATTCGGGAAAGACCAGCAAATCGGCCCCATTGGCAGCGGCCGTTGCGACCCAACTGGCCAGTTTATCCTCGTAATGGGCCCAACTGGTCAGGATATCCTGGGTATAGGCGGCTGTGGCAATCTTCATCACTTGCGTCTCTGTCTGGTTTCGCGCCAATCGTGCGCTTGTTATGCGCCCGCTTCAATGGTCAAATAAGCAGGCACGCCCTATTTTGATTTGTTGAATCTATCGGCCGGACGGGGCCACCTGTGCGAAGCCGATCCAACCGTGATATTGAGAAACTGGAAACTGCCAAAAGGCGTCTGTGATGTTCAAAAAAGGTGTGACCCTGCGCGGGATCGAAGTGTTCGAGGCATTGGCGCGCTCCGGTTCAGTGGCGCAAGCAGCAGCGGCAACAGGGCTGAGCCAACCTGCGGTCAGCCAGCAAATGTCCAACCTTGAGGCCGCCATCGGCACCGACCTGATTGATCACAGCCGTCGACCGATGCGCCTGACCCCGCAGGGTGAAAACTTCTTGCGACACGCAACTGCGGCACTGGCCCAGTTGCGATTGGCGCAGACCGAACTGACGGTGATGGACCTTGCCAATCTGTCCGATCTGAGCCTCGGGGTGATTGATGATTTCGACAACGATCTTACCCCCCGTCTGGCGACGATACTGGCCGACAGCATGGCGGGGTGCCGGTTTCGGATGATCACCGATGGCAGCAAGGACTTGATACAAGCCGTTCAGGACAAGGCGCTGCACATAGCAATCGCAGCCACCGGCGGTGATGCCAAAAGCGGGCTGACCGAAATCCCGCTGGCCCGTGACCCGTTTATCATTGTCACACCCGTTGATACCGACCAGACGCCTGCTGTTTTGCTCTCCGGTCGGTCCGCCCTGCCATTCCTGCGGTACGAGGCCGACCAGATGATTGCCGGCCAGATCAACAATCACCTGACCCGAAACAACATCAATCTGGCCTCGCAATTCGAGATCGGCAGCCATCTGGCATTGATGGCGATGGTGGCGCGGGGCATTGGCTGGGCGATCACGACGCCCTTTGGCTATGGCCGCGCAGAGCGTTTTCACGCGGAGCTTACCGCGCACCCGTTGCCCGCGCCGGGGGTATCGCGGCAGATATCGCTGTTTGCAGGGGCTGATTGGACAGGCCCTGTGCCCCAAAACATCGCCACCACCATGCGCCAGCTGCTGCAAACCCATATGATCGCGCCAACGCTGGTGCAGATGCCGTGGCTATCGGGCAGTTTTCACACCCTTGAAGGGTAAGACATCACACAGACTTGGGAAGGCCGTAAACATGAGCAAGATTGTCATTCTGACCGGCGCAGGCATTTCGGCAGAAAGCGGGATCGAAACCTTTCGCGCCGCAGACGGGTTGTGGGCGCAGCACCGCGTCGAAGACGTCGCCACCCCCGAAGGATTCGCCCGCGACCCCAAGCTGGTCGTCGATTTCTATAATGCCCGCCGCAAACAGGCCGCAGAGGTCGCACCAAATGCGGCGCACAAGGCGTTGGCCAAGTTGCAAAGGCACTTTGGCGACCAAGTGGTGATCGTGACCCAAAACGTGGATGATCTGCATGAACAGGGGGGCGCGTTGGACGTGATGCATATGCATGGTGCCCTGAATTCGGCGCTATGTGCGGCCTGTGATCATCGCTGGCCCGCGCCAATGGTCATGGCCCCCGGTGATGCCTGCCCGAAATGCAGCGCACCTGCGGCCCGGCCCGACATCGTCTGGTTCGGCGAAATGCCCTATGACATGGATGTGATCTTTGACCATCTGGCCGAGGCGGATATTTTCGCTGCCATTGGCACATCAGGCAATGTTTACCCCGCAGCAGGGTTTGTCGCAGATGCGCGGCGCAACGGGGCGCATACGATTGAAATGAACCTCGAACGGTCGGCCGTGGGGAATCAGTTCGCAGAACACCGCACCGGCCCCGCCACACGCATTGTCACCGATTGGGTCGAGGAATTGCTGGGCAACAGCAGCGTGCCGCAGCGGCCAGAGCTTAGGTAGCGCCTTTGCCCTGACCGCCGATGATAGCTGCCTTATTCGGAGGCCTTGGTATCGTCCGAGCGTTTCATGCTGTCATGGCCCATTTTGCTATGATCCATGGTGCCGTGGTTCATCGCGCCCTCATCCGGCTGGCGTTCCTGATCCACGATGATGTCGATTTCGACCGCGCCGGCCTTTTCGAACTCAAGCGTCACCCTGATTACGTCGCCTTGGGTCAATGGCTGCTTGAGCCCCATGAACATCAGGTGATCGCCGCCACGTTCAAAGACATGAGCCTCGTCATTGGCGACCGGAACGCCGCCTTCGATCTCGCCCATGCGCATCACGCCATTGGCGTCTTCGGCGTGCTGGTGGAGTTCGACCTTTTCAGCCACATCCGACGATGCACCAATCAGGCGGTCATCGGCACCTGAATGGTTCATCAGCACCATAAACGCCGCGCCGGATGTCGATGACGCGGTGGAACTGCGGGCATAGGCGTCATGAACCACCATGCCTTGGGCCGCCAAAGGGCCAGCAGACAGCAGAAGGATCGCGCAGACCGCGCGGGTAAAAGAAGCAAGTTTCATTGGGTATTCCTGTGTTTTGATATGTCTAGAAAGGATTGGTTTTCAGACAGTCACAGGGGGCGCGCGCGTATCGGGGCGCAGCTTGGGCCGCGCGATTTCCTGCACCTTGGGGTGGCCCACAAAGCGGCGAAACACGATCAGGCGCGCAGGCGCATCAAGCAGGGCGACAGGACCCGCGACCGAAATGTTTAACGCAGAATCAGGGCAAATATGCGGGGCCGATGTCGGCTGCCCCTTGGCATCCAGATAGACCGCGACCGGCCCTGCCCCTGTACACAGAACCATCTGCCCCGTTGCCGCAGACGCGCCGCGCGCGACGGCCATGCTTTGGCTGGTCAGCCCCAATACCAAGGCAAGCAAGACAGCAATGAAGGAACGGTTCAACATATCGGCAATAATAACAAAGCTGCAAAAGAGTTTCGACAGGTTAAAACGACGCAACCCCGGCGGTTAAGCCAGGGTTGCGTGAATAAACTTTAGAAGGTCTTAGGAAAGAGCGTCAGCAGTCGCGCTGGACTTTGCAATCGCCTTTTTCACTTTCAAAGCGTTGCCGGACAGCTCTGTGTCCTTTGCTTTGGCCATGAACGCGTCCAGACCACCGCGGTGGTCGACTGTGCGCAAAGCAGCCGCAGAAATGCGGAACTTGAAGCTGCGACCCAGTGCTTCGGACTGCAAAGTCACATCGTTCAGGTTCGGCAAGAACCGGCGACGTGTGCGGTTTTTGGCGTGGCTTACGTTGTTGCCCGACATCGGGCCTTTTCCGGTCAATTCGCAAACGCGCGACATGGGTTCATCCTTTTGCTACAGAGGTGTAATCGGCGATCCGACCCAACACCCGAATGGGCTGCACAAGGGCAACCCTGAAATTGGTTGTCAGGCTTTAGGCGGAATCACAAGCGGGGTCAACCCAAGCCTAACCAGTTCCTTGCGCTTTTCCTTTTGCACTTACCAGAAAGATTTGGCATCTGTGATGAATGAGTATCCAGTCACGCGCCCTTCTTGTTCATTTGTTCACTGCAACCGGCGCGATATTTGCCATGTTGGCGATGCTGGCGGCTGTCGACCAGAAATGGGATTTGATGTTCCTATGGCTGGTTGTTGCCTTTTTTGTTGATGGTATCGACGGCCCATTGGCCCGCAAATACGACGTCAAAACAAATGCGCCGCAGTTTGACGGGGTCCTTTTGGACCTGATTATCGACTATCTTACCTATGTTTTCATCCCTGCCTTTGCCCTGTTCAAATCGGGCCTGATGGACGGCTGGAGCGGCTGGGTCATGATCATCATCATCACTTTCGCAAGTGCGATGTATTTCTGTGACACCCGGATGAAGACGAAAGACAATTCGTTCTGGGGCTTTCCGGGGTGCTGGAACATGCTGGTGCTGGTGCTGTTTGCATTGTCGCCGCCATGGTGGGTGTCGTTGATTTTGGTCACCTTCCTTGCAGTCACCATGTTTGCGCCGCTCAAATTCGTGCATCCCGTGCGCACCGAACGCTGGCGGCCGGTTACCTTGCCAATGGCGCTGGCGTGGACATTTTTCGCAGGATGGGCCGCCTGGGTCGATTTTCACCCTGAAAGCTGGGCACATTGGGGTCTGGTCCTGACCAGCCTTTACCTGACCTTTGCCGGTGTCGCGCAACAGTTTCTGTACGAACGGGATATATAGGGTAGGTTTCTAACCCACGCTTTGCGCCGCTCAACACAATTGCCCTATATCAACAATCCTGCCGCCCCTTCATGGCGCAGCAAGGCGATTTTCGTTTCGATCCCCCCTGCCCCTGAATAGCCGGTCAGGCCCTTGGCCCCCATCACGCGGTGGCACGGGATGATGACGGGAATCGGATTTTGCCCGCAGGCCTGCCCCACCGCCTGCGCGGGGGCATTCAGATCCTTGGCGATCTCGCCATAGGTGCGGGTTTCACCAAAGGGAATCGCGCATATCGCATCGCACACCGCCCTTAGAAAACCGCTGCCCCCGACCCGCAGGGGAAGCGTGAATTCGGTCAACGCGCCTGTGTCAAAGCTGGCAAGCTGACGGGTAGCGGCATCCAGAAGATCACTGCGGTGTTGATCCCGAGCAGCCCCCCAAGACAGGCGCGTGATTGCGCCTGCCTCTTCGGTCACCGTCAGCATCCCGAATTGCGTCTGGATGGACTGTTGCAGAGCCACCTAGACGCAACCGGGGTGCAACCCCGCCTTAGGACACTGCATCGTCACACCGCTTGCACACGGCCGGGTGCGCATGGGTACCAACGTCTGGCAGCACTTTCCAGCACCGCGCGCATTTCTCGCCCTCGGCCTTGGCAAAGACCACGGCAACCCCTGCCACATCATCAGATGTCCATGCGCCCTCGGGGGCATCCCCGGTCGTCAGGGTGATCTGGCTGGTGATGCACAAATCAGCAAAGGTTTCCGGGTCAGTGATGATCTCGGCATATTCGGGCGCAAGATAGACGGTTGGCGATGCTTCCAGCGATGAACCGATCACCTTGGCTGTACGCTGCTCTTCCAACGCCCCCGTTACGACGCGGCGCACGGCACGCAGCTTTTCCGCACGGGCGGCCAACACATCGTCGCGCCATGCGGCAGGCGTTTCGGGGAAGTCCTGCAAATGCACCGACGTGTTTTCATCTGCATGACGCTCCAGCCAGACTTCCTCCATCGTGAAGACAAGGATCGGGGCCAGCCAGATGGTCAGACGGTTGTACAGGTGATCCAGCACGGTCAAAGCGGCCAGTTTGCGGGTCGTGTCACCGTCGCAATACAACGCATCCTTGCGGATATCAAAATAGAAGGACGACAGATCAAGCGTCGCAAATTCGAACACCGCGCGGAAGACACCCTGGAAGTCGAACTTGGCATAGCCTTCGCGCACAACGCCATCCAGAACGGCCAGCTTGTGCAGGATCAGACGCTCCAGCTCGGGCATGTCCTCGATTGCGACAGCTTTGGACTTGTCGAAATCCGTGAGCGACCCCAGCATATAGCGCATCGTGTTGCGCAACCGGCGATAGCTGTCCGCGACACCTTTGAGGATCTCATCCCCGATCCGCTGGTCCGCCGTGTAATCGGTCTGCGCCACCCAAAGCCGCAGGATATCCGCGCCATATTGCTGCACGATCTTTTCCGGCACGATGGTGTTGCCGATGGATTTGGACATTTTCATGCCCTTGGCATCCAGCGTGAAACCATGCGTTACCACATTGCGATAAGGCGCGTGGCCCGTGGTGCCAACCGATTGCAGCAGCGACGAATGGAACCAGCCCCGGTGCTGGTCGGTGCCTTCCATATAGACATCAGCGATGCCGTCTTTGGTGCCGTCGGGGCGGTCGCGCAGAACGAATGCATGGGTCGAACCCGAATCAAACCAAACGTCCAGAATGTCGAACACCTGATTATAATCGTTAGGGTTCACGATCCCGCCCAGGAACCGCTCTTTCGCGCCATCCTCGTACCAGACATCTGCACCGTCTGCCTCGAAGGCCTCGACGACGCGCTTGTTAACGTCGGGGTTGCGCAGCAGGAAATCAGCATCAGTCGGCAGCGCACCTTTCTTGGTAAAGCAGGTCAGTGGCACACCCCACGCACGTTGACGCGACAACACCCAGTCAGGCCGTGCCTCCATCATCGAATACAGTCGGTTGCGGCCCTTTTTCGGCACCCAGTTTACGTTATCAATCTCGGTCAGGGCACGTTCGCGGATGGTCTTGCCAAAGGTATCCAACCCGTCACCAACGGGCTTGTCGATGGCGGCAAACCACTGCGGCGTGTTGCGATAGATCACCGGTGCCTTGGACCGCCAGCTGTGCGGATAGCTGTGCTTGATCTTGCCACGTGCCAGCAAACCGCCCACCTCGACCAGCTTGTTGATCACGGCGGTGTTCGCGTCACCTTCCTTACCATTGGGCTTCAGGATCGCCTTGCCGCCAAAGAACGGCAGGTCCGTGCGGAACGACCCGTCTTCGACCACGTTATAGGTGATCACCTGCTCCAACATGCCCAGATCGCGGTAAAGCTCATATTCCTCAAGACCGTGGCTTGGCGCGCAATGCACAAAACCCGTGCCTTCGGTATCGGTCACGAAATCTGCAGCGCGGAAGTCGCGCAGATCATCCCACTCGCCATTGCCGCCCTCAGCCCCGGCCAGCGGATGCTGCAAGCTGATCTTGGCCAGATCATCCTGCGTCACATCAGACAGGCGGCGCACCTGTGTCTCGTCCAGACGCGCACGCCCGAAAACCTCCATCGCCATAGCGTCGGACAGGATATAGCGATCCCCGACCGTGACCCAGGATTCCTCAGGGCAACCCGTCACTTCGTACAGGCCATAGGAAATGCCTTCGCCATAAACGACGGCCTTGTTGCTCGGCATGGTCCAGGGCGTCGTGGTCCAGATCACGACCTGCGCCCCGTCCAGCCCGGCATCGCCCGTGCCCACAACCTTGAACTTCACCCAGATGGTAAAGCTTTCCTTGTCGTGATACTCGACCTCGGCCTCGGCCAAGGCGGTCTTCTCAACTGGCGACCACATCACCGGCTTTGAGCCCTGATACAGCGTGCCGTTCATCAGGAACTTCATGAATTCCTCGGCGATCACACGCTCGGCGTGGAAATCCATCGTCAGATACGGATCGGCCCAATTGCCGGTGATGCCCAGACGCTTGAATTCCTCGCGCTGGATGTCCACCCAACCGGCGGCAAACTTGCGGCACTCGGCGCGGAAATCATTGATCGGCACGTCGTCCTTGTTCTTGCCCTTCTGGCGGTACTGTTCCTCGATCTTCCATTCGATCGGCAGACCGTGACAATCCCAACCGGGGATATAGCGCGCGTCAAAACCCATCATCTGGTGGCTGCGCACGATCATGTCCTTGATCGTCTTGTTCAGCGCGTGACCGATGTGCAGATGCCCGTTGGCATAGGGCGGGCCATCATGCAGCGTAAACGGCGTGCGGCCCTCTTTTTCACGCAACCGGTCATAGACGCCGATCTTCTCCCACCGCGCCAGCCACTCGGGCTCGCGCTTGGGCAGGCCCGCGCGCATCGGGAAATCGGTCTTGGGCAGGTTCAGCGTGGATTTATAATCAACTGTTTCAGGCGTGTCGGCGCACATGGTGGGCGTCCTTTGGCAAACGGAATTGGGGAATAGATGTTCAGGTGCGGTGCGAGTATCTCAAACACCTCTGCCCGGCGTCTCGTGCATTCAGAGCGCCGGGAAAATAATTCGAATAATGATCGCGGATATCCGGCTCATGACGCGCCTTATAAGCCCCCCACCCACAAGCGACAAGCCCCTACGCCCCTCGTTCTCTGGCTCTTAAATATCCCGGGGTTTGGGGCAGCGCCCCAATCCGTTGGTCCGATCACTCCTGCGCCTGCGCCCCCTTGCCAAACAACCCCGACAAGGCCCGCTTGATGATGCTGCGCACCTTCGGTCTGCGCCCTTGCGAAAACGGCATCGGGCGACAGACTTCCATCGCGGCAACACCGACCCGCGCCGTCAGCGCACCGTTCACCAGCCCTTCGCCAAAACGCCGCGACAGCTTGGCCAGCATCGTGCCGCCCAAAATCGGCTCCAGCATGTCGTCGCCCACCGCCACGGCCCCCGTCGCCACCAAATGCGACAACACCGCCCGCGTCAGCCGCCACGACCCGAAAAACCCCGATCGCCCGCCATAAATCTCGGCGACACGGCGGATCATGCGCAGGTTGCTGGTCAGGGCGGCGGCCACATCGGCCAGCGCCAAAGGCACCAGCGCTGTCACCGTTGCCACCTGCCGCGCGGCGGCTTCGACCTCGCGGCTGGCGGCGATGTCCAGCGGGCCCAGTAATTCGGCCTCGGCCAGCGCCAGCAAACTATGTGCGTCCAGTTGATCTTCGCGCAGCTCGGCCAGCCGGTCGCGGCCCCAGCGGGTATCTTCGCGCCCTTTGTACAGCGCGACCAGCCGGTCGGTCACCGACCGCGCCGCTTTCAGATCATCTTGCGCCAAGGCCTGACCAACGTCGTGGTGCAGGCCGTCCAGCCGCGCGAGCCTGCTGAACGCCGCAAGTTCTCGCAGGCACAGCAGGGCGACCACCACCAGCAACGCCCCCATCAGAACGCTCATTGCCAGCCCGATCACCGGATAGCTGGCCATCAATCCGGTGATGAAATTCCACGCGGTGATCGACACCAGCGCCCCGATAAAGGCCGTCAGCAGCCACCAGAACAGCCTGACCAGTTTCGACGGTTTACGCGCCGCCAGACGTGCCGCGATTTGCATCGCCTGACCTTGGGGGGCGACCATTCCGACATCCGGAACGGGCGGAGCCTCGGATACAGACGGGCGCGGTGCCGCGTCTTCTTCCAGATCAAACAATACCGGACCCTTAGCCATTACATCGCCCCCCGCTGCCATTCATATTTGATGTCCGGCAATTTCTCATCGCTGTTGCTGCCATCGCTACGCTGCACTTCTGCAAAGCCTTGGCGCAGATAAAACCGCTGGGCACCTGAATTGGCCTGAAACGTCCAAAGCGCCAGACGGTCCACCGCGTCTTGCGCATGGCGAAGCAACGCTGCCCCCACACCCTGCCCGCGATTTGCCGCAGCAACATAAAGCGCATCCATATCTTCGCCGTTCAATGCGTAAAACCCGACAATTGCGCCTTCCTGCTCGGCCACATGGACCCGCCCCAAATCAATCATACGCGCGGCATGGGCGATGTCTTGGGCGCGGCTGTGTATCCGCGGCATCCACGCCGTTGTATCCACGAATTCGGACAGGATCGCGCCAACAGTGCCGGCGTCCATATCCCGCGCCCTGCGTAGTTTTATCACAACCGGTCCCCGATCAGGAATTCAGCCGCCTTGTCCAACCGGATGTGCGGTGGCCCGTCACCGGGGCGCAGGTTCAGCTTGGCCGGGGCAAAGCGCATGATTTTGTAATCCTGATCCAGCCATTTTTCCGCCCCCGCCCGTGCGGGGCTCAGCAGATGCGCGGGGTCTTTGGGCAGCTCGCCGGGATAGAAAGCCGCTTCTTTACCGGTCTCAAGCAAGCTGCCGCGCACAACATCCAAGGTTTCGCCGTCATGCTCCATCGACGCCTCGGTCGTGGCGCGCAGCGATGCCAGCGACATCGCGGATGTGCCTGCCCCTGCGAACCGCGCACGGTCGCGGGCCTCGCGGGTCAATGCCTCCATGATCGCGGTCAGGCTGGCGTGTTGGGAATGGTGCAGATGGTCGGCCTTGGTCGCGGCGAACAATATCTTTTCGACCCGTTTGCCGCGCAGGAGCTGCGTCAGAAACCCGTTGCGACCGGGCTTGAAACTGCTGAGGATTTCGCTCATTGCGGCGCGCAGGTCCTCGACCGCACGGGGGCCCTGATTGATCGCGCCAAGCGCATCGACCAGCACAACCTGACGGTCGATCTTGGCAAAGTGGTCGCGGAAAAACGGCTGCACGACCTTGCGTTTATACGCCTCAAAGCGCCGCGCCATTTCACGCAGCAACGACCCGCGCGGGCCGTCGCCACCGGGCAAGGGCGCAAAGGTCAGCACAGGTGATCCCGCCAGATCACCGGGCAAAAGGAACCGCCCCGGCGTGCAATCGGAATAGCCATTGGCACGCGCCGTTTGCAGATAGTCAGCAAAGCTGGCGGCAAGGGTTTGGGCCGTGGGCTCGTTCAGGCTGGCCATGGGATCAGTGTCAGCGACCAATGCGCGATAGCCTGCCGCCTCTTCGCGGTTTCCGATCCGCTTGAGAACCTGCGCGGACCATTCTGCGTAATCGACATCCATCAACGCCAGATCCAGCAGCCATTCACCGGGGTAATCGACAATATCCAGATGGATCGTGCGCGGCCCCTGAAACCCCGCCAGCAGCCCGTTGGGACGCACACGCAACGAAAGGCGCAGTTCGGAGATCGCGCGGGTGCTGTCGGGCCAATGGGGTGTCGGGCCTGTCAACGCGGCTAGGTGGTTTTCATAATCAAAGCGCGGCACGGTATCATCAGGCTGGGGTTGCAGGAATGCGGCCTCTATCCGGCCCTCGGACGCGGCCAGCAGCCCCGGCATCCGGCCCCGGTCCAGCAGGTTCGCCACCAGTGAGGTGATGAACACCGTCTTGCCCGACCGCGCCAATCCGGTGACGCCCAGACGGATGACCGGCTCAAAGAACACCTCGGACACGCCGTCCTGTACATTTTCGACCTGCCGCCAAATACCATCGGCAATTTTTGAAAGTACCAAAGCCCGCGCCCGCCTTATCTTGCTGTTGAAACCGAACATAAGCATGGGGTGCAGGGATTGCCAGAAGCCACCGCCCGCGCTAAGCCCGCGCCATGTATCGCTATGCCCTGAAAATCGAATACCACGGCGGCCCGTTTCACGGCTGGCAACGTCAGAATGATGTGCCCTCGGTTCAGGGCGTGATCGAGGCTGCGCTGGCCAAAATCGAACCGCGCGACCACAATATCGCAGCCGCCGGGCGCACGGACGCAGGCGTTCACGCGATGGCGCAGGTCGCCCATTGCGAGATGGCGCGCGAGTGGACGCCCTTCCGGCTGTCCGAAGCGTTGAACTATCACATGAAGCCGCATCCGGTGGCGATCGTGGATTGCGTACAGGTCGACGAGACGTTTCACGCCCGTTTTTCCGCACAGGAACGGCGCTATCTTTTCCGCATCCTCGTGCGGCGGGCCCCTGTGACCCATCAGGCGGGGTTGGTCTGGAACGTCAAGAAACCACTGGATCTGGATGCCATGCGCGAAGGTGCCAGCCATTTGCTGGGCAAGCATGATTTCACGACATTCCGGTCAACGATCTGCCAGTCAATGACCCCAATCAAAACCGTTGACCGGCTGGACATGACATGGGTCGATACCCTTGGCGGGCCAGAGCTGCATTTCGATGTGCGTGCGCGGTCGTTTCTGCACAATCAGGTGCGCAGTTTCGTCGGCACACTGGAACGGGTCGGCGCAGGGTCGTTTCGCCCCGATGATGTGAAAACGATGCTTGAGGCGCGCGACCGTCAGGCCTGCGGCCCCGTGTCGCCGCCGCATGGGTTGTACCTGTCCCATGTCGGCTATCCGGTTGATCCCTTCGCGGGCTAGCTTTTTGCGGTTGCCCCCGACCCAAAAGCGGTTTTGTCAGGGTTGGTTTTGCGGCTAACCCTGCTTATGTAGTTTGTCAAAGACATGGTTTTATGGCCACAAGCACCGACCGGCTTGACCAGCCCGTGGGGGCCTTTCGGCTATGGAATTGATTTCTTTTGTAAAATCGTTTACTGATTACGCATAAAATCAAAAAACAGACCTATTTGGCAGGTGATCCAAGATGATGCACGTATTTAAACGCGCGTGGAGCGACATGTTCCTTCCTATGTGGCAACGGCCGAAACGGCTGCAGGTTGCCGCCCTATGCTATCGCGAAACCCCCAAGGGAAAACAGGTGTTGCTGATCACGAGCCGCGACACCGGACGGTGGATCGTGCCGAAAGGCTGGCCCGTAGACGGGCTGGACGGTGCCGAGGCCGCCTTGCAAGAAGCATGGGAAGAAGCCGGCGTTTCAAAAGCCGACATCGAGAGCGCACCGATGGGGTATTACGACTATAACAAGCGTCTGGACCACGGGCTGACCACGCCTGTGAATGCGCAGGTGTATCTGACGCGTGTGCGCAACCTCGAGGACGAGTACCCAGAGGTGAATGAACGCAAACGTAAATGGTTCGCACCCGCCGAAGCTGCCGAGTTGGTGGACGAACCCGACCTCCAAGAAATTCTGCGGTCGCTATAAACTGCACCCCGATAGCGGTCCGGTTTTTCCGGTCTGACTTGTATAGCTGCCGCGTTTCTGGCAGGACGCGCCAATTATCACGATTGGAGCAGCTATGAGTGACGCCCCCAAAGGCCAGCAGTGGAAGACCCTAGACACCGATTTGCACCGCATTTCCCGTGTTGAACAGGCCGCGACCTATGCCGCACGCCCGATGGTCGGTTTCGGGATAGCGCTGGCATTCATTGTGCTTGCTGCGCTCTCTGCTGGGATTTTCCTTGGCTATTCCTCCTCCAACTATGTGGTGATCGCCGCTGCGGCCTTTGGTGCCTATATGGCGGTCAACATCGGGGCCAATGACGTTGCCAACAATATGGGCCCTGCTGTGGGGGCCAAAGCGCTGAGCATGGGCGGCGCGATCCTGATCGCGGCGATCTGCGAAAGCGCGGGTGCCTTGCTGGCCGGGGGCGATGTTGTATCGACCATCTCAAAGGGGATCATTGACCCCAATTCGGTTGCGGATTCGCAGGTGTTTATCTGGGCCATGATGGCCGCGCTGATTTCTTCTGCGCTATGGGTCAACCTGGCCACATGGGTCGGCGCGCCCGTGTCCACGACCCATTCGGTCGTCGGTGGCGTTTTGGGGGCGGGCATCGCGGCCGCCGGCCTTACGGCCGTCAACTGGTCATCCATGAGCATGATTGCCGCAAGCTGGGTTATCTCCCCCGTCTTGGGCGGTGTTGTCGCCGCCGGTTTTCTGGCGCTGATCAAAGCTAAAATCCTGTACCAGGAAGACAAGATCGCCGCCTCGCGCCGGTGGGTCCCCATTCTGATCGGCGTCATGGCTGGCGTTTTCGCCACCTATCTGGCGCTGAAGGGTCTGAAAAAGATCGTTCACATCGATATGGGCATGGCCCTGTTCATCGGGCTGGTTCTGGGGCTTATCTCCTACGCTGTGTCGCGCCCGGCCATTTTCCGCGCCTCCGAAGGGCTGGAAAACCGCAACAAATCGGTCAAGGTTCTGTTTGGTCTGCCGCTGGTGTTTTCGGCTGGTTTGCTGAGCTTTGCCCACGGGGCCAACGACGTGGCCAATGCGGTTGGCCCCTTGGCCGCGATTGTGCACGCCTCTGAATTTGGCGGCTTCGAGGCCAAAGTATCAATTCCCACCTGGGTCATGGTGATCGGTGCCTTTGGTATCTCGTTCGGGTTGTTCCTGTTCGGGCCAAAACTGATCCGCATGGTCGGCAGCCAGATTACCAAGCTGAACCCGATGCGCGCCTATTGTGTGGCCTTGTCAGCGGCGATCACGGTGATTGTGGCGTCGTGGCTGGGGCTGCCGGTCAGTTCCACCCATATCGCCGTTGGTGGCGTGTTCGGTGTGGGCTTTTACCGCGAATGGCACATGGAACGCCGGTTGCGCAAACCTGATGCTACCGTTGGTAACGTCAAACGGATCGCCGTCGAGGAACGCCGCCGCCGCAAGCTGGTCCGGCGGTCGCATTTCATGACCATCATCGCTGCCTGGGTGATTACCGTTCCCGCAGCGGCAACCATGTCAGCGCTGATCTTTGTCTTGCTGACCTCGATCGTTACCTAAATTGATCATCCCCCAAGCCGCTTGCCCCTTCAAATATCAGTCGGGGATAGACAGGGCAGCCCCTGCCCTGCGGCTTGGGCTTGGTTAACGTGGTGCAGAACGCGGGCGCACAACGGTGTGGGCACCGACTTTTCCGCACCCATCGTGATGATCAGCCCTTGCAGGGCGTCAATCTCTGTCGGTTTTCCGGCCTCAAGATCATAGGACATCGAGGTGCGCGCCGTCGGGTCGATGGTCAACATCTTGGCGGCGATCCGTTGGAAGATCGGCGTAGGTAGGCGCAGCACCCAAGGGATCAACTCTGATGGCAAAGGCGTCGTGGATTGTGGCCGGATGCCATGCGCCTTTAGCACCTTCAATGCCTCGGTCATCTGTGCTGCCATCAGGCCGCGCCAAGGGCGGCTGAGCAGTTGCGCCTGAAGCGTCACTCCCGACAAGGCATTCAACGCATTGTTCAAGTTGATCAGCAGCTTGCCCCATTGGACGGCTGCAATATCACCGCTGTCCACAAACACCAGATCCGGTTGCGACAAGAGGTCGGCAAGGGGTTTCTGGCCCGCTTCGATCACGATGTCACCGCTGGTGGACCGGTGATAGGCCGCGGGGCCAACGGGTACCACGTTGAAAGGCACCATGCCCGCGCGCACATCGTGACCCGGCAAAATATCCCGCAGGGTTTGTGCCGCCTCCATCCCGTTTTGCAGGCTGATCACAACCGTATTCCGGGGGGTGTTTTTACGGATTTCCCGCGCTATCGCGGCTGTGTCTGATGTCTTGACCGTCACGAGTACAATCGCCGCCTGTTTCAGGCAGGCCGGATCATCTGTCAGCGTCAGGTCTTGTGCTGGAATACGGCGATCCATCCCGCCGAAATCGGTCAGCTGCAGGCCATGTTCGTTGATCTGGTCAATGACGCGGGCGCGGGCGAGCAGCGTCACATCATGCCCGCGCGCCGCCAAAAGCCCGCCCACAAAGCAGCCTATCGCCCCTGCACCTGCAACGACGACGGGCTGCTTGCCGGTCACTTGCCCAGACACCAGCGCATGATCGACTTTTGCGCGTGCAGCCGGTTTTCGGCCTCGTCGAAAATCACCGACCGCGGGCCATCCATGACCGAGCTTGTGACCTCGTCATCGCGGTGCGCAGGCAGACAGTGCATGAACAATGCGTCGGGCTTTGCCTTGTTCATCAGCGCATCATTGACCTGATAGCCGCGCAGCTGGTTGTGGCGGCGTTCGCGTGCGGATTGCGGATCATGCATGGAGACCCATGTATCGGTCACCACCAGATCGGCACCCTCGACGGCTTTGTTCGGGTCGCGCTCGATTGTGTAGAGACCATTCAAGGCGGCTTCGGGATCAAGGGTGGGCGGACCGGTGAAAACCAGATCGAAGTCAAAGCTCTTGGCCGCATGGGCAAAGCTGGCAAAGACGTTGTTGCCGTCACCGGACCACACGACTTTCTTGCCTTTGATCGGGCCGCTGTGTTCTTCGAAGGTCATGATATCTGCCATGATCTGGCAAGGATGGGTGCGGTTTGTCAGCCCGTTGATCACCGGAACCGAGGCGTATTCCGCCATCTCGAGAAGGGTTGCTTCCTCGAATGTGCGGATCATGATCAGATCGACATAGCGCGACAGGACGCGGGCGGTGTCGGCGATGGTTTCACCGTGGCCCAGTTGCATGTCGGCACCCGACAGCACCATGGTTTGCCCGCCCATCTGGCGCACGCCCACATCAAAACTGACGCGGGTGCGGGTTGATGGTTTTTCGAAAATCAGCGCGACCATGTGGTCTTTTAGCGGCTGGTCATCATCAGGCGCGCCGCGCGGGCGGCCGTTGCGCTGCGCCTTCATTGCGGCGGCATTGTCGATGATGCCGCGCAGATCGGCGGGATCGGTTTGATTGATGTCGAGAAAATGTTTCATAGGTAATTCTTCTGTTTGAAAGGACGGGGGGCCAGCCCCCCGAGCCCCCCGGAGTTTATTCTGCAAAATGAAGATCAGGCAGAGGTGAGGCTGCTTGCAGCTTTGTCGAGTCGTGCGACCGCTTCGGCGATTTCTTCATCGGTGATGGTGAGCGGGGGAAGCAGGCGGATCACATTGTCGCCAGCCGGGACGGTGATGACTTCGTGTTGATAACCCGCCGCGACCACATCGCTGTTGATTGCCTTGCATTTGAGGCCGAGCATCAGGCCGCTGCCGCGCACGGCTTCGAAGACATCGGGATGGCTGGCCACAAGGCCTTCGAGCTTTTGGCGGATCAGGCTGGCTTTGCGGTTCACTTCGGCCAGAAAGGCCGGGTCGCCGATGATGTCGATCACGGCATTACCGACGGCACAGCCCAGCGGGTTGCCGCCATAGGTCGACCCGTGGGTGCCCGCCGTCATGCCTGATGCCGCATCTTCGGTCGCCAGAACAGCGCCCAAGGGAAAGCCCCCGCCGATGCCTTTGGCGACCATCATGATATCGGGGGTGATGCCGGACCATTCATGGGCAAACAGCTTGCCCGTCCGGCCGACGCCGCACTGGACCTCGTCCATGATCAGAAGGATGCCATGTTCGTCACACAGATCGCGCAGACCTTTCAGGCATTGGTCGGGGACCGGGCGGATTCCGCCTTCGCCCTGTACGGGTTCAATCAGGATGGCAGCCGTGGTGTCGGTAATCGCGGCATGCAACCCGTCATGGTCGCCAAATTCCACATGCACGAAGCCGGGCAGCAACGGGCCAAACCCTTTGGTCATTTTTTCGGATCCGGCAGCGGCAATACCTGCTGACGAACGCCCGTGGAAGGAACCGGAGAAGGTTATGATATCAACCCGGTCCGGCTGGCCTTTTTCATAGAAATACTTGCGGGCCATTTTCACGGCCAGTTCACAGGATTCCGTGCCCGAGTTGGTGAAGAACACCGTATCGGCAAAGCTGAGGGCGACCAGTTTGTCGGCCAGCGCCTGTTGCTGCGGGATTTGATAGAGATTCGATGTATGCCACAATTTGCCGGCCTGTTCTGTCAGCGCGGCGACCAACGCAGGGTGGGCGTGGCCCAATGCGTTCACTGCGATACCCGCCCCCAGATCCAGAAATCGGCGGCCGTCTTCCTCGATCAGCCAGCTGCCTTCGCCTTTGACAAAGCTGAGGGGCGCGCGAGAATAGGTCGGCAGAACAGATGGGATCATCAGGATCATCCTTATGGGGTTGGCCGCATCAAAGCCACAAAAGGCCATGAGAGGCGGAGAGGGTCAATGGATTTCAGGGGGTTTTTGCGGATTATTACCGCATATGATCAGACACACCCCAAGAAGGGGTGCTTAGGCCAGGTCAGCTTTGGCGTCGTCGCGACAGATGGGCTGCGTTTTTGATCATGGGGTTTGGATACTGCCACAGTGCCGTTTTGCCTAGTACAAACTTTGCCCCACCGGGCGGTTTGCGGTCAGTTTATGCCAAAGCGATCAGTTTTGATGTGTTTTTAAGGCCCCGAATAGTACGACAACCCGCCCAATCGCTGCTTCGCGCCTTGCACCCAAGCTGTCAGTGATTAGTATAGGGCCTTGAGATTTTCCAAGGCGGTCCGGAATGGGGCCGCTTTTTAGCTAAGGACGCCAAATGTCTTGGACTGATGACCGCGTAGAGATTTTGAAGAAAATGTGGGGCGAGGGCCAATCTGCCAGCCAGATCGCAAAAGAACTGGGCGGCGTCACCCGTAATGCCGTGATTGGCAAGGTTCACCGTCTGGGCCTGTCAAACCGCACAACAACCGGTGCCGCGGCCCCCGCTGCCCCCAAGGCAGAGGCCAAGCCAAAGCCCGCCGCAAAGGCTGCTGCCAAGCCGAAGGCCGAACCGAAAGAGGAAGAAGTCGAAGCCGCCCCCGCGCCCCGGCCGAACCTGCCTGCACGTGCCAAGATCATTCCGGCGGGTCAGCCCCTGCCCCCGCAACCGTCGGCGAACGAAATCAGCCCCGAGGCCCTGGCAAAGGTCAGCGAGATCGAGAAGAAGTCGAAGAAGATCGGCCTGATGGATCTGACAGAGCGCACATGCAAATGGCCGGTCGGTGACCCTGCTACGGATGATTTCTGGTTCTGCGGTCTGCCCGTGCAGCAAGGCAAGCCCTATTGCGAGGCGCATGTTGGTGTCGCGTTCCAACCGATGAGCGCGCGTCGCGATCGTCGTCGGTAAAGATCGTATCGCATCGGTTTGAGATCAGGGGGCTTCGGCCCCCTTTCTTTTTGCCGATCAGGTTTCTGCGGGGGTGGGCCCGAAATCAACCAACGGCTGTTTTGCCACGTCTGTCATTGCGCAGCTGTGCATAAAGCACGTGATTGCGCCAGCGGCCGTCGATCTGCAAATAGCTTTGCGCGACGCCTTCGTATTTGAAGCCGGTCTTTTCCAACAACCCGCGAGAGGCGGCGTTTTCCGGCAGGCAGGCCGCTTCGATCCGGCTTAGGTCCAGCCGCGTGAACGCGTGGTGCACTGTCGCCTCGATCGCCTCGCGCATATAGCCACGGCGGGCAAAGCTTTCGCCAGTCCAATAGCCAAGCGTTCCAGCCTGCGCCGGCCCTCTGCGGATGTTATCAAGGGTGATGGCCCCGATCAGCGTATTGTCTTTGCGCCGGATCAGGAACAACGGTAACGCCGTGCCCCCCGAAACCGAGCGGGACGCCCAATAGACACGATTAGTGAAGGCCTTGCGCGAGAGATGATCGCTGGCCCAGGAGGGTTCCCACATCCTGAGGTAGTCGATGCTGTCGGCGCGCAATGCGGCCCAGGCGCGGAAATCCGAATGGATCGGAGCGCGCAAGGTGAGCCGCTCCGTCTCGATTGCGAGTTTCCGTCTGACCAGGATCATCAGGCGGCGCGACGCTCTTGCAGGGCTTCGAGGGTTGGTGCGGCGTCGACCGGGCCATATAGGGCCAAGGCTGCCGGTGCGGTGGCCGCCATTGTCTGGGCAAAATCGCGCACATCGCCTGTGGTCACGGCATCAATCTGCGCGATCGTTTCTTCCAGCGGCGGGATACGGTCCCAAATCTGGATAAGACGCGCCAGCCGTTCGGCACGGTTCGACGGGCTTTCCAGCCCCATCAACAATCCGGCTTTCATCTGCGCCCGTGCGCGGGCGACCTCGGCGGGTGACATGTCAGATGCCGCGCGCTTCATCTCGTCGATGGTGATGCCGGCCAGTTCAGGCAGCTGTTCGCCGCTGGTGCCCGCATAGATCGTCATCATGCCTGTGTCGGCATAGGCCCCCGCCTGGGCAAAGATCGTATAGCACAGCCCGCGGTTTTCGCGGATTTCCTGGAACAGGCGGCTCGACATACCGCCGCCAAGCGCCGAGGCGTAAATTTGAGCGACATAGATATCATCGGCGCGGTAGCCGGGGGATTCAAAGCCAAGCGCGAAATGGGCTTGCTCAAGCGGTTTGATCTGGCGGATTTCACCCCCCGAAAATTTTGCCGCATCCACATCGAACAACGGCTTTGGTGGCATGTCACCGAACAGCTTTTCCGCCAGCCGTACGATTTCATCATGATCCACCGCCCCTGCCGCTGACAGGATCATCTGTTCAGGGCCGTAATGCTGCGCGATAAAGCCCGACAGGTCTTCGCGGGTAAAGTTGGAAACGCGTTCATGGGGGCCCAGAATGGTGCGGCCCAGCGGCTGGTTTGGATACGCCTCTTCCTGCAACCAGTCAAAAATCACATCATCCGGTGTATCAAGCGCCTGACCGATCTCTTGCAGGATCACGCCGCGTTCGACCTCGATCTCGTTTTTATCCAGCACAGGGTTGCGCAGGATATCCGCGATCACATCCAGCCCAAGGGCCACGTCGTTTTCCAGCACACGCACATAATAGGCCGTCACCTCGCGCGAGGTATAGGCATTGATATAGCCGCCAACGTCTTCGATCGCTTCGGCAATTTGCAGCGATGTGCGTTTGGCTGTCCCCTTGAACGCCATATGCTCAAGGAAATGCGCGATGCCGTTCTGATTGGGTGTCTCGTGGCGCGCACCTGCGGTGACCCACACCCCGATGGAGGCAGAAGCCAGACCCGGCATGTGTTCGGTTACAATGCGAAACCCGTTGGACAGGCGATGTTGCTGCAGGCTCACTGGCTGATGCCCCCTTTGATCATGTCTTTGAGGGCTGCCAGATCGTTCGGCACACGGGTCATGCGTTCTTCGCGATCAAACAGGTCGGCCATATGGGCTGGCAATGGCGGGCGCACACCGGTTGCGGCTTCGACCGCATCGGGGAATTTTGCCGGATGCGCTGTGGCCAATGTGATCATCGGCGTCGCCGGATCACGCAGCGCTTGGGCCACACGGACACCGATGGCCGAATGCGGGCACAGCAGTTCGTTTGTATTGGCGTAAAATTCCTTGATCGTGGCCGATGTTTCCTCTTCCGAGACACGGCCGGACTTGTAGGTGTTTTTCAGATCGCGCAGGGCATTGTCGCCCACGTCAAAGCCACCTTTGGCCAGATCATCCATCAAGCCGTTGATCGCGTCACTGTCCTGCCCATAGGCGAAATACAACGCACGTTCAAAGTTGGAGCTGACCTGAATATCCATCGACGGGCTGATTGACGGATGAACCTCGCCCTTGTGATAGCCACCTGTGGTCAGGCAGCGGTGCAGGATGTCGTTCTGGTTTGTCGCCACCACGAGGTCGGCGATCGGCAGACCCATCTCGCGGGCGATGTAGCCTGCAAAGATATCGCCGAAGTTGCCGGTTGGTACGGTAAAGCTGACCTTGCGGTCCAGCGCGCCCATCGCCAGACCGGCGGTAAAGTAATAGACGACCTGCGCCAAAACGCGGCCCCAGTTGATGCTGTTCACTCCGGCCAGTTTCACGCCATCGCGGAATTCGTGGTCGTTGAACATATCCTTGAGGCGGGCCTGACAATCGTCGAAATCACCGTCCAGCGCCAAGGCGTGCACGTTGCTTTCGGATGGGGTGGTCATCTGGCGGCGCTGCACGTCGGACACGCGGCCATGCGGGTACAAGATGAACACATCGACATTGTCCAAGCCCCGAAATGCCTCGATCGCGGCGGACCCTGTATCGCCAGAGGTCGCGCCGACGATGGTCACGCGGTCGCCCTTGCGCGACAACACGGCCTGAAACATCTGGCCGATCAATTGCATCGCGAAATCTTTGAACGCAAGGGTCGGGCCGTGGAACAGCTCAAGCAGGAAATGCCCCTGATCCAGCTGCACCAATGGCGCGCGCACCGTGTGATTAAACCCTGCATAGGCATTGGCGATCAACTGCTTGAATTCGGCATCTGTGAACGTGTCGCCGATAAAGGGGCGCATGACTTTGAATGCAACGTCCTCGTAGGACATCGTTGCCATCTCGGCCAGGTCTTCGCGCGACAGGGTCGGGATGGTTTCAGGCACATACAGCCCGCCGTCACGGGCAAGCCCTGTCAGCAACGCTTCTTCGAAATTCAGAACGGGGGCAGATCCACGAGTAGAGACATAACGCATAAGAAGGTCAGCTTTCGGCTTTGGACGCGCCGCGGCGGCGCAGGAAAAAGAGGCTCATGCCGAGCCAGATGGCGGCAAGAGAAAACCAGGTGATGGCGTATTGCAGATGGTCATTCGGGATACGAGCAGTATCCACAGGCAAGGCGCTCACATTAGGGTCATCAGGTGAACTGGTCCGCGCCACCAGCAGAATCGGAAGGGTCTGCAAGGCACGGGCCATTGCATCGACATCGCGGGCGAACCAGATATTGGCGTTCATATCGGGTGCGGGCGTATAGCCGTCGGTTTCCTGGGGCCATTGCAAATTGCCGATGATGGTCACCGGACCAATGGCGCGGTCGGTGTCTTTGGTATCGGCAAGGGCAAAACCGCGGTCGACCATGATCTGGCGGCCGTCCTGCAAATCGAACGGGGCGATAATGCGGTAACCGGCCCCTACGTCCTTTTGCGAAACCAGCACGTGAATTTCGCCATCCCCGATGACACCGTCAGCAACAACCGGCAGATACGCATCAGATTGCGGATCGACAGTGTCGGGCAAAGCGACGGGTGTTGCGATGATCCGTGCATTGATGTCAGCGATGATCGCTTGTTTCCAAGCAAGCCGTTGAACCTGCCAGACCCCGAGCGAGATCAGGATTGCAGCCCCCCCAAGGCCGATAATCAGCAGGAATAGCGTGCGGCGCATAAGGCTCTCTTGAGGTTGGTTACAACGAGGTAACTTCAAGGCAAAGGCGCGCAAGGTTCCCCTAGCGCGCCCGTTGCTTTTAGTGATTGCGTGCAGGTTTGCAAGCAGGTGGGAAGCTTAGATGCCCCACATGTAGACGGCGAAGAACAAAAACAGCCATACCACGTCAACAAAGTGCCAGTACCATGCCGCCGCTTCGAAACCGACGTGCTGTTCTGGGGTAAAGTCGCCTCTGATCGCGCGGATAAGGCATACCGTCAGAAAGATCGTACCGATCAGAACGTGGAAACCGTGAAAGCCCGTTGCCATAAAGAAGCTGGAAAAGAACAGATCGCCGCCGAATGTCCAACCGGTATGGGCAATCAATTCGTAATATTCAAAGGCTTGAAACGCTGTAAACATCACACCCAGACCAATGGCAATCGCCAGACCCGAGATCAGGTCCTTGCGGTTGTTTTCATGTACCAAAGCGTGGTGCGCCCATGTGACGGCACAACCCGACAGCAGCAGAATCAACGTGTTGATCAGCGGCAGGTGAAAGGCGTCGACAGGGATGATGTCTGGCTGAACATAGGTGGAGCCGGGGAAGGCATCCATCGGGTACAGCGCTTCTTTGAAGAAGGTCCAGAACCAAGCAACAAAGAACATCACCTCGGACATGATGAACAGGATAAAGCCATAGCGCAGGCCGATCCGGACAACCTTGGTGTGATCGCCGATCTTGCTTTCCGCGACAACTTCGGACCACCAGCCAAACATGCAGTACAAAACGCCGGCCAAGCCCGCGAAGAACAAGAATGGCGTGATATCATGCATCCACAGGATGATGCCAACCAGCATGGCACAGCCAGCCAAGGAGCTGAGCAGCGGCCATGTGGAGGGCGCTAGAATGTGGTAATCGTGGTTCTTTTCATGGGCCATGGTGGCGTCCCTCACCTTTTTCTTAATTCAGGTTTGTCTGGCTGTCCTGATCAAGGGCGGCATAGCCCTCGGGCAGATCAATTTCATAGAACGTATAAGATAGTGTGATGGTATGTACATACTTGCCATCAACGTCTTTGACGATTTCCGGATCAACAAAGAAGCTGACCGGCATCTGAACACGCTCGCCGGGGGCAAGCACCTGCTCAGTAAAGCAGAAACATTCGATTTTCTCAAAGAACGGGCCAGCGGCATAGGGCGTCACATTATAAGACGCCTGACCGGCAATCGGCTTGTCCGTGGGGTTGTATGCTTCATAGAAAGCAAGCCCCGTCTCGCCGATGCGCAGTTCCATTTCAGTCACGACCGGCTTGAATTCCCACGCCATGCCCTGATTCAGGCTGCCATCAAAACGCACCTTGATCGTCTGATCCAGGATATCGCCGGCGTTTGCGCTGACCTGGCCAGGCGTGCCGCCAAATCCGGTGACCTGACAAAACCAGTTGTAAAAAGGCACGGAGGCCCAAGCAAGCCCGCCCATCAGCACCACGACTGACACGGTTTGCGCCACCGTTTTTGCCGGACCGGACATTGCCATTACTTGCTCTCCTGCGTCTGGATCGCGCCACCGGGGAGGTTGTTGAAATCGATGTTGGTAATCTTCACAAAGGTCAGCACCATGACCAAAAGCACGAATGCCCCCAGCATCAGACCGATACCCAGATTACGGCCACGGCGCCGTGTGTGAAGCTCGTGTTCAACTCGAATGCTCATGACCACCCTCCAAAGCCGTAGGGACGCAAGGTCGCCTCGGCCAGAATCGCACCGAAGTGCAGGAACAGATACCAAAGCGACAGCCGGAAGAACTTGCGCTCCACCAGGAAATTGTCGGCTTCGCTGTCGTCTTCGTTACGCTTCCAGATCCGCACAGCGCCGATCAGGAACAGGGCGTTCAACACCACTGCTGTCGCCAGATAGATCGGCCCACCGATCGAAGTGAAACCGGTGCCAATCGCAAGGATCACCAGCAAAACGGTATAGGCAAGGATATGACGGCGGGTGGAGGGGCGACCGTGGGTCACGGTCAACATCGGCACCTTTGCATCATCATAATCGTTGCGCATGAACAGCGCCAGCGCCCAGAAATGCGGTGGCGTCCACATAAAGATCAGCGCGAACATCAACCATGCTTCGACAGAGAAACTGCCCGTGGCGATAATCCAGCCGATGACAGGCGGGAACGCACCGGCGGCACCGCCGATAACAATGTTCTGCGGCGTCGCACGTTTTAGCCACATGCTGTAGAAAACGGCGTAAAACAGGATTGTGAAAAGCAGCATACCGGCTGCCAGCAAATTCGCGGCCAGCCCCAGCATCATCACGGACAAACCGGACAGCGCAACGCCAATGGCCAAAGCTTCGCCCGGTTGAACGCGGCCCGAAGGGATCGGGCGGCCTGCTGTGCGGCGCATGATGGCGTCGATGTCGGCATCCCACCACATGTTCAATGCCCCCGACGCGCCCGCGCCAATCGCAACAAACAGGATCGACGCGAAAGCGACGACCGGATGTACAGAAACAGGTGCGGCCAACATGCCAACCAGCGCTGTGAAAACGACCAACTGCATGACGCGCGGCTTCAACAGCGCGAAGTAATCGCCCAGTTGCGCCTCGTAGTCGCCAGAAGTTGTTGTACTGGTGTCTGCCATGTCAAAACTCATATACAAAGGTCGGGCCACGCAACGCGCGACCCGACGTTTTACATTTCGTTACTTCGAAGCGACGGTCAAAGGCTGCGCGATACCTGCGTATTCAGCTTTCGCTTTGCCCAGCCATTCAGCATAGGCCGCTTCGGATACGACTTTTACCGTGATCGGCATGTAAGCGTGTGCGTTGCCGCAAAGCTCGGAACACTGGCCAAAGTAAACGCCTTCTTTTTCGGCCTTGAACCATGTTTCAGCCAAACGACCCGGAACCGCGTCCTGCTTTACGCCGAATGCCGGCATTGCCCAAGCGTGGATCACGTCGGAGCCAGTCACCTGAACCACAATCGTTTTACCCACTGGGATCACAACGGATGTGTCGGTTGCCAAAAGGAACTGCTGCTCGGTGTAACCGGCTGCTTCCAGCTCCGCGATGACTTCGGGTGTTTTGCGGTTTTCGCCACCCAGTGCCGGGGCACCGATCATGTAGCTGTCAAAGCCGAAACCGTCGTCAACATATTCGTAGGACCAGTACCACTGGTTGCCTGTTGCCTTGATCGTCAGGTCAGCCTGCGGGATTTCCTGCTGGCGGAAAAGAATCGGCAGCGAATAGGCACCGATCAGAACAAGGATAAGGATCGGCACGATCGTCCAGGCGATCTCGACCGGGGTGTGATGCGTAAAGGACGCTGCGGTCGGGTTGCGTTTTTTATTGTAACGGAACGCGACCCAAAGGATCAGGGCCGTCACGAACAAGGTGATCAAGGTGATGATCACCAGGATCAAGTAATCGAGATCGTGAATATCCTGTGCAACACGTGTCACAGCAGGCTGAAAGCCCATCTGAGCGTCTACAGGTTCGCCGATGATTTCGAGACCATCGATGCGAAGGTTTTCCTGCGCCCACACGGGAGCTGCAGAGAAGGCGGCCATGAGACCTGAAAGTTTAAGAAGATGTTTCATATGTCGTCCTGATCTTGTGACCATTGATATCGAATCCTACCGGCATGTGCCGTTTCGGACCACGCGCCGTTGTAATCTGTACGCTTACAATCATATTCTAACTTCAAGATAAAGACTTCTGCTTGCGTCAAACAGACGCGAAGCGATCTTTTTAACACGATTCAGGGAACATCTTGATGAGCCAACCACCTTTTAACCCGTTTGAGGGTGACCTTGACCGTGACGCGGCCCTTTCAATTCTGAAAGATGCGGTCGCGGGCGCTGATGACGGAGAGCTGTTCTTTGAACGCCGCCGCTCCGAAGGGCTGATGTTTGATGACGGCCGCCTCAAGACCGCAAGCTATGATGCTTCTGAGGGGTTTGGCCTGCGTGCAGTACGCGGTGAAGTTGCGGGTTATGCGCATTCGTCCCAGATCACCGAATCTGCATTGCGCCGCGCTGCCGAAACGGCGCGACTGGCCGTCGGTGACGGGGGCGGCACATGGGCTGACGGGCCGGTTGCAACCAACCGTCACCTTTATACCGACGAAGATCCAATCGCCGGGGCAAGTTTTTCTGTAAAAGTCGAAACGCTTCGTGAAATCGATGATTTTGCCCGCAGCCTGGATAAACGGGTCGTCCAGGTCTCCGCTTCCATCTCGGCATCCATCCAAGAAGTCGAGATTTTGCGCCCCGAAGGCATTTCGGTGCGCGATATCCGCCCCATGACCCGCGTTAACGTGTCGGTGATTGTCGAACAAAACGGACGACGCGAAAGCGGGAGTGCCGGTGGCGGTGGACGTGTCGGGCTGGACGGGTTGATTGATCGCGCGGATTGGCAGGCCAAAACCCGCGAGGCATTGCGCATAGCCTGCGTGAACCTTGATGCTGTCCCTGCGCCTGCGGGCATGATGGACGTGGTGTTGGGCCCGGGCTGGCCCGGTATTTTGCTGCACGAGGCCATCGGCCACGGCCTTGAGGGTGATTTCAATCGCAAAGGGTCGAGTGCATTTGCAGGTCTCATGGGCCAGCAGATTGCCGCCAAAGGGGTGACAGTTCTGGATGACGGCACCATCCCGGACCGCCGCGGGTCGATCACCATTGATGACGAAGGGACACCTTCGGCCAAAAACACCCTGATCGAAGATGGCGTATTGGTCGGCTATATGCAGGACCGGCAGAACGCGCGCCTGATGGGGGTTCAGTCTACCGGCAACGGGCGGCGCGAATCTTATGCGCATATTCCGATGCCGCGCATGACCAACACATATATGCTGGGCGGCAATGTTGCGCCGGGTGATATCGTGGCCGACCTCAAGGATGGCATCTATGCTGTCGGATTTGGCGGCGGGCAGGTCGATATCACCAACGGCAAGTTCGTGTTCTCTTGTACCGAAGCATATCGCGTTCAAAACGGTATCGTCGGGGCACCGGTGAAAGGTGCAACATTGATCGGCGACGGCGCAACCGCGCTCAAGCAGATCCGCGCCATCGGCAATGATCCGACGCTGGACCCCGGCATGGGGAATTGCGGCAAGGCGGGGCAATGGGTGCCAGTCGGTGTGGGGCAACCGACACTGATGATCGGTGGCCTTACCGTTGGCGGTGCAGCGACATAAAAGACGGTCCCCGCCCTATTTGACAAAAATGGGCGGGGAAGCCTTCATCCGTTGTTAACCAGGTCTGCCTATACCTGATTCTAGCAACAGACGGAGATACGGGATGACTGACAAGGACCACAATCCTTCTTCCACTCACCCCCCAATCCCACCCACCTCGGAAGACGAATGTTTTGCCCGTCTTCGTTTGTTGCGCTCGCGCCGGGTTGGCGTTTCGACGTATAAACGACTGCTGACCGAACATGGCACTGCGCAGAATGCGCTGGCCGCGCTGCCGACGGTGGCGCGCGCCGCGGGCGTCGCGAATTACGAGGTTTGCCCCGAAGGGGTGGTGCGCGCCGAACTGCGTGCTGGCAAAGACGCAAGCGCGCGTCTGATCATGCATGGCACTGCGGAATACCCACAAACCCTTGCTGAACTTGACGATGCGCCCCCCTTCCTTTGGGTGATTGGCAATACCCAGCTGTTAAACCGCCCCACAATATCAATGGTCGGGGCGCGGAATGCATCCTCGCTGGGCACGCGCATGGCCAAGGCACTGGCCCAAGGCTTGGGCGAGGCCGGTTTCGTTGTCGTATCAGGGCTGGCGCGCGGTATTGATGCGGCGGCCCATCTGGCGGCGCTTGCCACTGGCACGATTGCGGTTCAGGCGGGCGGCGTTGACGTGATGTACCCCGCCGAAAACACCCAACTGGCCCAGGATATCGCCAAGACGGGCCTGCGCGTTTCAGAACAACCCATGGGCCTGCAACCGATGGCCCGCCATTTTCCGAGCCGGAACAGGATCATCGCCGGATTAAGCCGCGCAACCATCGTGGTAGAGGCCGCTGCCAGATCAGGCAGCCTGATCACCGCGCGCGATGCCTTGGATCAGGGCCGCGACGTGCTGGCCGTGCCCGGTCACCCCTTTGATGCGCCCGCAGCCGGATGTAACATGCTGATCCGCGATGGCGCGGCTTTGGTGCGCAATGCCGCAGATGTTATCGAGGTTCTGGGAAAAGCATGTTTGTCGGTACCCGCCCAGCCCGAGCTTGATCTTGCGGCAGCAGAAAAAGCCCCCGCCCCGCGAAGAACGCTTCGGGAAACTGCGGCGCTTCATCTGCAAATCCTGTCGCGGCTGGGGCCCAGCCCCATCGCCGAGGATCAATTGATCAGGGATTTAAACACCCCCTCCTCCAAGGTTGCGCCCGTCCTGATCGATCTTGAGCTGGAAGGCCATGTGCGACGCCAGCCCGGTGGTCTTGTCTCTCGTGCCTAAGGGCGGTTTTATCCAAAGCTCCTAACGCGCATTCCGCGAAACACCTCCCCCCGATTCTCCTAAAACGAACATTGGTACCGGGCAGTAGGTTTGGAATAATCCTGCCCCCCAAAGTCAGCCCGCCTTGTGCCACTGGCCGGCAAGCGGCCTAGTTTCGCCCGACCTGCGCATTGACAAAACAACCGCTACGCCACATGTCACAGCACAAGCAGACCTATTTCAATTGATCCAAGGTACGGAAATTTATGCCAGTTGTTGTCGTCGAATCACCTGCCAAGGCCAAAACGATCAACTCTTACCTGGGCAGCAACTACACTGTTCTAGCGTCTTACGGTCACGTGCGTGACCTTCCTCCGAAAGATGGGTCGGTTGATCCGGACAATGATTTTGAAATGCTTTGGGAGGTCGCTTCGACCAGCAAAAAGCACGTCAAAGCAATTGCCGACGCGTTGAAAGACGATAACGAACTGATCCTCGCGACCGACCCCGACCGCGAAGGGGAAGCGATCAGCTGGCACCTGCAAGAGGCGCTGACTGCCCGCAAATCGATCAAGAAGGATACGCCGGTCAGCCGGGTTGTTTTCAACGCGATTACAAAATCCGCCGTGACCGAAGCGATGAAAAACCCGCGCCAGGTCGACATGCCACTGGTCGAAGCCTATTTGGCCCGGCGTGCGCTGGACTATCTTGTCGGCTTTAACCTGTCGCCGGTTTTGTGGCGCAAGCTGCCCGGTGCGAAATCGGCAGGTCGCGTGCAATCGGTGACACTGCGGTTGATCGTAGAGCGCGAAATGGAAATCGAAGCGTTCCGCAACCGCGAGTATTGGAGCGTGAAAGCATTGGTCGCCACCCCGCGCGGCCAGGAATTCGAAGCACGCCTTGTCACCCTTGCCGGCAAAAAGCTGGATCGCTTTGATCTGGCGAATGGCACGCAGGCCGAAATGGCGGTGCAGGCGATCACCAGCCGCGATCTGACAGTCACAAGCGTCGAGGCAAAGCCCGCCAGCCGGAACCCTTCGGCCCCCTTCATGACCTCGACCCTGCAACAAGAAGCCAGCCGCAAATTCGGCATGGGTGCGCGCCAGACCATGAGCACCGCCCAGCGTTTGTATGAGGCCGGTCACATTACTTATATGCGGACCGATGGTATCGACATGGCCCCCGAGGCGATGACAATGGCCCGCGATGCGATCAAAGACCGGTTTGGCGCGGAATACGTGCCATCGGCCCCGCGTATCTATAAAAACAAGGCCAAGAACGCCCAGGAAGCGCATGAATGTATCCGGCCCACGGACATGTCCAAGGATGCCGCCGCGCTGAAACTGACCGAACCGGACCAGCGCAAGCTGTATGATCTGATCTGGAAGCGCACGCTGGCCTGTCAGATGGAAAGCGCCCGTCTTGAACGGACAACTGTCGAAATCGGCAGCAAGGATGAACAGGTCGGCCTGCGCGCCACCGGTCAGGTCGTGCAATTCGACGGCTTCTTGCGGGTCTACGAGGAAGGCCGTGACGATGTGGTGGACGAGGACGACAAGCGCCTGCCCCAGATCAATCAGGGCGACAAGATGGACAAGCGGTCGGTCACGCCCGAACAGCATTTCACACAACCGCCGCCGCGCTATACCGAAGCGACATTGGTCAAGCGTATGGAAGAGTTGGGGATCGGTCGGCCATCGACCTATGCAAGCGTCGTCACCACCATCCAGGACCGAGAATATGTCCGCAAGGAAGGCAACCGTCTGTTCCCCGAGGACAAAGGCCGGCTGGTTACCGCGTTTCTTGAAAACTATTTCCGCAAATATATCGGCTATGATTTCACCGCCGATCTGGAAGACCAGCTGGACAAGGTCAGTGCTGCTGATGCGAATTACAAAGACGTTCTAAGCCGTTTCTGGAAAGATTTTTCGGCAGCGATTGCCGAGACAGCCGATCTGCGCATCACCGAGGTGTTGGAAAAGATCAACGAGGTTCTGGAACCGCATCTTTTCCCGGCGACCGAAGATGGCAAAGACCCGCGTCTGTGCCCCAATTGCGAGGTCGGTCGTTTGTCGATGCGCACCGCACGCTCGGGCGGCGCATTCATTGGCTGCTCCAACTACCCTGAATGTCGCTATACGCGCCCCTTTGGCCCGCCAGACCCCGAAGCGGAAAAATCTGCGATCCCGCCGGATGGCAAGCTGTTGGGCGAAGACAACGGTGACGAAATTCGCGTGTTCAAAGGCCGCTTTGGCCCCTACGTCCAGCGCGGGCCCGTCACCGAAGAAAACAAAAAGCCGCCGCGTCAGTCTGTGCCAAAAGACTGGCCCGCAGAGGAGCTGGAGCTGGACCGCGCCTTGATGCTGCTTTCATTGCCGCGCGAGATTGGCCCCCACCCCGAAGACGGGATTATGGTTTGGGCCAACATCGGACGCTACGGCCCCTATATCAAACACGCGGCCAGCACATCGGATCGCGGCGGAACAAATGCCAACCTCGAAGGGTTGGACGAAGTGTTTACCGTTGGCATGAACCGTGCTGTGCAATTGCTGGCCGAAAAAGTCGCCAGCCGTGGTGGCCGTGGCAAGGCGGCGAAACCGATCCGCGAGATGGGCGAACACCCTGATCTGGGCGGCGACGTGCATATCATGGAAGGCAAATACGGGCCCTATGTGAAATGGGAAAAGGTCAACGCGACCCTTCCCAAGGAAATCGAGCCTGCCGATCTGACCATGGAACGCGCTGTCGAGTTGATCGAGGAAAAGCTGGCCAAGTCACCGGCCAAGCGCAAAGCGGCGACCAAAAAGGCACCGGTCAAGAAAGCGGCAGCCACAAAGCCCGCTGCAAAGAAGCCTGCTGCTAAAAAACCCGCTGCAAAGAAGAAAGCGCCGGCTAAAAAGGCCGCGGCCAAGGAAACAGAATAACCATTTCGTGAACGTATGGTAATTCATGAATATGTGAATTGCCGCGAGGCCATCCAAGTGTCACCTGTGCAGCGAATGCCACAGCATAAGGAGCACAAGGATGGCCGAGCAGAAGATTTCACGTCGCATGTTGATGACGGTGGCGGGTGCCACGTTATTCATGCCCTCTATCCTGCGCGCCCAAACGGCAGAGCCTGAACGGCAGGGCGCAGCGGTACGTCACAACACATCCAGCTTTACCCAACAGCGCTGGCAGGATCACTTTGACGATCTGGGCAAAGCGGCAATTGTTGCCGACACAACATCACGCGCCCTGCATTTCTGGAGCGGTGATGGCGAGACCTACAACATCTACCCCACCTCGGTACCGCGCAGCGACGAGCTGACCAAACGGGGGTACACCAAGATCATGCGCAAACGTGTCGGCCCCGACTGGACCCCGACCTCCAGCATGATCGAACGCGATCCCGACCTGAAATACATGCCCCCCGGCCCCGATAACCCGTTGGGCACGCACGCCATGTATCTGGGCTGGCCCGCCTATCTGATCCACGGCACCCACGACACCCGCAAGATCGGACGGCAAAGCTCGGACGGGTGTATCGGTCTGTATAACCACATGATCGAGGCACTGTTCCAGATCGCGCCGGTTGGGACGCAAGTGCGGATCATCTGACGAGAATCTGTGGCTGCATTGCGGTCTCGCGCCCTCCAATGGGAACACTGCGCGAGATTGGATTGATCAAGGGGCGCGGCCTGGCAGGTAAATTGGCCACGCCACAGCGGGGGTATTTACCGGCTTGATCACAAGCGGGATTCAGGGGCTGACCTTTGGCAACAAGGCACCCCCTGCCATCCGGATCGACGGCGCGGAAATACGCATCTGAAATGCCAGCATTCGATTTACAGCTATTTTCAGGCGCATCTTTACGGGTGCGCCTGAGGCCTATTTGACACCCGCCTAACGTGGCGTCATAGAAGTTGGCATGCATGTAGACGAGCGGGGTAACCCCGCGATCGAAAGGACCCGGAATGAAGAAAATATATGGAAGTGCTGCTGAAGCGCTGGATGGTGTGCTGCACGATGGCATGTTGATTGCGGCCGGTGGTTTCGGCTTGTGCGGCATCCCTGAACTGCTGCTTTCAGCGATCCGCGATGCGGGCACCAAGGACCTGACCTTTGCATCAAACAACGCTGGTGTTGATGATTTCGGGATCGGCATCTTGTTGCAGACAAAGCAGGTCAAGAAAATGATCAGCTCTTATGTCGGTGAAAACAAAGAATTCATGCGCCAGTATCTTGGCGGCGAGCTTGAGCTTGAATTCAACCCCCAAGGCACTTTGGCAGAGCGCATGCGTGCCGGTGGTGCGGGCATCCCCGGTTTCTATACCAAAACCGGCGTGGGTACCGTGATTGCCGATGGCAAAGAGCACAAGGATTTCAACGGTGAAACCTATATCATGGAAGAAGGCATCTTTGCCGATCTGTCCATCGTGAAGGCGTGGAAGGCTGATGCGACCGGCAACCTTGTGTTCCGCAAGACAGCCCGCAATTTTAACCCGCCCGCCGCGATGTGTGGCAAAATCTGCATCGCTGAAGTCGAAGAGATCGTCCCGACAGGCAGCCTTGACCCCGATACAATCCACCTGCCCGGCATCTATGTGCATCGCATTGTTCAGGGCGAACATGAAAAGCGGATCGAACAACGCACGGTAAGGAGCGCATAATATGTGGGATCGCAATCAAATGGCGGCGCGCGCCGCGTTGGAACTGCAAGACGGCTGGTATGTGAACTTGGGCATCGGGATTCCGACGCTGGTGTCGAACTACATCCCTGAAGGCGTCGAAGTGACCCTGCAATCCGAAAACGGGATGCTGGGCATGGGCCCTTTCCCGATTGAGGGGACCGAGGATGCCGACCTGATCAACGCAGGCAAGCAGACCATTACCGAACTGCCCCAGACCGCGTATTTCGACAGTGCGACATCCTTCGGGATGATCCGCGGTGGCAAGATCGCAATGGCGATCCTTGGCGCGATGGAAGTTGCCGAAAACGGCGATCTGGCGAACTGGATGATTCCGGGCAAGCTGGTCAAAGGTATGGGCGGCGCGATGGATCTGGTGGCCGGTGTTGGCCGCGTGGTTGTCGTGATGGATCACACCAACAAGCACGGCGAAAGCAAAGTGCTGAAAGAATGCACCCTGCCCCTGACCGGCAAAGCAGTGGTTGACCGCATCATCACCAACCTTGGTGTGCTGGATGTGGTCGAAGGCGGGCTGAAGATCGTGGAATGCGCCGATGGCGTGTCTGAGGAAGAGCTGCGCGCAGCGACCTTCGCCACCATCGTCTGACCGTTTCGCGATACGAAAGTGAAAGAGCACCCCCGTCAGGGTTGGTGCCCTTTTTCGTACCTTGAACCATTTGCGGGGCCACCAGAGCCCAAGAATGGATGCGCCGGCATACCAGACCGGAAAAAGCAGCAGCACAGCCGCCGTTTGTACCCGATGGCCTTATGGCGAATCGCCTGCGGGGCCGTTCCCTAATTCATTGCCGCAAAAACGCAGCCGTCGGAAATCAGTTCGGGCGGCGTCTGGCACAGCCCTTTGGCCACTTGAAAGGCCGCAAGAACCTTGGGCACATAATCGCGCGTCTCGGCAAAGGGCGGCACGCCCGCATGTTGGCGCACATTCCCTTCGCCGGCATTATATCCGGCCAGCACCAGAATGGGGTCGCTGTCGAACTGCCCCATCAACCAATCAAGATACTTTACGCCGCCCTGGATGTTCTGGGTCGGCATCATACTGTCATCGACACCAAAGCGCGCGGCCGTGTCCGGCATCAGCTGCATCAGCCCTTGAGCCCCTGCCCCGCTCACGGCATCTGCGCGCCCTGCGGATTCAACGGTGATCACGGCCAGAACCAGTGCCGGCGAAACCTTGGTCCCGATGGTTGAGCGCAAGATATCAACACCGTTGGCTTTCGCGATCTCTTGCATCTGCTGCATCCGGGGGGCGGGTACTTTGTTTGTTGCGGTGGCAAGCGTGATCATCGCCACCTCGAGCCTGCCGGGCCCTGATTTGGCGACCTCGGGCGATACGCGTTCCCAGAACCAGTCAAACTGACCGGGTGCTGCCGGGGCAATGGCACCCGATGGGGTCGCCACAACCTGAGGCAAGGACGCCTGTGGTTCAATGAACACGTCAATTCTGTTGACGCTGCCCGGCTTGGGCGGTTTCACCCGTTTTGCTTCGAACTTGGGAAAGGGTTTAGGCGCATCAGCATAGAGCATTGACCCCGCCAATGCCCCCGCTACCAGCGAGACCGTCAATAATCGAAACATCTTTGCCTGCTTTTTTATGCTTATTCTGCTCGATACGCGGAATATCACATGAAAACGGTCCCAAAACCAGCCAATCGTGGCATGGATTGTGTCCAAAACGCCTTAATTCAAGTTCAAACCGGCGCGCTTTATAATGATTTTTAAAAAGTTAAGATTTTTTAAGCATTAAAATCAAGGAGCTAGTGCCATTTGGCGGCCAATCCGCGAGAAAAGTACAAATGTCACAATTGTCGCCAAATTCATGCCCCATTCAGACGGCTATATAGCGTCATACCAAGTCGAACAGGCGCTTAATTGAGAGATACAGCGCTACACACGGTCGACAGGGTTGAGATTGAAAAACCTAATGATCCTTGGAGGGACATACCATGATGAACTTTATCAAAAACTTCAACAAAGACGAATCCGGCGCCGTAACAGTTGACTGGGTTGTTTTGACAGCCGCAGTTGTTGGCCTGGCCGTTGCAGCTTACTCGTCGATCGAAACTGGCGCGTCGAACCTGACAAGCAACACCAAGAGCTACATGGGCACCGTTACTCCTGGTTCCGTTTGATCCTAAGATCTTTAGCTAACTTAGCTTAGTCTTAGTTCGCTAAGATACGATTGGCCGCATTCTGCACGACAGGGTGCGGCCATTTTCAATGCAACCACCTTAACGCCGAAAGGCGCAAAGCATGTATCTAAAATTCAAAGAATTTATGTCCAAAGACGATGGTGCAATTACCGTTGACTGGGTTGTACTTTGCGCTGCCGTGGTTGGCCTCGCGATCGCTCTGGTGACTTCCACCCGTGACGGCGCTGTTGAACTGGCCGACCGGACAATTGTCTTCACCCCTGGTGAATTCTAATTGAGAATATCGCTTCCCGTCACGCGACAGGCCTTTGAGGCCCCCGAAAAGCTGCGCCGTGGATTTGGGCGTTACCTTGACTTTCCATCGGCCCGGTATTGACGCCGACGTTCCATATTCAGGCCATATTCGACCTGTAGGCTGGGAACTGAACAAGCGCCAGACACACTCTGGCGGATGAATACATGAGGTAAACAAAATGCGGATGTTATTTGGACTGGTCCTGTTGGCTGGCATCGCCCTCGCTGGTGGCGCTGTCTATCTCGCCAAAGATCGCATTGGTGAATATCAGATGGCGAACGCCCAGGCGCAAGCCGCTTTGGCGCAGATCGTCCCCACTGTGAATGTCTTTGTTGCCGACAAACCTTTGAAATACGGCCAGCAACTTAAACGTGATGATGTCCGTCAGGTGGCCTGGCCGCAGAATGCCATTCCAGAAGGGGCGTTTATTGATCCCGAAATCCTGTTCCCCGAAAATAACGACGAATTGCGCGTGGTCCTGCGCGCCATCGAAAAAGACGAAGCAATCATGGCCGTCAAGGTTACCGAACCGGGCCAAGACACCGGCCTGACATCACGGCTGGAACGCGGAACACGCGCCTTTACCATCAAGGTCGACGTTTCCAGCGGTGTTTCGGGCTTTTTGCGCCCCGGCGACCGGGTTGACGTCTATTGGACAGGCCGGATCAACATCGAAGGTGCCAGCCAGCGCGGATCTGGTGATGTTACCAAGCTGATCCAGGCAGGTATCCAGCTGATCGCGATCGACCAAAGTGCGGGCGGCGAACGCAGCGAGGCGGCGATTGCGCAGACTGTCACCGTTGCGGTCAAGCCAAACCAGGTTGCCGCATTGGCTCAGGCGCAATCCACCGGCAAACTGTCCCTGTCGCTGGTGGGTGCCGAAGACGACACCATCGCGTCCAGCATTGAAGTCGACCAACGCAGCCTTCTGGGCATTCAAAATGAAACCGTGAAGGTCGAAATCGAAAAAGAAAAGGTCTGTACGATCCGTACCCGCCGCGGTGCCGAGGTCATGGAAATTCCTATCCCCTGCACGAATTGACCCTTAAAACGTCACAAAAAAAGGCCGCACAGCAATGTGCGGCCTTTGGCGTAGATGTAATATGTTGCTCTTAATCCACAGGTTATCACCTGCTCGCTTCATTGATTCTTGCAAAAAAAGTCAATTGCACTCAAGGTGTTCCAAACGGCGGGCGCTAAGACCCTACCTTGAGGCGTGATCACAAAGGCAGGTCACATGAAAATCGATAGATTTCTTACAGCGGCCCTATTGGGGCTGACGTTAAGTGCAATGCCATTGATGATGGCCGCCCCGACTGCAGTGCAGGCTGATACCTTGCGCGTGGTCAAAAAGGGTACGAACCGCACGCTTGAGGTTCCGATGAACCGCGCGGTTGTTGTCGAAAGCGATATTCCCTTTGCTGAACTCAGCATTGCGAACCCCGGCATCGCAGATATTTCTTCTTTGTCCGAACGTACGATCTATGTTTTGGGCAAATCCCCTGGGCTGACGACGCTGACCTTGCTGGATGCAGCGGGCCAGTTGATCACCAACGTGGATGTCAGGGTCGCATCGGACATTACCGAGTTCAAAGAACGGTTGCGCCAGATTCTGCCCGGTGAAAAAATCGAAGTTCGCACGGCGAATGACGGTATTGTTTTGTCCGGCATCGTTTCATCGACACAGCGCCTGCAACGCGCGCTGGATTTGGCCGAACGCTATGCGCCGGAACGTGTGTCAAACCTGATGAGCGTGGGGGGCATTCAACAGGTCATGTTGAAAGTCCGCTTTGCCGAAATGCAACGGTCAGTGTCCAAGTCGCTTAGCGCCTCTTTGGCGTTGAACGGCTTGCTGGGCAGCGACCTTGCTTTGAACGGCGGTACGAACACCACCAACACATCCGGAGCGATTACAAATTCGCTTTCCGGATCAACCCCGGGGACCAACACCAACGCGGGTGCAATGCTGTTCGGCTTTAACGCCGGTTCCACTCAAGTCGGTCTGTTGCTTGAGGCGCTTGAACAAAAAGGCGCGGTTCGTTTCCTTGCTGAACCCAACCTTGTTGCCTTGTCCGGTCAGGAAGCAAAATTCCTGGCGGGTGGCGAATATCCTGTCCCTGTGTCCCAAACCGGCGATCGTATTTCGGTGGAATACAAACCCTTCGGCGTCGAGATGAGCTTTATCCCGCGTGTCGTGGACAAGGATTTGATCAATCTTGAACTGAACGCTGCCGTGTCTGCCATTGACCCGTCTAACGCGGTATCTTTGGGCAACGGCTTTAACATCTCCGCCTTCACCCGCCGCGAAACTTCAACCACGGTCGAGATGCGCGATGGCGAAAGCTTTGCGATTGCGGGTCTGTTGGAAGACGACTTTACCGACACGTCCAGCCAGTTGCCCTGGATCGGCGACGTGCCTGTTCTGGGTGCCTTGTTTCGCAGTGCTAATTACCAACGCAAACAGACAGAGCTTGTGATCATCATCACAGCCCATCTGGTGACCCCGACCCGTGGCGAAGCATTGGCATTGCCGACCGACCGGATCACCCCCCCTTCCGAGAAAGACCTGTTTCTGAGTGGTCGTGTAACTGCCGGCACGCGCGCGCCCACAAAAGGTGCTGCAGGCGAAGTTGCCAAGCAGGATTTCAGTGGCTCTTATGGCTATGTACTGGATTGATCAGATGAACACGCGGATCACAGCAAAAATCAGTTCTGCCGGCCTGATCGCAACCCTTGCGATGCTGGCAGCCTGCGGGCAAAGTTCAGATCCCGTCTATACCCAGTTTTACCGCGAAGCCGGTTCAATCACCGATGTCGGCACTTTCGGGGATGCGACCCTGAACAACCGTCTGGTTATGACGGGCGAGAAACAATATACCTTTGATTTGGCCAACCGCTTTGCGAGCGAAGTGCAGTCGACGGTAACATTCGCATTCAACTCGGCCCAGTTGGACGGAAACGCACAAGCCGTTCTGCGCCAGCAAGCCAGCTGGATTCGTCAATTCCCCGAAGTGCGTTTCCGCGTCTATGGCCACACCGATGCCGTAGGGTCGAACCGCTATAACAAATCCCTGGGTTTGCGCCGTGCGCAGGCTGTGGTCAGCTATCTGGCGACACAGGGAATCGGGCGTAGCCGTTTGGAAGCCGTTGTTTCCTTTGGTGAAACGCAGCCTTTGGTCGTTTCCCAAGGCCGCGAACGGGCAAACCGGCGGACCGTCACCGAAGTGAACGGTTTTGTGGAGCGCCATCCGACCGTTCTTGACGGAAAATACGCACAAATCATCTATCGTGATTATGTCGCCAGCGCCGTTCCACCGACTCAGCTGACAGGTAACGCGACCGCAATTGCGAGCGAATAACCCTATTTATTAACGACTTGCCCCGTTTTAAAAGTAAACGGGGCGGAAAATCCGTCGTTAATACCCAACGATCCGCAGTGATCGTTTCAAAAAATCCTACAATCGAAACTTTTTAGCCCCAATCCTGCCCCAGTTGACTGGGATATTCTTTGCAAGAGGACAACTGCGACTGGTCGTTTGACCCGCCGCACGCGACCGCAGAGATGCCTGTCTCGGCCATCGGCCCCGACAGCGTTCTGCCAAGCATCGAGTATTGAAGGAAGTTAAGGCTATGAGCAGCACAATGCCACAAATCGAAGCGCCACAAATTGTCGCTTGCACGGTAAGCCGTGATGTCCAGAATTTCGACCTTTTGATTGAAGATATGGAGGATGCCTTGGGCGAAAGCTGGGGTGATCTCAGCTTTGCCGAGGCGCTTTCGTTCTTTGGCCAACCCGAATCCCAATCGCTTGAACTGATCGCTTTGGCGGTCGATGCCACGGACGAGGAAAACCTTGTTCTGATGGGTGAAATCATCACCCAGGCCAAGGCGCAGGGACTCAAGGTGATCCTGATCGCAGAGGACATGAGCCCGGCTGCGCTTCACTCCTTGCTGCGCCAGGGCGCTGATGAATTTGTGCCCTACCCCCTTCCCGAGGGTGAGCTGTCAGCGGCCATCGACCGGTTGCGTGCCGACCCCGAGGAAACGCTAACACCCGCGCCACATGCCCCGCAGCTCAAATCCGGCACCAACAAAGATGGCGCGCTGATCGTTGTGCACGGGTTGGCAGGTGGCACAGGTGCGACAACAATGGCGGTGAACCTTGCTTGGGAACTGGCCAATGCCGACAAGAAACACCCGCCCAAGGTCTGTATTCTGGATCTGGATTTGCAGTTCGGGTCGATTGCGACCTTCCTTGATCTGCCGCGGCGCGAAGTCGTTTATGACATGCTGTCAGAGACAGAAACCATGGACGAAGAAAGTTTCGGGCAGGCGCTGCTGACCTATGAAGACCGGCTTCATGTCTTGACCGCCCCGCCGGAAATCCTGCCGCTTGATATTATCACCTCAGAGGATGTGAAACGGGTCCTGGATGTGGCGCGCAATCAGTTCGACTATGTGATTGTCGATATGCCGTCGACGCTGGTTCAATGGACCGAAACAGTGCTCAGCAACGCGCATGTCTACTTTGCCATGCTCGAACTGGACATGCGCTGCGCCCAGAATGCGTTGCGCTTCAAACGTGCTTTGCAATCCGAAGAGCTGCCTGTTGAAAAACTGCGCTATGTTTTGAACCGTGCGCCAAAGTTCACCGATCTGAACGCAAAAAGCCGCGTAAAACGTATGGCTGAAAGCCTGGGTCTCTCGATTGATGTGCACCTGCCCGACGGGGGCAAACAGGTGACTCAGGCAAATGACCACGGCACACCCTTGTCCGTTTCTGCACCCAAAAGCCCGTTGCGCCGCGAATTCGCAAAGCTGGCCGCCTCTATTCACGACCTGAAAAATGACGAAGCCAAAGCCGCATAAGACCTCCCAAGCGCAAGCTTAACCAGAAAGTTGCCACATGTTTTCCAAGTATAAAAAGTCTAACGCGGCGGTCCCTTCAAAACAGGCGGCCCCCGCAACGGTGACACCGATCAAACCGGCTGAGCCATCTGCAAGCAGACCCGTATCAATGCGCCGCGCCTCGCAGCCGGCGGCGGTTGCACCACTGGACAAGGAACTCAAGCGCAAGCAGCGGATGAGCGAGATCAAACTTGAACTCCACCGGTCGCTTCTGGACAACCTGAACCTGGCGGCGCTTGAACACGCGACCGAACAGGACCTGCGGCAGGAAATCAACGACATCTCGGCAGAAATCCTGTCCGAGAAATCCATCGTCTTGAACCGCGAAGACCGCATCCAGCTCAACTCCGAGCTTTATGACGAAGTCACCGGTCTGGGCCCGCTTGAGACATTGCTAAAAGACGACACGGTCAACGATATTCTGGTCAACGGCCCGCAACAGATCTTTGTGGAACGTGCGGGTAAACTGCAACTGACGGACATCACGTTCAAAGATGAAAAGCACCTGTTGCGGATCATCGACAAGATCGTTTCGGCCGTGGGTCGCCGCGTTGACGAAAGCAACCCCTACGTCGATGCGCGGCTGAAGGACGGGTCGCGTTTCAACGCAATGGTGCCGCCGATTGCGGTGGATGGCAGCCTCGTTTCCATTCGTAAATTCAAAAAGGACAAGCTGGGCATTGATGATCTGGTGTCCTTTGGCGCGTTTTCCGAAGAAATGGCCGCCTATTTGCAGGCAGCCGTTGCGACACGGCTGAACATCATCGTGTCGGGCGGTACCGGTTCGGGTAAAACGACCACGCTGAACGCATTGTCATCGTTTATCGACAACGATGAACGCATCCTGACCATCGAAGACACTGCCGAACTTCAACTGCAACAGACCCATGTGGGCCGGATGGAAAGCCGCCCGCCCAACGTGGAAGGCAAAGGCGAGGTTTCCCCGCGCGACTGTCTGAAAAACGCCCTGCGGATGCGCCCTGACCGGATTATCGTCGGCGAAACCCGTGGCGAGGAAGTTATCGACATGTTGCAGGCCATGAACACCGGCCACGACGGTTCCATGACCACGATCCACGCCAACTCTGCGCGCGATGGTGTCAGCCGTTTGGAAAACATGATCGCCATGGCCGGGATCGAAATGCCGCTCAAGGCGGTGCGGTCCCAGATTTCAAGCGCTGTGAACCTGATCGTGCAGGCCTCGCGTTTGCAAGACGGCTCGCGGCGCATGACGTCGATCACCGAAATCACCGGCATGGAGGGCGATGTGATTTCGATGCAGGAATTGTTCCGCTACCAGCGCGTCGGCCTGACGCCCGAAAACAAGATCATCGGCCATTTCACCGCCACCGGTGTGCGCAGCCATTATTCCGAACGGTTCAAGATGTGGGGCTATGATCTGCCAGCCTCCATCTATGATCCCATCGCAGCCCAGTAAGGATACCCCTCATGAGTATTGAACCGATTATCTATGGTCTTATCTTTATCGGCGTTCTTGTGCTGGTCGAGGGTCTGTATCTTGTCGCTTTTGGTAAATCCATCAGCCTCAACAGCCGCGTGAACCGCCGGCTCGAGATGCTGGAAAAAGGTACCCGCCGCGAGGAAGTGCTGGATAAGCTGCGCAAGGAAATGCAGCAGCATATGGATAGGAAATCCGTCCCCATCTATTCCTTGCTGGCTGAAAAAGCGCAAAAAGCGGCCATCGCCTTTACGCCCCAGCAGTTGATGATGATCATGGCCGGCCTGTCTGTTGTCGCGTTTTTGGGCCTGACCATCGGCACCAGCACCGAACCGCCGGTGCGCGCGGTGATTTCGATCGGGATCGGCATTGGTGCCGTCTATTTCTGGATCTCGGCCAAGGCGAAAAAACGCATGAGCATGATCGAAGAACAACTGCCCGATGCCGTTGAACTGATGGTGCGGTCGCTGCGTGTGGGTCACCCGTTCACCAGTGCCATTTCCATTGTGGCCAAAGAAATCCAGGATCCGCTGGCGTCGGAATTTGGCGTTATCGCAGACGAGGCCGCGTATGGTCGCGATGTGGGTGAGGCGCTCAAGGACATGGCCGAACGTCTGGACATGCAGGATTTGCGCTTTCTTGCCGTGGCCGTGACCATTCAGCAGCAATCAGGGGGTAACCTTGCGGAAATCCTGGCCGGTCTGGCCAAGGTGATCCGCGCGCGTTTCCGGCTGTTCCGCCGCGTGAACGCCATCACCGCCGAGGCGAAATGGTCCGGCAAGTTTCTGTCAGCCTTCCCGATTGTCGCATTGATCGTGATCAAGCTGGGTGACCCGCATTACTACGACGAGGTCATGTTGCATGAAATGTTCATTCCGGGTTGTATCGCAGTCGTCCTGTTTCTGGGGGCGAACCTGCTGGTGATGCGCAACCTTACAGACATCAAGGTTTAGGGGGATATCGTGAGTATTTTTTCTTCGATCAACGACATGATGGGGCCGCTTGGCTGGATTGTCTTGCTGGGCGTTATGGGGCTGACGATGATCGGCCTGACCATTCTGTTCATCGCGCGCCAGCCCGAAGACCCGCTGACCAAGCTCAAGCGCACCCAGTCGGGGGCGTCCGATGGCCGTCCGTCACAACAGCGCTTGCGCCAAACCGACCGCAACGAGCAGCTTCAGAAATTCGCAAAGTTCCTTGAACCCGAAAACATCGAGGAACTGAGCGCGAAAGAACTGATGCTGCGTCAGGCGGGCTATTCCTCGCGCGATGCGGTGCGGTTCTTCCACTTTGCCCAGATGATCCTTGGCATACTCGGCCTTGTGGTCGGTATTGTTTATGTCAACTTTCTGGGGGGCGGCGAAGGTCTGACCACACAAAAGATGATGATCTATACCGTTGGGCCGGGTGGCTTGGGCTATTACCTGCCGCGCTATTGGGTGAACAAACGCGTCGCAAAGCGCAAAGAGGAAATCACCCGCGGCTTTCCCGATGCGCTGGATATGATGCTGGTCTGCGTCGAAGCGGGGCAATCACTGGATCAATGTATCGTACGTGTTGCCCACGAACTTCACGCGTCATACCCGGCCCTGGCAGAGGAATTCGAAGTCGTCGCTTATGAAATGAAAGCGGGCAAAGACAAGATCAACGTCTTGAACGATATGGGTGAGCGCTGCGGCATTCAGGATATTTCGTCCTTCGTGACCGTTCTGGTTCAATCCGCTGCCTTTGGTACGTCGATTTCGGATGCGCTTCGGGTTTATGCGGATGAAATGCGGGATAAACGCGTGATGCGTGCCGAAGAAGCCGCAAACAAGTTGCCAACCAAGATGACCCTTGCCACAATGATGCTCACAGTACCGCCTTTGCTCATCATTCTGGTAGCACCGTCGGTCATTGGCATTACCCAGCTAGGTGAAGGTACAAGATGATCAAGCACCAAAGTCTCAAGCGTCTTCCAACGCTTGTACTTTGTTTGACAATCACCACCGGATTAACCGCCTGTTCAACAGGCGGTTTTCCCGCGTTCGGGGTATCGCGTACCGACGCCAACCCCTTTGCCCCCGGCGTGAACCAACGCAAGGACGCCGAAGACGGTGTCGAGGTCGCCCATCGCCTGATGAAGGCCGGTGAATACGAGCTGGCCATCCGCGCCTTTAACCGTGCGGCCCTGGCCACCGAATTGAACGCCGAAATCCTGTCAGGTCTGGGCAGTGCCAATCTGGGTCTGGGGCGTCTGGGTCAGGCGGAAAAGCTGCTTCGCGAGGCCGTGGCCAAAGACGATACACAGCCCGAAGTCTGGAACAATCTGGGCGTTGTTTTGATGGAACGTGGCAAATTAGCCGAGGCAAATCTGACATTTCGCAAGGCGTATGCGCTGGATAATGGCGAAAGTGACGCAATCCGCGACAATTTACGCTTAGCACTCGCAAAATCAGAAAACTCTGCTACGATCCCATCTCAAGAAGAAGATTATAAATTGGTACGGCGCGGTTCGGGTGACTACCTACTCCGGCCGGTACCATGACCGAGGCAGAGCAGTAAAAGGACGCAAAAATGCGCCACCCCATGATTTTGGCCGCCTGCATTGCAGGCGTCACCGCTGTTGCAGGCTGTGGAGACAAATCCGGTGACAACACCGTTTCACGCGCGTTTCAAGACGTGAACGTGATTGATGAAACAAATCTGAATGATGTCATGCTGACGGTCGCGGACCCGAACGAGGCGGTGAATTATTTCGCCCGCACCGAAAAGGAAAGCCCCGAGCGGATTGATATCAAACGTGGTTTGGCGAAATCTCTGGTCCGTGCAAAACGGTATACCGAAGCCGCCGCCGTCTGGGCAAAGATTGTAAAGATGGAAGACACCACCTCCGACGACAGCGTTGACTATGCCGATGCGCTGATCCGCTCTGGCGACTGGGCAAGGGCCGAAAAGACCCTTGATGCGGTGCCCCCGACCCATGAAACCTATAACCGCTACCGTCTCGAGGCGATCGTCGCCGACAGCAAGCAGGAATGGGAAAAGGCCGACAGCTTTTATGAAATCGCAATCGGTCTGACCACGAAACCCGCATCGGTTATGAACAACTGGGGCTATTCCAAGCTGACACGCGGCGAATACAAAGCTGCCGAATGGTTGTTTGGCGATGCGATCCGCCAAGACCCGACCTTGTTCACCGCCAAGAACAACCTGATCCTTGCCCGTGGCGCACAGCGTGAATACACCCTGCCCCCGATCGAGATGGACCAGACCGAACGCGCCCAGCTGTTGCACACGCTTGCCCTGTCCGCGATCAAAAAAGGCGATGTGGAAACCGGCAAGGGGTTGCTTCAAGACGCAATCAACACCCATCCGCAGCATTTTGAAACAGCCGTCCGGTCGCTTCGTGCGCTGGAAAACGCGGGCTGACGGGGGATGTCGATCACCGTCTATGCCGCGGTTTGGTTCTTACCCTTTGTCCTGCCACTGTGCCTTTATGCAGCCTACACCGATTTGGCATCCATGCGGATCACCAACCCGACAGTGCTGGCATTGGGTGCCGTCTTCTTGATCATCGGCCCGATTGCCCTGCCGCTCGAAACGTACCTCTGGCATCTGCTCGCCATGGTCGTCACCTTGATCATCGGCATCTTCTTGAATGCCGTCGGGGCGATGGGGGCGGGTGACGCGAAATTCATTGCCGCCGGCGTGCCTTTCATTGCCTTGGGTGATTTGCGGCTGATGATGGCATTGTTCATGGCGACGCTATTGGCGGCAGCCGTCACGCACCGCGGTGTAAAATATACCCCCCTGCGCAAACTAGCACCCGATTGGACCAGCTGGGATCAAACCAGGAAATTCCCCATGGGGCTGGCGCTCGGTCCTGCTCTTGCCATATATTTGATCCTCGGCGCGCTGTTCGGAGCCTGAATTACGCCATATTCGCCTGCTAGTTTGATCTCCAGTCAACGATCATTCGACCCAGAGGGCCTTTTCATGAACATGCAAAACTCTACCGTGCTGGCACCGCCGCCACCGCGCACCATCGAAGACATGAAACTGCCCGTCGTCATGATGCGCGATATCATGATCAAAACCATGTACCGCAAGAATGTCACGATGGTCAGCGAAGTCGCAAAAGCGATTTGTCTGCCCATTCAGGTCACCCAGGAACTGGTCGACATGGCCCGCGACCAACGCCTTCTGGAGGCAACAGGCACGCTGAACGCCAATAACGGCAATGAAATGGGCTATCAACTGACCGATTTGGGCAAGGCGCGCGCGCTTGATGCCCTTGCCCAGTCCGAATATTTCGGCCCCATGCAGGTCCCGCTCGAGGTCTACCGCGAGCAGGTTGAGCGCCAGTCGGTGCGCAACATGCAAATCACCCGCGCCCAGCTCGAAGGGGCAATGGGCCATCTGGTATTGCCCGACGCATTGATCGGCAACCTCGGGCCTGCCGTGTCTGCCGGCCGCTCGATCCTGATGTACGGCCCACCCGGCAACGGTAAATCCAGCATCTCGAATGGCATCCGCGACGCGCTTGGCGACAAGATATTCGTCCCCCGCGCGATCGAATATGCGTCGCAGGTCATCACCGTCTATGATCCCATCGTGCATTCCGCCGCCTCGGACGAGGAACAAGACCCCAATTCCCTGCGCCGCGTGACCCGCTATGACAGCCGCTATGTCAAATGCGAACGCCCCACGGTCATCACGGGTGGCGAATTGTCCCTTGATATGCTCGATCTGGTCTACAACCCCACGGCGCGCACCTATCAGGCCCCGCTTCAGCTGAAATCGACAGGTGGCATCTTCATCGTCGATGACCTTGGCCGCCAGAAGGAACCACCCCAAAGCATCGTCAACCGCTGGATCGTTCCGCTTGAGGAAAGCAAGGATATCCTGGCCCTGCAATCGGGCGAGAAATTCGAGGTGCCTTTTGACACGCTGGTGATCTTCTCGACCAACTTCCACCCGAACGAAATCTTTGACCAAGCCGCCTTGCGCCGCATCTTCTTCAAGATCAAGATCGACGGGCCGAACCAGAAAAACTTCCTCAAGATCTTTGCGATGGTTGCAAAAAAGCGCAAGATGCCCTTGGATGAACCAACCCTGATCCACCTGCTCAAGAATAAATACCCCACGATCGACAATACATTCGCGAACTATCAGCCGATCTTCCTGATCGACCAGATCATCGCAATCTGCGAATTCGAAGGAATACCCTACCAAATGACCCCCGAATTGATGGACCGCGCCTGGGCCAACATGTTCGTCAAAGACGAACACATCGTGAAATGATGCAATGCGGTCTTTGATCGGTGTCGCAGGCTGTGGCCGCATGGGCGCGCCTATGCTGGCCGCGCTGCGGGCGGCTGACCTGCCCGCGCGGGGCTATGACGTGGTGCCCTCCGATCTGGCACACATCACCGACGACATCGCCGTCTTCTCCGAAGACCTCCATACGCTGATCACCGTCGTGCGTGACATCGACCAGACCGATGCGGTGCTATTCGGCGATCAGAATTTCACCGCCATTCCCAGCCTGCGCCGGATCATCGTCTGCTCGACCCTCAGCCCGCGCTACGTGCTTGGCCTGCGCGACCGAGTGCCACCTCATATCACCCTGATCGACGCCCCCATGTCCGGTGCCCAGATCGCGGCCGAACAGGCGCGCCTCAGCTTCATGCTGGGCGGGGACAGCGATGATCTGGAAAACGCGCAACCCCTGCTCAACGCCATGGGCAAACATTTCCACCATATGGGCGACTTCGGTGCAGGCATGCAGGCCAAGGTTCTCAACAACCTGCTAGCCGCCTCAAACACCGCCATGACCCGCCTCGTGCTGGATTGGGCCGATCAGGCCGGACTGGATGAAAGAAAACTCCTCAAGCTCATTCACACATCCTCCGGCCAGAACTGGCTGGCCTCGGGCTTCAATGACATCGAATTCGCCCGCGACGGTTTTGCCGCCGATAACACCATCGGTATTCTTGTCAAAGACGTTGCCAGCGCCCTCGATGCCGCCCCGACGAATGCCGACACAGCGCTGCCCGAACTCGTTCAATCCGCGATTAGAAGCCTGACACCCCGCCCCTGATTTCATTTTGCCATGTAAACTCCGGGGGTTTGGGGGCTGGCCCCCAATCTTATTGCCGGGCCCGGGGCTGTTTCCTGCGCAATCGCACCCTATCTTACCTCCCATGCACATCCTTCCGCCCCAATTCACCACATGGTTCGACAGCAAAGGCTGGACAGTCCATCCGCACCAGCAAGCCATGCTGGACCGCGCAGACGCCCCCGCCCTTCTGCTGATCGCCCCCACAGGCGGTGGTAAAACCCTGTCCGGCTTCCTGCCCACGCTGGTCGATCTGGCCGATGGTGACCACAAGGGGATGCACACGCTTTATATTTCCCCGCTCAAAGCCCTTGCCGCCGACATCAAACGCAATCTCACGACGCCGGTCACCGAAATGGACCTGCCAATCCGGATCGAAGACCGCACGGGCGACACCTCACAAACCCGCAAACGCCGCCAACGGGCCGACCCGCCCCATATCCTGCTGACCACCCCCGAAAGCCTGGCCCTGCTGACCTCTTACGAGGACGCGCCGCGCATGTTCAAAGGCCTCAAACGGGTTGTGATTGATGAAATCCACGCCTTGGCAGAAAGCAAACGTGGCGACCAGTTGATGCTGGCGCTGGCGCGGCTGCAAACCCTTTGCCCCGATCTCAAACGGGTTGGCCTGTCTGCCACGGTCGAAGACCCGGCCGCCATCGCGCATTTCATGGCGCGTCACCCTGACCCCTGCCCGATCCTTCTGGCCGATCCCGGCCCGCCCCCCGACATCCAGATGCTGCGCACTGCTGAGGCCCCGCCGTGGTCGGGCGGCGGCGCGGCCTATGCAATTCCGGCAGTTCTTGATCAAATCCAGCAGCATAAAACGACGCTGATTTTCCACAACACCCGCGCCCAGGCCGAGATTTTCTTTCACAACCTGTGGCTGGCGAATGACGACAGCTTGCCCATCGGCATCCATCACGGGTCGCTGGACCGCACCCAACGCGAACGCGTCGAAGCCGCAATGGTGCGTGGCGACCTGCGGGCGATCGTCTGTACCGGCAGCCTTGATCTGGGCATCGACTGGGGCGATGTGGATCTGGTCATCCAGATCGGCGCGCCCAAGAATGTGAAACGCCTTGTTCAACGCATTGGCCGCGCCAATCATCGCTACAACGCCCCGTCCAAGGCCCTGCTGGTCCCCGCCAACCGCTTCGAAGTCGTCGAATGCGTGGCGGCTCTCGAAGCGGTCTTGGCCGGAGAGCTGGACGGCGACCCGCGCGGCCCCGGCCCCCGCGACGTGCTGTGCCAGCACATCCTGATCACGGCCTGCGCCGGCCCGTTTGATGCAGACACGCTCTTTGCCGAAGTCACCTCCGCCGGCGCATATGCGGCACTGACCCGCCCCGAGTTCGACGCCTGCCTCGATTTCTGCGCGACCGGTGGCTACGCTCTGCGGGCCTATGACAAATGGCAACGCCTGATGCTGCGGGACGGGCTCTGGACCCTGCGCGACCCGCGCAGCAGCCAACGCATCCGCATGAACATCGGCACGATCCAGGACACCGATACACTCAAGGTCCGCATGAAACGCAACCGGGGCGGCAAACCTCTGGGCGAAATCGAAGAAGCCTTCGCCGCGACCCTAACGGCAGGCGATACGTTTCTGATCGGCGGGCAGATCGTCAAATACGAAGGCCTGCGCGAAATGACTGTTGAAGTCAGCCGCGATTCCGCGAAAAAGCCGCGCATCGCATCTTTCATGGGCACGAAATTCGCGACCTCGACGCAGCTATCAGAACGGGTGCAACGGATGTTCACCCAAGAAAGCTGGCCCGACTTGCCCGAGCACACAGCGCAGTGGCTGGCCCTGCAACGCGAGGTCAGCCAACTGCCCCAACCCGGCCGCCTACTGGTCGAAAGCTTTCCCCACGACGGGCGCGCGCAAACCGTGATTTACGGCTTCGCAGGGCGCAACGGCCAGCAAACCCTCGGGCTTCTTTTGACCAAACGCATGGAAGAACTTGGGCTCAACCCGCTTGGATTTGTGGCAACCGATTATGCCACATTGATCTGGGGCCTGGACCCCGTGCAAGATCCGGCACCGCTTTTTGACCCAATCGCATTACACGACGGGCTGGATCTTTGGTTGGCCGGAAACGCCGTGATGAAACGTACCTTCCGCGCGTCAGCCACAATCGCCGGACTGATTGAACGCAACACGCCACAGGCCCGGAAATCCGGCAGACAAGCGACCTTCAGCTCTGACATTCTTTACGACACGCTCATGAAATACGACCCCGACCACCTGATGCTCGACATCACCCGCCAAGAGGCCCTGCGCGGGTTGGTTGATTTTGGGCGGATCGAAGAAATGTTGTCACGTATTGGCAGCCGGATCGACCACCGCGTCTTAGATAAAGTCACCCCCCTTTCGGCACCGCTTTTTCTGGAAGCAGGGCGTGTCCCCGTCAAAGGCGACGCCGAGGAACGATTGCTGGCGCAAGAAGCGGCGCGTCTGATGGAAGCCTCCGGATTGGCCAACATAACGCCCGCCCCCTCCAATACCCCACGGTGGAGGGTAGGCTGGTAACCACATCCGTCGCCTTTGGTTTCGATCGCGGTCTTTTTGAGTATTTTTAAAAGGGTGAAGCCAAAGTCGTTCATCCCTTGTTAACCAGGTGAGCCGTACAACGTTAAGGCGGTACAGGCTGGAGAGCCGATGGCCGTAAAGGGTGAAGGCGTTCCGGCTGGTTCAAAGACTTCTGCTGGGACGTCTTCCGTTCTTCACCCTTTTAAAAATACTCAAAATTCGAACATCTCTGCGAATGAAGCGCCTGCAAACCTCTTGCAGTCCATGCCTCTATACCCCATGAACGAAACATGAACTTAGGCCATAACTTCACATTGTTCGGGGCGCGGCTTACCGCGCTTGGCTCTGGCGCGCTATGGTGGGCCGAACACCGTTTGCTTTGTGTTTCTGACCTGCATTTGGGAAAATCAGAGCGCATCGCCCGCTGCGGCGGCACCCCGTTACCGCCTTACGAGAGCCAGGATACTCTGACACGGTTGGCGCATGATCTTGAACGGTGTAATGCGCAGACAGTGGTCGCTTTGGGCGATAGTTTTGATGACCTTGGGGCGGCCCAAGCATTGCCGGAGGCGGCGCGTCTGTGGATTGCAAAGCTGCAGGCGGGTCGAAAATGGGTTTGGATAGAAGGCAATCACGATCCCGGCCCTGTTGGCCTTGGGGGCGTGCATCTGGGCGAAATCGCATGCGATGCCTTAACCTTTCGACACATCGCGCAGCCCGGCGCACAGGGGGAGGTTTCTGGGCATTATCACCCCAAAGCATCCGTTTCCCTGAAGGGGCGTACGATATCGCGTCCGGCTTTTATCTATGACCACGCACGGCTGATCCTGCCGGCCTATGGCACCTATACGGGGGGCTTGCGGACAAGTTCGGAACCCATCCGGTCGCTCATGTCCCCCCAGGCGTGTGCAATCTTGACTGGACCAGCCCCTGTTGTCGTCCCGATGCCGCGCTAGGCATTTTCATGTGTTTTGAAATGTGCCAGCCTGACCAAAACAAGGAGCGCCCCATGGACGAAGCGAAACGGATCCGGATATACGACAGCTTTGCGGCGCAATCGATGATGGCGACCTTGGGGGCCAAGTTGTGCGATGTTTCAGATGGCAGCGTCAGGATCGAAGCCCCTATTCTGCCGGGGGCGCTGCAACAACAGGGGTTCGGCCACGCCGGCCTGACGTTTTCCATTGGCGACAGTGCGGCAGGGTATGCGGCTTTGACCTGTCTGTCGCTGGACATGGAAGTTGTCACAGCCGAGATCAAGATCAACCTGATGGCCCCCGCCCGCGGTGAGAAACTGATCGCGGTTGGCAAGCTGGTCAAACCCGGCAAAAGGCTGTGTGTCGTCACATCCGAAGTGTTTGCGGTCGAAAATGGCGAGGAAAAACTGATCGCGATCCTGCAAGGCACGATGGTGCCGGTCCCTGCCTAGATCAATCCGGCCTCTTGGACCAAGGGCCGGTAACTCCGGCTGACAGGAACCTCCTCCCCCGAGGCAAGTATCAGGAAATCGCGCCCCTGCACCCGCCGGTGCCGGACCACAGCCCCCGTTGCAACCCAATGCGAGCGGTGAACCTGCAAGCCATCCAAGTCCTTCAGCGCCTCGACAGCATCCTGAAGGCGCAGCAGAACAAGCGTGCTCCCGTTCTGCGTAACCACATTCAAATAGTGATCCTGCGCCTCGAGCCTGATCAGTTTTCCACGCCGGTCCAGGGGAAGCCGTCGCAGGAAGCTTGCCTCTGTATCCTCTGTCGATATTTCAGCAGGCGGCACGAATACAGTGCGGGCAAGCGCCAGCGTTCCATGCACAACGACCACCGTCATGGCGATGATCCCGATCAGATAGAGCAATTGCCCAACGCCCTGCCAGCCCGGAAACAGCCAGCTGTTTACGCCATGGATGATGCCAGACAGAACGAGTGTGAAACCGACCCAAAACAGCAGGGCCTTCCAGACATCCGCCTTTTTTGCCAGACGCAGGCTTAACGTCGTGCCAAACACTGACAGCGCTATGATGCCCGCCCAATAGAAAAACCTCGGCACTATCGTCAACGCATCATGGGTGCCAAACGGGCCCGCAAAGGTGCAGAACACAGTCGCCAGCAGCCAGACCGCCAGCAAGACCAACCCGCGTTTTCGTTCACGAAGCGTCGATGACATTCCCTGATCCGACCCCTGATCCAACCTGTTATTCACGAAGCCCCGGCGGCATTCGCGTAAACCCACTTGGGGGCAACCACCAAAGTTTGGCACGCATTGGGCGGTAAACACAACGGAGTTTCCCCATGTCCCTTTCCCCGCTTTTGAATGCCGCCCCGATCATCCAGATTCACGCTTTCATGGCGATTGCCGCCTCCATTTTGACCATCGCCATCTTCACCCTGCGACGCGGGACCATCGCCCATCGCTGGATGGGGTGGTCATGGGTCATCCTTATGGCGGTCGTAGCGCTTAGCAGTTTTGGCATTCACGGGATCGCGATGTTTGGCACCTTCAGCCCCATCCACCTTTTATCGGCCTTTGTTCTGTTCCAACTTGTGGTGAATATCCGCGCGGCCCGGTCGAAACGCATCCACACCCACGCCCGCAACATGAAGCTGCTGACGTTGGGCGCACTTGTCGGGGCAGGTGCGTTCACCTTCCTGCCCGGTCGCATCATGTATCAGGTGGTGACGGGGGGTTAGGCCGTTAGCCCCTCAGGCTCGTCCAGCCCATTGGCGCGACAGCAGGCGGTGACCGTGTTGGCCAACAGACAGGCAATGGTCATCGGCCCCACGCCGCCAGGCACCGGTGTAATCGCCCCGGCAACTTCCGAACAGCTGGCGAAATCCACATCGCCCACAAGGCGGGTCTTGCCCTCGCCGTTTTCAGGCGCATCCAAGCGGTTGATACCGACGTCAATCACGGTTGCACCGGGCTTGATCCAATCGCCCGGCACCATCTCTGGGCGTCCGACTGCGGCGACAACAATGTCGGCGCGGCGCACGACATCTGCCAGATCCTTGGTCCGCGAATGGGCAATCGTCACGGTACAGCTGTCATTCAACAGCAGCTGCGCCATAGGCTTGCCGACAATATTGCTGCGGCCGATGATGACCGCGTCCATGCCGGACAGACTGCCGTGATGATCCCGCAACATCATCAGACATCCCAGCGGCGTGCAGGGCACCATCGATTTTTGCCCGGTCCCCAACAACCCGACGTTCGAGATATGAAACCCGTCGACATCCTTGCCGGGATCAATCGCATTGATCACCAGATCCTCGTTCAGATGCTGGGGCAAAGGCAGTTGCACCAATATACCGTGAATTTCCGGATCAGCGTTCAGATCAGCAATCAACGTCAGCAAATCGGCCTCGGATGTATCCGCCTGCAACCGGTGCTCCACCGATTTCATGCCAACCTCGACCGTCATCTTCCCCTTGGAACGGACATAGACCTCGGATGCAGGATCAGCCCCGACCAGCACAACGGCCAGCCCTGGCGTAATGCCGTGCTCCGCCTTCAATCGGGCCACATGCTCAGCTACCTGCCCCCGCACGCGGGCTGCAAACGCTTTGCCGTCAATGATTGTCGCTGTCATGGGTTCCGTCCTTCATCTTCTCTGGCTCTTAAATATCCCTGCCAGAGGCAGGAAAGGGCGCGGGGGTCTTCCCCCGCGCCCTTTTCATACGCCCTTAGAACAGACCTTCAACATCCCCATTGGCATTCAGGCGAATATTTTCAGCCGATGGCACCCGTGGCAGGCCCGGCATGGTCATGATTTCACCGCAGATCGCCACGACGAACCCTGCGCCCGCTGACAAACGCACCTCGCGCACAGGGATGTTAAAGCCCGTGGGCGCGCCACGGCGTTCCGGATCGGTGGTAAAGCTGTATTGCGTCTTGGCCATACAGACCGGCAAATTGCCGTAGCCCTGATCTTCCCAATCCTTCAACTGGTTCAGGATTTTCTGATCAATCATCGCAGCATCCGCGCGGTAGATCTTGGTCGCAATGGTGTTGATCTTATCGGCAAGGCTCATTTCATCCGGATAGATCGGTGCAAAATTCGCCTCACCCTTTTCGATCACTTCCACAACCTTGGTTGCCAGATCGGCAGAGCCTTCGCTGCCCAGTTCCCAATGCCGGGACAGGACCGCTTCGGACCCCTGAGAGGCGACATAATCCTTTACCGCCTGCACTTCGGCATCCGTATCGGTGACAAAATGGTTAATCGCCACGACCACTGGCACGCCAAAGGATTTCAGGTTCTCGATATGACGGCCAAGGTTGGGACAGCCCGCCTGAACCGCCTCGACATTCTCGGCCCCCAGATCGGCCTTGGCCACACCACCGTTCATCTTCATGGCGCGCACGGTGGCCACAACGACCACGCAAGACGGTGCCAGACCGGCCTTGCGGCATTTGATGTTCAGGAACTTCTCGGCCCCTAGATCGGCACCAAAGCCCGCTTCGGTCACGACATAATCCGCCAGTTTCAGCGCTGTCGTCGTCGCAATAACCGAGTTGCAGCCATGCGCGATATTCGCGAACGGGCCACCGTGTACAAAGGCGGGGTTGTTTTCAAGCGTCTGCACCAGGTTCGGCTGCATCGCGTCTTTCAGCAGCACGGTCATCGCGCCGTCTGCCTTGATGTCGCGGGCATAGATCGGTTTGCGCTCGCGGGTATAGGCGACGATCATATCGCCAAGACGCTTTTGCAGATCGGTCAGATTGCGGGCCAGACACAAGATCGCCATGACCTCGGATGCTACGGTAATGTCGAACCCTGCTTCGCGCGGGAAACCGTTGGATACGCCGCCCAGCGACGCCGTGATCTGGCGCAGCGCGCGGTCGTTCATGTCAACGACACGGCGCCACACGACACGGCGCAGGTCGATCTCAAGCTCGTTGCCCCAGTAGATGTGGTTGTCGATCATCGCGCTTAGCAGGTTATGCGCCGAGGTGATCGCGTGAAAGTCGCCGGTGAAATGCAGGTTCATTTCTTCCATCGGCACGATCTGCGCATAGCCACCGCCAGCGGCACCGCCCTTCATGCCAAAGTTAGGCCCCAGCGATGCCTCGCGGATACACACGGCGGCGTTCTTGCCGATGCGGTTCAGACCGTCACCCAGACCGACGGTGGTGGTTGTCTTGCCTTCGCCCGCAGGTGTCGGGTTGATCGCGGTCACAAGGATCAGCTTGCCATCAGGGCGGTCCTGTACCGAGTTGATGAAGGACTGCGACACTTTCGCTTTGTCGTGGCCATAGGGCAGCAGATCGTCGCTGCTGATGCCCAGCTTTGCACCAATCTCTTGAATGGGTTTCTTGGACGCTTCGCGTGCGATTTGGATGTCAGTTTTAAAAGCCATGGTATCCCCCATTCAGTGCCGCTGCGGCATGTTGTAGCGGATTCATACAGCGATGCACTGCTAATCCGGGTCAGATTTACGACATTTCCAACGCGCCTTGCGGCGTAGCCCCGACACGCAGCTTTCTTTTAAGATACGGCGGGGTTCCTGATAGAGGACGGCCCTGCGCGACGCAGACCTCACATCCACGAATGCGCGCGGGACAAACGAACCGGCAGCGTCAGCTTGAACCGCGTAACTGCCCGTTCTTTTTCATTCGAAGAAAGCGAAGCGGGCCAAATCTGTCGGCAGTCTCTCGGCTCAGATCATCCCCGGTGCCCAAGGGCGCTGATCGGGCACATGCAGGCGCATCCGCTCTCCCAGCGTCAGGATGCCTTCACGCTCTACCCATGCGGTCACGCCGCGGCGGTCTTTGGCTGCCGGTTTGAACGCTTTGCCGCGCCCCGGCATATCGGCTTCGATCTCGCGCGCGGGCAAGGTGCAGGGGCGGTTTTCCATGTCGATCACAAGGGTCGCACCCGATTCAGCCTGAAGCCGCGAGGACGGCGGCACATGGGTGAAATCAGAAATCCCTTCAATCACCAGACTTGCCCCCAAATAGCTGGGGTCCAGCGCGTCAATGCCCATAGTGGCGGCGATGGCGGCGATTTCCTCGGCGCTCATCACGCACAGCTGACGGGTGTTCCGGATCACCGTGTCGCGCGGGTATTGTGACAGCACGCGGCTGCAAGACGGGCGCGTCAACCCGCCATGGGTTTCGCCTTCGGCACCGGCAAAGCTTAGGGCAAGGGACTGTCTCGCGTGGGCTTTGAGCCCGGCTGCGCGGTCGGGTACGGTACCAAGCCAGGTGATCGTGGCGTAATGGTCGGTCGGGACGAGGGCTGGCATAGGTTTTCTCCTTGTTGCGGCAACTTGCGCAAAACCGCCCAAAAAGAAAAGGCCCCGCAGATGCAGGGCCTTGTGATTTATTTTGATGGGTCCATCAGCGATGCTGATCAGGCCATTGGCTCCGGTTCCATATCACCAGAGGGGGGCGATTTCTTGCCCTTTGCCTTGGGGATCGCCGTTACACTTGGCTTGTCCATCCCGCTGGTGTCTTCACCATCGGGGTCCTGGGGTGGCTTGCCATCCATGATGCGCTGGATTTCTTCACCGGTGAGGGTTTCATATTCCAGCAGACCTTGGGCCAGACGCTCGAATTCGACCTCATGTTCGGAAATCATCTTGAAGGCCACATCATAGCCGGTGTCGATGATGGCTTTGACTTCGCTTTCGATCAGTTCCTTGGTCGCGGCGGAGACGCTAAAGCCTCCTGCCCCGCCATTGGCCTGATACCCGGCAGCCGCTTCGGAATAGTCGATGTTGCCGACCTTGTCCGACATGCCCATGCGCATCACCATACCGCGCGCCAGTTGGCTGGCTTGCATGATGTCACCCATTGGGCCGGAAGACACACTGTCAGGGCCGTATTTAAAGATTTCAGCCGCTTTGCCCGCCATGGTCATGGCGATCTTTTGTTCGGCTTCGTCCTTGAACATTTGCAGCTTGTCCATTTCAGGCAGGCTCATCACCATGCCCAAGGCACCACCGCGCGGGATGATTGTGGCCTTGTAGACGGGGTCACATTTGTCGAGCTTCATACCAACGATGGCATGGCCCGCTTCGTGATAGGCGGTCTTTTCTTTCTGGTCCTGGGTCAGAACCATCGAACGCCGCTCGGCCCCCATCATGATCTTGTCCTTGGCAGATTCGAAATCCATCATCGCGACGAAACGACGGCCGACACGCGCAGCCGTCAACGCGGCCTCGTTTACCAGGTTCGCCAGATCGGCACCCGAGAAACCGGGTGTACCACGGGCGATGATGCGCAGATCAACGTCGGGGCCCAGCGGTGTCTTGCGCGCATGCACGCCCAGGATTTTCTCGCGGCCTTTGATGTCGGGGTTGCCGACAGTCACCTGACGGTCAAAACGGCCCGGACGAAGCAAGGCAGGGTCCAACACATCTTTGCGGTTTGTGGCCGCGATGATGATGACACCTTCGTTGGCTTCAAAGCCGTCCATTTCGACCAGCAACTGGTTTAGCGTCTGTTCGCGTTCATCGTTGCCGCCACCATAGCCGGCCCCACGCGAGCGGCCCACGGCGTCGATTTCGTCGATAAACACAATACACGGTGCGTTCTTTTTGGCTTGCTCGAACATGTCGCGCACACGCGATGCACCAACACCTACGAACATTTCAACAAAGTCGGAGCCCGAGATGGTAAAGAACGGAACACCCGCTTCGCCCGCGATAGCACGCGCCAGCAGGGTTTTACCGGTACCGGGAGGGCCCTCAAGCAACGCGCCTTTGGGGATCTTGCCACCAAGACGGCTGAACTTTTGCGGGTTGCGCAGGAATTCAACGATCTCTTCCAGTTCTTCCTTGGCCTCGTCGATGCCTGCAACGTCATCAAACGTCACACGACCGTGCTTTTCGGTCAGCATCTTGGCCTTGGATTTGCCAAAGCCCATGGCACCGCCTTTGCCGCCACCTTGCATCCGGTTCATGAAATAAATCCACACACCGATCAGCAGCAGGATTGGCAACAGCGACATCAGAAAGGTCTGGAAACCGGACTGCTGCTGCGGCTCGGCGCGCACGGGCACGTCATTGGCCATCAGCATCGCAGTCACTTCGGCGTCTTGCGGCATGATCGTGACATAGTCGGAGCCATCAGCGCGACGGAAACGAACCTGTTCACCATCCAGCGTGACGTTGCGAACATCGCCCGCCTCAACCGCTGTTACAAATTCGGAATAGCTGATTTCGCGGCTTTGCAGACCGTTGGTTGACCCGCTGAACAGATTGAACAGCGCCAATACCAGCAGCATCAAAACGACCCAAAAGGCGAGATTACGCATATTACCCAAGGAAACTCTCCTAAATCCGGGGGACGACATCAAGACAATGTGCCCGTTGCCTATAAGATAGAGACGATGGGCGTATGTTCAATGCGTTATGTGTGCGGCAAAAAAGGTATCTTCACCGCGATTAAGCCGTGCTTGCCAGTTTTGCGGCCAACCAGCAAGGGGGGCAGCGACCAGGTGCGTGCCATTCCAGACAGCAGGTGTCGATAAAAGCGCGCCGCGCGGGATATCCAAGGCCCGCCAGTCTTTGCATTGGCTTAATCCTTTGGCACCCAGGGCCTGAACGGTCAGATGCCCCGTTTCACCGGTTTGATCAGGTGGTGGCGTCAGAACCCAACGGCCATCCCAGATATCGCCCACAGCGGCCTTTAGGTCTGCGATGGCGTTCAACTCTCTGAAAATCCAGAGGGTTTTCCCCTTTCGGCGCAATTCGCAGCCCTGCAAGGTCGCAGAAGGGCCATGTTCAAGCGCCTCGAATACGGATGCAATGGCGCTGCTGCGGGGGGCGTAATAGGCACCGTTCAGCCATTTCAGCGCATGTACGACCAGACGGCGGCGCAATTCGGGATGCTGGGCGGCCAAGCCTTCGGCGTCGATTGCGATGGCACCGGCACGCAGCGTGACAATGTTTCGCGCAATCTCCAGCATCTGATGGTTCAATGCGTCTTTTGCAGCGGAAAGGTTGTGCGAAACATCGCTTATGGCCTCTGCGTCGATCCCCAGATCCGACAGAATCGCAAGCGCCTTGCGGGTCCGGACACGGGCAAAACGGTCGTCCTCATTGCTGGGGTCATCGACCCAAGTGACATTCCGCGCGGTCAGATAATCGCGCAGCCCGGCCCTGCGGGCCTGCAAAAGCGGCCTGACCCACTGCATTCCTTCGCGGTCAAACCGGCGGGGCATGGCGGCCAAACCGTCAACGCCCGCACGCCGCCCGACGCGCATCAGAAAACTTTCGGCCTGATCGTCCATGGTGTGTCCAAGGGCGATGCAGTCCACGCCCAGATCGCGCCCCCATTGCGCCAACAACCCATAGCGCGCCTTGCGGGCTTCATCCTGCAGATTGCCGCTATGATCCCAGTTTTTCCAGTCGAGAATGCTGTGACCCACCCCAAGGCCTGCGCAAACGGAAGCTACCATTGCGGCCTCGTCTGCGGCCTCGGGGCGCAGGCCATGATTGACTGTCGCGACCGCAAGCGTGACGTCACGGGTTTGTGCAAACGCGTGCAGTAAATGCAGCAAAGCCATGGAATCGCTGCCGCCGGAAACGGCAACGCCCATGGTTTTCGGGGGATCAGCCGGAAACTGGTCAGCAATCAGCCGCGCCAGATCAGCCGTCATCGACTTACTGGCAGTTCAGCGCAGCACGCTCGTTTGCGGCTTGCGGCACAAAGGGGCTGGTCGGGAAACGGGTTGCGACCTCGCCCAAGGTCACACATGCCTCTTGGCGTTGTTCAAGCGCACCAAGGGATTTGCCCAGCTGGTACAAGGCTTCGGGGGCCACCGGGCCAACCGGATCAGAGCTGAAGCTGGCAAGATAGGCACGCGCCGCTTCGCGGGTGTCGCCCAGACCGCTGAGGGCATCACCGCGCCGCAGTTCTGCCTCGGGGCCTAGCGGGCCACCAGGGTAGGTCTGATTAAAGGTCGCAAACTGGTCAGCGGCGGTGCGAAAGTCACCGGTGGCGAGCGCCGCCTTCGCCCGCTCAAAATCATCCGCTTCACCGATGGCAAGTTCGGCCGTGTTGGTGGAAGGGGCCGTCGGGGCAATCGGGGCGGTGTTGGTGGCGGGCATATCACCGCCGCCAAGCGTCGAGGTTTCGCCAATAGCGCCCACATCGCCACCCTCAAGCTCCACAAGGCGGAACTCAAGATCGCCGATGCGGTTGGTGCCATCGGTGACAACACGGTTGATCCGGTTCTCAAGCTCTTCGGTTTTCGATGTCAGGCGCTGCAATTCGCTTTCCATTGCGTTCATACGGTCCAAAACGGAATTGCCGCTCAGGTTCAAGGACGCACCACCCGTTGTCGACAGTTCACGCCGCAGCTTTTGCACTTCGACGTTCAACACGGTCAGTTCCTGACGCACATCCGCCAGAGTTTGCGCATCCTGCGCCTGTACGGCGACCGGCCCAAAGGCCAGCCCCAGTACCATCATCATTGCAAACCGCATCATAACATTCCTAACCGTTTCGTTCTTTCTTAGCTCGACAGACCGCCAGCCAGTACGGTGACCGCACGGCGGTTTTTGGCATAGCATGCTTCTTGCGAACACACTTCGATCGGGCGTTCCTTGCCATAGCTGACGGTGCGCAGACGGTTGCCGGAAATGCCGCGCGACACCAGATATTCGCGCGCCGCGTTTGCGCGACGGGCACCAAGGGCGACGTTGTATTCACGTGTGCCTTGCTCGTCCGCATGGCCTTCGATGATGGCCTGATAGTCGGTGTTCTGGTTCAGCCAGTTGGCCTGACCGTCCAACGTCGCCTGACCTGCCGGGGTCAATGTCGACTGGTCGACCTCGAACAACACACGGTCGCCGATGGACTGCTGGAAATAGGCCGTCGATGCAGGGTCATTGGCGCTGCCGGGGATGATCCCGCCGTTCAGGTTTGCCATGTTGCCCGATCCGTCCATACCGTCCGCGCCAAAGCGGTTGGGGTTGGTACAGGCCGATACGGCGAGGGCGGCGATCAAAAGAGTGCTGGTCAGGATGCGGTTCATAGGGCTGCCTTTATAAAGCTGGCGTTAATTCTGGTTTCTTTGGTGTTAACACAGCGCCGTGGCCTTGGGAATCACCAAGGCGCTGCGGTGATCAGTTCTGAAGCGGCGACCACGACGGGTCGGACCCGCCTTCTTGGGTGCGTACGGGTTTCAGGTTCCGGCCCGAAATATCCACGGAATACAGCGAGGATGACCCGCCGGTCCCTTGGGTTTCGCGCGCAAACATGATGACGCGGCCATTGGGGGCCCATGTCGGACCTTCGTCCAGAAACGATGCGGTGAGCAGACGCTCTTCGGACCCGTCCAGACGCATGACACCGATATGAAAACGGCCCTTGTTCTGCTTGGTGAACGCCACCAGATCGCCACGCGGGGACCAGACAGGCGTGCCATAACGGCCTTCGCCAAAGGAAATACGCTGCGCTTCGCCGCCGCTGGCCGACATCACATACAGCTGTTGGCTGCCCGAACGGTCGCTTTCAAACACGATCCGGCTGCCGTCGGGTGAATAGCTGGGCGCCGTTTCGATCGCCGGTGTATTTGTCAGACGCACGGATTGCCCGCTGCCGATATCCATTGTGTAGATGTCGGTATTGCCGCCTTGGGTCAGCGAATAAATAACCGTGTTACCTGAGGGAGAGAAACGCGGCGCAAAGCTCATCGTGCCATCCGCGCTTTCCAACACGCGGCGCTGCACCGATCCGATATCCAGAACATAGATACGGGGGAAACCGCTTTCATAGCTGGTATAAAGGATGCGATCACCGGTGGGCGAGAAACGCGGTGCCAACACGATGGACGCACTATCCGTCAGATAACGGACATTCGCGCCATCATAATCCATCACGGCCAACCGCTTTTGACGGTTATCTTTCGGCCCGGTCTCGGACACATAGACGACGCGGCTGTCGAAATATCCGCCCTCGCCTGTGATCCGGGAGTAAACCGCATCGGAGACCTTGTGCGCCATGCGACGCCAGCCATCAACGGTACCCGAAAATTGCAACCCCGAACCAAGCTCGGCCCCCGAGAACACATCATACAGGCGGAATTTCACGTTCAATGTGTTGCCCGAAACGCTGACCGCGCCGGTAATCAGCGCTTGGGCGTTGATCGCTTTCCAGTCGGCATATTGCACAGGCGCGTTGAAATCGCTGACCGTGGAAATGAATGCGCTTGCCGGGATTTCGCGGAACAGGCCGGAGCCGACCAGATCTTCGGAAACCACGCGCGCCAGATCAACGGCCATCTGCCCCGCATCGCCGCTTTCGGGCTGAAAGCTGGGCACCGCAAAGGGCAAAGGTTCGATCACGCCTTCGGTGATTTCGATCCGCAACGGGCCCTGCTGGGCCTGAGCGGTTCCCGCGACGGCACAGATCAGCGCCAGACATATGCTCACTACTCTTAAAATCATTTGATGCGCATCCTTTCAGGATTGAAGGTCATCTCAATATTCTGCCATTGGCCAAATTTATCTACAGGAAGCTGGTATCCGCGCGACCCGCAGCGGATAATCGCCCGTCTGGCCGCCTCAAACGCCTGTCCTGCGGCCGCCTGTGAGCCACCTGAACTGCCCGTCAGGGTGATCGTATTGGTTTGCGGCGTGCCATCCTGGTTCATCTGAACGCTGACAACAACGGTGGTGCGCAACGCTTCTGACGACAACGAGCCGACGTTCCAACAGGCAGAAACCGCAAGCCGCAGCGATTCTTTTTCGCCGCTCGACAAAGGCGGTCCGGTGGGGGCTGCGGGCGCAGGTTTGGCGGGCTTATCTTCACCGCCCAATGCTTCGGCCAGGGCCGCGGCAACCGCATCCGTGTCAACCTTGGGTTCGGCTGGCTTTGGATCGGGTTTTGGCGTTGGTTTCGGATCGGGTTTCGGGGTCGGATCAGGCGTTTCAACCGCTTCGGCCACCTGCGGCGCAGGGGGCGTTGGCCTGCGCGCAGGCGGGCGGGCCGACTGGTTCGGCGCGGCCTTGGGGGCCTCGGCAGCTTCGGTCACGATCTCGGTTGTCGCTTCTTCCGGCGCGGTCGCCTCTTGCGCTTCGTCCACGACTTTCTCGGCGGGCGCATCGGGCGTTGCGGCTTCCTGCTCGACCACATCGGGGCGTGCCTCGGGGTCGGGCTGGGCCACGGCTTCGGGGGCGACACGGTCCACCGGACGCGGCACAGCGACAGGTGCCACTTCGGGCGCAATCACGGCGACCTCTGCCGGTGGTTCGGGCAATTCGGGTGCTGCTTCGCTGACCTCTGGCACGGGTGGCGGCGTTGGTGCGGGTTGCTCTGGTACAGGATCGGGCTCTGGTGCCTCAGGCTCGATCAGTTCGGGCTGCTGGATTTCGGGCTCGGGTGTTTCTGCGGGGGCTGGTGGTGTCTCGGACTGCACCGCTTCGCTCGGCGGTTCTGCCGATTGCGACGCGGCAACAAGCGCGTCAAACTCGGCTGCCGACAGCACCGATACTTCTTGCATCTCAAAGGGTTCAGGGTCCGGCCTGAAAACGCCGCCAAACAGCAAAAAGGCGATCAGCCCCAGATGCCCTGCCCCAGAAATGTAATGCCCCGTGTGCATGGTTAACCGCCCGACGTCCCAGTGCCGTCCAGCTTTGGGCCACCCGTTTCAGTCACCAAACCGATGTTGGAAAAGCCGCCGGCGTTCAGCGCGCCCATGACTTCCATGACCATCGCATATGACACAGCCCCGTCAGCACGCAGGAACACCCGATCACTTGCCCGCTCTGTCGCAATGGCTCGCAGCTTGGCAATCAGGTCGCCGCGCGCGGTTTCGGTCTTTTGAATCTGCACCGACCCGTCCGCCAACAGCGTAATGGTCAAAGGCTCTTCCTGCTCGGATGGCAATGCGGTCGCCGCGGTCTTCGGCAATTCGACCGGCACACCGACCGTCAGCAGCGGTGCCGCGACCATAAAGATGATCAACAACACCAGCATCACGTCCACGAAAGGCGTAATGTTGATCTCGGCCATCGGCTGCGCGCGGCCGCGACGCCGTCCGCGTCCGCCACCGCCCGATTTTTTTGCGATACCAGCCCCCATCGGTCAGCTATCCAACTGGCGGCTAAGGATGGTGGCGAATTCATCGGCGAATGCTTCGTAACCGCCAAGGATACGATCTGAATCCGCGCTCAGCTTGTTATAGAAGATCACCGCCGGAATCGCAGCCAGCAGACCAATGCCGGTCGCCAGCAGCGCCTCGGCGATGCCGGGGGCCACAACCACAAGACTGGTATTTTGCTGCGAAGCGATTTCGATAAACGAATGCATGATCCCAAAGACCGTCCCGAACAGCCCGACAAAAGGCGCTGTCGATCCGGTGGTCGCCAGGACGGGCAAGCCCTTTTGCAGCTTTTCCGCTTCCTTGGCGATGGCCACGTCCATCGACCGGTCAATGCGCGCAGTGGCACCGGGTATCAGATCACCATCCTCGCGGTGCGATCTGCGCCATTCGGTCATGCCAGCGGCAAATATCTTTTGCGCGGCCCCGTCAGGGTCCGACCCGATGGTGTCATACAACCCGTCCAAAGGTTCGCCCGACCAGAACGCCTGATCAAAAGCATCGGCCTCGGCCTTGGCCCGACGATATTGCAGCATCTTCTGCACAATGATCGACCATGACCAGAACGATGCAACGATCAAACTGATCATCACTAATTTAACGGTGAATGTCGCGCGCAGGAATAGACCCAAGAGCGAGAAATCAATCTCGCTCGCCGCCGCCAGCGTTTCTGCTTCCATCGGTTCTGCTCTTTACTAAGGGCCCCTCTCGGGGCTGTTCTGCCTCAACGGCCCTGTTTTCCAAGGCGCTATTTGGCACAAGCTTAGCCGAGTGCAATGTCGATTGCTAGGATTATGGCGTCAATCCGCGCGTCACAGAGGGATTGAGCGAAGTTTCGCTGGCAATCGGCACGGTTTCCCGCTGGCGCTGATACACACAATCGTGACTGCGGCGCGAAACAGCACCGTATCGCCGCGCCAGACCTCCTGGGCCATCTTCATGCGCGCAGGCCCGATGGACGTCGCCCATGTCCGCACCTCAAGCAGATCGTCGAAAACTGCGGGCGCGATATAGTCTGCTTCGACCCTGCGCACCGCGAAAACAACGCCATCCGCTTTCATCTCAAGCTGGTCGATCCCGATCTCGCGGACCCAATCGCTGCGCGCCCGTTCAATATAGCGCAGATAATTGGCGTAATAGACGATACCCGCCATATCGGTATCTTCGTAATAGACGCGGATCGGCAGGGTATGGGTCATTGGGGTTTGTTTAACCTCGCAAAAAGACGCAGCGCATGGGACGCATCCTGCGCAGCAGATGGCAGCACCGGATCATACGCCGCCCGCAAAAGCTCTGCTATGTCGGGGCGCAGGATGGTGGTTTGATCCGCAACAGCCAAAGGCGACCGGTCCTTGAAGGCCACATCAGACCAAAGCAGAAAGGACTGCACAATCTGGCTTAGCGCCAAGGTCTGCGCAGGCACCGAACTTAGATGTTCGTCCATGCGCAAAAACACAAAGCAGGCCTTGATCGCACCGGCCTCGTCAAACCGGAACAACCGGTACTGATTGGCATCCACCGCCTCCAGCTTCTCGACCAAAGGCCCCAAATCCGGCACCAGACGATCCAGCCCCGGCACCTCTGGCAGTTCGGCCCATTCCTTGAAGAAGAACATCATCAGATTGCTGCCCAGTTCCGGGTCCGTCTCGGCCATCTTGTGACCCGACAAAACACAAACCGCCTCCAGCGCGCCCTTGATGACAGACAGGGTCGCATCGTCCACGCCGAACACAACAGGCGAAAGGGGCCGCCCCCACCGCGCAAAGACAAAATCCCCACTGTCCCGCGTAAACAGTTTTTCGATATCTTGTGGTGTCATCACATTTTCCAAATGGTCTAAAATCCTCGCCGAAGGCTGCGCGACGTCAGCCAAACAGGTCCGCCCGTGGTTTTGGCGGTGCCATTCCCAAATGGGTCCATGCCTTTTGCGCCAGCATCCGGCCGCGCGGTGTGCGCTGGATCAAGCCCTGCTGCAACAAGAACGGCTCGATCACCTCTTCCAGCGCATCGCGTGATTCCGACAGGGCTGCTGACAGCGTTTCGATCCCGACCGGCCCGCCTTGGTAATTCTCGGCAATCAGCCGCAGATAGCGGCGGTCGGCACTGTCCAGACCCAAACGGTCAACACCCAACCGCGTCAGTGCCATATCGGCCAGTTCCTGCGTTACACGGCCGTTGCCTTCGACCACCGCGAAATCCACGACGCGGCGCAACAGACGCCCTGCGATCCGCGGCGTACCACGGGCGCGTTTGGCGATTTCGCGCGCGCCGCCCTCATCCGCCGGTGCGCCCAGCTTGCGGGCATTGCGGTCCACGATGATGAACAACTCATCCTCTGTATAGAACTCCAGCCGGGTCGGGATGCCAAAGCGGTCGCGCAGCGGCGTGGTCAGCAGGCCCATCCGCGTGGTGGCCCCCACCAGCGTAAAGGGCTGCAATTCAATCCGCACGGTGCGCGCGGCGGGTCCTTCGCCAATCACCAGATCCAGCTCAAAATCTTCAAGTGCGGGGTACAGCACTTCTTCGACGGCGGGGTTCAGACGGTGGATTTCGTCGATAAACAAGACATCGCGGGCTTCAAGGTTGGTCAGGATCGCCGCCAGATCACCGGCTTTGGCCAGCACCGGCCCAGATGTCATGCGAAACCCGACACCCAATTCGCGCGCCATAATCTGTGCCAGCGTCGTCTTGCCCAAACCGGGGGGGCCGTGGAACAGCGTGTGGTCCATCGCCTCTTTGCGTTGCTTGGCGGATTGGATAAATACCTTGAGGTTCGAACGCGCCTCGGCCTGGCCCACGAATTCATCCAGCATCTGAGGCCGCAAGGCGCGGTCAAAATCCTCTGGCAGCGGATCGGGCCGCAAGGTGGGGTCGCTGTCGATCATTCAATTTCCAAAACTTTGGGGCGCTTTATGCCGATGCGGCTACTCTACCCCTTGGGGGCCAGAAGTTTCAACGCCGCGCGGATCAGGGCCGGTGTTTCCGCATCGGGGTTTTCGCCGGCGGCTTGCGCCACCGCCCCTGCGGCATCCCCCGGACCATAGCCAAGGTTGCCAAGTGCAGACAGCGCCTCCGATTGCGCCGATTGATTGGGGGCCGGTACTGGCTTGCGCTTGGGCGCGGGGGATTCGATCACTTGCATCGCTTCAACCTCGCCGTGGGCTTCGGCCAGCGTGCCAGTCATCGCCATCACACCCGGTGCCTTGTCCTTGAGGTCAAGAACAACCCGCTGCGCAATTTTCGGGCCAACGCCTTTGGCCGCTTTGACGGCATTCCAGTCACCAAGCGCAATGGCACGGCTGACGCCATCAGGGCCAAGCGCGCCCAGAATCGCCAGCGATGCCTTGGCACCGACGCCTTGAACCGAGGTCAGCAGGCGGTGCCATTCCTTTTCAACAAGGGTCTGGAAGCCGAACAACTGCATCAAATCTTCGCGCACGACCAAGTCGGTGAACAGGGCGACTGCCTCCCCGACACCCGGAAGCGCTGCCAATGTGCGGTCTGAACAATAGACCAGATACCCGACACCGCGCACATCAATCAGCACATGATCGGGGGCGCGGTAATCAATACGGCCTGTAATCTTGCCAATCATGCGCTTGCCCTTGCGACCGCCTGGGCCAAGGTGCTGGCCCCGCCGTGATGCGCATGACAAATCGCAATCGCCAATGCATCGGCGGCATCCGGGCCTGCGATCTCGATCCCCGGCAGTTGCATACGCACCATGTGCAACACCTGCCCCTTATCCGCGTGGCCGACGCCCACGACGGTTTTCTTGACGGTGTTGGGCGCATATTCACCCACCGCCAACCCCGCCTGCGCAGGCACGAGCATCGCGATTCCGCGCGCCTGGCCCAGCTTTAGCGTGCCAGCACCGTCCTTGTTCACGAATGTTTGCTCGACCGCAGCGGATTGCGGGCGGTAGGTCACCATTATTCTGGTCAGCTGTGCATGAAGCGACAAAAGCCGCGAAGCCAGATCCGGCCCTTCGGACACACAAACCCCGTTTGCAACATGACTTATCCGGCTTCCGGCCACATCAATGACCCCCCACCCCATGTTGCGCAGCCCCGGATCAATCCCGATTACCCGTATCATGTGCTTTTTTACCTCAGTTTTTATCTTTTTCGACAATTAGCACAAAACACGAACATCCACCAAGGCCTTTTCCCATATGCCTTGAAATGGACACAATTGGCGCATTTGCCGCGCTTAACTGCGCGAAAGCGACGCTCGGACATCTGTTCACGGCAATCGCTGTGCCTTGGATTCGCCATATTTTACTACGGCTCCGGCGGATTATGCTGCTATGCAGCAAACGCAGATCACACATGCAAGTCTGCGTGTTGTGGCGTGTTTTCAAACTGCCTAGTTGCTGGGCACAACGACGCGACTACCAGTTTATTTGAAATTCAAGGATGGCTCTCATGGCTATGTTCTACACACCAACAACCAACTACGCGACGGCTTCCACAGTCAACCGCGCTTTCTCCCATCTGGGTGACATTGTTGCCAGCGTTATTGCCTGGAACGATGCACGCGTAACACGCAACGCTTTGTCTTCACTGACAGACCGCGAACTTGATGATATCGGCCTGACACGTGGCGATATCGAAAATGTCGCGCTGAACCACTTCATTCGCTAACGCGCAATGACAGACCCATGCCCCAAGGGCAGTCCATCGGACAAAAAATAGCCACGCCTACCAGACGGTAGCGTGGCTAAATTTTTTTCTAAATAGCAGATCAGGTGCGGTTAAAGCTTTGCAACATCGCCCCGCAAGACCGGACCGATCTTGTTGGCCAGCGCTTGCGTCACCGGATCCACTTGCAAAATCCAAGCACCGGCCCGCTCAATTGCCGTCCCCTCGCTCAGGGCATTGAGCCGGATCTGATATGTGCCCGGCCCGTTTGCCGACAGCATAAATGCCTTGAGCAAGACAAACAGAACCACCAGTGCCAGAATATATTTGACGGGCAGGCCTGTGTCCCGACGACGTGGCCTTGCAATGACCAGTCCGTCGTTACGAATTGTTGTATAATAACCATTCGCCAAAGCTTTGTGCTTGCGGTTCAAATTATTAACGCGCTTCCCAAATTGTTGATGTGTCTCAACCATGGTCGCCTCGGATTGCTTAAGGCCCCCACCTTTCACAAAACATACAATACAGGAAAAAAACGCCATTTTCCACAAAATCGCACCAAATGCGGCGCAAAAGCGGCTGTTATTGTGTCGATTTCTGGACCGTTAACGTTGTCCAGTCGCCAATCATCTCTCTGTTAACCAGATTGATGCCAGATCGTGCATAAACCTCAACCACGTCATCTGCTTGCTCGTTCAGGATTCCAGACAGAATCGCCATGCCGTTCGGGGCCAGCGCCTCTGCCATATCCGGGGCCAGCGCAACCAGCGGCCCTTTCAGGATATTTGCAAAGATCAGATCAAAGGGGGCCTTTGCGGCAAGATCGGGGTGATCAAACCCGGCTGCCTCTACGCAGATCAAACGATCGCTTAGCCCGTTCGCCGCAGCATTCGCCCGCGCCACGTCAACCGCAACCTCGTCGATATCGCTGGCCAACACGGGGTTCGGCCATATCCGCGCGGCAGCCATCGCCAAAACGGCAGTGCCACAGCCGATATCAGCCACGTTCTGCGCAACCATACCGCCATTGGCCAAGCGGTCCAGCGCCCGCAGGCAGCCCAATGTCGTGCCGTGATGCCCTGTCCCGAATGCCATCGCGGCCTCGATCAACAGCGGCTCACAGCCCTCGGGCACCTTGTCGGCGTCGTGGCTGCCATAAACGAAAAACCGACCCGCCTCGACGGGGGACAGTTCGCGGCGCACATGGGCCACCCAATCGGTCTCGGGCAGTTCGGAAACCACGAAATCTTTTGCGCCCATCGCAGCCGCCAGAATTGCCAAGGCAGTCTGGTCCGGGGCTTCCTCGAAATAGCCGCCCACTTCCCACAGGCCCGATCCGTCTTCCATCTCGAACACGCCAACCCCTGTTGGCTCCGGGGTCAAACTCTCCATCGCCTCGCCCAAAGCATAGGCTGGCGTGCGTCCTTCAAGGGTCGTCAGGGCTGTGAATGTGGGCATTGGTCTCTCCGCAGGTTGCTCGCGTCGCCTAAAGCAGGGGCGCGGGTCGGGTCAAGGCTTGGCTATTGGGCGGCCACGGTCTGTGGTCGCGAAAATATCGTCTCGTTGCCCGGCATGGGGTGGCGCGGGATCATCAAGGACAGGATCAGCGACACCCCCGCCATCGCCGCGGCCAGCACGAATACCGCAGCGGGCGACACCAGCCACAGCAGGCCAAGGCCGACAGGCAGGAACACCGCCGCAATATGGTTGATGGTAAAGGCAACCGCCGCAGTGGGCGCGATATCACCAGGATCGGCGATCTTCTGGAAATAGGTTTTCAAGGCCAGCGCCAGCGCAAAAAACATGTGGTCAATCACATACAGGCTCGCCGCCACGACCACACCCCAGCCCAGATAATAAACGCCGCCATAGGCCAGAAACACCATGATCAGCCCGACATATTCAAACGACAGCGTCCGCCGTTCCCCGAAAAACCCGACAGCCCGCCCCATAAGCGGCGCGAATATCATGTTGGCGATCAGGTTGACCAAATACAGCAGGGTGATTTCATGCACATCAAAGCCAAACCGTTCGACCATCATGAAGCCCGCGAACACCACGAATATCTGACGCCGCGCGCCCGACATGAACTGCAATGCATAATAGAGCCAATACCGCTTGCGCAGCACCATCTTTTTGACCTGCGGATGCGGTGCCTCGAACTGCGGATAGGCAAACAGCGCGAACAAGGCGACGACCACGGTGACACTGCCGCCAATCATGTAAACGATGTTATAGGACAGCGACAGCGTGTCCCACAGCGCCATAATCGCCAGGTAAGCCACCAAAGTCGCAGCAGACCCCGCCGCCATCAACCAGCCGATCATCCGCGGCGCATCTTCAATCTTGAGCCATTGCAACTGCAACGACTGGTTCACCGTCTCGTAATAATGAAACCCGATCGAGCTGAGCATGGTGATCGTCAAAATGCCGCCCATTGACGGGAACCAGGCCATGACAGCCGTGGCCGCCCCCAGCAAAACCAGCGACACCAATCCCAGGACCTGCTCGCGCACAAAGATGATGATCGCAATCACACCAACAGCCAGAAACCCCGGAATCTCGCGCACCGTATGCAACAGCCCGATATCCGAGCCGTCAAAATTCGCGACCTCGATCACAAAGTTATTCAGCAACGCCGACCACGTATTGAACGCCACCGGCATGGCCAAAGCCATCAGGAACAACAACGCCACCGGGCGGCGCCAAAACGGTTGATGCTTGGCATCCTCAAGGGTCACAAATTGGGTCATGGCAAATCCTTTACGCCCCATTCCCAACCTTGACGAGGTCAAATCAAACGAAGGCGGTGCAATGAAATCCCGCCGCCTCTTCCAAATGGAAATAAATCCTCGCCGAAGGCATGTTTTGCCGGTCAGGCAAAACCAATAAAGACTCAGTAAAAACTTTGCGGGTCAATATCGACGGCAATCCGTACATCCCCCTTCAAACGCACCTGCCCGACCCATCTGGCCAGCGCCTCTTGCAGGGGCACCGACTTGTCTGCCTTGACCAGCAACCGCACGCGGTGACGCCCGCGCACCCGTGCAATCGGCGCGGGGGCGGGGCCGTAAACCTGCGCACCAACCGCACGCAGCGGCCCGTCCTGCCGCGCCAGTTGGTTGCCCGCATCAAACAGCGCAGCCACATCCGGCCCGCTCAGAATGATCCCCGCCATGCGCCCGTAGGGTGGCACACCGGCCTGCCGCCGCTCTGCCGCCTCGGCCTTCCAAAAGGCTTCTTCCTCGCCCGCCAGAATGGCGCGGATCACCGGATGGTCGGGCTGGTAGGTCTGCAACATCGCGGCCCCCGGTGCCTCGGCGCGTCCGGCACGCCCCGCGACCTGCCGCATCAACTGAAAGGTCCGCTCGGCAGCGCGCAGGTCCGACCCCATCAGCCCAAGATCCGCGTCAATCACCCCCACCAATGTCAGGTTCGGAAAGTTATGGCCCTTGGCGACCAGTTGCGTCCCGATGATGATGTCTGCGGCCCCCTCGGCAATGCCCGCGATCTCGGCCTTCAGGGCGCGGGCCGATCCGTACATGTCCGAACTCAGCGTGGCGACCCGTGCGTCCGGCCACAGCTCGGCGGCCTCTTCGCCCAACCGTTCGACCCCCGGCCCCACGGCGGCCAACTTGCCTTCGACCTCGCAGGACGGGCAGGCATCGGGCATCGGTTTGCTTTCGCCGCATTGATGGCAGACCAGTCGCTTGAGGAACCGGTGTTCGACCATGCGCGCATCACAATGATCGCAAGCGATCTGGTGCCCGCAGGCCCGACACAACGTCACGGGCGCATAGCCGCGGCGGTTGATGAACAACATCGCCTGCTCGCCGCGCTCCAGTCGTTTATCGACCTCTGCACGCAAGGTCGGTGACACCCATTTGTCGCTTGGCAATCCTTCAGCGCGCATGTCGATTGCGCCCATTTCCGGCATGACGGCAGGCCCGAATCGCGAGGTCAGCTCGACCCGCGTGTATTTACCCGCCTCGGCATTGGCCCAGCTTTCCAGACTGGGCGTGGCCGAGGCCAGAACCACCTGCGCCCCGCAGATCGATGCGCGCAGCACCGCCATGTCGCGGGCATTGTACAGCACGCCTTCTTCTTGCTTATAGGAGGTGTCGTGTTCTTCATCCACGACGATCAGCCCCAGATTCTGGAACGGCAAGAACAGCGCCGACCGCGCACCGATCACCACTTGTGCCTGCCCCTGCCCGACCATGCGCCAGATGCGGCGGCGTTCGGTCATGGTGGCCCCTGAATGCCATTCGGCAGGCTTTGCGCCAAACCGTGCTTCGACCCGGTGGAGGAACTGTTCGGTCAGCGCGATCTCGGGCAGCAGCACCAGCGCCTGACGTCCGGCTTTCAGCGCGGCGGCCACGGCCTCAAGATAGACTTCGGTCTTGCCCGACCCCGTCACACCGCGCAGCAATGTCGTGCCGTATTTGCCTGAGTGCACCCCTTTGGCCAGCAGCGCCGACGCATCCGCCTGATCCTGTGTCAGATCTTTGCTGGGCAGGCTTGGGTCCATCCGCAAAAACGGCACATCGCGGGGGCTGTCCTGTTCAACCACGGCATCTTGCGCAACCAATCCCTTGATCACCGATGACGTCACCCCGGCCATCTCGGCCAGCTCCTTGAGGGTAAAGGACAGATCACCGTATTCCGCCAGGGTTTCCAGCACCCGACGCCGGGCATCTGTCATGCGGTCGGGCTCTGATGTGCCGCGCCGGTAAATCTTGCGCATCGAGGGCGGGTCGCCCAGCCCCGGCGCGCGGGTGGCCAGCCGCAACATCGCGGGCATCGGCGTCAGCGTATAGGCGGCGGCCCTGCTCAGGAACGCGCGCAACTCCTCGCGCATGGGGGCGGCGTCCATCACGCGTATGACGGACCGGATTTTCGACAATTCGTAATCGCCCTGCCCCGCGCCCCAGACAACACCCAGAACTTTGCGCGGGCCCAGCGGCACCTCGACAAACGCCCCCAGATGGCAGCCGCCTTCGGGGGCCTTGTAATCAAGGGCGCGACCCAAGGGTTGGGTTGTCAGAACGGCGACCAAATCACCTTGGTGAAAGAATTCAGGGGATGTCACCAGCGGCTCCGGCCTTGGGTTACGGGAATTAGGGTTTCAGCAGCGCGGATCATGCGCTAAAGCGTGTGGCAACAGACATAGCCATTAGGCCACTCTATTCCAACCGGAAGGAAGCAATATGAAATTCTTTGTAGATACAGCTGAAATCGACGCGATTGCAGAACTGAACGATCTGGGCATGGTCGACGGGGTTACAACCAACCCGTCGCTGATCCTGAAATCGGGCCGTAACATTCTGGAAGTCACAAAAGAGATTTGTGATCTGGTAGACGGCCCCGTGTCGGCCGAAGTTGTCGCCCTCAAGGCAGACGACATGATCGCCGAAGGCCGCAAGCTGGCCGAGATCGCGGAAAACATCGTTGTCAAACTGCCCCTGACATGGGACGGCCTGAAGGCCTGTAAGGTTCTGTCGGGCGAAGGCAAGATGGTGAACGTGACGCTTTGCTTCTCGGCAAATCAGGCGTTGATCGCGGCCAAAGCCGGCGCGACATTCATCTCTCCGTTCATCGGTCGTTTGGATGACATCAACCTTGATGGCATGGAACTGATCCAGGATATCCGCATCATCTATGACAACTACGGTTTCGAGACTGAAATTCTGGCCGCATCGATCCGCACGGTGAACCACGTTCTGGAAGCCGCGCGTATCGGTTCCGACGTGATGACCGCCCCACCAGAAGTGATCAAAAAGCTGGCCACGCACCCGCTGACCGACAAAGGTCTTGAGCAGTTCATGGCCGACTGGGCCAAGACCGGTCAGAAGATTCTGTAAAACATTCTGGCGTGCGCTGTTCTTGGGCATCGCACGCTACATGCCCGGGTCTGGCAGGAAAATCCGGCTGAATGACGGTGCGGTCTGGAGCTCCGGCTTTCTTTGGTCCCCTGATTCTGCCCTCATTCGACACCGCAATGACCCTATCAACGCCAAAGTTGCATTGGCGCACGGGGCCGAAAAACATCAATCTGCGAAAAAACCGGCGCGTTGCCGAAAGAAAAAAGCAGATTTTGGGATTCCCGCGTGTTATTGCATTAAAAAATAAAAACGAGACGAGCATGAGCAGTAGCCACAAAATCGAAGATTCCCTTCGGGAAGCGATCATTTCGCAGCCAGATGTCATCCTTGACGACAATGACGTGATGCAGGCCCTGATCGCCGCCAACGAACGTGCGATGGGCGGCAATATCGTCGATCTACGCGGAATCGCGATGGACCGGCTGGAAACACGCCTGGACCGGCTGGAAGACACCCATCGTAATGTCATCGCCGCTGCCTATGAAAATCTGGCGGGCACCAATCAAATTCACCGCGCCATTCTGCGGATGCTTGACCCTGTCGAGTTCGAAACATTCTTGCGCGATCTGGGCGGCGATGTTGCTGACATCCTGCGGGTCGATGCCGTCAGGCTGGTTCTGGAATCTGTCCAGAACGACAATGATCCGGCGGTAAAGCGACTGGGCGATGTACTGAACGTGGCTGAACCCGGCTTTATCGATGATTATCTCACCTCCGGGCGCGGCGGCAACGTGCGTCAGGTGACCCTGCGCGGCGTTCAGGACAGCCCCGCAAGCGTTTATGGCGATAACGCCGACTGGATCAGATCCGAAGCCTGCCTGAAACTGAACTTTGGCGATGGCCGCCTGCCCGGTCTGCTTATTCTGGGGTCGGAAGACCCGCATATGTTCGGGCCGCAACAAGGCACAGACCTGTTGGGCTTTTTCACCGGCGTGTTCGAGCGGGCGATGCGCCGCTGGTTGTCTTGAGCACGGGTGTAAATGCTCTTCTGATCAGCCCCGCCGCGCGGGATGCGCTGCAAACCTGGCTTGACCACCAACGTGCCCTGAAAGGTGCCGCCGAAAATACAATCACCGCCTATCAAGGCGACGTGATCGATTTTCTGGCGTTCATGACCTTGCACAAGGGCGACAGTCAGGGCTTGGGCGCATTGGCCAGGCTGACCATCTCGGACATGCGCAGCTGGATGGCCAAAACACGCGGGCCGGATGTCGGGCCGCGGTCTTTGGCGCGCAAGCTGTCATCGGTCAAAGCCTTCTATCGGTGGCTGGCCGAACGCGAGGGATTCGAGCCCACCGCCGTTCTATCGACACGGTCCCCAAAATTTTCCAAAAAGCTCCCCCGCCCCTTGGCTGTGGATGCCGCCAAAGCGATGATCGACTGCGTTGAATTGCAATCGCGCCATGCATGGGTGGCTGCGCGCGATGTGGCCGTGCTGACCCTGCTGTGGGGCTGCGGGCTGCGCATATCAGAGGCGCTTGGCCTAAAGGGCGCTGACGCACCGTTGCCGGATGTGTTACGCATTGTCGGTAAGGGCGGCAAGGAACGGGTTGTTCCGGTGTTGCCAGCCGCCAAAGACGCCGTAGACGCCTATCTGCGCGCCTGCCCCTTTCCACAGGAACGCGACGCCCCCCTGTTCAAGGCGATGCGGGGCGGCCCGTTGGCAGCGCGGGCGATTTCACAGGTAATGATGGATGCGCGGATGCAACTGGGGCTGCCCGCAACAGCGACGCCACACGCCATGCGCCATAGCTTTGCCACCCATCTGCTGGACGCGGGCGGCGATCTGCGTGCCATTCAGGAGCTGTTGGGTCACGCATCTCTGTCGACCACCCAAGCCTATACTGCGGTCGATACGGCGCGTTTGATGGAAGTCTACAACAGCGCCCATCCCAAAGCCGCCAGATAGCCCCTGCCCTTTCGTCCGGTGCCGATTTTTTGTAAAAAAATCGTGCCGGAATTTTTCAAAAATTCCGCCGCGATCCTAACGGTCGAGCTGCATAACGAAATCCTGAGCGGCCTTTGTCGGGTCTTCAAGCCCCTCTGCCACGCGGTCGCCCAGAACCTTGAGCGCGGCTTTCGCCTTTGGGGTTTCAAGCTGGGCCAGTAATTCCTGCTTCACCGATTGTTCGAACCAGTATCGCGCCTGCGACGCACGCGTGCCTTGCCAAAATCCGTTGTCGCGGCGCCATTCGATCAACTTCTGGACCTCGTCCCATGTCTCGGCCAATCCGTCTTCTTGCAGCGCAGACACCATCATCGCTTTGGGGAAACCATCAGGGTCCTGGGGCCGCTTTCGCATCAACCGCAACGCCCCTGCGTAATCCGCACATGTCCGCGAAGCTGCGAGTTTCAGATCCCCGTCGGCCTTGTTGACCACGATGATGTCCGCCATTTCCATGATCCCGCGTTTCACGCCTTGCAATTCGTCCCCCCCGGCAGGGGCCAAAAGCAGCAAGAACAGATCGGACATTTCCGCCACAACGGTTTCAGATTGTCCGACCCCCACCGTTTCAATCAACACCACATCAAAACCTGCGGCCTCGCACAGGCTGACCGCCTCACGGGTGCGGCGGGCCACGCCACCCAGATGGGTCTGGCTGGGCGACGGGCGAATAAACGCGGCCTTTTCGCGCGACAGCAGATCCATGCGGGTCTTGTCCCCCAGAATAGAGCCGCCCGAGCGCGACGAGGACGGATCTATCGCCAGAACCGCCACGCGCAATCCGCGCCCGATCAGCATCATGCCAAAGCTTTCGATAAAGGTTGATTTGCCAACCCCCGGTGTGCCCGACAAACCGATCCGCAGGGCTTCGCGGTCTTTGGGCAACGCAGCCAAAAGGGCTGTGGCCTGCGCGCGGTGGTCCTCGCGGGAGGATTCGACCAGCGTGATCCCCCGTGCCAATGCCCGCCGTTCGCCTGCAATGATACCCTTGGCCAATTCATCAATATTCATGCGCCGTCCCCATGCCTTGGCCTGCATCTTTCAAGCGATGCGGCGCAAATGTCCAGACCAACGCAAGGGTTGGCGGCGCAAGCCATTTGTCCCATAAGCTGACGCATGGCCTATGACCTTCCTATTGATGATGTGATGCCGCAGGTGATTGACGCCCTGCGCGCGTCCGGCCGTGTCGTTTTGCAAGCCCCGCCCGGTGCCGGTAAAACCACGCGCGTTCCTTTGGCAATGCTGGATGCGGGCCTGACCAAGGGCAAAATCATCATGCTGGAACCCCGCCGCCTTGCCGCGCGGGCGGCTGCCGAACGGATGTCGACCACCCTGGGGCAGGATGTCGGCCAGACGGTCGGCTTTCGCGTGCGCGGGGCATCCGCCATCAGCGCCCAGACCCGTATCGAGGTGGTGACCGAAGGCATTCTGACCCGCATGTTGCAGCAGGACCCCGATTTGCCCGGTGTCGGTGCCGTGATCTTTGACGAATTCCACGAACGGTCGCTGAACGCCGATCTCGGGCTGGCGCTGTGTCTTGAGGTGGCGGGCGCGTTGCGCGACGATCTGCTGTTGGTGGCCATGTCTGCCACCCTGGATGCAGCCCCCGTTGCGGCCTTGATGGAGGCCCCGATTGTCACCTCTGAGGGGCGCAGTTTTCCTGTGACATCGCATTGGCTGGACCGGCCGACCGGCAAACAATGGTTCGAACAGGCTGTTGCCGATCTGGTGATCCATGCGCTGCATACCTCTCCGGGGTCGGCGTTGGTGTTCCTGCCCGGCGAAGGCGAAATCCGCCGGGTCGAGGCCGCATTAAGGGACCGCATACCGTCAGACTGCACCTTGGCCCCTTTGTTTGGTGCGATGGAATTCAAGGCGCAGCGGGCCGCCATTGCGCCGGCGGAAACAGGGCGGAAGATCGTTCTTGCGACCTCGATCGCCGAGACGTCTTTAACCATCGAAGGCATCCAGATCGTCGTGGATGGTGGCAAGGCGCGGCGTGCCCGGTTTGACCCAGCATCGGGCATGTCACGGTTGGTGACGGATCGCGTCACGCGGGCCGAGGCCACCCAAAGGGCGGGTCGCGCGGGCCGAACCAGCGAAGGGGTGGCCTACAAGCTGTGGACGAAGGGAGAGGAAGGCGCGTTGGCCGCCTTTCCTCCCGCCGAGATCGAGGTTGGCGATTTGTCATCCTTTGCGCTGGAGCTTGCGATCTGGGGGGCTCAGGCCACTGATCTGGGCTTCGTCACCCCGCCCCACGAAGGCCGTCTGGCAGAGGCCCAAGCTGTGTTGCAGATGTTGGGGGCCTTGGATGGTAACGCGCGGATCACCGAACACGGGCGCGCTCTGGCAAAGCTGCCCTTGCATCCCAGACTGGCGCATATGGTGGCCAAAGGCGGGCGCAGCGCGCCGACGCTTGCTGCCATTCTGGCGGAGCGTCACCCGCTGCGCGGTGCCCCCGTTGATCTGTCGCTGCGCATGGACGCCGTTGCAGGCAAACGCACCTTGGGAGAGGTCAACCACGCCACCCTCGCCCGCATCCGCCAAGAGGCCAAGCGCCTTGCGCGGGGTCAGAAAACCGACGGGCCTGACACATTGGGCGTGCTTGCCGCGCTGGCCTATCCCGACCGTGTAGCCTTGCGCCGCAAGGGCGACAGCCCGCGTTTTGTGATGTCAGGCGGAAAGGGGGCGGTGATGCCTGATGGCGACCCGATGGCCAGCGAGCGGTTGCTGGTTGCGACCGATCTGGACGGTGACCCCCGCGAGGCGCGCATCCGTCAGGCCGTGCGCCTGTCTGACGCGGATTTACGGGCAACATTTCCCGAACAGATCGGCTGGCATGATGTTTGCATCTGGTCCCGCCGCGAAGGGCGGGTTCTGACGCGGCAACAAGAACGGTTCGGTGCCTTGGTGCTGGATGATCGTGCGTGGTCAGACGCCAGCCCCGATGAAATCGCGCTGGCGATGCTGGACGGTGTGCGGCAGCTTGGGTTAATGCCCGGTAAGGCCGCGAAACTGTTCCTTGCCCGTGCCCGGTTGATGGGCAGCGATTTCCCCGATTTCTCAGAGGCGCATCTGATGGCGACGCTGGAGGACTGGCTGCTGCCGCATCTGACCAATGTCCGCAGCACCGGCGACTGGAAGGGGTTTGATCTGCATCCGGCGCTTGTGGCGCGGCTGTCGTGGGATGAACAACAAATGCTGGACAAGGCAGCACCGGCGCATTTCACCACCCCTCTGGGGCGCAAGCTGGCAATTGATTATGACGGCGCGCAGCCGCAGATATCGTTGCGCCTGCAAGAGGTGTTCGGTGTCACCCGCCACCCGATGATCGCCGGCCAACCGCTGCAAATCACCTTGCTGTCCCCCGCCCAGCGCCCGGTTCAGGTGACCACGGATCTGCCGGGGTTCTGGACAGGATCATACGCCGATGTCCGCAAAGACATGCGCGCCCGCTATCCGCGCCACCCGTGGCCCGAAGACCCGACACAAGCCGACCCGACCTTGCGGGCGAAACCGCGTGGAACCTGAAATGCTGTTTGTTTAAACCAAGGAACGGTTTGGGTTTTTGCCCAGATTGTTAACCAAGACGGGCCGCCCTTTACAGGCGGCCCGAAGATATGGTGACATTGACCTAGCGGTCGATCATGCGGCTTATGTGTTTAAACAGCTGGCTTAAACGTCAGTGCGACGCCGTTGATGCAGTGCCGCTGGCCTGTCGGTTTTGGCCCGTCATCGAACACATGGCCCAGATGCCCGCCGCAGCGGTCGCAATGCACCTCGGTGCGCACTGAAAACAGGCGGCGGTCTTCCATCGTGGCAACGGCATTTTCCAATGGTGCATAGAAGCTGGGCCAGCCGGTTCCACTGTCGAATTTTGTCTCGGAGCTGTAGACAGGTTGGTCGCAGCCTTTGCATTGAAATGTCCCAGCGCGTTTTTCGTCGTTCAGAGGGCTGGAAAAAGCCCGCTCCGTCCCCGCTTCGCGAAGCACGTCGTAAGCAGCAGGGTCCAGGCGCGCACGCCATTGTTCGGGGGTAAAGCTCACCTCGAAATCACCTTTTGCCACGTTAGCCGCCTGCGCGGCCCCGACGAAAGCAAACGGAGATGCAGCCGCAACAACACTGCCAAATTTTATAAAATTCCTACGTTTCATGGGAGGCCCCTTTCGACCGGATCATTCTTGATACCTGATAGAATTGAACTGCCGAGCGCCCTGAATATCAGGGTCGTTCGGCAGATACTCGTTACCATGCGCCATGCGCTTACACTGATTAAACTTACTCAAGCGGCAAAGAGTTCCGTTATACCTTAAGACTCATTAACGTTGCACCGGTCTGAACCCGCTTTCCCACCGATCGATGCCCCCGTTTGCAGGCGGCACAGATACGATCGAAAACACCACGTTGCAGCATCAATGAACGCCAAACATGCTGCCGCTTCTTTATTCACAAAGTTGGATGACAAACCGTTGCCACGGCTGACCAAAAAACAAACAGTTTTATCCGCATTGTCTGGATGGCCGCCAGGTCGCCCATCCCCGCCAACAATCATTTCCTGACATCAGGCCGTCACAGCGTTGTCATGGGCCCCGCGGCCAAGACATCACCCGTTGGCCCGCCCGTCGGTGAGCCGCCCAAAGGTTCATCCGTGATCGCCAATGTAAACTGCGCCGCCTGACTGCGTAGCGCGGCCGGCACCAAAATGCGTGCGGTTTCACTGTCAGGCAACACCCCAAGCGAAATAGGGGCCTGTCCGGGCAGAATGGCCCACAGTTCCAACGATCTATCCGTCCGGGCCTCGCCTGCGATCCGCCGCAGCGCAATTTCATGGCTTACCGGTTCAATCACGGCCAAAACTTGCAAGGGGCCTGTGTCGCTCACCAATTGCGCGGCCAGAACTGCCGGTTGTTGGTTCGGTTGCGTATTGATCGTCAATAGCTGAACGCCCAGATAGCCCGCAAACAGAAGGGCAGCCACACTGATCCCCTGCCAGAGCCACACCCGCTCAAGGATGGAAACCCGCTTGGCCGGGAACACCTGCGCAAGCATCCGCTGTTTCAACCTTGCAGGCGGGGCAACCGGATCAATGCTATCGGCCATCGCCGCCAGACGCTCTTGCCAGAACACGACATGGGCGGCAAAGGTCGGGTCCGTGGCCATCCGCCGACGTCCCGCAGTCCGATCATCATCCGAGGCAAGCCCCAATACCAGCTCTGCGGCATGAATGTCGTCATTGTCGGGAAACTCTGTTTGATCGGTCATTGGCTCATACACTCCCGCAGGGCGATCAATCCTCGGCGCAGCCATGTGCGCATTGTGTTCAACGGCACGCCAAAACGGTCCGCAAGATCGGCATAGGTTTCACCATCCAGATAAGCGCCCCGAATGGCATTGCCGCGGTCTTGCTCAAGAGTGTCGAGGCAGCCTGACAGACGCAGCGCCTCTGAGGATGCGACGGCGGCTTGTTCGGGGTTGGGACCGGGGGCAACCAGTTCAAAACCGGGGGTATCAATATCCTGATGGCCCTTTTTGCGTGCCCTTAGCCGATCGATGGCCGTGTTGCGCGCAATCGTGATCAGCCATGTCATCGGGCTTAACCCGTTGGCATTATACCGGTCTGCGTTTTTCCAAATCTTTACAAAAGTATCCTGCATCGCATCCTCTGCTGCAGCGCGCTTGTTCAACACACGCAGGCATACCCCAAAAAGTTTCGCGGAAACACGATCATAAAGCTGCTCAAACGCCGCGCGATCCCGAAGTGCTACCCGCGCGATAAGGTTTTCAATTTCGTTCCGGTCCATGTGCACGGGTCCGTTCTCCAAAAGATCGAAAGTATACTATAGCGTAATCAACTAACTAAAGTTTGGCATGGATTTTTCCAATGAAAATACTGTCAGCCGGTTTGATACCATGCACATGCGGTGCAACCTAATTTCTATTGCGGCTGTCTTACAAATAGGGTCGATATTGGCAGATGCTTACCCTCAAGCGAAACACCACCCATGAAAGGCCCTTGATATGACCCATTTGCGTTCGTCCTATGACGTGGTGATTGTGGGCGGTGCGATATTTGGATCATCCCTTGCGTGGTGGCTGACGCAGACTTCGGGCTTTGACGGGACCGTTCTGGTGATTGAACGTGACCCCACATATCAATTCGCGTCAACAAGCCACACGAACAGCTGCATCCGGCAACAGTTCAGTTCTGCGATCAACATCAAGGTGTCGCAATTCGGCGCAAAGTTCATCAAGAATTTCCGCGCCTTCATGGGCAACGATCCGGAGGTACCGCATCTTGCGCTGCAAAGCTTTGGCTACATGTATCTTGCCGATGATCCCGAGTTCGCGCAGACCCTTTTGCGCAACCAGCAAATACAGGCGTCTCTTGGCGCAGGCACAAAACATCTAACCCGTGACGAGATTGCCGCCGCCTATCCGTTCTATCAGCTGGACGATATTCTGGCGGGCAACCACAACCTGATCGACGAAGGCTATTTCGACGGCGGCACGATGTTTGACTGGTTCAAACGAAAGGCCAAACGCGGCGGGGTCGAGTTTATTCACGACGAGGTCGTCGCGATGACCAAATCACCCGACGGCAAATCGGTCACATCCGTCACGCTGAAATCCGGCTGCATTGTTGCCTGCGGCACCGTGGTGAACGCATCAGGCCCCCGCGCCCTTGCCACTGCGCAGATGGCAGGGGTTTCCCTGCCCGTTGAGCCGCGCAAACGCTATACCTTTGTCTTTGATGCCGCCGACCCGTTGGACCGTGATCTGCCACTGACGATTGACCCGTCCGGCATCCATGTTCGCAGCGAGGGCAAATATTACATGGCAGGATCGCCGCCTGACGATGATCCGGCCGTTGCCTATGACGATTTCGGGTTTGATCACAGCCTGTGGGAAAACAAGGTCTGGCCAGCCGTTGCCACCCGCATACCCCAGTTTGAACGGGTCAAGGTGATCAATGAATGGGTCGGGCATTATGCCTATAATACACTGGACCAGAACGCGATTCTGGGGGCCCATAACGAGGTCGGGAATTTCATATTCATGAACGGCTTTTCCGGGCATGGCTTGCAACAATCCCCTGCGATCGGGCGCGGGATTGCTGAACTGATTGCCTATGGGGAATATCGCAGCCTCGATTTGACGCCTTTTGATTACGCCCGGATAGAGTCACAAAGCAAGATGATCGAACAGGCCATCATCTAAAGAAAAACAAGGAGACGACGAATGTTGAAGAAATTGGTTTTGACCGGCGCTGCGGGGCGTCTTGGGTCTTATCTGCGCGAACCTTTGTCGAAGATGTGCGAGGAGTTGATCAGCACCGATATCGCGGATGACATCGGCACCTTGTACCCGAACGAGCGTTTCGCCCAAGCCGACATCGCGGTCTACGACCAGATTGCGCCGCTTTTGGAAGGCGCTGATATGGTTGTCCATTTCGGCGCAATCGTCGATGAAAAACCGTTCGAAGAATTGCTGGGCCCGAATTTTGTCGGCTCCTATAACATCTGGGAAGCCGCCTATCGGCACGGGTTGCAGCGCGTTGTTTACGCGTCGTCGATCCATGCGGTCGGGATGCATAAAAAGGCGGATTTCATCGGCATTGATGCGCCCCACAAGCCCGATACGTTCTACGGTCTGGCCAAATGTTTCAGCGAAGACCTTGCCAGCATGTATTGGGACAAGCGCGGCCTAGAGGCGGTTTGCCTGCGCATCCTGAGCTGCGCACAGGTCAATAACCCGCGCGCCTTGGGGTCTTGGCTGTCTTATGATGACCTGATCCAGCTTGTTACCCGTGCCATCGACACGCCGTCGGTCGGGTTCAGCGTGGTTTACGGTGTGTCAAACAACGACCGCGCACCGGTCGACAATGCCAAAGCCTCGTTTCTGGGGTACCGCCCCAAAGACAACGCCGAACAATTCGCCGAGACCATTCTGGCGAATGCAGCACCGGCAGACCTGAAAGACCCCGGCGAAATGTGCCACGGCGGGCCGTTTGCATCTGTCGATCTGGGGCAAAGCGGTGTCGCGTCGATGAACATCGTCAACGATAAAAAGAAGACCTGAAACGGGTCAGCGGCGGTGGTTCGGTTTTTTGCCCTGATCCACCGCTGAACCACTCCACATGCAGTTAGTCAGCCAGTTCCTGCCAGCGATGGCAGGCGACCTTGTGTTCGATGCCTGCGGCTTCCAACGTCGGTTCCTCCACGCGGCACCGGTCAATCGCCACGGGGCAGCGGGTTTGAAACTTACAGCCTGGCGGCGGGTTGGTGGGCGACGGGATTTCCCCCTCAAGCTTTTGCGCCTTGCCCCGGTCATCGGGGTCCAGCGACGGGATCGCCGACAGCAATGCCTTGGTATAGGGATGGCGCGGCCCCGAAAACAGCGTGCGCGTCGGCGCGGTTTCGACAATGCGACCCAGATACATGACGGCCACATGATCGCAGACATGCGCGACGACGCTTAGGTCGTGGCTGATGAACAGGAATGTCAGCCCCATATCCTGCTGGATCGCCTTGAGCAGGTTCAAAACATCCGCCTGAATGGACACATCCAACGCCGCGACGCTTTCATCGGCCACGATAAACTTGGGGCCGGACACCAGGGCGCGCGCGATAGAAATACGCTGGCGCTGACCACCTGAAAACGCATGGGGAAACCGGCGCAGGTGTTCGACGTTCAACCGGCATTTGGCGGCGATTTCGCGAACCCGCGCGTCGGTCTCAGCGCGGTTGCGGGTCAGGCCCATCACCTCGAGCGGTTCGGCGATGATGTCGCGCACGGTCATGCGGGGGCTGAGCGCGGCATAGGGATCCTGAAAGATCAGTTGTGCGCGTTTGCGGTAGTCTTTCAGCTCTTTCTTGCCGAGCTTTTTGAGCGAATAGGCGACTTCGCCATCGTCAAACACCACGTCGCCCCGGCTGATCGGTGCCGCGCGCAGCATGGCGCGGCCCAATGTTGTCTTGCCGGAACCGGATTCGCCAACCAGCCCGAAAAAGCTGCCCGGCGCGATTTCGATATCGACGTTTTCGACGGCACCGACATAGGGTTTCGGGCCGATCAATTTGCCACGCAAGGCATAGTGGACCGACAGGCCCTTGGCTGCGATCAAGGGTTTGTTGGTCATGTCGTCCCCTCTTGCGGATCATAGAGATGGCAGGCGGCAAAGTGATCCGCATCGACGTTGTGAAACGCGGGCACCTGCGCGGCACAGCGCGGGCCGATCACCTCTTGGCAGCGGGTGTGATAGACGCAGCCCGAAGGGCGTTCCAACGGCGAGGGAATATCGCCGGGGATAGGCGTGAGCGGTGCGTCAATATCATCAAGTGTTGGCAAGGCAGCCAGCAGCCCGCGGGTGTAGGGATGCGCAGGTTTGCGGATCACATCCCGCACGGTGCCCTGTTCGACCAAACGGCCCAGATACATCACCGCCACCTTGTCAGCGGTCTGCGCAATCACCCCCAGATCATGGGTGATAAAGACGATCCCCATGCCAAATTCTGACACGAGGTCCTTCATCAGGTCAATGACCTGCGCCTGAATGGTCACGTCCAGCGCCGTTGTGGGTTCGTCCGCGATCAGCAGCTTGGGCTTGGTCGACAGTGCCATCGCGATCATCGCGCGCTGCCGCATCCCGCCGGACAGTTCGAACGCATATTGACCAAAGCGTGTGGAAGGGTCGGAAATGCCAACGCGGTCCAGCATCTCGATCGACACCTCCTTGGCCTGCGCCTTGGAGAAATTCGTGTGGATCAAAAGCTGTTCCACCATCTGGTCCCCGATAGAGATCGCAGGCGCGAAACTGGCCATCGGTTCCTGAAAGATCAGCGATATCGCCCCGCCGCGCACGATCTTCATCTCGCGGTCGGTTTTCAACGACAACACATCCACCGGGCCGTCATCCAGATGCAAGGTGATCTTGCTGTCGGGGCCATAGACCGCATTGCCGGGGTTCAGCTTCATCAGCGACTTGGCGGTCACGGATTTACCCGACCCGCTTTCGCCGACCAGCCCCATGACCTCGCCCGCCTCAAGGCTGAAGGACACGTTATCGACAGCGGTGATGCGGCCTTCGTCTGTGTCGAATTGCAAGGTCAGGTTTTCAACGTCGATCAGTCGGCTCATTTCTTGGTATCCCCATACGGATCAGCCGCATCGCGCAACCCGTCCCCCACAAACACAAATGCCATCACAAGGATGATGAAAAACACCACCGGAATGAAATACCATTGATAATTCAGCAAAACATCGGCGCTGGTGACGTTTTGCAACATGACACCCAGCGAATTGACAGGGTCCTTGAGGCCAAGCCCGATAAAGCTGAGCGCGGTTTCGGACAGCACCATATACGGAAAGGAAATGACCAGATCGACGATGATGTAGCTGGTAAAACTGGGCAGCAGATGTTTGCGGATGACATGCCCGCTGGAGGCCCCGCAGAGCCGCGCGGCCAGCACATATTCCTGATTACGTTCGGTCAGGATGTGGGTGCGTACGCGCCGCGCCAATGTGGGCCAGCCGATAAAGCCCAAGATGATCGAGATGAAGAAAAACCTTTCCTCCGCGCTCCAGGTGTCGGGGATAAAGGCGGCCAGCGCCATGAACAGCGGGATCGCCGGAATGGTACGCACGGCATCGGTCGCCATTTGAATGACGGAATCCGCCCAGCCCCCATAGAACCCCGATATGCCCCCGATCACCAAGGCAAGCACAAAGGCGATCAGCACCCCGATGGTCCCCACCGCAAGCGATGTGTTGATGGCATGGAACGTGCGCGAAAAGATGTCCTTGCCGGTTGAATCGGTCCCGAACAGGTGGATGTACCCTTCGTCCACGCCAAACAGATGGGTGTTGAAGGTCATGAAGAACAAGGAATATTCGGACCCTTCGACAAAGAATTTCAGGTAATGCCGTTTGTCTTTGTTGACGGTCGTGACCCACCTGAAGTTCGTTTTGATCGATCGCTCACGCTCTAACGCGTAAATGAACGGCCGGAACGAACATCCGTTGTCATCGCAGAAATGCGGGACGGTGGGGGCACCGTTCAGATAGTCTTTGTCGCGGCCCGCGATGGTCGGGTCATAAGGCGTTAGGAACGGCGCAAATATCCCCGACAGGATCAACACCACCAACACCCAAGCCGCGACCATCGCCGCTTTTTGTTTCTTGAAACGGGTCCAGATCAATTGCCCTTGGGACGCCGTAAAATAGGCATCCTTGGCGGTTTGGTCGATCGCGGCGTCATAGCTATTGGTATCTGCCATTTTCATTACCCCAATATGCTGCGGCGGATGCGCGGATCGACCAAGGCCAACACGATGTCCGTGATAAAGTTGATGGCCACGATGCTGCCCGTCAGGAAAAAGATGATCGCGCCTGCAAGCTGTTGATCGTTCGATCGCGCCAATGCCTCGATCAGCAGCGACCCCGCCTCGGTCAGGGTCAGGATCAGGGCCACGATGGGCAGTTCGTTAAAGATGCGGTTCAAGTCGAACCCCAGCGAATTGATGATCGGGCTTAGCGCGTGGCGTGCGGGGTAGCGCAGCAACAAGCGGCGGCCCGACACCCCGCGCGCCGCAGCGGCGGTGACATAAAGCTTGCTGATCTCGTCCGACATCAGCGCGCGCACCGTCTGGATCGCGAATGCCGTGGCCGACCAGCCAAGGATAAAGACCGGCAGCCAGACGTGGCTCAGGAAATCCCTGACCTTGGCGGCGTCCCACGGTGCATCGCGGTACTGGGGTGAAAACAGCCCCGTCAAACTGTCGCCGAACATCACCGTTGAAAACAACATGATCATCAGCGCCAGCAAGAAGTTCGGCAATGCCAGACCCAGATAGCTGACCAGACGCAGCCCGTTGTTTAGAAACGGGTTGCGCGATGTGGCGGCGATGATCCCAACAGGGATCGCGATGATATAGGCCAGCAAAAGGGAGCCAAGGCAGATGCCGATGCTCAACCAGACCTTCTGACCCAAGAGTTGATTGATGTTCAGGCGCAAGATGCAACTGTCGCCAAATTCGCCTTGGAAAGCGTTGAATATCCAGCCGGTCCAACGTTCCAGAAAGGGGCGGTCCAGACCAAGGCGCACGCGCTCTGCCTCGATGTCAGCGATCGAAATCTGCGCGCCCTGGCTGTTTTTGAACGCCAGATAGCGTTCTGCACAATCGCCCGGGACCATTTCCATCAGGGAAAAAACGATAAAGGACACAAGGCACAGCGTGATAAACGCAAGCACCAAGCGGATGAACGCAAACCTTAAAAATTGCACCATGAATGTTTTTGCCCCGCAGCAGATGACGACCCATTTGGGTTCGCTGTTATAAAGGTTGCGGGCCAACAACGCTGGCCCGCAACCCGGTTCATTTCAACAAGCGATGATTACTCGTCAAAGAACCACTGCGACGGACGGTAAGGGTAGGTCCGGTAATAGGCATAGGACGCTGTCTTGAACTCGGGGAAGTTCTTGAGCGCATTGGAGTGGTAGATCGGCTTTTGCTCTTTCACCGTACCGATGAAGAGCAGGTTGCCGGTCATTGCCTCGACCAGTTTCAGACCCAAGGCATCCGATTCAGGGGTGCCAACGGGCGTTGCCTGAAACGCTTTGACGTCTTCCATCATCTGCTTGGCATAGGCGGGCGGCTCAACACCGGATGCGCCATTTGAGTCAACATATTCGCCCCACAGCATCGCCGTGCGCATGTTGAAATAGTTGTCATAGGGCGGAATAAAGATTTCCGCGTTCCCCAAGACAACGGCCAAAGGTACCGATTTCTCCCAAAGCGTCACATCCAGCTGGTTGGACGATTGCGAGGACCGGTATTCATCCGATGTCACTTCCTTGACCGTGTTGTTGACCCCCACATCGCTCCAGCTTTGGCCGACAAGTTCAACAATCTTGATCGATATCCCTTGCGTTGCGACTTGCAGGTTCAGGATCAAAGGATCGCCATTTGGCAATTCGCGCATACCGTCGCCGTCAACATCGACAACGCCGATTTCATCCAGCAGCGATTTTGCCATTTCAGGATCGAACTGCGCGTAATGCTGTTCCCATTCCGGTGTGACAAAGCCGGGCGTGGGCGAAAAGCCGACATATTGCTGCGGCGTACCCAGACCGAACATCGCGACTTCGTTGATTTCGTCGCGGTTCATTGCCACAGACATGGCCTGACGGAACTTCAGATCGCCGAACACCTTGCGTTTTTCCAGATCTTCAGACGTCACGTTGAACGCAAAAGTCGGCATGGTGATGTCGGGTTTCAGATCGACGGTAAAGCCGGCTTTCTCTTGGTTTTCCATCAACAGCGGGACGTAGTCGATTTGCAAAGCCTGCGCTTTATAATCCACTTCGCCGTTCACTAGCTTGAGCAGACGCACTTCGCTTTCGCCGACAAAGATTTCGTCCATTTCGTTGATATAGGGCAGTTGATGGCCGGCTGTATCGACCATGTAGTAATAGGGGTTCGCCACGAATTGACGGCCCTCGGTCGTCTCGGAAATCACGATGTGGCTTTCCAATGTCGGTGCTGCATCCAGCGGCAGGTTTGCGACCTTGTCGGGATGTGCCAGCATCGGTGTTGGCGTGTCCATCCAGTCAGAGCTGCCGTAATAGGCTTTGATCAGGTCATAGCCGCCTTCAAACCCAAGCGATTGTGCCAATGTATCGGCGTCGGGGTTGATGGCCGGGTGATACTGGCCAAGGAAATGCTTGGGCTGAAAGCCTTGGGCATAGTGGTTGGCGAAATGGGCCAGAAACCCGGGCTTGGGCGATGGCATGGTGAAACGCACCGTCAGCGGGTCAATGACCTCGACCTTCATCGGCTCGCCACCGGCAAGAACGTAATCCTTGGGGCTTTCGATCACCTTGGGATCAAGCGCAAGGTTCTCGTACCAGAACGCGACATCCTCGGCACCAAAGGGCTGGCCGTCGGACCATTTATGGCCTGCGCGCAGGACAAATGTCAGCTGGGTATAGTCGTCATTCCATGACCAGCTTTTTGCGACGTTGGGCACGATGGTGGTCAGGTCATCGGCATAGCGCACCAGATTGACGTGGCGCACCGACATAAAGTCGGATGTGCCCGCCTCGGTCGCGTTGGACAGGGCATTGAACGTCCCGCCATAGCTGCCGATCATGTCATAGGGGGCGACGACCAAAGGCTCGGACGGCAAACGGTCGGCCAGTGCGGGCATTTCGGGGTTGCCGCGAATGCGGCCGTTCAGGGCGGCGATATCCGGGTTCTCGGACATCTCGAGGGTGCAATCGGCCAGGCCTTGAAATTCGGCCAGTTCATATTGCTGCGGAAATGCGCCAGCGGCGACGCCCATCGGATCGGAAACGGTGACAGCCGGACAGGCCGCCATCGCAGCACCCGCCATAAGCGTCATCGCCGCGCTGGATAAAAGTACCTTCTTCATTCGTCTCTCCTTGTTGGTCGTGATGTGCGTATCCTTTTCCGGACCGCTGGGCTTTGTGCCCTTTTGCGCCTGCAATGCGTTTGCCGCATTATGTTGGTTTTATGGGTTGGATGTAAAAACGGTGTGACACGGTCCTTCGGCAACGCACCCCGTTTTTGTGCATCGGTGTAAGATTATCTTTGGATTTGAAAGAAATGCCCTGGCATTAGGCATAAACGATATAAAACGAAGCGTTTGGACGGACAGGAGCCCATGCCAAACGATTTGGCCGTGGCGCTTCACGGCAGTCGTTAATTGTCTTGGATTTGCATTGGTCGATGCCACATCTAAGGGCGCGCACAATGTTTTTGGCATGAAAAATTCCCAGCAGATACCCAGAGTAGCGGCTATTCTATGGCACCTGTCAACAATTTCCATTCAGGCCAAAGTGCTGTCGATTGGCGCAAGAGACCGTTTAACCGCGCAAAAATCGTCTATTTTCAGCCCAAAAACCGGCATGTCCGGCCCATTCCCCCCACCCCGAAAGCAGGTTGCTTTCCCCCGATGCCGCCTTTGGCGCATGGGGTTCACCCAACCGTCAGCCGTTTTCTAAATCACTCGTTTTATACCGTTTTTGAACGCGCGGCCCTGCGTCTGTGATCGTGGCCAGTGACAATGTGTGGTCCATGTTCTTCATCCAGTGCTGCAACATCAACCGGGTCATCCGGTACAGTTCCGCCGCGAATTCGGGTTTATGTGCGACGTTCTCGGCCTCTCCGTCGCCGTGATGGTCATAGAGGATCGGCGGCAGATCGGCCGCGAACGTAACAAGGGTAAAACGGTCTTCGCGCAGGATCGACAAAGATGAATCACTTGGCCCCGTCCCCAAGGATTGCTCCCACAGGGTTGGGGTTTCGGGTTCTGAAAAGTCGAGTTCCGAAAACGAATAGCGCCGCCAATCGGCGGGTGTCTTTCCCGCCAACAACGGCAACAGCGATCTGCCATCCATGGAATTGGGAATATCTTGGCCCACCCAATCGAGGATCGTGGGCGTGATGTCTATCGTCTCGACCGGGGTTGTCACGACAGTACCGGCACGATCCGCATTGCCCGGCTGGCGGATGATCAAGGGCGTATGAAAGGCCGCGTCATGCGGGGTGAATTTGCTCCAGCAATGACGGTCGCCCAACATTTCACCGTGATCTGCGGTGACGATCAGCAAGGTGTCTTCATATTGGCCGCTGTCTTTCAGAAACTGCACCACCCGCCCGATATGCGCATCCACTTCGGTGATCAGCCCGAAATAAATCGCGCGCAAGGTTTGGATGTTTTCGTCGGAAGGGTCCAGATCGGGAAAGCCCACGACATTCCCCGCCGGTGTTTTCTGCGCAATCGTCGGGTCAAAGAACGGGTGCTGCGCGATTTCGGTTGCAGGATCGGCGTGACGTATGGGCAAAGGGATACTGCCAGCGTCGTACATGTCGTTATAGGGTGCAGGAGCCACGAGCGGCGGATGGGGCCGGATATAGGTCAGATGCGCGAACCAGTCCTGATCGTGATAGGCGGGCATGGTCGCAAGAAACCGGTCGGTCAGAAACGCAGTGTCACTGTCGGCATGGGAATAAAGCGCCGGATCATTGATCCTCGGCACCCCGCCCGTCGGCGAAACAGGCCGAAACACGTCTTGATAGGTGTCGAATTCATAACCCTGCGCCATCAAATGCGACCGCCACGGGTACGACATTTCAAACCGCATTTCGACGGCTTCCTGAAACCCGTTCATCGGGTATTCATAGCTGTGCATCGCCGGATCATTGGCGGGAAATACGCGCGGGTCTTGCGAGGTATCCGTGTACCCGAACAGCATCGGAACATAGCCCGATTTTCGCATTTCGGTTGCGACATTGGGCACGTCGTGGCGCAGCGGCGTGCCATTGCGCACCGACCGGTGGTTCATCGCATATTGCCCCGTCAACAAAGAGGCCCGCGAAGGCCCACAGGGCGACACGACCGAAAAATGGCGCTGAAAGGTCACCGCATCCGCCATCAGCGCGCGCAGGTTGGGGATGTCGATATGGTCTGCCATCGGGCCAAACACACAATCGGCGCGCAATTGGTCGATAACGATAAACAGAACGTTTTTGGTGCTGCCCATGACGCCACTCCCTTTTGATCCGGTTGCCCCATTAGGCTTAAAAAGCGTGCCGGTGGAAAGAGTGTTTCTTTGACAATGGGTTCGGGCAGATCGGCTGCGGCATGCGCGGCTTGCCAAGTCGGTATTTTCTGTAAATGTTCGTCAAACGGAACCGATCACGGCCCGCCCCCTCCTGCGCCCAGCCCCGAAAGACCCAGATGTCGCCCTTTATTATTGCAATCATCCTGTCGGCGGCCATACTTCATGCGGTCTGGAATGCCATCGTAAAGACAGCCGTCGACCGGACAACCACCCTTGGCCTTGTGGCACTAGGGCACGTCATTCCGGGGCTGGTGATGGTGCTTTTGCTGCCCCTGCCAAATCTGCAAAGCGCGCCCTATATCGCGATGTCTACGATCGTGCATTTCGGATATTTCTACCTGCTGGGGCGTGCCTACCAACATGGCGATCTAAGCGTCGTCTACCCGATTGCACGCGGGATCGTGCCGGTGCTTGTGTCGCTTTGGGCATATCTTTTGCTGGGCGAAGTCCTGTCCTGGGCCGTTTTGGCCGGGATCGGGCTGATCGCCGCCGGAATTATCCTCAGCAATTGGGTCGCTCTGCGGTCAGGCATTGGCAAGACGGCCCTGCTTTTTTCACTGGGGACGGGGTTCTTTATCTCGGTCTATTCGCTCGTTGACGGTGTCGGCGTCCGGATTTCAGGCAACACCCTGAGCTATTGGGCGTGGGGCGCATTTTTGCATCTGTTCATTGCGGGCTTTATCGGATGGCGCAAACGCGACACGCTGGCCCGGCTGCCGATGAAGGTCTGGCTTGTGGGCATTGCAGGCGGCATGGTTTCGATCACCGCCTATGGTCTGGTGCTTTACGCCAAAAACTTTGCGCCTTTGGGGGCCGTTTCAGCGCTGCGTGAAACATCCGTTATTTTCGCAACGCTTATCGGCTTCATCATCCTGAAAGAGGGCAATTGGAAACGCCGTTTAGGCGCTGCCGTTCTCATGACAATCGGCATCATCGTGATCGGGCTGAATGCCTGACGGGCAGCACTGAAAGCCGGCGGCGGCTTGCCCGATACATCGGGGTCTTGTCCGGCAAATCGCGGCATTGTTTCAGAGAGCGTGCTGCCCCCTCAAACAACCCGCCCCCATAGATCATACTCGCCCGCTTCCTCGACCTCGACCGTGACGATGTCGCCCACCGACAACCCCTCAAAGCCTTCGTCGATGAACAGGTTCCCGTCGATCTCGGGCGCGTCGGCCTTGGTACGGCAGGTTGCAGCATCGCCGTCGATCTCGTCGATGATCACATCCATGCGGCGACCGACCTTGGCCTCCAGCTTGGCCTCGGAAATCGCCTGCGCTTTCTCCATAAACCGGTTCCAGCGGTCTTGTTTGACCTCATCGGCCACGTGATCCGGCAACGCATTTGACCGCGCACCATCGACGTTTTCATATTGGAAACACCCCACGCGGTCCAACTGCGCCTCGTCCAGCCAATCCAGCAGGGTCTGGAATTCGGCCTCCGTCTCGCCGGGATAGCCCACGATAAAGGTCGACCGCAGGGTGATATCGGGACAGGTGTCGCGCCAGGCGGCGATTTCGTCGAGCGTTTTGGCAGCCGCAGCAGGGCGCGCCATCCGTTTTAGAACATCAGGATGCGCGTGCTGGAAGGGGATATCCAGATAGGGCAGCACCAGCCCTTCGGCCATCAGCGGGATCAGGTTGCGCACATGCGGATAGGGATAGACGTAGTGCAGCCGCACCCACGCGCCAAGCGAGCCCAGATCACGCGCCAGATCGGTGATATGGGCGCGGTGGCCGCGATCTTCGGCATGTTTGATATCAACCCCGTAAGCCGAGGTATCCTGCGAGATCACCAACAGTTCTTTCACGCCGCTTTGCACCAGCTTTTCAGCCTCGCGCATGATCGCATGGGCGGGGCGCGATTGCAGGCGGCCGCGCATGTCGGGGATAATGCAGAACTTGCACTTGTGGTTACAGCCTTCGGAGATTTTCAGATAGCTGTAGTGGCGCGGCGTCAGGCTGACGGCTTGGGCGGGCAGCAGGTCAATGAAAGGGTCTGGCGACGGCGGCACGGCGGCGTGCACGGCATCCAGCACCTGTTCGTATTGATGCGGGCCGGTGACGGCCAGAATGCGCGGATGGTGTTCGCGGATGTAATCGGGTTCGGCACCCAGACACCCCGTCACAATCACGCGGCCATTTTCCTTGAGCGCCTCGCCAATCGCCTCGAGGCTCTCGGCCTTGGCAGAATCAAGGAAGCCGCAGGTGTTCACGATCACCGCGTCGGCACCGGCATAATCTGGCGACACGCCATAGCCTTCGGCGCGCAGACGGGTCAAAATCCGTTCGGAATCGACCAAAGCCTTGGGGCAGCCAAGCGATACCATGCCAATGGTTGGCTGGCCGGGGCGGGACGGGTTGCTGATTTTTGCTTTGGGGGCAAGATCAGGGCGTAGATTGGGTGGGTTTGTGCTCATGAAATGCGCTATAAGCCATGCAAAGGGTCTGGGAAAGACCCCGTAACGGGCAAGGAGACGGGCAATGAAATGGATTATCAGAATTTTCGGGGTGCTGCTGCTGATCATAGCCGTTGCAATCGGGTCCTTGTTTCTGCTGCCCGCAGACCGGATCGCGCGGATTGCGGCGGATCAACTGCGCAATCTGACGGGGCGTGACGTCAAAATCACCGGCGATGTCGGCATCACCTTTTGGCCCATCCTTGGGGTCAGCGCCGGTGGGCTTGAGGTCGGGAATGCGTCATGGGCCAAGGATGGCGCGATGTTGTCCGCCGCAAACGCGGCAATTGGCGTCGATGCGCTGGCGTTCATCCGCGGCGAAATCAAGATCACCAACATCGAAGCCCAAAGCCCGACGATCCGGCTGGAGCACCGCAAGGACGGGCGCGCAAGCTGGCAGTTCAGCGATGGCGGCAGCGATGCACAAATTGAAACGGCACCGACCGCACCCGCAAGCACACCGCGCCCCTTGACCATCCAGCGGCTGAACATCACCGACGCCACCTTGATTTACGATGCCGAAGGGTCCGATCTGGTCAGATACGAAGGCGTTGATCTGTCCCTCGATTGGCCCGAGCGTGCAGGCGACGCGGTGATCAACGCGGCGCTGCGGCCAGCGGGCGACCGCGTGTCGGTTCAGGCCAATATCTCGCGGTTCGACCAATTTCTGAACGGTGACGTGCGCCCAATCACGGCGCGACTGGACACCAAAGGCGGCGGCTTTACCCTTGCGGGACGGGCCGGGCTGAATGGTGCGGTCGCGGGCGATCTGGTGTTCAAGACGCCGGACACCGGACGGTTTCTGGCCTCCCTTGGCGCAGGCACAGTTGAGCTGCCCCAAGGTTTGGGCCGCAGCGCCGATGTAAAGCTGCAACTGACCCTGACCCCTGACCGCCGCCTTGCCCTGCGCGAAATGACGGCTGATCTGGGCGGGAACACCCTGCGCGGTGCTGCCGATATCACATTGAACGGCACACCCAACATCAACGCGCAACTAACCACCGGCTTGCTGAATCTGGCCGGATTTGCAGGCAGCAGCGAAAGCGCGGCAAGCGCTGGCACAACGGCGGCGGCGCAGGCGGGCTGGTCCACGTCGCGGATTGATGCCGCCGCTCTGGCAGGTTTCAACGGCGAAATCGCCCTGCGGGCCGAGGGCGTGGAACTGGGGACTTTGACCTTGGGTGCCACGCGGGTCTTGCTGCGCAATGACAACGCGCGGATGGTGGCCGAACTGCGCGAAATCAACGCCTATGGTGGCATCGTCAGCGGTGAGTTCGTGGTGAACAACCGCAGCGGCCTGTCTGTCGGCGGCAAACTGGCAGCACGCGGCATCCAGATGCAGCCCTTGCTGGTGCAAACGGCGGGCCTGTCGCGGTTCAAAGGGACCGGCGATGCGGATCTGAGCTTTTTGGGGGTCGGGCAATCCATTGACGCCATCATGCGGTCCCTCAAGGGGGATGGCGCTCTCAATGTCGGGCGCGGCAGCATCGACGGGATCGATCTGGATGCCTTGATGGGCAATTTCGATGTCAAAGGCGGGACTACCGTATTTGATTCCCTTGGCGCGACTTTCACGATGGATCAGGGCGTGCTTGCCAACAGTGATCTGCTGATGCTCTTGCCCAACTTTACCGCAACGGGCGTGGGCAAAGTGGGCATTGGCGCGCAAACGGTCGATTACACCGTCACCCCAAAAGCGTTGCGGGTGAACGGTGATCGGGGGTTTGCGGTGCCGGTGCGGATTTTCGGGCCTTGGGCCTCCCCGCAGATCAAACCCGATTTGCAGGCCGCAATCGATTTGAACTTTGCCGCCGAGAAAGAAAAAGCCCAGCAAAAACTGGAAAATAAATTGCAGGAAAAGCTGGGGGTGGCGCGTGAAGACGGGCAATCAGTCGAAGACGCCTTGAAAGACCGCGTGGAAGACGAACTGAAACGTAAATTGTTCAAGATATTCGAGTGAGGGCGCGGCGGAATTTTTCAAAAATTCCGGACCGGAAAATTCGAATTTTCCGTCTGACGCGGTGGGCGTTAACCATAAGTGTCAAATCGTCGCCGCGTCCTTGTCTTTACCTGCCTTAGCTGGGGCGCTATGGCTATGCCAAGCGCAAGGAGCACCTCATGTCCAATGATCTTTTCAACTCTTTCATGACCGGACCCGACGAAAACGGCCGGTTCGGCGATTTCGGTGGGCGGTTCGTTTCAGAAACCCTGATGCCTCTGATTCTCGAGCTGGAAGAGCAATATGAAAAGGCCAAGACCGACGACAGTTTCTGGGCCGAAATGAATTTCCTGTGGAAGCACTATGTTGGCCGTCCCAGCCCCTTGTATTTCGCCGAGCGTCTGACCGACCATCTGGGCGGTGCCAAGGTGTACATGAAGCGCGACGAGCTGAACCACACCGGTGCGCATAAGATCAACAACGTCTTGGGCCAGATCATTCTTGCCCGCCGCATGGGTAAAAAACGGATCATCGCTGAAACCGGTGCCGGCCAGCACGGCGTGGCAACGGCAACGGTTTGTGCCAAGTTCGGTTTGCAATGTGTGGTCTATATGGGCGCGCATGATGTTGAACGTCAGGCACCCAACGTGTTCCGCATGCGGTTGCTTGGGGCCGAAGTGATCCCCGTCACCTCTGGCCGGGGCACATTGAAAGATGCGATGAACGACGCCCTGCGCGACTGGGTGACCAATGTCCGCGATACGTTCTATTGCATCGGCACGGTCGCGGGTCCGCACCCCTACCCCGCCATGGTGCGCGATTTCCAAAGCATCATCGGCAAGGAAGTCCGCGAACAGATGATGGAGGCCGAAGACCGCCTGCCCGACACCTTGATCGCGGCCATTGGCGGCGGGTCCAACGCGATGGGTCTGTTCTATCCTTTCCTGGACGATAAGCAGGTCAACATCATCGGCGTCGAAGCCGGCGGCAAAGGCGTGAATGAAAAGATGGAGCATTGCGCGTCGCTAACCGGCGGGCGTCCGGGTGTCTTGCATGGCAACAGGACCTATCTGTTGCAAGATGACGACGGGCAGATCCTCGAAGGGTTCTCGATCTCGGCCGGCCTTGATTACCCCGGCATCGGGCCTGAACATTCGTGGCTGCATGATATCGGCCGCGCAAAATATGTGTCGATCACCGATGTCGAAGCTCTCGAAGCCTTCCAGCTCAGCTGCAAGCTTGAGGGGATCATCCCCGCGCTGGAGCCCTCGCACGCCTTGGCACATGTCATGAAGATCGCGCCAGACCTGCCGAAAGACCACATCATCTGCATGAACATGTGCGGGCGTGGCGACAAAGACATCTTTACAGTCGCCAAGGCGCTGAAATTTGAAATGGGTGCCTTTGCCTAAACGACAAACGCTAGGATGCGGGTCGCCTGCATCCTAGCCACCTGACGCCTGACGGTCACCTAACGCGTCAACTCCAGTATATCGAAATCGCTTTCGACGACGGGTGCGGGAAACATCAGCCTTGCCCGTTGGTTGCTGACCCGTTCGAACACGGCGATGTCGGGCTGAATTTCCCCGTCCCCTTCGAAATCGGCGGCCAAATCTGCGTAAGCTGGCGGAATGCTGCCCGCGACATACCCCACACCGACATAGACAGCCCGTCCGTCACGCAAGGACAAAAAACCGCTGGTGCGTTGTGATCCGCTCAGTTTCTCGAACGTGTATCCGTTGCCCTGAAACGTAAGGCGGCATTTGAACGGGGTATAAACGATTAGCCCGGATATCCCGCCCAGCTTCACGGTGCGGCAGGTCCAGTCGCCCCCCAGCCCTTCGTCAAATGCCACCAACGGGGTGCCCGAAAGCGCAACCGTCAAGGCGGCGATGTCACTTGGCGCACCGGTTTGAAAGGCCTGCAGCAGGGCTTCTCCTGCCGTCTGCTCGAACCGGTCAAGGCGGCGCATTTCCTGAGGGCGCAAGACATCCTGCGCAGCGGCAGGCAATGCCGTCAAACAAAGGTAAGCAGCGATCAAAGCACGGATCACGATGCATAGCCTTGGCCAGTTACGACCGCATGATCCTTCAGCACGTCCATCGGCACGATCTCAAGCGCGCGTTTATGGGTTGCCTCAAGGTGGACCAGCGGGCCGCAGCCCTCTTCGGCGGCTTGCAGAAAACGCGCGGCGCACAGGCACCACGGATCGCCCGGTTCCAATCCGACAAAGCCGAATTCGGGCCGTGACGTGCTCAGGTCGTTGCCGACATATTTGGAAAAGGCCAGAAATTCAGCGGTCATTACGGCGCAGACTGTATGGCTGCCCTGATCTGCGTCACAGGTGTTGCACATCCCGTCGCGGAAAAATCCGGTCACAGGATCGGTGCCGCAGATCACAAGGGCGGTGCCCAGAACATTGATGCTGTCATCAGGTGTCATCACTTGCCCCCCAAAGTCGCGCTGATCAGGCGAAAGATTTCGACGTTTTGCTCCGACACGCCGTCGTTGCGAAACTTGCGGTCGGCAGCATTGGTGGCGATCACAACGCCATCCGTCTGGTTGATATAGATATACTGCCCATAGACGCCGCGCGCCATAAACTCGCCTTTGGCGGCCCCTTTGGGGACCCACCACTGATAGCCATAGCCGATGGCATCGGCTTGGGTGGGGGCCGTGGGCGCGGTGGATGCCGCAACCCATTCGGCAGGTATGATCTGGGTGCCGTTATACATCCCGTCTTGCAAAAACATTTGCCCCATTCGGGCAAAGTCGCGGGTGGTCAGGTTCAGCCCGCCCAGCACAAAGGCCTCGCCAGAGCCGTCGGTCAGATAATAGGGTTCAAATTCCAGCCCCATCGGGGTGATGATTTTCTCGCTCAGCAGGTCGGGGATGGTGCGGCCCGTTGCGCCCCGGATCACCATGCCGATCACATGGGTATCAATCGACACATACTGCCACTGATCCCCCGGCCGGGCAAAACTGTCCTTAAGCGCGGCGGTGAATTCGTCCAACTTCCCGCCAAGCGCGATAACGCGCCCCATACGGTTGATGTCGGAATTCTTGTCGAGGTAATCCTCGTCAAAGGTGACGCCGCTGGCCATGTTCAACACATTGCGGATCGTAGCCCCCTCGTAGGCAGTGCCCATCAGGTCGGGTGCGTATTGGGTCACCTGATCGTCCAGCGATGCGATCTTTCCCTCGTCCAGCAGGACACCGACCAAGGCAGACAGATAGCTTTTGGCGACAGACCAGCTGATCCGACGGTCATCGGGTTCGGTGCCCAAAAAGTAGTTTTCGTAAACGATTTCGCCGTCTTTGAGGACAACCAGCGCTGTTACGTCCCGCTCGGCGATCCAATCATCGACCTGCGGCATCGGGGTGAATTCGGGCCCATAGGAAAATTCGGTCGTGGGGCCGTCGCCGCGCGGTACAGGCGTGGACAGGAAAGCCTGATCCATATGGCTGAAGTTAAAGACAATCTTGTCTTGCGCGAACAGCGAATTCACAGCCATCAGGCGTGCGATCTCGTCTCGTTTCCAGACCCCGACGACCAGCGCCGCCAGCACAAAGGCCAGCAAAATCCGCCCGAGCCACTTACCGAATGTCCGCATGTTCAGTCCCCCTATTTCAAGGCATCCAATCACAGCGGCCAACAGCTTGCCAGCCCCAGATGGGGTCAGCCTTTGTACTGCCAGTCGATCCAGCGGCCATGGAAATCGGCCCGCCCGAGGTTCAGGGTGATATCGCCCGGCCACATGCGCAAAGTCAGAGCGGCCCCTTTGTTGCTTTCACCATCGTTTTCCATCGACAGCCACGCCAAGGGCCGGTTGGGAGTAGCGCGTTTGCCAGCGGCCTCGATCAATGCTTTGCCACGGGCCTGCGCATCGGCGGGGAAATACTGCCAGGCGACCGTATGCTGGATCAGGTGCAGGCACCCTTGGGGCTGTTCGGGCAAATGCTTTGCCAGCCAATCAATGGCATCCCCTTGTTGAACTTTCACATCCATCACCGACGCGGCAGACCGTGTCAGGCTCAACCGTTCGGGCTGGTCGGCCCAAAGATACGCCATAAGCCGCATCAGATGATCAGGGCGCGTCGGGTCCAGCGGGTTCAAATCCACGCCGCGCCGTTTTTCGATGCGCGGTTGCACCGACGGCGGCATGGCACCGATCCATTCGGGCGACAGCAGGATCGTTGACATGTTGGGCCCGAAATGGTGGCCCTCGATCTCGAGCGCGTAGTGATCCCACATCAGGTTCAGGCCGCCACTTGCGCCCAGTTCTGACAGGTGGAACGGCATGTTGAAGCGCTGTGCTGCGACACGCGCCCCCGCGATCAGGGCGGCAGACCGGCGCACTTCGTTTGTTTGTGGCGCGTGGTTCGTCCAGTCCATCAGGAACGCTTCGTGGGTCTGCATAGCGTCAAGCACGGCAGCAGACAGATCGGCATCTGACGCGCTGTTGGGCGGGTACACTGCGGCCAGTTGCGGCGATTTTCGTTGTAACACAAGGGCATGCAACCCGCCCGCGATGCGCAAGGGCAAGGATGCCCCCATCGGGCCGACGTCGCCCGCCACGCTGGCAAACTTGCGGCCAAGGGCGCTGTCGGCAGGCCAGTCGCGCGCCAGTACATTCATCAACTGCCCCATAAAGGGAGAGCCCAACGCGACACAATGGCCCGCCTGATCTTCGAAAGCTTGTTTCAACGTCATTTAAAGCGGTCCATTAATTTTTGCAGGGATGACCGGTCGTCCGGTTGCGGCTCTGCAGGTGTTTCGGGCGTGCTGGCAGGTGCTGCCTTTTGGGGTTGGGTATCCGGTTTCGCGGGCTTTTTCGTCCCTGTGCCGGACCGTGGCGGAGAGACACGCAGTGCCACCGCGTTCATGAATTTCGCCGTGTCCCCGCGGACCAGTTCGGGGGCCCCATCGCTGATGCCGCGCAACACGTCCTCAAGCCAGTTTTCATCGGCCTTGGCGAAATCGCGCAGGACATAGCCGGGCACGGCGTCCTTGTGACCGGGGTGGCCCACACCAAGCCGGACACGGTCATAATCCGGCCCGATATGCGCGTGAATGGATCGCAGGCCATTATGTCCGGCATGGCCACCGCCGGTTTTGCATTTGACCTTGGCAGGGGCAAGGTCGATCTCGTCGTGCAGCACGATGACATCGGCGGCGTCGATCTTGTAAAACCGCATGGCGGCCTGAACCGATTGACCGGACAGGTTCATGAATGTTTCGGGTTTCAGCAGAACGGCGCGTTCCGATCCCAACCGGCCTTCGCTGACCAGCCCTTGATGCTTGGCCTTCCACGGGGAAAAGCCGTGATCCTCGGCGATGCGATCCAGTGCCATAAAGCCGATGTTGTGACGGTTTCGGGCATATTTCGCGCCTGGATTGCCAAGCCCTACGATCAGTTTCATGTGCCATATCCTCTTGTTTGGGCCAGCATATCAAACAGATAGGCCAAACGAAATACGGGGCCGCCAATGGCGACCCCGTTTCGTCTCAACCAAACCCGAGTAAGGTTGAACGGTTTTATCAGTCTTCTTTGACTTCTGTTGCTGGCACTTCGTTTGCTGCAACATCTTCGTCTTCGTCGTCTTGGCTGGCAAGACCGGAAGGCGCGGACACCTGAGCGATCACGAAGTCACGGTCGATAACCGGCTTGGAACCCTCTGGCAGAACCACGTTCGCGATTGTCGCGCTATCGCCGATTTGCAGACCGGAAATGTCGACTGTGATGTGATCAGGAATATCGCCTGCGGTCACAACCAGTTCAACTTCGGGACGTACCAGCGTCAGAACGCCACCTTTGCGCAGGCCTGGGCAATCTTCTTCGCCCGAAACCTCAACCTGAATGAACAGGTTGATCTTGGTGGTGCGCTTGAGGCGCATGAAATCGACGTGCGTTGGCAAGTCTTTTACAACGTGACGCTGAACATCGCGGCAGATAACGCGAACGTCGTCGTGGCCTTCGACCTTCATGTTGAACAGCGTAGCGCGGAAACGACCGGCGCGCAGCTTGGTCAGCAGCTTGTTGAAATCAAGGTTGATCGGCAGTGGATCGACGTCGCCGCCAAATACAATACCCGGTACCATGCCGTCGCGACGTGCTTGACGAGCGGCGCCCTTGCCTGTCCCCGTGCGTACGAAAGCTTCAAGATCAGGAATCTCTCCAGCCATGTTATTCTCCAATATGTTTAGGGCGGACATCCTCCAAGGCTGTATGTCCGCGTGAAGTCGCGCGTATAGACCGGTTTTACCGCTGTGAAAAGGCTAAAAAGCCCGGATCGGCAGGCGGCATTGACCACAGTTGTGACGTGGCTGCCTTACCGGCTCCGGTTATTTTGACCCGATACGCCAACCCCGTTGGGAGTTGGCGTATCCAAACCGGTCAACCGCGCGGGATCAATCCTGCCAGACGCCTTCGAAACCTTTGGGGATCAAAAGGTTATGCTTACCCAACGCCTGGACCGAGGTTTCACCACACAGCGCCATGGTCAAATCCAGTTCCTTGTGGATCACCTCAAGGGCGGTTGTGACACCCTTTTGGCCCATTGCACCCAAGCCGTAGATAAAGGCGCGGCCGATATAGGTGCCCGATGCCCCCATCGCCATCGCTTTCAAGACGTCCTGACCCGACCTGATTCCGCTGTCCAGATGCACTTCGATCTGATCGCCAACCGCATCAAGGATCGACGGAAGCGCGCGGATCGAACTGATCGCACCGTCCAGCTGCCGGCCCCCGTGGTTGCTGACGATGATTGCATCAGCCCCGACCTTGAGCGCCATCTTGGCGTCCTCGGCATCCAGAATTCCCTTGAGGATCACCTTGCCGCCCCATTGTTCTTTCAGCTTGGCGATTTTGCCCCAATCAAGCGAGGGGTCGAATTGTTCTGCCGTCCAGGCGCCAAGGTTGGCGGTGTCATCAACGCCCTGAACGTGGCCCACAATATTGCCGAACGTCCGGCGTTTTGCGCCCAGCATCTCGATCCCCCAGGACCATTTCGTCGCAAGGTTCGCGATGGTTTTCGCGGTCAGCTTGGGCGGGGCGGACAGGCCGTTTTTCAGATCCTTATGGCGTTGGCCCAGAATTTGCAGGTCAAGCGTGATGACCAAGGCCGAACATTTGGCATCCTTGGCCCGCTGGATCAAACGCGCCACATAGTCTTCGTCGCGCATTGTATAAAGCTGGAACCAGAACGGCTTGGTTGTCGCCTCGGCCACGTCTTCGATGGAATTGATCGACATGGTGGACAGGGTAAAGGGCACGCCAAAGGCTTCGGCGGCGCGGGCGGCTTTGATCTCTCCGTCGGCGTGCTGCATCCCGGTCAACCCGACAGGGGCAAGCGCCACGGGCATCGCGACGTCCTGGCCGATCATCTGGGTCTTGGTTGTCCTGCCGCTCATGTCGACGGCGACACGCTGGCGCAGACGGATCTGGTCAAAATCGGATGTATTCTCGCGGAAGGTCTGCTCTGTCCAGCTGCCTGATTCGGCGTAATCATAGAACATGCGCGGCACGCGGCGTTCATGCAGGCGCTTGAGGTCTTGTATGGTCGTGATTACGGGCATCGGCGGGCATCCTATTTATTGGTCAGATTATCTAACCAATAGACGCCGCCGAAAGCAATGCTTTGAACCGTCTGTTTTCAGGCGCGGTGCGCACCGTCCGAAAGGGTTTTCACAAAGGCAAGCACGTCTTTCACCGACGCGCCGCCTGCAATCTTGGACACAATCGCAGAGCCGACAACGCAGCCGTCAGCAACGGCGGCAATGGCTTCGGATTTTTCCGGCGTGTTCACACCAAAGCCCACGATCACGGGCAATCCGCTGGCCTTTTGAATGCGCACGACTTCGGGGGCGACATCGCTGGCTTCCGCCTCGGCAGAACCGGTGATCCCTGTGATCGAAACATAGTACACAAAGCCCGATGTGTTCTGCACGACCCGTGGCAAGCGCTTGTCGTCGGTTGTGGGCGTTGCGAGACGAATAAAGTTCAACCCGGCGGCCTGGGCGGGAATGCACAGTTCGGCGTCTTCCTCTGGTGGCAGGTCGACAACAATCAACCCGTCGACCCCGGCAGCCTTGGCCGCAACCAGAAACTTATCGACGCCTTTGGAATAGATCGGGTTGTAATACCCCATCAAAACAATCGGCGTGGTGTCATCCTGTTCGCGAAAGGCGGCGGCAAGGGCGAGGGTCTTGTCCAGTGTCATCCCACCCTCAAGCGCGCGCTGTCCAGCCAGTTGGATGGCAGGGCCGTCGGCCATTGGATCCGTAAAGGGCAAGCCGAGTTCGATAATATCGACGCCAGCAGCGGGCAGACCACGCACGATTTCAAGCGAGGTGTCAAAATCGGGATCGCCAGCCATGACATAAGACACAAATGCCTTTTTGCCCTGCGATTTCAGATCAGCGAATTTGGCGTCGATACGTGTCATAGGTGCAGCCCTTGTTAGGTGGTCCCGTTGCAATGCCGAATATAACGACAGAAATCAATGCGGCACATCACAGTCGGGCGGCGGAATTTTCCAAAAATTCCGGTCCGAAAAATTTGAATTTTTCGCCGCCGCAACTGGCCGCCCCCTTTAACTCGGGGCGTCCGACCCTATTTATCCGCTATGAATTATGTACTCGCGCTTTTGCTCCCGCCGCTTTCAATCCTGCTGACAGGTCGCATTTTCACGGCCATCGTGGTGCTTTTGCTCTGGATCCCCGCGATCATCTTTTCGGGCGGATTGACCCATCCCATGTTTATCCTTCTTGCGTGGATCCTGATTTACCAAACGCGCAATCACCCCTGATTTCGCTAAGACTTGCGTAAACCCCGGCAAAACCCTAGGACAGCGCCAAGTCATAAAGGATGGACGTCATGGGTTTCAAAATGGGTATCGTGGGTCTGCCGAACGTCGGCAAATCAACCCTGTTCAATGCGCTGACACGCACAGCGGCTGCGCAAGCGGCGAATTTTCCGTTTTGCACGATCGAACCCAACGTCGGCGAAGTGGCGGTTCCGGATGCGCGCCTTGATAAGCTGGCTGAAATTGCCGGGTCCAAGCAGATCATTCCCACACGGATGACATTTGTTGACATTGCGGGCCTCGTCAAAGGCGCGTCCAAGGGCGAAGGTCTGGGCAACCAGTTTCTTGCCAACATCCGCGAGACCGATGCCATTGCCCATGTGCTGCGCTGTTTTGAAGACAGTGATGTGACCCACGTCGAAGGCCGCGTTGACCCGGTCGCCGATGCCGAAACCATCGACACCGAACTGATGCTTGCCGATCTCGAAAGCATCGAGAAGCGCCGCGCCGGTCTGGTGCGCAAGATCAAAGGCAACGACAAGGACGCCATCCAGCAGGACCGTCTTTTGGCGCTGGCCCAGGCCGCCATCGAAGATGGTCAGCCTGCCCGCACCGTCAAAATCGACGAAGACGACGCCAAAGCCTGGCGCATGTTGCAGCTTCTGACCACCAAGCCGGTTCTCTATGTCTGTAACGTAGGTGAATCCGAGGCCGCAGAAGGCAATGCACTATCTGCAAAAGTTGCTGAAATGGCGGCGGCGCAAGGCAACTCTGCCGTTATTATCTCGGCTCAGATCGAGGAAGAAATCAGCCAGCTTGAAGCCGACGAAGCCGAGATGTTCCTGACCGAGATGGGCCTGGACGAAGCCGGTCTCGATCGTTTGATCCGTGCAGGATACGAGCTGCTGCATCTCGAAACATATTTCACTGTCGGCCCTAAAGAGGCCCGTGCCTGGACAATCAAGCAAGGCACGTCGGCCCCCAAAGCCGCCGGTGTGATCCATGGTGATTTCGAAAAAGGTTTCATCCGCGCCGAGACGATTGCCTATGATGATTTTGTCAATCTCGGCGGCGAAGGCCCTGCGAAAGAAGCCGGCAAAATGCGTTCAGAAGGCAAATCCTACACCGTCAAAGACGGCGACGTTCTACACTTCCTGTTCAATACCTGACTTGGGGACAAGCGGGAAAAACCGCTTGCCGATTTTCCCGCCCCACCGGTTTTCTGACCCTTTGGCACTTGCCAAGGGGCCGATTGCGGCCTTTCCACACGAAACCGGCCAAGCCCCCGCTTCCGGGTCCGCCAGAGACCCCGTCAGGTCCGTTTCAAGGGCCCGCTTGGGTACTCTGGGGGACGCTGATACTAACCACTCACAGGGAAGAAACGCTCCATGACCGAAACCAGTCCGATAACGCTCAGGCTCTGGTTGAGATCGGGTGTTAATCGCATACAGGTCATGGAGCATCTTGGTATCAGTAAAGCGCCCTAGTTCAGATATCTAAGTACAGATAATATCCGCGAAATCTAATCTGGGGCCTTCATGTTATGATCAGACAGGTTCCCTGAAGGTAAAGGCTGGCTCGTCAAACTTGCCTGTTGATTGAAGGCCAATGTAACCTTCCAAACCACCAGAGAGCCAGACGTCAGCCCCGACGACGACATGATTTGAATTCACCCCTCCAACGGCAAACACGCCAGAATTTACGAAGCTGTATCCAAAGCCCAATTCTACTTGCTTGTCAGTTTGCCCGACAATGCCTGTGAGCTTGACCTTGCTTGGAGAGAACGCGTTCAAAAGGTTGAAGTGCAGGCTGGCCTTCATGCCCCTTAAATCGCCTGAGCTGTCGGTGTTGCCGTGAGCAACGCCGAGTACGGCCTCAGGCTGGACGCCCGCAGACCCAAAAACGAGATTGAAACCGACGAATGCCGTCGTTTTATCTGCCCCTGTCGCCATTGTTAAAGGACGGTCTGCATAAGAGGCGCTGCTCGTCGCGGCAAAAGCCACCAATGCGAGTATTGAGAGTCTCTTCTTCATGTGGTTGCCATTCTGCGTTGGTATGCTTTGAATTTTAGCTATGCACAGATTGGGTGGAAAATACTACTGGGATATTTTTCGACATCATACAGCCAGCCGATAGTGGGGTTCTGAATCGTGGTTGATGTGCCACGATAGACTTGTTTCGCACTTGCGGCAGCATTGCACAGGTCGCGTCCGCAAGGTGTTCTCCGGAGCCAGATGTTTACTTTGCCGTCATTGCTACAGCATCACCCATACCAGCCGATCAGAGCCGCGCTATGACCGTATGTTGAGGCGCGTAAACAAGCTACGCACCACGCTGGGCGGCGAACCCGGAACTGCGCATTGAATATCACCCAAGCCCAAGGGCATGTGGGAACAGGCGTACCAAAGAAAGCGGTTCGAGATTCGGTGGCACGAGGACCGAGCAGACTGCCATTTTCTCAGCGAATTTACCCACCTTCTCAGCGCGGAAGAACGTGAGATGTTTTTCGGAAACTAATACAGGGGGGCAACTGAAACTTGCCGTGATAGGTTTGGGACCGCATCGAATGGTCGTTTTCTTGCACCGTCAGTCTGAAGGTAAATAGGTCGCCATGCAAATTTAAATTGAGGGTCAAACTGGGGGGCGACAGAAACGCAATACACCTTAAATCCTTGATATAAATCACTAATTTAAGATGTAATGGCGGAGACGAAGGGATTCGAACCCTCGAGACCCTTCCGGGCCTACTCCCTTAGCAGGGGAGCGCCTTCGACCACTCGGCCACGTCTCCGCTGACCCGTTTAGCGATAGGTTCCAAGAGGGGCAAGAGACAAAAGCGTAGAAATTATATGCGTGGAACAGAGCTTTAGGTTTCAGCCCCACAGGTCATGCGGTCACGGCAAGACCCAAGCGGCGGCGTTCGACGGAACTTGCCAGAAGGCAGACTGAGCCTGCCAGATTAATGACCGGATCTGCTGACCCGATCGAAGTTCCAGACCGCCATTCGAAATCCCCCGTTTTTTGACCTCAATCAGACGGTTTCAATCGGCTGACTGCGTGGTCGCAGGTTGCAAACGACGTCGACCCGATGTTCCCCGCCGCCATCGGCCAAAAATAGCCTATGTAGTTGCCGATTCAAACTTTAGCACCACATATACCTCATACAGCAGGACGATCACACACCGACCTTGCATATGTTCCGTTAATGTTCTATATATGTTCCATAACAGAATACAGGGGGCTTCCCGAATGTCCTACCAACCGCAATTTCCCGGATTATTCTCGACCGATCAGGGGGCCGTACCGGCGCATGATCATGAAGACGGTCATGTTTTGCCCGCAACGCCAAAGCAGATGCAATATGCCACGTCGCTGGCCTCAAAAAGCGGTGTGCCATTGCCCGAAGGCATCGGCGCGGATCGGGTGGCTTTGTCGGCATGGATCGACAGCCACAAGCCGAAACCGCTGGACGGGCGTTTTGCCAATTATCCGTCTTCCAAACAGGTGGCGTTTGCCGAAAGGATTGCGCGGGTCAAACGCCGCGACATCCCGCAGGAATGTTTCCGTGACAAAACCATGATGTCACGCTGGATTGATGGCAACAAACCGCGCTGATTGTTGGAAACCCCGTCATGGCGGGCTAGATCGCTGGCCATGACGGATGAAATTCAAGTTCTTTATAACGGCTCTTGCCCGGTTTGCCGCCGAGAGATCAGGCATTACGAGCGCCTGAGCCAAAGTCAGGCTTTGGAAATCGACTATGTCGATCTGGCCGATCAGACAAAGCTGGATGATTGGGGGCTTGATGCGGATCAGGCTGCCAAACGTCTGCATCTGCGCAAAGACGGTGAGATCTATTCGGGGATACCTGCCTTCATCCTTCTTTGGCAGGAGATCCCGCAAATGCGCTGGCTGGCCAAGGTCGTAGGCTTGCCGGGCGTGTATCAGGTGGCCAGTGCCATGTACGATTCTGCATTGGCCCCTCTGCTGTACCGCTGGCACCTGTCGCGGCAACGCCGGCGCAAGGCCCGGTGATACGCCGCAAGGATCAGCGTTCAGGGCGCTCGTCCAGATAGGCACGCACGCAGGTTTGCACGTGGCGAAACCGGTCGCCGCCCAGATGTTTGCCGCCATACCACCGCGTGACGACGATCAGATGATCGAACAGACCTTCGCGTTCCAGCATCCGGATAATGACCATTCCGGCCCCTGCCTCCCCGTCGTCGCCCTTGAGCGGGCCACCGTCGGACAGCAGAACAGCCCATGTGTTATGGGTTGCCTTGGCATAGGATTTGTCACGCTTGAGGGCCTTGAGCGCGGCATCGACTGCCGCGCGATCCTTGACCCCCCCGCCGGAAACCGCATATTTCGACCCGCGGTCTGTCAGAATTTGGCCAAGCTGCTGCAAAGCGGTTACATGCCCGCGACGGTACGGCGCACAGTGTCAAGTCGGGAGGAATTGGGCGGATGCGTGCCCAGGAACCTGTCGCCGGGATCAGGGATGCGGGTAAAGAATTCGGCCCCGCGCAAAGGATCATACCCCGCACGTTTCGTGATCACGGTGCCAAGGGCATCTGCCTCAAGCTCGAAGTCTTTTGAATAGGTCCGCGCGCCCACCTGCGCGCCCAGGCGTTGTGCGGTTTCGACTGCGGTTGCATCGCCACCGCTTAGCGTCGCCAATCCTGCAAATATCACGGCACCGGCGACAGCGTTTTGTTGCTGGCGGGCGATGTGTTCCGCGATGTGATGCGAAGCCTCGTGGCCAAGCACAAAGGCCAGTTCGTCGTCATTCCGGGCATCTGCGATCAATGCCAGCGTGAACGCGATCACCGGTCGTCCGGCGCGGTCTTCGGTCTGATAGGCGTTGGCGGGTTGATCGGGGCGATCATCCACGACGATGTTGAAATCACAATTGATGCCGGATGTGCGCGCCCGACATTCGCGTTCCGCAACAGGTTCAACCGTCTGGACAACACGCAAAAAGCTGCGCGCAGACTGGGATGCCGACAGATTTGTCTGTTGCGACTGAACGGCTGGCTGCGAGACCGGTCCGGTATCCATCATGGGTTCGCAGCCTGCCACCAATGCAGCAACGCCAACTATGCCAAAAAACTTAATCATAGAGCGGCAATTCCTTGTGACCTTGCACGATACTATCTTTGCGCACCTGTTTAACGCGGTGCTGCCCCATTGAACATACTGCGCAGGCACGCCCTTGCAATGATCCGCCGAAAGAATATTGTGCAGTTTATGTTTACCATTGAACACGAATTTGATGCCAGTGTGATCACGCTGGTCGACGAAGGCAAATCACCCTTGCGCGAAGACGTAATCGTGCAGGCCTTTGCCAGCGTCGTCACGTTTGAACAATGGGATCCGCGCACCAATACGGTCAGCAAAATCAACCTTTCGCCCGAGCAATTGCGCGATCTGACTATTGCGTTGAATTTGCCCGAGGGCATATATCGCACCAGTCCCAAAAGCTGACCAAAGGAACATAACATGGCCACCGGCACAAAGATCAAAACATATTATGACGGTGCGTGGCACGACGGCGATGTGTCGGTGATCAAAGCGGCCGATCACGGGGCATGGCTGGGCACAACGGTGTTCGACGGCGCGCGCATGGTTGACGGGCTGACCCCTGACCTTGACGCCCATTGCGCCCGGATCAACAGGTCTGCCAAGGCGTTGATGATCACCCCCACTGTCGATGCCGCCGATATGGTCGAAATGGTCCGCGAGGGGCTCAAGGGCTATGACAAGACCGATGCGGTTTATATCCGCCCCATGTACTGGGCGCTTGCAGGCGACGAGCTGGGGATCGTCCCGCTCAAGGACGCGACCGGCTTTGCCATTTCGCTCGAGCAGATTCCGATGGCCGCACCTGACGCGGCAACGACACTGACCCGCACCCGCTTCCGCCGCCCGGTTCTGGAGGACAACGTGGTCAATGCGAAAGCCGGCTGCCTCTATCCCAACAACGCGCGCATGATGGTCGAGGCGCGCTCCAAGGGTTTTGGCAATGCGCTGGTGGCTGATGCCATGGGCAACGTCGCGGAATCCGCATCCGCCAACGTGTTTATGGTCAAGGACGGAGAGGTCTTTACCCCGATCCCCAACGGCACGTTCCTTGCCGGGATCACCCGTGCGCGTCACATGGAAAACATGCGTGCCGACGGGATCAAGGTACATGAAACCGTCTTGGGGTTTGACGATTTCCATGCCGCAGACGAGGTATTCCTGTCTGGCAACATGATGAAGGTCACCCCGGTCAAAGCCTTTGATGACACACAATACCAGATCGGCCCGATCACCCGCAGGGTACGCGAAATGTATTGGGATTGGGCCGCATCAGAGCGGGGTTAACCCGCGCCCGGAAAATCACGATTGCCAGCGGCATGTGCAAACGGCATGATCGCCGAGGCCCCAGATGCCCGATCGGAGAAAACGATGCGTAAATTTATGGTGGTTCTCGATGACAGCCGCGAATGCCTGAACGCGATGCGTTTCGCTGCAATGCGTGCATCAAATTCCGGCGGCGGCGTTGTTGTTCTGTCGGTCATTCCGCCGGATGAGTTCAATCACTGGATCGGCGTTGCCGAAGTCATGCGCGACGAAGCCCGCGAGCGGATCGAAGTGCATTTCGAGGTGTTTGCCAAGTGGATGCGCGACCGGCTGAATGTCGAACCCGAACTGGTGATCCGCGAGGGTGTCGTGGTCGACGAGATCATCGCGCAGCTTGCCGAAGATCCCGATGTCGGCGTGTTGGTGCTGGGGGCCGGAACCGACAAGAAATCCGGTCCGGGGCCCTTGGTCACGCAATTGTCGCGCAATGCCGGCAGTCTGCCCGTTCCGATCACGATCGTCCCCGGAGATTTGAGCAAGGAACGCCTTGAGGCGATCACGTAATACCGCCGCGCCGCAGTTTTTAGAATCGTTCCAAACCTTGACTTGGGGCCTGCCAACCCGCATATCAATGGCAACCCGTTATCAGGAGCATGTCATGTTTATTCAGACCGAATCCACGCCGAACCCCGCCACACTGAAGTTCCTGCCCGGACAGACCGTGCTTGAGATGGGCACCGCCGATTTCCCTGCCCCCGAGGCTGCCAGCGCATCGCCGCTTGCCACGCGGTTGTTCGCAGTTGACGGTGTGACCGGTGTCTTTTTCGGGACCGACTTTGTGACCGTGACCAAGGCCGACGCGATCGAATGGGACCACCTGAAGCCTGCGCTTCTTGGTGCCATCATGGAGCATTTCCAATCCGGCCAGCCGGTCATGGAAACCGACCACAAACACGTTTCCGGCCATGCCGAACACACCGGCGAAGACGGTGCGATTGTGGGCCAGATCAAAGAACTGCTGGACAGCCGCGTGCGCCCTGCGGTGGCCCAAGACGGCGGCGACATCACGTTCCACGGCTTTGAACGCGGCGTTGTTTACCTGCATATGCAAGGGGCTTGCGCGGGCTGCCCGTCGTCGACCCTGACGTTGAAGATGGGTATCGAAAACCTGCTGCGCCACTACATCCCCGAAGTAACCGAGGTACGCCCGGTTGCCTAGAAAGCCGCTCATACTGGCATTTGACACATCGGCCGCACATTGTGCGGCCGCTTTGCTGTCGGGCGACCGGATCATTGCAAGCATCATCGAACCTATGGCCAAGGGGCAAGGCGAACGCCTGCTGGGTCTGTGTGGCGACGTTCTGGCCCAAGCCAATGTGGCATATGATGATTTGACGGCCATTGCCGTGGGCATCGGGCCGGGCAATTTCACCGGCATCCGGATTTCCGTTTCTGCCGCGCGCGGGCTGGCCTTGGGGCTTGGCATTCCGGCCATCGGCGTGTCCCAGCTCAAGGCATTGGCCTATGGGACCGATGGCGTGGTGATCGCCAGCGTCGATGCCCGCCAAGACAAGATGTTCGTTCAGGTCTTTGGGACACTGGATGACCGAGCCCCTGAAATGTGCAGCGCTGACGACCTGCCGACGATCCCGTCACGGGCTGATCCGATATGTATCGGCTTTCAGGCCGACATGATCGCCGCGCTGTGCAACGGCACCGTTTCCGCCCCCCGGATGCCGCTGGCTGATGCCATTGCGCATATCGCGGCGGGCCGTGCATCCCATGACAACCCGCGCCCTGCCCCGCTGTATCTGCGCCCTGCCGATGCCGCCCCTGCACGCGATGCGCCCCCCACCATCCTCCCGTGACCCCGGACCAGATGGCCCGCATCCATGCCGCCGCGTTTGTGCAGGATCGCAGCTGGAGCGCGGAGGAGATTGCGGACCTGCTTGCGTCGCCCCTGATCACGGCATTCCATGAAACCGGCGGCTTTGCCCTGACCCGGCTGATCGCGGGCGAAGCGGAACTGCTGACGATTGCCGTTGATCCCGCCCATCAGAAACAGGGCATCGGCCGGCGTTTAATGGAGCGGTGGATTGCCAGCAGTGCCGACACCGCTTTTCTTGAGGTCGCCGCCGACAACGCCCCTGCAATCGCGCTGTACCAAAGCCTTGGTTTTGAACAGATCGGCGTCAGACACCGCTATTACCTGCGCAAAGATGCGGCGGCCGTTGACGCCCTGACCCTGTCAAAAGACTTAACGCGTGGTCATTCGCGCGATTCTGCCCCCTAAAGCCTAGAATCCGGTTGACCCCGGCCACCCGCTACGCAGTATCGTATATCTGATCGACGGGCGTAGACCCGCGACCGGGTATGGCACTGCGCCAAACCCCAACACAACAAAACCTGGGAGACACTCCATGACCCTAATGACCAAATTTCTTGGTGCCGCTGCTGTCACTGCCCTAACCGCCGGTGCTGCACTGGCCGAACCTGCGCTGATTTTCGACCTTGGCGGCAAGTTCGACAAATCCTTTAACGAAGCTGCATTTTCGGGCGCACAGCGTTGGGCCGAAGAAACAGGTGAGACATTCCGCGAAATCGAATTGCAGTCCGAAGCGCAGCGCGAGCAGGCTTTGCGCCGTTTTGCCGAAGCGGGTTCCAACCCGATCGTCATGACCGGCTTTGCCTTTGGTGACGCGCTTGGCCAGGTTGCAGGCGATTACCCTGAAACCGATTTTGTCATCATCGACATGGTTGTTGATGCGCCAAACGTACGTTCGGTTGTCTTCAACGAACACGAAGGCTCGTATCTGGTTGGCATCATGGCTGCGATGGCGTCGAAGTCCAACACAGTCGGCTTTATCGGCGGCATGGATATCCCGCTGATCCGCAAATTCGCCTGTGGCTATGCCCAAGGTGTGCTGGCAGCGAACCCGGACGCGACGATTGTTGCCAACATGACAGGCACAACGCCTTCCGCATGGAATGACCCGGTAAAAGGCTCCGAGCTGACCAAGGCACAGATCAGCCAGGGCGCTGACGTCATCTATGCCGCCGCGGGTGGTACAGGCGTTGGCGTTCTGCAAACCGCAGCTGACGAAGGCATCCTGTCAATCGGTGTGGACAGCAACCAGAACTACATGCACCCGGGCAAGGTTTTGACCTCCATGCTCAAGCGTGTTGATAATGCTGTTTACCAAGCCATGAAAGACGGCCCCGGCATGGAAAAAGGCTTTAACGTGATGGGCATCGCCAATGGCGGCGTTGGCTATGCGATGGACGAATTCAACAAAGACATCGTCTCTGCTGACATGAAGGCCGTTGTCGATGAAGCATCTGCACAAATCGCGGACGGCACATTGATGGTCCACGACTATATGTCCGACGACACCTGCCCAGCGTTGAGCTTCTGAACGTGAACGACACGACAAACATGGAGCGGCAGGCAACTGCCGCTCCAGCCATTGAGCTAAAGGGTATTTCCAAAGCCTTTGGCCCGGTGCAGGCCAACAAAGACATTTCCATCCGCGTTATGCCCGGCACGATCCATGGGATCATCGGTGAAAACGGCGCGGGCAAGTCCACGTTGATGAGCATCCTTTACGGTTTTTACAAAGCCGATAAGGGCGAGATTTTCATCAGTGGCAAAAAGACGGATATCCCTGACAGTCAGGCCGCGATTACCGCAGGTATCGGGATGGTGTTCCAGCACTTTAAACTGGTTGAAAATTTCACGGTGCTCGAGAATATCATTCTGGGTGCCGAAGACGGGCGGTTGCTGAAACCGTCACTGGCCAAGGCGCGCAAAAGCCTTTTGAAGCTGGCGGATGATTACGGCCTGAAGGTCGATCCGGACGCATTGATCCAGGATATCGGCGTCGGCATGCAGCAACGGGTCGAAATCCTCAAGGCCCTGTACCGGCAGGCCGATATCCTGATCCTCGATGAACCCACAGGCGTGTTGACCCCCGCCGAGGCAGACCAGTTGTTCCGCATTCTGGGGCGTCTGCGCTCCGAAGGGAAAACGATCATTCTGATCACGCATAAACTGCGCGAAATCATGAATATTACCGATACCGTATCGGTCATGCGCCGGGGCGAGATGACAGCGACCGTCAAGACCGCTGAAACATCTCCCGCTGAACTGGCCGAACTGATGGTCGGGCGCAAAGTCTTGCTGCGCGTGGATAAAAAGCCAGCCCAACCCGCCGAGGTAGTTTTGGACATCAAAGGGTTGCGCGTCGTTGACGAAAAAGGTGTCGAACGGCTGCGCGGCATCGACTTGCAGGTGCGTGCCGGTGAAATTCTGGGCGTGGCAGGTGTGGCGGGCAACGGCCAGTCTGAACTGCTTGAGGTGTTGGGCGGATATCAAACCGGATCAGGATCGGTGCAGGTCAAAGGCCAGGCGCTGGACCTGACGGGCAAACACTCCGACGGTCAGTCACGGCGCAACCGCGGCATCGCCCATGTGCCCGAAGACCGCCAGCGCGAAGGTCTGATAATGGATTTTCAAGCCTGGGAAAACACCGCCTTTGGCTATCACAAAGACCCGGCCTATCGCCATGGCATCCTGATGGACAATGCCGCGATCAAGGCTGATACCGTTGAAAAGATGGAACGTTTCGACGTGCGCCCCCCGAACCCGAGGCTGGCCGCCAAGAGCTTTTCCGGCGGCAACCAGCAAAAGATCGTTCTGGCCCGCGAGATCGAACGCAACCCCGACCTGCTGCTGATCGGCCAGCCGACGCGCGGTGTCGATATTGGTGCCATCGAATTCATCCACCAGCAGATCGTCGCCCTGCGCGATCAGGGCAAAGCGATCCTGCTCGTGTCCGTCGAGCTTGAGGAAATTCTGGCCCTCAGCGACCGCGTCGCGGTGATGTTTGACGGGCAGGTCATGGGCGTGCGCGACGCGTCGGCGACGGATGAAAAAGAGCTGGGCCTGATGATGGCCGGGATCACCGACACTGAAGCTGATGCAAAGATAGGGGCCTAGAATGGACGTCATGCCAAAATGGGCCGAGGTCGTTCTTGTGCCCCTCATCTCGCTTGTGTTGGCGGCGATCCTGTCGGCGCTGGTGATCCTGGGCATCGGCGAAGACCCTGTTGCTGCGGTAAAGCTGATGGTCACAGGCGCTTTGGGCAGCACCTATGGCTGGGGCTATACGCTGTATTACGCGACGAATTTCATGTTCACCGGCCTGTGCGTATCCATCGCGTTTCATGCGCGGCTGTTCAACATCGGTGGCGAAGGTCAGGCGATGCTGGGCGGTTTGGGCGTGGCGCTGGCCTGCCTGTATATCCCTTGGCTCCACTGGTCGCTGGCCCTGATCGGTGCCACCGCGATGGCGGCACTTTTTGGCGCGGCTTGGGCCGCGATCCCTGCGTTTTTGCAGGCCAAGCGGGGCAGCCACATCGTCATCACCACGATCATGTTCAACTTTATCGCAGCAGCGGTGCTGAACTATATCTTGGTAAACATGATGCGCCCGAAAGGCAGTATGGACCCGGCAACCGCCCGTTTTCCCGACGCCACCAAACTGCCAACGCTGCATGATCTGCTGGCCCCCATCGGGATCAACTTTTCCAAAGCAGCCCCTGCGAACATATCGCTATTGGTTGCGGTTGCAGCCTGTATTTTCCTGTGGGTGCTGATCTGGCGCACCCGGCTGGGCTATGAAATCCGTGCTTATGGCCAATCGGAATCCGCTGCGAAATATGCCGGTATCTCGCCCGTAAAGATCACCATGATCGCGATGGTCATTTCCGGTGCGCTTGCGGGGATGATGGCGATCAATAACGTCATGGGCGAAGCCGAGCGGCTGGTTCTGAACGCGACCGAAGGCGCAGGTTTCATCGGGATCGCCGTGGCGCTGATGGGCCGCAGCCATCCTTTTGGCGTCTTTCTGGCCGCGATCCTGTTTGGGTTTCTGTATCAGGGCGGCGCTGAACTGGCGCTTTGGACGTCGATCCCGCGTGAATTGATCGTGGTCATTCAGGCGCTGGTCATCCTGTTCACCGGTGCATTGGACAACATGGTACGGATGCCGCTCGAGAAAATCTTCCTTGGCATCCGGAATGCCCGTGCGCCCAAACCAGCGGAGCCAGCAGAATAATGGATTACATGACCCTTATCCAACTGCTGGACAGTACGGTGCGCCTTGCCACGCCATTGCTGCTGGCCTGTCTGGCTGGCCTGTTTTCCGAACGTGCCGGGATTTTTGACATCGGCCTTGATGGCAAAATGCTGGCGGCTGCGTTCTTTTCGGCGGCCATTGCTGCGATGTCGGGCAATGTGTGGCTGGGCCTGCTTGCCGGGATTGCAGCCTCGCTCGCGCTAAGTTTGCTGCACGGGCTGGCGTCGATCACATTTCGCGGCAACCAGCTGATCTCGGGTGTGGCGATCAACTTTCTTGCTGCGGGGCTGACGGTGCTGATTGCCCAGGACTGGTTCCAACAGGGCGGGCGCACCCCGTCGCTGATCGGGGGCGCGCGGTTCAATCCGATCACCCTGCCCTTTGCCGACACGATTGAACCGATGCCCATCATAGGGCCGCTTTATGCCGAACTGATCTCGGGGCATTCGATCTTGGTTTATGCGGCATTTGCTGCTGTGCCGCTGACCTGGTGGCTGCTGTATCGCACACGGTTCGGCCTGCGCCTGCGCGCCGTGGGGGAAAACCCCGCCGCCGTAGATACCGCAGGGGTTTCTGTCATCGGGCTGCGTTATGCCGCCGTGTGCATCTGTGGCGTCTTGTGCGGCATTGCCGGTGCGTACCTTAGCACCGCCTTGCAGGCCGGGTTCATCAAGGACATGTCGGCGGGCCGCGGCTATATCGCGCTGGCAGCGTTGATCTTTGCCAAGTGGCGGCCGTGGTACGCGCTGTGGGCGACGTTGCTGTTCGGGTTGTTCGGTGCCCTTGAAACCCGCCCCGATGTGATCGAAGCGTTGATCGGCATCAAGGTCCAAGGCCAGTTGTTGGGGGCCCTGCCCTATGTCATGACGGTCATCATCCTTGCCGGTTTTGTCGGCAAGGCCATCCCGCCCCGCGCCGGCGGAGAGCCTTACGTAAAAGAACGCTGACTTGCCCTGCGCTGCTGTAAATCTTTCGGCAGCGCAGCATCCACAATTGATTTCAATCCGCAAATCAGGATAACAGCCTATATGCAAATATACCTGCCCATTGCCGAGATTTCGGTTAACGCGTTCCTGCTTTTGGGACTGGGCGGTATTGTGGGCGTGCTTTCAGGCATGTTTGGCGTGGGCGGCGGGTTTCTGATTACGCCGCTTTTGTTCTTTATCGGCATTCCGCCTGCTGTGGCTGTGGCCACCGGGGCGAACCAGATTGTCGCCTCCTCCGTATCGGCCTTGCTGGCCCATCTTAAACGCAAAACCGTAGACCTGAGGATGGGCACCGTTTTGCTGATCGGCGGGCTGGTCGGCGCTGCCGCGGGTGTCAGCATCTTCAACCACCTGAAATCTCTTGGCCAAGTCGATTTGCTGGTGAACCTTTGCTATGTGATCTTTCTGGGGATCATCGGCGCATTGATGTTCATTGAATCGCTCAACGCGCTTTACAAAACCCGGTCGGGCAAACGTCAGCCCCGCAAGAAACACACCTGGATTCAAAAGCTACCGTTCAAGATGCGGTTTCGGGTCACGGGGTTGTACATCTCGGTCATTCCGCCGCTGTTGGTGGGGGCATTCGTGGGTCTGCTGGCGGCGATCATGGGGGTTGGCGGCGGCTTTATCATGGTTCCGGCGATGATCTATCTGCTGGGGATGCCGACCAAAGTCGTTGTCGGGACATCGCTGTTCCAGATCCTGTTTGTGACCGCTTTCACCACATTGCTGCACGCGACGACCAACTATACCGTTGATATTGTCCTCGCCGTTCTGCTGCTGATCGGTGGGGTGATCGGCGCGCAATTCGGCACAACGCTCGGCACCAAGCTCAAGGCGGAACAATTGCGCATTCTGCTGGCCCTGCTGGTTCTGGCCGTATGCGGCAAACTGGCGCTGGATCTCTTGCTGCAACCGAATGAACTGTATTCAATCGGGTTCGCCTCATGATCCGGCAATGCATGGCGATAGCGCTTGCCTGTCTGGCCTTTGCGTCAATCGCACAGGCCGAAGAAGACATCGTTTTGGGGCTGAACCAAACCCAAGTGTCCATTTCCACCAATTTCAACGGGTCCGAGATCATCATCTTCGGGGCCGTGAAACGCGAAACGCCGATCCCCAATACGTCTCAATTGCAGGTGGTTGTGACCGTGTCCGGCCCCTCAAAGCCGGTCGTGGTCCGCCGCAAGGAAAAGAAATTCGGGATCTGGGTGAACACCGACGCGGTCGAGGTTGACCGCGCGCCCAGCTTTTACGCCGTGGCCACCAGCGGCCCGTTGCGCGATGTTCTGAGCCGGGTCGAGGACCTGCGCTATAAAATATCGGTCCCGCGCGCGATCAGGTCAGTTGGCGCGCCAATGGACATCAGCGATTCCGCCGCCTTCACCGAAGCGCTGATCCGTATCCGTACCAAAGCCAACCAGTATCAACTGAACGAAGCAGGCGTGAGCGTCGACCAGCAGACGCTGTTTCGCGCAAATGTCCAACTGCCTGCCGCCTTGGTCGAAGGCGATTACGACACCCGGATTTTCCTGACACGCGAAGGCAAGGTCATCGCGCAGTACAACACCCTGATCGACGTGCGCAAAGTCGGCCTGGAACGCTGGCTTTACAACCTGTCGCGCGAGCAGTCGTTGATCTACGGCCTCTTGTCGCTGGCCATCGCCATTGCGGCCGGCTGGCTGGCCTCGGCTGCCTTTGCGATGATCCGCCGCTAACCGCGGCCGATATACGGCATTTTCGTCGCCATCACTGTCATGAATTGCACGTTCGCTTCGGGTGGCATTTGCGCCATGTGCAGCACCGATGATGCCGCGTGTTTGACATCCATCGTGTCCATGTCGGGGTTAGCAGCCTTGAGGTCTGCAACCAGTTCGCTTTCTGCATTGCCAATGTCGATCTGCCCACATGCGATGTTAAACGGCCGTCCATCCAGCGACAGCGTGCGCGTCAGGCCCGTCACCGCATGTTTGCTCATGGTATAGCAGACCGATCCGGGCCGCGGCACATAGGCGGACAAAGACCCGTTGTTGATGATGCGCCCGCCGTCTGCCTGTTTGCGCATCTGCTCGAACGCCAATTGCGCGGCGATGAACATGCCGTTGATGTTGACCTGCATCACCTCGGTCCAGACCTCGAGCGGGATTTCGTCGATGGGGCCGGACATACCGAACAGCCCCGCGTTATTAAACAACACGTCGATGTGGCCAAAGCTTTCGAAGGCGGCGCGCATTGCGGCTGCATCTGTCACATCCGCAGGCAGTGCGACAGCATTGGGATGTGCATCGGCGATTTCAGCCAGACGCTCCGCACGGCGCGCAACCAAGCCGACGCGCCACCCCTGATCCAAGAACAGCTCTGCCGTGGCGCGCCCGATGCCGGAACTCGCCCCTGTGATCAAAATGGTGTTCATGTTTCTTCCTCCTCAGTCTGAATATCCAGGCTTAATGGCGCTGCCGCAACAGCGCGCAGATCATCCACACGCAACACGCCGGTCGGTTTTGAGAGGCGGTTGCGCACCACCCAAATCAGCCGCTCCTGCGCCCGCGTGATCGCGACATAGGCAAGACGCTTCCACAAGGGTTGCCCCGCCTCTGACCGCCCCATACGCGCCGCTGCGTAGAGATCGGGCGCAAACACCTGAACGGTGTCCCACTGGCTGCCTTGCGCCTTGTGAATGGTGACCGCCGCCCCATGCAGGAACGTGGCCCCCATCCGTGCGGCAAAAGGGATAAAGGGCTCTTCCTCGTCCGGCTTTTCAATCTTTACGATTGATGCCGCTGAAATCTGCGGGTCTTCGGCCCCCATCACATGCAAGCGGCTGAACCCCGGTTTGCGCCCATTGCCCAGATAAATCACCTGCGCACCCTTGATCAGGCCGCGCGCTTCCAGATCCAGCCGCTTCTTGCGATGTTTCACCGGCAGTTCGATCCCGTCACAAATCAACGGCTCGCCCTCAAGCAGCGCGTCTTCGGGCGCACCGTGAACAGCGCGAAAGGCGTTGATCAACCGGATGCGCGTCGCGTTGCGCCACACCAGCACGGGGGACCGCGCCATCAAATCAACCTCGACCCGTTGCCCCCAGACCACGCGATCATCCTTCTTCGAGGCCGCCTCAACCATCCTCTCGAACTGCTCGAACGTCAGTTCAGGGTCTGCCAGCGCATGGGCCAGATCAAGGATGGGGTTATCGGCCTGCTGGCGGTGGATGCGGCTCAGGTTCAAAACGCGGTTTTCCGGCAGTTTCTCAAACACCATGGTGCCGGATTGGCCGACAGGGGCAAGCTGCGCGGGATCACCAAACAACAGCAACGTCGGAAAAATCTCTTTCAGATCCTCAAACTGCTTGTCATCCAGCATCGAACTTTCATCAACCAACCCGATATCCAACGGCTCTTCGCGGCGCTTCCAGCCTGTGATGAAATCACTGCCCCGCAAACCCGCCGCAGCCAACGCGCCCGGGATCGATTTGTTATTGGCGTAAAATGCCTCGGCCCGATCAAGCGACACCTCGTTCATGCCCTCGATCACCGGACGCTCGCCATTGCCGGCCAGCCATTCGGCGATGCGTTCATATTCGGGGTCGTAAACGGGGGTGTACAAGATGCGGTGGATCGTCGTCGCCGGAACACCGCGCAAGCGCAACACGGACGCAGCCTTGTTGGTGGGGGCCAAAATCGCAAGCGACCGCTTGTCCTTGCGTTTGCGGGATTCATAATCGCCCGATACGATATCAACACCCGCCGCTTCCAACGCTTTATAAAGCTCCGCCAGCAGCAGCGTTTTGCCTGACCCGGCCTTTCCGGTCACAGCCATGACCTGATCCTTGCCCCCGGCGGGGGGCATCAGCAGGCTGTCTTCCAGATTGATCCCGGCAAGACGCAACATTTCGGCGATGCTGTCGAAAGCAGCGGCCTGATCATCTGAAAAGGTAAGCAAAGGTGTTGTCATGGCGCGACCCTAAATCAGGGCCGCGCCGGGGGCCAGACAGCTTAGCCGTTAATCGCTGCCTTCCTGCGCAAATCAGGGCCAAAGCGCTGCTGGAACCATGCCCCGGATTGCTGCGGCGAAACGCCAGCCCTGTCCGCCACACAGGCCTGCGCACTGGCGTCAAAACTCCAAAGCCCCACGCTGATCTTCGATAGCCCCGCGCCACTGCTGCCAAGAATTTCGGGCGACGATCCCGTCATCCGGTAAATCCGCACCATCCGCGCATCAAAGACCCCCGCAAAATGCGCGATGCCGAACCCTTGCATGATTTCGCCTCCGCCCAACATCAATGCTGCGGCGACATGCGCAGACGCTTGCGCGCCCAGGCAGAACCGTGTGCATTCCCAGATCAACGGGCTGCAAATCGGCCCCGTCAACAGATCGGCAAAATGCTCGTTCACCATCGTGCGTCCGGTGGTGGGTAGAAACCGCATTGACCCGCCATGCATCCCTCCGGGCAGTTCCCACATCACATAAAGCGGATTCAGGTCGTCATATTCATCCCTTTCAAACCCGTCCGCATCGACCCGAACATCCCATTTCAACCGATCCTTGAATTGCACGGCCCTGTCCCGGAACATGCTTGCGGCAAGTTTCGGATGGTCGCCCAGTTCGTCGCCGTAAATATATCTCAACATGAATTGCCGCGCCCCCAGTGATCATCAGGGGTGGCAATACATCTGGCTTATTTAACGGCTCCCGTTATCAACGCCCGCTCAACCGGTAGAAGGTGCAACTTTTTATTCCAAATGGGATCAAATCCCGGGGGAGCCTGAAAGGCGGGGGCCGGCCCCCTTGCACCTTCCGCTATACGACGATCAGCCCGCGGCTCAATGCGCGCGCCACAGCATGGGTGGTATTCAGCGCACCCAGCTTGAAACGCGCACTCTCAATATAGACGCGCAAGGTATGTTCTGAAATCGACAATGTCTGCGCAACCTGCGCGCGGCTAAATCCAATCGCAATCAACGTCATTGCGTCAATTTCCCTTGGCGATAGCGCTTGGGCAATTTCCGGTGTGCGGGCGGGCTCAATCTCCAACGCCTTTTCATTAAAGTAATGCGCAATCAAAATAAGATCACGGCGGTTGGCTTCGGCAAAACCTTCCCATTCGGCATCGCTGCATGAATGGTTCACGGTAAAAAGCGCGAATTGCCCGTTCGGCCCGCGTATGGGCACGCTAAAGCCCTGATTGCCAACCCCGTATTCAATTGCCTCCAAAAGCAGGGCGCGCGCGGCTTTGCTGGTCCAGTCCAGTCGTTTCCAGTCGACCGGATGAAACCGCTGATAACAACCCGAAACGACCGGATCGATGCGCAGATAATTCTGCGCTAGATACCGTTCCTGCCAGGCCACCGAATAGGTGCCGCAGCCGTATTGATCCCCCGCTGAATCGACCCAGTGATAGACGATGTGATTAACCCCATAATGGTCGCGCAGGGCCTCGCTCGCGGTTTGCAGCCCCTCAAGCGTGGCGGCCTGTTCCAGCGCCTCCAATATCTGGTCGAGCTTTGGAGAGATCGTTACCATATGGTTTTCTTCCAGTCCCTTCTTCACGGGCGGAGATCTCGGCCATTGCTACAATCGCGGTATCATCAAGCTGTTCTGCCAAAGCAGGAAAGCCATTGATTGTCGCGAAAGTTTTAAGATCGGTGAGAACGTCCAATATCCAGTCACTTTGCATGTTAAGAATCTCACCTTTTTGGTTAATTTTTGATTAATACAACCATAACATGTGCCGATATTTCCGTAAATTCGCGTTTTCCAACTCCCCAATTCTGGTGGGTTGACCCCGAGACAAGACACTGTTTCCCCAAGAGGTGCCCCTAGAACGCAAATCGCCCGCGAACCGGATGAACGATTCGCGGGCGATTGGGCCAACAATCTAAACTGTTTGCTTATTTTCCGGCTTCCAGCGCGTCTTCCAAAGTCCGCAGACCGGTCGTTGGCGACTGGACCAGAACCGACATGTTCCCCGGCTTATGCTCGTTGGCCAACATTTTCATGTGCGCATCGGGCAAGTCATTCCATGTGAATACTTCCGACATGCAAGGGTCCAAACGGCGCTCGAGCATCAGTTTATTCGCCGAAGACGCCTGCTGCAAATGCGCAAAGTGGCTGCCCTGCAAGCGCTTTTGGTGCATCCACATATAGCGCACGTCAAGCGTCAGGTTGAAACCGGATGTACCGGCGCAGATCACAACCATGCCGCCTTTTTTACAGACGAATGTGGACACGGGGAATGTCGCCTCGCCGGGGTGTTCAAACACCATATCAACGTTGACGCCCTTGCCGGTGATTTCCCAGATCGCCGCGCCAAACTTGCGGGCCTCTTTGAACCAGGCGGCATATTCGGGCGTGTTCACCGTGGGCATCTGCCCCCAGCAGTTAAAGTCCTTGCGGTTCAGAACGCCCTTGGCCCCCAGATCCATGACGAAATCACGCTTGGATTCATCCGAGATAACGCCAATCGCATTCGCACCCGCTGTGTTGATCAGCTGGATCGCATAAGATCCCAAACCACCCGATGCGCCCCAGACCAACACGTTCTGACCGGGCTTCAGGTCATGTGGTTCGTGACCGAACAGCATGCGATATGCCGTGGCCAGCGTCAGCGTATAGCAGGCGGATTCTTCCCAGGTCAGGTGCTTGGGCCGCGGCATAAGCTGCTGGGCCTGCACGTTTGTGAACTGGGCAAATGACCCGTCGGGGGTCTCGTAGCCCCAGATGCGCTGGCTGGGCGAATACATCGGGTCGCCGCCGTTGCAGTGCTCGTCGTCGCCGTCATCCTGGTTGCAGTGAATCACCACTTCGTCGCCGATTTTCCAGCGCTTCACCTTGTCACCAACCGCCCAGACGATCCCCGAGGCATCGGAACCGGCGATGTGAAAGGGTTGTTTGTGGCCATCGAACGGGCTGATCGGTTTGCCCAAGGCAGCCCAGACACCGTTATAGTTAACGCCCGCAGCCATCACCAGAACCAGCACTTCGTGGCTGTCGAGCGTTGGAACATCGACGACTTCTTCCAGCATGGCGGTGTTCGGGTTGCCATGACGTTCACGGCGAATGGTCCATGCGTACATTTGCTTGGGGACATACCCCATCGGAGGGATCTCACCGATTTCGTACAGGTCTTTTTCCGGTGCGTCGTATTGCGCGATATTGGTGTCCAGGGCCATGCGTGCCTCCACTATCAGAATTCGTTTGTGCCGCAGTGCAGAATCGCGGCGTCTAAAAGTGAGATATTGCCCACGGCGCAACAATGCAACCGTATTTGGGCATTATTTGTAATTTTATAACTTTGCAGTCGCAGCAAATCCCAAGACCTGCGGCCTCAGATGAAAAAATGTGCGATCGAGTTGGCATAGTAGTTCAGGATAGGCAGCTCATCAGGGTCGGCGGCAAAGCCCCCGTCGACTGCAATCACCATGCCGCGCTGCACCATATGTTCGCGCGCTTTTTGAACGGCCCCGTCAAAATCCGTATGGGGAATGTCGATCGTCGGCTTCGCCTTTTTCAACAGCCGCGCCATTTCGGCCCTCAGGGCATCCTCTGTCAGCGGCGTCTTGGTCGACAGCATGAGATGCGCCATCAGTGGCACAAACAGCAACGGCATCTCGTCTGCGATCCGCCCCATCAGATCCTGGGCCAACCGGTCAACATCCGGCTTGTCACCATAGTCCCGCAAAGGGACCGGTTCGCCAAAAACCACGGCCGCCTCGCCAAAACGCATAAACCTGCCACGTATCCGCAGCCACGTTTTGCGCAAAATAAAGATCAGGATCACCGATATGCGCGCCTTGAATCGCCGCGTCCCGGCAAGATCTGCTTCGATCAGAACCCGATCTTCCAAAACCCGATCATAGTTGATGGCGACTGGCACAAACACCACGTCACGGTCGGTCAGGTCAGCACCGACAACATAGCCCAACAACCCCATCTTTGGCGGCATCAACTTGCCATCAAGGCTGAGCCCGCCTTCGGGGAACACCGCTTGGGTCACGCCGCCCTCGGTCGCCTTTTGCACATAGCGCGCCAAGACTTTGCGATACAGCGCACCGCGTGATTTGCGCCGGATGAAATAAGCGCCCATTGATCTGATCAACCCGCTCAGCGGCCAAACCCGCGCCCATTCCCCCACCGCATAGCTCAATGCCGATGCCTCGCCCGCCAGATAGGTCACCAGCATATAATCCATGTTGCTGCGATGGTTCATGACAAAGATCACCGTCGCGTCGCCGGGTATTTTTTCGATAACGGCAGCGTTGTCCTTGCCGGTGCGTACCTCGTACAGGGTATTTGCCAGAAACCGCGCAAGCCGGATGCCAAAGCTGAAATAGGCGAAGGCGCTGAAACTGGGCACGATCTCGCGGGCATAGCGGCGGGCCTGCTGGAACGCGACGTTTTCGGGAATGCCCTCTTCGCGGGCGTGATCGGCAATCGCCTGGCTGATTTGCGGATCATAGATCAGCCGCTGGATCATGTCGTGACGCCGCGCCAGTTTGAACGGTTCAATCGGGCGCGTCAGGCGTTTGTTCAGACGGGCAACCGCACGTTCAAGGCGCAGCCGGAAAAACCAGCGTACCGAGGGCAATAAAAAATGGCTTAATGCCGTGACAGTCGCAAAAAGCAAAATCACGACGAATAGCCAGATAGGAAGTTCAATGGTCTGCGTCATCGGCCCACACTTGCAGAAGGAAAACGGACTGGGCAATGAAAATCTATGAATTCGCCGTTTGGCTGAACGCGGCCTGCGAATAAGATTTGACCAAATTTTCTACAATAACGGGTCATTCGCGGTCGCCTTTGCAAATAATGTGGACCCTGCCCCGAAATCAATGCGATAATGCCGCAATGCAGCGAATTGACACCGCCTGATTATTTCAAGTATCAGTCTTTCAACGCAATATTATTACCCTACCGATTCACGAGAGGCCGCACCATGTCGCAACAAACAAAAGACCGCCCCTGGCTGATCCGCACCTATGCCGGACACTCTACCGCCGAGGCATCCAATGCGTTGTATCGCAGCAATCTGGCCAAAGGTCAGACCGGCCTTTCCGTCGCCTTCGATCTGCCGACACAAACCGGCTATGACAGCGATCACATCCTTTCGCGGGGCGAAGTGGGCAAGGTCGGTGTGCCTGTCGGCCATCTGGGCGACATGCGGATGCTGTTCAAGGATATCCCGCTTGAGCAGATGAACACCTCGATGACCATCAACGCGACGGCACCGTGGTTGTTGGCGCTTTATATTGCCGTAGCCGAAGAACAGGGTGCGGATGTATCGGCCCTGCAAGGCACGGTTCAGAACGACCTGATCAAAGAATACCTGTCGCGCGGCACCTATATCTGCCCGCCTGCCCCGTCGCTGAAGATGATCGCCGACGTCGCCGAATATTGCTATACCAACGTGCCGAAATGGAACCCGATGAATGTGTGTTCCTACCACCTTCAAGAAGCCGGTGCGACGCCCGAACAGGAATTGGCCTTTGCCCTGGCCACCGCGACAGCTGTCTTGGATGCCCTGCGCCCCCGCGTGCCTGAGAAAGATTTCCCGACACTGGTTGGTCGCATCTCCTTTTTCGTGAATGCCGGTATTCGTTTCGTGACCGAGATGTGCAAGATGCGCGCCTTTGGCGATCTGTGGGATGAAATCTGCCTTGAGCGTTATGGCGTCGAAGACCCCAAGTTCCGCCGGTTCCGCTATGGGGTTCAGGTGAACTCTCTTGGCCTGACCGAACAGCAGCCGGAAAATAACGTCTACCGTATCCTGATCGAAATGCTGGCCGTCACGCTGTCTAAAAACGCCCGCGCCCGTGCCGTTCAATTGCCCGCCTGGAACGAAGCTCTTGGCCTGCCGCGCCCGTGGGATCAGCAATGGTCGATGCGTATGCAGCAAATCATGGCGTATGAAACCGACCTGTTGGAGTTCGACGACCTGTTTGATGGCAACCCCGCCGTCGACCGCAAGGTCGAAGCGTTGAAAGAAGGCGCACGTGCCGAGCTTGCCAATCTTGACGGCATGGGCGGCGCTATCTCTGCGATCGATTACATGAAATCGCGACTGGTCGAAAGCAATGCCGACCGTCTGGGCCGGATCGAACAGGGTGAAACGATCGTTGTCGGCGTGAATAAATGGCAGCAGGGCGAACCCTCGCCGCTGATGACCGGCGACGGCGGGATCATGGTCGTTGACCCCGCCGTCGAGGCTGACCAGATCAACCGTCTGAATGCGTGGCGCGACACCCGTGATCAGGCCGCCGTTGACAAAGCTCTTGCCGATCTGCGCGCCGCCGCCGCCGAAGGGCGCAATGTGATGGAACCGTCAATTGCCGCCGCCAAGGCCGGTGTAACCACAGGCGAATGGGCCGCGCAAATGCGGGCCGTACACGGCGAATACCGTGGACCGACAGGGGTTGCCGCAGGGCGGTCGAACAAGACCGAAGGTCTGGATGAACTACGCGAGGCCGTGGATGCCGTCAGCACCCGTCTGGGTCGCCGGCTTAGCTTTCTGGTTGGGAAGCCCGGGCTTGATGGCCATTCGAATGGTGCAGAACAGATTGCAGTGCGCGCCCGCGATTGCGGCATGGATATTACCTATGAAGGTATCCGCCTGACCCCGTCAGAAATCGTCAAAGCCGCAAAAGACGGCAATCACCATGTTGTGGGCCTGTCTATTCTTTCCGGCTCCCATATCCCACTGGTCCAAGACTTAATGAATGAAATGCGTCAGGCAGGGCTTGGACATATCCCTGTGGTTGTGGGCGGTATTATTCCAGAGGATGATAAAATCCGGATACTCGGAATGGGCGTTGCCCGCGTTTATACGCCTAAAGACTTTGAGTTGAACACAATAATGCAAGATATCGTAATACTTGCAGACCCCGATACAATTGCAGCGGAATAAAATCTTTAGAATTTTTATTCTTTGTTTCATCTCTATATTCGCATAAGGATGGAATGTAGTTAAATATTAGGGACTGGTATAATGAGCATTAATCTGGACGCCATGTCTCACAAGCAGCTTGAGACCTTGCTGGAAGATGTAAAGATCGCAATCAAATCGGCCTATGACCGTGACCGTGTTGAGGCCCGTAAAGCGGCTGAAAAAGCGGCAGCCGAATTTGGTTTTTCTTTGGACGAAGTATCTTCGGGTGCAAAAAAATCCAAAGGGGTTAAGGCGGCCGCCAAATTTGCGAACCCGGCTGACAAGACCCAGACATGGACTGGCAAAGGTCGCCAGCCGAATTGGTTCCGTGAATTGACAGCCAAGGGTGTCTCCCCGGATGATCTGGCGATTTGAACTTTACCTTTAACGAAAAAATAGGGTGTCCCAGGATTGGGGCACTTTTTTTACTTAGAGCGGTAGTTATCAAAAATGACGATTCATATTGGTGCCAAAGAAGGTGAAATCGCTGAAACGGTTCTGATGCCAGGCGACCCTTATCGGGCAAAGTGGGCGGCAGAGACGTTTTTAACAGACGCGACACTTGTGAATGAAGTACGCGGCATGCTTGGCTTTACCGGCACTTGGAATGGCCACCGTGTGACCATTCAAGGATCAGGAATGGGAATGCCTTCGCTTTCCATCTATGCGAACGAATTGATTACCAACTACGGGGCCAAAACATTGATCCGCATCGGATCATGTGGCGGTATGCAACCCCATGTGGGAATTCGCGATATTATTATCGCAATGACGGCGACCACAATAACATCTCCTTCCTCCGGTATATTCCGCGAAATGAATTTCGCACCTTGCGCCGATTGGTCATTGTTGCAAGCAGCCGTTATCGCAGCAAAAGCAAAAGGCACCAATACCCATGTGGGCGGCATCTATTCGTCTGATGTGTTTTACGCCGAACGCCCCGATCTGGATGAACAGATGGTGCGTCACGGGATTCTGGGTGTCGAAATGGAAGCAGCCGAGCTTTATACCTTGGCGGCCCGTCACAAACGCCGCGCTTTGGCGGTGCTGACGGTCAGCGACCACCTGCAAACCGGCGAGGCGCTGCCTGCATCGGAGCGTGAAAAATCCTTTGGCGACATGGTCGAGATCGCTTTGCAAGCAGCCTTTGCCGACGCATAAAATTATCTAAACGGCTTGAACCCTGCCAAGGGGTTCAAGTGCCGTGTGACCTGTCATAACCATTGGGCGCAGGTTGCGAAGCCGCGCCAAGGTAATCTGCATCAGGGGCAAAGATTTCGACCAGCAGCGGATAGCAGGCAGCGGCATCAGACGAATGTTCTGCCGAACAATCGCCCCCCGGACATGCGCTTAGCGCCCCCAACAGATCAATCTCGGCATAGAACTCAAGATAATCACCGGGCCGAACGGGGCTTGCCTTCATAAAATACTGGCCGGTGTCGCGGGTAAAGCCTGTGCACATAAACACGTTCAACACGTCATGCACATGTGGCTCAGCCTCCGCTACAGACACACCCAAGTGGTTTGCCAAAGCGCGGGTCAGGTTGGAATGGCAGCAATGGTGATACTGCCCCCCTGCCAGCAAGTTATGCGTATAGGGGTCGCAGCGGGTGCCGATGACGTCATGCACCGAACCGCCAAATGCGTCCTTGCCGTACCAGCCAAGCGTGTCATGGGTGATGGTCGCCATCGGTCGCAGATACGGAAAGCTTGTCCACATCCGCTGGCCCGTTGTGATATGCGTGCCGTGCAGCGCGCGGGTTTTCCCGGAATAGAAACGTTCGTTAATATTGTCGCGCGCCCACAGGTTCAAATCACCGACCTGCGGCCCTTCGACACTGACAATTCGAAAGAAGTGCCCCGCCGGCACGGTAAAGCACCCTGCTTCGCGTGGCGGCACTAGCAACTCGTCTACCTTGGTCATCGTGTCCCGCGCAGCGTGGTACGCCGCCATATCCGGCACCGGCAGCGTATCCACCGGATAACAGATTACCGGTTTGACCGCACGCCGTGCTGCCGCGTCTTTGGGTTCGTTCATACGTTTTGTCCTGCAATGCGGCCCGAAAATAGACACCCGCCCAGGAATGTCCCCTCAAGCGCGTTATACCCGTGATACCCGCCGCCGCCAAAGCCGCAGACTTCACCAGCGGCATACAACCCCTGCAAAACGTCGCCCTCTGGCGTAAGGACCCTGCCCTGCAAATCAGTGTGCAAACCGCCCAGACTTTTGCGTGTCAGAACATTCAGCCTGACCGCAATCAGCGGGCCGTTTTCCGCGTCCAGAATGGCGTGGGGTTTGGCGGTGCGGATCAGTTTATCACCGCGATAGGCACGTGCCCCACGGATCGCCGTAATCTGGGCATCCTTGGAAAACGGGTTATCCAACTGCCCGTCCCGCGCTGCGATCTGGTTGCGCAGATGGTCCAGATCAAGCGGTTGGTCCGGCGTCAGTTTGTTCATACCGGCGACCAGTTCGTCCAACCGATCCGCAACAATGAAATCCGCACCTTTTTCCTTGAATACCTCGACTGCGGGCGTAGCCCCTTTGCCAAGCCGCGCTTTCAATACATCGCGCCATCCACCATCGGTAAGGTCGGGGTTCTGCTCTGACCCGGACAGGGCGAATTCTTTTTCGATGATCTTTTGAGTCAGGATAAACCAGCTGTGGTCCCCGGCCCGCAAGATCCGCTTGAGCGTCGATAGGGTATCGAAACCCGGCATGCAGGGAGCCTCCATCCGGTCGCCCTTGGCATCCAGCCAGATCGAAGACGGCCCGGGCAAAATGCGAATGCCGTGATTGGGCCAGATCGGGTTCCAGTTCTCGACGCCCTCGCAATAATGCCACATCCGGTCTTCGTTGATCAGACCCGCACCTGCATTGGCAGCAATACCGTGCATCCTTCCGTCAACATAGTCCGGCACGCCCGACACCATGCGACTGGGGGGCTGGCCCAGCCGACCTGTCGGCCAGTGCTGCCGCACCAGATCATGGTTGGCACCGATGCCACCTGTCGTCAAAATCACCGCTTCGGCCTGATGGTGAAAAGTGCCGATGGGGGCACGGCTTGTGCTTTCGCCGCGCTGTTTGGTGGTCGCCTCAAGCACCTCACCGGATACCCCCGTCACGGCACCGTTTACGACCTCGAGCGCGTTAACCCTGTGGCGGAACGCCATGTGCAACCGCCCTGCAACAGCATGGTCCTGGATCAGCTTGGCAAAGGGGGCGACCACACCGGTGCCGGTTCCCCAAGTAATGTGAAAACGAGGAACCGAATTCCCGTGCCCGCCTGCCATCGCGCCGCCACGTTCGGCCCAACCCACAACAGGGAACCACCGCATGCCCAGCCCGTGCAGCCATCCGCGCATGTCGCCCGCAGCCCATTCGACAAAACGGGTGGCATAGGCACGCGGGTTCGCATCCTCGGGGCGGTCAAATTGCGCTGACCCCATCCAGTCGCGCAGTGCCAGTTCGGGGCTGTCGCGAATGCCCAGCCGGCGTTGTTCGGGGGTGTCGACCATGAACAGCCCGCCAAGCGACCAGAACGCCTGACCGCCCAGACTTTGCGGGCCTTCCTGGTCAATCATCAGCACCCGACGACCGCGCAGGATTGCCTCATGTGCGGCCACCATCCCGGCAAGGCCGGCACCAACGACAATCACATCAGCTTTGAAATTTTTATCTGTCATGGATCCCCCTGTCACAGAACAAAGGCTATTCGACGATCAATGGTTCTGTCGAGGACCCTGATCAAAGCGGTCGCGAGGTCACTTTGGATTTGCAGTCTTTCGGGGTGCCGTTTGTGGCGGTGTAGGCTTCGGCACCGCAGGCAACGCAGTGGTAAAAGCTCAAGCTGCCCTTGTCGCGGGTGTTATCTTTGCGCCAGCGGCAGCCGCGCCCGGGGCTTTTGCGCCGCCAGAAGTACGAGGCGACCAAAAACACGACAAAAAAGGCAAGCAATAAAAGGGGCATGAAAAAATCGCCGACCCACCCCGACAAAATCGGGGTGGGTCAATCTGATCAGATGGTGCGTTCGACCATCATCTTTTTGATATTCGCAATCGCCGCTGCCGGGTTCAAACCCTTGGGGCAGGTCTTGGCGCAGTTCATGATTGTGTGGCAGCGGTACAGCTTGAAGGGGTCCTCAAGCTCGTCGAGACGTTCGCCTGTCGCCTCGTCGCGGCTGTCGATCAACCAACGATAGGCATGCAGCAATGCGGCTGGTCCAAGATAGCGGTCGCCGTTCCACCAGTAGCTGGGGCAGGATGTCGAACAGCACGCACACATGATGCATTCATACAGACCGTCCAGCTTGGCGCGGTCATCGATCGACTGCTTCCATTCTTTCGCAGGAGCCGCTGTTTTGGTTTCAAGCCATGGCTGGATCGACGCGTGCTGCGCATAGAAATGCGTCAGGTCGGGGATCAAATCCTTGACCACAGGCATGTGCGGCAACGGGTAAATCTTTACGGTGCCCGAAACCTCGTCCACGCCGTAGGTACAGGCAAGCGTGTTGATCCCGTCGATGTTCATCGCGCAAGATCCGCAAATACCTTCGCGGCACGAACGGCGGAAGGTCAGGGTGGGATCAATCTCGTTTTTGATCTTGATCAGCGCGTCCAGGATCATCGGGCCGCAGGTATCCATATCGACGAAATATGTGTCGATGGCAGGGTTCTTCCCGTCATCCGGATTCCAGCGGTAAATCTGGAACTGCTTGAGGTTTTTTGCACCCTCTGGTTTTGGCCATGTCTTGCCGGATGTCATCCGGGAATTCTTTGGGAGCGTGAGTTGAACCATATCGCCTCTCCTGGTCTGCCGGGCAGTTACCCGTTTTCAATAATTTCCAGCGCTTACTTCTTCAAAAGGTAAAGCGCATTTCCTTCGGCCTGCATCGTTTCTTCGAAACCGCTGGCCAGTATTTTTGCACATAGATCGGTCTGCCACTGCTGGGCATGCCGCACTTCGATAAGGATTGCATCAGGCAGCCATCCGCCGGATTTTGCCTCGTCCAGAATGGGGTCAAGAACCAAGGCTTCGGCCCCTTCGACATCAATCTTGAGCAGGGTGAAATCGTGGTTTTCAGACGCAGATGTGAAATGACGCAACGGGCGCGTCGGGACCAAGGTTCCGCCATTGCGCATCCGGCCTTGCACCTCTTTCAAGGACGCCTGCCCATAGTTGTGCCCGCGAAAATTAAGCATCGCCTCTCCGTCGCGATCAGACAATGCACAGCCTTCTATTCTGACAACTTCGGTCAAATCGTTGATCTGCACATTCAGGCCAAGGCGGCCAATCATGATCGGGTTCGGTTCAAAGGCGATTACGCGCGACCCTTTCCCGCTGGCCAACGCCAGAGGAATGGTAAACGCGCCGCAATTCGCACCAATGTCCAAAACCAGGGCATTGCGCTGCTCGACCAGTTTGACCAATGCCAGCAGGGATTTCAGCTCGGGAGGGTGCCCCTCAAGCCAAATGCAGGTTTCTGTATAGTTGTCCCGCGGATCGACAACCATTCTGATATCGGCAAATTCAATCTCGACCGGGCCCAACATTGCGTTGATCTTGGCCCGCTCTTGGGGCGACCCTGTCCGGAAACGAGCCCGCAAGCTGTCCATTTCAGCTTTTTTGATCTGGTCAGCCATCATGCTGCTTCCCCGCTCAAGCCCCATCAGCCAAGTGTTCCTGTCAGGCCCAGGCTATTTTGCGACAAACAGCGTACTGTTTCAGGGCGTGCCAACACGGTGCGCACTGTCGCAACGGTCGTATCATCTACGCCGATAACTGCCGATTTCGCAAATACCCGTATCTCGGCCGCGTCGGAATTGTCGATGATACAATCGGTGAACGGCGTGATCAGCTGCTTTGGCACCTGGGGAAACCGCGTGGCGATGGTTTCGGTAACCACACCTTTCGCGCCTTCGCGGGCGATCGCATCAACCCGCTGGGATGCCTCTGTACAGGCAGACAGCCCAACAGCCATCAGCACCACCCCAAACACAGCCGGACGGGCCGCGCGATGACGCAGACCTTCAACGATATTATGGAATGTGGTTCCGGCTCGTGTCACAGGGGGCTCCTTTGGTTCGTGTATGCCCCGCCCCAGTGAGTACCAGAGCGGAGCAAGAGTTTTAGTAAACGCGTGCTTTTGGTGCGATTTTCTTGAGGTCGATGCCGCCTTCTTCTTCGGTGGTCAAAGGATCAAGATGCACGCCACGATAGCCCAGGGTCGCTTCGTTCCCTTTGAACCAGACAAGGCTGTGCTTGCGCCAGTTCTTGTCATCGCGATCAGGATAATCCTCGTGGGCGTGTGCCCCGCGGCTTTCCTTGCGCGCAGCCGCTGCGGTAATCGTGGCCACAGCGTTTGGCATAAGGTTGGTCAGCTCAAGCGTTTCCATCAGGTCAGAGTTCCAGACCAGCGACTTGTCCGTCACCTTAAGGTCAGCGACCTTGCCTGCGACCTCGTCCATTTTCACTTTGCCTTCGTTCAGCGTCTTGTCGGTGCGGAACACGGCAGCATCGGCCTGCATGGTTTTCTGCATCTCAAGGCGCAATTCGGCGGTGGCGATGTCGCCCTTGGCGTAACGCAGACCGTCAAACCGGTTGAACGCCGCGTCGATCGACCGCTGGTTTGGCGTCGGCACGGGTGTCGACGGATCAACAATATCCTTGGCGCGGATCGCGGCAGCGCGACCGAAGACAACCAAGTCGATCAGCGAATTCGACCCAAGACGGTTTGCACCGTGAACAGAGGCACAGCCCGCCTCGCCCACAGCCATCAGACCGGGTGCGATGTTGTCAGGCTTGTCGGCGGTGGGTGCCAACACTTCGCCCCAATAGTTCGTGGGAATGCCGCCCATGTTATAGTGCACCGTCGGCAGAACCGGGATCGGTTCCTTGGTCAGGTCAACACCGGCAAAAATACGCGCGGATTCAGAAATGCCCGGCAGGCGCAAATCCAGCGTTTCTTTGGGCAGGTGGTTCAGGTGCAGGTGAATGTGGTCTTTGTTTTCGCCCACACCGCGCCCTTCGCGGATTTCCATCGTCATGCAGCGCGAAACAACGTCACGGCTGGCAAGGTCTTTATAGGTCGGCGCATACCGCTCCATAAAGCGTTCGCCTTCGGAGTTGGTCAGATACCCCCCCTCGCCGCGTGCGCCTTCGGTGATCAGGCAGCCGGCACCATAGATGCCGGTCGGGTGGAACTGAACGAATTCCATGTCCTGCAGGGGCAGACCTGCACGCGCGGTCATACCGCCACCGTCACCTGTACAGGTGTGCGCCGATGTTGCGCTGAAATAGGCGCGGCCATAGCCGCCCGTTGCCAGAACAACCATCTTGGCGCTGAACAGGTGCATGGTACCGTCATCCAGCTTCCAGCACAAAACGCCCTGACACACGCCATCATCGGACATGATCAAATCAATGGCGAAATATTCAATGTAGAATTCAGCGTTATGCTTCAGCGATTGGCCGTAAAGCGTGTGCAAAATCGCGTGGCCGGTACGGTCAGCAGCCGCACAGGTGCGCTGAACGGGGGGGCCTTCGCCGAATTCTGTGGTGTGGCCACCGAACGGACGCTGATAGATTTTGCCAGCTTCAGTGCGCGAGAATGGAACGCCGTAATGCTCAAGCTCGTAAACCGCCTTGGGCGCTTCGCGGGCAAGGTATTCCATCGCATCGGTATCGCCCAGCCAGTCGGACCCTTTGACGGTGTCATACATGTGCCACTGCCAATTGTCGGGGCCCATGTTCGACAGGGATGCCGCGATGCCGCCCTGCGCCGCAACAGTGTGCGACCGTGTCGGGAAAACTTTGGTGACGCAGGCTGTTTTCAGGCCCTGTTCGGCCATGCCGAGGGTCGCGCGCAGACCTGCACCGCCGGCCCCCACAACAACCACGTCATATTCATGCGTTTCATATTCGTATGCAGCCATGTTTCGGTCTCCCGTCCTGCGAAATCTGTGTTAAAGCGCGATGCGTGCGATGGCAAAAAGCCCAACCGCCGCCGCGCCGTAGCTGAGGCAAGTCATCAGGATGATGGCAATCTTTTGCGCCAAACCGTGAACGTAGTCCTCAATCAGCACCTGCACACCATCGTTAAAGTGCTTGAACCCAACGGTCAGTGTCAGTGCTGCAATAATTGCGGGGAAAGGCTTGGCGTAATAGGCCAACACCTCTTCGTAGGTGCCGCCCAGTGCCGCACCAAAGGTAAAGACGAAAAGCGGGATCAGGATCAGCAGCGCAACCGAGCTGACTTTCATCGCCCAGAAATGTGCAGTGCCGGATTTTGCCGACCCCATACCGAGCGCGCGTTTGCGGTCTGTCAAATAAGCCATGTCTGTTCCCCTTAAATGATCAGCGCGGTGATAATGGTCAAAACGACCGAACCGACCAATGCCGCCCAGCCCATTTTTTCAGCTGTCGGGATATCCAGCCCATAGCCGTTGTCCCAGATCAGATGCCGGATGCCTGCAAGGGTGTGATACCAAAGGCCCAGCAATGAAAAGAACATCACAAGGTCGCCGAACCAGCTGGTGATAAATCCGTTGGCTGTTGCAAATGCTTCGGGCGATGTTGCCGCGGCCAGAAACCACCACACGATCAGCAGCGCTGCGACCAGCATCGCGTTGCCAGTGATCCGGGTAAGGATCGACGACATTGAGGTTAGTTGCGGGCGGTAGATCGTCAGGTGTGGTGACAGCGGGCGGTTGCCCCGGTTCACATCAGCCATGATGGATTCCTTTTCTCGTCTCGTTCAGCTTATAGATAGCGGTATTTTCGATACTGTCACGCACAGACGTCCGTTTCGGGTCATGTTTGCGCACCAAAACCCGCAAAAAATTCGAATTAATCAAAAGTTTTTAGATTTGTGATCACGGAATTTTTTCATGTGATCACAACGGGGCCAGGCTTCCGCTGATCTTCGCGCTTTTGGCGAATACCGTGACGGAGGGTGCAAATCAGCATGTCCATTGAATTGGGATAGACGGCCCGTGTCGGATGGCGCGCAACAGCAAACAGGTGGGAAAAATTGGCGGGGCGGCTGATTTCAGCGCCCCGCCAGTAAAGATTTAGCTCAACGAGCCGTCGATACCTTTGCAAGCATCAACCAGGCCTTTGACGGCATTGACAGAATTATCGAACATCGCCTGCTCGTCTTTATCCATCGAGATTTCGACAACACGTTCGATGCCGCCGGCACCAATCACGGTTGGAACGCCAACATAGAAACCGTTCAGACCGTAAGCACCGTCGACATATGCCGCACAGGGCAGCACGCGCTTTTGGTCTTTCAGATAGGCTTCGGCCATCTCGATCGCCGAAGTCGCTGGCGCATAGAACGCCGAACCGGTTTTCAGCAACCCAACGATTTCCGCGCCGCCATCACGGGTGCGCTGAACGATCGCGTCCAGTTTATCCTGTGAGGTCCAACCCATTTTCACCAGATCAGGCAAAGGAATACCCGCAACTGTCGAATAGCGTGTCAGTGGCACCATTGTATCGCCGTGGCCGCCCAGAACGAACGCGGTAACGTCCTTCATCGACACGTTGAATTCGGCGGCAAGGAAGTGACGGAAGCGTGCCGAATCAAGAACGCCAGCCATGCCGCAAACCATGTGGTGTGGCAGACCGGAGAATTCGCGCAGAGCCCAAACCATCGCATCAAGCGGGTTTGTGATACAGATCACAAAGGCGTTTGGCGCGTGGGCTGCGATGCCTTCGCCAACGGATTTCATCACTTTCAGGTTGATGCCCAGCAGATCATCACGGCTCATCCCGGGCTTGCGGGCAACACCGGCTGTAACGATGCAAACGTCAGCACCAGCGATATCAGCATAGTCATTTGCACCTGACATGGTCGCGTCGAACTTTGCCGATGGACCGGATTCGGCGATATCAAGCGCCTTACCCTGAGGAACACCTTCGGCGATGTCGAACAAAACGACGTCACCTAGTTCCTTGATTGCTGCGAGATGGGCAAGCGTGCCCCCGATCTGCCCAGCGCCGATAAGCGCAATTTTGGGTCTGGCCATGTGGTTTTCTCCGACAAGGTTAAGATTGGCCACGGGATAACGAAATGCATCGCACCGTGCAAGTTGCCTGTCGATCATGGCCGATGGAAGATGAATAAACGCATAAAAAAGGGCCACTTCCAGTTGGAAATGGCCCTTTATTCAGGTCAAGAAATACAAATTTCCCGAATATTCATACGCGGTTTCGACTTAGTTCCGGTATTCGGGCTGTGCTTCAAGGGCTTCCTTGCTGCTGTCGATGTAGATGCGGAAATCATCGCCTTCAGCGTTTTTCAGGACCTGCAATTCATCCCATGTCACCGCGACCGGCTTTTCGCCCAAGCCAAGGAAACCGCCAACATTGATCACGACTTCTTTCACCTGGCCGTCGTCACCCAGGATCAGGCTGCCAACTTCGCCGACTGTTTCATTGTCGGACCCATAGACATAGGCCCCGTCCAGGTCTTCAGCTGTCAGAGCTTGCATTTGCTCGACGTTGGCTTCTGCATAACCTTCATATTCGACAGCCGGACGGGTCAACATCGGACGATCATTTGCGGGCTCGTCTTTGGCCATCTCGGCAGATGTCGCTGTGTCGGACATTTCGGTCGTTGCAGCAGCTTCGGCTTTTTCCATGTCGTCGTCCATGTCACGGTCAAACTCGGGGGCCTGCTCCAACATCTCTTTCGATGTTGTCACCACCAGAAAACGGTCGTCCGAATCGCCTTCGGCCTTCAGCACCTTGATGCTGTCCATGCTGACACTCACGTCACGTTCGCCCATGCCAAGGAAGCCGCCAACACCCAGAATAACAGCTTTTACATCGCCGTTTTCATCCAGCAGAATATCATTGATCTCGCCGATATCGTCCCATTCGGTTTCAGCACCGGTGACGACAGTCATGTTGGCGTCGATTTCAGTTTCGGCGTTATAGATGCGCATGCCGATCAGGTCGGATGCAAAGAAATCAGACGGCTGCGCAACAGTGCTGCCAATGCCGTTTGTGGCATGGGACGCAGCAAATGCCGGGCCGGTCAAAGAAAGAATAATTGCGGTTGTTCCAAGAAAACGTTTCATTACTATTTACTCCTATTAAGGTACTGTACTTTCCGCCAAGCGAACATCGCTCGGTTGCAAGGATAACCAGCATCTCGCCAATCAGTTCCAACTCGGATCAACAAACTGTCACTTTAATCAATCCATGACATAGCTGTCCGAAAGCGGTGCCCCGATGACCTTTGATATTTGGTTCTTGCTGATCGCCGGGCCTGCCGTTCTTTTTGCAGGTGTCTCGAAAGGCGGGTTCGGATCGGGCGCGGCTTTTGCAAGTTCCTCCATCCTGGCTGTGGTCATCGAACCGGGGATGGCCCTGGGGATCATGTTGCCACTGCTGATGCTTATCGACGTCACAACCCTGAAACCCTATTGGGGAAAATGGAGCCTGCACGACGTCAGGTTGCTGGTCCTTGGTGCCGTACCGGGCGTTGTTTTGGGCGCGGCACTGTACAAGATCGCATCGCCGGATTTCTTCCGCCTGATGATCGGCAGCATTTCGGTCGGGTTTGTGTTCTGGCAATGGGGCCGCAGTTCGGGCTGGATTCGCGCCGCACAACACGCGTTGCCAGATTGGGCGGGTGTGTTTTGGGGCGGTGTTGCTGGCCTTACCAGTTTTATCAGCCACGCAGGCGGCCCACCTGCCGCGATCTATCTTTTGTCACGCGGTTTGACGAAAACCCAATTTCAGGCCTCTACCGTGTTGCTGTTCTGGACAGTCAACATCGTCAAATTCGTGCCCTATGCTTTTTTGGGTATCTTCACTCTCGATACGTTGAAAGCGGACCTGGTGCTTGCGCCCTTTGCCATTCTCGGCGCGTGGGTCGGGGTCAAAGCGCATCGGTTCATCTCTCAAAAGCAGTTCTTTGCGATCACCTATGTTTTGTTGCTGACAACAGGGACCAAGCTGATCTGGGATGGTTTGACCTAGTGTCTGGCAGTGCGCATCAGGGAATATCAACCATAACGGCAAAGGAATATGACGCTATTGGCCCCGCCATTGGATCGGCTGACAAATCCTGCGTTGCTGCAATCATGATCGCCCCTGCGGCGGCAAGCCCCGCCAGGTGAAAAACCTTATGGAAATTAGTCATTATCGCGCCTTCCTTTTCTGACCAGTTCACAGGAAAACCGGTCATGATGGATATCGGGGCACGCTGGCATTTTCCCCCTGACGACACAGAGCCGCGATGCCGACGCATGCCCTGCAACAGTGCTCCATCCAGCTGAACAATCCGTTAATTCCCGCCATTCGAAGAATTATTCGCCCAATTTGCTGCGCTGCGGCGGGATTGCGCTTGAAGTATTCGTTAAAAAATGCAGACCTGCGCGCAACATTATTTCTTCGGAGGTTCATATCATGTCGAAAATCACCCGCCCGCTCCGCTCTGTTCTCTATATCCCCGGCTCGAAAGACCGTGCCCTGGACAAAGCCCGCGGGCTGCCAGCCGACGCGATCATCTTTGACCTTGAGGATGCCGTTATCCCCGAAGAAAAAACCGCCGCCCGCGATACGCTGGCACAGGCGCTCAAGGACGGCGGCTATGGCAGCCGTTTCAAAGTGATCCGTATCAACGGGTTGGACACGGAATGGGGTGCCGACGACGCCCGCGCCGCCGCCAAGATGGACTGCGACGCGATTCTGTTGCCCAAAGTCGGCAGCCCCGCCGATCTGGACGCCCTTGCCGCCATCACCGATGACATCCCGCTTTGGGCGATGATGGAAACCCCCGGTGCCATGCTGAACGCCGCCGCCATCGGCGCGCACCCGAAGCTGCAATGCATGGTCATGGGCACCAACGACCTGAACAAAGACCTGCAAACCCGCGTCCGCCCCGACCGCCTGCCGCTGCTGACCGGTCTTGGCCTGTGCGTGCTGGCCGCCAAGGCCAACGGGATTGCGATCATCGACGGGGTGTATAACGCGTTCAAAGACGACGAAGGCCACCGCGTCGAATGTGACCAGGGCCGCGATATGGGCTTTGACGGGAAAACCCTGATCCACCCCGCACAGCTGGATGTGGCAAACGAAGCATTTTCCCCATCCGAGGCCGAAGCAGACCTTGCGCGCCGCCAAATCGCAGCGTTTGACGAAATGCAGGCAACAGGTCAGGGTGTGGCAGTCGTGGACGGCCGCATCGTAGAGAACCTGCATGTTGCAACCGCGCGCGAAACATTGGCAAAACTGGACGCAATCGCGGCCCTACAAACGGAGTAAGCCCCATGATGGCACTTTTGATCCTCGGCATGATCCTTTGGGTCGGTGCACATTACTTTAAACGGCTGATGCCCGACCAACGGGCCGCCCTTGGCGACAAAGGCAAAGGCGTGATTGCCGTGGCGCTTGTCGTATCCCTTGTGCTGATCATCATCGGCTATCGCGGTGCGGCATTCATTGATGTCTGGTATCCGCCCAGCTTCCTCACCCACATTAACAACCTGCTGATGGTGCTGGCCTTCTGGGTCTATGGATCAAGTGCCGCCAAAGGTGCCAAAGCATGGCCCGCCAACAAGACCCGTCACCCGCAACTGATGGCCGTCAAGATCTGGGCTACAGCGCATTTGCTGGTGAACGGCGATCTTGCGTCGATCATCCTGTTCGGTGGCATGTTGGCCTGGGCCGTCGGATCGGTGATCCTGATCAACAAAGCCGAACCTGATTGGACCCCGCCGCCAGCCGCAGGCAAGGCGACCTATATCCGCCTTATCGTGATCACGGCTGTCGTTTTCGTCATCGTCGTCGGCATCCATAGCTGGCTCGGCGTCTCGCCGTTCTCCTAACGCCGTTCCTTTGAAATAATCTGCCATTAACCTGAGAGTATCTGCATGAAACTTTACCGTTTCCTGTCCGAAGAGGACACCTCCGCCTTTTGTCACAAGGTCACCGATGCCCTGAACAAGGGGTGGGAACTGTACGGCACGCCGACCCAGACATTTGACGCCGCCGCTGGTATCATGCGCTGCGGTCAGGCCGTCACGAAAGAAGTCGAAGGCACCTATACCCCTGACACCAAACTGGGGGAGCACTGATGGTTGCCACGAAAACAAACGCCGGTCGCTTCTTTGAAGACTACACTGTCGGCCAAACGCTGCACCATGCTGTACCGCGCACGGTAAAGGGCGGCGAACGCGCCTTGTACCATGCGCTGTATCCGGCACGTCACGCGCTTTATTCCTCCGATCAATTCGCCCAAAGCTGCGGCCTGCCGTTTAGCCCGATGGATGATATGATCACCTTTCACATCGTCTTTGGCAAAACCGTGCCTGACGTATCGCTGAACGCGGTGGCAAATCTGGGCTATGCCCAAGGGCGCTGGCTCGCCCCCGTCTGGCCCGGTGACACGCTGCGGTCTGTGTCCGAAGTGATCGGGCTGAAACAGAACTCCAACGGCAAAACCGGCGTGGTCTATGTGCGCACCTCGGGCTTTAACCAAGACGATACCAAAGTGCTGGAATATGTCCGCTGGGTGATGGTGCGCAAACGCGATGTCAACGCCCCTGCCCCCGCCGAAGTGGTGCCAAACCTGCCCAAAGCGCTAAGCGTCGGACAGCTGCATATCCCTGACGATCTGGATTTCAGCACCTATGATTTCACCTTGGCCGGCGAACCGCACCGCTGGGGCGATTACGAGGTCGGTGAAAAGATCGACCACGTTGACGGCGTAACGGTGGAGGAAGCCGAACACATGATGGCCACGCGCCTGTGGCAGAACACCGCCAAAGTTCATTTTGACACCTCTGCCCGCCCCGACGGGTCGCGGCTGATCTATGGCGGTCACGTAATTTCGATGGCGCGGGCGCTGTCGTTCAACGGTTTGGCCAATGCGCAAATGATTGTCGGGCTGAACGGCGGGGCACATGCGAACCCGTGCCTGTCAGGCGACACCATCCGCGCGTGGTCCGAAGTGTTGGACAAAGCCGACACATCCGCCCCCGGCGTTGGTGCGATCCGCTTGCGTCTGGTGGCCACCAAGGGCGGCGATCCGTTCAAGCTGAAGGGCGACGATGGCAAATACCTGCCCGATGTTCTGCTTGATCTGGATTATTGGGCCTTGATGCCAAAGTGAAATCGCTGATTTTTGCCCTGACGTTGCTTTTGCCCCTCGGCGCTTGTGCTGATGAGGCCGAGGATAATTTTGTCTCTGCAAATCTTATCTCGATCTTTTATCACGAGATGGGCCATGCGCTGATCGACATCATGCGCTTGCCCGTTTTCGGACAGGAAGAAGACGCCGCCGACATGGCCTCTGTCCTGTTTCTGGAAAATACGTTCTCGGAAGAAGACGCGGTGTCCATCGCCTATGACAGCGCGTTGGGGCTTTATGCCGAATCACAAAACGAAACCGATCCGAACGAAACGGCGTGGGGGGTACACGGGGCCAGTTTGCAGCGGTTCTATAATCTTGTGTGCCTGTTTTACGGGGCAAATGTCGACACGCGCGATGATTTTGCCGACGACATGGGTTTGCCTGCCGCGCGCGCAGAAACCTGCGAGGCTGAATATCAACTGGCAGATGACAGTTGGGGGCCGATATTTGATGAATTATTCGATGCAGGCCCCGGCGACAGCATCATCTATACCGGATCGGACAAAGGCTTTGCCCAAGAGATCATCAGCGGCGAAGTGGCCACGTTGAATGAACTATTGGCCTTGCCCGAAGACCTGGAAGTCACGGTCGAGCCGTGCGGCCAGCCGAATGCCTTTTACGATTCTTCTTTGGTCAGGGTCATAATCTGCACCGAATTTGAGCCCTATTTGCGTAAACTTGCCCCCTGACGTCCAACGTCACCGCACACGAAATGCCGATTTCCGGACTGCTGTCCAATTTTTGTGATCACACGATAAATACGTGTGATCACAAATGTCGCTTTTGTTTGAAAAATCCTGTATTTCTGAGAAAAACTGTTTACCCAATATCAAGACTCAATCGTATACCGCGATTTGACTGGAACAAAAAACGGGACCGTTTTTCATGAACATCCACGAATATCAGGCGAAAGCCCTTTTGCGCACATATGGCGCGCCAGTATCTGACGGCCGCGTCGTACTGAAAGCCGAAGATGCAAAAACAGCCGCTGGCGAAATGGACGGCCCCCTTTGGGTGGTCAAGGCGCAGATCCACGCAGGTGGACGCGGCAAGGGTTCGTTTAAAGAATCCGACGCTGGCGACAAAGGCGGTGTACGCCTGACCAAGTCGGTCGAAGAAGCCGCAGAAGAAGCCAAAAAAATGCTGGGCCGCACTTTGGTCACGCATCAGACCGGCCCTGCTGGCAAGCAAGTGAACCGCATCTACATCGAAGACGGTTCCGGCATTGAAACCGAACTGTACCTTGCCCTGCTGGTCGATCGCCAGACATCGCGCGTCGGGTTCGTTTGCTCGACCGAAGGCGGCATGGACATCGAAGAGGTCGCCGCATCGACCCCAGAAAAAATCATCAGCTTTTCGGTAGACCCTGCAACAGGCTACCAGGCATTCCACGGCCGTCGCATCGCGTTCACGCTGGGCCTTGAAGGCAAGCAAGTGAAACAATGCGTGGCCCTGATGGGCCAGCTGTACAAAGCCTTTGTCGAAAAAGACATGGAAATGCTGGAAATCAACCCGCTGATCGTCACAGACAGTGGTGACCTGAAGGTGCTTGATGCCAAGGTCAGCTTTGATGGCAACGCCATGTACCGTCACCCCGATATCGCCGAATTGCGCGACACCACCGAAGAAGATGCGAAAGAGCTTGAGGCGTCCAAGTACGACCTGAACTACATCGCGCTTGACGGTGAAATCGGCTGCATGGTGAACGGTGCCGGTCTGGCGATGGCCACAATGGACATCATCAAACTCTACGGTGCCGAGCCGGCGAACTTCCTTGATGTTGGCGGCGGTGCCACCAAAGAGAAAGTGACCGAAGCGTTCAAGATCATCACCTCTGACCCGCAGGTCAAAGGCATCCTGGTCAACATCTTTGGTGGGATCATGCGCTGCGACGTTATCGCCGAAGGCGTTGTTGCAGCCGTAAAAGAAGTCGGTCTGAAAGTGCCATTGGTTGTTCGCCTTGAAGGGACAAACGTTGCCGAAGGCAAAGCGATCATCAACAACTCCGGTCTGGACGTGATTGCAGCGGATAACCTGAAAGATGGCGCACAGAAGATCGTGAAAGCCGTTAAGGGTTAATCAAAGTGACGCAGCGCCTTCTGAGCATGTGTTTGAAGTCTTGCAACCGGTATCGCGTTGGCGATGCCGGTTGTGGCGCATGTTACAGTGGCCGCGACGTCACAAACGCCCCCGGCGCGACATATTTTCAAACTGGAGTGGCCTAAGTCAGCCCCGCAATATCGACGGGGCTACGCCCTCTCAGACAACAATGCTGATCCGTCAGCATTTCGAACCACAGATAGGAAATTACAATGGCCGTACTTGTCGACGAAAATACCAAAGTGATCTGTCAGGGCCTAACAGGGTCCCAGGGCACGTTCCACACAGAGCAAGCCATCGCCTATGGCACCAAGATGGTTGGCGGCGTGACACCTGGCAAAGGTGGGCAAACCCATCTCGACCTGCCCGTGTTCAACTCTGTCCACGAAGCGCGTCATGTGACCGAAGCAAACGCAACCGTCATCTATGTTCCACCGCCCTTCGCAGCCGATTCCATCCTCGAGGCGATTGACGCCGAAATGGAACTGATCATCTGCATCACCGAAGGTATCCCGGTTCTGGACATGATGCGCGTAAAGCGCGCGCTGGACGGGTCCAAGTCGCGCCTGATCGGGCCAAACTGCCCCGGCGTCATCACACCTGACGCGTGCAAAATCGGCATCATGCCGGGCCACATCCACAAGCGCGGCACCTGCGGCGTTGTCTCGCGCTCGGGCACGCTAACCTATGAAGCAGTGAAACAGACATCCGATCTGGGTCTGGGCCAGTCCACAGCTGTTGGCATCGGCGGCGACCCCATCAAAGGGTCCGAACATATCGATATCCTCGAGATGTTCCTGGCCGATCCGGAAACGCAGTCGATCATCATGATCGGTGAAATCGGCGGTTCCGCCGAAGAAGAAGCCGCACAGTTCCTGGCCGATGAAAAGAAGAAAGGCCGTTGGAAGCCAACAGCCGGTTTCATTGCCGGTCGCACAGCCCCTCCCGGCCGTCGCATGGGCCACGCCGGTGCCATCGTTGCTGGTGGTAAAGGCGACGCAGAAAGCAAGATCGAAGCGATGAAAGCCGCTGGTATCGTTGTTGCTGACAGCCCCGCAACACTGGGCGAAGCTGTTCAAGAAGCCATCAACAAGGGCTAAACCCCTTTCGGTCAGGCGAGGCTTTCCCTGCCTGACCCCTTACATTCAAACGTCGCGCTCTCATCAGAGGTATCGCCATGACCGACCAACCGCAAAACGAACAGTTCCACGACACCTCGTTTCTTGAGGGGCAAAACAGTACGTACCTTGAAGCCATGTATGCGCGCTATGCCAATGATCCGACGGCGGTCGATGCCGCGTGGCAGGCGTTTTTCAAGGCGATGGATGATGATGACGCCGACGTAAAAGCCGAAGCCGCTGGCCCGTCATGGGCACGCAGCGACTGGCCACCGATGCCGCAGGACGATTTGACCGCCGCGCTGACAGGCCAATGGCCTGCCCCGGTCGAAACCAAAGCCGCCGGCCAACGGATCGTCGAGAAAGCCGCCGCCAAAGGCATCGAGCTGTCGGATGCACAAGTGCAACGCGCCGTGCTGGACAGCATCCGCGCCCTCATGCTGATCCGCGCCTACCGTATTCGGGGCCACTTGGCCGCCGACCTTGATCCGCTTGGCATGCGTGAACAATCGCTCCACCCCGAGCTGGACCCCGCCGCCTATGGCTTTGGTCCCAAAGACATGGACCGCCCGATTTTCATCGACAACGTGCTGGGCCTGCAAATCGCCACGATGAAGCAGATCGTCGACATCGTGAAAAGCACATATTGCGGCACATTCGCCTTGCAATACATGCACATCTCGAACCCCGAGGAAGCTGCCTGGCTGAAAGAGCGGATCGAAGGCTATGGCAAGGAAATCCAGTTCACCAAGAATGGCCGCAAGGCCATCCTGAACAAGCTGGTCGAAGCCGAAGGTTTCGAGAAATTCCTGCACGTCAAATACATGGGCACAAAACGCTTTGGCCTCGATGGCGGTGAATCCCTGATCCCTGCGATGGAACAGGTCATCAAACGCGGTGGCCAGCTGGGCGTTCGCGATATCGTCATCGGTATGCCGCACCGTGGCCGTTTGTCGGTTCTCGCCAATGTGATGCAAAAACCGTACCGCGCGATCTTTAACGAATTCCAGGGCGGCAGCTTCAAGCCCGAGGACGTCGATGGATCGGGCGATGTGAAATACCACCTTGGCGCATCGTCTGACCGTGAATTTGACGGCAATACCGTTCACCTGTCGCTGACCGCCAACCCGTCCCACCTAGAGGCCGTGAACCCCGTTGTTCTGGGCAAGGTACGCGCCAAGCAGGACCAGTTGAACGACAAGGAACGCACAGCGGTAATGCCGATCCTGCTGCACGGCGATGCCGCTTTTGCGGGCCAGGGCGTTGTGGCTGAATGTTTCGCCCTGTCCGGATTGCGCGGTCACCGTACCGGCGGCACCATGCATATCGTGGTGAACAACCAGATCGGCTTTACCACCGCGCCGCATTTCAGCCGCTCCAGTCCTTATCCGACCGATAACGCGCTGGTGGTTGAGGCACCGATTTTCCACGTCAATGGTGACGATCCCGAAGCCGTCGTTCACGCGGCCCGCGTCGCGACCGAATTCCGCCAGAAGTTCCACAAAGACGTGGTGCTGGATATCATCTGTTACCGCCGCTTTGGTCACAACGAGGGCGACGAGCCCATGTTCACCAACCCGGTGATGTACAAAAAGATCAAAAAGCAAAAGACCACGCTGACGCTGTACACAGATCGCCTTGTCAAAGACGGTCTGATCCCCGAAGGCGAGATCGAGGACATGAAAGCGGCGTTCCAAGAGAAAATGAACACCGAATTCGAAGCCGGCAAAGAATACCGCCCCAACAAAGCCGATTGGCTGGATGGCAAGTGGTCGCATCTCGATAAGGCCAAGGAAAAGAAATACCAGCGCGGCAAAACGGCAATCGCGCCCGAAACCATGGCCGACATCGGCAAGGCGCTGACAACTGCACCGGATAACTTTCCGGTACATAAAACAGTGACGCGCCTGCTGGATGCCAAGGCAGAGATGTTCAAATCCGGCACCGGTTTCGACTGGGCCACAGCCGAAGCCCTGGCATTCGGCTCGCTTCTGACCGAAGGCTACAAGGTCCGCCTTGCCGGTCAGGATTCCGCACGCGGCACATTCTCGCAACGCCATTCCGCCCTGATCAATCAGGAAAACGAAGACCGGTATTATCCGCTGAACCATATCCGCGAGGGGCAGGCCGAATACGAGGTCATCGATTCCATGCTCTCCGAATATGCGGTTTTGGGCTTTGAATACGGCTATTCGCTGGCCGAACCAAATGCGCTGACCTTGTGGGAAGCGCAGTTCGGCGATTTCGCCAACGGCGCGCAGATCATGTTCGACCAGTTCATCAGCTCGGGTGAAAGCAAATGGCTGCGGATGTCCGGCCTCGTCTGCCTCATGCCGCACGGCTATGAGGGGCAAGGGCCTGAACACTCCTCCGCGCGTCTGGAACGTTTCCTGACCATGTGCGGCGGCGACAACTGGATCGTGGCAAACTGCACCACGCCTGCGAACTATTTCCACCTGCTGCGCCGCCAATTGCACCGCAGCTATCGCAAGCCGCTGATGTTGATGACCCCGAAATCCCTGCTGCGCCACAAAATGGCCGTCAGCAAGACCGAGGAATTTACCACCGGCTCCAGCTTCCACCGCGTTTTGTGGGATGATGCCCAGCAGGGCAATTCGGACACCACGCTGGTTGCAGATGACAAGATCAAGCGCGTCGTGATGTGTTCGGGCAAGGTGTACTATGACCTGCTCGAAGAACGCGATGCCCGCGGTATCGACGATATCTATCTGCTTCGGTTCGAACAGTTCTACCCCTTCCCCGCGCAATCGGCGGTCAAGGAACTGGAACGCTTCAAGAACGCTGAAATGGTCTGGTGTCAGGAAGAACCCAAAAACCAGGGGGCCTGGACCTTTATCGAACCCAACATCGAATGGGTTCTTGGCCGGATCAATGCCACGCACACCCGTCCCGTTTACGCAGGTCGCGCCACATCGGCGTCGCCCGCAACGGGTCTGGCCTCTCAACATAAAGCACAACAAGCAGCCCTCGTTGACGAAGCGCTGACCATCGAAGGAAAATAACCATGACAAGCGAAGTACGCGTCCCGACACTGGGTGAATCCGTTACCGAAGCGACCGTGGCAACATGGTTCAAGAAACCAGGCGACACCGTCGCGGTTGACGAAATGCTGTGCGAACTGGAAACCGACAAGGTCACCGTCGAAGTACCCAGCCCCGTGGCAGGCACCCTTGCCGAGATCATTGCCGCCGAAGGTGAAACCGTTGGCGTTGATGCCCTGCTGGCCAATATTTCCGAAGGCGGTGAAAAACCTGCCGCGAAGGATGCTAAATCAACACCTGCGGCGAAAGCCGACGCACCTGCTGCCGGTGGTGACACTGTCGATGTGATGGTCCCCACCCTTGGCGAATCCGTGACCGAAGCGACAATCAGCACCTGGTTCAAGAAAGTCGGCGACACCGTCGAAGCCGACGAGATGCTGTGCGAACTGGAAACCGACAAGGTCAGCGTCGAAGTCCCCGCACCCGCGGCAGGCATCCTGACCGAGATCCTGTTCGAAGAAGGTGCAACCGTCGAGGCCAATGGCAAACTTGCGGTCATCACCGAAGGGGCCGCCGGGGCCTCTGCCCCAACAGCCAAGCCAGCGGCCCAAGCGGCACCCTCCGCTGCCCCCGCCTCCGGTGATATCGAAGATGCGCCATCCGCGAAAAAAGCGATGGCCGAGGCCGGCATCTCTCGGGATCAGGTCATCGGCACGGGCCGCGATGGCCGCGTGATGAAGGATGACGTCGCCAAGGCCGTCGCCGCCGGAACCTCCGCTGCAAAGCCGGCACCGGCTGCCGCCCCCCGCGCGCCCTCTGCCCCACAAGATGCATCGCGTGAAGAACGGGTAAAAATGACCCGTCTGCGCCAGACAATTGCGCGCCGCCTGAAAGACAGCCAGAACACCGCCGCGATGCTGACCACCTATAACGAGGTCGACATGACCGAGATTATGGCCCTGCGGAACGAATACAAAGACCTGTTCTTCAAGAAGCATGGCGTGAAGCTCGGCTTTATGTCCTTCTTCACCAAGGCCTGTATCCACGCCCTTCACGAAGTCCCCGAGGTGAACGCCGAAATCGACGGCACCGATGTGGTGTACAAGAACTACGTCAACATGGGCATCGCGGCCGGCACACCCACAGGTCTTGTGGTGCCTGTGATCAAAGACGCACAAGACATGTCTTTCGCGACCATCGAAAAGACGATTGGCGAAATGGGCGCGAAAGCCCGTGACGGCAAGCTGTCGATGGCCGAAATGCAAGGCGGCACCTTCACCATCTCCAACGGTGGTGTTTACGGCTCGCTGATGTCCTCGCCCATCCTGAACCCGCCACAGTCCGGGATCTTGGGCATGCACAAGATCCAGGACCGCCCGATGGCGATCAACGGTCAGGTCGTGATCCGTCCGATGATGTATCTGGCGCTCAGCTACGATCACCGTATCGTCGACGGCAAAGGCGCGGTAACCTTCCTTGTACGGGTGAAAGAAGCCCTCGAAGATCCACGCCGCCTGCTGATGGATCTGTAATAAACGGCGCGCGGGCATTTTGTCCGCGCGCCCCTTTGCAAAGGATATACCATGACAGAGACAACGATCCTCGCGACCTATGGCTTGCTTGTTATGCTGACGATCCTGCTTCAGGTTCTGGGCGGGATGCAGCAACTGAGCCTCGGCTATCTGATCTCGTCGCGCGACGAAACGCGCACTGTCAGCGGGATGACCGCGCGTATTGAACGCGCGCTTGCCAACTCCATCACGGCCATGGCGCTCTTTGCGCCTGCGGTCCTGATCCTGGTGATCCTCGACCGCACAAGCCCCGCCACCCTATTGGCAGCGCAGGTGTTTCTCGTCGGCCGCATCATCTATCTGCCGGTCTATGCCCTTGGTATCCCCGCACTCCGCACCCTTGTCTGGCTCGTCGGGTTTGCAGCAACCGCAATGCTGTATCTTCTGGCGCTTTAAACCGTGAGCGCTGCGATGATGCCCCCTGAACTGACGGTCCTCGTTCTTGCAGCACTGGTGCAGGTGGTGACCTTTGTCGCCTACGCCATCCCCGCCAATATTGAGCTGGGGTCGGGCTATACCATGTCCGCCCGCGACCGCGAACCGACGCGCCAGATGTCGGATCGCACCGCACGGCTGGGGCGCGCCATGACCAACATGTTCGAGGGCCTGATCCTGTTCGGCATCGCGGCGCTCGTCATTCATACCACAAACCAAAGCACCGGCTACACAACGCTTCTGGCCTGGATATTCCTCGCCGCCCGCATCGCCTATGTCCCGGCCTATGCCTATGGGCTGCGCCCGGGGCGCTCGATCATCTGGGTCATCGGCTTCGGGGTAACGGTTCTTATGTTGATCGCCGCCCTGTTCTGAATTTCCAAATGGCCCAAAATCCCGGGGAGTGCGCTTGCGCACGGGGGCAGCGCCCCCTAGCCTCCCCCTCAACCGGCACACCGCCTGACCACATTAATCACTGCCCCATCAAGGAGACCTTCCATGTCCAGCTACGATGTCATCATCATCGGCTCCGGCCCCGGCGGCTATGTATCCGCCATTCGTTGTGCCCAACTGGGCCTCAAGACCGCCTGCGTTGAAGGCCGTGAAACCCTTGGTGGCACCTGCCTGAACGTCGGCTGCATTCCGTCCAAGGCGCTGCTCCACGCCACCCATATGCTGCACGAGGCGGAACATAATTTCGCAGATATGGGCCTCAAGGGCAAAAGCCCGTCTGTCGACTGGAACCAGATGCTGGCCTATAAACAGAACACCATCGACACCAACACCAAAGGGATCGAATTCCTGTTCAAGAAGAACAAGATCGACTGGATCAAGGGCTGGGCCACCATCCCAGAGGCCGGCAAGGTCAAGGTCGGTGATGACATTCACGAAGCCAAGAACATCATCATCGCGACAGGCTCCGCGCCTGCATCGCTGCCCGGCGTCGAGGTCGACGAGAAAATCGTTGTGACATCCACCGGCGCTTTGACACTGAACAAAGTGCCCAAGAAGCTGGTCGTGATCGGGGCCGGCGTCATCGGTCTTGAACTTGGCTCCGTTTACGCGCGCCTTGGGTCCGAAGTCACCGTTGTTGAATATCTTGATGCGATCACCCCGGGTATGGACAGCGAAGTGCAAAAGAACTTCATGCGGCTGCTGAAAAAGCAGGGCATCGACTTTGTCATGGGGGCCGCCGTGCAAAGCACCGAAGCTTCCAAGACCAAGGCCAAAGTCACCTACAAACTGCGCAAGGACGACAGTGAACACACGCTTGATGCCGATGCTGTTTTGGTTGCCACAGGCCGCAAACCCTATTACGACGGCTTGGGCATCGACGCCCTTGGCGTTGAGATGACACAGCGTGGCCAGATCGCGGTGAACGATCATTGGCAGACCTCGGTCAAAGGCATTTATGCCATCGGTGACGTGATCGAAGGACCGATGCTGGCCCACAAGGCCGAAGACGAAGGCATGGCCGTGGCAGAGGTCGTGGCGGGCAAGCATGGTCACGTGAACTATGGCGTGATCCCCGGTGTGATCTATACCCACCCCGAGGTCGCCAATGTCGGTGCCACCGAAGAGCAGCTCAAGGAAGTGGGCCGTGCCTATAAGGTCGGCAAGTTCAGCTTTATGGGCAATGCGCGCGCCAAGGCCGTTTTCGCCGGCGAAGGGTTTGTCAAAATCCTGGCCGACAAAGACACTGATCGCATTCTGGGCGCGCATATCATCGGGCCAGCGGCGGGTGATCTGATCCACGAAGTCTGTGTCGCGATGGAATTCGGCGCATCAGCCGAAGATCTGGCGATGACGTGCCACGCGCACCCTACCTATTCCGAAGCCGTGCGCGAGGCAGCGCTGGCCTGTGGTGACGGTGCAATCCACATGTGATGAAACGCAGGTGGGGTTCACGCCCCACCTGACCCACCACCGACTTTTTTGAAAACTGTTTTGAAAATGTCCGGCGCGCGAAAAATCTCCGCACGCCCCTTGGCCCAACCGCCGGTTTACCGGCCTTTGTTGGCGGCCTGTGCCTCTAGCAGCAATTCATCCGACCGCGCCTCGACCATGTTTTCAAGGCGCGCCATGAATTCATCCCGCGGCAAACCGGGCGGGATCGGGTCCAGAAATTCGACGACTGCGACACCGGGGCGGCGATACAGCCCGCGGCGCGGCCAGAAATAACCGACATTCGTGGCGACGGGTATGCAGGTTTGCCCCATCTGTTCGTACAAGGCCGCCGTGCCTTTTTTATAGGGCGCGGATACGCCGGGGGCCACGCGTGTCCCTTGGGAATAGATAATCAGCTGACCGGCCTCGAGATGCCCGGTTTTGACATCCTCCAGCATCTTGGTCACCGCGGCACCGCGCTTGCCACGGTCAACCGCATACATTTTCATGCGTTTTGCGTATTGTCCCACGACGGGCGTCCACAGGATTTCCTTTTTCATGATGAACTTTCCCAGCGGGATCGCCTGAAAGATCATCAAAATATCAAGAAAGGATTGGTGCTTTGCGGCGATCAATACCTCGCCTGTGGGGGGCGTACCGCGCACTTCGCAGCGCATCCCCACCAGATGTTCCGCCAGCCACATGACAAAGCGGGAATAGCTTTTGCAACACACATAGGCACCGCGCAACGAAAACATCGCCCAAGGGGCAAAGGCCAATCCGATAATCGGCATCGAGATGGTGGCGATTGCAATGAATGTGAGGGACCGGATCCACTGGATCATCAGGCAAGTTCCTTCAACGTACGGCGCGCGGCGGCACCTGTGGCGGCAAAGGCAACAGCCCCTGCCAGAAACGGGATCAGCAATGGAACCAGCCAATGCCACCCCTGAAAGCCAAGCCCTGTCAGAAATCCGCCTGCGTCATCCGTGCTGGGCAACAGCAGTACCGCAAGCATCCCCAGCACCATCCCGGCAGCAGCCCCCGACAGGGCGCGCAAGGTAAACCGGCGAATGAAGGCTTGGGCGATATAGCCATCGGTGGCACCCACCAGTCGCAGAACCGCGATCACCTGCGCATTTGCGGATAGCGCTGCATTCGCGGCCAGCGTGACCATCGCCGCAAGGGTTGCGGTAATCAGGATGGTCGATATCCAGCCCAGCAGTTTCAATCTGGATGCGGCCTTGACCAGGGGGGCGCGCCAGCGGTTGTGGTTGTCCAGAACGGCACCGGGCACCTCTGCGGCCAGACGCAAGCGCAGGCCTTCGGGGTCCATGCCATCGCTGTCTTCGATAATTTCGATCAAACGCGGCACGGGCAGCGCGTCGATGGCCAGTTCAGGCCCGAACCATGGGGCCAGCAAGGATTGCTGTTCGGCATCCGTCAGGGCGCGTGCCGAGGCGACGCCTTTGGTTGTCTCAAGAATGCGCAGGGCGGCTTGGGTCTGGGCTGCGCGTTGATCAACAGGGGCTACCACGCGGATCGTGGCGGTACGCGCCAGTTCCTGCCCCCAAATCGTGGCAAGCCGACCCGATGCCAGCGACAGCGCCAGCGCAAACACAGCCAGAAACGCCATCGTCCCTGACGCGAACAAGGTCAGTTGCGCGGTAAAACCGGATGGCGGCACCACGCGGTCGGCATGGCGGTCCCCGGTCCACAGGGCGGCAATGGCAACTTGAAGCGCGCTCACAAATCTGCCCCCGCCAGTTGGATGCGCCGGTTGGCGATCCGCAAGACCCGTGCCTGCACCTGCGCTTTGGTGGCGCGGATCAGACCCAGATCATGGGTCGCGATCAACACGGTCTTGCCCATCTTGTTCAACTCGACCAGCAGCCTGAGCAACCGCTGCGACATTTCCCAATCTACGTTGCCGGTGGGCTCATCAGCCAGCACCACATCGGGCGACATGATTACCGCACGGGCCAGCGCCGCTCGCTGGCGTTCACCGCCCGACAGTTCCGGCGGCAATGCATCTGCGCGGTTGCTCAGACCCACCCATGACAGCAGTTCGGACAGATCTTCGCCACCGGTTTCGTCATGCCTGCCAGAGACGGTCAGCGGCAACCCGATGTTTTCGGCAACCGGCAAGTGATTAAGAAACTGGCAATCCTGATGCACGACACCGACGCGGCGGCGCACCATGGCAATATCGTCGCGGTCAAGGCTGCGCACATCGTTGCCAAACAGCGTCACATGCCCCGCCGTTGGCAGCAGCGCGCCATAACACAGCTTCATCAAGGTGGTTTTCCCGGACCCGGATGGCCCTGTCAGAAAGTGAAACGACCCCGGGGCCAGCTTGACCGAGATATCGGACAAAAGTTCGCCGCCGCCATAACTATAGGCCACGTTTTCAAATTCGATCACAGGCTTATCCCACTTGGTTTGGACTGTTGTGCCTCAGCACCGCATGGGTTTCAATGCACCCCAACACAGCGATACATCGAAGTTTGCACTTTTCCTGCGGTTTTCTAGAACATAAGGTAACAGTCACGCGCAAACGATGGAGTTTTCAATGGGTACGGAAGAAAGATGAGACTGATCTGTCCCAATTGTGATGCACAATATGAAGTGCCCGATAGCGTGATGCCAACAGCCGGGCGTGACGTGCAATGCTCCAACTGCGGGCAAACATGGTTTCAACACCACCCCGATTACATGCCTGCCGAAGACCCCGAAGGGTTGGGTGACAACACTCCGACCCCGGACGAGGAAACGGCAACCCCGCCCCCGGCTTCGCACGCCAAACCCGCGCCCGAACGCAAACAGCTTGATCCGTCGGTCGCCGATATTCTGCGTCAGGAAGCCGAAGCTGAAAAGCTGGCCCGCCGCACCAAGCAGGCCGAGGTATTGGAAAGCCAGCCCGATCTGGGTCTGGATGACAGTGCGGATGAGCCCACCCCCGACCAGCGGGCCCGCCTTGCCAAAGCCCGCACGGCGCGTATGCGTGGCGAGGAAACAGAACACGAAGCGGTACCTGCCGGGGCAAGTGCTGCCGCACTGGCATCGCGGCGCGATCTGTTGCCCGATATCGAAGAAATCAATTCGACCCTGCGCACCGGTAACGAACGCCGCTCGGCGGACCCCGATCTCGAAGATTCAACCGTTACCCCGGCGGCAAAACGCGAGGGTGGATTTAAGCGCGGGTTCACAATCATTGTGGTCTTGGCGCTGCTGATGTTGCTTGCCTATGTTTTTGCGCCGCAACTATCGGCTGCTGTTCCGCAGCTTGAGCCTTTTCTGTCCAGCTATGTTGCCACGATCAATCAGGCACGCGTCTCGCTTGATAGCGGATTGCAAAACATGTTGCAGTGGCTTGACACAAAGGCGAGCCAATCCGGCAGCTAGCGGCTGCCCGATTGGCGGCTATCTCAACCTAGAAACGATCCAGAAGCCTATTCAGGTAATCGCGCTCCACCTCGGGGCGCTCAGCCTCTCCTGAACGGCGGCGGATTTCATCCAGCAATTCGCGCGCGCGGCCATAGGCATCATTGTCCAGCGCCAGATCACCTTCGGTGCTTTCGCCCCCGTTAGAGGATTGGTTGCGCCCCAAGGGATCACGGTTGTCGCCCTTTTGGGTGCCTTCGGCTGTCCCCTGACCAGCCTCTTGCTGCTGTTCTTGCGCCATCGCATCGCCAAGCGCACGCATGCCCTCACGCAGGGCCTCCATCGCCTGGGCCTGGTTGTCGATGGCATCTGCCAGATCGTTCTGGCGCAAGGCTTCCTCTGCCCCGTCCATCGCACGACCCGCACGATCCAATGCGTCACGCGCGGCCTTACCTTCGGGCGACCCACCACCTGGCAAGCGGCCTTCCTGGCGGCTCAACTCGTCGCGCAAGGCTTGCTGGCGTTGGGCGATTGAGCCCTGATCCTGACCCTGCTGGGATTGCCCGTCATTCTGGCCGGGTTGCTGACCCTGCCCTTGTTGTTGCCCCTCGCCCGGTTCTTGGCCCTGCTGCTGGCCCTGCCCTTGCTGCTGGCCGGGGGCCTCCCCGGGCTGGTTTGGCTGGCCGCCCTGATTGAACTGCTCCTGAAGATCACGAAACGCCTGATCGCTCAGCTCTTGTTGTTCACGCAAGGTATCGGCCAGACCTTCCATGGCCTCTTGTCCGGGGCTTTTGCCGCCCTGACCGGGCTGGCCTTCGGTCACGCGCATGTTTTCCATCATCTCTTGCAGCTCGCGCAACGCTTGCTCGGCCTCGGCCATGCGCCCTTGCTCCATCAGCTCCTGGATACGGTCCATCATGCGTTGCAAATCGTCTTGGGTCATCTGCATCGTTTCGCCCTGCTGACCCTGCTGCTGCTCGCCGTCTTGCCCCTCTTGGGCCTGCTGACGCTGCAATTGCTGCAGGTAATCCTCGGTTGCGCGGCGCAATTCGTCCATCAGCTCGGCGATCTCTTCTTTGGAGGCACCGTTTTTCATGGCTTCGGTCAGGCGCTCCTGCGCGCGCCGCATCCGCTCCAACGCATCTGCCAGCACCCCTTCTTCCAGCTCGATCGCCAGATCCCACAGATCATCCGCAATTTCGGCCTGTAGCTCATCCGTCAGCCCGTATTTGGCACGGATTTCCAGCCGTTCAATCTGGCGGCGCAACCGCAAGGCCGAGGTATCGGAGCGGAACACATCCTGGGGGCGGTAAGACACCGCTTTCAACAGCGGTACCAAACGCGATGCATTCGCTTTGGCCCACAACAGATCGCGCCGCTGTTCGATCACGGCCGCCGCAAGCGGATCGAAAAACCGCCGCCCCGGCAGGATCATATCGCTGGGTTCAGTGGCAAATTGCTGCTCTGACGCGTCTAGAACGCTCAGGCTGATTTTGACGGGCAGGTTCGCCCAGGGGTGCTTGGAAAAATCGTCGATCAGGTTTTCTTCGAAATTGGTCCGGTTGCCCGAGATCGGCATGGGCAGCGGAATGATCAGTTCGGGCCGCGCATCCGGTTCAATCGCCAGACCATAGCCCCGGTCAACCGACGCCAGATCAAGCGATATCCGCGCCTCTCCGGCCTCGACGCCGTAATCGTCGCTGGCGGCAAAGGGCAGACGCATTTCGCCCAAGGCCGCGACCTTCGGTTCACCGGTGATTTCAACCCGAGGGGCCGCATCGGGCAGCATGGTCACACGCCAATTGCGCCCCCCGGGCCCGTCAATGCTGATCTCTCCGCTTTGATTGACCTTGAAATCCAACACCAAGGCCGGTTCGGCATCGGCGGGTGCGGCCCGCCCCGACACGGTCTCGGCCACTTGCAAAGCACCCACCTCGCCATAAAGCCGCAAGGTGATCAACGTGCCGCTTGGCAGGCTCAGCGGCCCTTCCTCAAGATCGGCCAGATATAACGTGGGCCGTCCAGTATAGCGCGGCGGCTCTGCCCAGCCTTCCCAGACCGGACCATTCGCCAGATCGCCGCCCCCCGGCACCATCCCCGCAACGGACCCCACACGCCAAACAGACCCGAATACCAGCGCACCCCGAAAAACAGCACAGCGACATAGCGCAAGGCATAGGGGTCGCGGCGGCTGACCCGCAGATCCGCAGGGATCGCCCGCGCCGTCGCGGCACGATCTGCCATGCGCTTTTGATGGGCTTGCCACACAGCCATCGACGCGGCATCGCCAGCGCCAATCACCTGATCATCCATCAGCGCCTGAATGGGCCGGCCCGGCAAACTCGCATCCAGCCGCGCCAATGCCTCGGTGCGGTGGGGCAGGCGGAAAACCTGCACGGCATAGACCACGGCCCCAAGAACAGCGATGCCAACCGCAGCGGCAGCACCATACACACCCTCAACCGGGAAAGTTTCGTGAAACCCCAGCATCAAGGCCGCAAGCACCACCAAAACAACGCTCAGCAACGGCCACAGCGCCTGAACAAGGCTCTCCGCCCACATTCCGGCCCAGGTCAGCCTCAGGGGCCAGCGAATTTCCGCAAGCCCGCGGCGCTGATCATCGGTTGTGAAAAGGGTCATCGCTACCGTTCTCCCGCATGGCTGACACGCGGCGCGCGGTCAAAGCCATTCAGGGATGGTATCGCGATTTATCATTTCGTCAAAGGTCGGGCGTGGGCGAATAACCGCAAATTGATCATCCTTGACCAATACCTCGGGAATAAGGGCGCGCGAATTGTATTCGCTGCTCATCACGGCACCATATGCGCCAGCACTTCTGAACGCGACCAGATCACCGGCAGCCAGCTTGGGCATCATGCGCTGCTTGGCAAAAGTATCACCGGATTCGCAAACCGGGCCAACAATGTCATAGGGCTGCTGCTCCGCCCCTGCGGCCGGTTCAACCACAGGGACGATATCATGATGCGCCTCGTACATCGCAGGGCGGATCAGATCATTCATCGCGCCGTCAAGGATCAGGAAATCGCGCCCCTCGCCGGACTTCACATAGATGACTTCGCTCACCATCAACCCGGCATTGCCTGCAATCAGACGGCCCGGTTCAATCTCGATCTCGCAGCCCAGATGGCCCAGCTTGCGCCGCACCATCGCACCATAGTCACTGGGCAAGGGCGGCGCTTCGTTGCTGCGCTCGTACGGGATACCCAGACCGCCGCCCAGATCAAGCCGCTGGATCGTATGGCCGTCGGCCCGCAAGACTTCGGTCAGTTCTGCCACCTTCTCATAGGCCTGCTCGAACGGGGCCAGATCAGTCAACTGGCTGCCGATATGCACATCAATGCCGATGACCTGCAAACCGGCCATACCAGCGGCCATCGCATAGACCTCGCGGGCGCGCGCAATGGGAATGCCGAATTTATTCTCGGATTTGCCAGTGGCAATCTTGGCATGGGTCTTGGCATCGACATCAGGGTTCACGCGAATGGTGATCGGGGCGACCTTGCCCAGCGACCGCGCCACAGCATCCAGCACTTCCATCTCCGGCTCGGATTCAACGTTAAATTGGCGAATGCCACCCTCAAGCGCCAAGCGGATCTCGGCAGCGGTTTTGCCTACGCCGGAAAACACGATCTTGTCGCCCGGAACACCCGCCGCCTTGGCGCGCAGATATTCACCGGCTGACACCACATCCATGCCCGCGCCCGCCTGTGCCAACGTCCGCAATACCGCCTGATTGGAATTGGCCTTCATGGCATAACACACCAGATGCTCCATCCCTTCCAACGCATCATCGAATGCTTTGAAATGCCGCAAAAGCGTCGCCGTCGAATAGACGTAAAACGGTGTTCCCACCGCAGCCGCGATCTCGGCAATTGCGACATCCTCAGCGAACAGCGCACCGTCGCGATACAGGAAATGATCCATCTTCTCTGGCTCCCAAATATCCCCGCCGGAGGCTCCGGCGCTATTTTACAGGGGCCGACCGCAGGAAAAGGTACAATGGCAGGCCACAGCTTACCCCAATACCAAAGGTTGCGGGAATGGCAATCAGCGCCTGCCAATTTCGCCGCACAGCGACTTCGGCGATGATCCACACGGTCAAGGTGACGGCCGCAATGGTCAAATCCCAGACCAACCCGCTGGCAGCGGCATTCGCATGCCACGCGTCAACCATGCCCATGATATCAACGCCATTGGCCCGAAACCACGTGACAAAATAATACATCGGATGGATCGCGCCCCAGATCGCCAGCGCCAGATAGATCATCCGCAGCATCGACATCTCAGAAACTCTTGATCACGCCGACTGTGGCGTAGCCTGAAACAGTCAGGCCTGACGCTGTCGGTGTCGGTTGCTGGCGTGCATTCTGCGCGTCATCCGCCTCTTTTGGCGACGGTTTGGTACAGGCCCCAACCGCAGCACACATAACGAGGATACATGCCAACCGCATCATGACGACAGCCCAAGCCCCAACCGGAACGGCCCGCGGCCCACCGACACGGAGGACCCAAGCGACACGCCCGAAGTTGACAGGGTCACAGCGGTGTTCACGTGCGGCGGGGTCGGTTCACCATCTGCGCCGCATGCGGCCAAGCCGAGAAGGGCAATGATGGCAAATGCGCGTTTCATCCAAGAATTCCTTTCCAGCGGGCAACCTGCGCACGCACCTGCGCGGGCGCGGTACCCCCGTAAGACATACGCGAATTGACGGAATTTTCCACACCCAGCACGTCGAATACGTCTGCGGTAATCCCGTCATGGGCGGTTTTCATCTGGTCCAGCGTCAGATCAGGCAGGTCACAGCCGTTCTTTTCAGCCAGCGCCACCAGCGATCCGGTGATGTGATGCGCATCGCGGAAAGGCAGACCCAGCACCCGCACCAGCCAGTCGGCCAGATCGGTCGCGGTCGAGAAACCCGACCCCGCCGCCGCAGCAAGGCTGTCGCGGTTGGCGGACATGTCTTTAACCATGCCTTCCATCGCGGCCAACGCCAGCATCAGGTTGTCGGCGGCGTCGAATACCTGTTCTTTATCTTCCTGCATGTCCTTGGAATAGGCCAGCGGCAGGCCCTTCATCACCATCATCAACGCCACGTTGGCCCCCATGATGCGACCGATCTTGGCGCGGATCAGTTCTGCCGCGTCAGGGTTTTTCTTCTGCGGCATGATGCTGGACCCGGTCGAAAACCGGTCCGACAGGGTCACGAAACGGAATTGCGCCGACGACCAGATCACCAGTTCTTCCGCGAAACGGCTCAGGTGCATCGCACAGATGGACGCCGCCCCGAGGAATTCGAGGGCGAAGTCGCGGTCGCTGACCGCATCCAGCGAATTGGCCGACGGACGGTCAAAGCCCAACGCCTGCGCCGTCATGTCGCGGTCGATGGGAAAGGACGTGCCGGCCAGCGCAGCAGCACCCAGGGGCGATTCATTCATCCGCACCCGCGCATCGCGCATCCGGCCCAGATCGCGGCCAAACATCTCTACATAGGCCATCATGTGATGGCCCCACGTGACCGGCTGTGCGGTCTGCAAATGGGTGAAACCGGGCATGACCCAATCGGCCCCGGCCTCTGCCTGGCCCAACAATGCCTGGATCAAAGCCAGCAAACCACTTTCGGCGGCGTCGAATTGATCGCGCACCCACAGCTTGAAATCTGTCGCCACCTGATCGTTGCGCGACCGGCCTGTGTGCAGGCGGCCCGCAGGTTCGCCGATGACCTCTTTCAGGCGCGCCTCGACGTTCATGTGGATGTCTTCCAGCGCGGTCGAATAGGCAAAGGTGCCGCCTTCGATCTCTGACAAGACCGTGAGCAGGCCTTTCCGAATGGCGTCAGCATCGCTATCACTGATGATGTCTTGTGCAGCCAACATGGCCGCATGGGCGCGCGACCCGGCAATGTCCTGGGCGGCCATGCGCTGGTCAAACGAGATCGAGGCGTTGATCGCCTCCATGATCGCGTCTGGTCCGGCGGCGAAACGGCCACCCCACATTTTGTTCGAAGTCGTATCGGTCATCAGGCAACCCCTCGGAGGGAAAATGAAAAAGATAATGCTCGCGCTCGTTTATACGGCCCTAGCGGTCGGTGCAAACCCCAGCTTTGCGCAAACTGCCGATATCACGGCGCTGCGTGACGGTGACATGAAAAAACTGGTGGCGCATGACGCGCCTGTGGCAACGTCTACGGCTGCGTTTGATCTGGCTGATGGCGCGGGCACGGCCACGCTTGAGGATTGGCGCGGCAAATATGTGCTGGTCAATTTCTGGGCGACCTGGTGCGCGCCCTGCCGCAAGGAAATGCCACAGCTGAACGCCTTGCAAAAAGAATTCGGCGGCGATGATTTCGAAGTGCTGACACTCGCTACGGGCCGCAATTCGCCCGAAGGGATCAAACGGTTCTTTGAGGAAGCGGGCGTTGACAGCCTGCCCCGCCACCAAGACCCCAAACAGGCGGTTGCCAGCCAGATGGGTATCTTTGGCCTGCCGATCACCGTGATCATGGACCCTGAGGGGCGCGAAATTGCGCGGCTGCGGGGCGATGCGGATTGGTCAAGTGACAGTGCCAAGGCGATTATCAAGGCGTTGGTCGACAGCCGCGCCGGCGGCTAAAGGGGTTCGGGCCGCTGATTGCGCGGCCCGACCTGATTATGCGGCGTGTTTAAGGATCGCGGCCTCGGACACCGAGAGATTCCGGCGCGCATAGCTGCCATAGGTATGCGGATCAAAGCTGAGGCTTGGATAGTTCTTGATCAAACGGGCGCGGTCGCTGGCATCCAGACTTTCCAGCGCGGCAGATGCCGGGTGGAAGCTTTCGGTTTCGACACCATTCGCCCACATGATTTGATGGCTATCCAACAACACATGGATATACGTCACCTCGCGCGCATGTGCATCGACCGTCACACTTGAGCCGTTGATCAGATCGCGCGCCGTGACCAAAACCTCGTTGGTGTTGAACAGGCTTTGTGCGACATCACCCTTGATCAACATGCGGTGGCTTGGCGACACCAGCAAATCCCGGTCCGGCCTTGCCAGACCCAGCGAATTTGCGTGGAATCTGACGGGGCGCAAATGTGGCATCGCAAACAGGCGTGCACCGCTCATCCGGCGTTTGCCGATCCAGCGGACAGGCTGCATGCCGTTGTCTTTGGTTTGAACCAGATCGCCCTCGCACAAATCCTCTATCCGGTTCAGGCCGTTGTCTGTGCGGATCAATGTGCCGGGCGTAAAGCAGATCACGCCGCCGTTTTGCTGCGCGACCTTATCCAGTGACGTGGTGCCCAATGTGTGGTGCACAATCCAAAGGTCGCTGTTGCGTGGCGGAATTTCGTCGTGGAACATCAACAACGGCTGGCTACCGCCGCCGACTTCGATCAACGTCACGGTATAGCTTTTGCCGCCGTCCGTGACGACGAAACTGTTATCCATCAAGTTTGCGAATTGGTCGTCGCCATAGTTCTTGCGCGGCACCGCGACTTCTTTTTCCAAAGCCGTCCCGACAAGCCGATGCACCATACGTGACGCCCGTTTGCGAAGTTCTTCTGCTCCATCTGCCTGATCCAGTCGCAATACGTCAGAAGGGCCGTCGACGCGTACCACGTCGCCCCGCCATGCCCATGCCGCCCCTACCTCAAGAGATCGCACCGGCGCGGCGTCTAGCCCATCTATTTCTGTTTGCGACCAGCTTATGACAAACGTGCCCCGAAAGCCCGTTTTCACCACTGTTCTGCTGCCTCGTCGTTTTTTTATTAGTTTTAGAGTAGCAAAAAGCCGCGCATCTGCAAAGGCCATTTCTTTCAGTCAATTCAACGCGTTGCAAAAAGTCTTAATTTTTCCCCAGGTACCGCCGGATATCCCCCATGTAGGGCAGCAAGGGCATAAGCCCGCTAGATGTAGCGCCTTCAGAACGATAAATTGATACGCAACGATCCTACGATCTGATCGTCCGGTTGGGTTTCATATTCCTTGCCCAGCCACGTAACCCCGTAAAACGCCGACGCATCCTTGCCTTGCCAATGCATGCCAAGACGCACGCGGTCGCGGTGATCGGTCAGGGTATATCCACGGCTTTCGGGCAAAAACGTACTTTCGCGGACATAGGCAATATCGGCACCGGCAACAAAGCTGAAACCGGTATTGCGGGTGTTCTGGATCACGCGGTAGCGGTGGCCCGACGTGCCGTCGCGCACCAAAAGGGCATCCGTTCCGACCGATCCGAACGTCAAATCAAACCCGGCGCGCATCATTGTTTCAATGCCTGCCTGCCCTTGGATAAAGGGGCGGAAAGTCCGGTTTTCGCCCAACCCGACGCTGCGCCCCGCCTCGATCAGCACCGTGGGGTGAAACCCGTTGCCGATCTGGTTGTTCAATGTCAGCGCCGTCGGGGGGGTATCCCCGATCAAGTCGTGAAATTCGCGCTGCAACATCCCCAGACGCGTCTGCGGCCCGGTCACAAAAAGCGACGCGCCCACTGCAAATTCTGTGCCTTTGTGCTGGAAATGGCTGTGCATCCCGACAGACAAGGCCCCGGCCCAAGGGCGCGACCCGGCGGCAGGGGTGGTCAGATTATCGGGTGCCAGCACCTCGATCCCCAAACGCAATTCGATCAGTTTGCCAAATTGCCGGGGCAGCGTGCCGGTCCATTCCGGCCCCCAAACCCGCGAAGAGGTCACGGAACCGGTGCGTTCACGGTCTTGAAGATCGCCCAGAAAGTCGTTGGTGATCAACCGGCCATAGCCAAGATATGCGCGCGCCTCCGCTGCCGTTGCCTGAGGGAGCGAAAACAGCAAAACCGCGGCGGCGGTAAGGACCTTGAGCATGGGTGTCTCTCCAGGATTAGCCCCAATTAGACGCCATGGCCGAGGGGGAGGATCAGATTCGGAATTGCGCGGCGGCAACCCGCTCAGACCTATGCGGCAAATACGACCATTTTTGGACCGCCGAATGTTCGAAACGTTGCATGACGCACACAAATCGCTAACGTAACGACAACAATAATCAGCCGTGGATGCCTTATGTCAGAACCGAAATCACAGCCTTCCCGCCGGATTGTATCATCACGCCACCTGGCCGAGGGCGAAGGCTGGGAGGCATCCGAGCTCGAATACGGGATGATCATTGCCTATAACGCCTTTAGCCGCTGGATGTCGCGCTGCATGACGGCGGCGGGCAATTCCGATCTGACGCCTCTGGAAATTCTGGTGCTGCACAACACCAATCACCGGGGCCGTGAAAAACGGCTTACCGATATCTGTTTTATGCTGAACATCGAAGATACCCATACGGTGAACTATGCGCTGCGCAAGCTGCTGAAATCAGGGCTGCTTGAGGCCGATAAACGGGGCAAGGAAGTATTTTACAGAACGTCACCCAAAGGTGCCGAACTGATTGAGGCTTACCGCGCCGTGCGCAACACCTGCCTGATCGACAATCTGGACCGCACAGATATGAAAGGCGACGACCTACGCGAGATCGCCGCCCGTTTGCGTGCTATTTCAGGCCAATATGATCAGGCCAGCCGCGCTGCCGCGTCGCTTTAGCGCCCCAGCTTGCTTGCCGCGCGGGCCAGTTCGGTGATTGCGGCCCAGTCGCCTTGGCGCACCAGCGCATCGGGGGCGACCCAGCTGCCACCGGCGCAAACCACATTGGGCAAAGACAGATAGCTTTCGGCATTGGCAGGGCTGACGCCGCCTGTCGGGCAGAACCGGATCTGCGGCAGCGGTGACGCCAGGGATTTCAACGCAGGTGCGCCCCCCGAAGCTTCGGCCGGAAAAAACTTGAGCATGTCATAGCCGCGTTCCAGCAGGCGCATCGCCTCAGATGCGGTAGCGGCACCGGGCAACATCGGCAGGCCAAGGTCTTCGGCGGCTTGCAGCAATTTGTCGGTCGCCCCGGGCGAGACGCCGAATTTCGCGCCTGCATCCACCGCACGTTTGACATCATCCGGCGTCAGCAATGTGCCTGCGCCTACAACGCCGCCCTCGACTTTGGCCATTTGCGCGATCACGTCCAACGCACAATCGGTGCGCAAGGTTACCTCAAGCGCAGGCAGGCCACCGGCGACCAGCGCCTCGGCCAGCGGGCGGGCATGGGCCACGTCATGAACAACCAGAACCGGCACGATGGGGGCCAGTTTGCAGATGTCATAGGCGGCGGCGCTTGCTTGTTGTGGGGTCATGGAAATCGTCCTTTATTCAATTCAAATACTGCTGGCACCGGTATCGGCAGCCCCGACAGTCCTGCGGAAATTCGCGAACAGTTCGCGCCCCTGACCGTATTCATTCCCCGACAGGTCAGCGGTCGTGACGGGGCGGTCAAGCGCACCGGGGGTTATGACCTCAAGCACACCATCACGGGCATCCACACGGATAATGTCACCATCCTGAATGCGGGCAATCGGGCCACCATCCAGCGCTTCGGGGCAGACATGGATCGCGCTGAGAACCTTGCCCGATGCACCGGACATCCGGCCATCTGTCACCAACGCGACCTTCAGCCCCTTGGCTTGCAGGTTCGCCAGTACCGGCGTCAGGCTGTGCAATTCGGGCATCCCGTTGGCTTTTGGCCCCTGAAACCGGACAACAACAACGACATCGCTGGTGAATTCACCTTTCTTATAGGCTTCTTTCACTGATTCCTGATCGTGAAACACCCGTGCCGGTGCTTCGACAATATGGTGCTCGGGCTTGACCGCTGAAACTTTGGTCACGGCGTTGCCCAATGATCCTGACAACCGCTTGAGCCCGCCTGTCGGCTGGAAAGGGTCACCCACCGGACGCAGGATCTTGTCGTTCAAGGTCTCGGTCGGGCCATCGACCCATTCAACCGCGCCGTCTTTCAGCTTGGGGTCGCCGGTATAGCGGGCAAGCCCGTCACCGGCGATGGTTTTCACATCCTCATGCAGCAAACCGCCGCTCAGCAATTGACCGATCATATACCCCAAACCGCCTGCGGCATGGAAATGGTTCACATCCGCCAGACCGTTTGGATAGACCCGCGCCAGCAATGGCGTCACCTCGGCCAGATCCGAGAAATCCTGCCAGTCCAGAATGATGCCACCGGCACGCGCCATCGCAACCAGATGGATCAGCAGGTTCGTCGATCCGCCCGTCGCGTGCAAGCCGACGATGCCGTTTACATAGGCCTTTTCATCCAGCACATCGCAGACCGGCGTATAGCTGTCGCCCAAGTGGCTGATCGCTAGAGCGCGCTGTGCGCCCGCAACAGTCAGCGCATCGCGCAGCGGTGTGTTTGGGTTCACAAAGGATGCGCCGGGCAGGTGCAGGCCCATGAATTCCATCAACATCTGGTTGGTGTTGGCGGTGCCGTAAAACGTGCAGGTTCCCGGACCATGATAGGCCGCCATTTCCGACGCCATCAGCTCTTCGCGGGTTGCTTCGCCTGATGCGAATTTCTGGCGCACAACGGCCTTTTCATCGTTCGAGATGCCCGAGGTCATCGGCCCCGCTGGCAAAAACACCGCAGGCAAATGGCCAAACGCCTGTGCGGCAATCACCAGCCCCGGCACAATCTTGTCGCACACCCCAAGGAAAACCGCGGAATCAAACGTGTTGTGGCTAAGCCCGACACCCGCTGCCATTGCGATGATATCGCGCGAAAACAGGCTCAGTTCCATCCCCGGCGTGCCTTGGGTGACGCCGTCGCACATCGCAGGAACCCCGCCTGCAACCTGTGCCGTGCCCCCTGCCGCGCGGGCGGCATCGCGGATGATTTCGGGAAACCGTTCAAACGGCTGATGCGCCGACAGCATGTCGTTATAGGTGGTGATGATACCGATATTGCCGGCGGATTGCGTTGCCAACGCGTTTTGATCCGGCCCCGCGCCCGCATAGGCATGTGCCTGCCCGCTGCACGACAAATGCGCCCGTGCTGGCCCTGCTTCGGCGGCACCGCGCATCCGGCCCAGATATGCCTGACGGCCAGCGGCGCTTCTTTCGATGATGCGGTTGGTGACGCGCGCGACGGTTTCGTTCAGCATAATAATCCCCTTGTGATCAGTTCAGGCTACCACAATTGTGATTGCTCGACTAATGTTAGCGCTAACTTAGCATTGAGGCGGGCAATTTGTAAATGGATTTGCGCGAACGCTTTTACTCCAACAGGGAAAATATCCTTTCCCCGACAAAACAGGTATCTTAGACAAGCCCTATGATGGATCAATACCCCCCTATTCTTATTGGCGTCGACGGCGGCGGGACCGGCTGTCGCGTTGTGGTTGGCACCGCCCAAGATGGCATTCTGGCAGAGGCCAAAGGCGGCCGCGCCAACGTCAGTACCAATTTCGACGAAGCAATCGCCCATATTCTGGAAGCGACCCGCGCTGCCGTAAAAGATGCCGGTCAGGATCTGGAACAGATGAACCATGCTGTCGCCCATCTGGGGCTGGCCGGGTTCACAGGGCCGGAAATTGGCAAGCGGGTCACAGATGCGCTGCCCTTTGCCAAAAGCATTGTCACCGAAGACACGACAACCACCATTGTCGGGGCCATCGGCGCGGATGACGGATATGTCGTGGCGCTTGGAACCGGCACGATCATTGCACGGCAACGCAGCGCCGTTCAGACCTGCATCGGCGGTTGGTGTTATCAGGTGTCGGATCAGGCGTCGGGCGCATGGCTGGGGCATGGCGCGCTAGAACAGACGTTGCTGGTGGTCGATGGGATCGTCCCGCCAAGCGCCCTGTCTGACCGGATGCTGGAAAAGCTCGGCGGGGCGGCGGGGATCGTGCAGTTCAGCCTCAAGGCGCGCCCCGGCGATTTCGGCACCCTTGCACCGGACGTTGTGGAAACGGCGGCGGCGGGCGATGCCATTGGCACGATGCTGATGCAGCGCGGTGCGGATTATCTGAAAAACGCGATCGGCGCGCTTGAGTATCAGACCAATGACATCCTGTGCCTGTCGGGCGGGGTCGGGCCACATTACGCGCCCTATCTGCCCGAACATATGACCGCCAATCTGGTCTCGGCAAAGGGGCGCGCCGTCGATGGTGCCTTTGCCCTGGCGATGACCGCTGCGGTCGAATGACCCGCGCCGTGACGGCCTATGTCGGGGCGCGGATTTTTGATGGCACCGCCATGTGGGACGCTCACGCATTGCAGGCGCTTTCAAATGGCGAAACCCGCATCGTCAAACCGCAAGACCTGCCCTCCGACTGCGAGATAAACGCGCTGGACGGCGGCACCCTGTCACCCGGATTTGTGGATTTGCAGGTCAATGGCGGCGGCGGTGTGATGTTCAACGATGCCCCCACTGTCGAAACCCTTGCCACCATCGCAGCGGCGCATCGGGGGTTGGGCACATTGGCGATCCTGCCCACACTGATCACCGACACCCCCGATCAGACCGCCGCAGCGATCAGCGCCGTTACGACCGCGCTGGATCAGAAAATACCCGGCATCGCTGGCCTGCACCTTGAGGGGCCGCATCTGAGCGTTGCCCGCAAGGGCGCGCATGACGGTACGCTGATCCGCCCGATGCAAGACAGTGATCTTCGCGGGCTGTTGGATGCCGCCAACCACATTCCCAACCTGATGATGACGGTCGCCCCCGAAAGCGTGACAAACGCGCAGATCAGGGCGATGGCAGATGCGGGCATCATCGTATCGCTTGGCCACAGCGATTGCGATTACGATACCGCGATGGCCGCCTTTGACGCTGGCGCACGCTGCGCCACCCATCTGTTCAACGCCATGAGCCAGGCCCAGGGCCGCGCGCCCGGTCTGGTCGGTGCCGCGCTGGATCATGGCGGGGCGGCCAGTGGTTTGATTGCAGATGCTGTGCATGTTCATCCCGCGATGATCCGCACCGCGCTCGCTGCCAACATGGGCCCAAGCGACGTGTTTATGGTGACCGATGCGATGGCCACGGCGGGGTCGGACATCACCAGCTTCACACTAAACGGCCGCGAAATTCTGCGCCGCCAGGGCAGGCTTACCCTTGCCGATGGCACCCTCGCCGGCGCTGATCTGACAATGCCACAGGCGATCCGCGTGCTGGTCGAGCAGGTCAAGGAACCGCTGGAAAAGGCGCTGGCCCGCGCGACGACGATCCCTGCGCAGATGTTGCGCCGCGCACCGTCGCTTGACCGCGTCGATGATCTGGTGTGGCTTGACAACGACCTGTCCAAAGCGTGCTGGGTCACTGAATTATAAAGCGGCCCAAGGTTTCCCCTGCGCCGCTTTTTTCGTTATTTATCGCTTAGCGCTGCCATGATCTGGTCATAGGCTTCGCGGGCTTTGATGCGCATTTCGTCGTCGGTGGCATCCTGAATGGGATGCGGCACCAACACGTATCTTGCGCCCTCCATACCTAACGCTTTGCGCTGCGTTTCCGCAGCTTGGCCAAACGCGCTCGAGGCGACGGAAACGGACGGGATCCCCTGGATTTCAAACCAGACTGTATCGTGCATACTGCACGTGGTACATGATCCTCAGTCCGCCAATGCCTCGATCATAAAATCGCATTCGTCGCGAATTTGATGGCGCAATGCGTCGGGGCACGGCTTGGCGAAGGTCGGTTTGGTATAGCGGCGGATTTCAACGCCCGGCGCGCCTTCGGCTATCAAACGGTCCAGTTCGTCCAGCAGGATATTGCCGCGCGGTTTGCTGATGTTCAGCAGCCCTACGACACCCTGCACCGATCCGGTTCGTTCGGTAATCTGACGCACGACCGGGACGCGTTCATCCGTCGGGTCGAGAATTATGGTCATTCATGTCCTCCTCTAAATATAATGCTAGCCCAGATCGATCTTTCTGGAAACGGAAATTGACCCGACCGCCCCCGTGGCCCAGCCATGGAAGGCCGACGAAAACTTGCCGGCCTCGCCGCCTGCGACAACGATATGAATATATTCCTTGCCGGCGAATTTGGGGGCCAGCTGCGCCAGTTTTTCCGGCCCCATCTTTTCGGCATCTGCAACAGGGATCCCCGCGCCGGAATGATCATTCTGGACCATTTCACGCAGGGGGCGCGATGTGACTTCCTGAATGCGGTCGCGCAGACGGTCCTTGGAATAATCACCCTCAACGGTCAGCGTGTTGATATGTTCAGGGCACACCACCAGCAGTGCGTCGACGGGCAGGTTGTGCAGTTTGGGCATGAACACCCCTTCCAGCCCCTGCCCCAATGATCCGGCAATCTGGTCCGGCTTGCGCGAGGTCTGGTCGACGATATGCACCGGGCCACCTGTCATGGCAAAGACGGTGACGACGGAATCTTCCGCCTTGAAACCGCGCTCGACATGCAGCGGCTCCCACGGCGACACGGCTTCGTTTTCGGCAAAGCACATGGTGTATTTCATCGGATTGCCAAGCGTCGACCGTTCAACGCCCCCTGTCGTCGCACCGCCCACATTGCGGATCACCAGACGCAGCGCGCGCCCGATGGTGGCGTTGGCACGGTTGCCGGCCCCCATCGCGCCAAGGCCCGCATTCATCCCGATTTTCTCGACCACGGGGCCGTTGACGACCATCACCGTCGCGGCCCCCATCGTGGTTGCCGTCACCCCGTGAATGTTGAATTCATCGGTACAAACGGCTTCGACTGCCGCGATGACTACGGGCAGATATTCAGGCTTGCAGCCCGCCATCACCGCGTTGATCGCGATCTTTTCAACCGTGGCGACACCCATGTTGGGCGGCACGGTCGCGATCACCTCTTGCGGGTCGCGGTGGGTCCCGGCCAGCATCCGCATCACCCGTTCGGGCGTCGGTGGCACCAGCGGCAACCCGTCCGAAAAGCCCTGATCGAACATGAACTCTGCCACGTCATCGCCGCTGGCAACCTCGACCTTGCGGGCGCGCAAGACGCTGCCGTCCGCTTCGGCGCGCAGCTTGTCGTAAATCTCGGGGTCAAAGTGTTTGGACCCGCAACCGGGCCGCCACGGCGGCAGACTGTCCCAGTCGATCTGCGCATTGGGTTGACCTGTTTCGGCCGCGATCTGATCGGACAACGCTTGCCAGTCGTCGCGCACGAAGCCTTCGAACTTGGTGACGACCTTGCCAGCCTCATCAATCCAGAACACGGCGGGCACGATTTCGATGTCCCAATCAAACGACGCCTTGCATCCAGCATCCGCCAGCACGGGCATGGTCAGGCCATGACGCCGGGCGAACACCGCGTTATTGTCACCGGACTGCCCCAGCACAACCATGTCGATGCCGCTGCCATAGGCCTTGAACATTCCCTCGATCACAGGGCCCGCGATGTTGCAGGTCTCGCAATCCTCTTTCACGAAACAAACCAACGCAGGGCCTGTGCCATCAAAGGCATGTGCCACCCCGTCCAGATTAGTCAGTGTGAAAGAACGCGCTGCATCTATCATCGGCCACCCTCCCAAGTATGCATTTGCATATTGATGGCGATTGCAGCGCAATGTCCAGCCGCTTGGCGGAGGTGGATGGGAATCGAACCCACCACACGCCTTTTCGGCGCGTCCATGGTTTTGAAGACCAGGGAAGCCACCAGACTCCAGTCACCTCCGTCCGGCGACCCTAGCGGGGGGCGCGGACAGGTGAAAGATCAATCAGCAAGCGGTGCCATCTGGCGAGTGTCACCTTGCCGCTGCGTGACCCCGATGGTGTCGAAATGCTCCAACAGCGGCACGATGAACTTGCGACTGGTGTGCAGCGCCGCGCGCGCCTGTCCCGTTGTGAAAGACATCGGCGGCGGGAACGCATCGCGCAGGGTCTGGGCCGATTGCACAAGGGTCCGGCTGTGAAAAACCACCTGCTGATTAAGCGCGACATTGGTCAGCGCGACCAAGGTCTCGTCCGCCATCAAAATCGCAAGCAGGTCAGGATCGTCGCCGGTTTCCAAGACGGTGCCAAGACCGGGCGGCACGGTGCCCCCTTCTTTGAACTGGCTTTCGATCTGCCCCAGACGGTCGCGTTGGGTTTGGGTCAATGCGGCGGCGGGGTCATGGCTGGCCAAGGCGATCTGATCACCGGCCAAGCGGATCGCGCCTTCGTTGGCCAAACTCTGCTCCACATAGTGCGAGAGCCACGGCGATTGCTTGCGGTTCGCCCACATGCCGCGCGGTGCAAACCGCTTGATCGGGTGTTCTGCATGAAACGTTTTCAGGCTTTGCAACAGGTCAGCCTGTGCTGTCTGGATGGTGTCGGACAAGGCGATCCATCCGGGGGCGATCTGCGTGACTTCGGCCCCGAGCGCTGCCAAAACGCTTGCCGGGTTCTGCCGTGCAATCCGCGCTGCCTCAGACAGATCAGCACAGCCCCTGCCCTGAACACAAAGCGCAGCAACGATGTCGCCTGTCCTTCCACCTGCCGCCGCCTGCATCACCGCCAGACGCGCAGCATCGCCAGATTTGACCCCAAGCGAATGCGGATCAAGCACCACGGCCCCGCCAATCGTCTGGGCCGGTGACAAGGCGCGCAAGATCATGCGCTGGCCTGCAAATGCCGCAACCGGCTTGTCGAAACGCAGCTGCGCAAAGGCTGAATTGCCTTGCACGACCTGCCCGCCGCCCATCAGGCGCAGGGTCGCGACAGTATGGGTTGTGCCGAACAGAACCCTGACGTCCGACATATGTTTCAGGGGGGACGGCGCATCATCAAGCAAGCTCAACCGGACATCCATGCAGCGCGCCGCCGCAAAGTCAGCGCCAGCACAGAGCACATCCCCCCGCGTGATATCATCGGCTGCAATGCCCCGCAGATTGACCGCCGTCCGTTCACCGCGGGTGGCATGGTCCCGCGCGGTGCCGCGCACCTGCACGCCTCGGAGGGTCACAGGCCGATCTTGCGGCAGCAGTTTCACCGCGTCAGACAGCGACAGGTTGCCGCCCAGCAGTGTTCCGGTCACGACCGTCCCCAGACCCGGCATGGTGAAAACCCGGTCGATGGGCAGAAAGCCGGCTTTCGGATGTTGCGCGACAGGGACGTCGCCCAGCAGGCCCTCCAACCCCTTGTGCAGAGTCTGCATACCAGTCTCTAAGTGGGTAGAAACGGGTATCAACGGCACATCCCCAAGGCCCAACCCGCGCAGAGTTTCACGGATCGCCTCAAGCCGCGTTTCCAGATCACCGGCGGGCAGTAAATCGACCTTGGTCACCGCGACAAAACGCACAGGGACGCCCAGAAGTCTCGCAATGCGCAGATGCTCTATCGTTTGGGGGGCGACGCCATCGACGGCGGAAACGACCAACAGCGCCGCCTGCGCACCGCTGGCACCGGCGACCATCGCGCGGATGAAATCCTCGTGGCCGGGCGCGTCGATCAGATCAACGGTGCCGGACGGATAACGGCAATAGGCAAAGCCAAGGTTGATCGACAAACCGCGTTGCTTTTCCTGCGGCAAGGTATCCGTTTCCATGCCGGTCAAGCCCCGTACAACTGTGGTTTTGCCATGATCCACATGCCCGATCACAATGACGCAAGCCGATGTCATGTGGCGCAGGCTTGGCCGATTGCATCCACGATCGGCGGCAGTTCTGTGTCGGCCACGGTGCGCATGTCGAGCAGTAACTGCCCTTGGTGCAGGCGACCGATCACCGGCACAGATGCAGACCGCAACGCAACAGCAAGCGCATCAGCCGTCATTGCAGGGGGTTCAACACGCACGCAAAAACTGGGCAGTTCCTGTTGCGGCAAGGACCCGCCCCCGACAAAAGCCGCCGACGGAACAACAGACGCGGCAGCCACCCCGTTTAGCAGCGCGACAAGCCTATTGGCCCGCGTTTGCACATCGTCCAGGGGTTCGGACAGCATCTGAAGCACAGGGATCGTTTTGAACGGATCATGCGGGGCACGGTACAAACGCAACGTCGCCTCGAGTGCTGCAAGCGACAGCTTGTCGATCCGCAAGGCCCGCAGCAACGGATGGGACTGCAGCTTGGCGATCACATCGGCTTTGCCCGCGATAATCCCGGCTTGGGGGCCACCCAGCAACTTGTCGCCGGAAAACATCACCACATCAACGCCCGCCTTGAGGATATCACTGACAACAGGTTCATCGGTCATCCCATAAGGCGACAGATCAATCAGGACACCACTGCCCAAGTCCTCCATCAGGATCAGGTTCCGGTCTTTGGCCAGCTTCGCCAGATCGCGCCTGTCGGGTGCGGAGGTAAATCCCACGATCTTGAAATTGCTGGTGTGGCTTTTCAACAAAACGGCAGTGTCGTCATCAATCGCATCGGCATAATCGCTTAGCCGGGTTTTGTTGGTCGCGCCGACCTCGCGCAGGATGGCACCGCTTTGGGCAATCACATCCGGCAGGCGGAACGATCCGCCGATTTCGATCAGCTCGCCCCGTGACGCGACAACCGTGCGGCCCATCGCCGTCCCCATTAACCCCAACACAACGGCGGCGGCGCAGTTGTTCACAATCAACGCGGCCTCTGCCCCCGTCAGTTCGCAAATCAGCGCCTCGGCATGATCATACCGAGAGCCGCGTTTGCCCGTGGCCAAATTCAGTTCAAGGTTGGACGCGTTCGCGCCGACATCCTGCATGGCCTGCACTGCCTGAGGGGCAAGACGCGCACGGCCAAGATTGGTGTGGATGATGATGCCCGTCGCGTTCACCACGGGTCGCAAATTCATATGACGCGCTCGGTCTATCGCCAGCCGGATACCGTCAGCAAAGCCGCCCCCCGCGAAATCAGGCAGGTCCACCTCAGCGCCTTTGCCGATCGCGTTGCGCAAGGCGTCCAGCGCCGCGCGAAGAGCGCCGATGACCTCTGGCCGGCTATAGGTTTCAACGCATGCCTGAATGCTGGGAAAGGTCAGCATCACCTCGATCTGGGGCAGTTGCCTAAGTTGGTCTTTCACGGAAATCCCTGCCTCTTGCTGGACGGTCAGTCTATCCCCGTGGCGGGCAAGGGCAAGCGTGATCAGACACCAAACATCACTCGCCGCACCTGTCAGTCAGATGCGGCGGCGCGCAGGTCGCAGCGGCTCAGGCTTTTTCTGCGTCACTGACTGCCAAACCCGCCATCTCGAGCGCGGCTTCGCGGGTGGCGGCGACGGCGATGAACAAACCGTTGTGGCAGAATTTTGCGCCCGTCACGCCACATGCTTGCTCAAGCTCGGCATCGGTCAGGCCCGCCCATGCGGTGGGCAGATCGGCGCGCTGGTCAAAGCTGTCGCCGCTCAGCCGAATGCCCGTGATCGCCCAATCGGTGTCGCGCGGGTGCACGACGAACAACAGATGATCGGCACCGGCAGTTTCGATGGCGCTGCGAAACGGCATCCCCATCGGCAGTTCCAGAACGCGCGCAGGGCCGGCAGTTTCGATGGCCCCCATCACAACGGCTTCGGCGCGGCGCTTGGCGGCTTTGCCAGCCAGCGACCCTTCGATAAAGGCGCGCGCAATTGGCAGCGCTGCGGCAAAGGCTTGATCGTCGGCATCGGGGCTGCGGTCATCAAAAACCGGCTTGAGCGTGCCGAGGAGTGTCGGCAAGGTCAGCCCCGCCAGTTGGCCAGCCGTTGCCGGGGCCAGATCGCCATTATCCACCAGATCAATCGGCACAACAAAACCGGTATCAAAGCTTTTGTGGATGCCTTCCACATCGACCTCAGGCACCCCGAAGGCGCGCAGATAGTCGCGCCCGTAATGCGCCCAGATCAGCCCGAACGAACTGTAGGGCTGGCCATCTTCCCGCAGGGGGTTGGGGCGTTGGTGGTGGTCGAATATCTGCGCGTCGGCATCGAAATGGCGGCCGACGTCATAGATGATTTTGTCTGGCGCAGGGGTGGTCCATGCCGCATCGCGGGTGCGCACCAGTTCGGCATCGGGAAACAACCGCGTCAGGATCACAGAGGACAGCAATTCATCTGCATGAAAACCGCCGGAATGTGTAACAAGATGGGTGATGGTCATGAAAAGCCCCTGACAAATATGAAAAAGGCGACCTGTTCAGCCGCCTTTGGAAAGCCAGATTTTCTGTTATATTCATCCGACGCGTCGCGGTGATGTACAGTGAGTTCGCCCCGCAATCAAGCAAGCGGTTGACCGCCAAGGTCAACCGTTATCCGCAAGGCGAGGCGCGCAATATATCGCTGCGGCCAAGGCGCGGCATGGCCCCCGATGGAGCGGGCGTTTGAGGATGTGATACCAAAGATCAGCGGCTCATGAGGTCGGGCAGGAACAGGGTGATCTGGGGGAAGGCGAGCAACAGAACGAGGATGATGATCTCCATCCCGAGAAAGGGCAGTATCCCCCTGAAGATCGTGCCGAGCGGAACCTTGGTTTGGGCGGCGGCCACATAGGCGTTCAACCCCAGCGGCGGCGTCAAAAGGCCGATCTCCACCGTTTTGGTCACCACGATGCCGAACCACACCGGGTTACATTCGAGCGCCATCGCCGTCGGAAAGGCCAGCGGCATGGCCAGTGACAAAATGGCAAGCTGGTCCATGAACATGCCCATGACCAGCAGGGCGACAATGATGATGCCGATGATGACTTCGCGCGGCATGTCTGTTGTTGCCACGAATTCCAGCAAGCTGTGCGTGATACGGGTAAAGGCCAGGTAGTTCGAGAAAATCGCCGAACAGGCGACGATCGTGACGATCATCACCGTGGCGCGGATGGCGCTGCTGACCGATCTGTTGAACTGCACAAAGTTTAAGGTGCGCTGCGCCAGAACGATGACCAGCGACCCCATGACCCCAAGGGCCGCCGCCTCGGAGGGCGATGCGATACCGCCGTAGATTGCACCGATAACGGCGATCATCAGCAACACCATCGGGATCACGTGCCGGCTTTGCTTGATGGCTTTGTTAAGCACAAAGGGTTCGCCTTTGGGAGCTTGGTCCGTGGTCTCGGCAATGATCTTGATCACCACGCCCAGACCGACAGCGGTCAAAAGGCCGGGGATGATCCCCGCGATGAACAGCTTGCCGATCGAGGTTTCTGTCAAAACGCCATAGACCACCAGCACGATAGAGGGCGGGACGACCACGGCCAATGTGCCGCCGACGCTGACAACCGCCGCCGCAAGACGATCAGAGTAGTTATGTCGACGCATCTCGGGGAATGCAGAAGCCGCCATCGCAGCCGTCGACGCCGTGGAGCTGCCAACCAGCGCCGCCAGAAGAACCGAAGCCGCGACAGTAGCGATGGCCAGTCCGCCTTTGACGTGGCCGATCCAGGACTGGCAGGCAATGATGGCCCGGCGGGTCACATCCCCTGCGGTCAGCAATTCGGCCATCAGGATAAACAGCGGGATGGCAACCAATATAAACGAGGAAGACGAGTCAAAGAAGGTACGTTCCAACACCGCCAATGCAGGTTTGAACCCAAGCTGCGCCGCAAGACCAAGCGTGCCGGTGATACCCATCGCAAAAGCGATTGGCACGCGTGCCGCCATGAGAACGGCAAGAATAATAAGTATGATACCGAATGTAAGCATCTGATGAATTTCCGCTCCGTCTGTGGCAGGCGGCCGCCGCAGCGACCGCCCGGATAAGTGTTTCGGAACGCGATGTTATTCGCGGGTCAGCGCGCTGTAGCTTTCAAGAACGGCGGCAGCCTTGTCATCTTGCAGGCGCTCTGCCCAATCGACGCTGACAGCCACCAAAGCATCCGTGATCGTCGCAAGCTCTTCTTCGGTGAACGTATAGGTGTCGATGCCTTCCGCTTTCCAGCTTTCGATCAGCCCTTCGACGGACGCGTCTTGTGCTTGTGCGACGTGAACGGCGGTTTCATTTCCAAGCGCAAGCATCTTGGCCTGAACGTCCTCAGGCAGGCCGTCGAAAAGATCGGTACGGACCACCATGATAAAGCTGTAGCCGCCAAACGACCCGTTGATTGAAATGTGGCTAACGACTTCGTTCAGCTTGTAGCCGGGTACCGATGCCAGCGGGAACAACACCGCATCCAGACGGCCACGCTCCACGGCGGTATATACCTCTGGCCCCGGAATTGAGATGCCAACACCGCCAAGCGCACGCGCGGTCATCGCTTGCGTCGACCCCGAGGTGCGCACGTCAAGCCCGTCCCAATCCGCTGGCATCCCAAGCCGCTTTTTGGCGAGCACCTGATAGGGCGGCAAAACGAAACCAAAGACCGGTGTAACACCCGACGCCAGAATTTCGTCGCGCAGCGGGCCGTCTTGCAGCATCGTTTGCAGCGCAACTGTGCCCTGTTCAGCCGAGCCATAATAGCCGGGCAGCCCCACGACAGAGTTCAGCGGCAAGACGTCCGCGTGATAGGACGCGCCAAGCAATGCGGCGTCCAGAATGCCGTTGTTGACAGCATCCAGCTGGGCTTTGGATTTTGCCGCCTGCTGTGATGGAAAATGCTCGAAGGTGATCGCGCCATCTGTGGCTTCGGTCACAGCGGCCATCCACTTGGTCGTGCCTTCGACAGAAACGATGTGGCTGGTGGATTGAAAATCACCAAGGCGCAGCGCTTCCGCGTGGGCAGCCATTCCGGCAAATACAAACGCGCTTGCCACGGCTGAAATCAGTTTATTCTTATGTTTCATTTGGTTTTCCTCCCATTGGGTTTGTTGTGGGTACTGACCACGGCTTTCGCGTGAAAGCATCGTGGAGCAGCCGCAGAACCAGAACGCTGCATCCCAAAGGGATCACGGCGTAGGCCCACCCAAGCGGCCAATCGATTGCTCCGTATTCGACATCCCCATTCGAGATGGCTTTGAAAGCAAATTTCCCCGACATCCATGTGACCGCGCCAAAGAACAGCGCAGGCAAGAGCAATCGCAATTTGGCGACAACCCTTCCAAAAACTCCGGGTAGATGTTCGGGCACAAAATCCAGCGCCAGATGCCCGCCGTCACGGAAAACCCGCGACAAGGACAACGTGGCAAGTGCCGGCATCAAGTACAGTTCGGTCAATTCGAACTGGATCTGCACCGGCCTGTTAAAGAAAAGCCGGAGCAGAATATCTGCATTGATCAACGCCGCCACGGCGACGAGGCCGAGGCACCCTCCGATATGAAGGGTGTCCTCTATCTTGGTCAGAAGTTTTCCCGGAAATTTCAACGAAGCCTCCCCAGCTGTTGAAGCGTGGTGGACCTCAGCGTTTGGGCAATTCCACGATGGCAGACCCAACAGCCGACATTTCGCCGTCTTGCTGTTCCGCACGTTGCTTGATTTCCAGCAAGAAGCGGCCGTCTTCCTCGAACTTGCGAACAACGGTGCCGTGGATCAGGATGATGTCGCCTTCGGGGTTGTGACGGCGGACTTCGCATTTCGACTTGGCAAGGAAACCGTCATCGCCCATCCAGTTGGTGATCTGGTGCGTCAGCCACGACGTCCGCTCGGGGCCATAGTCATAGGCACCCGGCGCACCGACTTCGAGGGCAAATTCTTCTTCCCAATGCACGCGCTCGGGGCAGTCGGGAATGCCGAACTTGTTCTTGATCCCCGCGCTTGGGTGTTTTTGCTGCAATTGCCAGGCCAACTTGTTGGCACGGATGTACAAACCACCCCAGCCCTGCGCGTAAGCAATAAAACCGGTCGCCGTCATCGGGCCCTTGACCATTGTGGGCAGTTCGTCGCCTTCGTTGACGTCATCCCAATAACGGGTTTCGGCACCGCGGATCGTTTCCTGCTCGTAATACTTATAGTATTTATCCAGTTCTTCCTGCGTATAGACCTTGCGACCGTTCTTTTTGGCCTCGGTGTATTTGGTGCCGTTTTCGCGGGCCTGATCGCGGTCGGTGCGGAAACACCAGCTATCGGCCTCGGCCAGCATCTCGCCGGTCTTCGCGTCATAGAAATCAACGTGATAAATCTGCTGGATCGCCTTACCTGCAAAGCGGGTGTTATGCTCGATCAGGTCTTTCAGATAAGCCTCGGTGCGGAACTCCGTGTTGCGCAGGATCGGCTTGTGCCATGTCCAGTTTGCGCCCGACCACATGGCGTGAACGCCCGGCAGACCGCCCACATACCCCGAGATGATCCGGCTGGTGGCAAACAGGAAGCTCGGCAGTGCCAGAACATCACCGTATTTTGTGGTTTTGCCGTACTCAGGGTCGCACCACAGCGGATTGTCGTCGCCGATGCCGTGGGCATAGTGGCGGATGTTGTCGCGGGTCGCCTCATAGCACCATGGCTCGACCGTTCTTTCGATTTTTACGCCGACGCGCTTGCGCAGGTCTTCCAGACCTTCATCCGTGATCTTCGGGAATTTACGTGTCATCTCGTTCATTTCGTTCTCCTTGAAAATATTGGGCCGGCGTCGCGGATCATTCCGCAGCAGCCAGTTTTTCGGCTTCCTGATCTCTCAGAATTTTTCGGTTCACTTTTCCCGCCGGCGTCTTCGGAAGCTCCGTAACGAACGCGATCTGGCGGGGGTATTCATGGCGGGCCAATCTGGCGCGCACGTGATCTTGGATGCTTTTGGCCAAGCCGGGTGTTTCGGGGCCTTTGAGGATGATGAAAGCTTTGACCACCAAACCGCGAAGCTCATCGGGGGCACCGATGACGGCACATTCGGCAACTGCCGGATGGCTCAGGACGGCGTCCTCGACCTCGACCGCACCAATTGTCCAGCCGGCGGAAATGATCACATCGTCGGCCCGGCCACCGTGGTAAAAATAGCCATCCTCATCCACACGGCCCAGGTCTTTGGTTGGGAACCATTCGCCGCGCTTCTTGACCATCAGTTCGCCGGTCTCGCCCGGATCAGCCGGTGTTCCATCGGGGCGTTGCACTTCGACCTCGACACCCGGAACTGCTTTGCCCATCGCGCCTTCGCGGACCTCAAGATCATCGGCACCCGGATAGTTTGCGATGATCACGCCGATTTCGGTCGTGCCGTACATCGAACGCACCTTGGTCCCGAAAACCTGTTCGACGTAATTCGCGGTTTCAGAGTCAATCGGCTCGCCGGTGAAAGACAGCTTTTCAAAGCAATAGGAAAAACTCTCGGCCTTGCCGGAATTCCGCATCATCCGGTAATGCGTCGCTGCTGCCGTCAGGTTGGTGATGCGGAAATCATGCAAGGCGCGCAGCAGGCGGACAGCATCGAATTTGCCGCTGAATGTCCCTGTCGACACCCCCATCGCCAGCGGCGCAAGCGTGCCATGCCAAAGGCCGTGCCCCCAGGCGGGTGATGACGGGCAAAAGAACCGATCGTTCGGGCGAATACCTGTGGCATAAAGCGCGGCAACCATCAGCGTCACGATCGACTGGTGGCTGTGTTTGACAGCAGCAGGCAGGGCGCGGGTCGTCCCCGAGGTATATTGCAAAACCGCCAGATCGCGGCCCGACGTATCCCAGTCATAGGTGGCGGGCAGGTCATTTAGCCCCTCGAGGAAATCGTGATCGACCACCGTCACATTGCTGGCACCCCCCGATATCGCGTCAGGGGCCTTTTCAGCATTGGTAAAGAACACCACAGGTTTGCAGTCGCCCACCCGCAGCTGAATTCCGTCCGGCCCGAAAAGCGAAAACATGGGCACCGCAACGGCACCGCTTTTGATTACCCCGAACATGGCACTGTAAAAGGCCAGCGAGGGTTCGATCATCACCGCGACCCGGTCGCCTTTCTTGACACCTTTCGCATCCAGATAATGGGCGATCTGCGAGGAGCGCCGCGAGACTTCCTCAAAGGTCAGCACTTCGTCGGCACCGTCAGAATGCGCGATCCGAAGCGCTATGTTTTGTCCGTCTACATGCCGGTCAAGGCATTCATGCCCGATATTGAACCGCGTCGTCTCGCCGTCGAACAGCTCCCAAAGCTTCTCTTTCGAGTAGTGCTTTTGAGCGTCCGCGTAGGACGTGAATTCCGTCAACCGGGTCATTCCCGTCTCCTCCCCAAAGTTTCTGGCGGGCCGCTCTGAAGGTGTGGCCTGCATCGTTGACAATGGTAGGGATCACAATCAATTGTTGTCAATATGATTCCTTTATTGTATATGTACAACAATATCCGAGTCAGACAGGGGACTGAAATGACCAGCGAAGACAAGAAATCAGCCACCAAGCGACAGGTGCCGGCAGTGACCCGCGCCCTTGCTATATTGAGGCTTCTGGCACGATCGAACGAACCGATCGGGGTCAATCCCATCGCGAGGGAGCTTGATCTGATCCCAAGCACCTGCCTGCATATTCTGCGTGTTCTCGAGGATGAGGGGCTGGTGGAATTTGATTCGAATCTGAAACGCTACACGATCGGAATCGGCATTCTGCCCCTCGCCAGAGCAGCACTTCAGCGCAACACTTTCTCGACGTTGATCCAGCCCAAACTGTCCGAGCTGTCGCAGAAATTCGGTGTGACCGGGATCGCCACCCAGCTTTCCGAGCCGGGGCAAATGGTGGTCGTTGCGCTTTCTCAATCAGACATACCGTTTCGGCTTCAGGTCGATCTGGGCAGCCGTTTTCCCGCCCTGATCAGCGCCAGCGGACGCCTGTTCGCCGCCTTCAACATGACGGACGAAGACGAGCTGAAAACCGCGTTTGACAAGCTGGCATGGGATCACCCGCCCTCGCACGAGTTGTGGCGCGAACAGGTCAGGCAGGCGCGCGAACTTGGCTATGCAGTTGATCAGGGCAGCTATATTTCCGGCGTTACCGTTGTTGCGGTTCCGGTCTTTGGCGCAAACGGCAAGATGACCCGTTCAATCGTCGCCATTGGCATATCGGAACGCCTGAAAGACAAGGAAATCCCGAAACTGGTCAAGGCGATGAAGGCCATTCGGGAACACATCGAAAACATTCAGATCGATACCGGGAGTTAGATCGTGACGGCACATCGCACTGCACCAGACGGCTGGCGGGCATTGAAGATTGACGGGTTTATGGCGCTGATCGGCCCGCTGTTGCGGTCGGCGCAAACGGCGCAAAAACACAGCTATGCGCTGCAAACCAACGAGACCCATAAAAACCATCTGGGCATTGTTCATGGCGGCGTCATCACCAGCCTTCTGGATCAGGTGATCGCGCTTAGCGCATGGAACGCCGCAGACCGGCGACCAACGGTCACCGTCCAGATGGAGACGCGTTTTCTGGGTGCTGCCCGCGTTGGTGATTTTCTGGAAATCCGCCCCGTGATCCGTCAGGCAACGCGGTCTTTGATCTTTGTCGATGCGGATATCACCTGCGGTGACAAGGCGATCGCAAGCGCGTCCGCCGTCATGAAGATTTCAAAACAATCGGGAGAAAACCATGAGTGACACCCAAGAGCAGACCCCGACTGGGCCGCAGGCAGGCCCTTTGGCAGGGATCAAGGTCCTCGACTTTTCACGGATCCTGTCGGGCCCTTACGCAAGCATGGTGCTGGCCGATCTGGGGGCCGAAGTCATCAAGATAGAGCCGATTTCAACCGGCGACGAGACCCGTAACTTCCCGCCTTTCCAACACGGGATGAGCCATTATTACATGGCACTAAACCGGAGCAAGAAAAGCATTTCCCTTGATCTGAAATCCCCCGAAGGGATGCAGATCGCAAAGGATCTGGCGCAGCAAAGCGACATCGTTCTCGAGAACTTCCGCCCCGGCGTGATGGACCGGCTGGGATTGGGGTATGACGCTTTGCGCGCCGTGAACGAACGGGTGCTCTATTGCTCGATCACCGGGTTTGGCACCGACAGCCCGCATGGCGACAAACCCGCCTTTGACATTGTGGCCCAAGCGCTGTCCGGGGTGATGAGCGTGAATTGCGAACCGGGTCAGGCACCAAACAAGCTGGGCATTCCCTTGGGCGATCTGGCCGGAAGCATCTTTTCGCTTTTCGGATTGCTCGCAGCGCTGCACGAACGCAACACAACCGGGCGCGGCAGGCATATCGAGGTGGCGATGCTCGACAGTCTCATCGCGTTGCAAGGGTATTTGTCGCAGATCTATTTCGTCACCGGAAAAAGCCCCGAACCCGTTGGCACCCAACATCCCAGCATCGTACCCTATGGGTCGTTCCCGACATCTGACGGGCATGTCATCGTGGCCTGCCTGACCGAACGTTTCTGGCATAATTTCGCACGCAGCCTGGACCGCGAAGACCTGATCAAAGACGCCCGTTTTGCCCTATACGAAGCGCGACTGGCCAACCGCACCGCATTGCAACCGATCATCCATGCGCGCATGACCCAAAACACCACCGAATACTGGCTTCAACGGCTCGAAGAATTCGACGTGCCCAGTGCGCCGATCCTGTCCATCGGTGAAGCGCTGGAACAGGATCACGTTGCCAAGCGCGGCCTTGTGGAAACGGTGGTGCATCCGGAAATCGGTGAAATGCGGCTGGTGCGCGGGCCGATCCGATTTGACGGGGCAGGACCAAACAAGGCCGCAGCCCCCGCCCTCTTGGGCGAAAATACGATAGAGGTTCTGACCGAACGCCTGAACCTTACCACCGCCGAAATAGCCAAGCTTGTTTCGGATGGCATCGTGGGATCAGCCCGCTAACATAGCGGCGTGGCGAGACTGTGCCCGTGAACCTGTCGGAAGAGAGATTGGCACCGGTGCACAGTGACGCCGGGCAATTGGTTCTGGCGACGCGGATTGCATTGAAACAAGAACCGCCCGCGTTTTCCCTCGATGCAATAAACATCAGGGAGACCCCGCCGGGCCGGTTTACCCGTTGAAAACCACAATGGTATGTTCTTTGCGTATATGGGGCCGGTGTCCGAGTTTTCCGTTGAGAACATCGCCCTGCCCCCGTTTGACTTGCACTGGTACCGGTCAACCGCAAACGATCAAACAGACCTGAGCAGGATTCCGGTCACTTCATACTCCAGCAAGACCCGCCCCTACCGCGCGCTGATGGCCGAGCTATCGCGCAGGATTGCTGGTTTGCAGGGTGGGTCTGGTACAAGCCAATATCGCAACGGCGACAATGTTTCTGCCACACCGCAGCCATGCCCCAAGCCGGCAAACTGGGATATGACCCCAAGCTGTTTTCGGGCGCAATTGCGGCAGGGCGCGCGCAAACCGGGAAGCCTGAACGAGGTCATGTTAGGTGCCTTGCCCTACTGCCTGACCATGCTGTTGATGGCCTTCTAGCTGATCGCCTTTCCGGGTATCCCGCTCTTCTTGCCGGCGTATCACAGGGCAGACGCGCGAAATGCGGTGCTTGCATCGCTGGCCGCGCGCCGCATAATGCAACCGAACGGATGACCTGACGCATCCCCTACTTCAGGCTGACGGTGATCCGAAAAACATTAAACGGATATTATTTAACGGTCACGAAAGCTGCCAACATTAGGATCATAACCAAGATTGAAAGCCCTTTTTAACTATTGGCAGGCGCGGGAACCCGCATCTGCAAAGCCAACAAAATCCGGACCTTCAGAAGCAATTGAAACGCTCGAACACGGTCTCTCTGAAAAGGTGAAACTGGCGACTGGTTTTCAGGGGCAGGTTTTCTGGCGCGCTGACGACAGCCTTATTCCCGGTCTGGACGTGCGTATCGCGCGTGACGGCCATGATTATGTCCTGCATGTCCCTAAAATGGGGCCGCAGGACGATCGGCGACGCCTGATCGTTGAAAGGGCACCAACTGCGATTGGATGGATGTATCTGGCCGGATCGGACATGACCGAAGTCAGGTTTCATCTTTCGGACGGGCAGCTTCCCTCGCTTGCGCAATGTTCGTTTTCATCCTGCGACCCGACCAAAGTTCTGGTCCCGGATTTCTATTTCTTCCGCGACCATGGCTATCAGAATATTCGCGACTGGATGGCGCGGGGGCAGACACCCTGGAAGGACCGCAGCGACGACCTGGTCTGGAGAGGCCGTTTGACGGGGGCCGGGATATTCTCGGTTGATCCTGCGCAGAAAGACAATCCCCTGATACGCCAGCGGCTTCGCATGGCGATGCACGCAAAAGACACCGCGCTTGATTTTCGCTTTGTCAGCGCGATCACACCGCTCGAAAAACATATCCTTGGCACTGCGGGTTTTATGGCCGACCGGATCGAGGCGCGGACATGGGGCGGACGGAAATTCGCCATCGACATCGACGGATTTTCCAACACCTGGGACAACATGTTTCATCGGCTTTTGATGGGGAATTGCGTGCTTAAGGTGGAAAGCCAAATGGGGTTTCGCCAGTGGTATTATGACCGGCTGCGACCTTACGAAAACTTTGTTCCGGTGAAAAAGGATTTATCCGATCTGGCAGGGCAAATCGACTGGGTTCTGGCGAATGACGACAAAGCCCAAGAGATTGCGCGCGCAGGACAACAGCTTGCCGAAAGCATGACTTGGGACGCCGTGGTCGGCGAAACCACAGACCGTCTTCGCACGCTTGCGGGGCTGCCTGCATGATGTCGCTTGCGGGGAAGAAATGCATCGTGACGGGCGGTGCCGGATTTGTCGGCACGCATCTGACAAGGGCACTGCTGCTTCAGGGCGCTATTGTCACTGTGGTGGACGATCTTTCAACGGGGCACCACGACATTGCTGCGCAGCCCACGGGCGGTCAAGACAACGCGTGTTTTATCAAGCATGATATTTCCAGCCCCATAGATCTGCACGGCGATGTCTTGTTTAATCTCGCCTGCCCCGCATCGCCGAAACATTACCAGCGTGATCCGTTGCAGACCTGGAAAACCTCTGTTCTGGGGGCGATGCATCTGGGCGAGATGGCCGTCGAAAATGGTCTGATCTTTGTCCAGGCGTCGACCAGCGAAGTGTACGGCGACCCCCAAGTACATCCCCAGTCAGAAACATATTGGGGGAATGTCAGCACCCAAGGTATTCGCGCCTGTTATGACGAAGGCAAACGCGCCGCCGAAACCTATCTGACGGACCTCGCGCGGGTTAAAGGTCTTGATCTGCGCATTGCGCGTATTTTCAACACTTATGGCCCGGGAATGGCGTTCGACGATGGGCGTGCGGTATCGAATTTTGCGATCCAGGCGCTGCAAGGCAATCCGCTTACGGTGTTCGGTGACGGCACCCAGACACGGTCGCTTTGCTACGTTGATGATCTGGTCGACGGGCTTATCGCCATGGCGCGAACCCCAAGCGCGCGCGGCGAGATCATGAACCTGGGCAATCCTCGCGAATATACCGTGCGTGAGATTGCAGAGATGGTTTTGGACGTGGCCGGCCTTGATGGCGCTTTGGAGTTTGGGCCGTTGCCCCAGCATGACCCAATGCGGCGCTGCCCTGATATTGCCAAAGCAAGGCGTACCCTTGGATGGGGTCCGAAGATCGAAATTCACGAAGGGTTGTCGATGCTGATCGCCGATTTCAAAGCCCGCCTGGCCGCCGGAGAAACCCTAGCCCCGCTCTGAAGGTGGGGCATTGCGCACCTGAAACCGGAACGGTTGATTGATTTTCGCGCGCAGCCGCCAAGGCAGGATTGCCAAACATGCCAACCCCAAGCGAAATGTCCACGGAAAGTTGATTTCGCTTTTTCCGCGCCTGATGCCTGTGACGATCCGGTCTGCCGCGACCTCGGCTGGGATCAGACCGGGCATCGCGCCGATATGTTGCTGCGCCTGCCGCGTGGCGATGTGGCCGGGGTGAACAAGGGTCACGCGCACCTTGGACGGCGCAAGATCCTCGCGCAATGCGCGCGCGAAAGTCGTGACACCGGCCTTGCTTGCGGAATAGGTCGGCGCGTCTGCATGGGCCGCAAAACTTGCCAACGAACTGACAAAGACAATGTGACCATGGTTTTGGTCGCGCATCTTCTGGGCGACCGTCAGGGCGGTCACAACGGCGCTGGTTAAATTCGTCCCTATCAGAGCAGCGGCGCGGGCAGGCGTTTCCAACGCGCCATCCTCACCCTTACCGTCAAAAATGCCCGCATTGAGAATAAGCATATCAATTGGCGATTGCGCGTAAATGGTATCGATCCATTCTGTGACGCTTGGGGTGTCAGCCACATCGACGCCTGCCCAGGCAACGGTGCTTCCCAAAGCGATCAACGCCTCTGAAAGCGCGCTCACCTCCGAGATATCGCGCGCGCATAGATCAAGGTGGATGCCCTGACCCGCCAGCCGCCTTGCAAGGGCCGCGCCAAGCCCGCGTGATGCGCCGGTGATCACAATGTGCTGCTGTGGTTTCATGATGCGGGTTTCCAGTCAGGGCTGTCAGACAGGTCGATCCCCAACGCCCTTGCCCGCGCCAGACGCGGTGGCGGGGAGACATAGAGGCCGGCTTCGTGCAGCTCAGGGGCCTCAAGACGGGCGACGGCATTTTCAACGAATGCGGCGCGCCCGCTGCGCCCATAGACAGTACCGCGCACATGGATGCCCTTGCCGATCGCGCGAATAAAAATTTCCAGAAAAGCAGGATCAGGTGGCACCGGATTTTCCCAAAAACCGTCTAGCGCCCCTTGGTACGTCAGCCCGTCGATATCATATACCGCGACGCCCATGACCTTGGTCGGGACGTTTTCTTTTATCGCCCGCAGCCCCATGGTTGAGTTGATGACAACGCAGCCTGAAACCATCCCGAACAAAGCCGTCAGATCCCCGCCATCCAGAAAATGCACCCGATCAGCCAGCCCGAGAGAGCGGGCCATTTCGGGTATCCGCCGCCCCCAATTCTCAAGCCCGTTGTCCATGGGATGCAGCTTGAAGATCAACCGGGCGTTTGCGGGGGCCGCATTTTGAAAGCTCTCCATCACCTCGCGGATAAAGCCATGCTGATACCCCGGCGGGGCGTTGTCGCGCAGTTGATAGTCATTTTGCATTTGCAACGGGACCAGAAATTTCGGCGCATCGACTCCGCGCAGGTGGTTAGTCAACCTGTTTGCCGGTTTCGCTGCAAATGCGCGGCGGATCAGACGCGGGACATAGGAAGAAAATTCGCGGATCACCGGATAGTACCGATCAGGGGCGTAATTCGGTGTCAAAAGCCATGCAAGAAACGCATTTGAAAGATGGAAACCGGTTTCCAAGACTGCCTCTGTCACTTCGGGGATTTCGTGAAGCTGCGCCATCTCGAAACCGGCAATCGCTTTGGCACGGTCGCGGATGAACTGGTTCGAGTTCGGGAAATGCGAATAGGTCGATTGCCCCCCTTCTTCGAGGATAAGCCAGTCCGGCCGCAGATAGCCGTATTCCATCGACACGGGCCGCACGCCCATCCCTCGCGCCACGTCCTGCGCGATGCGGTGATATGGAAAGCGGTCTGCGAAATAGACGATATCGGTTGCGCCTTGCGCTCTCAGATGTGCTGCCAGAAACGCGGGCCATTGTGCCAGACTGCCCCTGTACATCAACGTGTCGCGTCCGTGCCAAAACAGTAAGTCCCCCGGACACAGGTTTATTTTCAATACCCTATGCCCGCGCGCCATCAATGCCTGACCAAGATCACGCATCACCGGGGACGTTGGCCCCTGTAAGAAAACAAAGCTGCGCTTTGACTGTGACACCCCCTCGGATTTGAACTCGGTAACCATGTGGCCTTCTCATTGCGAGCTTCCCGGCTTGAAGCTATTGAAGGGGTAGTAATCATGAAAAGAGCTTTGGATGCCAGACTTTCTTCGCGCGCAATCGACCCCGATCAAGCGACTTTTCGGCTTTGGTTTTCACCTTTTTGATCTGGTTGCGTATGAGGTTTTATACCGCCTGTCGCCCGCACGAAAACACTGGTTCTTTAACGGGGGCTACCTGCCTTTTGATCCGGATTTTGTTGAATATCCCGAATTTCCCGGCGAAGCACATTGCGCGATGATGTATCATCAGGCCGGAAGAACCCAGATCAAAGAGCTGGGCATTCACCCCAAAGATATCCTTGATGTCGGGTGTGGCCAGGGCGGTGGTCTGGTTCTTCTTTCACGCCTGTTTCCTGAGGCAAACCTGACGGGAACCGAGCGTAGCCCGTCCGCCCTTGCCCGCAAACGCACCGCGCCACTGGTCACGGCAGATATCCAAAGAGGCAAATCAAATCGCATCGCGTTTGAACCGGAAAGTTTTGATCTGGTGATAAGCGTCGGCGCACCGACCTATTTTGGATTGACGACTTTTGTTCAAGAAGCGGCAAAAGTGCTCCGCCCTGGCGGGGTCATCTCGTTGAGCGGAGGATACCGGCAGGGCAATCACAGGGAAATCGAAGACGAATTGCGCACAGCCGCTTTGGCTTCGGGGCTGGATTTCATCAGCTACAAAGACATTACCCCCAACACCTTCGCATCCCTCAAGGCAGACCTGCCCAGACGTGAAATCGTGCTTGCAAAAGTACCGTGGCCGTTCAGCCTTTATGCGCACAAATGGGCGGATATGCCGGGCAGCCGAGAATACGAAGAATATGAAACCGGATTGCGCGCAGATTTTGCAGCTGTCTTGAAAAAGCCCGATAGCTAATGGGTCGCATCAGGGCTGATCAATGCCAAAAACCTTGCGCCACGTCTCTTGGCTGCGCAGGCTTTCAAGCTGGGCAGCATAGGTTGTTGTCATTTCCTTGTGCCGCAACTGGTGTCGCAAACACACGTACAGGGTTTTGAAAAACAGACGCCAAAGCTCAAACAGGTTGCTTTGGTAAAGGGTAAATTCGGTGCCATCGGGATTGCGACAGGCCAGATAGTCGCGCGCACCGACCGCCGTGGCCTGCGGCATTGTCTGAAACCGCAGCGGCTTGCGACGTGGCAAAAGCCGCGACAGGTGCAAGGTGACAAAACCCTTCACAGACATTTTGACCATCGCCAGAACCGATGGATCAAGTGGCACCAATGTCCCTTCCTCGCTTTCCGGCATCGCCTCGGCCGCATAGACCTTTGGCTCAGGAATACCCTTGAGCCAGGATAGCAAGGCTTGGTGGCGGGTGGTTTCATCAACGGCAAAAGACACGCGCGGGTCTTCGATGGCATCCGAAATAGCCTTGAGCAAGGTCTCCACCGACCGGTATTGGTGCTTGAGCAAAACGCTCAGGCAGTACCCCAGCAGATAAAGCGTGTCGGGCGGGGCCGCAGTGTGCGGGTGCAAAACTCCCAGCAAAAGACGGTTGCGCAGGTCGTAATACAGCAACCAATCGCTTTGCTTGTAGGCAAAGCTTTCGTGCCAGACCACGCACCCCGGCAACGGGATCGTTTTGACACCTGCCGCGGCCATGCGGCTGCCATATTCGATGTCGTCACCACGAATAAAAAGCCGCGGTGGCAGGCCGATGGCGCGGATCACATCGGTGGGAATGGTACAAAACCACCATGCATTATAGTCGATCAACGGAGTTTCGTTGAAAAACGCCAGCCCTTGGGGGGTATCCATCCGAAGGTGATGGCCAAGGGATTCCACAAACCAAAGCGGATGCAACCGCCCGCCAGCCTCGTGCAACCGGGTCGGGGCCTCAATCTCCAGCATCTGCCCGCCAAGCGCCAGAGCCTCGTGACAATACCCCAAAAACAGCGCGATCCGGTCGAGCATTCTGGGATCAAGGACGATATCGTCATCCATCAATACATGATGCGTCGTCGGATTTTCTGCGGTTATGCTTTCCAGCATACTGCGCGCAAAACCACCGCAACCGCCCAGGTTGGGTTGCTCAAGAACGTTCACAAAGTCCAGATTGGCATTCTCTAGCAGGTCCGGATCGGTAAACGAGGCCCCCTGATTGATGACCCAAATGCGATCAATGGCGGGCGTTTTTGCGCGCTGCTGAACCAGCGCTTCAACCGTCCGCGCCAAAAACGGTTCACGGTTGAATGTACACAACCCGATCGAAAGCGTCGCGGTGCGGAGCGGGGCGGTGTCCGTGACCCAGCCAAGCATCGAAATGCGCGTCTTGGTATCGGCCTTGAGCGTGAAAGTCAGCCGCACCGTGTCTTCGGGCAGGTCGTTCAGCCAGATGATATGCTGCCCTGAACCCGACCACCGTGCAATTTGCACCGGCCCTTGTTCAGCGTGGACCGCAAAGATTTCAATCGAAACTGCCGCATCCGACTGAACCCTAAGGCCGATATTGCCGATGCTTGTGTGCTGGCCCCAGACATGGGTGAACAGCGCGTTAAGGTATGTGTCGGTTGAAAGCAGTTCATTTGCCTTCAGGGTCCACGGCAGGTCGCCCCGACACCCCGGCGCGGTGTCCGGTTCGTTCAGATACAGCGTTGGCGGGCGATCAAAGTCAGGCGCGATAACATTCTGGATGGCATAGGCTTCAACGTTACTCATCAAATCAAGTTTACTCATTAAATTACATTTCGTGTACGAATGCGTCGGGTTTTCTATCCTGCGCAAATGCAGTTTCGATATGTTCTGCTACATCAAATGCGCGTGCGATTGAAACATCCATATCGAGATACGCATAGGTCCCCAATCGCCCCGCAAAGGTAACGCCAGACGTCGCGTTTGCGAGGCTGACATAGCTGTCGAGCATCGCCATATCATCGACCAGACGCACAGGATAATAAGGGATATCTCCGGCTTTGGCAGTCTCGCTGAACTCCGTGTAAATCACCGACTTGTCAAATTTCCCGGCCTCCCAAGGGGCGAAATACATATGCTCTGTAATGCGGGTGAACGGCACGTCCACATCGCAATAATTCAGCACAGCGGTCCCTTGATAGGGCGCATCCTTTACCTCTTTTTCGAAGCGCAAAGTCCGATATGCCAGCCGCCCAAGCGTGTGATCAAAATACCGGTCCAAAGACCCGGTATAGACAACGTGATCATACCCCGCATCGCCATCAAGATTTTCAGCAGTCGTAGACAGACGGACAACGATGTTCGGGTGATCAAGAATGGAGTCCACCGCCGCTGTGTATCCGTCGCGCGGGATGCCCTGAAACCCGTGGGCGAAATAGTTGTCGTCATAGGTAAAGCGCAGCGGCAGGCGTTTGAGGATGGAAGCAGGCAGGCGTTTGGGTTCTAGCCCCCACTGCTTGAGCGTATAGCCCCGGAAAAATGCTTCGTAGATATCACGCCCCACAAATTTGAGCGCCTGTTCTTCAAATGTTGTGGGGTCGTCGACATCGCATTCGGCAAGCCCCTGAACAAAGGTTTGCGCCTCTTTGGGGGACATCGAAGTCGAAAAGAACTGGTTGATCGTGTGCAGATTGATCGGCATCGAAAAGATCTTGCCGCCGACATTTGCACGCACTTGATGGCGGTAGGGCATCATCTCGCAGTGATGGTTGATGAACTCCCAGACGCGCGCATTATCCGTGTGAAAAATATGCGGCCCATAAACATGGACCATCACACCGGTTTCTTCATCACGCGCGGTATGGCAATTGCCGGCAACATGGCCCCGCTCGTCAATCACCGTCGCCATATGCCCCGCTTCGGCCAGTTTGCGTGCGACCACCGCGCCGGTAAACCCCGCACCAACAATCAGGATATTCTTCGGCTTAAGCATTCAGGCTTTCCTCCATCAATCGTGCGGCAAAGCTTCCCTTGGGAAGGCCGGCGTTGAACCTGCGTTTGAAAGCGCTGTTCCACAGGTGAATTGCACCGGTTTCCGGCGATAAAGAGGCCACAAAAGCCGCGTCCTGCTCTCCGAACCGGTCGACGTCTTGAAAGAATACCGGATAGAAATGATGGCTGGGTCTCACGCTTGGAAAGACCTTCCGCTTTTGCGCGTAGTAGGTTAGCGCGACCGGCCCCACAGTTGCATAGGTGACCGCGCCGGGGAAAAATGGTTTGCCTTGCAGTTTTTCCAACACCCGTCTTTCAAGGTCTTTCGAAATCCAGGGCGGCATTTTATAGGGCCGCGAAGTCAGCTTTACGAGATCTTTCGTGAGCGGCGATTTCGGCGGAAGCTTCATCAAGGCATTGCCGACAAGGTTTTTTTGCCACGTCGCCAGCGGGTCCGGGTTTTCGGGCGTTTCCCAAGCCAGGATCATGGGCGGCGACAGGTCCATCTCGCGCAGGAAATACATATCGCTATCCATCCACACGCCGCGCTGTTGTTGCTGGGAACGGTAACGGAAAGCATCCGAAAAGGGCGCAGAAGACCCAAAGCGGCCGGGCTGGTCCACGCCATCGTAGAAAAAGATTTCATCTTCGGGGACAACCGTGCGCGCATCTTTATGCACCACGCCTTGGGGAAGGTTTGGAACCTCGCCATAGCTGTACAGATGCACCTCGTGACCGCAGCGCACCGCCGATTTAAGGCAGGCAACCGAAAGCCAATCAAGGTCTCCGGACATCCAAAGTGTCAGAAGGGGGGGACTTGTTCCAACCATATCGTATTTATTGAACTTCCTAATTGATGTCAGCCAAAGGGCTGTTGCGCAGCTGCGCCATGAGATTGGCGGTTTCCGCCAGCGCATGGGAAATCTGCGCCTCGGTGTGGTCGCAGGTCAGAAAAAACCGCAATCGCGCGGCGTTCATCGGCACGCCCGGAAAGGCGATGGGCAGCACATGTATGCCGCGCTCCAACAGCTTCATGCTGAGCGTCACGGCGATGGCCGAATTGCCTATGATAACGGGGATGATAGACGATCCGATACTTGTCCCCGTATCGAGCCCGTGGGCGGCGGCACTTTCCAAGAAAAACCTGCCGAGCGCATGGAGTTTCGCGACCCTCTCGGGCTCTGCCGTCATGATCGAAAGGGAACAGGCTGCCGCAGCAGCAAGCGGCGGCGACAGGGCCACAGAATACACCGACCCCGGTGCCTCGTATTTGATGATGTCAATCAGTGCGGCACTGCCCGCCACGTACCCGCCTGTCGATCCTAGCGTTTTGCTTAGCGTGCCCATCCAGATATCAACTTCGGTTCCGGCCACGTTGTAAACTTCACGAATGCCTTTTCCCGTGGCTCCGACACAGCCAAGACCATGGGCCTCGTCCACCATCAGCCAGAACCCGAACTGCGCCTTCAGGGCAAGCAAACGCTTAAGGTCGGGGATGTCGCCATCCATCGAATAATGGCCTTCAACCACAACCAGCGTTGCGCGGTATTGGCCTGCATTTTCCTCCAGCAGGGCTTCTAGTGCATCCAGATCATTGTGAGGAAAGCTGCGGCGGGACGCGGCGGATAATTCGGCCCCCACCGAGGCACTGTTGTGAATATACGCGTCATAGATAATCAGGTCGTCTTTTTGCGTGATTGTCGAAATGACCGACACATTGGTCGCGTGCCCCGACACAAAAGTCATGGCATCTTCGACGCCGTAATGACGGGCCAGCGCCGTTTCCAGTTCCCGGTGTATCGGGCGTTGCCCCCCGGCAAGACGGCTGGCCGAAGCAGAGACCCCATAGCGGTCAATCGCATCCTTGGCGGCATTGCCGGGCCGGGGATCAGCATTAAGTCCGAGGTAATCGTAGGACCCGAAGTTCAAGACGTCCCTGCCCTCAAAATCGCTGACCACAGACGGTCGCCCCTCAAGCTGGCGGAACGTCGGGTCCCCGATGCCATGTGCCGAAGACATCTGGCGCAGAACCTGACGCTCTTTATAGCCCGCCGCCGCATCAAAGGCGGGGCTTTTGGTCGGGCTGGGGCTTGCTTGGCCCATGCCACGGACAGCGCTAAGCGCGCGGGCACGGTCGGCAGCAGAAAGGGGAGGTTTACGGGATCTCATTGGGCCCCACCGCTTGCTTTGATGTGGTCCACAAGCATGGTGGCGATCCCCTCAATCGTAGAGTCGTCCCCCAAGGCCGACATCGGAAGATCGTCCCCCAACGTGTCCTGCGTCGCAAGGCCCAACTCGACCCCCATCAGCGAATCCATCCCGTATTCTGCCAGTGGCCGCGTGGAAGAAAGAGATTTGGCCGAGACCCGCAAAATCCCCGCGATTTCGGCCTTGAGAAACTCGGTTGTTCGTTTCACCGCTTTCGCATGGCTTAGTGTCAACAAATCAGCACGCAGGGTGCCCGAGTTTTGCCCCTGACCGGATGACACGGCCAGTCTGTGCAGGCGCTCGTGACTTGGATGACCCAGCACGGAGAGCTGACCCAAAGCGCTTGCCCACCCCATCTACGCAAGGGTCAGGCAAGGGCTGCTCCAGAAGGCGCGTTAATGCGCCCAACGCCACTGCCGCCGGGAACCGTAGCTTGCCCGTTACCTGATACAGCATCTTCGACAGTGCCTCGTCCCGAGCCACATATCCAACATCCGTAATCGCGCCAAAGCCCACGGCGAGCCCTGCCAATCCATCCGCCACCCGCCGTTTGATCACCGCCTCTTGATAGGCATTTGCCGCGACATAAGCGGATTGCCCAATGTTCCCGACAAGCGTCGCCAGCGACGTAAACGCAACAAAGGCCTGAAGATCGTCCGACCGGGTCGCCCGATCAAGGTTATCCGTCCCAAGGGTTTTCACCGTTAGCACCTGATCCAGATAGGCGGCGTCGATGTCCTGAAGCCGACGATCCTCCAAGACCATCGCGGTATGATAAACGCCTGCCAGTGGTGCATCGCGGCGCAATGCGTCCAGAGCCGACAACAGGGTCGGCTTGTTTGTGATATCACATGCAATAATCCGCACTTCCGCACCATCGCTGCGCAATTTTTCGATGCGCGTGGCGACGTCGTCAGCAGGGTTGCCAGACCGGCTGAGCAGCGCCAACCGCTTGGCACCCCGTTGCCGAAGTATTTCAGCCCATTCAAAGCCAAGACCACCCAAGCCGCCCGCGATGACATGCCACCCGTCGGGGCGTGCCATAAACATTGGAGATTGAGCAGGTTCCGATGACGCCAGACTGCCGACGTTTGGCGGGGTCACGACAACCTTGCCGATCTGCCCCGACCGTTGCATGAGCCGGAAAGCCTCTGCCACATCCTCCGCCTCAAAAACCGTCATCGGCAAGGGGGGATACTGGCCATCCGCCACATGGGCCATCACATCTTTCAGGACAGCCTTTGCAATCTCCGGACGGTCGGCCAGCAAGCTGTCGACGTCAATCCCGTGGTAGGAAATATTGTCCTTGAGGGCGCGTAAACCGACAGATGTATTTGCATAATAGTCCTGTTTGCCAAGCTCCAGAAAGCGTCCGTAGGGCCGCAGCAATCCCAGACTTGCCTCCATCGCGGGGCCGGCAAGCGAATTCAGGACAACGTCCAAACCCCGACCATCGGTGATTTCGCGGATCTGGCTGACAAAGACCATGTCCCGGGATGACAAGACATGATCCACCCCCAGTTCAGCCAATAGGTTTTGTTTCACAGGGCTGCCCGCCGTCGCGATGACGCGCGCCCCAACGCGTTGCGCCACGGCAATGGCGGCAAGGCCAACACCACCGGCACCACCGTGGATCAAGACCGTTTCGCCCTCCCCAAGTCGCGCGAGATAGTCCAGCGCGTATTGGGCGGTGAAATATGAAACCGGCAATGTTGCCGCCTGATCAAGGGGCAGATCAGGCGGGACGGCGGTAACCCAACTGTCTTCGATCACCAGATGCGTGCCAAAGGACGATGGCCCGAAAGCGATCACAGGGTCCCCGACGGCCACCTTTGAGACGTCAGCACCAACGCGCACCACTTTACCCGCACATTCCAACCCAAGGGTCGCGCCGACAAATCCGGCCTCCAAGGCTTCTTCGGGCAGCAAGCCCAATGCCCACATGACATCGCGATAGTTCAACCCGGTTGCCGCGACTTCGACCTCGACCTCATTCGCACCCAGCTTTGCCCGCCGGGTTTGTTGCCACGACAATCCGTTCAGACGCCGCGAACCGAGGCACGCCAGTGTCAGGGATGTATCCTCGTCCGAAGCGCGGCCAGGCGCGGGCTTTGGCAGCCCCAGTTCAACACGCAAGCCCAGTGTGGTGTCGGACCTCAAAACAATCTCGGTTTCAGCTGGTGCAGATCGGGCAAGCGCGCGAAGCGCTTTCAACAGACCTGTCGCATCATCCAGATCGCACGCATCAATCACAGTGATCTTGAGCGCAGGATATTCGTTCGATATGGTGCGCAGGCTGCACCACAATGCAAATTGTTCCGGATCGGCAGGCTGCGCGCCATGAAACTGCGCCCCGTTGGGCAAGGCAACAATGACCGGACGGCCAGCTTGGGCAGCTTCCAGAACCACCGCCTTCAAACACAGCAAACTTTCAGCCAGCGTGGCTTTTGCGCCCTGTGATCGTTTCACCAACACAGGTGCAGTGTCATCGGCGGGGGTAACCTGCTCAAGACTGTGCCAAGCCGTTTGACACGGGCCATAAAGGCTTTGCCAAACATCGAGCCACGGGTCGGCCCCGCTTGCCAGATCAATCTCGTCATCGGCGGCAGCGGCAGGCAATCGCGCCAACAAAAGATCGCCACCGGCTGCGTCATCAGGAAGCGCAAAACGCTGCATTGGCACCCCGAGGTGCTGTTCATACCGCTGCTGAAGGCGCTCTGTCCTTGGTGCCTGATCGGCGGGGTGCAGCGTGGTCACGCATGCGGCCTTAGCAAGTGCGGGCAGGCTTTGGTTCAGGATCAAGACTGCGCCGCCTGCATTGACCGCGCTTCGAAGCCAAGCTTCCGCATCCGGTTTCACAAGGGTTGCAGGGGCCAGCACGACGACGATATCAAAGCCCGCCGCGCTATCCCATGGGACCGACGCGAATTCAGTTTGTTCCGAAGCCCCCTCAAAAGAGGGTCTGCGGATTTCAACGATTTCCAGACCCGGATGGGAGCCCTGCACCGCATGTAACGCCGAAAGGTCATGACCCACGACGCCGACACGCACACGGTTTTCACAAGGCACCGAGCCTATCAGCCCTTTCACCGCAATCCTCAATATCCGGGCGGCCTTTGGGTGCATGTTCCCCAAGGTTTTCAGCGCTTCACGTCCATAAAGCGTTTCAGGTTCGGGCAAGGCCCCTGCCCCGGTCGCCAAGACCTGTCGCAGTGCATCCGGGAGACGCAACAAAACGGAAAGGTCGGAGACCAGATCAGGGCGTTCTTCCAATAGGCCATGGGCAATGTCGTTGGATTCCGGAAGCTCGGATACCTTGGACAGGTGCCACTGGTCAGGCACATCGTCAGGAACGGCAAGATCCAAGGCGGCCAGCATTCCCAGTAACGTTTGCTCTGCCCGATGCTGAGGGTGGGCGATTTTGTAAACGCCGTCGTCGTCTGCGTGTTCACGCATCACAGACCAGATTGCCTGATGCGTTGCTGCGGTCAAAAGCAGATTACTATCGTCGGCCTCTGCCTGAGGTGTCACTGCCTGCGCAATCGACGCCACAACGGCCCCGTCATCCAGTGCTGCGACACAAGGTAGGATCGGGCGGGCCGTGACATGATAGGCGTGCTGGTCAAATTCGACGGGTGCCAGCAAGAACGAAGCTTGCAGGCGCAAACCTTCAAAACACACAACCGGCTGCCCATCGGCGTTAAAACCGGTGACGTCCACAAGCGCAGACTTGGTGCCGACCGTGCGCACCTCAATACGTCCTGTGCTGAGCGCTTCGCCGGGCGCAAATACTTTTATCCGCTCCACACGGATCGGCACAAATCCCATCGCGGCGCGGTCGAAATCCGACCCCCGGCCAATCCCGCTGATCTCAAGAATGCCATGAAGCAAACAATCCATCTGGACAGGATCGACCCCGATCGGGACAAAACCGGGACGCAGGGTTAATCCCTCCGCCAAGACCACCTCGGCCATGCCATTGCCGACACGCACAGCAGCGATGCCTTGAAAGGCGGGGCCATAATTCAGACCACACCGCGCCGCGTTTTCATAGATAAAACGGCCCCGGTTCTCGGCGTCTGTGACGGGCAACGGCGCGCGCGCGCTTGGTGGCGTGGGTGCGGTAGAAAGCACAGAAAACCGCGCCCGCATATTTTCCCTGAACGGTTCCTGACTGAACCGTGCCCGAGAGTGCAGCGCGATCTGACCTGTGGAGCGGTTGGCGGTCGTTTGCAGTTCAATCCCTTGGCCACCTGACAAAATCACGGGCGCAACCAGATCCAGATCCGTGATCTCAACCAAGGAATTGCCCGAAACCTGACGCGCTGCGGCAATGGCCATCTCTGCCATGGCAGTGGCTGGTAACAAAACGGTCTCGCCCAGTTTATGATCCTTCAAGGCGGGTATGACGTGTTCATCCAGATCACGTCGCCACACCCCGATATCAGACGCAACCGAAGCCCCGAGAAGGGTGTGATAGCTGCTGTTCAACCCCAGCTGCCGTTGGATTTCAGGGCTGTCGGTCGCCCTGAGCTGGGTGTTTTGCCAAGGATAGCGTGGCAGGTCGATGGCCGGACCCTTGGGGGGCGCAAAGCTTTTGCTTTCGTCAAACGCGCAGCCGCTCAGGACCGCGCGCGCAAAGGCCCGCGCAACGGGGTTCACCCCCATAGGATCTGTTTTTGAAAGCGTGCGGGTGACCACGACATCGCCTGTCGCAGCTTTTGCGCTATCGCTGATGTAGCTTGCCAAAACAGGGCTGGCACCGATTTCAAGGAAACAATCAAAGCCAGCCGCAATCGCGCTTTCAACAGCGGATTGGAACAAGACGGGTTGCCGCAGATTGTCACACCAATATCCGGCCCCCAAGTCGGCTCCGGCCACTTCGTACCCTCTGGTGCACGAGAAATAGCGGACCAAAGCGTCCGACGGCTGAAAATCCCCCAAGGCATGACGAAACTGCGCCTCGTAAGGGTCCAGCAAGACCGAATGGTAAGGGGAATCCAGATCAAGCTGTACACAAGCAAAACGATAGGTTTTTCTTACCCATTTGCCAAAGCGCTGTAGCTCGGGTTTCGGTCCGGTCAGTGTGACGCTGCGCGCGCTGTTGATGGCCGCAATCGCAATCGGAAAATCAGGGTCGGCGTGATCGAAGACTGCCAAAGCCGCCTCGGCCTCGGCAGCACCTGCCTGCAAGGCGGCCATGCTCCCTTTGCCTTGGATATGTTTTTGATTGGCGCAACGATGGACAATCAGTGAAACTGCTTGCCCCAGCGATAGCGCACCGCTTGCGTGAGCCGCCGCAATCTCACCGCCACTATGGCCCATCACGGCAGCAGGCTTTAGCCCTTTTTCGGCCAAGGATTCAGTCTGGGCGATTTGATCTGCGAACAACAGGCATTGTGCGATATCACCGCTGGGGGTGGTCAGCGCATCCCCGTTTACGCTGTCCATAAGCGACCAACCGGCGATCTGGTTGAATTCCGCGTCGATACGTTCGAACACACGGCGATAGGTCGGGTCGGTTTCCAATGCCAGACGGCACATGCCCCCGTATTGGGCACCGTTGCCAGAATAGGCAAACACCGTTGGCAGACCAGCGCGCCGCGACTCCACCTGCACAAGCCTATGGTCCGGTTGCCCTTTTGCGAAAGCTTGCAGCGCTTCCTTCATAGCCTCCGCCCCGTCGGCCAGAACCGCGAGGCGCTTTTGGTGCAAGCCCCGTCCGGCCCACATCTGATCAACCAGCCCGCCTTGGCAAAATGCCTGCGGGTGATCTGATTTCTCAGCATAGGCTGCGGCAAGCTCTTTCAACCCGCCCTCGCAAAATGCCGACGTCACCACCAGCCTGTCTTGCCGTACCGGGCCCGCAGCTTCGGCAGGCGCTTCGACCGATTGCACAATGCAATGCGCATTCACGCCACCGAAACCAAAAGAACTGACCCCCGCAAGCAGAGTTCCCGTCTCTGGCAGCTTTAGCGCGTCGCGAACGACGACAAGGTTCAACGCGTCAAAATCAATATTCGGGTTCAGTTTTTCCGCGTGCAACGACGCAGGCAGAACCCGATCTTCAAACGCAACCAACGTCTTGAGCAGCCCCACAAGACCCGAAGCGGGTTCAAGATGCCCGACGTTGGACTTGGACGACCCGATTGGCAAAAGCGCGTCGCGCTGTTGCGCAATCGCACGGCTCAATGCGCGCGCCTCGATCGGGTCCCCCACAAGCGTACCTGTGCCATGTGCCTCGATGAAGGACAGCGCGTTCGGGTCAAGCCCGGCCCGCTGATACAGTCCTGACAGCAAACTGAACTGCCCCTCCTCTGAGGGGAGTGCGACGTTCATCGTCTGACCATCTGCGTTTACGTCTGTATCCAGCACAACCGCGCGGGCGCGGCGCGGCACAACATCGGAACGCTGCAAAACAACGGCAACGCAGCCCTCTGCGCGCACATACCCGTCTGCACTGTCGGAAAATGACTGGCACCTGCCCACCTGCGACAACATATGAGCGGCGGAAAAACCGACAAAGCTGCTGGGGTTCAGCAAAAGGTTAACCCCGCCAACAATCGCGGTATCGATCTCGCCCGAGGACAACGCCTTGCTTGCGACGTCCAGCGCAACAAGAGACGATGAACACGCCGTATCGACGACAAAGCTTGGGCCGCGCAAATCAAAAGCGTGCGAAATCCGGTTCGCCACCAAAGACAGGGTGTTGCCCGTCATCATATAGGCGTCTGTCAAGGAAGGATCGCGGCCCAGGATGGTGCCGTGGTCCATGCTGGATGCGCCGACATAGACCCCGACCCGCTGCCCCGCCAAACTTGCAGGATCAATATGGGCATCCTCAAGTGCTTCGAACACAACTTGCATCAACAGGCGCTGCTGCGGGTCTAGTAAGATGACCTCGCGGGGCGAGAGGTTGAAGGCAGACAGGTCAAAGCCCCAGATATCGTCCAATACACCTGCGGCGAAAGTATAGGATTTGCCCTGCGTCCCGGGCTTGGGATGAAGGAAAAGATCATGGTTCCAGCGGTCCTGTGGAACAGAGGTAACAGAACACTTTCCTTCACGCAGAAGCGACCGAAAAGCTTTGGCATCTTTTGCGCCCGGCAGACGACAAGCCTGGCCAATCACATATGTACTCGTATCCACAATAATGATCTCTTTGATGGTTGCCGCTTTTGTCTGTGCCGCCCTGAGTTGCCGAAAGGTTAACTAACTGTCAGCAAGTGGATAACCCCATGGAACGCAAGCAGCAAACAGTTAACGCCGCGCTTACGCTTCATTGCGCAGGTCATGCCGTCAATACCCCATATCGGTTCGCGGGTCGCTGCGTCGCGCTGTTTTTTTTCAGCTCTCTTTTCAGAAACCCTACCGCAGAAATTCCAGCTTTGAACGCCGCTGATTTCAGGGCCCTGCATATGGACAAGCAGCACAGGCAACCTTTCAGATGCGCCAGATTCCCCTTGCGCCAGTCGGTCAATTATTTGACTGTCTCCCTCACAGCGGCGACTATCGCTAGAGCCGCTTGTCAAATGCCCGTTTTCGCAACACGTTAGTGAGACAGATGTCGCCACTCGTCACTCATATTAGCGTCATATTTGCACTGGTGCTCCGAGAAGCGCGTGTAAGGCATGGGCGGGCACGCATCGGCTATACTTGGGCGATCATTGAACCGGTCTTGCTGATCTCCATTCTGACGTTTCTGTTTCAACTGATCGGAACCGGAGGGCGCAGCGACTTTGCGCTCTTCTTTGCCACGGGCGTCTTATCCTTCCAGCTCTTCCGAAATACCTCGAGCTACATCAGCATGTCGTTCGATCAAAACCGCCCCTTGTTCAACTATCCGATGGTCAAGCCGATGGATGCGGCATTGGCGCGGCTGGTCCTTGATGGGTCGACCCATGCTGTTGTCATTACCCTGGTTCTTTGTTTCCAGATTTTCGCGCTTGGCGCTCCGCCACCCGACAATATTCCGCTGATGTTTCTGACGTTGTTTTTTCTGCTCATGATGGCGTTTGGAGCAGGTGTAAGTCTGGCCGTCATCCGCCGTTTCATGCCCTCCATTTCAAATGTTTACATGGTCATCATGGGGCCTGCGTTCTTTGTATCATGCGTTTTCTTTTCGATTTCCACTGTACCGACACTTTATCGAAGTGTTCTGGTCTGGAACCCGCTCGTACATGGTATCGAAGGGTTCCGCTCAGGGTACTATCATGGCTATCATGATGCCGATGTTGACTTGTTTTACCTGTTTACATGGGTTGTTGTGTTGAACTTTTTTGGATTGGTGGGTGAATGGCTGACACGTTTTCGGAGCGTATGATTGACCTAAACAACGTGTCCAAGACCTATCCCTTGCGGACCGGAAGAAAGGTCATCCTGAAGGGGGCGACCATTTCGCTTCCCTGGCGCAACACCGCGATACTTGGCCGCAACGGTGCAGGAAAATCGACGCTTCTGAGGCTGATTTCGGGCATCGAAAAGCCCGACACCGGCACAACATCCCGCCACAAAACGATTTCCTGGCCGATCGGTTTTAGGGGCAGCTTTCACCACGAGCTAAGCGGCATCGAAAATGTCCGCTTTGTCGCCCGTATCTATCGCCAGAACACCGAAGAGGTCATTGATAAAGTAGAAAGCTTTGCCGAACTCGGGCAGTTTTTCTATGAACCGTTCAAGACATACTCTAGCGGTATGGGGGCGCGCCTTGCCTTTGGATTAAGCATGGCGATCAATTTCGAAGTGTTTTTGATTGATGAAGTGATGGCGGTTGGTGACGAGCGGTTTCAACGCAAGTCAAAGCGCGCCTTCAGTGACCGGCTACCGACGGCAAGGGTGATCATGGTGTCCCATTCGATGCCGGCCCTGCGCGAGCACTGCCAATCCGGTCTGATTGTCGATGACGGCAATCTTATCTACTATGAAGAACTGGAAGGCGCGATCGAACATTACCGGGCACTCAACGCCTAAGACCTCTCACTTTGCGGACCATTGCTCAAATTGGCATTTTCGCATATATTAATCTTACTCTACTTTTGGACGATAACATGTCAGCGGATGCGCCATCATTAGAAGCAGCTTCACCCAAGGATAAGTCCGCTCAGAAAATCCACGTTTTGAACGCCGGAGAGATCAATAGACGGTCACATCGGGCGCAGCGTTTCAGGCGACTTCTGACAATTCTCAGTTTTGTACTGTTTGTAATCCTGCCAACGGGGGTTGTGACCTATTACTACCTCGCAGTTGCTGTTGACCGCTATGTGGTGGAAAGCAAATTCGCGATCAAATCACCGGGGGCATCGGCCCCGACGGACTTGCTCGGCATCGTGTCGAGCGTGTCGACCGCGTCTTCGACAATCAGCGACAGCTACATGATCGTGGATTTCATCGAAAGTCGCGATCTGGTTGACCAATTGGAAGCCCGGCTGGATCTGCGCGCCATGTACAGTCAGGAAACAATCGACCCGTTGATGCGCCTTGAGGCAGACAGCACCAAAGAAGATGTGGTGAAATATCTGGCACGGGTTATTTCGATATATTTTGATACGTCTTCGCAAATTATGACGTTGCAGGTGCAGGCATTCTCGCCCGAAGACGCCCAACGGATATCTGCTGCGATCCTCGATATCTGTGATGAACTGGTGAACACCATTTCGGAACGCGCGCGTCAGGACACGATGCGCAGCGCCGAAGGTGAAGTCGCCCGTGTTGAACTGCAACTTGCCGCACACCGTGAAAAGATCGCAGCCTTCCGCCAATCCCAACAGGAGGTAGACCCGACTGCGGCCGCAGGTCAACAGATCCAGCTTTTGGGCAATCTCGAAGGGAAAATGGCAGCCACGAGGGCGCAATTGGGCGCGTTGGCAGGCGTGCTTGACGACGAATCGCCAAGTGTGAAAAGCCTGAAAAGACAGATCGCAGCGATGGGGCAAGAGCTGGAAAGCCAGCGCGCGAAAATGGGATCAGGAACACAAAACGGAGGAGCGACACAAGGCACCGGCCCCACGCTTACCTCCCAGATCGGGGTCTACGAAGACTTGGTCGTGGACCTGGATTTCCTGCAAAGGGCTTATTTTACGGCACTAGCATCACGAGAGGCCGCCCGGATCGAGGCAGATCGTATGCAGCGTTACCTGGCCGCGTTTGTTCAGCCCAGCCTGCCGGAAAAATCGCTCTATCCCAAAAGAACCTCAAATATCTTAATCTTCATTGCGTTTGCGACAATGCTCTGGTCGATTGGCGTCATGCTTGTGTACGTCGTCCGCGAACATAGCTCGTAGAAACTGGAACAGACGTGAAATACCCGACCCTTTGTATATGCCAAACCTCAGTGAGGTATCTCGCGCTGGCGTTAGGTTTGACCGTTTTGGCGAACTGTTCGTTGCCGGCACAAGGCCCGTCTGCCCAAGAGGTTCTGGAGCAAGCAGAAGTGCAGGGCTACGAGCTTGTCCCTATCACGGATGATGTTGCCAAACGCCTTTCAGCTGCGGGACGTCACGGATTTTCAGCCGCCTTTTTGAACGCACCGGTGCTGACGTCCAACCTTGTTGTTGGCGTAGGGGACCGGCTGAACATCCGTATCTTCGAAGCGGGCCGTGGCGGGCTTTTCAGCAACGATACCGGCAACGGTACCGTCAGCTTGCCAAACGTGACGGTTGGACCGGACGGGCTGATATCGCTGCCCTATGTCGGGACGATCCAGGCCAGAGGTCAAACACCCCGAAAGATCGAGCAAGAGATCGTTGCGTCACTTCAGGGCAAGGCAATTGAACCACAGGCAACCGTCGAGATAGCGCTGAATGCCAACAACAGCGTTACGGTCATGGGGGCTGTCGTACGTCCCACCAAACTACAGATGAACCTGCGCGGAGAGCGGCTTTCTGCGGCACTGGTTGCTGCCGGCGGCGCACGCAACCCTGCCCACGAGATTTCGGTGAAAATCACGCGCAGGGGGCAAACGTCAACGGCCTCGTTGGAGCGCATCCAAACGGATTCACGCCAGGATATCGCGTTGCGCAGCGATGACACCGTCACCGTTCTGCACAATCCGGAAAGCTATACCATAATGGGATCGGTCAACCGCCCCGGTGACGTCCCCTTCAGCGAACCGTCGATCACGTTGCTCGAAGCGATTGGCAAGGCAAGCGGTCTGCTGGATGTGCGCGCGGATTCAGGGAATGTCTTTTTGTATCGTCGCGAACAACAAGGTGTCTTGAGTGCCCACGGCGTAGCCAGAAAACCGTGGTGGGGTGGAAAAGGCGAAAGCGTGCCAACGGTGTACGTCTTGGATTTCAGTGCGCCAAAAGCGCTTTTCCTTGCCCAGACAATCCAGATGCGGGATGGGGATGCAATTTATGTCGCGAACGCTTCCGCTATCGCGCTGCGCAAAGCACTTAGCCTGTTCGGTTTGGGTGCTGTCACAGGGACAAGCATCACAAATCTTGTGAATTAAACCTCAGACAAGACCGTCTAAGGATTGGAGTTATCGATGGGAATAAAACCAATCGGACAGCAACAGGGCGTTACCATCAGGCACCTCTGGCCAGATACTGAAGGCACACCCAACCTTGTCGACGAGATCGGACCAGAACGCAGGCCCGATTTTCTGTGTATCGGCACGGAAAAAGCCGGGACAACCTGGTTGTGGCATTCGATGAAATACCACCCCAACATCGGCGTCCCCGCGACCAAAGAGCTTCGGATGTTCAATCAGTCCCGAACCTTTGACCCGCACCATTTCAGAGCAGCAAAAGAGTTTTTCGAAGACCCCCGCAACGCGCCACTTCGCCCCGATTTCCTGGAACGCGTGGCAACCGAGTTGCGCCTTTTATACGGTGGCATCCCTGCATATTTGCGGGTTTTCGGTCAGCTCAAAGAGCCGGTTGTTGGCGAACTGACACCGCAATACTGTATTCAACCGATAGAGCGGGTCCGCAAAATGCGCGAGATCGCCCCCGATGCGCGGATCGTTTACATGCTTCGGGATCCGGTCGAGCGGCTGCTGTCTGGTGCCCGTATGGTTTTAAAAACAATCGACCAGCCCAATAGCGAAGACCTTCTGTTCAAGGAAGCGCTTCACCCTATGCAGCTTTCTTTTTGCAACGGGCATAACCACATCGGAAAATTCGGAAAAGTGTTCGGGGAAGACAGGCTTGGCGTTTTTTTCTTTGATGATATTGCAAGCAGACCTGCGGATCTGTTCCAAGATATTTGCGACTTTGTCGGCGCACAAAGGGCGGGCGTCGATCCCGAAATCCTCTCTGCAAAAGTAAATAAGGGGCCTTCGTACCAACCTTCGCGCGATCTGCGCACCAAGCTCTACTCGCACTTATCGCCCGTCTATAAAGAATTGGAACACCTGTTCCCGAAACGGGTTGCCGTTTGGCGGGATACATACGAATAACAAAACAGGTACCCTTCGCGTCAGCGCGAAAACCGGAACGGCATGGCACATGTTGCGCACCCGAACCGTCTATATTGTGGTTTTGTCACCGGCTACTTACAAAAAAAGTTAACTGCGCGCGTTCATTTGATTTCGAAAATACAGGGTTGTTTCATGAGGCACATTCTAACGCTCATTCTGTGCCTGGCCTGCAGCGCGCCATTCGCTCAAACCTCATCGGTTTTGCCCCCCCTGGGTTCACCAGAACAGCAGACGGGCGCAGCTTCGCACTCTGTTGCAAGCAGGGCGTTTGCATTTACCCGTGGGGAAAAAGCCGCCGACGGTTTTATGTATCTGCCCTTTGGATGGCACCCCAGCGATAGCTTTAGCACCGATAGTATTTCCATGAACCATTTTGTTTCGCTGACAAAAAACGGCATCAGCGGCTCTACTTTTATCAATTCCTTTGGGGACAGAACATGGAGCCTCGGGTTCTCCAGAACACTTTTTCTGAACAACCGTATCGGCTTGGATTATTCTTTCGGCTTGATGGTCGGATATCGGGGGGAGCTCGGCCCAATCGCTCCCCATGTCCTGCGGCCGCTTTTTGAAGGCAACCTGAACCCCTATGTTATCGCGTCCCCGTATTACCAGATTACGGAGAAACTTGAGGCACGGCTGCTTTTTGCGCCGCCGAACATGTTCTTGTTCGGCATCAACTATCTGTATTAAAGAGCAGTCTTCGGCAGATGTGACCGTTCAAAACATTCAGGCTGAAAAACGGGATAAAGTTGTCTCGAGAGAGCTCGAAAACGCGTGCAAAATCAATGCCTTATTTCGAGCCATTTTAGAATGGGAGCAAAGATCCCACGAAAATCGGGTGAAGATCCCGCGAACAACATGAAATGACAATAAAAAAGCCCGCCGAAGCGGGCTTGATAGACGAAGATTTCGGAAGGGGTCAGGCAGAATTCCGGATCGATACCAAGGATCTGACATCGACATAAACGGCAGAGACCCCGGACTTTCCTGGATGACGGACTCCCAAGGTCAGCCCATCCAAAATACTGACGAAAATGGCCTCGAACTGCCCGGCGCCTCGCTGACAGGCATAGGAGATCGGATGGAAAATTTCCTCGTCCGTTTCATCCAGGATCGGCAGATCGGAAATACGCTTCAAGAAATCATCGAGCTGCACCCGTCCAAAGACCACATTGCGCACAGCACCACGTTCCTTCCGCGGAACCAGAGGCAGGATGACTCCAGCGCGATACAGAATCTCCACCTGTCGCTTACTTGCACCCAAATAATCTGGGACGTCTCGCAAAGGGATGGCGGTCTTAAACGCTTCGATCAGGGGGACCGTTTTGTCGACTTCGAACACCATGTTCCCAGTTTCAACTTCAGTTGAGTTCGCCGGGATCTCGCCCAGCTTTTTCAGAAGGCGCGACAGGCGCGGACGCTCGATGCCCACAGCACTCGACAGGCTGTAAAGCGTGTGGAACCGACGCTCGGTAATCTCCACGCCCAGAACGGAGGTCCCGGGATCGACCGCCGAGTGTTTCACAATGTGGTCGCGCAGGATGTCGCGGATCGGTCCGGGATCAATGGCATTGCTGCGGCGGTCCAGCCAATCAAAAAGCTTTCCGTAGTGGGCCAGAGGACCTGCCTGAACGGCGGTGGCGGGCGATGTCTTGCGAATCGTGTCCAACGCTTCTTCGATCGCCTCGGGACCCTCCGAGTAAATGGAGAACCCGATATCCGTCGCCTCTTCCGTCTGTGCCGGGGACAGCCTAGAGAGCACCACCTTATGTCCGTGCTGGAGAATGCCGCCCAGCATTTCAGAGGCGGCAAGCACCTGCTCCAAGGTTTGGTCGTCCATCCAGGAAATCCCAAAGCTGGCACCTCCGGTCACGCGCGCCCGCAGCCAAGTGAGATATTCCGGCGTTACAGATACCGCGGGACGCCCGGGTTCGAGAGGATCATTTCCGATAGCAAGGCGCAGGTTGGTTTCATCCTGACACGAGGCGTCCAGAAGCCACGTCGAATGCCGGTCGCAACGGGTGACATGGCGAAAGCCCCAGAGCAGCCGAAACTGACGGTCAGCACGGTTGCCGTCCTCTGCAAGGCAGGCGGGGCAGTAGCGGGCCGCACGAGGGCTCAGAAAGGTTTTCGAGATAGGCTCCGCACGGAAAGACGCCCCGCGCGGGAACACGCGGACCGATGCGCGCTGTGCGTCCCCCACCTGCAGTCCGGCAGCCTCGGCAAACGCCAAGACCGCCTCTTCGCGTCCTGAGGCGAAATGCTCGGTGTTGATCCCGAAATCCTTGACGAGACGCTCCATGCCGCGACCGGTGTGCAACACGGACAGCCGGTCCGCATAGGACAGCAAGGATTCCTCAGCATCAAACGCCAGGCTAGGCCAGATGCTCATCACTGCCCCCAACCAATGGCAGTCAATTCCGCCTTTACCGCATCCCATTCTGCTCCGTCGAACGGCGTCACGTCGAGCCCAGAGTTGGACTTCCGGAAAACCCGCTCTGCGCCCTCGAGAGTGATCACCTCACGTTTTCTGGAGATCGCAGCCCGCAGGATTTCCTTTCCAAGGCCAACGCTCCTTCCGACCTGACCGTGCTCTGCAAAAAGAATGCGCTCTGGCAGTGCATCTTCTTGCGCAACATGGAGTCCGAGGGTAACGGCAGACTTCACGAAGTTCCTTCCAAACGTCGCGGCTCCCCTGGAACCCGGGCGAATCCTTGTCAGTGAGAACTCGGTTAAGCGGCGCATCGTTTCACCAGAAGCCTCGGTCAGAATAGCACTCTTCAGACTGGGAACGCCCGCGATGATCAGTGCCACGCGATGCTGGGACTGCATGATATGTTTCAGTGCCTGAATGGCCGCAGGGATGTCGCGCCCTGGTCCCGCGCGAAAAATGTGATGACATTCGTCGATCACGACGGCCTTGATCCCGACCAGACCAAAGCGATGCCGCGCCATTTCCCAGGCATCAGCGGAGCGAAGCTTGCTATCGACCTTGTTATAGCCCGTCTTTTCGAGAATAATCTCGGCGAGCTTCTTGATCGTGGCGTCGGGTGGGACGGTAATGTAGAGCGTATTGCCGCCCTGATCGATCTTGAATTGCGTCAGAACAGGGTCCACCCGCAGGGCACGCATCATGAGAGCCGTCTTGCCATTGCCAGACGGGCCAAGGACCATCAGGCCCTTGGTTTCACGGTTAAGCGGATCAAACCGCGGCTCTGCCGTCCGCTGGCCGTCATCATCCACCTTAAAAAGGTCGAGAAGGTGGTCGTCGAAGTTTTCTTCCTCGCCAAACTTCCAATACCGGTGCTCGAGCCAGTTGAGCTTTTCAGTGATGGTAACAGGGGTAATACTGGTCATGTCGTTCATGTTCACTCCATGGAATTGTCGTCGAAGTTATCGAGGTTGGTGCCGCTTGCGTCGTAATCGGTGGCATGTTCAGAGGTGTTGTGCGCAGGGATATCACCCGTGCCTTTATCCAGATCCTCGAGCAGATCGCGGTGTGGCCCTGCCCTGTGGCGACGCTCTGCGGTGTCCGCGTGCCGCATAAAGCGTTCGACATCTTTCTTGAGTTCGGCTGGCGTCTTGGGCAGCGAAATCAATCCATTCAGCTGCTTCAGGCGAACGGATTCCCTGTTCGCGCTATTGATGAAATCACGACGCGCGCGGGTTTCGTCCAAGTCTTGCTCAGCCCGCTCCTGGAGCCAAACACGCAAGTCGATATCGCTTTTGCCGATCCATTTATCATCACAGGCAGGAACGGTGGTCCAGGGACCGTCATCGCAACGCACGCTGATCGTTCCGATATCGCCATCCCAGCGCAGGTAATCGAAATATTCGGCGTTGGAGTTCAGGAATTTTTCCATGATGTGATCGGCTTGGTAGTCGATATGAGATACACGAAGCCCCGTCTGACTGAGTTTGCGCCGCCCGCGGACGCCAAAGGCCTCACGCATCTCGTCGCTGGTCAGGGAACGAGGTTTACACTCCTTGATCGCCTCTTTCCAAGCCCTGTTAGGTGACATACCCAGACCTTTATGATACTTGGTGTGGTAGGCGTCGACGGTCCATCGCACGAGCCAAATGAGGAAAGCCTCCAAAGTCAGTGTTGCGCGCGCTTTCGGATCATTGTCGCCGCGCTCCACAACGTTGCTGAACGCCCGTCCCGAAAAACGCAGCAGAAGATCACTGTGGATCGTCCGAAATACACGTTCAATGAAGGGCTTGAGCCAAGGTTTGCCGGCCGGGGCGCCAAGATTTGTAATCCCGAGACTGGCAAGAACGTCATAGGCGTCATCGATGACATAGGCATTACCGCGATCAAGAACACCCGTTTCAGGCGCCCCCGCCATCGGCCATCCGAATTTTGCGCCAGCAGCGTCGGCGATCGGGTTCTTGTCCGTGTAAATCATTTCCAAGGTTTGGCGCAGGGGGCTTTCGATGCCCTCCGGCACAATCTGCAGCGCAAGAAAGCAGCGCGTGTGAACGTCAATCGCGGCGGATAAAGTGACGCGCCGCGCGCAGCCATCCAGTCCGATGATATCTTTGATAGACTGTGGCAGATGTTCAAATAGGTCAGTGCTTTTCATGAGCACGAAGAGATCGACGGTGTATTCGTCGATTTCAACGCGCTGCAAAGCCCGCGATGTCTCGATCCCCATGCCAAGGCTATGGAGGTCCTTATAGGTTTTGTCCCAGCCATTCTTCCGGATCTTGTGGTCGAGGGGCGCATGTTCCTTGATCAAGCGCAGAATGTAGTCGTAGCCGACCTTCTTCATCTTTGCCGCAGGAACGGGCAGACGCTCACGCCGCTCATTTTCCTTGTCCAACTCACTGTGAACGCTCTCGACCAAGGACTTGACCGTCACCCGCTCTTCGTCCCAAAGGGTACCTAGGATACCTGCAATAAAGTTGTCGGTTGCATCATCATACCGATGATACTTTCCGCAATTTCGGTACTTGTCGAAAAGGCCATCGTCACCATTTACGCGCCATTGCCAGTACCATTTCCACATGGTCTGCCCACATTTGAATCCCTGATGGAATTCAACGGACTTTTCGATTTCCTTCTTGGATTTCTTGACTCTCGCGCCCCCTCGCTTGCCTTCCCGAATTGCAAGCGCAGCAAGATACTTGTCGTAACGGCTTTTCCCTTTTGCAACGATATCGATGATCCGGTCGCAGAAGTCGTCTCGAGTCTGATGGAGTTCACCGGCATCGAGCATGTCCTGGATCGCCAGGACATGCTGTTGCTTGAAACGCTGGCGTGCGATTTCCGTGGGCAGACGTTCGATCCGACGAATCTGTTCGCGATCAAACGGTTTAGCCAAGGGGCGTCTCAGAATCTTGAGGGTGCCGTAGTTATTCTCGATGACGATGGCATCATAACTCATGATCCCTGCGGTGCTCTCGTGGCATTCGCCCGTCTCGGGGTCGGCCCACTCATCCCAGAAGATAAAATAGCCCTCAGTGCGCAATTCAAGAACGCGCCCTTTGCGGATGCCGACTGCGAACTCGCAATCCTTTTCCAAAAGGATTTTCGGCTTTTTCTTGAACGGAGCAGCCATTATGCGGCCACCCCACGTTCGATCAGGGTCTTGCCGCGGATCTTTTCAGGCGTGAAAAGACGCGCGTGGCCGAAGCGAATTGCGCGAGCCACGCTGAAAAAACCCTGCCCGGAAATCCCGATATCCTCGAGGAACTGGTTGATGGAAACCGGTCCGTCAAGCCGTGACAGGGCATCGACAACCACTTCATCCACGGAAGGCTCGGGTCGGCGAGCGGCATGGTAGAGTTCTGCGTTGTGAAGCTCGATGGGACTGATATTGCGCTCGGTCACGGTGGCGACTGCGTCACAGATATTGCCAATGGCCGCCTTCTTCACAGCGCCTATCGTCGCCTGATAGACATAGGTCTTCGCAATCCGCTCCGGCTTGACAGAAATGCAAATTCTCTGTCCGCCCTTAGTAGTGAACCGAAAATCGAAGAAGTGCTCACTGGGGGCACCTTTCGGGTGGTTGAACGGCAACGATGCCAGCTGCTCTTCGATATCCGCAAAGTCGTCCCGGTAGATCAGGCAGATAGCAGCCTTGAATTCCGTGTAGCTGGCAAAACCGAGGCGCTGAGGCATGCCGTTGATATCGTCATAGACAAGCTCCCCAACGAAATGCCCTTTCGAGGCTTTCGGGATCTTGCGGACCGCCCGGCTCTTCGCCGGCGTCGGCCTCAGGTGTGTTCTTGTTTCCGCCATGAGTAATTCTTTCTTGTGGGCGTGGGGATCTCCCCTGTGACATTTGCTGGGTCAGCGCCCGGGAACTCCTGAGCAGCTGGGTTTGAGGTGCTCCGACGCGGCGCCAATCCTTCCTTGCGCGTCGGCATGACTGCTCCATTCCCGTGCTCGTTGAGCCGGGTTAGGAACTTGTTTTCGTGGTGGGAGACCTGCGGAGACCGCCTGCCGTTACCGGCAATGGCCGGTCTTCCCGTTCAGGTTCGTTCAGTCGTGTGGCACGCGCTGCGCACCTGTCGTTGTCATTCCTTCCTTGCTCTGCCTTCTCCCTCGATGTCCGCGCAGAACGTGAAAATTCCAAACACCAAAACCCAAACTTTTAGATGAAATTTCCAGATTCGAGTCAAGCATCTGTTTTTACTTGTTTATTTTTAAAAAAATTCCCCTTTTCGCACATCACCACGAGGGGTTCTGGTCAGTCTGACGCCTAGACTCTGCGTGGCTATTCGCTCCTTTCACGACAGAGGTAGGGGTCGCTTTCCAGCACTGGAAGGCCGAGCACTGTCTCTGCTGTGGAAAGGCTATCTCGTTAACTCAACAGGAATTTACGATCAGTCGTATCCCGGCACGGGTGCAGTCATTTGTTCCACCAACCAGAGGAATCGATCCAGGTCAGAGGACGCGATATCTGGGGGTATGGTGAAACCTCGAACACAAACGCTTGCGCGAAACAGGCCCGTAGGCACCGATAGGTCCCGCATCAGCAATTGTTTCAACCTGTATGTCGCCGCATAGGAAATTCCGTACCGGTCAGCGAGACCGTGGCCGGTCAACAGGGCATCAGCGACACCCTTTGCGTGAGCCGTAATGATGTCCTCGGCTGCAATGAACCAGAAGCTAAGCTCAAGACGCGAACGGTGCGCGATGGTCCCCGACGTTACCGAAAATTGCCTTCTGCAATTTCGGCAGTGATAGAGTTTTCGCAACTCCAGAAAGCCGACATCTGTGCTATGACACCGAACGCAGCTAACGCCATGCGGCCAACGCACCGCCGCAAGACGGTCCGCGCAGGCTATCTCGTCTGGAAATTCCGCTCGAACACCCCCGTCGGGAAGCGCGAGAAATGCGACCATCCAATTCATTCGTGCTTTTTCTTTCGGGGATAGGCAACGCATCGTGGATAACCAAGGACCAGTGCTTAGAGGAACATCGACGACAGCATACTGCCGGTCGAGAAGCAGTCACGCGAGAAGTGACGAAGCGGCATGAGGCCCACCAGATCTGACTTTACCGGCGACGAAAACCATAGTTCCCGTCGCGGTGGAGGTTGGCGTATTCAGTCCCGGACTGTTTCGCAATGAAAGCGTCTTCGTTAATGCCAATGCGCTGCAGTGCAATGAGGCGCGTTTGACGCGTCGCTGTCGGCCCATTCCTGCCATTCACCGACCTGTCAAGATGCTGCGGTCGCAGCCCGCATTGCCGACATTCGCCGCACCAGCACAATCATCCAGTCGCTGGACGACTGCAACGCGGACAAAGCGGACCTTCGGCTTGACTGCCGGAAGGTCCGCTTCTTGCATTGCAGATAGGTGCGGAAGTGCGCGGCGACGACCCTAGCTGAACTGTCGTGACATGAAATCCAGCAGTTGTTCTGGGTGGTGATTGAAGTACTGGTACCCGTCAAACCGCATGTTCGAACCGAATGCATTCGGATGCTTGGGGCCGATCCAGATCACCTCGTTTTCGGTCGTGGCTGCGTCAATGATCTCTTGAATGTCGTTCTGCCCGGTTTCGGTGTTGAAGGTGTATTGTTCCTTCTCAACCTGTGCGAAGAGGATCGGTACCGTGACGCTTGGAACCGTTTCCAAGGGATTGGCAAAGCCAACCCCGTATCTTTCGAGTTGGGTTTCCAGCACGCGGTCCACAAGATCGATGCCTGTCTTGGCCCGAAGGAACCGGGCCGTCATGTTGTAAGAAATTGTCGGCTGGTGCGCGACAAGCCCTTTGATCTGCGGGTTGGCAAAGAGTTCGGGCGCGTTCTGCCACGCGAGGAATGTGGCATTCGCTCCCATGCATTGGGACATGAAGATGATTTCGTCATCCGCGAAATCGGCATGGCTCAGAACGTATTTGAGTGACGCGACCACGTCCTGCCATTCGGTGACGCCCGCGCCGACTGGCGCTTCGGTGCCCCTGGCGGTGCGCCCCAAGCCCCCATCGCTGTCGCCTTGGCCACGGTGATCGTACATCACCACGTTATAGCCTGCGTCGTGCAGATGCTTGACCATGGGCAAGAACTCCGCCGCGACGCCATCCAGCCCTTTGTCCGAACCATAGCGGGTTGTGGTCAATGGGTGGTTGAGGATCACCGTCCGGTCCGAAGGGGACGCCGCCGGGATTTCCCACGCGCTGAGCCTTACGTTATCATCGGTCACAATATCAACGTCGCTATACGTCATTCCGTAATCACTGGGGGTTTTAGGATTGCCTAGGCGACTGGGGGCGACCCTCATCTTGGCGATCTGGTTTGCAAGAAGCGTGTCCCGCAGTCCCATCGGGTTCGTGAACCAAAAGGCAGCGGCAAGAACCACCAACCCAACAACAGCTCCGAGTGCGTAAACCAACATCTTTTTCATCTCAGCCTCTATATGTGCAGTGTATATTTGCATTGAACATATCCGTATCTGTCCTATTGTGAGGGTGTCAAGAAAAAGTTTACACTGGACATATGAAGACAGACACCAAAGACGCAAAGCCTTATCATCACGGCAATCTCAGAGAGTCTCTGCTGGCCGCAGCACGCCGCCTGCTCGAGACCGAAGGCCACAGCAATCTGTCTTTGAGAAAGTGTGCTCAGGCAGTTGGTGTTAGCGCGACCGCGCCGCAAAACCATTTCGCGAACAAGGAGGCACTGTTAACGGCCCTCGCAGCACAGGGCTATGCGGAATTGGAAACTTACATGAAAAGAGGAGCCCACGAGACAGCGGACCGCGTCGCCCGTCGGCAGGCTGCGCTCCTTGGCTATGTCGCATTCGCGCAGGATCACCCAGCTATGTACGAACTAATGTTCGCCCGCGACAGAGTGTCTTCAAGCGACCCGAACCTTATGCGCCATGTCGGCGCATGCTTTGTGATCCTGGCGGACCTTTCGAAAGACTTTGGACGGTATCATGGTGACGCTGCGGAGGTTGAAGCGAAGCAGCAGATGTTCGCGTGGAGCCTTGTGCATGGCTATGCGCAACTCTTGACAGACAACCGCTTCAAGAAGGACGCCATGCAGGGAATGAACATCCTCGACATCATACCCGATCTGGGTACTTGAAAGCTGATAGGGTGGATGGCTCCTGCTCCAATCGGCGTCGCAATGCGCCATAATGCAGGTGTCTAAATTTGCTTTATGAGGAGCCACCCCATGCAAGTTAGCACAATCGGCGTTGACCCGGCCAAGAATGTTTTCCAAGTCCATGGTATCGCGGAGAACGACGATGTTTTGTTCAACAATCCCCTGAGACGGGCGCAGTTTCTGCCGTTCTTTGCTAAGTTAGAACCCTGCCTGATCGGCATGGAGTCTTGCAGCAGCGCCGATCATTGGGCCCGCGAATTGAGGGCCTTGGGCCACGAGGTGCGTTAGATCCCACCGATGTATGTGAAGCCCTACGTCAAGCGAGGCAAGTCAGACGCAATCGACGCTGAGGCAATCCGTGAAGCAGCGACACGACCCACGATGCACTTTGTTGCGATCAAAACGGTTGAGCAACAAGCTTTGCTATCGCTTCATCGGGCTCGCGACCTTTTGGTCCGTCAAACGCCCACACGAGAAAATCAGCTCGTATAGCGAGGCGTTGCGCTCTGCAAAGGCGACGTAGCCAAGACGACCGCCGTTCAGAGCCCAGCCATGTTCCCGAAGTGGTGTTTGGGTGCCATGTGGCTAACACCGTCATTCTCCAAGCATTTCCCCAATGACAGTCCACCAATCCGTCTCGTTCAGGGAGGTCACACATCAGTGATAACAAACTGACGCGAAACTACTAGACGACTGGTCTAATAAAGCCTATCTGGTTATTCATGGAACAGCAAAACGACACCCGTTCACAGATATTGACCACTGGACGCCGCCTGACAGCCGCTCAGGGCTACACAGGTGTTGGCCTGAGTGCTCTTTTGAAAGAGTCTGGTGTACCGAAGGGTTCGTTCTATCACTACTTCGCTTCAAAAGAGGCGTATGGCTGTGCGCTGTTAAACGAGTTTGTGACGGAGTACGGCATTCGCCTGCAAGTGTCCCTTGCGCACCCCGACATGGACGCGCGGTCCCGGATTTTCACCTATTTCGAAAGGTGGCGCACAAAACAACTTAGCGCGAACCCTGAGGATCGGTGCTTGGTCGTCAAATTGTCGGCGGAGGTCGCTGACCTGTCCGAGGACATGAGCAGTATCCTGCAAAAAGGTGTGTCCGACATCATCGCGCGCTTGGCACTCACCCTTGAACAAGGGGCGGAGGATGGGACAATCGTTCCGCTTGAAAACCCAAAAGCCTCTGCGGAAATGCTCTATCACATGTGGCTTGGGGCCAGCCTTGTTGCCAGTCTTTCGCACAGTGATGCTCCGTTCAATTCCGCAATAGATGCAACAAGGGCGCTTGTTCCGGCACCCTAACGCTCAAAAATTTTTACCAATAAAGTAGACGACCGGTCTATTCACGAAAGGAAAACCTATGAAAATCTTCTACAAAACCACCGCAACGGCAACCGGGGGGCGCTCCGGTACCTCTGCCCTCAACGACGGCAGCTTTTCGGTAAACATGGTCCGCCCGGACAGCGGCGAGGCTGGGGTAAATCCTGAACAGCTGTTCGCGCTTGGCTATGCTGCGTGTTTCGATAGCGCGATGGACCTGACGGCCAAGCAGCTCAAGCTTGATTCCACAGGGTCCAAAACCTCGGTCGATGTCGGTATTGGCCAACGCGCCGAAGGTGGGTTCGGGCTTGATCTGGACATCACCGTTCATTTGCCGGGCATGGCCCGCGACGACGTGCAGCATCTCGTCGAAGCAACGCATCAGGTCTGCCCCTATTCCAACGCCACGCGCGGCAACATCGATGTGCGCCTGCATATTGAAACCGAAGAGGCCTGAACCAATGAACAATTTTGATTTTCGCAACCCGACACGCATCCTGTTCGGCAGGGGCCGTATCGCGGACCTGAAAGATCAGGTTCCTGCTGACGCAAAGGTGCTTATCGTCTACGGCGGGGGCAGCGCGGAACGGACCGGCGTTCTTGCTCAGGTGCGCGAGGCACTTTGGTCGAATTCGGTGGGGTTGAGCCGAACCCACGCTTTGACACTGCACTCAAAGCTGTTGAGCTCATCGGTCAGGAAGAAATCACGTTCCTGCTTGCCGTCGGCGGCGGGTCGGTCATCGACGCCACCAAGTTCATCGCAGCGGCTGCCCTGTATGACGGCAACGCCTGGGACATCCTGACATCGCGCGGATCGGTCGTAACAGGTGCCATGCCGTTCGGCACCGTGCTGACACTGCCCGCGACAGGGTCAGAGATGAACCCTGCCTCTGTGATCACCCACGCTGAAAAAGGCGCGAAGCTCCCATTCATGAACCCACACTGCTATCCCGTCTTTTCGGTGCTGGACCCGGAGGTTACCTACTCGCTGCCTCCCCGCCAAATCGCTAACGGTGTTGCGGATGCCTTTGTTCATATCATCGAACAGTATCTGACATATCCGTCTGCTGCACGCGTTCAGGACGGATTTGCCGAAACCCTGCTGCGTACCCTGATCGAGCTTGGGCCCAAAGCGCTTGAAACTCCGGACGACTACGATATCCGTGCCAACCTGATGTGGACGGCAACGCTGGCCCTGAACGGTCTGATCGGCGCGGGTGTTCCGCACGACTGGGCAAGCCATATGATCGGGCATGAGATTACCGCGCTAAATGATACAGATCACGCGCGGACTCTGGCTGTTGTGCTGCCATCGCTGATGAACGACCAGCGCGGCCCGAAACGCGAGAAACTGCTGCAATATGCCGCCAATGTATGGGATGTCCGCGAGGGGTCCGACGATGACCGGATCGACGCCGCAATCAATGCCACGCGTGGTTTCTTCGAGGCGATAGGGATCAAGACACGGCTGGGTGACTACGACATCGCCGCGCCCGAAATTGATCGCATCGTCACCGCCCTGAAGGACCACGGCCTGACCGCGATTGGCGAACATGCCGCCATCGCCCCCGACGACGCCCGCCGCATTCTTGAAGCGGCCCTGTAGGAGATATTGAACATGACACAGACCGAAACAGTCAACCGCCAGCTTGTCCTGGCGGAACGCCCCAAAGGCGCGCCGACCAAGGACACACTCCGCCTGGTCGAGGGAGAGGTTCCCTCTGCGGGTGCCGATCAGATGCTTTTGCGCACGGAATTCCTGTCGCTGGACCCATACATGCGGGGGCGCATGAGTGATGCGAAGTCCTACGCTGCTCCGGTGGAAATCGACGGCGTCATGGTGGGTGGAACAGTCGCGCAGGTCGTGACTTCGAACGTAGATGGGTTCGCGCCGGGCGACTATGTGCTCAGCTTCAATGGCTGGCAGGATTTCGCGCTCAGCGACGGTGCGGGCGTCACCAATCTGGGTAAATCGCCTGAGCATCCGTCTTGGGCGCTCGGTATCATGGGTATGCCTGGGTTTACCGCTTGGGCCGGTCTCACGCAGATCGGCGCGCCCAAGCCCGGCGAAACCATCGCCGTGGCGGCTGCAACTGGCCCGGTCGGGGCCACCGTGGGCCAGATCGGCAAGATCTTGGGCTGCCGTGTCGTCGGCATCGCGGGCGGACCAGACAAATGCGCCTATGCGGTCAATGAGTTGGGCTTTGACGCCTGTATCGATCACAAAGCAGATGACTTTGCTGAACAGCTTGCCAAGGCCAGCCCCGATGGCATCGATGTCTACTTCGAAAATGTAGGTGGCAAGGTTCTTGACGGCGTCATCCCACTTTTGAACCCGAATGCACGTGTGCCGGTTTGCGGAATAGTATCGCAGTATAACGCGACCGCCTTGCCCGATGGGCCGGACCGGATGAATTGGCTCATGGGTCAGATCCTTCGCATGAAAATCAAAATGCAGGGCTTCATAATCTTTGACGATTTCGACCATCTCTATCCGGACTTCGCCAAAGAGATGGGGGCGTGGATCGAAAGTGGTAAAATCAAATACCGCGAAGAGATGATCGATGGGCTGGAAAATGCGCCCGAAGCCTTCATCGGACTGCTGAACGGCGAAAACTTTGGCAAGCGCGTTATCCGCGTTGGCCGCAACTGAAAGTAAGAATATGAAAATTCTAATGGTACTGACATCGCACGACGAACTCGGCGACACCGGCAACAAAACCGGCTTCTGGCTGGAGGAATTCGCGGCACCTTATTACGTCTTCAAAGACGCAGGCGCCGACATCACATTGGCCTCGCCCAAAGGCGGGCAACCGCCGATTGATCCCTCCAGTGACAGCCCGGACGCACAGACAGATGACACACGTCGCTTCAAGGACGATAGCGACGCGCAGAAGCATCTCGCGAACACGCTGACACTTTCAGACGTGACCGAGGACGGCTTTGACGCCATCTTTTATCCCGGCGGCCATGGCCCCTTGTGGGACCTTGCGGAAGACGCGGACAGCAAGCGCCTGATCGAAGCCTTCGCCGCCGCCGATCTGCCTGTCGGGGCAGTCTGCCACGCTCCCGCCGTGTTCCGCCACACGCAAGGTACGGACGGCAAACCACTTGTTTCCGGCCGCCGTGTGACAGGCTTTACCAACACCGAAGAAGAGGCCGTGCAACTCACCGACGTTGTGCCGTTCTTGGTTGAAGACATGCTAAAGGCCAATGGTGGGCAGTACGAAAAGGGTGAAGACTGGGCCAGCTTCGTGCTGCGTGACTCCAATCTCGTTACCGGCCAGAACCCCGCTTCATCCGCCGCCGCCGCACAAGAAATCCTCGGGCTGCTTGAATAAAGAAGCCTTCGGCCAGATGGGCGCGTTGTCGACATTCAACGCGCCTATCTCGTTCTGAAAATAGTGCATGAAGCCCTTAAGCTTGGCGCGGCATTGGCGCCCTGTACCACCGTTGGTGGGTAATCCCCTCGGCATGATCGCTTTCGCCGCGTTGGCCATCCGCACGGGATTGGCGACCAAGCCTAACGCCTACTCTTGGCGTCAGGCCACCGGCGCCGCCGCGCTGGCCGGGATTGGCTTAACCATGTCACTGTTTGTCGCAGGACAGGCGATGCCGACTTCTCGGCCGCCAAGAGTGGAGTTTTTACGGCATCGCTACTCGCCGCCGGTATTGGCACTGCAATGCTTTGGAGACCGACAAACAGACCGGATTGAGGGGCTTAGCGTCCCAATTCGGCCATTCGTGCATCATTCAGCATACGGTAAAGTGGGCTCTAAGCCGTCATGCGGCAATGCAGAGCTGAACCCGGAATTCACGCAAGTTGAATGTCAGCTTCTACCCCAGCAGCCCGATTAGTTCGCGACCGCAGAGAAGGTCCGGATTCCGCCCAGAATCACAATTTGAATTCTCGGCAGACCGCGTTGTCCAAGAACGCCACGCGACATGACAACACCCGTCAGACCTCTCTCGATGAAATGTCAACTGCCGCTAAAAAACGATCGTTTGTTTTATTTTTTGTCTTATAATCTTCTGAGTTCCCGGTTCCCGGGGAGGACGGGACCGAGAGCACTTCAAAACTCAGTGGAGGAGATTCACCATGTATAGATACAACTTACTGACGGTAGCATTGGTCGCTGGTTTTTTACCGATTGCGGCACAAGCCGAAAGCCTGCAGCCGCCTCCCTACCTCATGACCGGGGCCAATACGGTCACCATTGCGCTTGAGTGGGACGAAACAAGCGTCAAGGACCTCGTACCGGAAACGTTGACAGCCGCTGCCGATCTGTCTGGCGGCATTAACGTCTATTACGTGAGCGACGCTGTTGGACTGGGCGTATATTCGTCTGCCTATGCGTATATCAACGTGATGGACCCGGAGAACGAAGGGTCAATTGCGCGCCACATCCTCGGGGGTTGGTACGGGCCTGATCCAGAGGTGAGTGCAGCGATGGAGAAACATTTCGGAGCGCCCGTCAAACCCGGAAGTTCCGTTCAAACATCTGAGGGCGACACATGGGTCGGAGAAGGCGGCGACGACAGCGGGTCGATAAAGATCGTCATAGAACCGTCCGATGATTGTGCGGCCGGTGGCGGGGTGCTGAATTATCTCGACGGTGACATGATCAGAATGGTTATTCCATTTATCGGAAATTTCTGCGCGGGAATACCTGTCTCGGTCGATATCTCTGGACCAGAAGGCTCTGCCTTGGCTCAGGTGAAAGTCAGCAAGATGCTGGGTGGTGGTCAGTTGAAGGACGGAACCTTTGCATTCACCCGCTAAGATCTAGTGCAGCGCAATGAGTTTCTGACAGCGCGCCCCCGTAAATCTTTTCGGGGGCGCGGCTACTACGAACGCAGTCTCGAAATATGGCAAGGGATCAAAGCAGGGATTTCAGATCGACTTGACTGTTGGCGACATCCACCGCAGCGGGCGAACGCCCGCTTTCGATCAGCCGTTTGCCGACCATATAGGCGCGGGGGTCATTCATGGCATCCACTGCCAGAAGTTTGCCAGCAGCATAGTACCAATTTGACTGGCTGTTAGGCACGGCCCCAGTACGGATGATGACCTTGTCATACCCTGTATTCAGCCCGGCGATCTGTAGCTTGACATCGAACTGATCTGACCAGAACCACGGATTTGGCGCATAGTCTTTTTGATGACCGATCATGTTCATCGCCACGACCTCCGCCTGATCAATCGCGTTTTGCACGCTTTCAAGACGGATGAGCGCGCCGCGGTACGGAAACCGGGTACAGTCCCCCGCCGCCCAGATGTCCGGGTCCGAGGTCTGTCCATAAACATTTACGACAATGCCGTCATCACAGTGTATCCCTGCCGTCTGTGCGAGCGCGTCATTGGATCTCACCCCTATCCCCACGACCGCGAAATCGACCTCCAAATCATCGCCACCTGCAAAATGCGCCTTCAGGGGCTGTCCGACTGCCAACTTGTCCAAAGCAACGCCTTCACGGATCTCGACGTTGTGGTTTTCATGCAAACTGCGGAAGAAGTTGGAAGTCTCTGGCGAGGCGACACGTTGTAAGATCCGCGTTGCCATTTCGACCAAAGTAACCCGCAGCCCCAGCCTTGCAGCAACGGCCGCTGCTTCAAGTCCGATATAGCCGCCTCCGATCACCAGCAACCGACGCTCCGGCAAAAACTCCAGGGCCATCCGGTCAACATCAGCGATACTGCGCACCGCATACACATGATTAAGATCGCCACCCATGGTAGATGGCAGCCGTCGGGGCGAAGAACCAGTAGTTATCGCCAAGGCATCATATTCGATTTCCTGCTCTCCTGCCATGATCACCTTGCGGGTCCGGTCGATCTTCGTCACAGGCTGCCCGAGTATCATCTCGATCCCGTTTTCTACATAGAAGCGTTCTGGGCGAAGAGAGAGTTGCTCGACCGTCATGTCCCGCATCAGATATCTCTTCGACAACGGCGGTCTCTGATAGGGCAGTGCAGCCTCTGAACAGACCAGGGTTATGCTACCATCATGTCCAAGCTTGCGCAGCGTCGCAGCCAGAACGGCACCCGCCTGCCCACCACCGATGATCACGATCTTTTTCATGCGGCCTTACCCTTCTGAATGGTGGCTTATTGACATCGGGTCGCTGTAGATCGCCAGACAAGTACCAGTTCACTATGCCGCCTACATCTGACGGGGCAGATACAGGACGATTTCCGGGAAAATGATGATCAACGCGAGGATCACAAACTCGATCAAAATGAAGGGCAACACGCCCTTGAACAAAGCTCCTGCACGAATTTTGCCGTCGGCAGCGGCCAGCACGGCATAGAGGTTCAGCCCCACAGGAGGAGTGATCGCCGCGATTTCGATCAGTTTGATGACGAGCACCGCGAACCAGATCGCGTCGATCCCCAGCGATTGCGAAATGGGATAGAGGAAAGGCACCGCGATGACCAAAAGAGACACGGAGTCGACGAACATCCCGAGCAGCATGAAAATGGCGATTGTTATCGCAATGAATCCAAAGGGGCCGATCTCAGTCGCGACGATCACACCGCGCAGTTCGGGGATGAAACCACTGATCAACAGGAACCGACTGAACAGTAGCCCGCTGATCACGATCGCAAAGATGATGGCCGACATACGTACCGCTTCGAGCAGCGAATCCCAAATGTCCTTTCCATTGACCCTCCGCATCGAGAGCGCAATGACCAGCGCACCTGCCGCCCCGACAGCGCCGGCAGCCGAGGGGGGATAGAAACCAAGATAGATGCCGCCCATTACCAGCACCATCAAAAGCAACACGCTCCATACCTTCCACAACGCCCGTCCACGCATGGCCCAAGTGATATTCTGGTTAGACATGGGGGCCCATTCCGGTCGTACGATCAGAAACAGGCGAATGCCGATAGCATAGCTCACCGCGGTCAACACGCCCGGCACAATGCCGGCGACGAGCAACTTACCGACAGGTTCGGACGTCAGCATGGCAAAAAGGACCATTGCGATGGAGGGCGGTATCAGCCCAGCCAATGTACCGGCAGCAGCAATGCAGCCCCCTGCGACACCGCCATTATAACCAAAACGCAACATTTCAGGCAGGGCCATGCGGGTAAACACGCTGGACGCCACGACAGTAGAGCCGGAAGCGGCTGCAAAACCGGCTTGTGCGAAGATCGTTGCCATCAAAAGGCTGCCGCGCAGCCTGCTCATAAGGTATTGAGCGGCAGTATAGAGATCGCGGATGATACCCGCCCGCCCGGCGATCGCACCCATCAACACGAACATCGGAATGACAACGAAATTATAGTCGCTCGTCAACGCATAGGGCATCGACTTGAAGGTCGTGAGCAGAAAACGGTCCCCGACCGTGAGGTAGATTCCCACGGCTGCAACCAGACCCATCGCGTAGGCAACGGGCACGCCGATTCCCAGCATGAACAGCAGCACGACAAATCCGATGCCACCTTCGGCCAATCCGCTCATTGAATAATATCCTCTGGCTGGTCAATGCCACTGGCGCGGGCAATCATCTGCACCACCAGGATGAGGCAGGTTAACGACGCACCGATTGCACATGCCAGTTTCGCCGGCCAGATCGCGTAGCCCAGCGTCGCTGCAGACTGTTCCCAAATCGCCATGCTTTCCAAGGCCAAAACCCAGCTTCCGTAGGTCAACAGCCCCACGAAGACCAAACCGGATCCTTGGGCGACCCACCAGCGCAACCGCACGATGCCGGACGACATGAAAGGGTTGAACAGGTCCACACTGATGTGCGCATTGCGCCACTGCACCAAGGGCCATGTCAGAAATACGGCCGCTGCGGTCAATGTACCTGACATGTCGACCTTGAACGGCAGGTAGAAACCAAAAGTTTCACCAAGTATGATATCGACCACACCCACCACCATCACGATGAAGACTGCGACGGCACTGCCAAAGGCGACCACCTTGAGCGCCAGCAACACGCCCCGCAGCGCATTCTGAAACGCAGCGGGGCTCGAATGATTTGTGGCGTCAGGCAAGTCTTAATTCCCGAAAGATGTCTCAGCCTTGCGCTGAAGCTCGATGATCGGGGCAATATCCTCTTCGCTCACACCCGCTTCAAGGGTGCGTTCTTTCCAGATTGCGATCATATCGGGGGAGCGTTCGACAAAGGCGTCCATGTCGCTCAGTTTCACGATTTCGCCACCGGCTTCCTGAAATTCCTTGATCGCGGTCTGTTCGACTTCTGCAAGTTCGGCTTGGCCCTTATCCATCGCTTCTTGCGCGACTTCGGTCATCAAGTCTTTGACCTCCTGAGGCCATCCGTCCCACGCTTCCTTAGATGCGATCAGCTGGAAAGTCGTAAATGAGCCGGTGTTGATATCAGACCAGTAAGGTGCCACTTCCTCCAATTCCGAGAAGGTCGCCCATTCGATTGGTCCGAAATTGCAGTCTATCGTGCCACGCTCAAGTCCTTCTCGCAGTTCGGGGGCCTGCACCCGTGTGGGAACCATGCCGTATTCTTCCATCCAAATCGGCACATAGGCACCACCCACGGCGCGCACGCGGAGCCCTTCGAGGTCGGCCATCTTGTTCACCGGCTTGTTGCACAGCAGGGTATAGGTCGATGGCACGGTCCACTTGATCGGAACGATACCGGCGGCGTCTGCTTCGGCTTTCACAAGATCTTGCTGATACATCTCACCAGCCAGGGTGTTGGCAGTCGCGGCATCTGCGGATACGCGGTTTAAAAGACCTGCCGAGACGGCCATCATCGGCAGCTCTTCGGCATGGACAGCTTGCGCAAAAACACCCAGCTCCACTGCGCCGTCGCCTACCAACGACTTGATCTCGGTAAGCCCGCCCAACTGGCCCGACCAGAAGATTTCTATGTTGATTTTGCCGTCGCTACGGCGCGCAACTTCTTCAGCCCACCACTTATCCCAATTCGCCGCAGGCCACGTCTCTGGCAACGGATGCGCCATGCGTAGGGACAGCGAAGGATATTCCTGCGCAAAAGCCTGAGACGCTCCAAGTATACCCAGTATTGCCCCTCCCAGGGCCAGCTTATTGATCGAGCGCATGTGTACCTCCCGTTTTCAAGCGCAGTCCAACCTTTTGCACGATTGCATTTATTCGCTGCGGTCGGTCGAACATCAGATCTCGACGATTACAGATGCAACGTCGCTTGTCTACACAAAACCAAACGTTTGTTTTATAAAGTAACGGTTGCATTTACGATGGGTGCATTGTGACCGGTGGTGCCGATCTGGCTTGATTTTTGACTGGGTAAGCGGATCGCTTGCCCTCCACTTCAGCTAGCGATTGAATTTCAGTTACTGCCCCGCAGCATCACTTTGCCGTATATCCTCCATCCACCGGGACCGCTGCGCCGGTCACAAAACTGGCAGCCTTGCTGACAAGGAAGGCTGCTACCTCCGCCACCTCCTGCGGTTCGCCGAGCCGCCCCATCGGATGTAGCGATTCCAAAAAGCTCTGCTGTTTTTCGCTCCGTAATTCGGTGATTATTGGCGTTTTGATATAACCGGGACAAATCGCGTTCACCCGCACTCCAGCTTTCGCGAAAGCCACGGCGAACTGTTTGGTCAGGCCGATTATGCCGTGTTTACTGGCGGTATAGGCGCTGAGCGAGCCGAGGAGGTCGGTGTTCTCGTGGTACTCCGCAGCCCAGCTGACCGCGCCCACCCCCGCAATTGAGGATGTGTTCACCACTGCGCCGCCGCCCTGACGGGCCATGATCGGACATGCGTGTATCAATCCGTAATACACGCCAGAGAGGTTGATCGCATTGGTCGTTTCCCAATCCTTTCCGCCGACGCCAGCGTTGTTGATCAGAATATCCAAACGTCCGTGCTGTTGTGCAACTTGCTCCAGCGCTTCTTTCACAGCGGTTTCGTCAGAGGTATCCAAAGCCTCGGCCAATGCCAGACCTCCCGTCTCCTTGATGAGCGTAACGGTATCTTGCGCACCTCCGATGTCGATATCTGAACAAACGACTGTCGTACCCTCCACCGCCAGTTTGAGCGCGATGGCGCGGCCGATGCCGGAGCCGGCTCCGGTGATAAAGGCTACGCGGCCTTCAATATATGGCATAATAGGTTCCCCCAACCTGACTGAACGCCTATACGAGCGATGGAGCGATATTGCCGAGATACAGGGCATCCCCGGTTCGCCAAATCGACTATGATTCTCTTCTCAGGGCCCCACTTTTGCACTCCAGTAGACCTGTCATAGTCTCGGAAGTAGCGAATTCTCCTGAATATCTGCTGTAGGCTGCTGCTATCCGACACGCCCTGCCCTCCCATATATTGTCCAAAGCGGTCAGCGAGGCGCATCGGGCCCATAAGGTACGATCTGCTGCCAAACAAAGATCCCTACGCGATCGGAGATGTCGAGAGCGTGGACGGAGATACCGCGTCGTTCCATTTCAAAATTCATTTCGGTGCCATCCTGATTGACCCGTCAAGGCGGATCGTCTCGCCGTTCAGCATTGGATTGGTGATAATCGACCCTACAAGTTGCGCAAATTCCGCAGGATCGCCAAGTCGGCTCGGGAAAGGAACCTGCGCGCCGAGCGATGCGCGGATTTCGTCCGACAAAGTTTCCAACATAGGCGTCAAGAACAAGCCGGGTGCCACCGTCATCACCCGTATACCATAGCGCGCCAATTCGCGCGCTATCGGCAGCGTCATTCCCACGACACCGCCCTTGGATGCGGAATAGGCCGCCTGCCCGATCTGTCCGTCAAATGCAGCGACAGAGGCAGTGTTCACAATGACCCCCCGCTCCTCTCCGCGCGGCTCGTCTTTATGGAGGGCTGCGGCAAATTTAGACAGCACATTGAAGGTGCCCGACAAATTTACGTTGAGAACAGAATTGAACGTCTCGAGCGACGCAGCCAGCCCGTCCCGCCCGATCACTTTCGCGGCGGGGCCGATCCCCGCGCAGTTGACCAGTATGCGCGCCGTGCCTTGCTGGCTTCGGGCCTCCGCGATCGCGTTCTCGACGCTGAGCGCATCTGTGACATCAACCTTGAAGAACGTCCCGTTCACGGCCTTGGCTTTCGCTGTGCCCTGTTCTTCGTTCATGTCAAAGATTGCGACTTTGGCCCCGGACTGCGCAAGCATATCAACGGTCGCGCCGCCCAGCCCCGAAGCGCCGCCGGTCACAATGGCGCTTTGCTCGTCTATCTTCATTTTCAATTCCTCATTGGACCGATCACCCATCTGCAAACCTTGTTTAAAACACAGCAACGGACGGTCCGGCTCCCGTTGATGGCTGCTTCCCTAATCGTTCCGCAACCCGCCCGTTCAACGCCAGATCGCAAACGCGCTTGAAATCTCGAAAGCAGCAGCGTACACCTTCAATATCAAACGAACGTTTGGTTGATGTCAATATTGATCGAGAGGTTTGCTCATGTCAGAAGCACCGCGCACCGAGGATCTCGTATACGACCCCACCGACCCGGCGGTGATGGCCGATCCTTTCCCGACCTACGCGCGGTTGCGCGAAGAAGACCCTGTGCATTGGAGCCCATCGCTCAAATCGTGGATCGTCACCCGCTACACGGACGTCCGCGACCTGCTTCTTTCCGATACGCTGTCGGTCAATCGGCTTCTGAAATTCTATGAATCACTGCCCCCAGCAGATGCGATGCTGCTGAAAGACATCATCCGTTATCTTAACCTCTGGCTGGCGTTCCGCGACCCCCCGGATCATACTCGTGTGCGCCGCATCATGCGCCATGCCTTTACGACTGATGCCATCGCCGAGATGCGGCCCAAAATTGCCGAAATCAGCGACCTTCTACTGGATCGGCTCGAGGCTTCGGGCACCAAGGACATCGATCTGATCCGAGAGTATGCTCTGCAACTACCCGCTTTCGTCATCATGGATCTGCTTGATGTACCGCGCGACATGCTAGACGAGTTCAAGGAATGGTCCGACGATATGGCCGTCTTCATCGGTGGAGCGCGCAATTCCGATGACAAATACGAACGTGCGGCGCGTGGCTGCCGCCATATGTCTGCCTATTTCCGCCAGCTGATTGAAGAACGTGCAGCCAACCCGAAACCCGGCTTCCTGATGGACCTCATCAATGCGCGCGATGAGGGTGATAAACTCAGCGACGACGAGCTGGTGGCCACGTGTATCCTCATTCTATTTGCGGGCCATGAGACCACCACCAACCTCATTGGCAACGCGGCCTTGCTGCTGCTGCGCAACCCCGAACAGCTGTCTAGCCTGCGTGTCTCGCCCGAATTGGTAGACAGCATGATTGAAGAAGTCTTGCGCTTCGACGGCCCGACCAATGGCCTGGTCAGGGTCGTGGCCAAGGAACACGAACTGCACGGACGCACGTTGCGTGAGGGCGAGAGGGTTTTCGTAATGGTCAATTCAGCCAACCGCGATCCACGGATGTTCGAGGACGCCGAAACCTTCGATATTACCCGCAAACAAAACCGCCATCTGACTTTCGGACAGGGAATTCACTTGTGCCTCGGTGCCAAGCTTGCCCGCGAAGAAGGGCGCATTGCCGTGAGCAAATTGTTCGAACGCTTTCCTGATCTGTCACTGGACAATGAAAACCCGCCGGAGTGGTTGGACGCGATGGTGCCCCGCGGCACGCGCCGTTTGCCGGTAAAACTTGGCGGCTGATCTCACGTGGTTCGACGGGGTCGGCGTTTGCAAGCCTCATAGGGCAGAACTTGGACACCAAAATCCGATGCGGAATCATGGCAAGGAACTTAGACTATGAAACGTGCGATCTTCCACCAGCATGGCGATCCCGTTGATGTGATCGAGGTGATCGAAGAACCCGATCCTCAGCCCGGACCAAATGAAGTCCGTGTGCGCAATCGAGTGATGACGATCAATCCGGCCGACCTGCTTTCGATCGAAGGGAGCTATGGTGCCGAGCCGCTCGCATTGCCGGCAACACCCGGTGTCGGGGCTTGGGGTGTCGTGGACGCAATCGGCGACTTGGTAACGCGACTGGCGGTCGGTGATGCGGTCCTGCCTGTAGGCAACGGGTTTTGGTCCGATACGCTGATTTTGCACGAACGCATGGCCCCCAAAGCACCCGAAGGAGCAGATCCGCAGCAGGCCGCATTGATGCGCGCCAATCCCGGAACCGCTTATCTGTTGCTCACGGATATGGTGGCGCTGTCACCCGGAGACTGGATCGTTCAGAATGCCGCAAATTCCAACGTGGGACGGATGGTGATCCGATTTGCCCGCGAAATGGGGCTACATACGATCAATATTGTCCGGCGCGAGGATATAGTTGATGCGCTGAAACAGGACGGCGCGGATGTCGTCATTGTGGACCAAGGGGAAGTCGATCTTGCCGAGGCCATTCGCGGCGCGGCAAAGGCACGGCCGAAACTCGCTCTGGACGCGATTGGCGGTGAGGCTACCGGCGCACTGGCGAAAGCTGTCGAGGACCGCGCGACGGTCGTCGTCTACGGATTGCTCTCGGGCGAGGACCACCGGATCGCGGCGCGAGATACCGTGTTTCGTGACGTGCGGCTGCGCGGGTTTTGGCTGTTCGACTGGTATCGCACCACAACGCCGGAAAAGATGCGCGATTTGCACGGCTTTCTCGAACGCAAGCTGGCGGAAGGCGTGCTTCATACCGAGATCGACGCCACCTACCCGCTCGAGCGGATCGAAGAGGCGCTCGCCCATGCGGCGCGCGGGGGACGCAACGGTAAAATTCTACTGACAGGAGATACAAATGCGTGATGTATATGTGCTGGCGACTTCGTGTACTGCCTTCGGCAAAAGACCCGACGATAGCTTCAAAGACCTGACGCGGGAGGCCTATCTCGATGTTCTGACCGACGCGGGCTGGGAGAATGGAGATGCCATCGAACAGGCTTGGTTCGGGAATTGCGGTATGGGCACATTCGGACAGCGCAACATCCGCGGGCAAGTCTGCTTTACGCCGCTTGTGAAGGAGAAGCTCTTTCCAGAACGTGTACCGATGATCAACGTCGAAGGCGGCTGTGCAACAGCTTCGATGGCGTTTCACGGCGCTTGGAAAGATGTGGCCTCGGGCGATATGGAAGCCTCGCTCGCCATTGGCGTCGAAAAGACCTTCGTGCAGAACGCCCCGGCCCGGACGCTGGAGATTTTCGAAGGCGGCATCGATCAGATGAACCCTGAGGAATGGCACTCTTATTATAAGGAACGCGGCATTGAAGCGGGAAAGCCGTTTGATCCGAATGCCGCCGGCGGAACCGTCTTCATGGATACCTATGCGATGCAGGCCGCGTGGCACATGAAGACTTACGGCACCACGCAGCACCAGATCGCCGTGGCCGCGTCAAAGAACCACTGGCACGGATCGATGAATCCGAAGGCGCAATACCGCTTTGAAGTTCCCGTAGCAGAAGCACTGGCTGACCGTGAAGTCTCTTGGCCGATCACGCGCTCCATGGCTGCGCCCATCGGGGATGGCGCCGCCGCCGCGATTCTTGTGTCCGAAGAACTTCTGGCCCAGCAGCCACCGGAGATCCGGGCGCGCGCGATCAAGGTCCGCGCCTCGGTGCTGACAGGCGGCAAGTATCGCGCTCCCAAGGAACCGGGGTTGAGCCATGTGGCCGCACAGAAAGCGTACGCCAAATCCGGCCTTTCCGCGTCTGATGTCGATCTAGTTGAACTACACGATGCGACATCTTTCTGCGAAATCTTTCAGCTGGAAATGCTCGGCTTCGCAGAAGCTGGCAAAGGCGGCGCGCTGATTGAAAGCGGAGCGACGAAACTCGGTGGCCGCCTGCCTGTGAACCTCTCCGGTGGGCTCGTCTCCAAGGGGCACCCCGTAGGGGCTACGGGCCTGTCGATGATCCACGAACTCGGACTTCAGCTGCGTGGCGAAGCCGGCGCACGGCAGACTGATAGCCCAAAGATCGCACTTGCCGAAAACGGTGGAGGGGTGATCGGCTTTGACGAAGCGGCCTGTTCGGTGATCCTGTTGGAAGCCCCTTCTTCTTGAGCCGAGTTCAGGGAGTGTCTGTGATCCGGCGCTGCCCTGAAGCCCCCTCTTCCAGCAGGCGCACCGCGTCATCCTGTACCATCAGATCGCAGAAGAGGGTCCGCTCATCCGCCATGCCTTCGGGGCGCGGGCTGTGAGCCTGCCGGACCAGGCGTTTGATATGTGCTGCGGCGAGCGCGGGTTTCTGAGCTAACCGATTTGCCAAAGCGTCCGCAGCAGCGCGGACATCAGGCACCGCATCCATCGCGATGCCGTATTCGCACATTTGCGCCGGGCTCAATGTGTCGCCAGTCAGGGTCATCTGCAAAGCGCGAGACTGCCCGACGATCTGCGGCAGCCGCTGGGTCCCGCCCGCGCCCGGTAGGATACCAAGGTTTATTTCAGGCAGGCCAAAGCAATACGCACCGTCTTGCACCAGCCGCAAATCACAGGCCAGCGCCAGTTCAAAACCGCCCCCCATCGCAGTTCCATTCAGAGCAGCAATAAAAATGACTTCGCTGCTTTCCATCAACCGCATCGCTTTGTGTATTGGGCTTTCGGGCACAGGGCGGTCGGGCGAGAAGACCATCCCCCTTTTCGCCATCGCCGCCGCTTTGGGCGCAAGGACCTTGAGGTCATAGTGCCGGATGAAAACATCCGGTTGCCCCCCGATCAAAACGCAAACGCGAAGTTGCGGAGTGGCGCAGATGGTTTCAACCGCGTAAAGCAGATCGGCTTCCATGGCCTCATCCATGAAGCCTTGGTCCGGATTGGTGAATACGATCTGACCGGCGGGGCCGGAGATCGTAAATGTCGCTGAACCCTTGGTCATCTGTCCCTCTTGCTTTACTTTGCCATACGGTAGATAACCGCTTCTCGATACACAAACAAACAATTGGTAGAAATTGGAATTTTTCGCTGCTGTTGCGCATTCGGTAGCATTCTGAGCCAAAACGGAGTTCAATCGGATGTCATCTGAACCCACTCATTCGAGCAAGGATATGGCGGAAGCCGCACCCAAGGACCATATCCCCAAAATTGGCAGACCCCGCCGCAATAACAAGCGCGAAGTAGTGTTGAAAAAAGCCGCAGAATTGATTGCCAGACAGGGTTTTGACGGCACTTCGATGCGCGACATTGCAGCGGCAGTGAACATGCTACCCGGTTCGCTCTACTACCACTTCCCTTCCAAGGAGGAGATGCTGCTGGCCATCCACGAACGGGTGGTTGGCGACATGACCGCAGAAGTCCAGCGAGCGATCGACAAAGGCAGCGATCCTTGGGACCGGCTCGAACGTGCCGCTGTAGCGCATCTGAAAGGCCTGCTCGGCTCCGGTAATCTAGTGTCTATTATCTCCCCAAACTTTGCCGAAGACCGCGAGGCCGTCAACGAGCAACTCAAGGCGCAGCGTCGCTCCTATGAGCAAATCTTCCGCGACCTCTTTGCGGATCTCGACATCACGCCGGGAACCGAGCGCGGACTCCTACGGCTACAGCTGCTTGGTGCGTTGAACTGGGTTCCGGTCTGGTACAAGGCCGACCAGAAAATGTCCCCTGCGAAGATCGCGAAGACCTTTGTTCGTTCCATTCGCAAAGAGGCGCAGACCTAAAGCGCGCAGCTAAGCCTCCGCGCCCTTCCAATAGGGCGCGCGCAAGTCCTTCTTGACGACCTTTCCCAGAGCGTTGCGTGGAAAATCATCCCGTAATTCCACGCCAATAAGCCGTTGCGTCTTGGCGAGCCGGGCATTGCACCATTCCCGTATCGCCTCCGGGTCGGCACCGGAAGATGCTCTAGGCACGACCAACGCGAGGCAGCTTTCGCCCCATTTATCATGTGGAACGCCAATTACCGTTACATCTTTGACATCAGGGTGTTGCCCGACAATCGTTTCGACATCGCTCGGAAAGACATTGAAGCCCCCCGAGATGATCATGTCTTTCTTGCGGTCGAGGATTTTGAGGAAACCGTCCTCGTCCAACATACCGATATCACCAGAGCGGATGAATGTCCGGCCTCGGGCATCGCGCCAAATCAGTTCGGCCGTCTGCTCAGTCTGGTTATGGTACTGCCTCATGATACCAGCACCATAGCCTGCGATCTCTCCGGCCTGACCATTGGGCAGTTCCCGACCTTCGTCATCGAGAATGCACACCTCGAATCCGATCACCGGCGTGCCGACGGTATCAAACTTTTCCGCGTGCTGATGTGGGCGCAAGATTGAGGCAAAGCCTTCCGAGAAGCCATAAAGCTCGAACAGGCCGGAAGAAATACGTTCCATCACCTGCTGTTTGGTATTGCGTCTCAGGGGAGAGCCGGCCGAGAGCACAGTCTGTAAGCTCGACAGATCAGCCTTTTCCAACTCGGGGCGTTCCAGCACCATGATGTACTGAGATGGCACCATGAATGTATGCGTGATCCGTTCGCTTTCGACGATATCGAGAAAACCCACTGCGTCGAAGGACGGCATCACATGCAGCGTCCCGCCTGCAAACAGGATCGGCAGCATCATCAGCCAAGTGCCGTTGGAGTACAGCGGCGTCGTGACCAGCGCACGGCTGTTTGTGTTAAAGCCCATCTCGACCGCATTCGAGAATGCCCAATGCAAGCGGGCCCGGTGGGTCTGTACGATCCCTTTCGGCAGTCCAGTAGTGCCAGAGGAGTAGATGATATTGAATGGATCTGTCAGGTCGTGGTTGATATCGGGTGCGGCTGCCGCATCGCTGCTCAGGATCGCCGCGATCGGATGCCACCCCTCCGCCTCGAAGCAATGGGATATCCAGGTTTCTATGCCATCCAAATGGGTGCGCAGGGGCTCAACTCTTTCGCGGAAAGCATCAGATACGAAGGCACAAACGGCTCCGCAATCTTTCAATAATCCGCAAAGCTGCTCGCTGGTCAGCAACCCCGAAAGCGGCACCACACAGGCACCGGCCCGAACGGCCCCAAAGACCGCCTCCAAGGTCTCGATTGAGTTGCCCATCATCACCGCGACCTTGTCGCCTTTGCGAACACCGCTCGCAATTAAATGATGCGCGACCCTGTTGATATTTGCCGAAAAATCACCCCACGTCTGCGTCTCATCTCCGCAGACAATCGCGGTCTTCGTGGGGTAATGCCGCGCATGGGTGGCAAAAAGATCGGGAAGATAGACCTGCGGGTCGTCGAGCGTATCCATCATGTTGTAATCCTTTCATCGCACCACATGCTGCCATCGGGCCCATATTTCAGCGGCTCTGGCTCCGGAACGCTAGCCTACATCGCAGTTTAAGAAAACAGTTGATTGTTAGATTTTTAACCAAAATGAAATCGTGAGGTTATTGATCAAGACCCTTTTATGGAGATAGCCCGCCCGGCGCATCTCGGACGAAAAGCACCCTGCTGCAAAAACACTGACTTCGCACGCTCCCGGCTTGTTAAGGGCTCATGCGGCAAGCCTCTCCGCAGCCGGCCCAAGTCAATGCCTCAGCAGAGGTCGCGTTCCCGTGTCGAACGAGTTTTGCGATCTGGATGGCTCTGTTGCGCAAATCAGCTGACAAACGGTTCTCCCTTTTCCCCAGGCGGATTTATCCCAAGGCTTCCGTGACAGGGATGCCAAGGGCGGTTTAGCCTTTCAGGATCGCAACGCGTAGGGGCTTTCTCCCGGTCTCTCATGGCAGCACCAATCCGATTGATGGCGACACAGAATTGGCCACCAAGGGACCTGCAGTCTGAAGGTTAGACCAATGACCGAAAAACATTGATGAGCGGGTGAAACTCAACACGTCGCGAAACACGGGTGGCGCTAGACTGCGACCGATGATCCGCAACGATGAGGCGTACTCTGGGGAATAACTAGGTGAAGATATCGGGTCAACCACCAGGGCTTGCGTGACACTTATCAACTTACTTACATCCATTTCAGTCAGCTCCCCTGCTGTCATTCCGATTTTTAAGGGAGAGTTCAGTATCAGGGCCAGGTTCATCGGCTTCGTATGGGTGCCGAGGCCGAGTCGGTATCAAGCAATCTCCATCGACAACGAGGAGCGAAACATTGCAAAGATGTCTGCTAAGGCTGTCTCCGTACAGAATGCGCCGCGACACCAGATCTTCCGCCATGTTTATCAGAAGCTGGCGGTTCGCCTCAAGGACCCGAGTGGCAGCGCGTTCCGCGTTGCTCAGCAAGTCCACAATTTCAGGCAGGTTTCCGTTCATTGCTTCTTCAAAGGCTCGCTTGCTCCCGATCTCGCCAAACCAGACGGGCCCGCAGTCTCCCAGTCCAAACGACGCGATCAGATCAACGGCTGTGCCCGTCGCCCGAGCGATGTCGCTCTCAAACCCTCCACCCGACCCAGCCCCTGCATCATTGAAGAATAACAGCTCCGCAGCCCGACCAGCCAGGTTAACCATCATCTTGCGCTGCAGAACGGCTCGCGTCACCAGTTCGTCCTGTTTGCTCATGTTGCAGACTCCGCCCTTGGCTCCGATCTTGACGAAACCGATCTCGTAGGTCCCCAACGCTGTTCCAACGATCGCGTGGCCGCATTCATGGACGGCAAGCCGGAACCAGTCCTCGGTTGTATAGTTCGGAAGATCGCCCTCGAGCACCTCCAACAGATCCTCGGTTGCCATCGGTCGTCGTTCCCGCCGGGCAAAAACTTTGGCGGCTCGAATTGCAGCTGCACAATCGGCACCTGTTTTGCCCAACGCAGCAGCTGCACAAGCTTTGAGATCAATTTGGTCTGCGTGGCTCCCGAGATGCTGCCCCAAGATCTGCTCCAGATCCTGCAACGACGGCATGGTGATCCACAAAATGGTGTCGAAACGACCGGATCGGCGGATTGCAGGATCAAGCTGTTCGATATTGTTGCATGCCCCCATGACAACGACACCGTCCCGTCCGGCCACGCCGTCCAGCTTTTCGAGCAAGGCCGTGATCGCTTTGACGTCATAAGAGTCATTGCGACCGGACCCGCTCTTGCCAACGCGTGTGTGGAAAGCGTCGAGCTCGTCCAGAAAAATGACGGAAGGGCTTAGCCGCGTCGCTTCATCAAAGCTGTTTTTCATAGCCATCAAAAAGTGAGACAGACTGCCTGCTTGCTGCCAATCATTGTAGCTGGTTGCAATGAAGTGGATACCGGATGACCCTGCGATCGCCCGCGCGAGCTCGGTTTTACCTGTGCCTGGCGGACCAACAAGAAGCAGGCCTCTGGGAACATCGGCCCAATCAATAGCGCCAGATTTCCAGTCTCGCAGGGCCGCAACAATGTCCAGCGCTGCTTGTTTTGCGGCACCCAACCCAACCATCTCTTCTAGGGGCACCACAGAGAGCTGTGGTGGTTCTTCAACCTCAACGACGGACGCGGCTTCAACGCGTCGACGCAGAGCTACAAGGGCATGCTCGACTTTGTGGGTCCGAAAACACAGAGCAATCTCTGCGACGGGTAAGAGCGCCAATTCATCCTTCGTCGGCAAATGATCGTACAGCCCATCAATGGCTTTTTGATCCATATCGGGGAACTTCATGGCCGCCAAACAGGCCAGGAGGTCACGATCCACGGACTCCAGCCGCAACTCGCGGCAGGGAAGTTGACGCACAAGGTCTGGTAATTCAGCGTCAAGATCGGTCACAAACAAAAGCGGATCGGAACCGTCAGCCAATTCCTCCAGCAGCTCGATATCCAGCCTGCGATACGTGCCGTCGCCCGAGCTGAGCTGGTATAGGCGTAAGCCGCCCTTCCGGGAATATCGGTCGAAGTTCTTGACCTCAACACCGTTGGGAGCGAGCCCCTTCAGCGCCCACTTCAAGTTCTCATATCTAACACTGGTGCGCACCACGGTTACTGAGTTTCGTCCGAAAATCTCAGATTCGCCCCCCTGAGCTAACCCTCGGCACAGCATCAGGAGTGCGATCAACTCTCCTGGTGTCAGCGCGCTCTCAGACAGCCGGGCAAAATGGATTGGATGAAACGTGCCTTCCAGCGCCTCAATCCTCGAAGCCAACACGGCATCTGGACTGGCTTCGACCAAGGAGAGACACGCCTCAAAGGCTCTTTGTTGCCAGACGGTCTTGGTTGGATCATTATTATCGTGCATGCTTCTTCTCCGGGTATGCAGCAACGGTCGCGGAATCCGCGGTGTTGCAGCGTTTATATTTTTGAATTGTTCCCGCCTTCGGCCAATGGAACGTAAGCAGAACATACAGCGATCAAAACACTGGCTGTCTACATCTAAGTTCATGGCAACGTTGCGAAAAACAGAGTTCTCGATTTTCGAGCAAGCCGACCCAGCCATAGCTGGCAAAGCTCATCGGTGCTTTTGAACCGATTTTTCGCAAGCAGTATCATTGGAAATTAATTGCCAGAGCGACTGAGATTTCAGGAAGTTTTGAGGATCAGATACTGAGCGAGCGCCTTCGCGCTCCCAAATCGATTCGCGTCACGCAGAAAGGATGAACGGCCCGCTTCATGCGGGAGATGTTGTCCTTGCGTAAAAGCCTCGCCCGAGCGTAATTCACAACGCTCTCGCCCCGGGCCTGTATGACCCGGCCGGTCTGCTTCATCCCGGGCGCTACAATCCTGCCAACCAGCTAAGCGGATTTCCAGCGGCACAGGCTGCGGCGGAAGCGGGGCCAACGCATCAATACGATCCAGCGTCGACGGAGAAAGTTGCACCTGCGCAGCAGCGGCCAGGTCGTCAAGATGCTCGATCCTGCTCGACTTCGGAATGGGCACCGCCAGACCGCGAGTCATGTGCCAAGCGAGGACAAGCTGTGCCACGGTGAGGTTCTCCTCCCGGGCTATGGCCGCAATGCCGGGAATTTTCGTGGTCGGGCCGATTTCCAGCGGGGAGTAGGCCACGGCCGTGATGCCCTGCTCTGCCATAAATGGAAACAGATCCAACTCCACGCCGCGATGGGGGATGTTGTGCATCACCTGATTGACGCTGACGAGGTCACCCATCCCCGCATCCATGATCTGCCGCAGCCCCTCCGTATCGAAATTGCTGATCCCGAAGGCGCGGATCTTTTCCTGATCCAGAAGGAGGCGCGCGTCTTCCAGCGTCTCTTCGAACGGAACCGACCCCGGCCAGTGCAGCAGATAGAGGTCTATGTGATCGGTCCGCAATCGCTTCAGCGACTGTTCACAAGCGGCAATCATGTCGTTTTTCGCAGCGTTCCACGGATAGACCTTGGAGGTCAGGAACAGCCCATCCCGGTCCTGCCCTGCAAAGGCGCGCCCCAGGATCTCTTCGGCACCGCCCTCGCCGTACATTTCGGCCGTGTCGAAATGGGTAAAGCCGAGATCGCGGGCATGACGCAGGGCGCCGACCTCGTTTTTCGCAGACTGCGGGTTTTCGCCCATGTGCCATGTGCCGATCCCGATCTTGGGCATGGTCACGCCTTGGGTGTTTTTCAGCGTCACGGTGTCGATCTGCATGGCGGCCCCTTTCGAAAGTGTCTCTGTTCAAACCGGCGGCGCCCCGTGCCGTTCCCTCAGCTCCACATCTCTCGCATGCTGGCTGCGACGTTGATCGGCGCGGGACGCGGGGCGCTGCCGTGTTGCACCGGGGACCAGTGGTGTTGATTTTCGCATGGGATTGACCCAATTTTCCATTTGGGGCTGCCCCCTCCAAAACATAATAATCTCTTGAAAAATAAGCTGAATTCTTTATATAAATGAGTCACGGCGTTTCGGAAAGCTGGGTCAATTCGTCGTGAAATTCAACAGTTCGGTGATCTCTTGCGAAAATGAACTTTGGTTTACAAGCCACGGCGGAACAGCAAGCAGAACGATCGCGCAAACTTTTAATGGCAACCAAGTTGGCTAAGCTATCTTGCGCAGGCGAAGTCTATCACATGCCACGTTGATGCAACTTCCTCTACGCCGAACCTGAAAACTGGAACCCCCGCCGACTATCTGGATCACAGTTGGATAGGATTAACCACCGATGACGTAAAGCTTGCGCATGCGTTCGTGGATGGTCCATTCCCCCTTCCAGCCTTTCGGGAGTATCAGCAAGTCGCCAGGGCCGATCTCGCGGGGGTTCGAACCGTCCTGATTTTGCACGGTCGCCCGACCGGCGATGATATGGCAATATTCGCCTGCCGCCGTGCGGTCTGCGGTGAATTGGCCCGGCGTGCATTCCCAGACGCCGATGTTGGTCTGCCCGTCCTCTGATGCCCACAGATTGACGGCCGCTTCGGTCTGGCCCGGAGTCAGCGTGGTCGGTTTCGGGGCGAAGTCACCCACCTCGACCGCGGAAAGATTGGGAAAACTGTTCAGATCGATCATCGTCATGGTTCCTTTATCACTCAAAGCTGGTCGGCACTGGATACGCTGTAGTGGGCGCGGGCCAGCCAGTCGGGGCAAACTTCGATCCCCCAGCCGGGGGCGTCTGTCACGATGGCTTGCCCGTCGTCAATGCGGTAGGGGTCTGTTGTAAACAGCCCGCCCTGCCAGGGATAGTAATCGGCCCCCTCGATCGAAAACTCCAAGTACTTTCCGGCGTTGGGAATTGCCCGCAAAAGGTGCATCGTGAACAGCGTGACCAGCGACAGGTTCGCACAATGCGGAGTAACCGGCAGCTTCGCGGCCTCCGCCATGCGGGCGACGCGCAGGGTCCGCGCGATCCCGCCAAGATAGAGAATATCAGGCTGCACGATGTCAACGGCGCGCATGTCGATCATGCGCTTCCAGATCGTCAGATCGCAATCCTGTTCGCCCCCGGTCACATCAATATCCAGCGTGTCGGTCACCTGCTTTGTCTGCTCCAGATCCCAATAGGGGCAAGGCTCCTCGAAATGACTGAAGCCGTTCTGTTCCAGCATCCGCCCGATCTTGATGGCACGGTCGGGGGAATAGCAACTGTTGGCGTCGATCAGCAGAGTGGCCGTGTCGCCCATCTCGCGGTGCATGGTGGTAATGATCTCTTCGGTCCGGCCCGGCCATTCATCGCGGTTGCGTCCCACTTCGGCGCCTGCCCGGACCTTAAACGCGTCAAAACCGTGTTGGTCCCGCAGCCGCTTCATCCGCTCCGCCTCGTCTGCAGGTGTAATGTCACGCTTCATCGAACTGGCATAGGCGCGGATCGGGCCGGGCGTCCCGCCGAGAAGTTCGGCTACGGATTTACCCGCCTGCCGCCCTCGCAGATCCCAGACCGCCGTGTCGAAACCGGCCATAGCGCGGCGCAGGTAGGATCCCGGAAACTTGTGCTCGCGTTCGGTGACGAAATCGAGCAGGTCGTCCAGATCGCGCGTGTCCCGGTTCAGAACCCAACGCGCGACCTGCCGGTGCAGAACCTGGCATGTGAGGTCAGAATTGTAAGTTGACACCTGCCCCCAACCAATGCTGCCGTCTTCGGCAGTGATGCGTACGAAGCCTACGTATTTGGTGTCGAAAGTCTCGATCCGGGTGATCTTCATCCTGCTTTATCCTTGCGTCATCAAGTCATATGCACGCTCGCCCACCATGACGGCGGCGGCGTTTGTGTTGCCCGTCGGGATGGTCGGAAAGATCGCGGCATCCGCCACGCGCAATCCGGCGATCCCGTGAACCCGCAGATGCGGGTCCACGACAGAGATTGCTGCATCCGTGCCCATCCGGCAGGTGCCGCATTGGTGAAAGACGGTGCCAGCCCGGTCGCGCACGAATTCAAGGATATCCGCATCGCTCTGGTAGCCCGGTCCGGGTTCAAGCTCGCTCTCTATCAGGCCTTCTAGCGCGGGCATGGACGCAATGCGCCGGATCTCGCGCACTCCGCGCACCATCAGGTCGCAGTCATGTGCGCTGGTCAGGTAGCCCCCGCGCAATGCGGGCGGCGCGAAGGGGTCGTTACTGGTCAGGCCGACACTGCCCCGGCTGGTGGGTTTGCAGGGGTTGAAGCCCATGCGCATCGCGGGAAAGGCATCCGGACTCATCAGTGGGCGTTTGCCCTTGGGCGCGGTCGAATAGCTGAGTGGCGAAAAATAAAGCTGGGTGTCGGGCACGCCTGCACCCTTGGCCAGCCGCGTGAACCCGCCACCCTGATTGAGGCTCATCGCCAGAGGCCCCTTCTGCATCGTGACATATTGCATCCCTGCCCAGGCTTTGCCCCACCAGGGGCGCAAGGTCTGGTTCAGACTGGGCCTGCGGGTTCTGTACAGCAGATCATAGCCCAGGTGGTCCATCAGGTTCGCCCCCACATGCGGGGCGTCCAGCACGACATCAATCCCATGCTCGCGCAGATGCGCCGCAGGCCCGATCCCCGACAACATCAGAAGCTGTGGTGAATTGAGCGCCCCGCCGCACAGGATTACCTCCCTGGCCAAGGCTTTTTCGCTGCGCCCCTTCTTCACGTATTCGACCCCGGTCGCGCGCTGCCCCTCAAGCAGGATGCGCGTCGTCATGGCGGCGGTTTCGATCCGGAAGTTTGACAGGTGGCAGGCGCGGCGCAGGTAGGCCTGCGCCGTCGATGCACGACGTCCACCTGCGGTCGAGATCTGGTAGAACCCCGCGCCGTTCATGTCGGCACCGTTGTAGTCCGCGTTGGTGGGGATGCCCGCCTCTGCGGCAGCGGCGATACAGGCATGGGTCAGCGCGTGCATCTGCGCGCTCATGTCCGTGACGGATAATGGCCCGTCACCACCGCGCTCGGGGCTTTGCGCACCCGACCAGCGTTCGATCCGCCGGAAGACCGGGGCCACGTCCTTCCAGCTCCAGCCGGGGGCGAGCGCGCCCCATTCGTCGAAATCGGCGGGATGACCACGAACCCAGACCATCGCGTTGATCGCGGACGATCCGCCAAGAACCTTGCCACGCGGCCAATAGACCTGACGGCCGTTCAGCCCCGGTTCGGGTTCGGTCGTATATTTCCAGTTGAACCGCGCGTCGTGGAACACCTTGCCATATCCCAGCGGAATATTGACCCAAGGGTGTTTGCCCGCGCCGCCCGCCTCCAGCAGAAGCACGCGCCACCCGGCCTCGGCCAGCCGCGTTGCGAGCGGGGCGCCGGCAGAGCCGGCACCGACGATGATGTAATCATATCGTTCCATGATGTCAGGTTTTGCCCCGTCCGAATATCGCCACCAGCACCATCATCAGCGTCGTGATCAGGATCATGATCGTCGAAATCGCGGCAATCGTGGGGTCGATCTGGTCGCGCAGGGCATTGAACATGTTGCGCGTCAGGGTCGGATTGTCGCCGCCCGAAATAAACATTGCGATCACCACCTCGTCGAAAGAGGCAAGGAACGACAGCAGCATCGACGTCACCACCGCGAAGCGGATTTGCGGCAGTGTGATCGTCAGGAAGGCGCGCCATCGCGGCGCACCAAGGGACCGCGCCGCCTGTTCAAGATTCATGTCGAACCCCTGCAAAGCAGACCCCGTCACAATAACCACCAGCGGAATCGCCAACAGCGAATGCGCCAGCACCAGCCCGGTGATCGTATAAAGGATCTGAAGCTTCACGTAGGCATAGAAGGCACCCACCGCGATCAGCACCACCGGCACCATCATCGGCGTGATCAGCAAGACAAAGGCGGCGCGGATATAGGGCAGCCTGGAGGCGTGAAGCGCATAGGCGGCCAGCACCCCGATCGGTGTCGCCACCAGCATGGTCAGCACGGCCGTTTTTAGCGATGTCGCCGTCGCCTGCATCCATTCGGCCGATCCAAAATAGTTTCTGTACCATCGCAACGACCAGGTTTCGGGGGGGAATTCGAGATATTGCGAGTCCGAGAAGGACATCGGGATCACGATCAGCGTCGGCAGGACCAGCAGCATCATGATGATCGCGGCGAACGCATACAGCCACAGGCGTTGGCCATGCGTCACCTGTGTTTCGGACGCCGGGGATTTAAGCCAGTTCAACATCAGTGACCTCCCCCCGCCATCTGCTCCAGCCGGGTGAACCGCGACGCGATCCACAAGACGATGACGGTCAGAACCAGAAGCACGACACCGAGCGAGCTGGCGGCCCCCCAGTTCACGAAAAGCTCGATATTCGAGACGATTTTCATCGACACCATGATGACGCGCCCGCCACCGAGGACCGCAGGCGTGACGAAAAAGCCTAGACACAGCACGAAGACCATCAGCGAACCCGCGAACAGGCCCGGCGTGGACAGCGGGAAAAAGACCGTCCAAAACGCGCGGCGCGGGCTGGCGCCAAGGTTCGACGCAGCCTTGAGGTAATCCTTGTCGATCGCACGCATCGCGCCATAGACGGGCAGGATCAGAAAAGGCAGCATGATGTGTACCATGCCGATTAGCGTACCGGTCATGTTGTGTACGAATTTCAGCGGTTCGTCCCAAAGTCCGAGGCTGATGGCCCATTGGTTCACCAAACCCTGTTTCTGCAACAGGACCAGCCATGCGTAGGTGCGTACCAAAAGCGAGGTCCAGAAGGGAAGCAGCACCGTCACCAGACACAGGTTGGCCCAGCGTGTTGGCAGCTGTGATATAAAATAGGCCAGCGGATAACCGATAACGATGCACAGCACCGTGGTCAGGATACTGACCTGAAAGGTGGTCACAAATATCCGCAGATAGGATTTGCGCGACACCATCCGCTCGTAATTCTCAAGCGAGAAATTCCCGTCGGCCCCGACAAAAGACACGTAGAACAGCCAGCCCACCGGGATCACCAGAACGACCAGAACCAGAAGAATTGCGGGCGATGCCAGGCCGAACAGTTTCCACCGTTCCAGCCGTTCGTCCCGGCGCAGGTCTGCAGCATGAAGATCTGTCGCGGCCATCTACCTGTCCCCATCCGCGATGACGACCGTATCCGCCTTGTGCAGTCCCAGTTTAACCGCATCTCCCACCTGTGGCAGCTTGCCGAAGGTCCCTTCGCGGATCGCGCCGCGCACGGCAATTTCGCTGCCGTCCGGCAGGCGCGCATATAGCAGATAGCTTTCGCCCTGATAAACCAGCTCGGTCACCTTGGCGTCGAAGATATTGGTATCGTCGGGCAAATCGCCAGTCTGCAACCGGACACGTTCTGGCCGCACCATCAACAACAGGTCGTTCCCCTCAGGCAGCGCACCTTCCATCTGCAGCTTAGCACCGACAAAGCTGACACCCGCACCCTCGCGTGCCACGGGAAGGAATGACGAATCCCCGATGAAATCGGCGACGAACTTGTTGGCGGGCCGGTCGTACAATTGCTGGGGCTCGGCAAGCTGCATGATGCGGCCGTGGTTCACCACCGCGATCCTGTCCGACATCGTCAGCGCCTCGCGCTGGTCGTGCGTAACGTAGACGGTCGTCATGCCCAACTGTTCATGCAAATGCCGCAGCTCGATCTGCATTCGGTCGCGCAGCTTTTTGTCCAGCGCGCTGAGCGGTTCGTCCATCAGCAGGATGCGGGGCTCGAACACAATGGACCGCGCCAGGGCCACCCGCTGTTTCTGGCCCCCCGACAGCTGGTCGATCCCACGATCTCCGTAACCGGCAAGCTGCACAAGTTCCAGCGCCCTGTCGATCCGGTCTCGAGCCTCAGCCTTGGGCACATTGCGCAGTTTCAGCGGATAGCCCACATTGCCCGCCACGGTCATGTGCGGAAACAGCGCGTAATTCTGGAACACCATGCCGACGCCGCGCAGGTGGGGCGGCGTGCGGATCATCTCGTCATCGCCAAACTTGAGACTGCCGCAATCCGGGCGCGTGAAACCGGCGAGGACCATGAGCAACGTCGTCTTACCCGACCCAGACGGGCCCAGAAGGGTGAGAAACTCGCCGCTCTTCACATTGAGCGACACGCTGTCCAAGGCATGGACCGAGCCATAGGTCTTGGTCACGTCGCGGACGGTGATTGGCAAGGCGCCGGTTTTCGCTGTCAATTCTTCACTCCCTCAACTGCAGATGTCAGGAGGCCGGCAGAAACCGGCCCCCGATGGCCGCGTGGACTTATTCCGTCAGCATTTCCTGGTACATTTCCGCCGCGATGATTTCCCACTTGGCATACCATTCCAGCGAGATCGGAAGCTGCATCGTCATGTTCGCAGGTGAAGAAGGGAGGCCAGCCGCCGCTTGTTCGGTGATTTCGCCTGTCTCGTAAGCCGCGCCGTTGGTCGGCCCGTAGGTGATGAACTTGGGGAGATCATCTTGGTACTCGGCCTTGGAGATTTCAGCGATGAACGACATTGCCAAGTCCTTGTTCGGCGCGCCCTTCGGGATCGCGAAGCAATCGTAGTCAAGCAGCCCCTGATCGAAGTTATAGGAAACTGCGGCACCATCTGCGGCGGCATTGTCAAAACGGCCGTTCCAGCCCGTGGTCATGTCGACTTCGCCGTCCTTCATCAGCTGCGCATGCTGCGCACCCGAGGTCCAGAAAACCGCAATGTTTGGCTTTAGCTCGCGGATCTTGTCCAAGGCGCGTTCAATGCCTTCTTCGCTGTCCAACTCGGTATAAACGTCCTCCGGGGCGACACCCAGCGCCATCATCGCAGGCTCAAGCGCGCCTGCAACCGTGCCACGATAACCGCGCGAACCGGGGAACTTCTCCGTGTCAAAGAAATCGGCCCAACCACGGGGCCCGTTGTCGCCATAGGTCTTGGTGCTGTAGGCGGGCACCACCGAAAAGACATCTCCCCCGACGCAATATTCACTGTAGAAGGCATCGGGAAAGCGGCTGACGTCGATCACGTCGTAGTCGAGCGGTTCCAGCAGACCTTCCGCGCCGGCGCGCGCCGCCGATCCCGAGCCGCTGGTCACGACATCAAGCGTTACTTGCCCCGATGTAACCTGCAAACGGACATCCGACATCCCGCCGTAGGATTCCTGTTTCACTGTAACGCCGGTCGCGGCTTCGTATGGTTCAAAGAGCGCTTTGCTCTGTGCATCCTGATAGGACCCACCCCAGCTTGCGACGGTCAGCGACTTGTCTTGTGCCAGTGCTGTTGTGGCCAATAGGCTTGCGGCAATTGTAAGTGTAATCTTGTGGTTCATATCGTACTCCTCTGTTGGTTGCTGGCCCCGGTTTTCCGGTGACCTGTTGATTATATCTGTGCCGGTTCCGCCCGATCCCGCGCGCCCTGCCCTGCCCTTTTGCGTTGCTGGCCGTCCCGCCAGCGATACCAGGCGACCGCCGCAGGCAGGAACCAAGGCCGTCCCGTGTAAAAAGGCCGCGTCGGAAAAGGCAGATCGTCAAAGGCCGTGCGCCCCTCGGCCAGTCCCAGCACCTTCTGACCCATGCGCATGCCAAGGTAGGATGACATCGCAACGCCCGACCCGCAGTATCCCATCGCGTAATGCACGCCGTCATGGGTGCCGGTGTGGGCCAGCTCGTCAAAGGTATAGGCGACGGTGCCGCTCCAGCTATGGCTGATCCGGGCGCTGCGCAATTCGGGAAAGATCTGGCACATCGCGTTGTGCAGCCGCGGGCCGCTGACCGCAGGATCGGTTTCCCCGGCGGACACACGCCCGCCGAACAGCACGCGCCTGCGGTCGGGCGAGGTTCGATAGTAATAAATGACCTTGCAGGTGTCGGTCACAACCCGGCCTGTAGGGAACAGACGGTCGATCAGGGCCAAGTCCAGCGGTTCGGTCGCGATAACATAGCTGCCGATCGGGATGACCCTGCGTTGATGCCAAGGGGTCGCACCACCAGTATAGCCGTTGGTCGCAACGATCACTTCCCGCGCCCGCACCAAGCCTTTCGATGTGCGCACCTCGTGCCCCTGCAAACCGGACGCAATATCCAGCACCCGGGTCTGCGCCAGAACCTGCGCACCGGCATTCAGCGCAGTTTGCAGCAATCCCCGCATATATTGCGCCGGGTCCAGCGCGCCATGTGCCGCAAAGACGGCGGCCCCATGATAGGCATCCGTCCCCAGTTCAGACCGCTGTTCCGCGCGGGAAATCACTTCGACATCGGTGTTCTCGGTGCGCCGCAGCAGGTCAGCCTCGCGGGCCAGCACCTCATAGGCTTGCGGTGTATGCGCCGCGTGAACCCGCCCGGACCGCTGGAAATCACAGGTTATGTCTTCGGCAGTGATACGATCCTCGATCCACTGAAGCGCCGCATCTCCCTCCGCACGAATGGCCTCTGCCCTCTTCGCGCCGTGGCGCGATGTCAGCTTGGCCAGGGACGGCTTGATGCCCGTCCCAACCTGTCCCCCATTCCGCGAACTGCACCCCCAGCCAGGGGTCTCGGCGTCTACCACCAACGTGCTGCGCCCGCCGCGCGCAGTTTCTATCGCCGCGTTCAGACCGGTGTAACCAGAACCGACAATCAGGACATCCACCGTTGGCGGCAGGTCGACCTGCGGCACATCGGGCGGCGACAACCCGTCCAGCCAATAGGACGTGTCCGACCAATCCTGCGTCCACAGACTTGGATCGCGGTCTTCGGCATTTCGCCCACCCTTGTTCATGTGGCTCGTACTCCCGTTGAACCCAGATTTTCATCGAGACTAGGAGGCACTCTTGGATTTAGCAATTTAATGTGTGTAATAATATATTTCGATTTATTTATACAAAAAGGGGGCGTTCCATCCATGTCTCTGAAGTTGCGACATCTCGAAGTCTTCAATGCAGTGTTCGAAACCGGGTCGATCAGCAACGCCGCGCTGCGCCTGAACCTGACCCAGCCCGCGGTCAGCATCGCGCTTGGCAATCTGGAAGACGAACTTGGTTTTCGGCTCTTTCACCGCAAGCGCGGGTTTTTCGCCCCGACGGGCGAGGCGCTGCAATTGCGCGGCGAGGTCACGCAGGGCTTGATGGCGCTTGGCCGGATCGAAAAGCGCGCCGACGAAATTCGGCGCGGATCGGCCCGGGGTCTCAGTCTTGCGACTAACGGTGCCCTGTCGATGAATTTCCTGCCGCGCGTCATCACCGAATTTCAGGTCCTGCACCCCGGAACGCCGATTGAACTGCGGGTTCATTCTTCGCGGCAGATCGCAGATTGGACAGCCAGTGGCCAGATCGACATCGGCCTGATCGACTCCCCTGTACCGGTCGCCGGGTTGAAGTCCTCAACCTTCGCGATGGAATGTGTGTGCATCATGCGCCAGGACGATAAACTGGCCAGCCGCGATGTCATCACTCCCGCTTGCCTGGCCGACCGCGAGATGATCGGAATCAACGGCGACCATGCGCTGGACCGCCAGTTGAACCAGATGATGTTTGAGGCCGGCTTGCCGCTGCATTATCGTGCGTTCAGCTATTATTATGCCATCGCGCGCAACATGGTGGCCGTCGGCGGGGGGCTGGCGATCATTGATCCGATCAATGCGAAGGCAGACCTGAGCGATGGCGTGATCTGGCGTCCCTTTGCCCCGCTCATCCTGCACGAGACCGTGATGATCTCGTCCAGGGATCATCCAGCCGCAGACATCCGGGAGCAGATGCAAGATTTCATTCAGCAGAGAATCGCGCCCTTCACCTTGCCAGGGGGGTGACCCCGACGTTGTTCAATTTCCGCAGACACGCTTCACCTCTTCGCATTAAACAAAGCGGACTTGTGCTCTGCAGGCATCGTCATGTTATTGGCTTGTCTGGCAACGCAAGTCAGGGCGCTAGATCTTAAGGAGCCTGCAACTCAAACGTGATGTCCCCTAAATCCAGTGGCCATCGCCATCGGTCTGGCGATTTGAATCCTCCCATGCTCTTTTCTGGCCTTTGGGTCGGCCTGTGTTATTTGAGAGGTTCAGAAGAATTCAGCTTTCCAAGTGATCTTGATGGGGTGACGTCGGTACCAGTGCGATCGGCGCTTTGAACAAAAGTTCAATAGATGTCTGTCTGAGAAGGCTCAAGTTAAACCCCCGCATCTTCCATTTGCTCCTGATCGGGCAGATCGCGGAGGCTCTCCATTCCGAACGCCACCAGAAACTCATCCATTGTCACAAAGGTATAGGGCGCACCGCGGCCCGGTTCCGATCAAGCCGAACGCACTCAGCTCGCGGCTGATTTCCTTCCCGAAGATACCCAAGCACGCCTCCAATGCCGGAGGGAAAGGTCCTCTCTGGAGCATTGCAGACAATGCTTGAATTGCATCTGAGCCTGTTGATTTTCGCATGGGATTGACCCATTTCTTCATTTGGTGCTGAACCATCTGAAACGTGACAATCTCATGAAAACTAGGCGGGATTGTTGATATCGGTGGGTCACGGCGTTTCAGAAAACCGGGTCAATTCCTCGTAAAATTCAACAGGCAAGCATACAGTGCATGGCGGCATAACTCTAAGGCCGCTACCAATGTGGACGACACTCCAGCACCGCCCCCAAGCACATCTCCGGCCTCGGCTGATCCCTGAGAGATAACCGCTTTTCGTCACGCTTCCTGATTCACCAGCCAAAAACAACAAATAGTACGGGCGCCCATTAGGCACCCCATATCTTGATCAAAGCTTATCTTCGCGGGATCTTTGCCCCGATTCCGAGACAACTTTAACCCGATTTACACAGGCTTAGTGGGTCCACGACCCGCGCCGCGCCGTCGCGAAATTCTCGCCGTAGCCGCCGGGGCGGATGTTCGCACGGCGTTTGTGCGGCTCTTGGACCATCGCATCAATGCCGTGATCGCGGGCATATTCGACAGCGTCTTCCTTGGTCTCGAACCGAAGCTTGACCTGCGTTTGCGTGTCGCTGGATGACGTCCAGCCCATCAAAGGGTCAACCTCGCGTGCGCTTTCTTGATCGAACTCAAGCAGCCAGACGTGCGTTTTGGCTGTGCCAGATGACATTGCTGTTCGTGCCGGTTGGTAAATGCGAGCGCGCATGGGTCATTCTCCGCTGTGGTGGCGTATATATCGGGCATTTGAACCAAGGTATCAAGCTATCACAGGCATTTGTAGATAAAACAGCTTGCAAATGCTGCGGCGCAGCATCACTTTGGGGAACCCCACTGGAGCATTGCCATGAATCCCCTGAAATTATTGGCCTTAAACGCCCAATTCACCTCCCTGATGATTGATACCCAAGCCGTTATGACCCTGCGCATGCTGGGGATGGCGGGCGCGTTGCCACATGCCAGCGGTGAAAACTCACGCATGTTTAAGGAAAAAGGGCCGGCAATGGCCCGAGCCTATAAGGCGGCGACCCATGCTGCGCTGTCCGGCGGCAGCCCCGACCAGATCATGACTGCGGCGATGGCTCCGGTCAGCAAGAGAGTACGCGCCAACCGCAAGCGGCTTACGAAATAGGCGGCTGGGCAGTCGTTTGCCCGCCTACCCCTTGAACCTGCGCCAAAACATGACACCTTAAGGGGCGACCCCCCCAAAGGACTTTGCCATGGCCTACGCCCACTCTGACAGTTTGCCAGAACGCAAGGAAGCGTTCCTATCAAATCCGGCACCCGATGTGCGCAGCCGCCCCAAGCTTGAAGGTGGTCAACGGTTTGTTTTGTCAACAGAATTTGAACCTGCGGGCGATCAGCCGACTGCAATCAAAGAGCTATCCGAAGGCGTGCGCGCAGGTGAACGCGATCAGGTGCTGTTGGGCGCGACAGGCACGGGCAAGACATTCACGATGGCCAAGGTCATTGAGGAAACACAGCGCCCCGCCATCATTCTGGCCCCGAACAAGACATTGGCGGCCCAGCTTTATGGCGAATTCAAAGGTTTTTTTCCCGACAACGCTGTCGAATATTTCGTCAGCTATTATGACTATTACCAGCCCGAAGCCTATGTCGCACGGTCTGACACCTTCATCGAAAAAGAATCGCAGATCAACGAACAGATCGACCGGATGCGCCACTCTGCCACCCGATCTCTGCTGGAACGTGATGATGTGATCATCATCGCATCCGTGTCATGCATCTATGGTATCGGTTCGGTCGAAACCTATGGCGCGATGACGCAGGATATTAAAGTCGGCACATCCTATGACCAGCGCAAAGTCATCGCCGATCTGATCGCGCAGGCGTATAAACGCAACGATGCCGCGTTCCAGCGCGGTACGTTCCGGGTGCGCGGCGATTCGCTCGAGATTTTCCCCGCCCACCTTGAAGACCGCGCATGGAGACTGTCGTTCTTTGGCGAGGAACTGGAAAGCATCACCGAGTTCGACCCGCTGACCGGAGAAAAAACCGGCACGTTCGACCAGATTCGCGTTTACGCCAACAGTCACTATGTCACGCCGAAACCGACGATGAATCAGGCAGTGATCGGCATCAAGAAAGAGCTGCGGATGCGGCTGGACCAGCTTGTTTCCGAAGGCAAACTGCTTGAGGCGCAACGGCTCGAGCAACGCTGCAATTTTGACATTGAAATGCTGGAAGCCACGGGCGTTTGCAACGGTATTGAAAACTATTCACGCTATCTGACGGGGCGTGCGCCGGGCGAACCGCCCCCCACCCTTTTCGAATTCATTCCTGATAATGCGATTGTTTTCGCAGATGAAAGCCACGTTTCCGTGCCGCAGATCGGCGGGATGTACAAAGGCGACTATCGGCGCAAATTCACGCTGGCCGAACATGGGTTCCGACTGCCGTCCTGCATGGATAACCGCCCGCTGAAGTTCGAGGAATGGGACGCCATGCGCCCGCAATCGGTGTTCGTATCTGCCACCCCTGCTGCGTGGGAAATCGAACAAACCGGCGGGGTGTTTACGGAACAGATCATTCGGCCGACCGGTCTGATCGACCCGATGATCGAAATCCGCCCCGTTGAAATGCAGGTCGACGATCTGCTGGACGAGGTCCGCAAGGTCGCCGCCGACGGTTTCCGGACGCTCTGCACCGTATTGACCAAACGCATGGCCGAAGACCTGACCGAATACATGCACGAACAGGGCATCCGCGTGCGCTATATGCACAGTGATATCGACACCATCGAACGGATCGAAATCCTGCGCGATCTGCGTTTGGGAGCATTCGACGTGCTGATCGGCATTAACCTTCTGCGCGAGGGTTTGGACATCCCCGAATGCGGGCTGGTGGCCATTCTTGATGCCGACAAAGAAGGCTTCCTGCGCTCTGAGACATCCCTGATCCAGACGATTGGCCGCGCCGCGCGTAACGCCGAAGGCCGCGTGATCATGTATGCCGACCGCGTCACCGGTTCGATGGAACGCGCGATGGGCGAGACCGACCGCCGCCGCGCCAAGCAGGTCGCCTATAACGAGTTGCACGGCATCACGCCAACGACGGTGAAAAAGAACGTCGATGATATTCTTGCCGGGCTCTACAAGGGCGATGTGGACATGAACCGCGTCACCGCCAAGATCGACAATCCACTGGCAGGCGGCAATCTTCAGACCGTTCTGGAAGGACTGCGCACCGATATGCGCAAGGCGGCTGAGAACCTTGAATTCGAAGAAGCCGCGCGTTTGCGTGACGAGGTGAAGCGGCTTGAGGCCGTCGATCTGGCAATCGCAGACGACCCGATGGCGCGGCAATACGCGGTCGAGAAAGCCGTCGATGACGCGCATAAGGCATCGGGCCGGTCTACCGGCGGGCGTGGCGGCATGCGTGGCGGCAAGTCGCGTTATGGCGGGAAAAAGCGCTAGGCAGTCAAACTTCGCGCAGGGGTATTCACGCTTTATCCCTGCGCCAACAGCCCCCCTTGACCGCCCCTCCTCGCAAAAAATTGAAGATCCTCTCACGGGAGTGGGAACAAAATCGCACATTGGCAAGTTGATCTCCCAGAACAACTCATTAGGAGAACGACAATGGAATATGGTATTCTTGGACTAATTATCTTGATCGCCGACATCTACGCTATCGTCAAAGTCATCGGCTCCGGCGCATCAACTCTTGCGAAAATTCTGTGGGTCGTGGGCATCCTGGCATTCCCGGTTGTTGGTTTTATCGTGTGGCTGCTGGCTGGCCCACGTGGCGGCACAGTGCGCGTCTAAATCGGTCTTACGACAGACAAAGGGCTGGCAGATCACTCTGCCGGTCCTTTTTTTTGCGGAAATTTCATTTCAAACCGTAAGCGTTTTATTAAGTTTCATTAAGCATGTTTTCCGCGAAAGGGCGGTATATTGGACATGCTTCCTAGATTGGCGATCTTGTTTTTTCTGCTTGATGTTAGCACCGCCACAGCAGGCGCGTGGCTGCGCGAAAAGGGTACCGGTTTTTCGTCGGTTACGACCAAAGGCACCCTTTCGCGGGATTTCTCCGAAACCACATACTGGGAATATGGCGTTCGGGACGACCTGACGCTGGGCGTGGAAGCCGCCTTTTTCACCTTTGCGTCCGGTGCCCAGTCAGGGTCGGGCATGGTCTTTTTGCGCCGCCCCATTGGGAAAAAAGACCGACCAAGCGTTTGGGCCTATGAGTTGGGCATCGGTGCTGATTGGTCCGACGCTGCCGTGCGCGCCAATGTTCGGGCTGCCCTTTCATGGGGCCGTGGCTACCAGCTTAAACAATTGAACGGGTGGATGGCCGTTGACGGGGCAATCAAGCTTGATGTGTATGACGCAAGCCATACGCTCAAGATCGACAGCACCGTTGGGCTGAATTTCAACGACCGGTTTTCCGGCATGATACAGGTTTTTCACGCGCATACCGCCAATAGCACCGCCACCTCAATCGCCCCTTCATTCCTTGTCAAACCGATCAAAAGCAAACCGAATATCAGGCTGCAAATCGGCGGGGAAACGGAACTGGGAAAAGCGAAGAACCCAGCGTTCAAGATATCATTCTGGCGGGAATTTTAGGGCCTTTCGCAAGCGCATCTGGCAAAAGGCCCCTAGCATCGTTAACGCTTGTCCATACGCGCCTGCATAAAGATGGAGCCCTTCACGCTCGTGCTCCAGACCAGATGAAACAAATCGCGATCCGGCCCTTGATCCGTCAGCACATAAGGCACCGTGAATTGCGCAACATTCGATGTATTCCGCACAGGCCCGTCCATCGCAATGCTGTCCACCGCGATTGCCCAGCCCTGAAAAGGTAGGCGTTCCGAAATATCCACGATCCAGGTTTGCGCAAGGCTGGATTGCGAATGTTCAACCTGCACCGGGTTCGCAACGGGAAAGTTCACGCCATGAAACGAATTCCCCGTCATCTCGATATTGCGCATCCGCGAAAAATCCATATCGGCAAAACTGGTATCAATCCGTTCCACACGATCAATCGGGCCGTTCAGGCTGCGAAACCGGTTATCATTAATGGTTAAACCGTTAATCACGTGACCACTGCCATGAGGCTTGATCACGATATAGCTGAACCAGGGGGCAACTTCCCCCGACAGGAAGATATTGCCGGTAATCGACAATGAACTGAACGAATATTCGCTGCTGTAATCGGGGGCCTGATCCTGCTCGTTCGTCCACTCGATAAAACAATTGTCGATGTAATTCCCCTGCACCACTGACCCCGTGTGCTGCGCAGCAATGATCAAACCGGCAGAACGTATCCCATTGGGCACCGTATCCCCCTGGAAAAAGTGGTTGCCGGTTATGATATTATTCTGCCCCGCAACCAGCGCGAAATGCCGGAAACGTGTCGCGCGGTTGTCACGAATTTTCACATCATTGGCGTTGCAGTTGATGGCAATGCTGGTGCGATCCGCGACATTCAAACCATCCTCTGACGACAGAAACTGACAGCGGTCGATAAACATGCCCTGACATCCGCCACCAATAGACGTGATCCCGCGATCTTTGGGGCGCGAGACAAAGCAGTCGCGCATGTGAAAGGTTACTCCCGACGGGGCAAGGTTCACACCGCTTGCCACGTTGTTGCACTGGATCTCGATGTCGGACAGCACGAACTTGCTAAGCGATGCGAAGTTGCTGAAATCCAGCATGTATTGGAACCGCGAAAAGCTGAAATTCTGCGTGCCAGCCGCGTCATATAACGGCGCGTTCAAGGTGATTTCTTGGGTCGCGACATTCTTGTCCCGAACATAGATTTCCCGCCCGACCCCGGTACCCGATACATGGGCACCAACCGGAATATTGGCAATGTTGGTGACATTGGTCAGCTTGCGCGCATTGGACGGGGAATACGTGCCTTGCGAGGTAACCGTGACCGTATCCCAATCGCCATTGCTGGCAGCTTCAAACTGACCGTTGCGAATGATCCTGCGGGTGGCATAGCTTGTCCGCTCTGGCGTGGCGGCCTGCATATCAATCGGCCCGGTGACATAGACTTTGCGCCCGCCCATATCTAGCGACTCGTGATCGGCATTGTTCAACAACGCCTGAAACGCCTTGCGAAAGGCGAGTTCCTCGGTCTCGAAGGCATCAATATAATTTGGCAGATCAAAGTTGTGACGCAGTTGCAGGATCGCTGTCGCGGGCATGGTCACTTTGCCCTCAAACAGGGTTTCGGTATCAAACGTGACATCACCGTTCAGCAGATACGTCCCCTTCGAGATCAGGACCCGTCGACCGTCAGCCGCCGCATTTGCCGCATTAAATGCAGCGGTATCATCAGTGACCCCGTCCCCAACCGCACCGAAATCACGCACATCAATCTGGGCCAGCATATCCACCAGAAACGCGCTGGTGATGTCTTCGATCTGTAGATCATCAATGCGAACCACGCCGCCATTCTGGCCCGTCAAATCCAGACCGAAATGCCCGTAAACCGGGTCCGTCCCCCATACCATGTCGACACCACCGCGCTGGCCTGATCCAACGATGGCACTCACCTCGACAACTTCGCCATAGCTGGTCAGTTGCACGGATGGGCCGGATTCAACCAGCCCTCCTGCGCGACTGCCGTTCCCAAGCGCCGGATACCCCGCAATCCGCACAGCGGGAAGATTGCCGCTGATCGCTTTTACCTTGGCCGTTATGCGCAAATAGCACCCCGGCAGCAGCGGCGTCTGCCCCATATAGCGCAGCTTTTGCGTGCTTTGGGTCTTGATCAGCTCCAGCGCGCCGCCGAAATCCTGATCTGCGGGGATGAATGCTGCGTTGATCGCATTGGCATAGGTATCCGATCCGGCGGTTCCATCGCCGCTTGAATACACATCCAACCCGTTGGCAAAGATTGCTGGTGTCAGGACAAGCCCGTCCGTAATCGCCTTGTTCATCACTATCCCCTTTCGGAAACCGCGGCATATGCCCCACGGCCCATCTGTTGCGAAACCCCGGCGAATTGCCGGCATGCGCATCTGGATAGTTACGGGTCGTTAACCGGCGCTAAGGGGACCGAACGCTGAAAACAAAAATGCGCCGCTTGCCACACCAACCAAGGCGGACAAGCGGCGCATTATTTCTTTGGCACAGTGAACAGCAGACCCACACGCGGTTACCGTCGCTGCAAGGCAAACGCTTTAGGCTGCGACCAGTTTCCCTGCCAAAGCATCATCAATCAACGCGATGGTTTCATCCACACCGTACAGCGCGATGAACCCGCCGAAACGTGGGCCCTGGCTGGCCCCCAACAGCACCTCGTAAAGCGCCGTGAACCAATCGCGCAACGGATCGAAACGCTCTTTGCCAACAGCGAAAACCATCGTCTGAAGCGCCTCGGCATCCAGCCCGCCATCCCATGCTTTCAATTGATCGCGCAGATCTTCCAATGCCTCGCGCTCCAGATCGCTGGGTGCGCGGAACACTTTGGTCGGCTTCACAAAGTCGTTGTAATACCGCACCGCATGATCGGCCGCCGCGTCCATACCGGGGTTACCCTCGGGCGTCGCATCCGGCGCATAGCGCTGGATGAAACCCCACAGCTGGGATTTTTCCTCGGCCGAGGAAACAGACGCAAGGTTCAGCAACATCGAATAGGGCACGATCATATCCGACTTGGGCACATCGCCGCCGTGAATATGCCAGACCGGGTTGTTCAACTTGCCCTTGTCATCCTGTGTCTCATAGGCACGCAACTGCTGGTGATATTCATCCACAGCCTTCGGGATCACGTCGAAATACATCCGCTTTGCCGTCTTGGGCTTGAGATACATGAAATACGACAGCGATTCAGCGCTGGCATAGGTCAACCATTCATCAATCGTCAGGCCATTGCCCGATGACTTCGAAATCTTGTGGCCGTCCTGATCAAGGAACAATTCATAGGTGAAATGCTCAGGCGCACGCGCGCCCAGAATCCGGCAGATCGAATCGTAGATCGGCGTATTGGTTGAATGGTCCTTGCCATACATCTCGAAATCGACCCCCAAGGCCGCCCAACGCGCGCCGAAATCGGGCTTCCACTGCAATTTCACATTGCCGCCGGTCAACGGCAGGGTCATCTCGGTGCCATCTTCATCGTCGAAAGTAACTGTACCCTCTTTGACGTTCACTTCTTTCATCGGCACATACAAAATACGGCCGGTTTCGGGGTGGATCGGCAAAAAGATCGAATAGGTCTGGCGACGCTCTTCGCGCAAGGATTTCAGCATCACAGCCATGATCTCGTCGTATTTTTCGGCAGCGCGTAAAAGTATCTCGTCGAATTGCCCCGATCTGTAAAACTCCGTGGCCGAGATAAATTCGTACTCAAACCCGAATGTATCCAGAAACCGGCGCAACATGGCGTTGTTATGGGCACCAAAACTGTCGTGCGTCCCGAACGGATCAGGCACAGACGTCAGCGGACGCTGCAAGTGCTCTGCCAGCGCTTCGGGGTTCGGAACATTGCCGGGCACCTTGCGCATGCCGTCCAAATCATCTGAAAAGCAGATCAAGCGGGTAGGAATGTCACTAATCAGTTCAAAAGCGCGCCGGATCATCGTGGTGCGCGCAACTTCGCCGAAGGTCCCGATATGCGGCAAACCTGATGGGCCATATCCGGTCTCGAACAAGACATACCCCTTCTCGGGGGCCTTGTTTGCATAGCGTTTCAACACCCGGCGCGCCTCTTCAAAAGGCCATGCTTTGCTGGTTAAGGCGGCTTCACGCATCTGCGACATCTTTAAAATCCATCAATTTTGCCTGTCACCCTATGTACACAAGCAGGCTGTTCCTATTGCGTCCCCCACGGGGCGTCAATAATCTGGCCTTCATGAGCTTGTCATATAGGATATTCCAATGACCGAAGACACGTCCCTGACACTAAGCGCACAAGATTGCCTTGTCGCGCTGATGATTGCAGTCTCCGCGTCAGACGAAGACATTCGCACGACTGAGCTGATCAAAATTCAGACCTCCGTCAATATTCTGCCGATTTTTTCGAACTACGACAATGATCGCATCAGCACCGTCAGCCAGATGGTGTTTGACCTGTTTGAGCAAGAAGACGGATTGGATGCCCTGTTCGGGCTCATCAAAGGCGCGTTGCCGGACCGGCTAAACGAAACTGCCTATGCGCTGGCCTGCGATGTCGCGGCTGCCGATGGAACGCTGGAAGAGGCGGAACTGCGTCTCCTTGAAGAAATCCGCTACGAACTGGATCTCGACCGCCTTCACGCCGCCGCAATCGAACGGGGTGCAAGGGCCCGCCACCTCACGTAATCCGCGGGAATTTCCCCGAATAAAACGGCCCCTCAGCTGACGTGATACGCGCCCCAGCGTTCGATCAATCCCTGCTGCAAGCGTTTCGCACGCGCGTTCCATGCGCTGCCGCCGTCGGGGCGTTCGCGTTGCGCCCTGCTCAGCTTTGACCTGCGGGGTTCATCCGCCGAAAACACCACAAACGCCATTTCACGCCCGTTCGGGGCCTGCATAAACCCGGCCAGCGTCGAGACAAAATTCAAAGTTCCGGTTTTCGCATCAACCTTGATCGGGTGATCCGGCAAGGGCTTGCCCTTACTGTCCCGCAGCGTGATTTTTTTCAGAATGGGCTTCAAGCCCTCGGTCCCGTTGACGCTGACCAAAGCCTTCAACATGTCACTTGCAGAAATCCTGCTGGCTTCTCCCAGACCCGAGTGATCAACCAGCGCAGGATTCTTCAAACCCAGCTTGGCTATGGCCCACAAGTTCATCTCTGCCGCTGACTCTTGCAGCGTTGCAGGCGTCTTGCCCCGCGCCATCGTGGCCGCCAAACCGGTCATTTCTGCCGTCAGGTTGGTCGAAAATTTCAGCATGTCGCGCAAAATATCGCGCAGCGGCGCACTTTGCTGGGCAACCACCACCTTTGTGTGCGCGGGCATCTCCGTGATAACCTCAAGCCCGCGCAACCTGATCCCGTTTGCCCCCGCCATCGTCGCAAACACATCACCGGCATAAAGGCCGGGCTTGCGCACCGGCAACCACCGCGATCCGCCACGCCCCAATGCGGGCTTTGCGACCGTCCAGTTGTCGCGCTTAGTTTCTTCGCGATACGTGTACAAAGGGCTTGCGCGGTCCTGAACCTGCATCACCGCCATTGCAACTTCGGGGCGGTATTTGTCAGACCTGCCATCCATCGTCACAGCATAGCCGTTATTGCCGCGCTTCCATTCGAAATGAACACGGTTAAAGTTCAACGCCACGCCACTGATACCAGGGTTATAGCTCACATGGTCGGGCTGGTCCGGGTCGATCCGGCTTAGGACCGGCAGATGCCCCTGATAGACCTTAAAGCCGCCCTTTATGCTGCGAATGCCCGCGTCCTGGAGCTGTCCCGCCATCGCGGCAAGCATATTGGTGTCCAGCGTAGGGTCGCCGCCACCGACCAGGATCAGATCGCCTTGAACCTCGCCTTCGACCACCTCGCCCGTCACTGCGATCCGTGTCTCGAACCGATGGTCCCCACCCAAGGTATCAAGCGCATAAAGCGCCGTAATGGCCTTGGTCACGCTTGCGGGCAACAGCCCCATCGTGGGTGCCATTTCCTCAAGCACGGTCCCCGTCTTGGCATCCGCAACGATGAACGCGACCTGCCCTTTCAGGTTGGCCTTTTCGATAAGTTCCTTGGCGGTCGGGATGGCCTGACGGAACAGGTCGTCCCCCCGCAGAACGGGGCGCAGTGATGTGTCAGGCGGTGCGGCAAATGCTGCGGGTGCAACCACGCCTGCCGCAACCGACCCCAGAAAGAACCGTCGTGAAAATTGCTGTGTCATAATGAAACGTTAAAGCCGACGATGCGCCGCTATTCAAGCATCTCTCTTTCACATTTTCATGGGTAAACACCCGTGCTACCCGTTTGCCCATGCAGCGGGCAATCTTCATCATGTTTATCGCCATGTCCCTGATCCCCGCCGGGGACAGTGCAGGCAAGATTTTGACATCACAGCTTGGGGCCGCTCCGGTATTTGTTGCATGGTCCCGCTTCGCAATCGGCACTTTGCTCCTGATCCCGCTCATCCCCGCCAATACGCGCGCGCTGTTTGGCAATTGGCGCATCTGGATACGCGCAGCGATGATCTGTGGCGGCATCACATGTATCCAGACAGCCCTCCAGACCGAAGACGTTGCAAATGTCTTTGCCGCCTTTTTTATCGGCCCTTTGCTCAGCTACCTTCTTGCCGCGATTTTCCTTCGCGAACCGATCACGCTTTTGCGTACCACATTGATCCTGATCGGATTTGCTGGTGTTATCGTGGTGGTGCGCCCCGGCGTCGATGTCAGCATTGGGCTGCTCTGGGCGCTGGCGGCAGGCACTTTCTATGGCGTGTTTCTGACCATGTCGCGCTGGCTGTCCGGGCTGGCATCGCCTTTGCAGCTTTCGTTTTCGCAACTGGTCATCAGCACAGGATTACTGTTGCCCTTTGGCCTGATGCATCTTCCCGAATTCACAGCCCCCATCGCGGCACTGACAGTCACCAGCGCGGCCTGTTCGATGCTGGGCAACCTTCTGATGCTCTATGCCTACAGGATCGCCCCCGCGACCAAGATCGCGCCGATGATCTATTTCCAGCTGCTGTCGGCTGTCGCTTTGGGCTGGCTGTTGTTTGATGCCTTGCCCGATCTGATGACCTGGGTCGGCCTTGCCGTGATCCTAAGCGCGGGCATCGCCTCAACCAGGTTGCGCTGACCACTTGCCGGCCGCACGGATCGCGCTTGAACTGACATCCATCATCGGGACATTCACGAAACACCATGCAGGCGCATCCGCATGCCCCAAAAGCTGGCTTTGCCGCGCGGGGATGCGGTAGCGGGCATAAAGTGCGGCAGCCTTGCTCATCCGCGCCGAAATGCGCTGCCCCGGCCGCGCCAGAACGCCGATCGGCACCGTTTCCATGATCTGCCGCCAGTCTTGCCACAGATGAAACTGCGCCAGATTATCCGCCCCCATCAACCACACGAACCGGACACCAGGGTTGCACGCGCGCAGTGCCGCCAGGGTCTGGGCCGTATAGCGCGTGCCAAGATGGGTCTCGATATCCGTGATTTGCACATTCGGGTGCTGCATCACTTCGCGGGCATGCGCCATCCGCTGCGCAAGGGGCGCTGGCCCATGGTTCTTGAGCGGATTACCCGGGCTGACCATCCACCAGACACGATCCAGCCCGAACCGCTTGAGCGCCTCGCGTGTGATATGTGCATGCCCTTGATGGGCGGGATCAAATGATCCGCCCAAAAGCCCTATCACCTGACCCGGTGCCGCATAAGGAAATGGATAGCCCACAAAAACGGCCCCCGAATTGCATCAGGGGCCGAAAGGAGAGCAGCATGCTCTCTTTGTCAATCGCGTTAAGCGTTGATTACTTGATGAACTTCTTCAACTCGCCGGATTTCAGGCGGCTGAAATAGCTGTTCATCTCGCGCTTGACGATAGGCATCAGGAAATACAGCGCCGTGATGTTCACAACTGCCATGGCAAAGATCATCGCATCAGAGAAATCGATGACAGCGCCCAGATTGGCCGCAGCCCCCACAATGATGAAGAAGCAGAAGATGACCTTGAACACGATCTCTTTGTTTTTGCCTTCGCCAACCAGATAGGTCCACGCCTTCAGACCGTAGTAGGACCAGCTGATCATCGTCGAGAAAGCGAACAGGATCACTGCGACTGCCAGTACATAGGGGAACCAGCTAAAGCCGGTGGCGAAGGCCGCCGACGTCAGTTGAACACCGCTGGAACCGTCGATGGTTTTGATCGACGTACCTGCCTCGTTCAGAACGAACTGACCTGTTGCAGGGTCCATCACCAAAACGCCCGAGATCGTGATGACCAAAGCCGTCATCGTACAGATCACAACCGTGTCGATAAACGGCTCAAGCAGCGACACAATACCTTCGGTTACCGGTTCCTTGGTGCGCACGGCAGAGTGTGCAATCGCAGCCGACCCGACGCCCGCTTCGTTCGAGAATGCAGCGCGTTTGAAGCCCTGGATCAACGCGCCGACAAAGCCGCCCGCAACCCCAAGACCGGTAAAGGCACCATCAAAGATCTGACCGAAAGCCCAACCGATTTTGTCATATTCGACGATCAGAATGACCAGTGCCGCAGCAACATAAAGGATGCCCATAAATGGCACGACCTTTTCCGTCACCTGCGCGATGGATTTGATCCCGCCCACGATAACCGCGAACACTACAGCGGCAAAGATGATGCCCGTGATCCAGCCGGGGTAATCCCCAACGATACCGGAAATCTGCGCATGCGCCTGGTTGGCCTGGAACATGTTCCCGCCGCCCAATGCACCACCGATCGTAAAGATGGAGAATACAACAGCCAGAAAACCGCCCATCGGCAGGCCACGTTCCTTAAAGCCTTTGGTCATGTAATACATCGGACCACCGGAAACCGTGCCATCTGGGTATTCGTTGCGATATTTCACACCCAGCGTACATTCGGTGAACTTTGACGCCATCCCCAACAGACCCGCAAGGATCATCCAGAATGTCGCGCCGGGGCCACCGATGCCAACAGCAACAGCAACACCCGCGATATTGCCCAAACCGACGGTACCGGACAGCGCTGTCGTCAAGGCCTGGAAGTGGCTGACCTCGCCTGCGTCATTGGGGTCGGAGTAATCCCCTTTGACCAAAGAAATCGCATGGCCGAAGGCCTTGAACTGCACGAAGCCGAAATAGATCGTAAAGACCGAAGCAGCCACAACCAGCCACATCACGATCCAGGGAAAGTTGGTCCCCGGCAGCGACATAAAGATCAGGTTGACGAACCAACCCGTCGCCCCGGCGAAGATATCATTAATGCGTTGATCCATGCCAACGGCGTCTTGGGCCGATGCGATGGCCGGCAAAGCAGAGATTGCAGCCGCGCCAAGCCCAGTTGAAAGAAACTTGTTCATTATATGCCCCTTATGGAATGATCGTGACTGGAACGCTGGATGCGACGGCCAGGCGGCCTGTAACGCCACCGAACATCCGCTCTTTCAGACCGCGCAAGCCGACACGGCCCACCACGATTTGCTGCGCTTTGCTCTCTTTGGCGATATCGTCCAGAATATCCGCGACATCGCCATGTTTGACGATACCATTGACCGATATTCCATCTTCTGCGGCTTTCTTAAGCGCCGGCTCCATGATCCGCTCACGCGCCAAGCTAAGCTCTTCTTCGCGGCGTACATGGCGCTGTTCGTTTTCTTCCGGGGTCTGGAAACTGAACGGCGACCATTCAATCACATAGACTAGCTTTAGGGTGCAGTCCCCGATCAGCTTGGCCTGAGCGGTCGCGAAAGCCAGCGCACGATTGCCAGCCTCACCCCCGTCAAGCCCGACGACGATAGTAGATGTTGTCATTGTTTTGTCCCTCGTGTTGCGGCGCGGCCTCTTGCGGGTCGCGTTACCGGGGCCTGAAATTGACCCCGGATCAAAGAACGATAACGGACAAAACGAAAAATATTCGCCTCATTATTGCGCCAACTGAAGCCGAATTCGCCGTTTTTTCTACGATTTCACGACAATTCGGACAGTTATTGCGATGCGCATTAACGACTCAGATCGGTGAAACGCTGTCGCCCAGGCGGATCAGACCGGACGTATGCACCGATGCACACCACCCGCCATGCCCGCGAACGGCGGAATAACCGCCGCGACCCAACGCCTCTTCCATGCGGCTACACGGGGCACATATTACGTCAAAAGACAGCACCGCCTGCCCGACGCGCACCAACCGTCCCTTGAGCGCGGACAGATTGATACCCGCCACCACCAGATTGCGCCGAAGAATGTCAGGCGGCACTGCGTCGCGCCCCAACATTGCGCCAATCACCGCCAGTTGCTCTGCCTGAATAAGGGTCACGGCGCGTTTTCCAGGCCGTGCATGGTCGCCCTCTAACCCGCTGTCATGCACCATAATCTGCGGGACCGGCTGCATGTCGACGCGCCTTTGCGCACGCAGGCCGATCCACGTCACCTGCCCCGACTGCGCATAACCTGCAATCAATGCCTTCAAATCCGCCATCAGCACCCCATATATTGAGTGTTTGATCTTGCCCGGTTTGGGCGATATTGCACAACAAACTAAAAATGCAGCTTATCCGAGGATTCCCAATGGCCGCCTTTCAATATGTCTATCACATGTCCGGTGTCTCAAAGACCTATCCGGGCGGCAAGAAGTGTTTCGACAACATCAACCTCAACTTCCTTCCCGGCGTGAAAATCGGTGTGGTCGGTGTGAACGGATCGGGTAAATCCACCTTGATGCGGATCATGGCTGGCCAAGACAAGGATTTCTCGGGCGAGGCATGGGTCGCCGAGGGTGCCAAAGTTGGCTACCTCGAGCAGGAACCCTATCTGGACCCTGCCCTGACCGTGCGTGAAAACGTCATGCTGGGTGTGAAAAAGAAAAAGGACATCCTGGATCGCTACAACGAACTGGCGATGAACTATTCGGATGAAACCGCAGACGAGATGGCAGCACTGCAAGACCAGATCGATGCGGAAAACCTGTGGGATCTCGACAGCCAGATCGACGTGTCGATGGAAGCATTGCGCTGCCCCGCCGACGACGCAGACGTGACGACCCTTTCGGGCGGTGAAGCCCGCCGCGTTGCTTTGTGCAAACTGCTGCTTGAAGCGCCAGAAATGCTGCTGCTCGATGAACCGACCAACCACTTGGACGCGGAGACCATCGCCTGGCTGCAACAGCACCTGATCGACTACAAAGGCACGATCCTCATCGTTACCCACGACCGTTACTTCCTGGATAACATCACCAGCTGGATTCTCGAATTGGACCGCGGCAATGGCATCCCCTACGAGGGTAACTATTCCAACTGGATCGACCAGAAAGCCAAACGGCTTGAGCAGGAAGCCCGCGAAGACAAGTCCAAGCAAAAGACATTGTCGCGCGAACTTGAATGGATGCGTCAGGGGGCCAAGGCCCGTCAGGCGAAATCCAAAGCGCGGATCAAGTCCTATAACGAAATGGCCGACAGTTCAGAGCGCGAACGCTTGACCCGTGCCCAGATCGTTATTCCCAACGGTCCCCGCTTGGGCAGCAAAGTGCTCGAGGTCGAAGGCCTGTCCAAAGCAATGGGCGACAAGCTCTTGATCGAAAACCTTGAATTCTCGTTGCCACCCGGTGGTATCGTCGGCGTCATCGGCCCCAACGGTGCCGGTAAATCGACCTTGTTCAAGATGATCACCGGCAACGAACAACCCGACAACGGTACCATTACCTTGGGCAATACGGTTGATCTGTCCTATGTCGACCAGTCGCGTGACGACCTGAACCCTGACGACAACGTCTGGCAGGCGATTTCCGGCGGTGCCGAGATCATCAAACTGGGCGATGCCGAAGTAAACTCCCGCGCCTATTGCGGCGCGTTCAACTTCAAGGGTGGGGATCAGCAGAAGAAAGTCGGGTTGCTGTCAGGTGGTGAACGCAACCGCGTCCACATGGCGCGCTTGTTGAAAGAAGGCGGCAACGTGCTGCTGCTCGATGAACCGACCAACGATCTCGACGTTGAAACCTTGCGCGCCCTCGAAGACGCGCTGGTGGATTTCGCCGGTTGCGCCGTGGTCATCTCGCACGACCGTTTCTTCCTTGACCGGATTTGTACGCATATCCTGGCCTTTGAGGGCAACGCGCATGTCGAATGGTTCGAAGGCGGGTTCTCGGATTATGAAGAAGACAAGCAGCGCCGCCTTGGTGCCGATGCTTTGGAACCCAAGCGCCTGAAGCACAAGAAGTTCTCGCGCTAAACAAACGCGACGGAATGACGGAAAACGGGGACATCAAATGGTGCCCCCGTTTTTCATTTCGGTTCAGATTTCAAACGAAAACAAACTGTCGCCGTCATCGGCTGCCGCTTGCTCTCTCGGAGCATTTTGCCCGACATACTCGCGGACCTTGCCGCAGGCCGATCGCGCGGTCCAAAGCCGCTGATTGGTCAGCGATTTCACGGCCACATCCTCGGCAAGATCGCCACCGGCATCTGATGGCTGTCTGCTTTGGGTCAGGTTTTGTTGAACAAGGCGTTGAACACCTAGCGGATCAATCCGGCTGCGGGCAAATATGGCAGCCACCATAACACCGTTACCTGCATAGCCCAGAATGCAGCGTTGATCTTGCAGCGCCTCGACCGACGCCTCGGCGACGCGCACCATCTGACGACAAAATTCGGCCGGTGTCAGCGTGTCAAATATATTGCGGACCTGAGGCAGTTTGATCGCGATCAGGTTCATTGCATAGCACCCTTCGGGCAACCGCAGCAGCCGGTTCTCAAACCCGTTCAGATCATGGACATCCGGAACCCCCAGATCAAAACTTTCCTCTGGCCTGATCTTCATCAAATCGGTCAGTTCTGCCAGTGAATGATGCGCAACCCGTTCGCGCCGCAGGCTGTCGTTCAGCAAGCCCGCGGTGTTGATACGGGCCCCCAGTTCGACACCATTCAGCGGTTTATAGATGAAATCGGTCGCACCGGCCTCAAAGGCCCGGTTCATCAAATCAGCTGTCGTGCTCGCTGTAATCATCAGGATCGGCGTCTGCCGGTGTTTTTGCAGACTGCGCAATTTGGCGCACAGCGCGATCCCGTCAATGCCCGGCAACATGATATCCAGCAAGAAACAGTCAAAATCAGTCTCACTGTCGTCTAACAAGGCAAGCGCTTGTTCCGCATGCACCGCGCAGACCAGATCAAACCCATGTCGGGCGGTCAGGCAATTGCTCAACATTTCGAGGATTGTTGGGTCGTCATCTACGGCTAGAATTTTCATACTATCTCTTGCTCAATTTACAGGGCCAGGACCCACACACCAATTAACGAAACCCATCTTGGCAAGAATATCTGGCATTTTTGTGGTGCCGCACCGCGTCATAACGCCAAATACTCGCAATGGTAGAAGTCAATAAAGCAGGGGGGTTACGCGAAATCGCCCCTTGGAATATGGCCAGAATGTGCACATATCGGCGGCATTTCGCTATGATTATCCCGCCAAAGTCGACCCCCTTGCGCGAATCTCTCGCCTCTGGCATACGGTCGGTGCAAACGTTATTCTTTTTCGACCCACTGTCTCCTTATACGGCGTTCAGACTTCGATCCAGACCGACAACGCCAAGCCATCGCACGATGCGGATGGTACACTAGAGGAGACTACGGATATGGCCACTGGCACCGTAAAATGGTTCAACACAACAAAAGGCTTCGGCTTTATCGCACCCGATGGCGGCAGCAAAGATGTATTCGTACACATCTCCGCTGTTGAGCGCGCAGGCCTGACCGGTCTGGCCGACAACCAGAAAGTGACATTCGACATTGAAGCTGGCCGTGACGGTCGCGAATCTGCGTCGAACATCGCACTGGCGTAAGCCAAGCTAGGCCCCGGCCTACACAAAGAATTGACCGGCTGATCCATATGGGACAGCCGGTTTTTTTATGGCCTCAGGGTTGCTTTAAACCAATCAACCAGCAAAATAGACATAACAGAAGCTAATTAGGAACATCACATGCGCCGCCGTTCTTTTATTGCAGGCTCTTTGGCTGCTCTCGCATTTCCCCAAGCCCTTTTCGCCCAAAACGCTGCCTATGATCCGACCCCGCAATTGGTCTCCATCAAGAGCCACTACAGCGTTGGTCAGATGCTCATACTCCCGCGGAGCCACTATTTGTATCTGGTTACCGAACCCGGCAAGGCAATGCGCTATGGCGTGGGCGTCGGCAAGGCAGGCTTGGAATTCACCGGTAGCGCAACGATTTCCGTGAAGAAAGAGTGGCCTACCTGGCGCCCTACGGACGAAATGATCGAACGCGATCCCAAGGCCTATGCGCGTTTCGTCGGCAACACAGAAGCCCAGCCGGGTGGTCCGGATAACCCTCTGGGCGCGCGCGCCTTGTATCTTTTCCAGAATGGCAAAGACACGTATTTCCGCATCCACGGCACCACACAGCCCAGCAGCATCGGGCGGTCTGTGTCAAACGGGTGCATCCGCATGATCAACGAACACGTCAAAGACCTGTACGAACGGGTGCCGATCGGCACGACTGTAACCGTTCTCTGATTCTGGATAGTTAATGCAATCACGAAAAAAGGGCCGGTGTTTCCACCGGCCCTTTTTCTATTCTCAACGCATGTTCGAACTTAGTTCAACGCTTTGTCCGTGATCGCATGTGTCCATGCGCCTGTTGGTGCTGCTGTGATCACCGGATCAGACCCACCTGACAAAAGCGATTCAACTGTGCGCTGATAATCCGCCTCATCCAGCGCGCCGTTGCTGCCTGCTGTGAGCTTGGCGACTTCGCCCATCATACGCTTTTGGTGCTCTTCGGTCTGCGCACCGGAGGAATCATTCTCAAGAACGATTTCGGCCGCTTCATCAGGGTTTGCTTCGGCGTATTTCCAACCCTTCATCGACGCCCGCACAAAGCGCACCATCTTGTCTTCGAACGCAGGGTCAGCCAGCTTGTCTTCCAGAACATACAGCCCGTCTTCCAGCGTCGCGACGCCTTGGTCTTCGTATTTAAAGACGGTCAGATCCTCGGGTGTCAGACCCGCATCAATCACCTGCCAATATTCGTTATAGGTCATGGTCGATACGCAAGCCGCCTGGTTCTGCAACAGCGGGTCAACGTTGAAACCCTGCTTCAGCACCGTCACGCCGCCTTCGCTGCCATCGGTTGCCAGCTCAAGCTTGCTCATCCAGCTGAGGAAAGGGAATTCGTTGCCAAAGAACCAAACGCCAAGGGTCTTGCCCTTAAAGTCGTCTGTGGTTTCAATGCCCGCATCCTTGCGGCAGGTCAGCATCATACCGGAGGATTTGAAAGGCTGGGCGATGTTCACCATCGGCAGACCTTTTTCGCGCGCAGCCAAAGCCGCAGGCATCCATTCAACCGTCACATCGGCACCGCCGCCAGCCAGAACCTGTGTCGGCGCAATGTCAGGGCCGCCGGGTTTGATTGTAACGTTCAGGTCTTCTTCGCCGTAGAACCCTTTGTCCAGCGCGACATAATAGCCCGCGAACTGGGCCTGCGTGACCCATTTCAGCTGCAAGGTCACATCATCGGCCGCATGGGCCATCGTACCCATCAGGCCGACAGCAGCACCGGCGATATAGTTTGTCAGATTTTTCATTTTATAGACTCCCTCTTGGTTGGTTTGGTTTTAATTATCTACGTTGGCTTGGGTGCCAGAACGTCACTGCCCGTTCGATCAATGACATGGCACCATAGAACGCCGATCCTGCAATGGCTGCCACGACAATCTCGGCCCAGACCAGATCAAGCGCAAGCTGTCCCACCGAGGTCGAGATGCGAAACCCCATCCCCCTGACAGGAGAGCCGAAAAATTCAGCAACAATCGCGCCAATCAGCGCCAATGTCGTGCCGATTTTAAGCCCATTGAACACGAAAGGCATAGCAGCAGGCAAGCGCAGCTTGAAAAGCGTGGCCCAGTAATTCGCGCCATAGGTCCGCATCAGATCGCGCTGCATGCTGTCTGTGGCCTGCAACCCTTGCACAGTGTTCACCAGCATCGGGAAAAACACCATGACAACCACAACAGCGGCCTTTGACTGCCAGTCGAAACCGAACCACATCACCAGAATCGGGGCCATGCCGATCACAGGTAGCGCCGCCACAAAGTTACCGACAGGCAACAACCCCCGTTGCAGGAATGGGAACCGGTCAATCGCCACCGCGATCACAAACGCAGCCCCACAGCCGATGACATAGCCGGACAGCGCCCCTTTTAGCACGGTCTGCACAAAGTCGACCCAAAGGATGTCCAGCGATGTGGCAAAGCGCACGGCAATGACCGACGGGGCCGGCAGCAACACCTGCGAAATCTCGAACCCGCGCACAACGCCTTCCCAGACGGCGATCAATGTCGCGCCGAAAATCAGCGGTGCCGCAAAGGCCGCGCCACGTGAAGGCCGCAACCGCGAGAGCCGCACATTCACCCAGAACCCGAACGCCCACGCAACGGTGGCAAAGACCAACCAGATCATTGTGCCATCCCCATACGTTTCAAGGTCGCGCGCTGGATCAATCCGATGATCCCGACCAACAACGCAGCCAGTGCCGCAGCCATAATCAGCGCGCTCCAGATCTGGATTGTCTGACCATAGTAACTACCCGCCAGCAGACGCGCACCCAAACCGGCAACCGCCCCGGTGGGAAGCTCCCCCACGATGGCACCGACCAGGGATGCCGCCATTGCAATCTTGAGCGAGGTAAAGAAATACGGCATCGACGCAGGCAACCGCAGCCGCCAGAATGTCTGCGCAGCGCTCGCATGCCAGGTCCGCATCTGATCCAACTGCATCTGGTCAGGGCTGCGCAAGCCCTTGACCATGCCAACGACGACCGGAAAGAACGACAGATACATGCTGATCATCGCCTTGGGCAACAGCCCCGAAATCCCGACAGCATTCAGCACGACAATGATCATCGGCGCAATCGCCAGAATGGGGATGGTCTGACTGGCGATCACCCAGGGCATCACCGACATGTCCATCGTGCGGTTAAACACGATGCCCACAGCCAGCAATGTCCCTAAAACAGTGCCCAATCCGAACCCCAGCAATGTCGCACTCAACGTGACCCAGGAATGATAGATCAGCGACCGCTTTGACGTGATGTTCTTTCCAACCGTGGTGCTCCAGATCTCGGCGGCGACCTGATGGGGCGCGGGCAGTTTCGGCTTTTTTTGCGCCCATGTATCTTGGATCAAGGACGTGGTCGTAACCACCTCCCCCGACCGCGTCGCCTTGTCATAGGTCCAATCCGCATTCAGCCAGACGGCCGCCGCGTACCAGATGACCAACAGCAACCCGACAACGGTCAGAACAGGGAAAAAGCTCTGCCTCACAACACGCCCCCCCGCTTCTCTGGCCCAAAAATATCCTCCCCGAAGGGCCGGCTGGCCCTGCACCCGCGCTCAGTCATCTGCATGCCCCGCCCGCAATCCTTCGCGTACACGGTGCGCAATCTCCAGAAACTCCGGCGTTTCGCGAATTTCCAAGGGCCGCTCTTTGGGCAATGTGCTCTCGATCACATCTGTAATCCGGCCCGGTCTGGGGCTCATCACAACGATCTTTGTGCTCAGATACACGGCTTCGGGAATAGAATGCGTCACAAAGGCAATCGTCTTTTCCGTCCGCGCCCATAGCCGCAACAACTGCTCGTTCAGGTGATCGCGCACAATCTCGTCCAGCGCGCCAAAGGGTTCATCCATCAACAAGATATCCGCATCAAACGCCAAAGCCCGCGCAATGCTCGCCCGCTGCTGCATCCCACCGGACAGCTGCCAGGGGAATTTATTTTCAAACCCCGATAGCTCCACAAGCTCCAGCACCCGCGCCACACGCGCTGCCTGATCGGCTTTGGAATAGCCCATGATCTCAAGCGGCAACCGGATGTTCCCGCCAATCGTGCGCCAGGGATAAAGCCCCGCAGCCTGAAACACATAGCCATAGGCCCGCGCCATCCTTGCATCAGCGGCACTCACACCGTTCACCGTCATCGACCCGCCCGTGGGTTGCTCCAAATCCGCCATACACCGCAGAAATGTGGTCTTGCCGCAGCCGGATGGCCCGATAAAGCTGACAAAGTCACCCTTCTCGATATCCAGCGAGACATCCTTTAAAGCATGTACCGGGCCGTCATTGGTCTCGAATGTCAGGGATAGGCTTTTCGCAGAAATTACAGGCGCGGATGTCATAGAACCCGCCCTTTGACTGTCTTATTCTTTGCTCGCATCACGGCTGGCCTCTTTCTTCTTTTTCTTTGACGCGGCAGAAAACCTGCCGCGTCCCGCTCCGGGGTCTCTGGCTTAGATACCGGCAGGAATATTCAACGGATCGCGCTTGATCATCTTGGGCGCAGTAAGCTCTTTCCACTTGCTAAGTGCAACATTAGCAGAAGGGAAAGCAGGGCGCGGAACAAACCGGCCACGTCCGGGGTTTGGTTGCGAATTCTGCCCCCAGGCCCAGATCACCTCGCCCCGGCTCAACGTATAGCGGCTTTGCGCGGTGACGTTGAAACCCTCGAATACGTTGTAATCCAGAACAGAATGGTGGTTCGCCGGCGAAATCGTCTTGCTGATCTTGGGATCCCAAACCACGATATCGGCATCGGCTCCCTCAACAATCGCCCCCTTGCGCGGATAAATGTTCAGGATCTTTGCCACATTGGTCGACGTCGCGGCGACAAATTCGTTCGGCGTCAAACGCCCCGTTTCAACCCCTTCGGTCCACAAAACCGCAAGACGCTCCTCCAGGCCGTTCGACCCGTTTGGAATGATCCGGAAATCATCCTTGCCCGCTCGCTTTTGCGCTGTTGAAAATGCGGCATGGTCCGTTGCGACAACCTGCAAGGATCCAGATTGCAAACCGGCCCACAGACTGTCCTGATGGTCCTTTGACCGGAAGGGCGGCGACATCACCCGCCGCGCCGCATGGTCCCAATCCTTGTTGAAATATTCCGATTCATCCAGCGTCAGAAACTGGATCAACGGCTCCCCGTAAACCCGCATTCCTTTCTGCCGCGCGCGCCGGATCGCCTCGTGGGTCTGCTCGCAAGACACATGCACGATATACAGCGGAACACCGGCAGTATCCGCGATGGTAATCGCACGATTTGCCGCCTCGCCCTCCAACTCCGGAGGCCGGGAATAGGCATGACCCTCAGGCCCCGTGATGCCCTGGTCGAAATATTTTTGCTGCAACTCGGCAACCAAATCACCGTTTTCAGCATGCACCATCGGAAGCGCCCCCAACTCGGCACAGCGCTTGAACGACGCAAACATCTCGTCATCCTCGATCATCAACGCGCCCTTATAGGCCATGAAATGCTTGAACGAATTGACGCCCATATCCACGGCGTCTTTCATCTCGTTGAAAACATTCTCGTTCCAACCGGTGATCGCCATGTGATACCCGACGTCAGAACAAATCTGCGGTGCCGACTTGCGATGCCACTCGTTGATCGCATTCTTGATGGACCCGTCTTCCCCGGGCAGACAGAAGTCCACAATCATCGTGGTCCCACCGACAGCCGCAGCCCAAGTCCCGCTCTCGAATGTCTCGGCAGCAGTGGTGCCCATGAAAGGCATCTCCAGATGGGTGTGCGGATCAATACCGCCGGGAATGACATAGGCCCCCTCGGCGTCGATATATTCATCCCCGACCAGATCCTCGCCGATACGCTTGATGATCTCGCCCTCGATCAGCACATCCGCCTTCCACGTGCGATCCGCCGTGCACACCATGCCGCCCTTGATTACCTTACTCATCTCAAAACTCCCGTCCCATATCATATTCCAAATGGTTCAAAATCCCGGGGGTGTGGGGGCTGGCCCCCACGCACGCCCCGGCGACACGTCAAACCGACCCGAAGCACCCCAATGCCGGACCATGTACCCCAATGTCCAACGGTCCAAAATCGCTCTCCACACAAAGCGAGAAATATCCCGCCCGGGGCATATAAACGACCCGATACGTCCCATCCCCCCGAGAGACCGACCAACAGGTCTGCATAAGCCCCCCGCTGAAATTCACCGTGATTTCACGAGGCGGTCGCAATGTTTCCCGAAACGCTTCCGCCGTGCGCCGGACTACCTGATCACGACTTTGCAGCGCCTCATCCAATTCGGCCTGGATCATACCCGTAATACGTTCGCCAATCGAAAGATCCCGCTCCAGCATCACATGCAGCCACGGAATTTTCGAAAATTCCGGCCCGTTTTCTTTGTAAGAAAACGATCCCGCATCACCCGATGATCTCCGCTGTCTCCAAGACCGCATGCAGCAAAACATCCGCCCCTGCCTTTGCCCAATCCTTGGTGATCTCTTCTGCCTCGTTATGGCTCAGGCCACCCACGCAAGGGCACATGACCATCGCAGTGGGGGCGACCCGGTTGATCCAGCAGGCATCATGCCCCGCACCCGAAATCAGGTCCATATGGCTATAGCCCAACCGCTCTGCGGCCGACCGTATCGCCGTCACACATGTTTCATCAAAGGTGACGGGGTCAAATCCGCCGACCTTTTCAAACGCAACGTCCAGCCCCATATCATCTGCGATCTTCTGGCCTTTGATCCGCAGCTGTGCTTCCATTTCCTCAATCACCAGCAGGTCGGGTGATCTGAAATCAACGGTAAACACGACCTTCCCCGGGATAACGTTTCGCGAATTGGGATAGACGTCTATATGCCCCGCGGCCCCAACAGCGTGGGGCGCATGTGCCCATGCGATCTCGTCCACGGCTTCCAAAATACGCGCCATCCCCAGTCCTGCATTCTTGCGCAGCGGCATCGGGGTCGACCCGGTATGCGCATCTTTGCCCGTCACAGTGACCTGGGTCCACGACAGCCCCTGACCGTGGGTCACAACGCCGATGTCCTTGCCTTCCGCCTCAAGAATTGGGCCCTGCTCGATATGCAGCTCAAAGAATGCGTGCATTTTGCGTGTGCCGACTTCCTCTTCGCCGCGCCATCCGATCCGCTTCAACTCATCCCCGAACGCCAGACCTTTCGCATCGGTTTTGGCATAGGCCCAGTCCTGGGTGTGAATGCCCGCAAAGACCCCCGAAGACAGCATTGCAGGCGCATAGCGCGTGCCTTCCTCATTCGTCCAGTTGGTCACCACGACGGGATGTTTGGTCTTGATCCCCAGATCATTCATGGTGCGCAGAATTTCCAACCCGCCAAGCACGCCAAGGACACCGTCATATTTGCCGCCCGTCGGCTGCGTATCCAGATGCGACCCCACATAGACGGGCAAGGCATCCGGATCGGTGCCGTCGCGCTGCGCGAACATATTGCCCATCTGGTCAAGCCCCATGGTGCAGCCCGCATCCTCACACCATTTCTGGAACAGGGCGCGGCCTTCGGCATCCTCGTCGGTGAGCGTCTGGCGGTTATTGCCGCCCGCCACACCGGGGCCGATCTGGGCCATCTCCATCAGACTGTCCCACAAGCGGTCAGGGTTGATCTTCAGGTTTTCACCGGGCGCGGCCATAGGGGGCTCCTTCATTCAATTCGGCTTTTGCATCTCGCAGAAATTTTACCATTTGGTAAATCCACGATTGCGGCTAGTCTTGTATCTGTCAAGAAATGCTTTCAATAGAATCTACCTATGCGACCCTGCATGATGATTTTTCAGGCACAGATGCAGAAAGGGGTCCACCTTGCCCGACGGTGTCCAAAAAAAACCAAGCCGGATCCAGATGCGCAACCGCCGTGTTATCCTTGATGCAGCGCTAAATGTTTTTTCCCAGCACGGATATCGGGGGGCTACCCTTGATCAAATCGCCACCGAGGCCGGATTAAGCAAACCCAACATACTTTATTATTTTCAAGGCAAGGAAGACATCCACCTGACCCTGCTAAGCCAATTGATGGAGACATGGCTGGACCCGTTGGTCGAGCTGGACCCCGAGGGTGATCCCAAGACTGAAATCCTGGATTACGTCCAGCGCAAGCTTGATATGGCGCGTGATCTGCCCCGTGAAAGCCGCCTATTTGCCGGAGAGATCTTGCAAGGTGCGCCGCGCATGGGGCCGCATCTGGAAAGTGATCTGAAACCCTTGTTCGATGAAAAATGCGCCGTTATCGCAGGGTGGATCAAGGCCGGCAAAATTGCGCCCCTCAATCCGCAGCATTTGATCTTTTCCATCTGGGCGACAACGCAGCATTACGCGGATTTCGAAACCCAGGTGACGGTCCTGCTGGGCGAAAACACAGACCCCCACGAAGCCGCCTCCCAACATTTGCGGGCGCTGTTCGGGACGATGCTTTCCGTCAAGGGTTGATTAACCGACTTGGCAAATAACAGATGATTTTGAGGGCTGATTAAGACAGGCTGACAGTCAGTTAACTGCGTGGTGGCGGGCTTCTTAAACTTTGTTTTATCGGAGTATCAAAATGGCATCTATCTCTCTCGTGAGCACTTTACTGCCCGCCCAGCACCATGCAACACCACTTCAAAGCGCTGTGAGTGCGGCCAACCCGACTGCTGGCATCGCGCCGGTTGCGACGGCCTCCTCAAACGGGAACAGCGGCTCATCCACGGATGGCGTTTCCGGGGCTGGCGGCGGGTCGTCCGGCGATCCTCGGGCATGGTTCGGGTCCAAAGGCCGGGCGCTGTCCGGCGCATCCGCACAATCTGTGGTCAATGCGAAAACAGAGGCCGGAAAACGATCAAGCATCGAAACGGAGCCCCCTTCGGTGCCGGAGGAAAGAGCGAGCTCCGCCTGGTCAGAAATGCTTGATAAGGCGAATGCGCCCACGGACGCGCAGGCAGACGCAGACAATGGGCTGCGCAAAGCCGAAGGCCCGCTGCCTATCCCGACCGCAGATATTCTGCTGAAGTTCAAGAAAAGCGGGCCTTACTAGGGTCGATTATTCAGCCGCAGTCGCAGCCGGATTGTTCGGGTGCGTTGTCCAATTGGCATAATCCGCTTCAACAACCTTGCCGGTACGCGGGTCAGTTGTGCCGGGGGTCATTGCTTCCATTGTGATGCAATTTTCGACGGGGCACACATTGACGCACAGGTTGCAGGCAACGCATTCCTCGTCGATCACCGAAAACGTGCGGTCCTCGCTCATAGCGATTGCCTGGTGCGACGTGTCCTCGCAGGCAGCAAAACAACGACCACAGGAAATGCACAGGTCTTCGTTGATCTTGGCCTTGGCGATGTAGTTCAGGTTAAGCTGGTTCCAGTCGGTCACGTTCGGAACCGCCTTGCGCACCAGTTCATCGACCGATGTCATGCCTTTGCCGTCCATGTATTCGGACAAGCCGCTGATCATTTCCTCAACGATCTTGAACCCATAGGTCATGGCCGCCGTACAGACCTGCACGTTTCCAGCGCCAAGCGCCATGAATTCGGCCGCGTCACGCCACGTTGTCACACCGCCAATCCCGCTGATCGGGATTTGCGACAGCCCAGGGTCGCGCGCGATCTCGGCCACCATGTTCAAGGCAATCGGCTTGACCGCAGGTCCACAATACCCGCCATGCGCCCCTTTGCCGTCAATTGTGGGTTCCGGAGCGAACAGGTCCAGATCAACCGATGTGATCGAATTGATCGTGTTGATCAGACTAACCGCATCGGCACCCCCGCGCTGTGCTGCCTCGGCGGGTTTGCGAATGTCGGCAATGTTCGGCGTCAGCTTGACGATCACCGGCATCCGTGTGCTGGCCTTGACCCAACGTGTGACCATTTCAATGTATTCGGGCACCTGGCCCACGGCCGCGCCCATACCGCGTTCCGACATCCCGTGCGGGCAGCCAAAGTTCAGTTCGACCCCGTCAGCGCCGGTTTCTTCGACCAAGGGCAGGATGAATTTCCACGGCTCTTCCTCGCAAGGCACCATCAGCGAAACGACCATGGCGCGGTCCGGATAGTCACGCTTGACCGATTTAATCTCTTGCAGGTTCAAGGCCAAAGGACGGTCGGTGATCAATTCGATGTTGTTCAGTCCCAGCAACCGACGATCAGCCCCGTAGATCGCGCCGTAGCGCGGGCCGTTGACGTTGACCACCGGCGGGTCGATACCCAGCGTTTTCCAGACCACACCGCCCCAGCCGGCCTCAAAGGCGCGGCGCACGTTGTATTCCTTGTCGGTTGGCGGCGCAGAGGCCAGCCAGAAAGGGTTTGGGCTTTTGATGCCCACGAATTCGCTTCTTAGATCCGCCATCTGCGTTCTCCCGTCGGGTGGTTTAGCCCACCAATGTCATGTGAATATCCATCGCCGCATCGCGCCCTTCGGCAACGGCAGTCACGGTCAGATCATCGCCACCGCTGGCGCAATCGCCCCCGGCCCAGATGCCATCAACGCTGGTGCGCCCTGTGCCATCCACCTTGATCTTGCGCCCTTCCAGTGCGGGCAGCGCGTCACCTTGCAGCGTCTGGCCGATGGCCTTGAACACCTGATCCGCAGCAAGGCGCAGCATCTGGCCAGTGCCTTTCATATCGGCATCGACATATTCGAATTCGATCTCGCGCACCGCGCCATTGCCATGAACCGCGACAGGCACCGCATGGTTCACAATGCGCACCCCTTTCGAGGCCGCCAGATCTTGTTCGAACACACTTGCATTCATCCGGTCGCGACCGCGACGGTAAACCAGCGTGACATTTAACGCGCCAAGCAGCTTGGCCTGAACAGCCGCATCAATCGCGGTCATGCCGCCACCGATCACAACCACATCACGCCCGATCGGCACCTGCGCCACATCACCGGCCTGACGCAGGTCTGCGATGAAATCGACGGCATCCAAGACGCCGGTCTTATCCTCGCCATCCGCACCCAAGGCGTTCACCCCGCCCAGACCCATGCCAAGGAACACGGCATCATAATCCGCCTTCAGCCCCTCAAGGGTAATGTCGGCGCCCAAGGCTGATCCCGTCTGCAACGTAATCCCGCCGATTTGCATCAGCCAGTCGACTTCGGCCTGTGCGAAACCGTTGGTCGTCTTATAGGTTGCAATGCCATATTCGTTCAGCCCGCCGGGTTTGGGGCGTGCATCATGCACAACCACTTCATGCCCCATCATCGCCAGACGGTGCGCACAAGACAGCCCGGCCGGACCGGCCCCAACTACCGCAACACGCTTGCCCGTCGGGGTCGCTCGCTCAAAGGGATGTTTGCCTTGCTGTTGCAGATGATCGGTGGCGAAGCGCTGAAGCTCTCCGATTTTCACCGGCTTACCTTCGGCGGCCTCGCGAACGCAGGCCTGTTCGCACAGCTGTTCGGTCGGGCAAACGCGGGCGCACATGCCGCCCATGATGTTCTGGCTAAGAATGGTTTTCGCAGCAGCATCCGGTGTGCCCGTTGCGATCTGCCGGATAAACAACGGAATATCGATGTCTGTCGGACAGGCCGTGATGCAGGGGGCATCATGGCAGAAATAACACCGGTCCGCGGCGACCAGGGCCTCGTGGGGGTCTAGGGGGGGATGAAGATCGGAAAACTGATCGGCATAGGCCGAAGCCTCGAGCCGCCCTGCCGTGATACCCGGCTCAAACATTTTCTGCGACATTGATAAAACCTCTGCTGTCACCTGCTGTTGTTCCAACGGTGCAACGGAATGATTTTTTTATCAACTGGTAAAATTATTTCAAAGTTATGAAATATCGTGCGCAACTGCCCGCCGATCAGGCGTTCCGACATAAAAACTCTTGATTTTGAAAAGGCGGCTGCCAATATTTCTGGTGCGACGCGAAAGACTTTCGACCTCTTCGGCTTTGGCCACGGTGCGATCAAGTTCTGACCGAGCCACGCTGCCGCATAATGCGGGCAGCCCAAAGACAGGAGAAACGGAGCATGGCAACTGGCACCGTAAAATGGTTCAATACCACAAAAGGTTATGGCTTTATCGCGCCTGATGGCGGCGGCAAGGACATCTTTGTTCACATCTCGGCGGTTGAACGCGCAGGCCTAACAGGTCTGGCAGACAACCAAAAGGTGACCTTTGACATCGAAGCAGGTCGTGACGGGCGCGAAAGCGCTGGCAACATCGCCCTCGCCTAAATCTGGCAAACCAGTTTCAAGATAAATGCGGGCATCTAGGTGCCCGTTTTTTATTGTGCTTTGATATCTTCGATCAGGTCCAAGACCTTTGGCCCCATCGCCATCACGATTCTAGCCACGCCTTCCTTGTTCGGATGCACCCCGTCTGGCTGGAAAAACGACTGCGCCTGGGAAAGCTCGGGCAGCTTTCCATCCACCGCCAATCCGGCGAAAAAGCTCGATAAAAATTCCGCCTCGTATTGTTCAGCCAGTTCGGGATAGAGCGCATCGAATGATGATTTATAGTCAGGCCCGTAATTGCCCGGCGCGGTCATCCCGACAAGCAACACCTCGACGTCAGCGGCTTGTGCGGCGTTGAGAATACCGTCGATATTGGCGCGGCTTACCGCAGGGTCCAGCCCGCGCAGCAGGTCATTCCCGCCAAGCGCCACGATCATCCCGTCGACATCCGGCGTCAGCGTCCAACCGACACGGCTAAGCCCGCCCGCCGTCGTATCGCCTGACACACCCGCATTAATCAGCGTGACCTCAGCACCGTTCTGATCAAGCCAAGTTTGCAGTTGTGGCACCAAACCGTCCTCGGCAGGCAGACCGTACCCCTGCGTCAGACTGTCACCCAATGCCGCTATTACAACAGGCTCCGCCGCGACGGGCCCTGCAAAAACCAGAACAATGCCAGCTAAAACCTTGTGCATCATTGCGAAACCTCCATATCCAACAGGAACTACCAACAAAAAGGCAGCCCAATGACCGACCCGGTGTTCCAACTTCAAGATGCGTCCCTGAAACTGAATGGCAATGCCGGACAAGTAGATATCCTACATGGGATCACTTTGAACGTTGCACAAGGCGACACGGTCGCGCTTACCGGTCCCTCCGGTTCAGGCAAGTCATCGCTGCTGATGGTCATGGGCGGGCTTGAAAAAGCCACAGGCGGCACAGTGTGCGCCTTGGGCCAGGACCTGACCGCAATGAGCGAGGACGGTCTAGCCAAGTTCCGGCGCGGGCGTATGGGGATCGTGTTTCAGTCGTTCCATCTGATCCCCACCATGACCGCGCTGGAAAATGTCGCCACCCCGCTGGAGTTGAACGGCGTCGCCGATGCATTCGATCGGGCCGAGGCCGAATTGATCGCTGTCGGGCTGGGGCACCGACTGAACCACTATCCTGCGCAGATGTCAGGCGGTGAACAGCAGCGTGTCGCCCTTGCCCGCGCCTCTGCCCCGCGCCCTGCGATTTTGCTGGCCGATGAACCGACCGGCAATCTGGACAGCACCAACGGTGCCGCAATCATGGATCTACTGTTTGATCTGCGCGGAAAACACGGGGCGACCCTTGTGCTTGTCACCCACTCTGACGAACTGGCCGCCCGCTGTGACCGTGTCGTGACCCTGACCGACGGGCGCATCGTATGAGCCTTTCTCTTGCGACCCGCTTTGCCCGTCGTGAAATGCGTGGGGGGCTGCGGGGGTTTCGTCTTTTTCTGGCCTGCCTTGCCCTTGGTGTGGCGGCGATTGCTGCCGTTGGGTCCGTGCGATCCGCGATCGAAGGCGGCTTGCAGCGCGAAGGTGCCGCGTTGCTTGGCGGCACAGCCGAGCTTGATTTTACCTACCGGTTTGCCACCGCGGACGAACGCGCATGGATTGATGCCCAAGCGACCAAGGTGTCAGAGATTGTTGAATTCCGGTCGATGGCAGTCGTTGGCGATGGCAGCGCCGCAGACCGCGCGCTGACCCAGATCAAGGGGGTGGATAACCTTTACCCACTCGTCGGCACCATGCTGCTGGAACCTGACATGCCCCTGGAACAGGCACTTGCCGACAGTGATGGCATGTCCGGCGCGGTGATGGAACGCGCATTGTCGGACCGGCTGGGCCTGTCCCCCGGTGACGTGTTCAAACTTGGCACCAAGGAATTTCGCCTGACCGCCCTGATCATGCGCGAACCCGACAGCGCTGCCAGCGGCTTTGCCCTTGGGCCACGCACCTTGCTGCGCACTGACAGTCTGGACAACGCGGGCCTGCTGTCTGCCGGCACGTTGTTCAATTCAAAATACCGGATGCTTTTGCCAGCCGAGACCGAACTCGACCAGTTGAAAAACGCCGCGCAATCGCGGTTTGAAAACAGCGGCATGCGCTGGACCGACGCCCGCAACGGTGCCCCCGGCGTGTCGCGTTTTGTCGAACGTCTGACGGCGTTTCTGGTGCTGGTGGGTTTGTCGGGCCTTGCCGTAGGGGGCGTGGGCGTATCGGCGGCCGTGCGGTCCTATCTGAACGGCAAGACCGAAGTCATCGCGACCCTGCGTGCCCTTGGTGCGGACCGCGCCACCATCTTCCAGACCTATTTTATCCAGATCGGGCTGCTGTCTTTGCTTGGCGTTGCGATTGGTGTGATCCTTGGGGCCATCGCGCCGCTGGTTTTTGCGCCGCTTATTTCGGCCCGCCTGCCTATTCCCGCAGCCTTTTCCATCTATCCCGGCCCTCTGATCGAGGCGGGCATTTACGGGCTGCTGACCGCCTTTGCCTTTACCCTCTGGCCGTTGGCCCGCAGTGAAAACGTCCGCGCCGCGACGCTGTTCCGCGATGCTTGGGACGGAGCCGCCCGTTTTCCGGCACCGCGCTATATCGCCGTCATCGCGCTGACCGTTGCGCTGCTGATCACATTGGCGGGGTGGTTCAACGGCAGCTGGATGCTGACCCTGTGGACGCTGGGCGGCATCGCTGGCGCGCTGTTGATCCTGACCCTCGCCGCCTTGATCGTGCGGTTTCTGGCGCAACGTGCTGCGCATCTGGCACGCGGGTATCCGCAGGTCCGTTGGGCGCTCACCGCCATTGGCGGCAATGGCGAAGGGGCCAGCGCTGTGGTTTTGTCACTTGGGCTTGGTCTGTCAGTTCTGGCCGCAGTCGGACAGATTGATGGCAATTTAAGGCAGGCCATCTCGGGCAATCTGCCGGAAATCGCGCCTTCCTATTTCTTTGTCGATATCCAGAAAGACCAGATCGACGGCTACACCAAGCGCTTGACCGATGACCCCGCTGTCAGCCGCATCGATAGCGCGCCGATGCTGCGCGGCGTGGTGACCCAGATTAACGGTCGCCCGGCCAAGGATGTGGCAGGCGACCATTGGGTCGTGCGCGGTGATCGTGGTGTGACCTATGCCGCCGAACCGGGCAAAGAGGCAAACATCACCGCCGGTGAATGGTGGGCAGCCGATTACACCGGCCCGCCCCTGATCAGCTTTGCCGCCGAAGAGGCCGAGGAAATCGGCCTGGACCTTGGCGATACCCTGACCATCAACGTGCTGGGGCGCGACGTCACCGGCACGATCGCCAGCTTTCAAGAGGTGGATTTTTCCACCGCTGGCATCGGGTTTATCCTGACCATGAACCCCTCGGCACTCGAAGGTGCACCGCATACGTTTATCTCGACTGTCTATGCCGAACCCGAGGCCGAAGCCGCGATCCTGCGCGATATCGCGACAGCTTATCCCAACATCACAGCCATTCGGGTGCGCGATGCCATTGATCGCGTGGCCGCCGTGCTGGCAGGGTTGGCCGCCGCCACATCATACGGCGCAGCGGCGACCCTGTTGACGGGGTTTCTGGTGCTGATCGGTGCTGCGGCGGCGGGTGCCGATGCACGCCGTTACGAGGCCGCATTGCTGAAAACGCTCGGCGCATCCCGCCGCGCCATCGCAACCAGCTTCCTGTTGCGTGCAGCGCTTTTGGGCCTGTTCGCCGGGGCAGTGGCCCTGCTTGCGGGTATCTTGGGGGGCTGGGCTGTCAGCCGCTTTGTGATGGAAACAGACTTCAGCGTTGTGTGGTCCTCGGCGATACTGATCATCATCGGGGGCGCATTGGCATCTGTCCTGGCATCGCTCGGGTTTGCCGTCAAAGCATTGAATGCCCGTCCGGCACAGGTGCTGCGCGCACGGGAATAATACCCGCGTTAGAGCCTTTGAATGGAACCGCCTGAAAAAGCTATCCGCGTGCCTTAGCGAATAGCAAAGCGCCTGCGCATGGGGGTCACCCACGCGCAGGCTCGCATTTATTCTGCCGCTTCTGCGTAATCCGACAACGGCGGGCAGGTGCAGATCAGGTTGCGGTCGCCATGCACATTGTCCACGCGGTTAACCGGCGGCCAGTATTTATCGACGCGGAACGCACCGGGGGGAAAACACCCTTGCTCGCGCGTGTAGGGCCGGTCCCAATCGCCCACCAGATCCTCGACCGTGTGCGGCGCATTTTTCAGCGCGTTATTCTCGCGCGGCATATCACCGTTTTCAATCGCACGGATTTCCTCGCGGATCGCCAGCATCGCATCGCAGAAACGGTCCAGCTCGGCTTTGGTCTCGGATTCCGTCGGCTCCACCATCAGCGTGCCCGCCACAGGGAAGCTCATCGTCGGGGCGTGGAAACCCGCATCAATCAGGCGCTTGGCGACGTCATCGACCGTAACGCCTGCACTTTCCTCAAACGGACGCACGTCAAAGATACATTCATGCGCGACGCGCCCCGTCGGCCCTTTGTACAGCACGTCATAGGCCCCTTCGAGCCGCTTGGCGATGTAGTTGGCGTTCAAAATAGCAACCCGCGTCGCCTGCGTCAGCCCGTCGCCGCCCATCATCAGGCAGTACGACCATGAAATCGGCAACAAGGATGGCGACCCGTAAGGTGCCGCAGAAACCGCCCCCTCACCGCCATTCGGATGGCCGGGGATATAGGGGATCAGATGCGATTTGACACCAATCGGGCCCATGCCGGGGCCACCGCCGCCATGGGGAATGCAGAACGTCTTGTGCAGGTTCAGGTGGCTGACATCGCCGCCCACATCACCGGGCCGGGCAAGCCCGACCATCGCGTTCATATTGGCCCCGTCGATATAGACCTGACCGCCATGATCATGGGTGATGCGCGTGACTTCGGTTACCGTTTCCTCGAACACCCCGTGGGTCGACGGATAGGTGATCATGCAACCGGCCAGATTTTCGCTATGCTTTTCGGCCTTCTCGCGGAAGTCCTCCAGATCGATATCACCATTGGCGGCGGTTTTGATCACGACGACCTTCCAGCCGACCATATTGGCGCTGGCGGGGTTTGTACCATGGGCCGACATCGGAATCAGACAGATGTTGCGGTGCGCTTCGCCATTGGCGCGGTGATAGGCGGCAATCGCCAGCAGGCCCGCATATTCCCCCTGCGCACCCGAATTGGGCTGCATGGAAATCGCGTCATAGCCGGTGATATCGCACAGCTTGGCCGACAGATCGTCGATCATGTGTTTGTACCCAAGCGCCTGATCTTGCGGCACAAACGGGTGGATCATCGAAAATTCTCGCCAGCTGACAGGCATCATTTCCGCAGCCGAGTTCAGCTTCATTGTGCACGACCCCAGCGGGATCATTGCGCGGTCCAAGGCCAGATCACGGTCGGCAAGGCGGCGCATGTAACGCATCATCTCGGTCTCGGCGCGGTTCATGTGGAAAATCGGGTGGGTCAGATACTCGCTCTCGCGCATCATCTTTTCGGGGAACCGGTACTGCGCCTCGAATTTCTCGTCGCTTTTGACGATGCCAAAGGCACGCCAGACCGCTTCGATGGTCGCAGACACACTCCGCTCGTCCAGCGAAATACCAACGCGGGTTTCGCCAACGCGGCGCAGGTTGATGCCTTCGTCCACCGCTGATTTCATCACGGCCGCCTGCAACGGGCCGACGTCAACGGTAATTGTGTCAAAGAACGCCTGCGGATCAACCTTGAACCCGGCTTCCTCCAGCCCGTTCGCCAGCCGCACGGTCTTGCGGTGGATGCGCTGTGCGATGGCTTTCAACCCCTCGGGCCCGTGGAACACCGCATACATCGACGCCATCACGGCCAGCAACGCCTGCGCCGTACATACGTTCGATGTCGCCTTTTCACGGCGGATATGTTGCTCGCGGGTTTGCAGCGACAGGCGGTAGGCGCGGTTGCCATGGGCATCAATCGACACACCCACAATCCGCCCCGGCATCGCCCGCTTATAGGCGTCCTTGCACGCCATATAAGCCGCATGCGGGCCACCGTAGCCTTCGGGCACACCAAACCGCTGGGTTGATCCAACAGCGATATCGGCCCCCATCGCGCCGGGTTCCTTCAGCAAAGTCAGCGCCATCGGGTCAGCGGTCACAATCCCCAACGCACCGGCATCATGCAACGCTGCGATATGCGATGTGAAATCACGCACATGGCCGTAAGTGCCGGGATACTGGAACAACGCCCCAAAGACGGCGCTCGCATCCATCTTGTCGGGGTCCCCGATGATCACTTCGATGTCCAACGGGGCTGCACGGGTCTGGATCACGGCGATATTCTGCGGATGGCAATCGCGGTCCACGAAAAACGCCTTGGCCTTCGACTTCGCAACCCGCATCGCCATGGTCATCGCTTCGGCACAAGCCGTCGCCTCGTCCAGCAAGGACGCATTGGCGATCTCAAGCCCGGTCAAATCACTGATCATGGTCTGAAAGTTCAACAACGCCTCAAGCCGGCCCTGGCTGATCTCGGGCTGATACGGCGTATAGGCCGTGTACCAGGCGGGGTTCTCAAAGATATTGCGCTGGATCGCAGGCGGCGTGACCGTCCCGTGATACCCCTGCCCGATCAACGAGGTCAGCACCTTGTTCTTGCCCGCCACCACGCGCATATGCTCCAGCACTTCGCGCTCCGACATAGGCTTGCCAAAATCCAGCGGCTGTTTCTGGCGGATCTTGGCGGGCATTGTATCGTCAATCAACGCCGCAAGGCTTTGCGCCCCCACAGTCTTGAGCATATCCGACATTTCCGCCGGAGACGGTCCGATATGTCTGCGATTGGCAAAATCATACGGCAAATATTCGGTTGGCTTGAAAACCATGGCGCAACGCCCCTCATTCCAAATGGTTTAAAATCCCCGCCGGAGGCTCCGACGGGGGCAAATCGGTTTACCCGATGAATTTTTGATAGGCGGCTTCATCCATGAATTCGTCCATCTGGCTTGAATCAGACGCTTTCATCTTGAAAAACCACGCCTCGCCCTGCGGGTCGTCATTCACCATCGCCGGGTTGTCGGTCAGGGCACTGTTCACCTCGATGATCTCGCCATCAATCGGGGCCAGAATGTCGGATGCCGCTTTCACGGATTCGATCACAACGACCTCGTCATCCTTGCTCACCACGGTCCCTTCCGAGGGCAGTTCCACAAACACTACATCGCCCAATTGCTCGGCCGCGTGAATGGTGATGCCTACGGTGATTTCGTCGCCTTCAACGCGCAGCCATTCATGTTCTTCGGTAAATTTCATCTTTTCGTCCCTTGTTGATTATCGCTTAAAATTCGCCGCCACAAAGGGCAGCTTGGCCACACGGACAGGCAACCGCTTGCCGCGCACCTCGCCCCACAGCGCGGTGTCCACGCTGGCATATTCATCACCGACATAGCCCATGGCAACAGGCCCGCCCAAAGTCGGTCCGAAACTGCCCGAGGTAACACTGCCCACCAGCCGACCGCCGTCTTCGGCATCATATAGCTGCGTGCCTTCGCGCATCGGCGCGCGGCCCTGCGGGGCCAGCCCGACACGCTTGCGCGCCACACCGCCCTCGAACGCCTTTTGCACCGCGTCGGCCCCCGGATAGCCACCTTCGCGGTCGCCACCCTTACGGCGCACCTTTTGGATCGCCCAGGTCAAGCTCGCCTCGACCGGGTTGGTCTGGGCGTCAATGTCATTGCCATACAGGCACAGGCCCGCCTCAAGCCGCAGGGAATCCCGCGCGCCCAATCCGATCGCCTCGACGCCGTCCAGCGCCAGCAACCGCCGCGCAAGCGTTTCGGCCTCCGCATCAGCCACTGAAATCTCGAACCCGTCTTCGCCGGTATAGCCGGACCGCGATGCCCAGACCTCGATCCCGTCCAGGTTCAAAGTGCCAAAATCCATAAACCGCATATCCGCCGCCGCCGCATCCAGCGACGCAACCGCCGCTGCGGCCGTTGGCCCTTGCACCGCGATCAATGCGCGATCGGTGATCGGTGTCACCGTTACTTCAGGTTCAAGAGCGGCTTTCATCCGCGCGATATCCGCGCCCTTGCAGGCGGCATTGACCACGACAAACAGGTCATCGCCACGCCGTGCGAACATCAGGTCATCCTCGATCCCGCCCGTGTCATTGGTGAACAACCCATAGCGTTGCCGCCCGTCTGCCAGCCCCAGCACATCCATCGGCACCAGCGTTTCAAACGCAGCCGCAACGGCCTCCCAGGACGCACCAGACAGCATCACCTGCCCCATATGACTGACGTCAAACAGGCCCGCCTGGCTGCGCGTGTGCAGGTGTTCTTTCATCACGCCCATCGGGTATTGCACGGGCATCGAATACCCCGCAAAGGGCACCATTTTACCGCCCAATTCCAAATGCAGTTCGTATAACGGGGTTTGGTGCAGATCGCTCATGGTCACAGGCCTCTTCTTTTCAAATCCAGAAGGCCATCGACCAAACTGGCACTAAGCAGGCCGCAAAAATGCGCCCAACAAAATGCCCCCTCTGTCCTTTCGCCTGAGATCGTTATCCCTTCGGCGGGTGCATGTGGCACCACTCTCCAGAGTTTTTCGGTCACGTAACGGTCCATTTGCCTGAGAGTTTCCGGGGCGGTTGCTCCTTCGGCACCGGGTTTCCCCAGTTCTCCCGTTACGGTGGCTATTGCTATGCCGGAAGATGGCGCAGCGTCAAGTGACGTCACGCCGATGGTGACGATTGTTTTTCGCAATGCCTCTTGTTCAGGCAAACCGCCAGCCGCGGTGGACATCGCCACCCGCATCGGCGAAAACGCGGCCATGACACCTTATTTCTTCGGCTATGGCAGCCTCGTAAACCGCAGCACCCACACCTACCCCGATGCGCGCCCCGCGCAGTTGCAGGGGTGGCGTCGGGTCTGGGTGCGCACCGCAGAACGCGATCTGGTTTTCCTCAGCGTAGAACCGGACCCGCACACCACTGTCGACGGGTTGATCGCTGCCGTGCCGGGGGCGGATTGGGAGGCCCTGGACGCCCGTGAAACCGGCTATGACCGGATCAACTCCGGCAATGGTGTGCGACACGATATCCTGCCCGCCCCTGACATGGCGCATTACTCCATCGCCCCCGAAAACCAGAAACACGGCGGCGATCACGCGATCCTGCTCAGCTATCTTGATGTGGTGGTTCAGGGGTTTCTGCGCGAATACGGCACCCAAGGCGTCACGCGCTTTTTCGATACCACCCGCGGCTGGGACACGCCGGTGCGAAACGACCGCGCCGCACCGCTCTATCCCCACCATCAATCCCTGACCGTGCAGGAAAAAGCCCTCGTTGACGACAACCTGTACCGTCTAGCGGCGCAGGTGAAGTAACGACATCAACCGGCCCTCGCGGCCAAACACCTCGGGGCGCGGACCCTTGGGCTGGCCGCCATTCGCGATCATCCGCAGTGCCAGCACCCATGCAAATCCGCCGAACAAGACGCCCGCCGCCGCCTGCCCGATCAATACCCCCGGCGCGCCGAACAGGACGCTGCCCAGCCATACCAGCGGCACCATGCCAACCGTGTTGCGCCCCCAGTTGGTGAAGGTGGAATAATAGGGATGCCCCATATTGTTGAAGGCCGCGTTCGACACGAACAACACCCCGTTAAAGAAAAACGCCAGCGACAGCGGCCCGCAGAACAAAAAGATCAGCGTCATCGTGATGCCATCCGCATCAAACAACGCCGCCAACGGCCCCCGCGTCAAAAACAAAACGACCGAAATCGTGACGATGACAATCGCGGCAAACAGGATACCCGCATTATAGGTCCGCTTGACCCGCCCGATATCCCCTGCACCAAAGTTTTGCCCGATGATCGGCCCCACCGCCCCCGACAACGCGAATATCACCGCAAAAGCCACCGGCATCATGCGGCTGACAATCGCCATACCTGCCACGGCCTCTTCGCCATAAGCCGCCATCGCGCGGGTGACATAGGCCTGCCCCACAGGGGTCGCGACCTGGGTCAAGATCGCCGGCACCGCAATCGCAAGCACCGGAAACAGATCGCGCCACATGCCGCCCAACCTGGGCCGGGCGATCCCGCCATAATGGCGCACGATCGGCATCAGCGCGGTATAGGCAATCACCACCCGTGCCACAAAAGACGCAAGTGCCGCCCCGGTCAGATCAAGGTCAAAGCCAAAGATCAGGATCGGATCAAGGATCGCATTGACGATCCCGCCAGCAATTGTCGCCATCATCGCGCGGCGCGCATCCCCGTGAGCCCGCAAAATGGCGCTGCCCATCATGCCCAACATCAAGAACGGTACCGATGGCACAACAATCTGCAAGAAATGCACGGCCAGATCCGCCGTTTCCCCCTGTGCGCCGACCAGATGCACCAGCCAGTCCAGCGCCAGAAACACCAACACCGCAAACACGATCCCGAAGATCGCGCCATAACACAGCGCATGGGTGGTCCGCTCGCGGGCCAAAGCCATATCATCCTGCCCCAAGGCCCGCGCGACCAAAGCCCCCGCCGCAATCCCCAGACCAATTCCAAAGGACGTGGTGAAAAACAAGATCGCACCGGCATAGCCAACAGCCGCCGCCAGCTCGGCCTTGCCCAACATCGAGATGAAAATCATGTCGACAAAATCGACCAGAAAAACCGCAACCAGTCCGACTGACGCCATCAGCGACATGGTCGCCACATGACCAAAAAGGTTGCCCGACAAAAATTTGGCGCGCCCGTCAGCCATGACACGCGCGCCCTCTATTCATTTTGCCAAATAAACTTTCGCCGAAGGCTCCCGAACTTGCGCCCGGATGCCCCCGCCCGATCATCCGCGCGCCTTCACAACTTGCAAAAGCGGCAGCACCGCGGCCATCTCGGGGCCGCGCGCCTGTCCGGTCAGCGCCAGACGCAGCGGCATGAACAGGGTTTTGCCTTTGCGTCCGGTCTTTTCCTTGACCGCCGTTGTCCAGGTGCTCCATGTCGTCTCGTCGAACGCGCCCTCGGGCAGCATTGCCATGGCCTCGGCGATGAATTCTTTGTCCTCGTCGGCGATCACAGGCTCCGCCCCCTGACTGAACATGTCCCACCAGCCTTTGAGGTCTTGCAGCGTGGTGATGTTTTCACGCGTGACCTGCCAGAACAGTGCCGCCTTGTCGTCGGGCACCCCGATCGCTGCGATGTCTTCCGCGACAGCCTCAAGCGGCAAGGTCTGCAAATAGCGGGCGGTCATCGGGAACAGGTCCTCGACGTCGAACTTGGTCGGGGCTGAGCTGAAGTGGCTGATGTCGAATCCTTCGATCAGTTCTTCCATGGTCGTGCGCAGCTCTACCGGGTCAGACGACCCGATCCGTGCCAGCACACTCAGCAACGCAAAGGGCTGAACACCGCGCGCACGCAGATCGCGCAGGGCCAAAACGCCAAGGCGTTTGGACAGCGCTTCGCCTTGCGGGCCGGTCAGCAGCGAATGGTGCGCAAACTCGGGGACAGCCCCGCCAAGCGCCTGCATGATCTGGATTTGCGTCGCCGTGTTGGTCACGTGATCCGATCCGCGCACCACATTGGTTACGCCCATTTCGGTATCATCGACGACCGACGCCAACGTGTACAAAATCTGCCCGTCAGCACGGATCAGCACAGGGTCGGAAACCGACGCCGCATCAATCGAGATATCGCCAAGAATGCCGTCATTCCATTCGATGCGTTCCTGATCCAGCTTAAAGCGCCAGACACCGGGGCCACGCTCTTCGCGCAGTTTGTTCTTTTCGGCTTCGGTCAGGTTCAGTGCCGCACGGTCGTAGACCGGCGGCTTGCCCATGTTCAGCTGTTTCTTGCGCTTCAGGTCCAGCTCTGTGGGCGTTTCCCAGGCTTCATAGAAACGGCCCATCTCGCGCAGCTTGTCGGCCGCAGCGCGGTATTTGTCCAACCGTTCGGACTGACGCTCAACCCGGTCCCATTTCAGGCCCAGCCATGTCAGGTCTTCTTTCAGGCCTTCGACATATTCTTCCTTGCTGCGGATCGGATCTGTGTCGTCGATGCGCAGGATGAAGGTGCCGCCATTCTTGCGGGCAATCATATAGTTCATCAGCGCCGTGCGCAGGTTGCCGACGTGGATATAACCGGTGGGGGATGGGGCAAAGCGGGTGATGGTCATTGGGTTCTCCTGTTGGCCGCTGGCTTGTCACAGCACGGCCAGATTGTCCAGAAAATGAGGCGGCGTTCAGCTGGGATCGCGCCAGCGGTTCACGATAGGATAGCGCCGGTCCAGCCAGAACGCGCCCTTGGTCAGGCGCGGCCCCGGGGCAGACTGGAACCGTTTATATTCGCTGATATAGATCAGGTGCTCGACCTTCTTGGCCACATCGCGGTCAAAGCCCGCCTTGACGCAGTCGGCGATTGATCCGTCTTGATCCACCAGAATGTCCAGCATCGCGTCCAGATCGGGGTAATCGGGCAGGCTGTCGCTGTCTTTCTGGTCTTCGCGCAGTTCCGCCGTGGGTGGCTTGTCGATGATACGCGGCGTGATGACTTCGCCCGCAGGCCCCATCATCCAGTCGCGGTGATTGTCATTGCGCCAGCGGCAGGTTTCAAACACGCGGGTTTTATACAGGTCCTTGATCGGGTTATACCCGCCCGCCATATCGCCATAGATCGTGGCATAGCCCACGGCGACCTCGGATTTATTGCCCGTGGTCAGCAGCATCTCGCCGAATTTGTTGCTCATCGCCATCAGCAGCAAACCGCGCAGACGCGACTGGATGTTTTCCTCTGTCAGGTCGGGCTTTGTGCCCTCGAACAGCGGTGCCAGCGTGTCGGTGATCGCCGCGCGCCCCTGCTTGATCGGCACATAGTCATAGCGACAGCCCAACGCCTCTGCGACGGCCTCGGCATCATCCAGCGACGCCTGCGAGGTGTATTCAGAGGGCAGCATCACACAGCGCACGTTGTCTGCGCCCAGCGCATCCACGGCAATCGCCGCGACAATCGCCGAATCGATCCCGCCCGACAGGCCCAGCAGCACCTTTTTAAAGCCGGTCTTGCGCATGTAATCGCGCAGACCCAGAACCATGACGCGGTAATCTTGCTCGTATTCCGACGGCAGACGTACCTTGGGGCCATCCACAATACGCCAGCCATCAGGCCCCTTTTGCAGATCGACATGTGCGATTTCGCTATCGAATGTCGGCATCTGGAACGCCAGCTTGCCACTTGGGTTCAGGCCAAAGCTGGCCCCGTCGAACACCTGGTCATCCTGACCGCCGACCATGTTCAGGTAAATCAACGGCAGTTCGGTCTCGATCACGCGGGCGACCATATTGTTCAGCCGCGTATCGAACTTGCCGCGATAGTAAGGCGATCCATTGGGCACCAACAAGAATTCAGCCCCGGTTTCCGCCAAGGTTTCAGCTACATCAGGATGCCAGGCATCTTCGCAGATCGGGCTGCCGATGCGGGTATTTCCGACGGAATACGGCCCGCCCAACGGGCCGCTGTCAAAAATGCGGACTTCGTCAAACACCGTCTCGTTCGGCAGATTGTGCTTTAGAACGCGGCTGGCGATTTTACCGTCCTTAAGGATCAGATAGGCGTTATACAGCTCTGCCCCCTCGACCCAGGGTGCGCCGATTGCCAATGCGGGGCCATCGGCACAATCTGCCGCCAGCGCGTCGATATGGGTCATCGCATCCAGCTGGAAGGCGCGCTTCATCACCAGGTCCTGCGCATTATAGCCGGTAATAAACATCTCGGGCAGCGCGACCAGATCGGCACCTGCAGCTTTGCCCTTGGCCCATGCATCGCGGGCAAGGTCGGCATTCCCGGCCAAATCCCCGACGGTCGGGTTCAACTGTCCCAGCGTGATGCGAAAACGCGATGTCATATGGCGATCCTTCGATATTGTCCGCGTTGGATGTAGCAGATCATGCGCCAAGGGAAAGGGTCTTGCCCGTCTCGCAAAAGACGATTGCCCCCTTGGTGCCCATTGCTTAGTCTTGGACGTAACAAAAAGCGCCAACCCCGATCCGGTGCCCCTTTTAGTCGAAAGCAGTAATATGTCCCGGTTAACCGTTACCCCCCTGATCCTGTGCCTAAGCCTGCTGCCGTTCTCTGCGCTGGCCCAAGACGGATCGGTGCTGAGCAAGCAATATGACGATGGCGGCATCTACGAAGGGACATTCCGCGGCGGGGTCCAGCATGGCACGGGCACCTACACCCTGCCCAATGGCTATGAATATTCCGGCGAATGGGCCGATGGCGAAATCAAAGGCACAGGTATCGCACGTTTTCCCAACGGGTCCATATACGAAGGCAGTTTCGCCAAAGGCAAACCTGACGGTGTTGGCAAGATCACCTTTGCCGATGGCGGCACCTTTGAAGGTGAGTGGCAGGGCGGCGCGATCATGGGCCAGGGCATCGCCATCTATGCCAATGGTGTCCGCTACGAAGGGGCGTTTCGCAATGCCAAACACCACGGCAAAGGGGTGATGCAATCCCCCGGCGGATATGAATATCAGGGCGATTGGGTCGACGGGGTCAAGCAGGGCGTGGGCAAGATCACCTATCCCGATGGTGCCGTCTATGATGGCCAAATCCAGAATGGCGAACGCAACGGCACGGGCACGCTGACAATGCCCGACGGGCTCACCTATGTCGGGCTTTGGAAAGACGGGCAGATTGATGGCACAGGCAGATTGACCCAACCCAATGGCGACATTTACGAGGGTGATCTGGTTGCGGGCCAACGTCAGGGCAAGGGCAAGGTGACCTATGCCAATGGCGATGTCTATGATGGTCAATTCAAGGATGACCGCCGCGACGGCCAGGGAACATTTACCGGCACCGACGGCTATACCTACACAGGGTCCTGGGTGGCCGGCCAAATCGAAGGCGAAGGTCAGGTGACCTATCCTGACGGGTCCGTCTATACGGGCAGCTTCCGCGATGATCTGGCAGATGGTCAGGGCAAGATCACCTATCCCGACAGCTCCAGCTACGAAGGGTCATGGGCCGTCGGCGTTATCGAAGGACGCGGCATTGCGACCTATCCCAACGGGATCGTCTACGAGGGTGACTTCAAAAACGCGCGCAACGACGGGATGGGCACAATGACCTATGCCGACGGCTACCGCTATGAAGGCGGCTGGAAAGACGGCCAGCGCCACGGCGCAGGCACGGCGACCTACCCCGATGGCACCGTCTATGAGGGCAGCTTTGCCAATGGCAAACGCGAAGGTATGGGCAAGATCACCATGGCCGACGGCTTCACCTACGAGGGGGAATGGGCCGGCGGTGTGATCTCGGGTCAGGGCACGGCCACCTATGCCAATGGCGATGTCTACCAAGGCACGTTCCTGGACGGCAAACGCCAAGGCACCGGCACCATGCGCTATCACACGGGCGAAGAGGCAACCGGCAACTGGGTCAACGGGGCCTTGTCCGAATGATTGCCGTCATCTTCGAGGTTTCGCCCCACGCCGACAAACGCGCCGACTACCTTGATATGGCCGCCAAGATGCGGCCCTTGGTGGACAGGATCGACGGCTTCATCTCCGTCGAACGCTTCCAGTCGCTCACCAACCCAGACAAGTTGCTGTCGATATCCTTCTTCCGCGACGAGGCTTCACTTGATGAATGGCGCGAACTCACGGCACATCGTGGCGCACAAAAAGCGGGCCGCGACACCATTTTCAAAGACTACCGCATTCGCATCGCCCATGTCATGCGCGACTACGGCATGTTCGACCGCGACGAGGCCCCCACAGACAGCCGCGCTCTCCACGACCCTGCCTGAACCGTACCGGTCCCCCTTCTCTGGCTCTTAAATATCCCCTGCGCGGAGCGCAAAAATCTCTTCCGGAACACCATCGGCCTAGATCACCTCGCCCGCGTCCAGCCGCTTCAACAGCGCATCCCCTTCCGCCAGAACCGTCTCGCGCTTTTCGGCAGCCATCCGGTCCCACGTCCGGTACATATTCCCCATCCGCGCATTGCCCGAAAACCGGTCCCTGTGCCGGTCCAGAAAATGCCAGTAAAGCAGGTTGAACGGACAGGCCTTTTCCCCTGTCTTGGCGCTGACAGAATAGTGGCACGTCTTGCAGTGGTCTGACATCCGGTTGATGTAGGCCCCCGACGACACATAGGGCTTTGACGCGATGACACCGCCATCGGCGAACTGGCTCATCCCCACGGTATTGGGGGCCTCGACCCATTCAAACGCATCGGCATAGACCGCCAGATACCATTCATGCACCTGATGCGGATCAATCCCCGCCAGCAAGGCAAAATTGCCGGTCACCATCAGCCGCTGGATATGATGCGCATAGGCTTGGCTTTTGGTCTGTGCCACAGCCTTTGAAACACAGTTCATGCGCGTTTCGCCGCCCCAATAGAACCACGGCAAGTCGCGCGTGTGGCCCAGCACATTGCGCTGCGTGTAGTCAGGCCCCTCAAGGAAATAGATGCCGCGCACATACTCGCGCCAGCCGATGATCTGCCGGATGAACCCTTCGACGGCGTTGATCGGCGCGTTGCCCTTTGCATAGGCTGCCGCTGCCGCCTCGCACACCTCGAACGGGCCAAGCAGGCCGATGTTCAGGTAGGGCGAAATGACGGCATGGTACAGAAACTGGTTCTCGTTCAGCATCGCGTCTTGATAGTCGCCGAACCGGGGCAACGCGTGTTCGATGAAATGATCCAGCACCTGCAATGCCTCGGCCCGCGTTGTGGCAAACCAGAACGGCTCCAGATCGCCAAAGTGATCGCCGAAACGCGCCGCCACCAGATCCAGCACCTCGCGGGTGATGGCGTCAGGTTCAAATTGCAGGGGGCCATCGACGGTAACATCATCCGGCGCGGCCTTGCGGTTGTCGTGGTCGAAATTCCACTTGTCGCCAGCGGGCTTGTCGCCCTCCATCAAAAGGCCGGTCTTGCGCCGCATCTCGCGGTAGAAATATTCCATCCGCAGCGCTTTGCGCCCGTCTGCCCATCCTTCGAATTCCGAATGTGATGCCAAAAAATGATCGTCGGGCAGAACCTCGACCTTCAGGGGCGCGTATTTCAGCTTGTCGATGAGCCGCCATTCGCCCGGCTCTGTTGCCAGCACCTCGGTCGCGCCGGTCTGTTCGGCACGGCGCAGCAATTCCCCCACGATAGAGCCTGCATTTTCCGTATCATCCAGCTGCGTATAGGCAACGGTCCAGCCGTCCTCCTCCAGCGCGCGGGCGAATTTGCGCATCGCGGCAAAGATCAGCGCGATCTTTTTGGGGTGGTGTTTGACATAGCTGGCCTCGTCCGTGACCTCGGCCATGACGATGGTGTCGCGCGCCTTATCTGCCGCGCGCAGCGCGCTCAGCCCTTCCGACAGTTGGTCACCAAGGACCAGAACCAGCCGCGCTACCATGGCACTACCTTTCCGGCCCAGTCAAAGAACTGACCCGTCTGTTCAGGCGTCAAACCGTCGATCACCGACATTAGGTTTTCCGCCGCCTCCGATGCTGCGACCGCAGGATGGCGGGCAAGATATTTTTCGGTGAATGGCGTCTTGACCGTTCCGGGATGCAGCGCCACGCAAATGCTTTGCTTGTGCGACCGCGCCAGTTCGATGGCGCTGGTATGCACAATCTGGTTCACCGCCGCCTTGGCGCTGCGATAGCTGATCCAACCACCGATCCTGTTGTCGCCAATCGACCCAACCCGTGCCGACAGCACCGCAAAAACGCCACGCCCGTCGCGGCGCAAAAGGTCGGGCGCATGGCGCAAGACCAGCGCAGGGCCAACCGCGTTCAGCGCAAACTGGTCCATCATCGCCTTTTGAGTGATGGATTTGATGGTCTTTTCCGGCTCTGCCCCGTCAATCTCAAGCGCGCCAGACGTGACGATGACCACATCAAAGGGGCCATCCAGCGCGCCGATATGCGCCTCGACGCTCGCCTCGTCCGTCAGGTCCAATCCGTCAACCGACCGCGACAGGCCCGTCACCTGATCACCACGTGCCGTATATGCAGCCGCCAGAGCCGATCCGACCCCGCCTGACGCGCCAATAATCAAAATCTGTTTCATAGACCTCAAGTAGCAGGCAAACTGCGCCCTTCAATATCGCCAATCGAAACGAGCCAAAAAACTCTTCCCATTTGGGTTCGCAGCAGTATAACGTGCCCCATGACTTATGCTGATCATACACCGACCCTGACGCGCGCCAGCGCGCCGTCGCTGTGTGCAAACCTACTCCTGCTAATCCGCCTCTGAGCGTGCCATCCGGCGCGCCCGCTCAGAGGGATGTGCAGCGCGCCAAGGATTTGAAAAGCAGAATGAAAGAACCCAAAACATGACCGATACGACCAAACAAGACCGCGTCTTGATCTTTGACACGACGTTGCGCGATGGCGAACAATCGCCCGGTGCAACCATGACCCATGCCGAAAAGATCGAAATCGCCGGCCTGCTGGACGAAATGGGCGTCGATATCATCGAAGCCGGCTTCCCCATCGCTTCCGAGGGTGACTTTGCCGCCGTCAGCGAGATTGCAAAACTGTCGAAGAATTCGGTGATCTGCGGTCTGGCCCGTGCGCAGCTTGGCGATATCGACCGCTGCTGGGATGCCGTGAAGCACGCAGCCCAACCACGCATTCACACATTTATCGGCACCTCGCCGCTGCACCGCGCCATTCCGAACCTCACCATGGATGAAATGGCCGAGCGGATTCACGAGACCGTCACCCATGCGCGCAATCTGTGTGACAACGTGCAATGGTCCCCGATGGATGCCACCCGGACAGAGCTGGATTATCTGTACCGCACCGTCGAAATCGCGATCAAGGCGGGGGCGACCACGATCAACATCCCCGACACCGTCGGCTATACCGCGCCGCGCGAAAGCGCCGAGTTGATCCGCAAGCTGCTGGAAAACGTGCCCGGCGCGGACGAGATCATCTTTGCTACCCATTGCCACAACGACCTTGGTATGGCGACCGCCAACAGCCTTGCCGCCGTCGAGGCGGGTGCCCGTCAGATCGAATGTACCATCAACGGGCTTGGCGAACGCGCTGGCAACACCGCGCTGGAAGAAGTCGTGATGGCCATGAAGGTGCGCAACGACATCATGCCCTATCAGACGGGCGTGGACAGCACCAAGCTGATGAACATCTCGCGCCGTGTTGCGACCGTGTCGGGCTTTGCCGTGCAGTTCAACAAGGCCATCGTCGGCAAGAACGCCTTTGCCCACGAAAGCGGCATCCACCAGGACGGGATGCTGAAAAACGCCGAAACATTCGAGATCATGCGCCCCGAAGATGTGGGCCTGACCGAAACCAATATCGTCATGGGCAAACATTCGGGCCGCGCCGCGTTGCGCTCCAAGCTCGAAAACCTTGGCTACGAATTGGGCGACAACCAGCTCAAGGACGTCTTTGTACGGTTCAAGGAACTCGCCGATCGCAAAAAGGAAATCTATGACGAAGACCTGATTGCCTTGATGCGCACAGCGGCAGACCCTGAAAGCGACCGGATCAAGCTGAAGTCGATGCATGTTGTCTGCGGCACCGAGGGGCCGAACGTGGCCAAGATGACCCTGACCGTGGATGGGGCCGAACTCAGCACCGAACAGACCGGCGATGGCCCCGTTGATGCGTCGTTCAAATGCATCAAAGCCTTGGTTGATCACAACGCCCGCCTGCAACTGTATCAAGTGCACGCCGTCACCGAAGGCACCGATGCGCAGGCGACCGTGTCCGTCCGGCTTGAGGAAGACGGGCGCATCGTGACCGGGCAGGCCGCCAACACGGATACAGTCGTCAGTTCAGCCCAAGCCTATATTCACGCGCTCAACCGTTTGCTGGTGCGCCGCGAAAGAGGCGGCACCGACAAACGCGAAATCAGCTATAAAGACGCTGGTTGATAAGATCAGGCAGGGTTTCGACCCTGCCTTTTTCTTTTAGTACGGGTTTTTTGGCGTCCGGTCGTCCGACAGCGACCGTTGCGACCGCTCCACGATCATCACCGTTGCATCGGCCAGATGCTGGCGTTCGATGTGGTGGTCCCCACGGGCAACGCGCAGTTTATGCGCCTCCAGCATCACCTCGGCGTGGGACGATCCGCGCGGCGGGATGAAGGTATAGCAGGCCAGTTCGATCAGGAACCCAAGCGGGTCTTTGAAATAGATCGAATGCATAAAGCCGCGATCCTTGATGCCTGAATTGCCGATGCCGCGTTCTTTGAGCCGCTCCAGCACTTGATCGAACATGGCGCGGTCCACCTCGAATGCAACGTGATGCACGCAACCCGCATCGGTGGGGGTGCGGCTGTGAACAGGCTTGCGGTTTTCATTGCTGAAGATCGTGATCAAGCGCCCGTCGCCGGGATCGAAATACAAATGCCCCTCTTCGGGGTTGTCCAGATTGGGTTGGTCAAAGATGAACGGCATCCCCAGCAGCCCTTCCCAGAAATCAATGCTTGTCTGACGGTCCGCCCCCATCAACGTGATGTGATGGACCCCGAGTACTTGGATTTTCTGCATTTTCTTTCCCCTGATTTGACCTATTCCCTGAAATACTAGCGCAGTGGCGGCATCATGCCACCCGGATAGTCAACCCCCCTTTCGTCTTGGGGCGCATCGTCCTATACACCAAACAGCCCGCCTCTGATCAGAGTCGCCGGGCCAATAAGATTTTTTGCAAGGTTCTACTGCTCATGTCCATATTTGATCAATTCCGTGGTTTGTTTTCATCCGATATGGCGATTGACCTTGGGACGGCGAACACGCTGGTCTACGTCAAAGGCAAGGGCATCGTTTTGTCTGAACCTTCCGTTGTGGCCTATCACGTCAAGGACGGCGTTAAAAAAGTACTGGCCGTGGGCGAAGACGCCAAGCTGATGCTGGGCCGGACACCGGGCAGCATCGAAGCGATACGTCCGATGCGCGAAGGCGTGATTGCCGACTTTGATACCGCCGAGGAAATGATCAAGCACTTCATCCGCAAGGTGCACAAACGCTCGACCTTCTCCAAGCCCAAGATCATCGTGTGCGTGCCGCATGGTGCTACACCCGTTGAAAAGCGCGCGATCCGTCAGTCGGTTCTGTCGGCTGGTGCGCGCCGCGCCGGTTTGATTGCCGAACCGATTGCTGCTGCGATTGGTGCGGGCATGCCGATCACCGACCCAACCGGTAACATGGTTGTCGATATCGGTGGTGGTACGACCGAAGTTGCGGTTCTGTCGCTGGGCGACATCGTTTACGCGCGTTCCGTTCGCGTCGGTGGTGACCGCATGGACGAGGCGATCATCAGCTACCTGCGCCGTCAGCAAAACCTGCTGGTGGGTGAAATTACCGCCGAACGCATCAAGACATCTATCGGTACAGCCCGCATGCCCGACGACGGGCGCGGCACATCGATGCAAATTCGCGGGCGCGACCTGTTGAACGGTGTCCCCAAGGAAATCGAAGTGACCCAAGCGCAAATCGCCGAGGCGCTGGCCGAACCCGTGCAGCAAATCTGCGAAGCCGTCATGACCGCGCTTGAGACAACACCACCCGACCTTGCCGCCGATATCGTTGACCGGGGCGTGATGCTGACCGGTGGTGGCGCGTTGCTGGGCGATCTGGATCTGGCGCTGCGCGAGCAGACCGGTCTGGCGATCTCGGTCGCTGACGAGCCGCTAAATTGTGTGGCCTTGGGCACCGGCAAAGCGCTGGAGTACGAAAAACAACTGCGCCATGCCATCGACTACGACAGCTAATCAGGCACAGTTTACCAAAGCCCGACCAGCGGCAGGACGGCCCTGCCCAACAGGCAGGATACACGTCACGACATGGCCATAGACAGATCATCCTCCAACGATTTTGGCCGGCCCTTGCGCCGGATCATGATGGCTGTGCTGATTTTGCTTCTGTTTGGCGTGTTCCTTTTGTGGCGGATAGACAGCCCGCGTGTTGAGCGGTTTCGCGCACAAATCACTGACAGGATCGTGCCCAATCTGGATTGGGCCATGGCCCCGGTAACCGGTGCCGTGAACCTGCTGCGCGACTATCAAAGCTATCAGCGGCTGACTGTGCAAAACCAGGAACTGCGGTCCGAACTGCGCAAGATGCAGACTTGGAAGGAAGCCGCCCTTCAGCTTGAACAGGAAAACGCGCGCTTGCTGGACCTGAACAAGGTGCGGCTTGATCCGCGTTTGACCTATATCACCGGCGTGGTGCTGGCCGATTCCGGCTCGCCTTTCCGGCAATCGGTATTGCTGAACGTCGGCGCACGGGACGGCATCGTCGAAGGCTGGGCCACTGTTGATGGCATCGGCCTTGTCGGGCGGATATCGGGGGTCGGGCAAGACACCGCACGGGTCATTCTGGTAACCGACACGTCCAGCCGTATCCCCGCAACGATCCAGCCTTCGGGCCAACGCGCGATCATTGCGGGCGATAACTCCTCGGCACCGCCGATTGATTTTCTGGAAAACCCCGATCTTGTGCGTCCCGGCGACCGTGTAATCAGCTCGGGCGACGGGGGTGTTTTTCCCGCGGGTCTGTTGATCGGCCAAGTTGCGGCTGACCCCGGCGGGCGGTTGCGCGTGCGGCTTGCTGCCGACTTTGAGCGGCTGGAATTCTTGCGGGTGTTGCGCGATCACGGTGCCGAAACGGTGACCGAAGGGGGCTCTGTCATTCTGGATGGTCGTTTGCCCGCCGTGGCTCCGGCTATCCCCGTGCCCCCTGGCGAATAATGGATACGCTGTCGCCTCTTCGCCTGTGGATGATGCGCGCGGTGTTCTTGCTGCTTGCGTTGATCTTGTTGTTTTTCCACCTTTTGCCGATTGAAACCCAACCTGTGGCCTTGTTTCAGGTTGATCTGCTGCCGCCGCTGGCCAGCATCGACCCCGCCGAGGCGCGGTTGCGCGATTTGCTGAACCAAAGCGGCGCGCGGTACCTTATTGCGCCTGATTTTCTGATCGCCTTTGCCTTTGCATGGTCCGTGCGGCGGCCTGATTATGTGCCTGCGGTCTTGCTGTGTGCCATATTTTTGCTGACCGATCTGCTGCTTCAACGCCCCCCGGGGCTTTGGGCCTTGCTGGCGTTGATCGCGTGCGAGAACCTGAAGCTGCGCGGGCGAACATTGCGCGACAGCAGCTTTGGGCCTGAATGGGTGGCAGTGACAATTTGGCTTTTCGCGATTTTGCTGTTGAACCGCATAGTGCTATCATTGGTACTGGTCCCGCGGCCCGACCTGAAGCTAAGCCTGATCGAGCTGGCATTGACGGTTTTGATCTATCCCGTTGTGGTTTTGATCACCCATGTTTTCATGGGCGTGCGCAAAGCGACGCCGGGCGATTTCGACAGCATCGGCGGCCGCGCGTGAGGAGACTGGAATGAGACGCAGCAGAGCAGAATCAGACGCCAGCCAAGCCAAGCTGAGCCGCCGTGCCGCACTGTTGGGCGGCGTGCAATTGCTGTTCATGGGCGGCCTTGCTGCACGCATGAACTATCTCCAGGTCGATCAGGCCGATCAATATTTGCTGCTGGCCGAAGAAAACCGGATCAACATCCGCCTGATCCCTCCGACACGCGGCGAAATTTTCGACCGCAATGGTGTGCAACTGGCCCAGAACGTCCCGTCCTACCGCATTGTCATGGTCCGCGAGGAAGTCGGCGATGTCGAAGAGGTGATGCACCGGCTGGCCAAAGTCCTCCGGCTGGACCCCGAAGCGCGGGACCGCGCCATTGCCGAGGTAAAAGCCGCCGAACGGTTCTTGCCGGTCACCGTGGCCGATAACGTCAGCTGGGATGACCTGAGCCGCGTTTCCGTGAATGCCCCCGCATTGCCCGGTGTCAGCCCAGAGGTCGGCCTGACACGGGTCTATCCGCGCGGGTCGGATTTTGCCCATATCGTCGGGCGCGTCGGCCGCGTGAGCCAATCCGATCTGGATGCTCAGGAAATACCCGATGCCGTGCTGCGCATCCCCCGCTTTCAAATCGGCCGCATTAATGTCGAAGCCCGCGAGGAAGGGTTGCTGCGCGGGGTCGCTGGCACAAAGCAGGTCGAGGTGAACGCAACAGGCCGTGTGATGCGCGAACTGTCCCGGCGCGAAGGCCAATCAGGTGCCGACATCCAGCTGACCATCGATTCCAAGCTGCAAAACTATGTTCAGGCACGGCTTGGCAACGAAAGCGCTGCGGTCGTTATCATTGATTGCGAAAACGGTGATCTGGTGGCGAACGCGTCCTCGCCCAGCTATGATCCGAACCTGTTCATCGGCGGCATTTCATCGGCCGATTACAATCCGATGCTTGAATCGAAGTACCGCCCGCTGGTGAACAAAACTGTCCAAGGCACCTATCCGCCCGGTTCGACCTATAAAATGGTCGTCGCGATGGCGGCCTTGGAGGAAGGTATCATCGGGCCAGACGAAACCGTCTATTGCCCCGGTCACCTCGAGGTCGGGGGCCGCAAGTTCCATTGCTGGAAGCGTGCCGGTCATGGGTGGGTCGATCTTGAAAACTCGCTCAAGCAGTCGTGTGACGTTTATTACTATGATCTGGCGCTCAAAGTCGGGATCGAGAAGATATCGGAAATCGCCAAGCGGTTCGGTCTGGGCATCCGTCACGACCTGCCCCTGTCCTCAGTGGCGGCCGGCCTTGCGCCCACCAAAGAATGGAAAGCCACAACCCGCGGCGCGGACTGGGTGATCGGCGACACCGTCAACGCCTCGATCGGTCAGGGGTTTACCCTCAGCTCGCCGTTGCAATTGGCGGTGATGACGGCGCGGATGGCCACAAACCGCATGGTTACGCCGCGCCTCATCAAATCCATCGACGGCATTGAACAACCCTCGGGCGGGGGCGAACCGCTGGGGATGAACGAAAACAACCTGCGCAAAATTCGCAAGGGGATGCATGTGGTCGTCAATGATCGCAGGGGGACCGGGTACCGGTCCCGCATCATTGCCGAAGGCATGCGGATGGCCGGCAAGACCGGTACAAGTCAGGTGCGAAATATTACCACGGCCGAACGCGCACGCGGTGTAAGCCGAAACGAGGACCTGCCATGGGAACGCCGCGACCACGCGCTTTTCGTGGCCTTTGCCCCCTCAGACAAACCGCGCTATGCCGTCTCTGTTCTGGTCGAACATGGCGGGGGCGGATCGACCGCCGCCGCACCCATTGCCCGCGACGTCCTGTTGCAAGCGCTCTATGACGGAGAGCCGCCCCTGGATGCTTACCCTACAGCCGATAGGGGCAGAATTGCCGCGCAACAAAAGGAACTGCGTGACGTGCAGCCTCAGGCCACGATTAAGGGTAAAGATCAGGCATGAGTTATCTTGAATATACCGTCAAACACGTCCCCACGGGATTGCGGAAAATACTGCACCTGAACTGGCCGCTGACGATCTTGCTGATCGCCGTGTCCTGTGTCGGTTTCCTGATGCTCTATTCCGTCGCGGGGGGCACCTTCACACCTTGGGCCGAACCGCAGATGAAACGCTTTGCCCTCGGGCTTAGCTTGATGATCGCGGTTGGCATGGTGCCCATCTGGATGTGGCGCAACCTTGCTGGCGTTGCCTATCTCGGGACGGTGGTGCTGCTCATCGGGGTTGAACTTTTCGGGTCTGTCGGAATGGGCGCACAGCGCTGGATCGAATTGGGGTCGTTCCGGCTGCAACCCTCGGAACTGATGAAGATCACCTTGGTGATGATGCTGGCCGCCTATTACGACTGGCTGCCCGCCAAGCGGACATCGCGCCCGATCTGGGTATTCATTCCGATCGTCATGATCCTTGTCCCCACGGCCCTGGTGCTCAAGCAGCCCGATCTTGGCACCGCGCTTTTGCTGATGTTCGCAGGCGGCGGGCTCATGTTTCTAGCCGGCGTGCATTGGGCCTATTTTGCCGTCGTCATCACGGCAGGTATCGGCTTGGTCACCGCCGTATTTCAGTCGCGCGGAACGCCGTGGCAATTGCTCAAGGATTATCAGTTCCGCCGGATCGACACCTTTATTGACCCCAGCACAGACCCGTTGGGCGCAGGGTATCACATCACCCAATCCAAGATTGCCCTGGGATCAGGTGGCTGGACAGGGCGCGGCTTTATGCAAGGGACGCAATCGCGCCTAAACTTCCTGCCCGAGAAACACACCGATTTCATCTTTACCACCTTGGCCGAAGAATTCGGGTTCATCGGTGGCTTTTCATTGCTGGGCCTCTATGCCCTGATCATCATTTTCTGCATCGCCGCTGCGGTGATCAACAAGGATCGCTTTTCCTCCCTGCTCACCTTGGGCATTGCTCTGAACTTCTTTTTGTTCTTTGCGGTCAACATGTCGATGGTGATGGGCATGGCCCCCGTCGTGGGCGTGCCACTGCCACTGGTCAGCTACGGCGGCTCGGCGATGCTTGTTCTCTTGCTTGCCTTCGGGCTGGTCCAATCCGCACATGTCCATCGCCCAAGGTAGGTCTGAATGTCCCTGAACATCCTATTCGCCGCACGCCCCGAACGCTGGACGGTCTATGAAAAACCCTTGCGCGATGCGCTGCGTGCAGCAGGGATTACCGCGAAGCTAAAGCTGGATATCCCCCCTTCCGAAGTCGACTATATCGTCTATGCCCCAAACAGCACCTTGCAGGATTTCACCCCCTACACCCGCGCCAAAGCTGTGTTGAACCTGTGGGCAGGCGTCGAAAAGATCACCGGCAACACGACGCTGCATATCCCGCTGGCCCGCATGGTGGACCCGGGCCTCACCAAAGGGATGGTCGAATGGGTGACCGGGCACGTCATGCGCTATCACCTTGGGCTGGATATCGACATTCTGCACACAGGCACCGACTGGACACCGCGCACGCCGCCGCTCGCACAGGAACGCAAAGTCGGCATTCTGGGCATGGGGGCACTGGGTGCCGAGACCGCCAGAACGCTCGTCAATCTGGGGTTCGATGTGGCCGGCTGGTCACGCAGCGCCAAGTCCGAACCGGGTGTAAAATGCTTTCACGGGGATCAGGGCCTGCAAGACGTCCTTGCACGCAGCGAAATACTGGTGCTTTTGCTGCCCGACACGCCCGCGACCGAAAACATAATCAACAAGGCCGCATTGGCAGCGATGCCGGATGGGGCCTTCATCATCAACCCCGGCCGCGGACCCTTGATCGACGATGATGCGCTCATCGGCGCACTTGATAGCGGCAAGATTGCACATGCCACCCTAGACGTGTTCCGTATCGAACCCTTACCCGCAGAGCATCCCTACTGGGCACATCCACATGTCACCGTGACCCCCCATATCGCCGCAGAAACCCGCGCCGTGACAGCCTCACAGGTGATCGTCGAAAACATCCAACGCGGAGAAACCGGCCAAGGTTTCCTGCATCTGGTCGATCGCACTTTAGGCTATTGATGGCCCCTGCCTTGCGGGTGGAATTTGAGTTTATTTGGCAAAATGAAATCAGAGCGGTCTGCCCCGTTTTTCATTTTGCCCTTAAACTCTCGCCGAAGGCAAAAAGTTCTTTTTCAAGCCGCGATTAACCCGCGCCCTTTCAGCAATGCCTCAACACCCGGCAACCGCCCTCTAAACGCCGTATAGAGCTCTGCCGCGTCGCGACTGCCGCCTGTGGAAAGGATATGCTCTTCGAGCGCCTTGGCCCTTTCGGGGTCAAATGCATTTCCCTTTTCTTCGAACGCCTGGAACGCATCTGCATCCATCACTTCGGACCACATATAGCTATAATATCCGCTGGAATATCCGTCCCCGGAAAAGACATGCGCGAATTGCGGTGTCGCATGGCGCATGGTGATCGCGGGTGGCATGCCCAAACCCGCCAGAATTTCCGCCTGCTTGACCATCGGATCGCCAGGTGGTGGCGCATCATGAAACTCCAGGTCAACCAGGGCGGACGCGACATATTCTACAGTCGAAAATCCCATGTCAAAGTTGGCTGCACCCAGAACTTTGTCCAGCATATCTTTGGGCATGGCTTCGCCGGTTTTGGCGTGGACCGCAAATTCGCCCAGCACCTCGGGCACTTCCAGCCAGTGCTCGTACAGCTGGCTTGGCAGCTCCACAAAGTCGCGGGCGACCGATGTCCCGCTCACGGATTCATAGGTTACATTCGACAACATCTGATGCAATGCGTGGCCGAACTCGTGAAACAAGGTCCGCGCATCGTCATAGGACAAAAGTGCGGGTGACCCTTTGGCAAAGTTGCAAACGTTGATCACGATCGGCGATTGCTCGGCCGGGAACTTGGCCTGAGCGCGCATGGCGGAACACCACGCACCCGACCGCTTTGATCCGCGGGCGAAATAGTCACCGATGAACACGGCAACATGCTTCCCGTTCCGCGTCACTTCCCAGGCGCGACAATCCGGATGATAGAGCGGCACATCAAGGGGCGCGAATTCGAGAGAGAACAAACGCGTGGCGCAGCTAAAGGCCGCGTCAATCATACGGTCCAACTGGAAATACGGTTTCAACGCGGCTTCATCGAGGTCATGTTCGGCCATGCGCCGTTTTTCCGCGTAATACCGCCAATCCCAGGGGGCCAGATCCGCGTTCACGCCATCCGCATGCATCATCTCAGTCAGCACGGCACCATCCGCCTCGGCCTGCGCCTTGGCCGGGGCCCACACATCCATCAACAACTGCCGGACGGCATCCGGCGTCTTTGCCATTTCGGTTTCCAACTTGAAGGCTGCGAAATTCTTATAGCCCAGCAGCTTGGCGCGTTCTTCGCGCAATGCCAGTGTTTCAGCGGCGATGGCGCGGTTATCCGTATCGCCCTCGTTGGCTCCACGTGCCTGCCACGCCAGAAACGCCTTTTCGCGCAGGTCGCGGCGGGGCGAGAATTGCAGGAACGGCACGATCAGTGACCGAGACAGCGTAATGACCGGGCCGCCTGCGTCTTTTTCCGCGCCCGCATTGCGCGCGGCGTCAATGACGAACTCGGGCAACCCCTCAAGGTCGGCTTCCTCAAGCTTCATGAACCATGACCGTTCATCTGCCAAAAGGTTCTGGGTGAATTGCGTACCAAGCACCGCCAACCGGCCCTTGATTTCCTTCATTCGCGCATCCTCGGCACCTTCCAAGGCGGCACCAGAGCGTACAAACCCGCGATGGGTCAGCATCAGCACGCGGGCTTGCTCTGGGGTCAAATCAAAGCTGTCGCGCTTGGCCCACACCTCGGCCACACGGGCGAACAATGCCTTGTTGCTTGATATCTCGGAAAAATGCGCCGCCAGAAGCGGGGAAAACCTGCGCTGCAATTCTTCGCGAAGCGGATTGCTGTCTGCGCCCGCCACGGTGAAAAACACCCCCAGCACGCGGTCAAGCTGGCTGCCCGCCTCTTCCAGCGCCTCAATCGTGTTGCCGAATGTCGGCGCGACATCGCAGCTGGCGATCGCATCAATCTCCATGCGGTGCGTGGTCAGCGCCTCATCCAGCGCGGGCTCGAAATTGCTGTCTGAAATCTTGTCAAACGGGGCCAGTTCAAACGGCGTATCCCAGTCCTGAAGCAAGGGGTTTGTCATGGTATTCTCCTTTGCCGAACAAGGTAGGGTTCGGGGCGGAAGGTTGCAATCGTCTGCGTGGATACGCAGACATGACCAAAGGCAAAATGGGGGCAAAAATGACCCGCCGTATCCAGCAGTGTCAGGGGACTTATCATGTTGCGGATGCAGGAACCCGTTCCGAAACCGAAATAACAAGGGTCTAGGCGTGTAGAAAACCCGACCCCGGGCACATGGATACACCCTGGGGCCGGTCACTATTCATGGGCGCACGTATGCGAACCCGTCTTCTTGCAATTCGATCAACCGAACCACACCTGAGGGCACAACGGTTGCCTCAGATAGCAAAACAACATCGTGACCTGTCTTTTTCTTCATGCCGGCCATCGTATTTGCACAGGCCGAAAAACTGATGTTGTCCATTTCCAGGGACATCGCGGAAATACGTTGCGCGACCGGGCTTTTGTCAGCGATCAACATGTTCAGACCGGGGCCATAGGTCACCATTTCAATGGTGACTGTATCGCCTTGGCTTTCATAATAGCTGGCGACGTTTGCAGCGTTATTCAGCGCCATGTTCATCACCTGTGGGTCATTTTGGTCGACGTGAATGGCAACCTTATGCGCCACACCTTCGGCGAATACCGCAAGCGGAGCAAAGGCCACAACGGCGGCAAGTGCGAATCGTTTCATGAATTCCTCCTCATTTGGACTGTGATCAGTGTAGCGCTGTTTTTGATCCGTGCCGCATTTAAGATGGGGTACCACACACCGGGCAATCATCGCGCTTGCTGACACCGATCACGCGGTTTTCCCCATAAAGCGCATCATACATCACCATCTGGCCACGCAACGGCGCACCGGCCCCTGTGATCACCTTGATCGCCTCGACCGCCATCATAGACCCGATGACGCCGGGCAAGGGCCCGATCACCCCGGCCTGCGCACAAGACGGTGCCAGATGGGCGGCGGGGGCTTGGGGAAACACACATTGATAACATGGCGCACCCTTGGCAGGGTCAAAGACGCTCAGCTGACCCTCCCATTGGCTCAGCGCGCCCGAGACCAACGGAACACCGGCAGCGACGCAGGCACGGTTTACCAGATAGCGGGTGTCGAAATTATCGGTTCCGTCCAGAACGATATCGTATTCAGCGATCAAGGTGGCGGCGATGTCATCGTCCAACCGGCGGTTATAGGGGTGCACAGTGACGAAAGGGTTCTGCGCCTCCAGCTCGGCCTGCGCCGAGAACACCTTGGGCATGCCGATGTTGCGGTCTTTGTGAATGACCTGACGTTGCAGGTTCGCATTGTCGACCACATCGTCGTCAATCACCCCGATCGTACCGACACCAGCCGCGGCAAGATATTGCAAAACCGGCGCGCCCAGACCACCGGCACCGACAACCAGAACCTTGGCGTTTTTCAGCGCCTTTTGACCGGCACCGCCGACCTCGCGCAGCACGATATGGCGGGCATATCGGTTCAGTTCGGTCTCCGAGAAACTTCCCGATTGCGGGATCGGGGTGTCTTGAACCGCTGCGCTCCGGCCACGCAGATATTTCACCCCCCAGCCATAGCCGAAAACCAGCAAGACGAATCCGGTCAAAAGCAACCAGGGTGCCGCAGTTGCACCTGTCGCTTCACGCAAAGGATGCCCGTCCGGCAGCAATAGATTCACGCCAATCACGGCACCCAGCAAGACGCCCAACAGTTTCAGCCGGCTCTCACGCGACCGGCCCATCGCGGCACCGACGCCCCAGATCACGGCCGCAAGAATAACAACAAGTAACATCTGGCCCCGAATTCATCTGATTATGTGGCTGCAACAGATCCGCAACCTAAGCATTTTTCCGCCGACACCAACCCAAAAAGCCCGGCCCTTGCTATTTCAGGCCGGTCGATCCGAACCCGCCTGCCCCACGTTCACTATCCGACAATTCTGTCACCTCGGCCGTGGCATAGCGCGTAACTTGGGCAATCACCGCCTGCGCAATCCGGTCGCCATGCTGTATCTCGAACGGTGCATCGCCAACATAGTACAGCCCCACCATCACCACGCCGCGATAATCCTCGTCTACCGTGCCGGGGGCATTGGGGATCAAAAACCCGTGCTTTAGCGCCAGGCCAGAACGTGGCCGTATCTGCATTTCCGTGCCGCGGGGCAGCTCAACATGAAACCCGGTCGAAATCAGCTTGATATCGCCCTTTGCAAACACCATCGGCCCCTCAGGCAGAAACGCCCGCAGATCCATCCCCGCCGCGCCAGCGGTTTCATATCCGGGTAACGGCAAATCCGCATTCCCGGCAACCCGCATAAACTTGATTTCAGACATATTCATTCCTCACAAACCGTGACGCAGCAAATGCTTCCAAATGGTTCCAAATCCTCGCCGAAGGCATAGAATCTTTTACTTCAACGCCTCGGCAATGCGTGCGGCCAACTGCTTGGCCACCTGATCCTTGCCCATACGCGGCCAGTCTTCTGCCCCGTCGTCACTGATCAGGGTCACTGCATTTTCACCGCCGCCCATGATCCCTGTGGCGGGTGACACATCATTTGCCACGATCCAGTCACATCCCTTGCGCAGACGTTTCGCCGTGGCGTTTTCAATCACGTCATTCGTTTCGGCGGCAAAGCCGACAACCAGTTTGGGCCGTCCTTGCGTCATCTGGCTGACCGACTTCAGGATGTCCGGGTTTTCCGCAAACTCGAGCATTGGCAAACCGTCTTTGGATTTCTTCAATTTACGGTCGCTGGCCGATGTCACCCGCCAATCGGCCACCGCGGCGGCAAAGACCCCCGCATCGACGGGCAACGCCGCATTCACGGCTTCCTGCATCTGGAGCGCCGTCTCGACGCGCACGACCTGCACACCGCTTGGCGGCGGCACATCGGCGGGGCCGGTGACGAACACAACATCGGCCCCCAACGCCGCCAGGGCGCTGGCAATCGCCGTTCCTTGCGCACCGGAAGACCGGTTCGCGATATAGCGCACGGGATCAATCGGTTCATGGGTCGGGCCTGACGTGACCAGAATACGCCGCCCGTTCAGCGGGCCATCGTTCAGCCGGGCTTCAATCGCCGCCACGATCTCGAGCGGTTCCGACATCCGGCCGGGGCCGAATTCACCACAGGCCATGTCACCGTCATTGGGGCCGACAACGGTAATCCCGTCACCGCGCAACGTGGCAAGGTTGCGCTGCGTGGCCGCGTGTTCCCACATGCGCACGTTCATCGCAGGTGCAATCATCACCGGCGTATCCGTGGCAAGCAACAAGGTCGATGCAAGATCGTTTGCCAATCCGCCCGCCATCTTGGCCATCAAATCAGCCGTTGCCGGTGCCACGACCACCAAATCCGCAACACGGCTCAGCTGGATATGCCCCATCTCGGCTTCGTCCCCCAGATCGAACAGGTCGCGATAAAGCCTTTGCCCCGCCAATGCGGACACGGACAAGGGGGTCACAAACTCTTCGCCTGCGCGGGTCAGAACGGGGGTCACGGTTGCGCCGCGTTCGCGCAAACGGCGGATCAGATCCAGTGATTTGAACGCCGCGATACCGCCACCGATAATCAGCAGAATATGTTTGCCAGCCAGCATGTTCAGCCCTTTTTAACGCAATCAGGCTGAACCATAAGCTGCAAGCGCCGGTTCTGCCAGCCCCATCACTGCTTGGTAAATCCCAGACAAGGGTCTTCGCGCGCGACAGACGGGGACTGCAAGACAAGATCGAAACGCCCCTCGGGGTGCGGCCCCGTCTTCGCCCTGCCCCACAGACACAGTGGTCACATCAGGCCGGGCCGTCTTGATTGCCGCCGGAACACCCCAATCGGCACGCGCATGGCCATTGCCGGTGATCACCACAACCGGACCGCCAGTTTCGTTCAGCGCCCGCAGCGCGGTTTGCGCCAACCGCGCATCGCGCAGGCGCTGCACATCGACCATCGCAGGCAACAGCTCGGGTGGCAGGGCATCGCAATGGGCCGCCATCTGCAAAGCCTCGCGTGTGGCTTGCTGCTTATCGGTCAACGGAACGTCCAGCCCGTAGGTGCCGGCATCCGCCCCGAACGCAGCAAAAATGCCGTCTTTCATGGCTTGGCGCGCCGTCTCTCGTGGGACAGCCGCCCCATAGACCGCAGCCAAGGGGGACGCCGCAAATATCGGGTAATACATCGAAAAATCCGGCCAGCCCGTTCCGTTCCAGCCCAGCGCCTGTTCCAACGCGCTTTGATCACTAACCAGATCCACCCGCACCACGGCAGCTTGATCGGTGGTCAGCATCTCGTAAACCACAGCTGTGGGGGACATACGCGCAATGATATCTGCCTGCGTCTGATGGTGGGCCGGGTTATCATGGCTTTCCCCCAGAACGACAATTTGCGCAGCAGCGAGCCGCGCAAATCCATCATCGCCAAGGGGTTGCGCCATGGCGATGATCGGGAACAGTATAAAGGCCGCTAAAAACCTGATCACATCAAGAAGTGATGAACTTCGGAGGACTGCGTCTCAAGCGTTTTGCGCATCTTGCCAAAGGCCGCAGCCTCAAGCTGGCGCACCCGTTCTTTGGACAGGTTCAATTCCTCGCCAAGGCTTTCCAATGTGCGGGGCTGGTCGCGCAGCTTGCGCTCGCGCACAATAAACTGCTCGCGTTCGCTCAAGGCATGCATCGCGCCCAGCAACCAGTTGCGAAGCGTGGTGATGTCGTGACTTTCCTCCACCTTTTCGGCGGCCTGCGCACTGTCATCGACCAACGCATCAATCCACTCGCGCCCCTCGTCTTCCGAAGATTGGGTCGCGTTCAACGAATAATCAGAACCGGACAAACGTCCTTCCATCATTTCAACGTCATGCATCGGCACGCCAATCTCGGTCGAGATCATTTGCCGCAGCTGGTGCTTGTCCAGTGCCTCGCCCGCAACCTGGGCTTCACGCTCAAGACGGGCCTGCACGCGGCGCATGTTGAAAAACAGCGACTTCTGCGATGACGTGGACCCCGTGCGCACCATCGACCAGTTGCGCATCACGTGGTCCTGAATGCTCGCCTTGATCCACCAAACCGCATAGGTCGAAAACCGCACACCGCGGTCCGGGTCGAATTTGTCAGCGGCCTTCATCAGGCCAAGGCTTGCTTCTTGAATAAGGTCGTTCATCGGCGCGCCGTAGCGCTTGAATTTACTCGCCATCGAGATCGCCAGCCGCATGTAGGCGGTGATCAACCGATGCAGTGCCTCCTCGTCCCGCTGGTCGCGCCAGGCATAGGCCAGCTTCAATTCGGTTTCCGCATCCAAAAGCTCGGCCTTCATGGCGGTACGGGTCAACGAAAATTCACGCGCTTGAGTTAGTGCCACAGTTATCACCCCCTGATAAACGAAATTTTGGTTCTTTATTTTAGCAACGCTTCGGGCGGCGCTTTGGTTCAAAACTTTTTTCGATTTCTGTTCACAAAACCTTGAGGACTAGGAACCCGGCGCTAGGATCAGGTGAAATAATTCGGGGCTAAGGGGGGGGAAATCGCATGACAACATGGCACTGGATCAGGCATGGGCCCACCCATGAAGAAACCCTCGTCGGATGGCGCGATGTTCCCGCCGATCTGTCGGACACAGCCCAAATCGCCCGCCTGAATGCACATCTACCGCAGCGTGCCATTCTTGTGTCCTCCGATCTGGTCCGTGCGACTGCAACGGCAGATGTGCTGGGGCACCCCGAACGCCAGCGCCTGCCTCACAAGCCAGAATTACGAGAGCTGGATTTCGGCCTGTGGGACGGCATGCATGCAAGCGACGTGTCAAAGCATCATCCAGAGCTCAGCAAAGCTTATTGGACCACCCCCGGCGACATTGCCGCCCCGGACGGTGAAAGCTGGAACATGGCAGCCCGGCGTATCAATGCCGCTGTGGATCGCCTGAACGTGATGTATCCGAATGAGCATATCATTGCGGTTGCCCATTTTGGCGTCATCCTCACGCAGGTCCAGCGCGCCTTGAACATCAGCGCAAAAGCCGCATTCAACCATAAAATTGACAATCTGTCAGCCACCCAGATCACGGTGTCGCCTGCGCGGTGGGATGTGACCCACATCAATCATTCTCCGTGATGGCGCGCGCCACAAAATAGAATTTGCACAGTCCCTCATTGGCTGGCTAGAAATCCCGCATGACATATGAACTTTATATCGGCGATAAAACCTTCTCCAGCTGGTCACTACGCGGCTGGCTGATGCTTGAAAAATTCGGTCTGCCATATCGCAGCCATATGGTGGGCCTCTATGGCGGCACCATGGCGCAGGATATGGCTGATCTTGCCCCCGCCAAACTGGTGCCGGCCCTGAAAACGCCCCAAGGCGACATCATTGGCGAAACCCTTGCCATGGCCGAAACCCTGGCAGAACGGCACCCAGACAAAGCACTTTGGCCGACAGACCCGTCCACCCGCGCCCGCGCGCGCTGGCTCTGTGCGGCAATGACGGCCGGGTTCTCAACCCTGCGCGGCGAATGCCCCATGCAGCTTCAACATGTGAACAAAGGGTTCCCAGTTTCCGAAGCCTTGGCCAATGATCTCGCCCGCCTGCAAGAACTGTGGGACTATGCGAAGGACGCCTCCGACGGCAAAGGCCCCTGGCTTTTCGGCAGCTATAGCCTTGCGGATGTGTTCTACGCCCCCGTCTGCGCGCGGATCGTCGGATATGATCTACCGGTGTCCCAATCAGCTCGCGAGTATTGTCAGGCAACCCTGAGCGATCCCGCCTTCAAAACCTGGCGCGCAGAGGGTCTCAAAGTCACCTATGACCCCTTCCCCTATGACATGGGTTGCCCCACATCACCCTGGCCCGTGGCCTGACCCTCCACCCGTTTCATTTTGCAAAATAAACTCAAATCCCGCCATCGCAACGCGCGTTAACGCTTCTTAAACACCCCGGACCTACGCATTAACCATCTTGGCTTGCAAAGGGCCCCTATGGTTGCGCGCGCATATACAGTTGCATTTCAGGGCGTCGAAGCCCGCATTGTCGAAGTGCAATGCGCGGTTTCGGCGGGGCTGCCTGCCTTCTCAATTGTCGGCCTCCCTGACAAGGCGGTCTCGGAAGCGCGCGACCGGGTGCGGGCCGCACTTTCTTCCATGGCGATTGCATTGCCCAGCAAACGGATCACCATCAATCTCAGCCCAGCCGACCTGCCCAAGGAGGGCAGCCATTTCGACCTGCCGATCGCTTTGGCCCTGCTATGTGCGATTGATATCCTGCCCGATGATGCGATCCAGTCTGTCGTCGCTTTGGGCGAATTATCCTTGGATGGTACATTGATCCCGGTCATCGGCGCGTTGCCCGCTGCGATGTCGGCGGCGGAACAGAACCGTGGCCTGTTATGTCCCGAAGCGTCCGGTGCCGAGGCGGCCTGGGTCGGCAACACGCAGGTGATCGCGGCAAGCTCCCTCGGCGCTGTCGTGCGCCATTACACGGGCCAAGTCCCGATCAGCCCCGCGGATCCGGGCGAAGTATCGGCCCCCCGGCAAACCAAGGACCTGCGTGACGTCAAAGGGCAGGAGCGGGCAAAACGTGCATTGGAGATTGCGGCGGCAGGCCGGCACCATCTGATGTTTGTGGGCACACCGGGGTCGGGAAAATCCATGCTCGCGGCACGGCTGCCGTCGATCCTCCCGCCGCTGACCCCGCGCGAGGCGTTGAGCACGTCGATGATCCATTCCCTTGCCGGGCTGCTGGTCGAAGGCGGCATATCGCGCACCCGCCCCTTTCGCGAACCCCATCACACCGCATCAATGGCCGCGATCATTGGTGGCGGACGACAGGCCAAACCCGGCGAGGTCAGTCTGGCCCATAACGGCGTGTTGTTCATGGATGAATTCCCCGAATTTCCCCGCATGGTTCTTGAAACGCTGCGCCAGCCCGTCGAAACCGGCGAAGTCATGATCGCCCGCGCGAATGCCCATGTGAAATATCCTTGCCAGTTCATGCTGGTTGCTGCCGCGAACCCGTGCAAATGCGGGTATCTAAGCGATCCGGCGCGCGCCTGCAGCCGTGCGCCCGCCTGCGGCGAAGACTATATGGCCCGCATTTCGGGGCCTTTGATGGACCGGTTTGATTTGCGCGTCGATGTCCCCCCGGTTGCCTTTACCGATCTGGACCTGCCTTGCGACGGCGAAGGATCATCGCAGGTCGCCGCACGGGTGGCCGATGCGCGCCTGACCCAAGAAGCCCGTTTTGCCCAAACCCCCGATGCGCATTTGAATGCGGATGCCGAAGGCGACCTGCTGGAAAGCATCGCCACGCCTGCCCCGGACGCGCGTGCGTTGCTGATCCGCGCAGCAGAGCGGTTTCATCTTTCTGCCCGCGGTTATCACCGGGTTTTGCGGGTCGCGCGCACGATTGCCGATCTTGACAGGGAAAAGACGGTGCAAAAGCACCATCTGGCAGAAGCGCTTAGTTTCCGGATACCGGCGTCGGCAATTCTTTGATCCACCCCGCAAGGTCGTCCAAGGTCTGCCGCCCTTCGGGCAGGACATTGTGAAAGATCGGCCAGACATGTGGCAGATCATGTTCCTCGTGGAACATGACGGGCACATCACAGCCTTTCAGATGCTGGAAAAGCGCGCGGGCATCATCGCGCAGAATTTCCGTATCGCCCACGCAAATCCAAACAGGCGGGGCACCGGCAAAATCGACAGTCAGCGTGTTCAATCTGGGATCATCGCGGTCGGCATCGGCCAGATACATATCCAACATGTCCTCTGCACGTTCCGGCGGCAGCATCGCTTCGCGCTGTGCGTTCTCGACAAGGCTTGCCCCCTGGCGTTTGAAATCAACGAAAGGCGAGAAACCGAAAACACCGCGTGGCGCGGGCAGTTTTTTGGCCAGAATTTCGGATAATAATCCAAAGGCCAGCCCGCCCCCCGCGCTATCGCCACCGATCACGATATTCTGCGCAGCAACGCCCGATGCGATCAGGTCGCGATAGGCGCTTTCCACATCATCCGCTGCCGCAGGAAACGTAAATTCCGGCGCAAGGCGGTATCGCGGCATGACCACCCGTGCCCCCGACCGCGCTGCCAGCTGGCCCAGCATTGCGGCATGGGTTTCCGGGCTGCCGAAAACAAAGCCACCCCCGTGAATGTAGAAGATCACGATATCAGAGTGCAGGCGCTTTGGCGTGACCGTCAGCACCTCAACACCCCCCGCAAGGGTGATCTTGGCCATTGTCGTGCCGCGCGGCGCGCGGAAAAACAGCCGCGCGTTTTGCTCAAGGTGCCGGCGCAGGTTAGCCGGCTCTTTCGTGCGGCGCATCCGGCGTTTTTCGACGAGCCGTAAATAGGTATTCAGAACCGGACGGATCAGGCTCATGCGCGGCGGGCTTCGATTGCTTCCCAGATTTTGGCCGCTATATTGGTGCCGTCGAACCGTTCAAGTTCCTGAATACCGGTGGGCGAGGTTACGTTGATTTCCGTCAGATAATCCCCGATCACGTCGATACCGACAAAGACCTGGCCTTTTTCCTTCAGGACAGGGCCAATCGTCGCGCAGATCTCAAGATCACGCTCGGTCAGGCCGACCTTTTCGGGGCGTCCGCCTACATGCATATTCGAACGGGTCTCGCCTGCGGCAGGGACGCGGTTGATCGCACCGACGGCTTCGCCATCGACCAGAATCACACGTTTGTCACCCTTGGACACCGCGGGCAGGAATTGCTGAACGATCAGCGGCTCGCGCGAGAAACCGGTAAACAGCTCATAAAGCGACCCAAGGTTGCGGTCGTTGTCATCAAGCCGGAAAACCCCCGCGCCGCCGTTGCCATAAAGCGGCTTCAGGATCACGTCACCATATTTGGCCTTAAAGGCTTTGATCGTTGAAAGGTCACGCGCGATGGTCGTCGGCGGGATCAGGTCAGGGAAATCCAGACACATCAGTTTTTCGGGAAAATTGCGCACCCAGAACGGGTCATTCACAACAAGCGTTGTTTTCTTGAGGCGGTCGAGAAGATGCGTCGATGTGATGTAATGCATGTCAAATGGCGGGTCCTGCCGCAGCCAGACCACGTCAAAATCTGCCAGATCAACCTCGCGAACGGGGCCCAGCGTGGCGTGATCACCCTGCACGCGCTGCACTGTCAGATCGTGACCGCGCGCGGTAATCCGGCCCTCTTGATAGGCCAGATGGTCAGGCGTGTAGTAGAAAAGCGTGTGACCGCGGGCTTGCGCCTCTTCGGCGATGCGAAAGGTGCTGTCGGCGTTGATATTGACGGCCCTGATCGGGTCCATTTGAAAGGCGATTTTCATACCAGATCTCCGTGCTGTTGCTCATTAGATGACGCAGCACGGCGCGGGGTGCAATGGGTCAGTCGTGGCCAAACGCGTTTTCGACGATGCGTAACTGGCCTGTTTCATCAACCAAAGCCACGTCAAAACGCAGGTTGGTAAGGCTGCCATTTGGTTCATTGGCGATGAATTCTTCGGCTGATCCCAAGATCCTGTCGATCTGGCGGCGGGTGATCCGCAAGGCGGCCTGCTCAAAGCTTGTGCTTTTCTTGACCTCGACAAATACCAGATCAGGGCCGTCGCGCATGATCAGGTCGATTTCGCCGCGTTTGCCCCGCCATCTTTCGCGGGCCAGGGTGAACCCGCGGCGGATATAATCCCGGGCCACAGCATTTTCAGCGGCCTGACCGGCGTGATAGCTGACCGAGCCCTGAATTTGCTTTGCCACAGACATGATTACCCGTTCCCTTTGCCCTGCTCCAATGCGGCCTGATACACCTGCCTGCGCGGCAGGTTATGCGCCTGCGCCACCATATCGACGGCATCGCGCATCGACATGGTTTCCAGCGCCGATGCCAGATCAGAGGTTAGGTCACTTTCGCTAACCGACTGTAAACGGCCACGGTCAATCAGCACGACGATCTCGCCCTTGGGGGATTTGTCGGCATAATATTCTTGCAGCTCTGCCAAGGTCCCCCGGCGGATTTCCTCGAATTTCTTCGTCAGCTCGCGGCAGACAGCGGCGGGGCGTTCTTCGCCCAACGCTTTGGCCGCATCGCGCAACATCGCCGCCACACGCTTGGGCGATTCGTAAAAAACCAGCGTGCCTTGGATGTCTTTGAGCTTTTGCAGGGCCGTCAGACGCGCCGATGTCGCATTTGGCAGGAACCCGGCAAAGAAAAATGCGTCTGTCGGCAACCCGCCCAAAGCAAGCGCCGTCAGCACCGCCGATGGCCCCGGTGCGCAGGTCAGCATCAGGCCCGCCTGCGATACCGCACGGGACAATTCGAAACCCGGATCGGCAATCAGCGGCATCCCCGCTTCGGAGGCATAGGCGACCGATCGCCCATCGCGAATGGCCGCCAACAGCTTGTCCTGCACGCCCGCGCCCGAATGGTCATGCAGCGCAAGCACCCTGCGACCGTCCAGCGGCACGCCGTGAATTTCCATTAATCTACGTAAGCTTCGCGTATCTTCGGCCGCCAAAACATCAGCCGAAGCCAAGACGTCAAGCGCACGCAAGGTAATGTCACGGGCGGTTCCAATCGGGACGCCGACAAAGTAAAGCCCCGCAGAGAGCGGTACCTTTTGATAATTCAAGCTGGACCCGCCTTTCGCACCCTCTATGATCGGTGCATCTGTTCATGGGCTATTGCCGCCGACCTGCCACTTATGGAGTGACACTGCTATGTTCGCCGTTTTCGACACCCTTCGCAAGCCACTGCGGCTTTTGATTCTGCCCTTTGTGGCGTTTGCACTGGCCGCCTGCGAGCCGGGATTGATGACCAATACAGGGTCTAGCAAAGGCCCCAAGGTGGATACCAGCAAGCCCATTCCCGTGGCTCTTTTGGTGCCACGCGGCGGTTCTGCCAGTGACAACCTGCTTGCGCAAGAGCTCGAGAACGCGGCCCGTCTGGCGATCCGTGACCTTGCAGGCGTGCAAATCGACCTGCGGGTCTATGGCACAGGCGGCAGTGCTGCCCTGGCCGCCACAGCTGCATCCCAAGCCGTGAACGAAGGCGCGCAGATCATCGTCGGCCCGCTTTATGGCGAGGCTGCAAATGCCGCAGGCAATGCCGTGGCCGCGCAAGGCGTCAATGTGCTGTCCTTCTCGAATAATGCCAGCATTGCCGGCGGCAACGTCTTTGTCATGGGCCAAGGCTTTGACGACACGTCAAGCCGTCTGGTGCGCTATGCAAAAGCCACGGGTAAAGACAAAATTCTGGTCCTGCACAGCAATGATGTTGCAGGCCAGTTGGGCCGCAATGCCATCATGAACGCGATTGCGCAAAATGGTGCGACCTCTGCTGGTGCCGTCGACTATTCCCTGAGCCAGGAATCGGTCATCGCCGCCGTTCCGCGCGTGAAAGCGGCCGTAGAAGCCAATGGTGCCAACGCGATCTTTTTGACAACATCATCGGCCAGCGCCCTGCCCCTGTTTGCGCAACTATTGCCAGAAGCAGGCGTGCTTACCACATCAACGCAATATATCGGCCTGACCCGCTGGGACATTCCAGCCCAGACACTGGCACTGCCCGGCGTTCAAGGCGGCTGGTTTGCGATGCCTGACCCCTCCGCAACCGCCGCGTTCTCGCAACGCTATTCAGCGGCTTATGGCAAGACACCTGGTCCTATTGCCGGCCTTGCGTTTGATGGCATTGCCGCTGTGGGCGCATTGGCGCGATCGGGTAAATCGAATGCACTGTCGACTGCGAATCTGACACAAGGCGCAGGTTTCCGCGGGGCCAACGGTGTGTTCCGTTTAAAAACGGATGGCACAACCGAGCACGGCCTGGCCATCGCAACCGTGCGCAACAACTCCGTTGTGATTATTGATCCCGCCCCCCAAGGTTTCGGCGGCGCTGGTTTCTAAAGGACACTAAGTGGTAAAACCATTAGCTGCACAAGCAGAGACAGGTGAAGCTACAGCGCTTCACCTGATCAGCGCCCCCGAGTTGATCTTTGACGAAGACGCCATCGCCGACGCCCTGACTGTGGCATTCGAAGAAGCATCGGATAGCAGCCAGGTCCGTGCAGCGGCTGTGCGTATTCTTGGGAACGCCCAGAAAGCAGGCCGCGCTGAAATCGCCCGCGCCTTTGCCGCGACACCGTTTGACGCGCGCGCAATGACCTCCGCCTATTGTTTTTTGACAGATCAGCTGGTCCGCAGCACGTTGCAGATTGCGGTGCAGAAATTGCATCCCAAGCCCAACCCGACGTCGGGCGAACGCTTGGCGGTGATCGGCGTCGGCGGGTATGGCAGGGGCGAAATGGCCCCGTTCTCGGACGTTGATCTGCTGTTTTTGATCCCCTACAAAGCGACCGCCTGGACCGAAAGCGTGATCGAATCCATGCTGTATATGCTGTGGGATTTGAAGCTGAAGGTTGGCCATTCCACCCGCACGATCCGTGATTGCGTGCGCCTTGGGGCCGAGGATTTCACCATCCAGACCGCCTTGCTCGAACACCGGTTTATCGCGGGCGACCTTGAACTGACCGCCGAGCTGGACAAGACGCTGAAGACCGATCTTTTTTCCGGTTCGGGCCGTAGTTTCATCGAGGCCAAGCTGGAAGAGCGCGCCCTGCGCCACCGCAAACAGGGTCTGCGCTATCAGGTTGAACCGAACGTCAAGGAAGCCAAGGGGGGCCTACGCGATTTGCAGTCCCTGTTCTGGATTGCCAAGCATATTTACAACGTCGAAAACGCTGCCGATCTGGTGGAGCGCGGCATCTTTCTGGAAGAAGAATTCAAAACCTTCGTCGCCGCCGAGGATTTTCTTTGGGCGGTACGCGGGCACCTGCATTTGTTGTCTGGGCGCGCAACCGAACAGCTGACCTTTGACATGCAGGTCGCCGTCGCCGAGGCGATGGGCTATACGGATACGGGCGGCAGACGCGGTGTCGAAGTGTTCATGCAGGCCTATTTCCGCCACGCCACCCAAGTGGGCGAGCTGACCCGCATCTTCCTGACCAAGCTGGAAAGCATCCACATCAAGGCAGAACCCCTGCTGGAACGCATATTCCGCCGCCGCCCCAAGATGCGCGACGGCTACGAAGTCGTCGTGGGCCGGCTTGCGATTGTCGATGATGCTGCGTTCGTTTCGGACAAGCTGAACCTGTTGCGCATCTTCGAGGAAGCGTTGCGGACCGGCATGTTGATCCACCCGGACGCCATGCGGCTGGTGAAACGCAACCTGAACCTGATCGACGACGACATGCGCAACAATGCCGAAGCGCAGCGCATTTTCCTTGATCTGATGCTCAAACACGGCAACCCCGAACGCGGCCTGCGCCGGATGAACGAACTGGGCGTTCTGTCTGCCTTTATTCCCGAATTCGAAAACATCGTCGCGATGATGCAGTTCAATATGTATCACAGCTACACCGTCGACGAACATACGATCCAGTGCATCACCAACCTTGCCCTCATTGAAAAGGGCGAGCTTGAGGAAGACCTGCCGGTCGCGTCGAATATCCTGAAACGCGGCGTGAACCGCAAAGTCATTTATGTGGCCCTGCTTTTGCACGATATCGCCAAGGGGCGCCCCGAAGACCATTCGATCCTTGGGGCCCAAATGGCCCGCAAGATCGCGCCACGGCTGGGGCTGAACAAGACCGAAGTCGATACTGTCGAATGGCTGGTGCGCTATCACCTGCTGATGTCGGACATGGCCCAGAAACGCGATATTGCCGACCCGCGCACCGTGCGTGACTTCGCCAAAGCGGTACAGACGGTCAAGCGGCTTGATCTGCTGTGTGTGTTGACCGTTTGCGATATTCGCGGCGTCGGGCCGAACACCTGGAACAACTGGAAGGCCGTGCTAATCCGTGGCCTGTACCGCCAAACCAAGAAAGCCCTTGAAACAGGGCTTGAGGATCTGAACCGTGCGAACCGCGGCGACGAGGCGAAAAAGACCTTGCGTGCAGCCCTTGCCGATTGGCCGCGCAAGGATTTGCAGACCGAAACCGCACGCCACTATCCGCCCTATTGGCAAGGGCTGCACATCACGGCCCATGTCGTGTTTGCCCAGTTGCTGCGTGATATCAAGGATGGCGAAATTCGCATCGACCTGCACCCAGACGAGGACCGCGATGCCACCCGTGCGTGTTTTGTCATGGCAGATCACCCCGGTATCTTTGCACGTCTTGCAGGGGCGCTGGCGCTGGTGGGTGCCAATGTGGTCGACGCCCGCAGCTACACGACCAAAGACGGCTATGTGACCGATGCGTTCTGGATACAGGATGCCGAAGGCAACCCCTATGACGCTGCCCGCCTGCCCCGCCTCAGGCAGATGATCTCGAAAACCCTCAAGGGAGAGATCCTGGCCCGCGAGGCCCTGAAATCCCGCGACAAGGTCAAAAAACGCGAAAGGGCATTCAAGGTCCCGACCCACATCACCTTTGATAATGATGGCTCTGAAATCTATACCATCATCGAAGTCGACACCCGCGATCGCCCCGGTTTGCTATACGATCTGGCGCGCAGCCTGGCCGAATCGAACGTCTATATCGCCAATGCAGTCATCGCGACCTATGGCGAACAGGTGGTCGATACCTTCTATGTCAAAGATATGTTCGGGCTGAAATATTACACCGAAAGCAAGCAGCGGACCCTTGAAAAACGTCTCCGCCTTGCGATTGCCGAAGGGGTCGAGCGGGCCGCCGATTAACGCCGGACCACGCGCGCCCGCCTCAGCCAGCAGGCGAAAACAGGGCCGGCGGCTTCCCGTTGCCGGCCATTGCCCGCCGCACATCAACAATTGCGCTATGGCACGCCAAACGGTAGGCCATTTGCATCGCACTCACAGGGCAAGCATTCCAATGAAACCAATCCGCCTGATGTCCGGCTTTTTCACCGTCGGAATATGGACCCTTCTCAGCCGCGTCATGGGGTTCATTCGCGATGTGATGGTTGCTGGATATCTCGGCTCCGGCCCCGCAGCCGAAGCCTTCTTGGTGGCGTTTTCCCTGCCCAACATGTTTCGCCGCTTCTTTGCCGAAGGCGCGTTCAACATGGCCTTTGTGCCGATGTTCTCGAAAAAGCTCGAAAGCGGCGACGGCCCCGAGGAGTTCGCCCAGGATGCCTTTGTCGGTATGGCGTTTATCCTGACCCTGTTCACCCTCATCGGCATCATCGCCATGCCCGGTCTGGTGTTGCTGATGGCGTCGGGGTTCAAAGGGGACGAACGCTTTGATCTGGCCGTTGAATACGGGCGGCTTGCCTTTCCCTATATCCTTTTCATCTCGCTCGCGGCACTGGTATCGGGGGTATTGAATGCCACGGGGCGCTTTATGGCTGCTGCGGCTGCGCCTGTCGTGCTGAACATCATCTTTATCATTGCCGTGCTCGTTGGGGCCGCCCTTGGCCGCGACGGATCAGAGGCGTTGGGCCTCGGCATCGACAAGGCCCTCGGCCTGCATATCGGCAACACACTGGCCCTGTCCGTGCCGATTGCGGGCATTGCGCAACTGGCGCTGGTGTGGTGGGCCGCCAAACGCGCGGGCTTCACCTTGGGCTTCAACCGCAGACCCCGCATGACGCCGGAATTGAAACGCCTGGCCATCATCGCAGCCCCGGCCGCACTGGCGGGCGGTGTGATGCAGATCAACCTGCTGGTCGGTCGTCAGGTGGCCAGCTTTTACGAAGGGGCCGTGGCCTGGCTCAACTACGCCGATCGCTTGTACCAACTGCCGCTTGGCGTGGTGGGCATTGCCATCGGCGTGGTCCTGCTTCCCGATCTGTCGCGCCGCCTCAAGGCCGGGGATGAACAGGGATCGCGCACCCAGATCAGCCGCGCCGCCGAAGTCTCCCTTGCCCTGACAATCCCCTCTGCCGTGGCCTTGATGGTAATCCCCTTCACTCTGGCATCGGTCCTGTTTCAACGTGGTGCCACAACCGTCGACGATGCGGCGGCGATTGCCATTGCGGTGGCGATCTACGGCCTCGGCCTGCCCGCCTTTGTCCTGCAAAAAATCCTGCAACCGCTGTATTATGCCCGCGAAGACACCAAACGCCCGTTCTATTTTGCCGTTGTGGCAATGATCGTGAATGTGGTGCTGGCCGTGGGCCTCAGCCCCTTTATCGGCTGGTTCGCCCCGGCGATCGCGACGACCCTCGCCGGTTGGGCCATGTTCGGGCTGCTGGCCTATGGCGCACGCGGCTTTGGCCTGGCCGCGAAATTCGATGCCCGCTTTCACAAACGCATTTGGCGTATCCTTGCGGCCTCCGCAATCATGGGGGTTGCCTTGTGGATCGGCAATGTCGCGATGCAACCGCTGCTGGGTCAGTCCTGGTGGCGCGGCATCGGGCTTCTGCTGCTAATCCTGATCGCGGCCATCAGCTACTTCGGCTCTGGCCAGATCATCGGAGCCTTCAAACTGGGCGAATTCAAACGCGCATTGAAACGCGGCTGACCTGATTTCCAAATGGTTCAAAATCCCGGGGGGTCAGGGGGGCTGGCCCCCCTGCCTTGCGCATGAAATCAACGATGCCGGACACGGTTGCGCAATTTCAACCATTCACCGGGAGCCAGGACAAAGCACAATCCAAAGCCCACGAAGAACCCGAAAAGGTCCGCCAGCCATTGGGTGCCCGCCTCAAAGAACACGCCCCACAAAAGCTGTATCCCCATCAACACCGCAATCAGCGAAAACGCACGCAATTGCTGCGCGCCCAGCCCTGACAATCTGCGCCACATGACAAAGGAATAGGCCCCAATCAGCCCGTAAACATTCGGATAGGCCCCGACCAGCCAAACCGGATCATTCAGGGCCAGCGCATAGAGAACCGCCCCGATGATCCCCGAGACAAAGAATATCGCCAGAAACGCCAGCTGCCCCAAGGCCTCGGCCACCATTTTGCCAAGGGCCAACAATAGCACCATGGCAAAAAGCGCATGGGTGAACCCCAGATGCACAAATGAATAGCTCACGGCGCGCAATGTCTCCGACACAGGGAAGCGCCAGTTGGCGATCATCCAGTCAAAGATGTCGTTCGAAAATCCGTAATCGCGGATCAATGCCAGTCGCCAGCCGATGGCACCGGGGCCGCCGATAATACCCGCCTCGGCCAGGGACAGCCCTGCCTCGATACCGGCGATGGCCAGAAACACCACTGTAACCACGGCAGGCATCGGGTTTACGGGTGGTTGAAAATCAGGGTCTTCCATAGCGGCTCCTTGACGGGGTTGGTGCGCATGGGTAAGCCCATCGTGCCGTCTTTTCCAGCCTTATCGGAGCGTTGCCATGACCGACACCCAATTCACCCCGCGCGTGTTCTCGGGCATTCAGCCGTCCGGCGGCCTGACCCTTGGCAATTATCTGGGCGCGATGAAGCGTTTCGTCGACATGCAGGATGAAGGGTCATATCAGACCATCTATTGCATGGTGGACCTGCACGCGATCACGGCCAAGCTTCAAGACCCGGCCACCTTGCGCCATAACACACGCGAACTGGCCGCCGGATTTATTGCAGCTGGCGTTGATCCGCAGAAATCCATCCTGATCAATCAATCCCAGGTTCCCGAGCATGCACAGCTTGCGTGGATCTTTAACTGTGTTGCCCGCATGGGCTGGATGGGCCGCATGACCCAGTGGAAAGACAAGGCTGGCAAAAACGCCGAGACCGCTTCCTTGGGCCTGTTTGCCTATCCCGCGCTGATGGCCGCCGACATTCTGATTTACCACGCCACCCATGTGCCCGTGGGCGAAGACCAAAAGCAGCATCTGGAACTGACCCGCGACATCGCGGCCAAGTTCAACCATGACTACGGCGTTGATTTCTTTCCGCTGACCGAACCGGTGATCGAAGGTGCCGCAACCCGCGTGATGTCCTTGCGCGACGGGTCGAAAAAGATGTCGAAGTCCGATCCATCGGATGCCAGCCGGATCAACCTGACCGACGATGCCGACACAATCGCCAAAAAGATCCGCAAGGCCAAGACCGATCCCGACGCCTTGCCCTCCGAGATCGAAGGCCTGAAGGACCGCCCCGAGGCGCGCAATCTGGTGAACATCTATGCCGCGCTCAACGACCAGACCGTTGAACAGGTGCTGGCCGAAGTCGGTGGTCAGCAATTCGGCACCTTCAAGCCGCTGTTGGCCGATCTGGCCGTCGCCAAAATGTCGCCGATCAGCACGCGCATGGCCGAACTGATGGCCGACACAGCCGAGATTGACCGCATCCTTGCAAACGGTGCCACCCAGGCCCGCGAGATCACTGCGCCGATCCTGAGAAAAACCTATGATATTGTCGGGATGGTTGGCTAAGGCAGCACGCCACCCGATCATACCCGCGCCGATGGGGCTGCGCATTTTTGCACAGGCGGCGCGCGCCAGCCGCTCTGGCTTTGCGGGCGCGATGTCGCCATCTTGCAGTCATCGCAAGAAGAAAGGCGCATCTCATGGCTCATGCCTCAGTCGGTCACGTTCACCTCAAGGTCGCGGATCTTGAGCGGGCGATCACGTTTTACCGCGACATTCTCGGGTTCGATCTGAACCAGAAATTCGGCACGCAGGCCGCCTTTCTTGGTGCGGGCGGGTATCACCACCACATCGGTCTGAATACATGGGAAAGCGCCGGCGCGACGCCCCCGCCCGAAGGTCACACCGGGCTGTATCATTCGGCGTTTCTGTACCCCGACCGCCCCGCCTTGGCCGCCGTTCTGAAACGCATTGTTGCTGCGGGCATTCCGCTGGACGGGGCTGCCGATCATGGCGTGAGCGAGGCGATATACCTGCGTGATCCTGACAATAACGGGGTCGAGATATACCGCGACCGCGCCGAGCAGGATTGGCCCCGTGACGCGCATGGCGGGCTCAAGATGGTAAATGCCCCGCTTGATCTGAACGCCCTGCTGGCCGAGGCCCCCGCCTAAGGATCATGGACAATCCCGCCGTGTCGCGTCAGTTTCCAGACAGACAACAAGGGGAATGACAGGATGACCACCGGCTTTTTCATGGATGAACGCTGTTTCTGGCATGCGGGGGGCAACTATGCCTTTACCATGCCCATCGGCGGGCTGGTGCAGCCCTTGGCGTCAGGCGGGTTGCCCGAAAACCCCGAAACCAAGCGGCGGCTGCGCAATTTGATGGAAGTTACCGGCCTGATGGCCGAGTTGGACGTGCGCAGCGCGCAGCAAGCCACACGCGACGATCTGTTGCGTGTTCACCCTGCTGCCTATCTGGACGACTTCAAACGTCTCTCTGACACGGGCGGTGGTGAACTGGGCCTGCGCACCCCCTTTGCTGCTGGCGGGTTCGAGATCGCTGCCCTGTCTGCCGGATTGTCCATCGCCGCTGTCGAAGCGGTTGCATCGGGTGATCTGCAAAACGCCTATGCGCTTTCCCGCCCCCCCGGTCACCACGCCCTGCCTGATTTCCCCAACGGGTTCTGCCTGCTGGCAAACATCGCCATCGCGATCGAAGCCGCCAAGGCCAAGGGGCTGGTAAACCGCGTTGCTGTGCTGGACTGGGATGTGCACCATGGCAACGGCACCGAGGCGATATTCTACGACCGCGACGACGTGCTGACCATTTCCCTGCATCAGGAAGGCAACTATCCGCTGGATACAGGCGCGCTGGCGGATCGGGGCAAGGGTGCGGGCGAAGGGTATAACATCAACCTGCCGCTCCATGCCGGATCGGGGCATACGGCCTATCTGCACGCGCTGGACCGCATCGTGATCCCCGCGCTTGAGGCGTTCCAGCCCGATATGATCATTGTCGCCTGTGGCTTTGACGCCGCAATCGTGGACCCGCTGGCGCGGATGCAGGCCACGGCCAAAACCTTTGCCGCCATGACCCGCAAAATCAAAGCGACTGCGCAAAAACTTTGCGATGGCAAGCTGGTGCTTGTCCACGAAGGCGGCTATTCAGAGGCCTATGTCCCGTTCTGTGGCCACGCCACCATCGCAGCCCTCGCAGACAGTGATATCATCGCGCCAGATCCGCACGCGGAGAACTATCACATCCGCCAGCCCAGCCCCAAATTTGACGCCTTCCTGCGCTGCTCCATTGATGAGATGGCGCAAGAGCTGAACCTGTAAGAGAGACCCAATGCCGACACCAAACCCAGACGCACTGCATTTCCTGCAAACACGCCGGTCCCGGCCTGCCAAGACGCTGACCACCCCCGTGCCGGACCGCGACACGCTGCTGCCCCTGCTTACGGCCGCTGCGCGCACGCCGGATCATGGCAAGCTGGAACCGTGGCGTTTTATCGTGATCGACAAGCCCGCGATGGGTCGTTTGGCGGACATTGCGCAGGCCCGTGGCGAAGCCTTGGGCCTTGACGACGAACAGGTCCAGAAAGGCCGCGGCCAGTTTGATCAGGGCCATCTGGCCGTGGTCGTGGTCGAGGTGCAAAAACCGTCGCCCAAGATCCCCGCGATTGAACAGACCTACTCTGCCGGGGCCGTGTGCCTTGCGCTGACCAATGCCGCCCTTGCTGCGGGTTGGGGGGCAAACTGGCTGAGCGGCTGGGTCAGCCACGACCGCGAATTTATGAAAAAAGGGTTCGGATTGGCCGACAACGAACGGATCGCGGGCATCATCCACATCGGCACTGAAACCTCTGCCCCGCCAGAACGTCCTCGTCCTGACATCGCGGCACTGACCACATGGCTGTGACCGAGATTTTCAAGGCGATCGGCCTTGCCGTTGGACAGCTCAGCGACCCGCGGTTTCGCAAGGTGTTCTTTATGGGCATCGGGCTGGCGCTGGTTCTGCTGATCGGCATTGCGGCGGCCTTTGTCTGGCTTGTTGGCTGGTTGGCGGGTGACGCCACATCGATCCCCTGGGTGGGCGAGGTGACGTGGGTCGACGACCTGTTCAGCTGGGGGGCGGGGCTGTTGCTGATGGTGCTGTCGGTCTTTTTGATGATCCCGGTCGCGTCCGCGATCACGTCGATGTTTCTGGATGACGTGGCCGATGCGGTCGAGGCGGAGCATTACCCCCATCTGCCCGCAGCAAACCGCGTGCCTTTTGGCGATGCGGTGCGCGATACGGTGAATTTCATGGGGGTGCTGATTGGCGTCAACCTGTTGGCACTGATCCTGTACATCCTGTTCGCGCCGCTTGCGCCGCTGATCTTTTGGACGGTGAACGGGTTCTTACTGGGCCGTGAATATTTCACACTGGCAGCGATCAGGCGTGTCGGCAGGGTCGAGGCGAAAAAGCTTAGACGCCGTCACATGGGCACAATCTGGGTCGCAGGGGTGCTGATGGCGATGCCATTGTCGATCCCCCTGCTAAACCTTGTTATTCCGATTTTAGGGGCGGCGACCTTTACCCACCTGTTCCACCAATTGGTGTCAGATCCCCGTGCAGCCAATATTCAATATCCGCCACGGTGACCAACCCCGACAGGATGAACCAGACAGTAAACGCCCAAAGCACGATCGTAATGCCCGTTGTCCACCACGCCTTTGTCTTGAGGTGATGATGCTCTGGTGCGCCGGCATGTGTGCCTTCAACGATCTCTCCCAGATCCCCTTGGGTTTTCACCCGGATAGGCAGCGCGATCAGAAAGGTCATTGACCAGATCACGGCAAACAGAACCAGGGCTGATGTAACGCCCATGATTACACCTGCTCCAGTTCGACCAGCGCACCGTTAAAGTCTTTGGGGTGCAGGAAGATTACCGGTTTGCCGTGGGCCCCTATCTTGGGCTCTCCGTTGCCCAGAACGCGGGCACCGGTGGATTTAAGGTGATCCCGCGCCGCGATGATGTCGTCGACCTCGTAGCAGATATGGTGGATACCACCCGCGGGGTTCTTTTCCAGAAAGCCGTTGATCGGGCTGTCATCGCCCAGCGGATACAGCAGTTCGATCTTTGTGTTCGGCAGTTCGATAAAGATCACCGTCACACCGTGATCGGGTTCATCCTGCGCCGGGCCGACATTGGCACCAAGGGCGTTGCGGTACTGGTTCGCGGCGGCTTCCAAATCTGGCACAGCAATGGCTACGTGGTTAAGACGACCGATCATCATATTTCTCCTGCGTTTCTTAAACTTTGTCAGGTTATGGGCCGGGTTTGACGCAAGAGCAATGCGTCACGTTAACGTCCTATTAGCCAAGCACGCCTAACCATTGAGTCATCGGAATCTTTTGGAGAAGGCTAAAATGGACAAGCTGGGCGTACAGACAGATACCCTTCCAAGCCCCACGGCCGACCGGCCTTTGCTGGGCCTGACGGTTTTGGTGATCGAAGACAGCCGTTACGCCTGCGAGGCGATGCGCCTGTTGTGCCTGCGGTCAGGTGCGCGGATCAGACGGGCCGATTGCATGCGCGCGGCGCGACGGCATTTGCAGGTTTACCGCCCCTCGGTGGTGATTGCCGATCTGGGGCTGCCGGACGGCAACGGCATCGACCTGATACAGGAACTGGCGCGCGCGCAGCCGCGTGTTGACGCCCTGCTGGCGATTTCGGGCGATACCCATCTTGCCGGCGATGCCTTGGCGGCAGGTGCCGACGGGTTTATTGAAAAACCGCTGAACTCGCTCTGCCACTTTCAACAGGCCGTGCTGGCCGCTTTGCCCGCCGACCGACAACCCCAGGGGGTGCGGGTCTTGACCGATGAAACGGTGCAGCCCGATGAAATCGCCTTTCAGGACGACATGGCACATATCGCGGATATTCTGGACGATACCGCAGACACGGTTACGCTGGATTATATCGCACAGTTTCTAGGGGGCGTTGCGCGTGGCGTCTGTGATACCGCGCTGGAAAAAGCCGCGCTGGCACTGGCGCATAAACGCGCATTGGGCCAACCGACAGAAACGGAAAAAGCCGCAATCGCGGGGTTGGTGCAAACCCGGCTGGCGCAACGCATCGCGATTTAGATCAACCGCCCCTAGACCAGCGGGTCGCTGGCCACGCGCACCAGTCTTGTCAGATCGGAAAGGCTCTCTCGCTGCTGGCCTTGGTCGTCAAAATTACTGGGGGCAAGCCACGCTTCAAACGCCTCTTTCAAGCTGGACCATTCGGAATCGATGGCCGCAAACCATGCCGTGTCGCGGTTGCGCCCTTTCACAACCGCTGCCTGACGAAAAACACCCTCGTAGCTGAACCCAAGCCGCTGTGCCGCCCGGCGCGATGGCATGTTCAGCGCATTGCATTTCCATTCATAGCGCCGGTACCCCGCCTCAAACGCCCAAGCCATCATCAGATACATCGCCTCTGTCGCGGCGCGCGTGCGTTGCAATGCGGGGCTGAAAGCAATCGACCCCACCTCGATTGAACCGGCAGCGGGGGCAATGCGCATATAGCTTGCGACGCCTTCCCAATGCCCTGTCTCAAGGTTCTTGATCGCATAGAACAGCGGATCATCGCGGGTTTCCGTTTCGCGCACCCAACGATGGAACTGCGAGGACGAGGAGAATGGCCCGTCATACATATAGTGCCACAGATCGTCCTGCCCTTCGAACGCGCCGAACAGCAATGCCGCATGGGCCTGTGCCGTTAACGGTTCCAATTTGGCATATGTCCCCGACAAGCCGTCGCGCGGGGGCAAGGGGGGCTGGACAAAATCCGGAACAGCAAAGCCAAGGGGCGGTGATGAGGGCGCATTTTCTTTCATAAGCATTACGTTACGACCAACCGGCACCAACGCCAAGCCTGTAAAACGCGTCTGGCGTGTCTAAGACAGCTCTTAGTTTGACCAAACTTTGGACACAAACCCTTGGCAATCTGATCGATATGAAACCCCTCATGCGTCAAAGGATCCCGACATATGCTGGCCAAGCTTAAAGCAGCGCGCCTGATATATCGCGACGAGGCCCGGATCGACTGGGTCATTTTGGCCGCCGATGCTGTGGGCGTGGCGATTGTCGCCTTGGCATTCGCAAACGCACGGATCGCGGATCAGGCACCCGGGGTCGGGATTCAGATTGCCACGGCACTGTTTTAACGCGCCCCGTCCGACCCGGCCCGCCCCCTGACGGGGAACCAGGTTTGATGTCCGGCGTTTTCCTTTCGAAACGTGAAGGGGGAACACAATGACGCCTCAGACAATCGCTTTGAAGACAGCAAAAAGCCCGCCCCCGGATCATCGGTGGCGGGCTTTTTCAATTCCATTCGGGCGGCTTAGTCTTGCGGGATCACCCGCAGGCCAAGTTCCATCAACTGGTCCGGCATCGGATCATTCGGCGCGTTCATCATCAGGTCTTCGGCGCGCTGGTTCATCGGGAACAGGATGACTTCGCGAATGTTCGCCTCTTCGGCCAACAGCATCACGATGCGGTCGATACCGGCGGCACAACCACCGTGGGGCGGGGCACCGTATTGGAAGGCATTAACCATACCGCCGAAACGCTTCTCGACTTCTTCCTTGCCGTATCCCGCGATTTCAAACGCCTTGAACATGATCTCTGGCTTGTGGTTCCGGATCGCACCGGACACCAATTCATAGCCGTTGCAGGCAAGGTCGTACTGATAGCCCAGCACCTCGAGCGGGTCGCCCATCAGCGCGTCCATCCCGCCCTGAGGCATGGAGAACGGGTTGTGTTCAAAGTCGATCTTGCCGGATTCCGCGTCTTTTTCGTAGATCGGGAAATCGACGATCCATGCAAAGGCAAAGCGGTTTTCATCCGTCAGGCCCAGTTCGGAACCGATCACATTGCGGGCACGTCCTGCGACGCCTTCAAACGCCTTGGGCTTGCCACCAAGGAAGAACGCCGCATCGCCGACCGTCAGGCCAAGCTGCTGGCGGATCGCTTCGGTACGCTCTGGTCCGATGTTCTTGGCCAATGGGCCTGCCGCTTCCATGCCGCCTTCGACTTCGCCGGATTTCAACTTTGACTGGGCTTCCTTCACCGGAATACCCAGTTCTTGCGCGACGCTGTCGGCAGTCTTTTCGCGCCAGAAGATATACCCCATGCCGGGCAGGCCTTCTTTTTGCGCAAAGGCGTTCATGCGGTCACAGAACTTGCGCGAGCCACCGGTCGGGGCCGGGATGGCGCGGATTTGCGTGCCTTCCTGCTCCAGCAGCTTGGCGAAGATCGCAAAGCCGGAGCCCGCGAAATGTTCGGAGACAACCTGCATCTTGATCGGGTTGCGCAGGTCGGGCTTGTCCGAACCATACCACAGCGCCGCGTCCTTGTAGGAAATCTGCGGCCATTCCTGATCGACGGCTTTACCGCCACCGAATTCTTCGAAGATACCGGTCAGAACGGGCTGGATCGTGTCGAACACGTCTTGCTGCTCAACAAAGGACATCTCGAGGTCGAGCTGGTAGAAATCCGTGGGCGACCGGTCGGCGCGCGGGTCTTCGTCACGGAAACACGGGGCAATCTGGAAATACTTGTCAAAGCCGGACACCATCAACAGTTGTTTGAACTGCTGCGGTGCCTGGGGCAGCGCGTAGAATTTGCCGGGGTGCAATCGCGATGGCACCAAGAAATCGCGCGCGCCTTCGGGGGAAGATGCGGTGATGATCGGCGTCTGGAATTCTTTGAACTTGCGGTCCCACATGCGGCGGCGGATCGACGACACCACATCAGAGCGCAGGATCATGTTCGCCTGCATCTTTTCGCGACGCAGATCAAGGTAGCGATAGCGCAGGCGCGTTTCTTCGGGGTATTCCTGATCGCCGAACACTTGTAAAGGCAGCTCTTTGGAGGCTCCCAAAACTTCGATATCGCGCACGAAGACTTCGATTTCGCCGGTCGGGATTTTTGCGTTCACCAGATCATCGGCACGGGCTTTGACCTCGCCGTCGATGCGAATGCACCATTCCGAACGGACCTTTTCAACATCGGCAAAAGCTGCTGAATCAGGGTCGCACAGCACTTGGGTCATGCCGTAGTGATCGCGCAAGTCGATGAACAGGATACCGCCGTGATCGCGCACGCGGTGTACCCAACCGGACAGGCGGACCTTGTCGCCTACGTTTGATTTGCTCAGATCGGCGCATGTGTGGCTGCGATATGCGTGCATGACGGGTCCCTTCCTAGGGCTGAATTTGCTCGTCGCAGGTACACCGTTTGGGGCCGGGGAAGTCAAGACTTTCCCGTAAAATAGCGCCATTCTTGGCCGTTTTGGCTGGTTGGAAAAAATTAGACCGCCTGCTCCTCCCAAAGCAGGCGGTCCTTCCCGCGCGACGTTTTCGGTTCTTTACAGAACCAACACATCAAGCGGCGGAAATCCGTTGAACCCAACCGAGCTGTAAGAGCTGGTATAGGCACCACAATTCTTGATCATGATCTTGTCACCATCGCGAAGGTCAAGCGGCAGATCAACTGGGTTCTTCTCATACAGGATATCTGCGGAATCGCAAGACGGGCCTGCCAGAACGCAAGGGCCTGTGGGGCTACCGTCACGCGCAGTCACAAACTCGTAGCGGATCGCCTCGCCTTCGGTTTCGGCCAGACCGGAAAAACGGCCAATGTCCAAATAAACCCAGCGGCGCAGCGCCTCGGTTGATTTGCGCGACACCAGCAGGACTTCGGCGGCGATATGACCAGCCTCAGCCACCATACCGCGCCCCGGTTCTGCCATCACATAGGGGATGTGCCCGAAGCGGTCTTTGACGGCAGCCATAACGGCGGCGGCATAGCCCCGTGGCGCATCAACCGGATCGCCGTGATAGGCGGGGAAACCGCCCCCGATGTTGAGCAATTGCAGGTCGTGACCCGCAGCATTGGCGGCGTGCCACAGGGGGGCCACCTGATCCAGAACAGGGTTCCAGTATTCCGCCTTGCGGGTTTGCGACCCGACATGGAACGACAGACCATAAGGCACAAGACCAAGCGATTTGGCGTAATCTAGCAAGGACGGCAGCAACGTATCTGCGCAGCCGAATTTTCGGGTCAACGGCCAGTCGGCCAGCGAATTTTCAACGATCAGGCGGATATAGACGCGCGCGCCGGGGGCATGGGCGGCAATCTTGTCCAGCTCGGCCTCGCAATCGGCAGCAAAAAGGGTCACGCCGATGGAATGGGCAAATGCAATGTCAACGCCGCGCTTGATGGTGTTGCCGAACGAGATCTTTGCAGGATCAGCCCCCTGGGACAGACACAGTTCGATTTCCTGACGCGATGCCGCATCAAAGCCCGAGCCACGCTCAACCAGCAGACGGATAATTTCCGGCGCAGGGTTTGCTTTGACAGCATAGTGGATATTCGCATCCCCCAGACCCGCGCTCAGCGCATCGTATTGGATGCCGACACGCTCGCGACTGATCACAAGGGTCGGTTTATCAAAGCTGTTGTTCCAGATATAGTCTGCAGCCTCGTCAAAATTGGATTTGGCGGACGTATTAAGGCCGGTGGTTTTCGTGGCGTTCATGGGTCATCTCCAAAGAGCAGGGCGGGGCGGGAGCACCCCAACGTGTCGTTTTAAGAGACGTTACCGTCGCTGCATAAACGCGGGTCAATCAGCAAGAAATCTGACCGGCCAGAGGCGCGTGCGTTGGCGTCTGTGAAGGCGCATTTAGCGTGTTTTGAGATTCGTACAAGAGCCAATTATGACATTGCACAGAATAGTTTATCACGTGGTCTGGCCGTCTCTATCGAAAGGGCGCGCATCAGTCCTTTTCCCAGTCAGTCCCGATCGCTTGTCTTTCATTTTGCAGTTCTTCTTGTACGATTTCCCTGACCTCATCACGCTCTGCGGCGTCACTCGGGCCGGGTGTCGAATTGGCAAGCTTGGTGCGTGTTAGCGCCAAAGTAAACAGGATAGGAAAATGGTCGGACCCGATATGGCGCAAGCGATCCATACGGATCAGGCGGAAATCGGCACTGTGAAAGAGATGATCCAAGGGCCAGCGCAAAAACGGAATGCCGGCATGAAACGTATTGTACAAACCCCGACCAACGCGCGGATCAAGCAGACCGGACAACCGCTGAAATCGCCGGGTCGGCGCAGACCAGGCGACATCATTCAAATCTCCGGTGACGACAACGGGCAGCTCGTCTTGACCTGCCTCGATCCCGGTCAATGCAATTTCGCCATCGCGCCCTTTGGTATCATGGTTTGGCACGGGCGGTTCGGGATGGATGATGTACAACCGCCAGTCGCGGCCTGATCTGGTTTGCACCCGCGTCCGTATTGACGGCACATCCTCGACCAGCAACTCGCGCACTTGCGTCTCTGACAGGGGCAGGTTCGACATCAGCACAATGCCGTAGGAATTGCTTTTGGGTACTTTGACCCAATGGGCGTAATGGTCTTTCAATCCGGCATAAATGGCGTCCATCCACGCCTGGTCTACCTCAAGGGCCGTGGCGATATCCGGCTTTTCGCTGATAATCAGATCAATCAGTTTCTGATAATCACGGTTTGATTGCTTCACATTTGCAGCGATCAAGGTGATGTGGGTGTCAGTATCCCCAAGCTCGGCCAAGTTGGCAGCCATCGATTGCTGCGACCAGACAGGTGTGAATTTCACGATATATCCGACGTGCACCGCCGCAGAGATAACCAATACGGCAATGGCAAATACCCCCGTCTGCGGTGCCGTACCAACAAGCGCCACGGGGATCATGGCTAGGGTCAGGACAAAAAACTGCTGGCGCGGAAAGGCAAGGCCACGAATGGCCCCATGTGCAATCCGGCTAAAAGGCAGCACACTTGCCAGAAACAAAAACGCGACACCGAACCAGAATAAATAGTGTAGCAACGGCATCCGGAATTGATCCTTTTCGATCCGTCAAAACAACAACGGGTGAAGGGCATGACCCCTCCACCCGATGACCAACGATCCGCTGGCCGCTTTGGTTCCGCTTTGGCCTGATGAAAGGCCAAGCAGTTTATTTGTTATCGTCTTCGTCGTCATCATCCGCGCCATTCTCGGGCAGCTTAAAGAAGCTGTCCGCATCGGAATAGTCGCCGCGATCACGATCATCATCATCCGCAGGGTTGCCAGACAATGTGAATGTCTCAAGGCCCTCAATGGCCGATGGCATTCTGGATTCCGTATCCATGCCCAGCGATTGCTCGGTGCTGACCAGACGGCGACGTTCGTCGTCAGTCATCAAGCCCCCTTCAGCGGCTTTCTTGGCTGCGGCTTTCTGAACGGCGGCATCCAGTTCGGACTGCTTGCACAGACCCAAAGCAACCGGATCAATCGGCTGGATGTTAGAGATGTTCCAATGCGTCCGCTCGCGGATCGCCTGAATGGTCGGCTTGGTTGTGCCAACCAGCTTGCTGATCTGACCATCGGACAATTCGGGGTGGAACTTGACCAGCCAATAGATCGACGCGGGCCGGTCCTGACGCTTGGACAATGGCGTATAGCGCGGACCACGGCGTTTCTCTTCGCCTTCGGCAGCGGCGTTGTACTTCAGCGCCAGCTTGTGCAGTGGATTTGCCTGCGCCTTTTCGATCTCTTCTTCGGTCAATTGGTTGTTGGCAATCGGATCAAACCCCTTGACCCCCTGCGCCACATCGCCGTCAGCGATGCCTTGAACTTCCAACTCGTGCATCCCGACGAAATCCGCGATCTGCTTAAAGCTAAGGGTCGTGTTGTCCACCAGCCAAACGGCAGTCGCACGGGCCATAATTGGTTTTGCCATATCGGTCTCTCCTTAAAACACACCTTCCCCGTCGCCTGAAATTGGCTGTCCTGCCGGGGCAGAACGGTTTCCATTGTGGGGGAACTTACAGCTTATATAGTGATCCAAGCTGAATAAGGAAAGACCCCAATGCGTTTGCTGATCCTGTGCCTTGTGACACTTCTTGCGGTTTCCCCCCGCGGGGCCGCCGCCGAAGGCGAAATAGCCGGAGAGTTCGACTATTATGTTCTGTCCCTCAGCTGGTCGCCGAACTGGTGCGCCCTTGAAGGGGATGCGCGCCGCTCGCCCCAATGCGACGCGTCCCAAGACCACGGCTGGATCATGCATGGGCTGTGGCCGCAGTTCCATCGCGGCTACCCATCGTTTTGCCACACCGTTGAACGGCCCCCGTCCCGCGGAATGACCGCTACGATGGCCGATATTATGGGCACCCCGGGCCTCGCATGGCATCAATGGAAAAAGCACGGCAGTTGCACAGGGCTTTCTGCCGCAACCTACTTCGAAACCTCGCGAGAGGCCTATGCCACAGTCCAACGCCCGGCCGTCTTCCGGAAACTTACCAAAGGCATCACACTCCCCGCCTCGGTGGTTGAGGCGGCATTTCTAAAATCAAATCCTGAAATGTCGGCAGACGGCGTCACAGTCACATGCAAAAACGGCTACATTCAAGAGGTCCGCATCTGCCTCTCCAAAACCCTTGCGCCCGTACCGTGCGGGCGTGATGTGATCAAGGACTGCACACTTAACAACGCGCTTTTCGCGCCGATAAAATAGCACGATCGCTCAATGAGCGATGGCCTTCGGCGAGGATATTTAAGAGCCAGAGAAGACAGGGGCGTCCTTCCCCTTCTCTGGCTTTCTAAATATCCCCGCCGGAGGCAGCGACGCGATAGCGGCGCTTTGTCTTAGATCTCGAGGATCGTGCTGCCAGTCGTCTCGCGCGCTTCAAGTGCGACATGGGCCTTGGCGACATCTTGCAACGCAAAACGCTGGCCGATGTTTATTTTCACGTCACCGGACATCACCTTGTCTGCCAAATGCTTGGCCATTGCCTGACAGGTTGCGTGATCGCCAATATGCGTAAAGATCGTAGGGCGCGTGATTTTCAGCGACCCTTTCGCCCCCAGAATGCCAACGCTGAAGGGGGGTACCGGGCCGGATGCGTTTCCGAATGAGATCATCATTCCCAATGGTTTCAGGCTGTCAAGCGACCCTTCGAATGTGTCAGCGCCCACTGCATCCATCACCGCATCAACGCCCACGCCACCTGTCAGTTCAGCCACGCGCGCGACCCAGTCCGTCGTCCGGTAATTGATGCAATGGGCGGCCCCGTGATCCAGGGCCAGTTGGCATTTCTCGTCTGTTCCTGCTGTGCCGATCAGGGTGATCCCTTCGGACTTTGCCCATTGGCAGGCAATCAGGCCGACGCCACCGGCCGCGGCATGAAACAGAACCGTATCGCCCCGCTTGAGCGGCGTGGTGCGGTGGAAAAGATATTCTACCGTCATGCCCTTGAGCATCATTGCGGCACCTTCTTCGAACGATATGCCGTCGGGCAGCGGGCATACTTGAGCTGCGGGCATCACGCGCGCTTCGGTATAGGCACCGGGGGGTTGCGAGGCATAGGCCGCGCGGTCGCCGACCTTGAGGTGGGTCACCCCTTCGCCAACCGCTTCGATGATGCCTGCGGCTTCCATCCCCATCGCATGGGGCAGTTTCATCGGGTACAGGCCGGTGCGCTGGTAGACGTCGATAAAGTTAAGTCCAATGGCCTTATGGGCGATACGGACTTCATTGGGGCCGGGTTCGCCGACCTCGATATCCACAAGCTTGAATTGCTCGGGGCCGCCGTGGGCCTCGATTATTGCTGTTAGTGCCATGACGGTTTCCTATCCATTTACCTTGAGTACAATTTTTCCGATATGGCCACTGGTCTCCATGCGGGCATGGGCATCGCTGGCCTGTTCGAATTCATATTCGCTGTCCATCACGGGTGCGATTTTGCCAGCGTCCAGCAGCGGCCAGACATGTTCACGCAACTGGTCTGCGATCCGGGCTTTGGCCAGATCGCTTTGCGGGCGCAGGGTGCTGCCTGTCATGGTCAACCGGCGGGTCATCAACGTGGCAAAATTCACCTCGACCTTGGGGCCGCTGAGGAAGGCGATTTGCACAAGACGGCCATCTTCGGCCAGCGCTTGCAGGTTGCGCGGGATGTAATCGCCGCCCACCATATCGAGGATCAGGTCAGCGCCGCCTTCGGCTTTCAGCACATCCACAAAATCCGTGTCACGATAGTTGATCGCGGCTTCGGCCCCCAATTTGGCACAGGCTGCGCATTTGCTGTCGGTCCCTGCTGTTGCAAAGACACGTGCGCCAAATTCGCGGGCAAGCTGGATGGCTGTCGTCCCGATGCCCGACGACCCGCCGTGGACCAGAAACCGTTCGCCGGCCTTCAGGCCACCGCGCATGAAAACGTTGGACCAGACCGTAAAGAATGTTTCGGGCAGGCAGGCCGCTTCCTTCATGCCCATTCCGTTGGGCACCGGCAGGCAATGCGCCGCAGGTGTGGCCACATATTCGGCATAGCCGCCACCGGGCAGCAAGGCGCAGACTTTGTCGCCGATGGACATGCCCGAAACGCCTTCGCCGATCGCGAAGATTTCGCCTGACGCCTCGAGGCCCGGCAGATCGCTGGCTGTCGGGGGTGGGGCGTACATGCCGGCGCGTTGCAAGGCGTCGGGGCGGTTCACACCGGCATAGGCAACCTTGATCACGACCTGACCGTGGGCAGGTTGTGGAATCGGGCGTTCAACCGGTTGCAGGACTTCGGGCCCGCCGGGTTTGGTGATTTCAATCGCGCGCATGACGTCTGACATGATGTGGTGCCTCCTCGGGTGTCTGTGTTGCGTTCAACATAGGCCAACCAAAGGGGACGTACAGAGCGAACTGATAAACGTCAGGAGCTTGCTAAAGACCGCCACGGGCGCGCAGGGCCTCGGCCACATGTTCCGCATCATCAAGGGCAAGCACGGCAAAGGGAATAATCGTCCGCCAGCCCAGCCGTTTGGCCGATCTTGCCCGCCATGACTGTGCCAGCATCTGGCCCTTTTCCACCAGCACCGGAATAAAGCGGATGACCAGGGCGATCCCCAGTTCAAGGTTACGGGTCTTGAGGCCGATCTTGCGCAGCGGTGTGGTCAGCCATGTCACCACATCGACCATCTGCGACAGCTTGGTCGTCATTGTCACCAGATTGGCAATTCCAACAGCGCTGACCATGCGCAAAGCGATCACCGCACCGTTTCCAAGGTCATCGGTCGCCACATGCCATATCAGGATCAGCGCCATAAAGGGCCAAAGGATTCGCAGCCGTGCCATGCCTGTCTTGAGAAACGCCCATCCCGGCAGCGCATAGAGTGTCAGTGTCGCCGTGAGCGTCGCGATCTGAAACCAAAGCGCGGTGAAGCTGAACAAGATCAGCGTTGCCGTGCAAAGTGCCGCCAGCTTGGCCCCGGCCGGCCAACCATGGGCGCGGGTTTTAACCGGAGAGGTGAGTGAAATCATCCTGCTCTCCCAACTGCTGCATCCGGGTCATAAAGGCTGGTATCACTGTTTGGCCGGCACCGTCCCGGGCGACGCGCCCTTCGTCGATCCAGATGACGCGGTCGTAGCCAGCCAGATGTTGCGGGTCATGGGTGATGTGCACCAGATGCGCATCAAGCTGTGACAACACGCGGGTCAGGTGCAGCGTTGTCGGAATATCGAGGCCCGCAAAGGGTTCGTCCAGAATGATCAGTTTGGGTCGCATCGCCAAGATTGACATCAGACACACCAGTTGGCGTTGGCCCTGCGACAATTGGTGGATCGCCGCTTTGGCCCAATGGGTCCGGTCAAATTGGGCCAGCATCGCAGTCGTGTTTTGCGCGGCGTCAGTGCCGGATTGGCCAAGCTGGGTCAGGCCAAAGCTGATTTCTTCTTCGACCGTGGGAAAGATGATCTGATGATCGGGGTTTTGAAACAGAATGCCGACGGTGCGCAAAGCGGCCTTGCGGTCTTTTGCGACATCCACGCCTGCAATGCGCACCTGCCCTGCTGCGGGGGAAACCAACCCGGCCAAAACCCGCGCCAGCGAGGTCTTGCCTGATCCGTTTCGACCAACGACACCGATCCGCCGCTCGTTCGCCTGCAAGGTTACATCATGCAACACCGCAACGCCGCCGGGGGCAAAGGACACAGCATTCAGATCAATCAAAGGAATGGACATTATACCCAGACACCAACATTTCAGGTAAGCGGAAAATGCGAACCCGTCGGGGGCTATCAGGTCTGAAAGTCAGTGTGAAGCCAGCCTAGCGCCGCGGGCTGGTCCAACTGCCCGGCAGATTCATTTTGGGCAACCGGTTCGGCGCTTTTACATGGGACAGCAGCCAGTTCGGGCCCGCCATAAGCCTGCTCAATGTCGGGCTGTTGTTCACCTGCGCCTTTAGCTTTTCGATCTGCATCACGTTTTCAATGCGACGGTCGAGGAATTCCCATGTTGCTTGATGGCCGTCGCTGGTGTCGCCCAACCAGAACAACACGCTAGCGGAATAGACCGCACTAAGCGTTGCCCGTTTCGTATACCAGTTTACATCATCTGACGTATCGCCCAAGGCATCCCATATGGCATCGCATGTGCCCCAAACCAGCTTGGCACCATCGGGGGCATGTTGGGGCAAGGCAAACAGGGTCGTCCCACGCCGCACGACTTCCTTGTCCGTCACCACCTCAAGGCGGAACCTGACCATTGCAGCGATCTTGTCGCGGAATTTCATCTCGCTCAGATCTTCGGATTTCATCCGCTCAAGCATCTTGGCATCGCCCTGCTTGTGAAAGGCGACAGCCAGATCAACCGACCCACGGGGGCAAACGGCGCGGGCAATGGTCGAATCAACACCTGTATCCGCGATGGCGGCCTGAAATGTCGCCTCTGACCAACCATCAAAAGGAACATGCATTAATGCGGCTTCCAGCAGTTGATCCTTGGGGTTTTGGGTGGTTTCGGTCATGGCGGGCCTCCTTAGCGGTCAATGGCTTTGCACTAGACAATATAGGTCTTCGTTGCTATATGGCCAGTTCCTGCAAATCCTTGCAACTTCAAACTAGAAAGGTGGTGAAAACCACATGCAGGTTAGTGTTCGCGATAACAACGTCGATCAAGCGCTGCGCGCCCTGAAGAAAAAACTTCAGCGCGAAGGTGTGTTTCGTGAAATGAAGCTTAAGCAGCATTTCGAGAAACCTTCCGTCAAAAAAGCACGCGAGAAAGCCGAAGCGATCCGCCGTTCCCGGAAACTGGCGCGGAAAAAATTGCAGCGCGAAGGTATGATGTAAATCATTCCAAGCGACGCATAAGAATACGAACCCCCGATACCATCAGGTGCCGGGGGTTTTATTTTGTCTGACGGATTTTCTATCTACCGGTTTCAGTCGGCGGTGATCCAGGCCTTGGCCGCCTCAAAGTCGTTCTTGTCGAAATACCGCGCCTCTTTGCCGACCAGACGTTTGACCACCTGAACAACCATCGCCTCCCACTTCGATTCTCCGACGATTGCGGCGCGGTCCAACTGGCCTACGTGGTCGCGCACAAGCTTGAAATGCGACGCCATTGCGCCCAAACCCTGCCAGCCGTCAAAGCGTCTGATGTCCAACAGCAGGCGAAAGCGGTCGTTCTTGCGCACAAACGCGTTCAGATCTTCGGTCTCCGATGCGTAAACATCGGCGTCGATCTTGCCCAACATTTCAAGATGCAGCGCACCGGCACCCAAATCGGTCTGGTGAATCGCCCCAAGTGACTCGAAAAGCCACAGTCGGGCCTCGTCTTCGTGCCATTTTCCGAACACCGACACCGGACAAGGCATCAAAATAGAGAAGGCGCGCACCAGTCGGGTCATCGCTTTGTTGGCTGTCACGATGGCGATTCGCTCGAATCCACGCCAGTTACCGATTCCCAGCTTTGCGTCGTCCCACAACGCCCCCATGGTAAAGTCGGTCAGGTCCGCATTCATGACCACCAACATGCGCAATTTTTCCCCTTTGGCGAGGGCCGCATCAATGGCTGGCATCAGCACATCGGCATAGTCTTTGTCGGTGATGGGTGCTGACATATGCACCTCTAGCAGGCCTTCCTGCGTTCCAGATTTGACGTCGATCATTGTCGATTCTCCTTTAGGATTATACAATCATGTTAAGCCTTTAGAGATTCCACGCATTGACGCAGATCAACACGCCGCCGGTCAGACCGGCAAGGCGGTGGTGTTGCGGACCGTGCGCAAGGCAAAGCTGGATTGCATCTGCCCCACACCTGGCAGACGGGCCAGAAATTGACGGTGTATACGCGCGAAATCTTCGGTGTCTTCGGCGACCACTTTCAACAAATAATCCGCAGAACCAGCCATCAAATGGCACTCAAGCACGGCTGGTATCAGCGACACCGCTTTTTCGAACGAATCGAGGACTTCATCGGCTTGCCCCTGCAACGTGATCTCGACGAAAACTGTGGTCGGAACCCCCATCTTTCGGGCGTTCAGCAGGGCGACATACCCCTGAATATATCCTTCTGTTTCAAGCTGTTGCACGCGCCTGTGGCATGCGGAAGGCGACAAATGCACCTGCTCTGAAAGATCTGAATTCGACATCCGCCCTTTGCGTTGAAGGGCAGTCAGAATGCGGCGGTCAATGTCATCAAGGGCCATCTGCGCAATACTCTCTCGCTATTTGTCTGATTTACCGCGTTTTATTCTAACTTATCATCAAAATGCGACCCATATTCGGTGCCAAATTTCATTTTTTTCGGATTATATTATTTGCAAGAGCCCATAACCTAGGAAATACCCCATGAAAATCGGTTGCCCAAAAGAGATCAAGCCACAGGAATTTCGCGTCGGTATGACGCCGAATGCCGCCTTCGAGGCCGCAAACCACGGCCACGAAGTTATCATTGAAACAGGTGCCGGTGTTGGTGCCGGTTTTGACGATGCCGCCTATATCGACGCAGGTGCCACGATCATCGCCACCGCCGCTGAAGTATTCGAAACCGCCGACATGATCGTTAAGGTCAAGGAACCCCAAGCCGTCGAGCGGAAGATGCTGCGCAAAGGGCAAATCCTGTTCACCTACCTGCACCTTGCCCCCGACCCTGAGCAGACCAAAGACCTGCTGGCTTCCGGTGCGACCTGCATTGCTTATGAAACCGTCACAGACCGCAGTGGTGGCCTGCCCTTGCTGGCCCCGATGTCCGAAGTTGCGGGCCGCTTGGCCCCACAGGTTGGCGCATGGACCCTGCAAAAGGCGAATGGCGGACGCGGCGTATTGATGGGCGGAGTTCCTGGCGTTGGTCCTGCGCGGGTTGTTGTGATTGGCGGCGGCGTTGTTGGTACACATGCCGCGCGGATTGCCGCGGGCATGGGTGCGGATGTTACCGTGCTTGACCGTTCCCTGCCGCGTTTGCGCTATCTGGACGATGTCTTTGGCGGCGTGTTCAAAACGTCTTATGCGTCTGCGGGCAACACAATCGAACTGGCCCGCGAAGCCGACATGATCGTCGGTGCCGTGCTGATCCCGGGTGCAGCTGCCCCGAAACTGATCAGCCGCGCACAACTGTCCGAGCTCAAGCCCGGCGCGGTGCTGGTCGATGTGGCCATTGACCAGGGTGGCTGCTTTGAAACATCCAAAGCCACCACACACCATGACCCGATTTACGACGTCGACGGCATTATGCACTATTGCGTTGCCAACATGCCGGGTGCGGTTGCACGCACGTCAACGATTGCCCTTGGCAATGCGACGATGCCCTTCATGCTGTCGCTGGCCAATAAGGGCTGGAAGAAAGCCTGTTCAGACGATGCGCATCTCAAGGCGGGCCTGAACGTGCATGAGGGCCAGCTGACCTATGCGGCCGTCGGCGAAGCGCTTGGCATGAGCTACATCACGGCCGACGAGGCGATTGCCGGTTAATCCATCGGCACTGGAACGCAAAAGGCCCGCAGGTGACTGCGAGCCTTTTTTGTTTCCGTCCGAAGTTGACGAAATTACTTCTTGGCGAGCGAGTCGCGGATTTGCAGAAGAACGTCCAGCTCGGATGGGCCGGTATCGACTTCTGGCGCGACTTCCTGTGGGCTCTCTGCTGCGGATTTCAGTTTGTTCACGGCCTTAACCAGCATGAACACAACAAATGCGATGATCAGGAAGTTGATGCAGGCAGTGATGAACGCGCCGTAAGCAAAGATCGCTGCACCTGTTTCGCGTGCGGCATCAAGGCCAACGCCAGCCGGCACATCACCGGACAGAGCAACATAGAGGCTGGTAAAGTCAGCGCCGCCCAAGACCAGGCCGATGATTGGGTTGATCAGGTCGCTTACCAGCGAGCTTACGATCGCAGTGAACGCGGCACCGATGATGATACCAACGGCCAGATCCATAACATTGCCCTTGGCAATGAAGTCCTTAAATTCTTGAAGCATAGCGTGTCCCTCGTTGTTTTATTTGCGCCCTTACATTGTGAGCGCTTCATTGCAGCCCGTTAGCACAGGTTGTGCTAATAGCGAGCATAATATTCACCAAACGTGCAAAATCGAGGGTAAAATTGCCCATTCTCCCGTTTCAACCCCTAATAGGGGCTATTCGGGCAGCTTTCCGGTCAAGACATAGCGCAAGATCTGAACAACCTGAGCGGGTTCTTGGGCAACAGCCAGCGCTGCGGCATCCACTTCCTTGAGGGCGTGAGCATGATCGGGGCCATGCAGAATAACCAGCGATTTGCCCAGTGCAGCCGCATAGCCCGCATCAAAAGCGGCGTTCCACTGTTTGTACTGATCCCCGAACCGGACAACGACCACGTCGGCCATTTCGATGCCCTTGCGCGTGCGGATCGCGTTCAGCTGCGCGCCTTTGCGGTCATGCCAAAACTTGTCCGCTTCGGCCCCCATGATGGCAACGCCGCAATCATCACTGGCAGCGTGATCGGTAACAGGCCCGTCAAAGCTGACATCCAGACCGGACGCGCCGTCGATGATCTGTTCGCGCCAATCCGTGTGGATTTCACCGGACAGATATACATTCAACGTCATATCGAATTACTCCCTTTAGCCGCGCAGAACACCGCCTGTGGCTTTGGTGACTTTCTCGATGACCTTGGCCCCGACCGCTTCGATATCGGCATCTTTCAGCGTTTTATCGGTTGGCTGCATCCGCACGGTCAGGCCCAGGGATTTCTTGCCCTCGCCTAACGCGCCGCCGATGAATTCATCGAACACGCGGACATCGTCGATCAACGCCTTATCCGCACCCATCGCCGCGTTCACCAAGGTGATCGCGTCAATGTCGGCATCCACGACGAATGCGAAATCGCGCTCAACCGCCTGCAAGCTGCTGGTTTTCAACGCAGGACGCGTCGCACCGGACTTGCGCGGCAAAGGCACCTCGGCGGGCCAGATGGTAAAGCCCATGGCAGGGCCTTTGACATCCAGTGCGGCCAATACGCGAGGGTGAATTTCACCAAACACACCCAGCACCTTTTTCGGGCCGAGACAGATCTGACCATGACGACCCGGATGCCACCATTCGGCACCGTTGCGGTTGATCTGCACCTTGGCGGGTGCGCCGATGGCAGAAAGCACCGCTTCGATATCGGCTTTGATGTCGAACACATCGACAGGGCGGGACGCGCCATGCACATCCTTCGGACCGGTACGCCCGACCAATACGCCACTGATCTGCATGTGCTGCTCGCCGGGTTCGCCACCGGTGAACACCGGACCGACCTCGAACAGGGCCATGTCAGGGAAACCGCGTGCCTGATTGCGTGCAGCCGCCTGCAACAACGCGGGCAGCAAGGCCGGGCGCATGTGGCTCATGTCATTGCTGATCGGGTTTTCCAGACGGGTTTCATCGGTGCCGCCACCGAACAACGCAGCAGAAGGCTGATCGATAAAGCTATAGGAAACGCATTCATTATACCCCAAGGCGGCACAAGCCCTGCGGGCTGCGGCCTCGCGGCGCTGCATCGGTGACAGAACCGGCTTGGGAATACCCGCCGTCAGACGCGGCAAGGGACGCCCTTCCAGCTTGGTCAGGGATGCAATGCGCGCGACTTCTTCGACCAGATCGGCCTCGCCCTGCACATCGGGGCGCCAGCTGGGCACATGCGCCATATTGCCTTCAAGGCGGAAGCCAAGCGATGTCAATGTCTTGCGCTGGTCGGCTTCGGAAATGGTCATGCCAACAAGCGACTGCACCCGCGCTGCATCCAGCTTATATGCCCGCGAGAAATCAGGCACCTTGCCAGCGACCACAACTTCGGACGCTTCGCCGCCTGCATTATCAAGGATCATCCGCGTGGCATGTTCAATCGCGTAAGGCGTCCATTCAGGGTCGATACCGCGCTCGAAACGATACCGTGCATCCGAATTGATCTTGAGCGCGCGACCGGTATAGGCGGTGCGCACCGGATCGAAATACGCCGCTTCGACAAAGACATTCACGGTATCCATGGAACAGCCGGTCTCGGCTCCGCCCATGACACCCGCGATGCTTTCGACCTTTTCAGCGTCCGAGATCAACGTCATGCCTTCGGTAAATGTGTATTCCTTGTCGTCCAGACCCATCAGGGTCTCGCCGCCTTTGGCACGATGAACGCGCAGCATGTTTCCGGCAACCTTGTCTGCATCAAAGACGTGCAAAGGACGGTTGCGGTCATAGGTAAAGAAGTTGGTCACATCGACGAGGAACGAAATCGGGCGCAACCCGATGGCCCGCAATGCATCTTGCAACCAGACGGGCGACGGGCCGTTTTTCACGCCACGGATCACGCGACCGTAAAACACCGGGCATTGATCCAGCGTGTCTTCGTCGATGGAAACGCTGATCGGGCAAGGGAACATGCCCTCGACCGCAGGCGTGTCGCGTTTTTTCAATGTGCCCAGACCACGGGCCGCCAGATCACGCGCAATACCGCGCACGCCCAACGCATCGGGGCGGTTGGGGGTAATCGCGATCTCGATCACCGGATCGACCTTGGCAGGATCATTTTCGGCAAGCCAGTCGATGAAGCGATCACCGACATTGCCCGATGGCAGCTCGATGATGCCGTCATGCTCTTCGGACAGTTCCAGCTCGCGCTCGGAGGCCATCATGCCAAAGCTTTCGATGCCACGGATTTTGCCGACACCAATCGTCGTGTCGATGCCCGGCACATAGACGCCCGGCTTGGCAACAACCACCGTGATCCCTTCGCGGGCATTGGGGGCACCGCAAATAATCTGCTGAACGCCCTCGTCCGTGTCCACCTGACAGACGCGCAGACGGTCGGCATCCGGGTGCTTCTCGGCTGATTTGACATAGCCTAGGGTGAAATCCGCCAGCTTGGCACCGCGATCTTCAACGCCTTCAACCTCAAGACCCAGATCGGTCAACGCATAGGTGATTTCATCAATCGACGCCGTGGTGTCGAGATGATCCTTTAGCCAAGAGAGTGTGAATTTCATCGGGTCAATCCTCGTGCAAATGCTTGGGCTAGGGCGTAGCGCTTAATCTGCGCGGGTTCAATGCGGTTAGCGCGTCATTCACGCCCCATCAGATCATCCAGCTGGATACCCAGCCAGCGTTTCGGAATAAAATGCCCGCCTGAATGCACATCCAGCGTCACTTTGCGACCGGCAGTGCAATTATCCCAAACGATGTTGGTGGCGGGGGTATTCGCGCGGATCAGCCAATGTTCGGAAATGCGCCCTTGGCCACAGCGAAACGCCTTGCGCCACAGGGCAACGGCATTGGTCGCGTCATGGCCCTGGCCGCGCGGCAGGCTCATCCAGATGTCTTGCAGGCCGTGCACATGGCGCACCTGCTTTGGCGGATTGGGGCAGGTTGTTGCCTGCGGGATCGTACCTGACATGGTCATCAGCCCCGCAACCTTGTCGCCGCGCGCACAGGCATAGCGCCACGCCATCGCCGCCCCGAACGAAAACCCCGAGATGTAAATCTGGCTTTGATCCACCGGATAGCGTTTCGCCACATCGGCCAGCACCGCATCGGCAAAATCAATATCCGCCGGATCGTCCTGCCAGAACCGCCACGCCCTGTTCTGCGCTGAAGGGCCGATCAACATGACCCCACGGGGTTTCGTCTCAACCCCGATACGCGGATGGTTCACCACCGTCTTCCCGCGCCGCAGGAAGGCGTGAAAATGCATCATCACTGGCAGAGGAGTTACCCCGTCCCAGTCATCGGGCAGCAGGATGTTGTACTCGCGGTCGCCGAGTTCGCAAGGGATGTCTCCGCCGCAGGCTGCTTCAACTGTACCTGCTGCGAAAAAATGCAATGCAATGACAAGGAAGTGCAGTTGTTTCATTAATCTAAACCCATCGCCTGAAAAACAAGGCTAACTACTTGATGGCGAGTTACCTAAAGAACAAAGCAATAGCAAAATAGAGAGTTCCTACTAGGCCTGCAAACATCAGGTAAAAAACAATTGCATTCATTACAGCCCCAAATTGCCTCTGAGCAAGAAAACTAACTTCCTCTGCGATTGTATCAGGGCAGTTTACGCCGATTAACTTTGGCTGAAGGAGGTCGATGTCAATCATGTCGATGATCAACAACTCCTTGGGTGCCAATGATGGAACAAGAATAGAAAATGCGCCGTTGCTTAAAGACTTAGCTTGGTGATCTCTCGGTTGCCAAAGCGTGTAACTGGTTGGCTTTGCGGAAAGTATTAACTCAACGTCATAAGCAGCTCTTCTACCGATATTTTGAACATATAGTTTTTCGGTTGATACGCTTATTGGTTCACCGTCTTCACGCACCTTAAAACTGTGGTGACTTAGACTCGTAGAGCCCCAAGTGAGTTTAACACGGGGTCTGAATGCAGCTAATACAGCAGCGGTCAAAAGTGACAGGATCAATGCAGAAAGAAAATCTTGGAAAGGCTCCAAGACTTCCCAAAGCCCTGAAATAATCTCCCTCACCGACTCAAACCGCTATGCAAATTCGGCTGATCCAGGCTGGCAAACCCATAGTGGCGCAGCCAGCGCAGGTCTGAATCAAAGAAGGCGCGCAGATCGGGGATGCCGTATTTCAGCATCGCGATCCGGTCGATCCCCATGCCAAAGGCAAAGCCCTGCCATTCGTTCGGGTCGATCCCGCCCGCTTGCAGTACCTTGGGGTGAACCATGCCGGACCCAAGGACTTCCATCCAACCGTCGCCTTCGCCGATGCGCAACTGGCCGTCGACCCAAGAACACTGGATGTCGACCTCGGCCGATGGTTCGGTGAACGGGAAATGCGAGGCGCGGAAACGGGTTTTGATGCCGTCGACCTCAAAGAACGCGGCAAAGAATTCTTCCAGCGTCCATTTCAGGTTCGCCATCGAGATGTCTTTGTCGATCGCCAGACCTTCGACCTGATGGAACATCGGCGTGTGGGTCTGGTCGTAATCGGCGCGGTACACACCGCCGGGACAAATGATGCGCAGCGGCGCGCCTTGTGCTTCCATCGTGCGGATTTGCACGGGCGAGGTATGGGTGCGCAAGACATGCGGCGGGCGGTCGTCGCCTTCGGCGCGGGCCATGTAAAACGTGTCCATCTCGGCGCGGGCGGGGTGGTGGCCGGGGATGTTCAGCGCGTCAAAGTTATACCAGTCGGTGTCGATACGCGGCCCTTCGGCAACGGAAAACCCAAGCTCGGCAAAGATCGCGGTAACCTCTTCGGTCACCTGGCTGACCGGGTGGATCGTGCCCTGACGGGTCGGGCGGGTCGGCAGGGTAACGTCCAGCCATTCACTGCGCAGGCGTTCATCCAGCGCGGCATCGCCCAACGCGGCCTTCTTGGCGGCAAGCGCCGAATTGATCTCGTCCTTGAGCGCGTTCAGCGCGGGGCCGGCGGTCTGGCGTTCTTCGGGGGTCATCTTGCCCAGCTCGCGCATTTTCAGCGCGACTTCGCCTTTTTTACCCACGGCGGTCAAACGGATGTCTTCCAACGCGGCTTCGTCGGCGGCACCAGCGATCTGGCCCAGATATTTCGCTTTCAGGTCGTCCATATCTGCCTCATGTCTTTTGTTCTGGCTGGTGCTAGCAGAATTATGCCCGAATACAAGTCGCAGCGCCACCCGATGCCGTGCTTGTGCAGCCCGATCCCTGCGCACATAGTGACCCCGACAGGTCGGAGGACACAGATGACGGACACCCCAAACAGCCCCGGCTTGCCCCGACCCGTTGATCGCCCGTGGCTGGCATTGGCCGGTCTGACCCTGGGTGTGATGATCACCAACGGCTTTGCGCGGTTTGCCTACGGTCTGATCCTGCCCGCGATGAAATCCGAATTGGGCTGGACCTATGCGCAGGCCGGATGGCTGAACACGGCCAATGCGTTGGGATATGTTGTGGGGGCGGTGCTGACGCTGCTGTTGATCGGGCGGGTCGCCCCGTCGCGGCTGTTCAGTTTCGGGCTGGTGGCCACCACGCTAAGCCTGCTGGCAACAGGTTACGAGGCGACGATGGGCTGGCAGACGTTCTGGCGTATTGCGGCGGGGGTATTCGGGGCGATGTCCTTTTCCACCGCCAGCGTTTTGACCGCACGGCTGTTTCCGGGTGACGCCAAGCGCAACGCCCTTGCGATTGCGATCCTGTTTGGCACCGGTGGCGGGCTTGGCATCATGCTGGCTGGCGCATCCCTGCCCCTGATGCTCGAGACTTGGGGGCCGTCCTCCTGGCGCTTTGGCTGGTACATCATTGGCATTCTCAGCGTGATTGCAGCACCGCTTGGCTTGTGGTCGGCCCGCGCGTTGCATGTGCCTGCATCGCGCAACACTGCGGCGGGTGGGCTGGCGCTGCGCCGTATCTGGCGCGAATTGGCCGGCTATGCGGGATTTGCCATGGGCTACATCGTGTATCTGACGTTTCTGGGGGCCTGGATGACGGATCAACAGGCCTCGGCTGGTTTGATCGCCGGGGTTTGGATCATCCTGGGCGTGGCCCTTATCCTATCGCCCTTTGTCTGGCGCGGTGTCTTTGCGCGGCATAAATCAGGGCGACCACTGGCGATGATCCTGACGGGTATCGCCATCGGGTCCGCCCTGCCCGTCGTGCTGCCTGCTGGGGGTGCCGTCGTGATCTCGGCCGTTGTCTTTGGGTTGTGCGTGTTCATGGCACCCGGCGCGATCACCAATTTCATTCGCCAGAACCTGCCCCCTGAAAGCTGGGCCGCCACGATGAGCCTGTTCACTGTGGTGTTTGCGGTTGCGCAGACGGTTGGCCCCTTTGCCGCCGGAGCCATCGGGGATGCGACCGGCGATATCGGGTCAGGCCTGCTGGTGGCTGCGGCGATCCTGCTGACCGGTGCATTTCTGGCTGCATTCCAAAAGCCGCTGGACCCTTAAACGCAAAACGCCGCCCTGATATCAGAGCGGCGTTTCGAACTTCTAAGAAGCCTAGGGCGCTTATGCGGCCAGTGCGTCTTGTGCTTGCTTAACAATCGCACCGAACGACGCAGGTTCGTTCACGGCCAGATCGGCCAGAACTTTGCGGTCTACTTCGATGCCTGCAAGGGACAGACCATTGATGAAACGGCTGTATGTCAGCGCTTCGTCATGGCTGCGCACGGCAGCGTTGATCCGCTGGATCCACAATGCGCGGAAGTTGCGCTTGCGATTCTTGCGGTCACGGGTTGCATATTGGTTTGCTTTGTCGACGGCTTGACGCGCGACTTTAAAGGTATTCTTGCGGCGGCCATAGTAACCTTTGGCTGCTTTAATTACCTTTTTGTGACGGGCGTGGGTGACGACACCACCTTTTGTACGGGACATATCGGCTCTCCTATCTTAGCGGTCGTAGGGCATGAAGCCCTTGATGATCTTTGCATCTGGCGCAGACAATGCTGTCGTGCCGCGTGCGTTGCGCAGGAACTTGTTGCTCCGCTTGATCATGCCGTGCTGCTTGCCGGCCTGACTGCCGATGACCTTACCGGTCGCCGATACTTTAAAGCGCTTTTTAGCGCTCGACTTGGTCTTCATCTTGGGCATTTCCGTCTCCTTGACTTGAGTTCGGTAGATGCGCGACTCGGCATGCCACGTGGGCCGGACGCGCGGAACGAAGCTGGCGTATAGGTCGGACAGAAAAATATCGCAAGCGTAAAAGCGCTACCAGAACCTGTAGCGCGCGATCACATGCAAGATGGCATCTGGAATATCCTCCAGCGCATAGCCGCCGGGATGGCTGCGGATCGCGTACACAATCAACCCCCCGGCAATCAGCACGGTCAAGACAGACGCACGCGGTGCGCGGCTGTCGGAAAACGCCGAAACGATGGATGGAACAGACAACGCAGCGAGGGCAAGACCGAGAACCAGAGCAAGATCAGAGTCCATATTCCACACATCCCTAAGAAGAATTCATTTCCGTTAGGTAACGCTACTCCGGATCGGCACTAAAAATCAAACGTTCGTCGCAAGGGGCCACGCGCAAGATATTCGTGCTGCCTTCCACGTTGAACGGCACACCGGCCACGACCACCACCATATCTTCGGGTTCGGCATAGCCTTCCTCGCGGGCGGCACGTGCCGCACTGACCACGGCCATCTTGAACCGCTCCAGCCGTTCGGTCAGAACGCAATTGGTGCCCCAGCTTAGTGTCAGACGCCCTGCGGTCTTGGCCAGCGGGGTCAGCGCGATGATCGGCACCCGTGGCCGTTCGCGGGCAATCAGCAGGGCCGTGGTGCCGCTTTGGGTGAAACAACAGATCGCTTTGATGTTTGTGGTTTCGGCAATTTCCCGTGCGGCGGCAACGATACCATCAGCCACGGTCATCCGGTCAGCGGTACGCGACGCTTCGATGATCTGGGTATAGGTCGGGTCCATCTCGACTTCGGTGGCGACATTGTTCATCGTCCGTACCGCTTCGATCGGATAGGCTCCGGCGGCGGATTCAGCGGACAACATGACCGCATCGGCCCCCTCGTAAATCGCTGTCGCAACATCAGAGACCTCTGCGCGGGTTGGCATCGGGCTTTCGATCATCGATTCCAGCATCTGCGTGGCAACGATCACCGGCTTGGCTGCCGCACGACATTTACGCACCAGCCGTTTCTGGATCGGCGGAACATTCTGGATGGGCAGTTCAACCCCCAGATCGCCACGCGCGACCATAATGCCATCGCTGACCGCAAGGATATCATCGAACCGCGCAACGGCGGACGGTTTTTCGATCTTGGACAACAACGCGGCGCGCCCTTTTGACAGCTCGCGCGCCTCAAGCACATCTTCGGGACGCTGCACAAAGCTGAGCGCCAGCCAGTCGACACCCAAGTCGCAGACAAATTCCAGATCCGCCCGGTCCTTGTCTGACAGCGCGGCAAGCGGCAGCACCACATCAGGCACGTTCACGCCTTTGCGGTTGGAAATCACACCACCGATAACCACCTCGCAATCGGCAAAGTCGGAACCGCAGTCCTTGACCTTGAGACGGATTTTACCGTCATTGACCAAAAGACTTGCGCCGGGCTCCAACGCCTGGAAAATCTCGGGGTGGGGCAGACAAACGCGGCTGGCGTTGCCTTCGGCTTCGTCCAAATCCAAGCGGAAGGAGGCACCTTCGACCAACTGCTCACTGTCGCCCGAAAACACACCAACGCGCAGCTTTGGCCCCTGAAGGTCGGCAAGAATCCCGATTGTCGATCCGGTTTCTTTTTCGATCTGGCGGATGATCTTGTGCTTGATCCGGATTTCGTTATGGCTGCCGTGGCTCATGTTCAGGCGAAACACATCCGCACCCGCCGCATGCAAAGCCGATATCATCTCGTGTGTGTCCGAGGCTGGCCCCAAAGTGGCGACTACTTTTACATTGCGTGTGCGTCTCATCTTGTGCGTCATCCTTCGTCAGATTGGGCCGGTTCTTGGCCGCAGTTTATCCCTGTTATTTCCTGTCTAGCATGGGTGTAGCCCAGAGTGGATAGCAAATGTGTTAGCGATAACATCGAATTTCTGCGTTCTGCCGGATTTTCATTCACATGTCCCTCGCCTACAGATATCTCGCAAGAGGTTTCAGCAATATGACTTATACCCCATTTTCGATTGATGGCGCGGATCGCCCCGGCCGCTGGTTGGTGATCTGCGACCATGCCGCCAATACGGTTCCGGACTGCATTGCGGGCGGGACGCTGGGGCTGGACGGCGCAGACATGGAGCGCCACATCGCCTATGATATCGGGGCGGCAGGTGTGTCACATGCCTTGGCCGAACGGCTGAACGGGCCCGCGATATTCAGCAATTTCTCGCGTCTGGTCATTGACCCCAACCGCGGCGAAGACGACCCGACGCTTTTGATGAAGCTCTATGATGGGACCATCATTCCAGCCAACCGGAACGCTGACCATGGCGAACGCGAACACCGGCTGAACACCTGCTACCGCCCCTATCACGATGCGCTGGCCAAACTGGCCGCACGCCCTGCGACCGTCATCGTTTCAATCCACAGCTTTACCCCGCAACTGCGCGGCAAGCCAAAGCGCCCGTGGGAAATCGGTGTGCTATACGCCCGTGACGCGCGCCTTGCCGTCCCGCTGATGGACCGGCTGCGGCAGGAAGCCGGCCTGACAGTGGGCGACAATGAACCCTATAGCGGCCATTTGCCCGGCGACACGATCGACCGGCACGCGCTTCAACAGGGGCGGCCCAATGTGCTGATTGAACTGCGCAGTGATCTGATTGCCGATGCCAAAGGCCAGCAGGCCTGGGCCGAGCTTTTGGCGCCCATCCTTGAAACCACGCTCGCCCAGACCCAACTTTGATCTCGAACAGGAGAGACACCATGCCCACACAAACCGAGATCGAACTGCAAGCCGCCGCCTTTCGCCGCCTGCAACAACACCTGATGCAAGACCGCACCGATGTGCAGAACATCGACATGATGAACCTCACAGGATTTTGCCGCAACTGCCTGTCGCGCTGGTACCAAGAAGCCGCGAACGAGCGCGGCATCGAGATGGGCAAAGAAGAGGCCCGCGAGCTGTATTACGGCATGACGATGGATGAATGGAAAGCCAACTATCAGACGGATGCCACTCCCGAAAAGCAAGAAGCGTTCAAGGTCGCCTTTGAAGAAAACGTAGGCAAGAAATAAGGTCTTTGCGCTTTGTAAAAGCTGACTGCATTTCAAGGCGGGCATCCGGACGCAGAAGGTATCATGCCTGCTGCGTCCGTTGATCCATCACTTGCCGGGTCACATCGACACGGCGGCCCTAATGGACAGCAGCATACATGATCCGCTCTTCAGTCGCGTCGTCAATCGAGAATTCCTCGACGATGCGGCCTTGGCGGGAAACCAGAATCCGGTCGGAAAGGCTCAGGATTTCCGGCAAATAGGATGAGATCACCACCACGGGCAAACCGGATGTGGCCAGTTCATGGATCAGCTCGTGAATTTCGGCGATTGCGCCAACGTCGACGCCGCGCGTGGGTTCATCCAGAATAATCAACTTGGGTTTTTGAACCAAGGCCTTGGCCAAAACGACCTTTTGCTGGTTCCCGCCCGAAAGCTCGATCACTTTCGATTTGTTGTCGATCGCTTTGACGTTCAGGCGATCCGTCCAGGTTTTGGCAAGCGCAGCCATTTCCGAATAGCTGACCACAGATTTCTGGTTCAGATCAGCCCCGATCAGCCCCGAATAGATGTTTTCGGCAATCGACTTGGTTTCAAAGAAGCCTTCGATCTTGCGGTCTTCGGTAACGTAGACGATCCCGTCAAGGATCGCCTGCCTCGGGACGCGGTAGCGCACGGGCTTGCCATCAAGGCGCACTTCTCCGCCATGGAACAAATTGCGTTTGTTCACGCCTGCGACGATCTTGAATGTTTCGGTTCGTCCGGACCCGATCAACCCAAAGACCCCAGTAACCTGCCCCTCAAAAACCGAAAACGACGTATTCCTGACCATAGAACCCATCGACAGGTTTTGGACCGAAAGCACACGTTTTCCCAAGGGGCGCGTCTGCCTTTTGACCTTGTCCTTGCCATAAAGCTCGTCCGTAAGGTTTCGCCCGACCATGTGCTGAATGATCGTGTCGCGATCGAAATTTGACGCATCATCCGTGATCACATGCATCCCGTCGCGCAGAATCGTAATCCGGTCGGAAATATTCAACGCCTCTTCAAGGGCGTGGCTGATGAAGATGATGGATACGCCATCGTTTTTAAGACGCTCGACCAAATTGAAAAAGTGGTGCTTTTCTTCGGGGGTAAGCGTCGCGGTGGGTTCGTCGAAAATGATAACGCGTGCGTTGTGGCGCACGGCGCGTGCGATTTCGACCATTTGTTTTTGTGCCGCCCCAAGCTGGGACACAAGCGCCGTTGGGTCGACTTCGAAGCTGAGGGATTGCAGGAATTGTTGGGCCGATATGTAAAGCCCGCGCAACCGGTTCAGCAGCTTTTCATTGCCCAGTTCTAGGTTCTGCGCCACGGTCAAAGACGGCACCAGATTGGTTTCCTGAAACACCATCGCGATGCCATTCTCCAGCGCCTCTTGGGGACTGCTGAAAGAGACCGGCTTGCCAAGGTATTGCACCTGCCCTTTGGTTGGCTCGTGTACGCCTGCAATCATTTTTGTCAGCGTCGACTTGCCTGCACCGTTTTCCCCCAAAAGAGAGTGGATTTCACCGGGGCGCAAATCAAAAGAGACATTTCGGATCGCCGGATTTCCGTGGAATTCTTTTGTTACGTCCAACATTTCTACAACAGGGACGGTCATAGCGCTTTTCCTTTTTCCACCAGTTGCATCTCCAGAATCTCGCCGTTCCCGCGGCAGGCCATCCAAAGTGTGTTCCCCGATTGCAATGCGGATGTAATTCCGTGGCGGGACCCGCCTGTTCGGCTGTGAAAGCTGCGCAAAGGAATGAAGGTGCTGCTCAACTCTATGACCAAGCCATATGAACGGGTCGGTGCCCATGGCTTGAGGATCCCCATTTGTTTGAGCGCCCCGCCCTGCATGGGTTCGTTGAAATATCTCCCGCTATAGAAATGCGGTGCGATCCAGAACTCGGGCGCGACTTCTTGCAACATTGCCTTGCGGTAGGCCGGTTCGCGCAAGACGAATTCGATCAGGGGGTTTCGTGGTGCAAAAACACTTAGCCAGAAGGTGCCATTTTCCTGCCGGCAAAGGCGGCCGGGATAGCCTGGGATTTCGTCAAAAATGATCTGCGCGTTTGATCCGTCTGCCGACATTTCAACGATGTGAGATGCCCATGCTTCGCTGTAAACAATTGACCCACTGGCAGTGGTTGCGATCCCGGACGGGTACCGAAGGTTTTTCGCCAAGATGCGCACCTCGCCGGTCTTGGGATTGGCCCGACCGATCATGCCCGATTGGTTTGTCTCCATCAGATCGCGCCGCCATTCGTTGGGCGCATTTGTCTGTGAACCGGTGCAAAATAGAATAACGCCGCTTTGGTCCACCGATATTGCCGTCACATTTGTGATCGGAGTGGCCCACGCGATTTCGGCCCTCTGGTAATCACCGCCAAGCAAAATGAGGCCATCGTCAAGGGTTGCCACAACCAATGTATCATCCAGCGCGGCAAGGGCGGTGATCACCGACGGCAGCTCTGCCTGAACACCCGAGCGTGAAACCAGCGTGGCACCGTCTGACCAAAGAGGCTCCCCTTTCCACTCAACGATATCATCCACCTGAGCGGCCGGGATTCCGGGTTGGAGATTCTCTAGCTGGTTGTTCGGCTTGAGCGCGCCATCCATCGGCGGGACGGTGACCGCAGCGGATCCACGCCCAAGGAGGTTGTCAAAGATACGGGAAATCATAGAGTGTTTCACGCGTTTTCCCCCGATTTCTTGCCCCAATAGCTTGACCATCCGGTCCAGCGATTATTCTGCCCCTCAAGGCGAATACGGCCGATACGGTTGTTGGTGATGCCCCCCAGATACAGCCAGCCTTTGTGCTCGCGCATGGATGTAATCATCGGGTGATTGGCAGCTTTGCGATCCCATAGGGATTCAATGATCTCTCCGTCGTCATCAAAGCGCGCAACGCAACCGATATTGAGGTTGGGGAACAGCCATTGATCAGCGGCCATGCGGCGCGCCATCCGACGTCTGAAATCGGGCATCCGAAGCGCCAGATCCAGCGCGGGCGAACGCATCCCCATGATCGCGACCCAATAGGTGCCGTCAGACGCGCGGTTGATGTTATCGGGATACCCGGGAAGTTTGTCGGCAAGCACCTCAACCGTGCCTTTCTTGGGCCCCTCAAGCCAGTAGCGGTTGATCCGGCAGCCCCAGCTTTCCGCAAACAAGATCGATTTACCGTCATGGGATGTGCAAACCCCGTTGGGAAATACCAAGTTGCGCACGACAGTCCGTGTCTTTTTGGTTTTGGGATCATAGCAAACGATACGACCATTGCCGCGGCTTTCCAAAGCATCGACAGGCCAGTCGTGCATCTCGTAGCGCACCGTCGCCTCAGAGAAATAGATCTTGCCGTCTGGGGCAACATCCAGATCATCCGCAAGACGCAGGCGGCTGTCGTCGATGATGGAAAAGAAAGACCGGTTGGTTTCGTCTGTCACCAAGGTGACCGCTCTGTCTTTCTTTGCGACCATATAAAGCCCCATGCCACCGACGCAGACCAACAGGTTCCCGTCTTTATCAAAGCTCATACCCAAGGGGGCACCGCCGATATGGGCGTAGATTTCGTAGGTCTTGTATTCAGGCGGTGTAAACCGGACGATATCCCCGTGGCGGTTGCCGCAATACAGGTAATCCTCGTCATCAAGGATAACGTCCTCGGGGCTTTCCACGTCTCCCAGACCGATCACGTCGACTTTGGACAAGCGGTCATTCACCTTGAACGGACCCTCATCGGTTGTGCGTGGCTCTGGCATCTCCATCAAAGTGGGCGACACATAGACCGTGTTCAAAAGCTTGTGACGGTTTTTCATCCAGCGCACGTCGACGAACACGGCGAAAAGCAATGCCAGCCCCAGCACCATTGGCCCCGAACCACTGTTAAGGCCAAGACGCAGAACACCGTTGGTTAGCACCAGCACCGTGACCGCCCCCATCATGGCCTTGGTCACCGAACCGCGACCGCCGCCAAGGGAATTGCCCCCAAGTATCGCTGCCGTCAGCACGAGGACCTCGAGACCAAGACCGGTGTCTGTGCCGGCACCGCTCAGGCGGGCGGCGTATAGAATGCCGGCCATACCGACCAACATCCCCGAAACGACATAAGCCAGACAAACGATCCGTTTCACAGGCAGGCCCATATTATAGGCCGACCGGCGTGATCCACCAATCGCCAGAAGACGCCAGCCCGGCCCCGACCGGCTAAAGATGACATGTGCGATGACCGCGACGATCACCAGGATCACAAAGCTGAACGGAAAGATTGAAACGTTGCCCAGCCCCATCAGATCCCAAAGAGGAGACGAGTAAAAAGACATCGACATGTCTTGGGCGTATTCAAGCAGCAAAAGGTCTACGATGGCGCGCACAATGATCAGCGTCACAAGCGTTGTAAGAAATGCCCGCAACCTCAGATAGCCGATCAATACGCCATTCACCAATCCCACCGATCCGCAGATGAGCACAACAAGGCCAGCAGCCAGCCCGACCGGAAGATCCGCAAGGTTGAGAAAGTACAGCATCAAGAAGTTGCCGAGCGCAAAGTTCGACCCGACCGAAAGGTCGATCCCCCCGACCAGTATCACAGTGGTCATCGCCAGAACGACAAGGGCAAGTTCCCCATATTGGCGGGCCAGAATGCCGATATTACTTCCAGTAAAGAAATTGGGCAGCAAAGACCCGACAACCCCGACCACAATAATCATAATTGTGAATGGGATGGCGTTGTCGATCCAGCTCTTCGAGAGCAATTCGCCAAAAACGTGATCGGGAAGCCAGCGGTACCGGGCTTTTTTAATACTGCTTGCCAATGACATAGCGCGTCACTTTCTTATGAAACTTCTGGGAGTTGAGGCGTGTTCGGGTTTGACCGGAAAGCAGCGGCATCCTGTGCCGCTGCTTTGGTCTTTATGCGAGCGGCTTAACGCAGACGCGCGGCGTATTGCTCGGGGTCCCAGCAGGACGCGGATTCGACATTGTCCTTCGACATGACATAGGTAGGCGAGAAGACCTGCGTCTTCATCTTGCCACCGCCACCGTTCTGCATTGCGATCATGATCGCAGTCCAGGCGTCGCGGCCCATGCCCGGTGCGTCGTAGTTCACGACCACATCAAACGTGTCGTCCCGGATCAAATCACATGTGCTGGCGGCACCACCACCCGAGGTGATAACGGAAACCGTATCGGCAAGGCCTGCTTGCTTGACCGCGGCACCCGTGCCGATGGCCTGACCATCCCACATGTCCAGGATCGCGCAGAGATCGGGGTGCTGCTGAAGCACGGTTTCTGTGATCGCACGCGCCTTGGACGCGTCCCAGTCGGCGGCCTGGCTAGATACGATTTCGATGTCATCCCGTTCGCTCAGCACTTCCATAATGCCCTGAACCTGGAAATAGCTTACGCCGCCCGTGATCACGCCTTGCACGATCGATACCTTGTGCGACGTATCGGTTTCGCCGCCGCATTTCTCGATGGCCATATTTGCCAACTGGCGCCCCATCGCAATATAGTCAGGCCCGACAAAGGCATCCGTTTGAACGGCACCCTGCATATTCATCTGAACCACAGCGATGCCTGCACGGTTCGCCTGCACCATCAGTCGCGCCAGCGATTGTGTGTCAGGGTTCTGCGTCACGATCACATCAGGCCCTTCGGCAATCAGTGACGTCATCCCCTGAGCCATCGCATCCGTCGACCAGTTCGGGTCCTGGATGGTAAACTTCATCCCGTAACGCTCGGCTTCCTCCTTGACGACACCGCCCCATGCTTGGGCAAGGTCGAAACCGGCTGAGATGGGCAGATACGCAACCCACTTGCCTTCGAGAGCATCAAGCGCCGGGCCACGGAAAGGATCGTTGGTTTCCTGCGCATACAGAGCGCCTGAAAATCCGATCGCCAATGTGGCCAATTTCATTGAATGTTTAAGAACTTTCCATTCCATAGTATTTTCCTCCTGGTTGGTTTGATTGGGTTAGTGACGTTGCCGCGGGTCTTTAGATGTCGCCCTGTTGACCGGTCTGTTCATCACGCGGGTTGATTATGCTGTCTGAAATAATGGCAAGCAGAAGGATCAAGCTCTTGATCACGTTCTGAATCGTGTACTGGATGTCCATGATGGTCATCCCGTTGACGAGAACGCCGATAAGCAGCGTCCCGACGATCACATTGCGCACGTTGCCGCGCCCCCCCGACAGGCTCACACCGCCAAGGACAACGATCAGGATGACGTCATAGATCATGTTGGAATTCACGATCCGCGTATTCATCGACTGAACGGCGGTTGCGGTGATCAAGCCTGCCAGATAGGCGGCTGTTCCGCTCATCATGTATTGCATCACCATCGTCGGGCGGACCGGAATACCGGTAACGCGGGCAGCGGGCGTGTTGTCGCCAATGTTGTAGGTATTCCATCCGTGCTTTGAAAAGCGCAGGAACAGGAACACGACAAAGGCCAGACAGACCGCCAAGATGATTGGAATTGGAATGCCCCAAAGCTGCCCCTGGCCGATTTGACTGGCCCAGCCAAAGCTGGCGGGCAGATAGACAACATCCGTCCCGGTGATCAGATGCGCCCGGCCGAAACCATAGACAAAGGTCCCCATCGCGAGCGTTGCGAAAATTGCGGGAATTTCGGCATAGGCGACAAGGGTGCCAGATATGCAGCTCATCGCCAGCGCAAATCCATAGCCCATGGCAAGGGCCAGACCCAACGGCGTACCTTCGCCCACAAGCTGGATTGTCCATGCGACCGAAATTGCCATGATCGCAACCATCGACAGATCAATGCCGCGCCCCAGGACAACAATAAGCATTCCCAGCCCGAGAATACCCAATACAGCGACATTCCTGAGCAATGCCAGTATGTTGTTTGCCCCGATGAATCCGTTCAGCGAAACGGAAAAGGTGACAAACAATGTCACCGTGATCAAAAGCACTATTTTTTCTTGGCTAAGATTACCCAACCAACGTTTAATAGACACCGACCATCCCCTCCCGAGATATCCGCAGCACGAAACAATGCGCACTTTGCTTGGGATTACCTTAGGGCGATGAAGACGCCTCGCGACATATCGAAGTTTTTATAAAGGATATAGGAAATGCCTATAGGCCTATTTCCCCATTGTTTTTCTGCATAAATTTGGCATTCACCCTTGGCTTTACATTGGTAAACGCGGGTTTTTCACGGCTCTGACAATTGGGAAAGAATGGCTATGCCAAAATTTGCGGTTTGATCCTGAAATGGCAATGCTTCTGTCATATTTTCAGAAAGCGGTAAGTCAAAGCCACGTATGGGAAATATCGGCTTTGTTGCACAAATCCTCGGATGGGATTCACTGTATGAATCCAGCGTGATAACTGGAAGGCATGAGCAGTTGGACCCCTACCAAATATAAGACCACGAATTGGTCATCCTACAATGACAGCTTGAAGCAACGTGGATCGTTGTCGATCTGGTTTGATCCAGAGATGGTTTGGACGCCGCCGCCAAGCGGCAAGCGCGGTCGGCAGCGACAATTCAGTGACGCCGCCATTCAGACCTGCTTGACGCTGAAAGTCCTGTTTGGCCTGCCGCTTCGACAGACAACTGGGTTCGTCCAGAGCCTGCTGCGACTGGTCGGGCTGGATTGGGCAGCGCCGGATTTCAGCACCTTATGTCGACGTCAGAAAACACTGAACGTGAGCTTGCCGTATCGCGGGTCCAAAGGACCGCTGAACCTGCTCATCGACAGCACCGGTATCAAAGCCGAAGGAGAGGGCGAATGGAATGCCCGTAAGCATGGTGTCTCCAAACGACGCATCTGGCGCAAGATTCATATTGGAATCGATGAGGAAACACTGGAAGTTCGGACGGTCGAGGTCACCAGCAGCAACGTCGGAGACGCTCCCATTCTGCCCGAACTTCTGAACCAAATCCCGCCCGATCAAGACATCGGCAGCGTCACCGCAGATGGAGCGTATGACACGCGTAAATGCCACGAGGCGATTGCCGCCAGAGAGGCCCATACAGTGATCCCGCCAAGCAAGAATGCCAAGCCCTGGAAACCGACGAGCGCTGGAGCTATTGCCCGAAATGACGCGGTCAGTGCGCAGCGATACTTGGGTCGCACTCTGTGGCGACGCTGGAGTGGATACCATCGCCGAAGCCGCGTCGAAACGAAGATGCATTGTATAAAACTACTCGGCCAATCGCTAATGGCCAGGGACTTCGAAAGGCAGGTCGCGGAAATCCAAGTCCGTATCGCCGTCCTCAACCGCTACACCGCTCTTGGCATACCCATCACTGAGCCTGTAAGCTAAGTCCGTCTGGGGGAAGGGGAAAAACGTCCTTCACCCGATTTGTGCAACAAAGCCCCCTCAGAGGCAAAAAATACTTGATCCGCAGGCCTGATCAGGCGACCCTCGCCTCAGAGGGCAGGCAACTTGGGGAATGTCGGTTTACGTCAGTCAGAAGCGCTACAACAAAATGGTTTGACAGCTCGCTGGGAGGTACCAACGCAAACGCAGGCAAATCGCGCAGAGAAGATGTTTGGAGATCTCGGAATTGATAATATAACTGTAAGGGTCGTGCCAGAATGACAAGTAGCCTTAACCTCAGTTTGCTTAGCTGTCTTGTAAGTTGCATTTTCATCCTTGAAAATGCCGATGAGAGTCAGATCGACGATGACTTCTCGGTCAAGCTAATGGAGAATTTGAGCTCTGAGCTACAAGCGTTGGAACCAAATGTTGTATCGGAGATAGTGGACTTAATTTCCCAATTAGCAAATGAGGAAAGCGATGCAATCCGAAAAGAGTTCTTAGAAAATTTCGCTGATTTTTTCGGCCTTGAAGCTGGTCCAGAATAGTTGATTAGACATATTTATGGGAATAGTTCAAAATCCCGATCATGGCCGGTTTTCTTAAAACTCAAAGAGCTTGCTCTAATGGCAAGAGGCCGATGCCGTTTCAGAAATGAATGACCAATTCAATGTCTAATCTGTAAAAACTGCGCATTCCGGGAGTATCCCCCTTCAAATCTAGATAGTTTTGGCACAAAACTTTATATCCAGCGGATTTATTTGCGGCGACTTTTGAATGGAGTGTACGAAATTCTTCGATTGAAGTTCTGTGATCCTCAAAAGAAGTCATGGTATCTCTAAACTTCTTATACCGATCTTTGGCAGGGCCATATGGAAGATTCTGATCATCAATTATGCTTTTGACTTTAGCATTGTCCCTCCGCTTGTCTCCATATGCGAATTCGATGAATTGATTGACTCTAATCTTCACTTGGGTTTTCCAATTTCCAGGCTAAGTTATAAGGGGTGTTGCATTAGCATGTTAGGCCCCTTGCCCATCAATGAAAACCCATCCAATGCATCCCGCAGATCACTTGTCAGAACGTGTGCATAACGGCTGGTCGTCTCAATGTTCGTATGCCCCAGTAGCTTCGACACCAGGCTGATGTTCTGCGTCTTTCGCAGCATTCTGGTTGCGAACGTATGGCGCAGATCGTGAAACCGGAAGTTATCGATCCCGGCATCCAGAAGCGCCTTGCGCCAGACGGTGCCGAACACGCCGCCGCTGGCAACGATCTGGATACGCTCGGCCGAGTGGCCATCGACGCGGGTGAACACGTAGCGTCGGCTTTCCATCACGTTCGACTTGGGCAGGGCAGACAGCAGCGCCGCCAGCTCGCCATTGATCGGGAAGATCATCAGCTCGTCGCCCTTGAGCCTGAACGTGATCTCACGGTTGGGCATGTCGACTTCGCGCCATAGCAGGCCAGTGATCGTGCTGATCCGCGCGCCGGTCATCAGTGCAAAGGCGACCATTGGGTGAAACTCTTGGGGCAGGGCGGCGAATAGTCTGCTCTGCTCGTCTGTGGTCAGCTCGCGCACGCGTTCCCGCGGTTCTTTCGTCTCGGCCGATTTCAGATCGATTTCGGGAACCTCGGTCTTGTAGACCTTGCCCATGTGCCGCAGCGCGCGGCCCAGCATCTGCAGGTGGCGGTTCACGGTGCTGTTGGCGCAGGTGGCGCGATGCTTGGCGGCGTACTGGATGATATCGGCATCGGTTAACTTGGAGATCCGCTCTTATCGTTGCTGAAAACACGAGTGATGCGGTGAACCCGCAAAAACCAATGCCCCAAAGGTATAGCTCTGCGGCTGAAAAACAGGGCGCGAATGCCCGATTACCGGGGGGGTTATTTGCGGCAGTGGAAACACAAGCTTCCCCACGCATTCCGAAGTTTCAACCATAGGTATTTAAAAATTACCTGTGCCTACTCGAAGGTCGCTTCGGCTTTCATCGCGAGATTGCAATCAGGGTCGCACGCGATTGCTTGGGTTTCGCCATCGCCGCGGTTCAAATAGATGTTGAATTTCCGGTCAACAAACAGCGGGCTAACGGCACGATAGCTGAATGTCTTCAACCGCCCTTTGCTTTCTCTTTCGGCAAATCCGGCCAAAAGGGTCGCGGTCAAGGGGCCGTGAAAAACCAAATCGTGGTACCCTTCGACGTCGCGGCAATATTCCCGATCATAGTGGATGCGGTGGCCGTTGAACGTCAGGGCCGAATATCGAAAAAGCATTAAAATAGACGGATCGACCCCCTCGCGGTTTGTAAATTCCATTTTCGGCTTCACAGGGGCGGGCTTTGGCGCGCCGGGAACCGGGTCTTCGCGGTACACAATATCATGTTCTTCGCGGCAAACAGTTTCCCCTGCCCGCACATAGCTGTGTTCCACAGTGACAAAACACAGCGGTCCGGTTTTCCCTTCCTTGGGCAGGACCTTCAATATTTTGGAATGGCGCGTGATGCGGTCTCCGATAAACAGATCGCCGTCAAATTCAAATCGCCCCCCCGCCCACATGCGTCGCGGCAGATCAACAGGTGGCAAAAACCCGCCCTTTCTGGGGTGACCGTCCCGCCCGATCTCATCAAGCGGCACCGCTTTCAAGAAATAGAGCCAACACCAAAGGGGCGGCAGCCTGTCGCCCACTGAAAGCGGTTCGCCCGTCGGCAGAATGGATTGCATAAGCTGCGCAGGTCGCGCGTCCAAGACATCTTCTACGCTTTCGGTGCGCCCGATCCAGTTCTGCAAATCCAATGCCATTTTACTTTGCTTTCTCGCTGAAGACGGGCTCAAAATGAGTCAGGATAAAATAAGGGATTGGCTTCAAGGACAGTAATAAGAAATTCCAATAGCCGTAATTTGAAAGTCGCACTTTTTGTACAGGGCGCAATGCGCAACACTCATAGTCCGTTCGAATCCTCCTTTTTGGCGCGTTTCGGCACAAAGATATAAAATTGACCAACCGAACCCTAAAGATACCGGCGTTGCGTCAGTGATGGAGGATATTAACGATGTCAGATCAAACCACCGCCCCCCGCAAAAGCCTGTCGGCAGTGCTGCACGCGAGCCCTGCGGATCGCCCTTTCGCCAAAACGCGCCCGTTGAAACTGGAAACTTTGGTGCTGGACCCTCCGGGCCAAGGTGAGGTTTTGGTAAAAATCGCCGCTGCCAGTTTGTGTCATTCGGACCTGTCAGTCATCAACGGGGATCGCCCGCGCCCGACACCGATGGCACTTGGTCACGAGGCCGCCGGCATCGTTGAGGCATGTGGGCCGGGCGTCACGTCGGTTGCGCCGGGGGATCATGTCATCATGGTTTTCGTTCCGTCCTGCGGGCATTGCGCCCCCTGCGCCGAGGGGCGGGCCGCGCTTTGCCAACCGGGGGCGGCCGCAAATGCCGAAGGTACATTGTTGGGCGGCGGGATGCGGCTGCATCTTGATGGGCAGGACGTCTATCACCACGTCGGCGTTTCGGCATTCAGCGAATACGCCGTCTTGTCAGAGCGATCCCTCGTTAAGATCGACAACGAACTGCCCTTGGAAATTGCCGCGCTATTTGGCTGCGCCGTGCTGACCGGTGTCGGGGCTGTTGTGAATACCGCCGGGGTAAGGGCAGGTGAAACGGTTGCGGTGGTCGGGCTGGGCGGTGTTGGCCTTTCTGCGGTGCTTGGTGCCGCAGCGGCCGGTGCAGCGCGCGTTATCGCGGTTGATATCGACCCCGAGAAACTGGCCTTTGCAAAAGATCTGGGGGCCACGGATGTGTTCAACTCTCGTGATCCGGACGCCATTCAGAATATCCGCGACCTTACCAATGGCGGCGTTCATACCGCCGTCGAAACTGCCGGTGTCGCGCCCGCATTTGAATTTGCCTATGAGGTCACCCGTCGCGGCGGGCAAACGGTTACGGCTAGCCTCGCGAACCCCGCAGTGAAGCTGCAAATTCAACAGGTCCGCATTGTCGGCGAGGAACGCAGCATTCGCGGAAGTTACCTAGGCGGCGGCGTGCCATCGCGCGACATCCCCAGATATATCGAGCTCTACAAGCGCGGAAAGCTGCCAGTAGACCGGCTCAAGACCTCGAGCGGCCCGTTGGAAGACATCAATGCCGCATTTGACCTACTGGCCGAGGGCAAGACCATCCGCCACGTTATCAATATGATGCCACCAGAAACGCCAGCGGCGAAAGCGGAGTAACCCATGAAAAAGTACCAGCATTTCATCAATGGTGAATTCGTTGACCCGTCGGGCGGCGAATGGATGAATACAGACAACCCCTATACCGGGGAAACCTGGGCGCAGATCCCCCGGGGGAACAAAGCTGACGTCGATCTTGCCGTGACATCCGCCAAGGCCGCGATGACCACCGGACCATTTGCAAAGATGTCGGCGTCGCAACGCGGGAAACTGCTGCGCAAACTGGGGGATCTTCTGGTCGAGCATGGCCCGCGGCTGGCCGAGATTGAAGTGCGCGACAATGGCAAGCTTTTGACCGAAATGGCCGGGCAGCTGAAATATCAGCCGGAGTCGTGGTATTATTATGCTGGCCTGGCGGATAAAATCGAAGGCCGCGTTGTTCCGATCGACAAACCGGACCATTTTGCATTTACCAAATACGAGCCCGTGGGTGTCGTTGCCGCGTTGACCGCTTGGAACTCCCCGCTTTTGTTTGTCGCCTGGAAGGCCGCACCCGCCCTTGCTGCGGGCTGTTCGATCGTGATCAAACCGTCTGAATTCACGTCTGCATCGACGTTGGAATTTGCCGCGCTCACGGTTGAAGCGGGGTTTCCGCCCGGCGTGTTCAACGTGGTGACGGGCCTTGGGCAGGAAACCGGCGCGGCGCTTGTCGATCACCCTGATGTCGCCAAGATCAGTTTCACAGGCTCCGATACAACCGGTGCCCAGATCTATGCCGCAGCGGCAAAGCAAATGAAGCGGGTCTCGCTTGAGTTGGGCGGCAAGTCTCCCAATATCGTATTTGCAGACGCAAATCTGGATGCGGCCGTATCTGGCGTGGTGTCAGGGATATTTGCGGCGACCGGACAAACCTGCATTGCCGGGTCCCGCTTGCTTGTTGAAAACTCAGTCAAAGACCGATTCATTGAAAAACTACTGAATTTGGCGCGGTCGGCGAAGATCGGCGATCCGATGCAAGCCGATACAAATATCGGACCGGTCACGACGCCCCCACAATACCAGAAGATATTGAACTATATCGAGGTCGCCAAGGCAGACGGCGCGACCCTTATTCATGGCGGCAAGCCCGCGCAGGGCCCCGAAATTAAGGGCCGCCAATTCATTGAACCGACAATATTCGCCGACGTGACCAATGACATGCGCATTGCCCAGGAAGAAGTGTTCGGGCCGGTTCTGTCGATCATCGGATTTGATGACGAAGAAGAAGCGATCCGCATCGGCAACGATGTGATCTACGGTCTTGCCGCAGGTGTCTGGACGCAGAACATTGGCCGTGCAATGCGCATGTCGGATGCGCTCAAGGCTGGAACCGTCTGGGTGAACACCTACCGCGCGATCAGCTATATGATGCCTTTTGGCGGCATGAAAAATTCGGGCATCGGTCGCGAGAACGGAATGGAAGCGATCTATGACTACCTCGAAACCAAATCGGTCTGGATCAACACCTCTGAGGAGTATCCGGCCAATCCGTTTGTGATGCGGTAATTGGAATAGGCGGGAAGGTCATCGCGACCGCCCCGCCTTTTTCCCACCAATTATGGGTCGCGACACTTGCGCCGCTAGACCGTCAAGAGCATCCCCAGATCGCGGGCAGAAAAACCATCCAGTTTATCGTGGCATTCCCAGATTTTCTGCCCCTCTTCCCCCAATGCAGCAACCGCCTTGGCCGTCAGCTTTTGGCGCAAAACGTCTTCGGGCAAGGATGCCGCCAGGTCGTATGAAACCTCGACAGTTTCGCCGGATTTGAGCGTCAGAACACCCACCGCCTGAAGATCGGTTACGTTCGCGTCGCCTTCGACGGTGACGCGATTTGCAAATGACTGAAGGAAAGGATCGGCAACCAGCGCATCGGAATACAAGTTGTCGTCGCCGGTGGCATCCCCACGCAGCGCCATCCCAGCAAGCCAGGCATAGCTGAACTTCACCGCCAGCCCTGATGCCGGCGATTTCTGATTGCACACGTTCAGCCAGCGCGGGCTGGTTCTAAGTGCGAATGCCTCGACTTGATCCACATCGACCTTTGCAGCCAAAAGCGCTTCGATCATTGCATGTGTTCCGTGGCAACATGCGTGCAGTTTGTATTTGTTATCCTCAAACAAGAACCGCCCCTGTTCAGGCGTCTCCCAGCGAGCTTCGGGATCGGTTTCGATACTATGGGTCAGGATGAACCCTTGGGGCCCTGACACGCCATCCTGAACCGAGGTGAACCCCATCGAGGCCAGTTGTGCAACTTCAACACCGTTTGATGCCGCGATACCTGCGTTGTAGGGCTTACCCATCGTGCCGAATTGCGACTTCAATCCAGAGGCGCGCGTCGCGCAAAGCCCCAGTGCATGTGTCATTTCGGTCGCCGACAGGTCATAGAGCCGCCCTGCGGCAACGGTCGCCCCGAATGCGCCAGCTGTCGCGGTCTGATGAAACCCGCGGTTATAGTGATCGCTGCCCAACGCCACGCCCAGTCGGATCGCGGCTTCTGCCCCGACAAGGAAAGCTTCGATAACTTCGGTTGCAGATTTCCCCCGCTCTTCGGCGACCGCCAGTGCCGCAGGGAAAATCCCGACGGACAGATGGCCGATATGCGCGAAATGGGTGTCGTCAAAATCCAGCGCATGGCTTGTTGCACCATTCACAAGGGCTGCCATCCGGGCAGGTGCACGATCCCCCCCGAAAGTCGATGCCGACGGAGTTCCGCCTTCGCGTTTTGCCAGCTTGCGCAGTTTGCCCGCCAAGGGTTCGTCTATCCCTTTTCGACCGCAAACAACCCAGTCCAGCAAGGAAAACCGCGCCAAAGCCGCAGCACGTGGAGGTAAGTCGACACTTGGTGTTTGGCCAAGATCAACCAGCTTATCTGTCAATGACATCTTAAACCTTTCTATGGCCATAAGATTTGGGCAATCCGAGAACCTGTTCGGCTATGTAGCATAGGATCAAATTCGTTGAAATCGGTGCGACTTGATAAAGCCGTGCCTCACGGAATTTACGTTCCACATCATATTCTTCGGCGAACCCGAACCCGCCATGGGTCTGCAAACACGCTTCGGCAGCTTCCCAACTCGCATCAGCGGCCAGCATCTTGGCGGTATTCGCCTCGACACCCGGATTCAAACCGGAATCGTACATCGCCGCAGCCCTGTACACGATCGCTTCGGCGGCCATCAGATGTGCCTGCGCCCTGGCAAGCGGAAATTGCACCCCCTGATTTGCCCCGATCGGCGTGCCAAACACGACCCGTTCACGCGCATAGTCAGACCCTTTGGCAATGAACCATTTGGCATCCCCGATACATTCCGACGCAATCAGAATACGTTCCGAATTCATGCCCGAAAGAATATAGCGAAAGCCTTTGCCCTCTTCCCCGACCAAGCTTGATGCCGGAATACGTGCATTATCAAAAAATATCTCGGTTGTGGCGTGGTTGATCATGGTGCGGATCGGGCGGATTTCCATGCCATTGCCGCGAAGCTCGCGCAGATCAATCAAGAACACCGACAGGCCGTCGGTTTTGGATTTCACCTGATCCCGCGGCGTCGTGCGCGCAAGCAAGACCATCAAATCAGAATGCTCGGCGCGGGAAATCCAGATTTTCTGGCCATTCACCACATAGTCGTCGCCGTCGCGGACGGCCGTTGTCCGCAATGACAGCGTGTCGGTCCCGCTTGTCGGCTCGGTGACACCAAAGGCCTGAAGCCGCAAAGACCCGTCCGCAATCCCCGGCAGGTATTTCGCCTTCTGTTCGGGCGTGCCATGCCGCAGAACGGTTCCCATTGTGTACATCTGCGCATGGCATGCAGCAGCATTGCAGCCGTTGCGGTGGATTTCCTCGAGGATCACCGCAGACGTGGTCAGATCAAGGCCAAGCCCGCCATATTCCTCGGGGATCATCGCACTCAGATAGCCTTCGCGAATGAGCGTATCGACAAATTTCTTGGGATAGGCGCGCTTGGCATCAAGATCCCGCCAGTATTCACCCGGAAATTCGGCGCAGACTTTGGCAACGCCCTGGCGAATGTCTTCGTATTTGGCGGTCGGATTGAAACTGTCCATGGAGCGTCCCTTAAATATATGTTCGCGCCACTATTTCAGAATTCCGAAAGGGGCAGAAATACGTTAAGTATCTTGACGCCATAGGATATTCTTATCCCCCCGCACGGCTTATCACTTGCCCTGCTCTTTTGAGCACCGGCGCATCGACCATGGCACCATCCACTTGAACCGCAGCCGCCCCGCCCGAGGCTGCCTCCAACACACGGTGGGCCCAGTCCAATTCCATTTGGGACGGCGCAAAACCGGTTCTTGACGGCTGCACCTGAGCCGGGTGAATCAACAATTTCCCCCCGAACCCCATCGACACACTGTGCTCACTGTCCGACGTTATCACCTCTGCGTCTTTGATATTTGTCGTCACCCCATCAAGAGGTCCGGTTTGACCGGCCAGGCGCGCCGCCAGTACAAGGGTTGCCCGCGCATGAAGAAGACTGTCCCGCATGTGGGCAATGCCCAGATCCGCCGCATAATCAATTGACCCGAAAGCAAGGCGCCGACATGCCCCTGCGATAGCTTTGGCGTTATCCATGCCCAGCGCAGTTTCTATCAATGCGATCACGGGCTTTCCTGTGCGCTCTGACACATCATGGCAGGCGTCAGCCGTTTCAGCCTTGGGCAGGACGACCGCATCAATGGGCAAATCCGCGCAAGCCAGAATATCCGCTTCATACCACGGCGTGCTTTGGGCATTGATCCGGACCAAAACCGGCAGACGCACCGGCGTCTTGCCAAGGGTTTCCACCAAAAGAGCGCGGGCGGTATCCTTGTCATCTGGGCCAACGGCATCTTCCAGATCGAAAATTATCGCATCCGCACCTGACCCTACCGCCTTGGCCAGCCTGTCCATTCTCACTGCCGGAAGGAATAGCGGCAGGGTGATATTTTCAATATTCAAATCATGTTTCCTTGGCTGGTCAATCGGGCGCAAGGCTTTGCGACAATGAAAATTTTGTCCAATTGTTTTTCCATAGCGCCACTATTGCTTCGCGATATCGGTCTGGCAGCGACATCGCATTGTTCGCCCTATAGTCTGATCCAATACCCACTCACGCTTTCCGTTATTTCAGAAACACGTCTGACTTGTGCGAGACATTTACGTACCCAAGACCTAATTATCCGGAGCAAATATGTCAGGTGACCTAAACGGCCTTTTGGTTGTGTCGATCGAGCAGGCCGTTGCCGCACCTTATCTTACCGGCCGTCTGGCCGAAGCCGGGGCGCGCGTCATAAAGATTGAACGCCCAGAAGGTGATTTCGCCCGCGGGTATGACACCCTTGTCCACGGAGAAAGCGCGTATTTTGTCTGGCTGAACCGGGGCAAAGAATCTGTCTGTTTGAATTTGCGGGAAGACGAAGACAAAGCGCTTCTGGAAAACATGATTTCACAAGCAGACGTGTTCGTTCAAAATCTTGCTCCCGGGGCGATTGACCGGCTGGGTTTCTCGCCAGACCGGCTTAGGTCGGTCAACCCAAGGCTCATTACGGTTTCAATATCTGGATACGGGAACGACGGCCCCTACCGCGACCGCAAAGCCTATGATCTGCTGATCCAGGCCGAAAGCGGGCTAAGCGCCATCACCGGCAACGAGGCGGGCCTGACACGGGTTGGCGTTTCGGTCTGTGACATTGCTTGCGGGATGACGGCGCACCAATCGGTTCTTCAGGCATTGATCGGGCGTCACCTCAGCGGAAAGGGCCGCGACATTTCAGTAAGCCTGTTCCACGCGCTGACCGACTGGATGAATGTACCCTATCTTCAATACGCCTATGGCGGCAAATCGCCCGACCTCAGCGGTCTAAGCCACCCGACGATTGCGCCCTACGGGGCCTATGCCGGATCAGACGGAAAAGAAGTGTTGTTTTCCATCCAGAACGAGCGGGAATGGGTGAAATTCTGCGAGACAGTTTTGCAGCGGCCCGAACTTGCGACGGATCCACGGTTTGACAACAATTCCAACAGAACGGCAAACCGGGCTGCTTTGAATGAACAGATCGAAGATGTGTTTGAAAAAATATCCCGCGATGACCTGGCGACGCTGCTGAACGAGAGCGGCATTGCAAACGGCTGCGTCAGCACGATGCAAGACCTCGCCGACCATCCGCAAAATCGCTTTGCCGAGGTCGAGACCCCCTCTGGCACCGTGCGAATGCTTGCCCCCGGTGCCCTGATGGACGGCCAAATTCCGGAATTTGGCCCGGTGCCCGCCTTGGGTGAACACACAGAAAAGGTCAGGGCAGAATTCACAAAGGCGGCGGTCAGACAGGATTGAAACGCAATGCGGTCTTTCGATCAGACGATATCGCCTTCCCAAATGCCACGGCGGACCATCTCTTGGGCGATCTGCAAGGTCAGCGCTTTTACGGTGCGCCCCGCACGGGTCAATACGCGTTCAGGATGGTTCACCAAATGGACAGGGCGCGTCAAGATCGGATCAATAATCGGGGCGCGCACCAATTCCCCCCTACGTTCGAAGTGATGCGTCGCAGCCGGTGCAAAAATCGCATAACCGGACCCTCGCGCGACCAGTTCCATGATCTGGCGCATCGCGTCCATTTCTATGACGACATTCAGAGCGATGCCAATTTGGTCTTCATATTTTTGAATTGTCTTCCTTAGACCGTTCGAAGGCAGGATCATATCAAGCTTGGCAAGGTCCTTGAATTTTACAGGATCGCCGGGCGGCGTATCGAAGGGCCAGGCATCAGGCGCGGAAATGAAATACAGCCGCTCATTAAGCACATGGATCACGTCATATTGCTCTGCGTTTTCCAGATCGTAGATGATACCAAGGTCGACCGTGCCATCCTTCAGCCAGGGTGTGATGTAACCGCTGATGGCCTCAACGACTTTCAAGCGCACCTCGGGAAGCTCCAACCGGACGGTTTCGGCAAGTGCGACCGACATCACCATAGATGCCGACGGCGGCATTCCGAAACTTACGGTGCCACGCACGGTGCCACTTAGGTCTCTCATATCCTGAACACAGCGATCCAAATCCGCGCAGATACGTTTGGCATGTTCGACAAGAACAAAGCCTTCTTCGGTCAACACTGTCCCGCGTGGTGATCTTTCCAAAAGCTTCACCCCGAGCTCCTCCTCCATGCGTTTTACATGCTGCGAAAGAGACGGTTGCGCGACGCCGATATATTGCGATGCGGCTGATAAAGATGGGGAATTTGCGATCGCCAAAAAGTACTTCAGGTGCTTGATGTCCACGGAAATTCTCCTCAAAAAGGGGGATTTCTCTCCCAATCCGTTATGCATAGCAAAATGCTGTCATTATTCACATGCTGAACTCGCTAGGGCGGTATAGGAAATACTTATACCCCTCCCAAGTGAAAGCCTTGGGCAGATGCGGTTCTGAACATTGGCGGGGTGCGTGATCACCCCCTGCCGGTTCTTTTTCCGCCGTCGTGAAAGCGCGGATATCAAGATGGGGAACGCCGCACTGAACGGCGCTCCCGTTGGTTCAGAAAATGCGACGGGCTTAAATGGCTACCTTGCGCATCTCGTCGAGATAAATCTCGCGCAGGCGCGGTGCGACGCGCCCCGGCGTGCCATCCCCCAAGGCCACGCCGTCAATCTCGACCACGGGCATCACAAAGGCGCTGGCGGATGTGGTAAACGCCTCATCCGCCTGCTTTGCCTCGTCGATGGTAAAGTTGCGCTCTTCCACTTCCATCTGCGCCTCTTTGGCGAAACGCAGAACGGCCGCGCGTGTGATGCCGTGCAGAATATCGTGGCTCAGCGCGCGGGTGATGATCTTGTTGCCCTTGACGATATAGGCGTTGTTGCTGGTGCCTTCGGTCACGAAACCGTCCTCGACCATCCACGCATCGTCACACCCGGCCTTCTTGGCCATCATCTTGCCCATCGACGGGTACAGCAATTGCACCGTCTTGATGTCGCGACGACCCCAGCGGATGTCTTCGATACTGATGATCTTGGCACCCTTTTTGGCGGCGGGGCTGTCAGCCATGCCGGGCTTGGATTGCGTGAACAGAATGATCGTCGGTTCGGTCGTCTCAGGGTCAGGAAAAGCAAAATCTCGGTCGCCGTCAGACCCGCGCGTGACCTGCAAATAGATCAACCCCTCGTCGATCTCGTTCAGGCGTACCAGTTCGCGATGCACCTCAAGCAGGTCGTCTTTCGAAATCGGGTTGCGCATCTCCAACTCGTTCAGCGAACGGCTCAGACGGATGGCATGGCCCTCGAAATCAATCAACTTGCCCCCCAGAACCGAGGTTACCTCGTACACCCCGTCTGCCATCAGAAACCCGCGATCAAAGATCGAAATCTTGGCTTCGTTCTCGGGCAGGTATTCGCCGTTCACATAAACAGTCCGCATGTCTTATCCCCAAAGTCTGGCCGTGGGCGGATGCACCCCGGCTGCGTCAAATATCAAAGCGTCCTCGCGGTCTTCGGCCAGAAGCAACGGCCCGTCAAGATCAACCACGCGCGCGCCTTGCGCAACCAGAGTGGCCGGAGCCATCGCCAGAGACGACCCCACCATGCAGCCGACCATCACATCATAGCCCTCGGCCAGCGCCGCATCGCGCAAGGCCAGTGCTTCGGTCAACCCGCCGGTTTTGTCCAACTTGATGTTCACCACGTCATATTTGCCCTTCAACTTAGGCAAGCTGCTGCGGTCATGGCAGCTTTCATCCGCACAAACCGGCACAGGGCGGTCCATTCCGATCAGCGCGTCATCCTCGCCAGCGGGCAAAGGTTGCTCGACCAGCGACACACCCAGCCGCACCAGATGCGGGGCAAGGTCGGCGTAAACCTCTGCCGACCAACCTTCGTTGGCGTCAATGATGATCTGCGCATCAGGGGCCCCTGCACGCACAGCTTCAAGCCGTGGCATGTCGTCGGGTGTGCCCAATTTGATCTTGAGCAGGGGACGATACGCATGCAACGCCGCCTGCGCCTGCATCTTTTCCGGCGTGTCCAGCGACAGCGTATAGGCGGTAATCTCGGGCCCCGGCGCGGCCAAACCCGCCAATTCCCAAACCCGCTTGCCTGCCTGCTTGGCCTCAAGATCCCACAGCGCGCAATCAACTGCGTTGCGCGCAGCACCTGCTGGCAACAAATCATAAAGCGATGCGCGGGTGAAAACCTCCGGCAACGCCTCGATCTCGGCTGTCACACTCTCAAGCGTCTCGTCATAGCGGGCATAGGGCACACATTCGCCCCACCCCATCACACCACCGTCGGAAATCCGCACCGTCAGCACCTTCGCCTCGGTCCGCGACCCGCGCGAAATGGTAAACACCTGCGCCAGCCGAAACACATCGCGGCTTACTTCAATACGCATACCCGCTCCTTCATTTTGCCAAATAAACTCTCCCCGAAGGGCCGGTCAGAGATCTGCCAAAGCGTCTGCCAGTTTTGCAGCCCCAGTGCGGAACGGATCAACAGCGGGCAGACCCATACGGGCCTCGACCTCGGCCAGATAGGCGTCTGCCTCGGCCTCGGACATGTGCTGCGTGTTGATCGAAACACCAACGACCTTGCACGCGGGGTTCGCGAACTTCGCCAATGTCAGCGCCGTATCGCGGACGTCTTCCAGGCTGGGCAACGCATAATCCGGCAAGCCGCGCATGGTTTTGCGCGTTGGCTCGTGACACAGAATCAACGCATCAGGCTGGCCGCCATGGATCAAGGCAAGGGTCACGCCGGAATAGGAAACGTGGAACAGGCTGCCCTGCCCTTCGATGACGTCCCAGTGATCCTCGTCGTTGTCAGGCGTCAGATATTCAATCGACCCCGCCATAAAATCCGCCACGACAGCATCCAAAGGCACACCTTCACCCGTGATCAGAATGCCGGTCTGGCCCGTCGCGCGAAAGCTGCTTTTCATGCCTTTTTCCTGCATCGCGGCATCCAGTGCCAATGCAGTGTACATTTTACCCACGGAACAATCCGTCCCCACGGCCAGCACCCGCTTGCCACTGCGCTTAACACCGCTCGCAATCGGGTATTTTACCGACGGGATACGCACATCATGCAGGCTGCGCCCGTGCTTGACGGCCGCACTGACCAGATCGGCTTCGTCCCGCAACAGGTTGTGCAAACCCGACGCCAGATCATACCCCATTTCGAGCGCGTCTAGCAAAACCGATTTCCATGCTTCACTGATGATCCCGCCGCGGTTGGCCACGCCGATCACAAGTGTTTTTGCACCCGCTTCTTTTGCCTGCGCCAAGGTCATGTCAGCCAGCCCCAGATCGGCCTTGCATCCCTCCATACGGAACTGGGCCACGGCATTATCCGGACGCCAGTCCTTGATGCCTTGGGCGACTTTCACGGCAAGCTGGTCGGGCGCATCGCCCAGAAAAAGAAGATAAGGTGTTTCAATCATTACTGCATGCTCCGGCAAATTGGATTTGCGTCATTTTCGCTGTTTATAAGCACAAGAGGCTTGCAAGTCTGGTTCAATCACTAGCAATTGCGAAAGATTAATGTGCATATTCATATATTATTCGAATATTATCGCGTGCGCCACAAGGTCAAATGCTGCACCTGCGAAATCACACTTGCGACACGCCGTGTAATTTAATACCAACTCAGGCAACCCACTTGTAACATTATTACCCGAGGAACCCTGCCATGAGCTTTCGCATTCAGCCAACGCCCCCTGCACGCCCCAACCGCTGCCAGTTGTTTGGCCCCGGCTCCCGCCCGGCCCTGTTCGAGAAGATGGCCGCCTCGGCTGCGGATGTGATCAACCTTGATCTGGAAGACAGCGTCGCGCCGTCGGACAAAGACACTGCCCGTGCCAATATCATCAACGCAATCAACGATGTGGATTGGGGCGACAAGACATTATCCGTGCGGATTAACGGCCTTGATACGCCTTACTGGTATCGCGATGTGGTTGATTTGCTGGAGCAGGCAAGCGAACGGCTTGACCAGATCATGATCCCGAAAGTCGGGTGCGCTGCGGATGTTTACGCCGTCGATGCGCTGGTCACAGCGATCGAGGCTGCCAAGGGCCGGTCCAAGCGGATTGCCTTTGAGGTTATCATCGAATCGGCCGCAGGCATCGCCCATGTGGAAGAGATCGCAGCGTCGAGCCCGCGCCTTGAAGCGATGAGCCTTGGTGCCGCGGATTTCGCCGCATCAATGGGGATGCAAACCACCGGCATCGGCGGGACGCAGGAAAATTATTACATGCTTCATGACGGGGTAAAGCACTGGTCCGATCCATGGCACTGGGCGCAAGCAGCAATTGTCGCGGCCTGCCGTACCCATGGTATCTTGCCTGTCGATGGACCGTTCGGCGACTTTTCCGACGACGAAGGATGCCGCGCACAGGCGCGCCGGTCAGCCACCCTTGGCATGGTCGGAAAATGGGCGATCCACCCGAAGCAGATTGCCATCTCGAACGAGGTTTTCACGCCCTCCGAGGAAGCCGTTACCGAAGCGCGCGAGATTTTGGCCGCAATGGAAACAGCGAAGGCCAATGGCGAGGGTGCGACCGTGTACAAGGGTCGTCTTGTCGATATCGCCAGCATCAAGCAGGCCGAAGTTATCGTGCGCCAGTCTGAAATGATTTCGGCGCGCTAAACGCACCGACCGGACGTGGGGGGCCAGCCCCCCACCCCCCCGGGATATTTACGAGCCAGAGAACGGGGGCTTGGCGCGGGTCAAGAGTTGGGGCATGAGGGCTGCATGACTTTTGATGCACTCTCGGCGCTTGCGCTATTCACCCTCATCACATCGATTACGCCAGGGCCAAATAACCTGATGCTGATGGCGTCGGGGGCCAATTTTGGGTTTGCACGCACTGTCCCGCATATGATGGGGATCACCTTTGGTTTCATGGCCATGCTGCTTTTGGTAGGGCTTGGGTTGATCCGCGTGTTTGATGCCTTTCCGGTCATCTATACGATCCTCAAGGTATTGAGCGTCATTTACCTTTTATTTCTGGCGTTCAAGATTGCATCGGCCGGGCCTGCACAGCCAGCTGATGCCGGCGGCCGACCGATGAGCTTTCTTCAAGCGGCCGGCTTTCAGTGGGTCAACCCCAAAGCATGGGCTTTCGGGCTGAGTATCATCACGATTTACGTTCCGTTGGCAGGATTCGGACCGCTGTTGGTTGCGGCATGTGTTGTGGCTGTCATGGCATTTCCATCGGTGACCATCTGGACTGTCCTTGGCAAGGAAATGGCGCGTTTTTTGACAAACCCCGGAAGGTTGCGGGTGTTCAACTGGTCCATGGCGGGGCTGCTGGTTGCATCATTATTGCCAGTGCTTTGGCCAAGCAGCTGAACAGGCCGCGTTGCAAAGGCCGGAAATCAACGGCATATAACGAATACCCTAGAACGGAGCATGTGATGACACAGTATCTGGATTTTGAAAAACCGCTTGCCGAGATTGAGGGCAAGGCCGAAGAGTTGCGCGCCCTTGCACGGTCATCGGAAGGCATGGATGTCAGTGCAGAAGCGCAAGCGCTGGACAAAAAAGCCCACCAGATGCTGGATGATTTGTATAAATCCTTGACGCCCTGGCGGAAGTGCCAAGTGGCGCGGCATCCGGACCGTCCGCATTGCAAAGACTATATCGAAGCGCTTTTTACCGATTACACGCCCCTTGCCGGCGACCGTAATTTTGCAGATGATCTGGCCGTGATGGGCGGGCTTGCACGGTTCAATGACGTCCCTGTCGTGGTGATCGGCCATGAAAAGGGCAATGATACCAAGTCACGCATCGAACGGAATTTCGGCATGGCGCGCCCCGAAGGATATCGCAAAGCGGTGCGGTTGATGGATCTGGCAGGCAAGTTCGGCTTGCCCGTGATCACGCTGGTCGACACCCCTGGGGCCTATCCCGGCAAAGGTGCCGAGGAACGCGGCCAATCCGAAGCGATTGCACGCGCCACCGAGAAATGCCTGCAGATCGGGGTACCATTGGTATCGGTGATCATTGGCGAAGGCGGATCGGGCGGGGCGGTTGCCTTTGCGACGGCGAACCGTGTCGCGATGTTGGAGCATTCGGTCTATTCCGTAATTTCCCCCGAAGGCTGCGCGTCGATTTTGTGGAAAGATTCAGAAAAGATGCGCGAAGCGGCAGAGGCGTTGCGTTTGACGGCGCAGGACCTCAAGCAGCTGGGCGTCAATGACCGGATTATTCCCGAACCGCGTGGCGGCGCGCATCGCGACCCTGCCAGCGCCATTCAATCGGTCGGCAAAGCGATTGCAGGCATGTTGAAAGATCTGAACGGCAAGGATGGCAAGGCGCTGATCGCGGACCGGCGGTCCAAGTTCATGGATCTGGGCGCAAAAGGCTTGGCCGCCTAACCCGAGGGTTGGACGTTTTCTTGGTACCCCAACGCACCCCAACGGGCCGGATGTTTTGAAAAACTCCGCCCTTAGGTCGCGAGCATGCGCAAGCCTTGTGTCACGTCCGTTCTGACGGCCAGACGCAGACCCGGTTCGTCGCCAGCACGCAAAGCGGCAATGATCAGTCGGTGGAAATGCGGCGGCTCGGTGCGGCGCAGGCGGCCATACAGGGCGCGCATGGTCGGCCCCATTTGCAGCCATACGGTTTCGGCCATTGCCAGCATCGCCGGGGCCTGCGCCCGCAGATACAGCGTGCGGTGAAATTCCAGATTGGTGCGTATATATCCGACGGCATCACGATGGGCGACGGCCTCTGACACAGCATTGTTGATCGTTTGCAGCCGCTCAATCAGGGCGAAATGCGCGCGCGGCAGCGCCCGGCTGGCCAGTTCAACCTCGATCAGGGCGCGCAGCGCGGCGAGCTCTTCGATGCGTTCATTGCTCAATTCCGGTGTCGAAATCCGCCCCGAGGCCGACATTGTCAGCGCCCCTTCGGCAGCCAGACGGCGCACGGCCTCTCTCGCGGGGGTCATGGATACTTCGTACTCCTTGCCGATCCCGCGCAGGGTCAGGGCGTGTCCCGGCGGCAAATCACCGTGCATGATACGGCTGCGCAGCTGTCGGTACACGCGGTCATGGGCAAGCGGGTTTGCATCTAGGGGGCGAGCGTTCAAGTTCATGTTATTATTGTGATCACAAAGCCGCTTCGCGTCAACTGGTCATGCGGGCACGTGCTTGTTTTGCCTGCGTTTTGGCCCCGATCTGGTGGTGCGCCACGGGTTTACGACAGACCTCAAGGGCATCGAATGGCTACGCCGACATTTCCCCAACATGTACCGCATTTAACTAAAACGGTAGCGGTGTAAGTCGCTACCGTTTGTACGCAGCCAGCCGCGCGCGTCTTTGTAGGGGCCATAGATGCGCTCCACCTCTGCCCAGAAGGCAGGCGAATGGTTCATTTGCGCCAGATGGGCGACCTCGTGGGCGGCGACGTAATCCAGCACCTCGGGTGGGGTCAGGATCAGCCGCCATGAAAACATCAGCCCGCCTTCCGACGTGCACGACCCCCACCGCGACCGCGTATCGCGCAAGGTCAGCTTGGTATAGGGCCGCCCCAAGACGGCAGCATAGTCGTCACACGCCCCTGCCAGCCGGTCACGTGCCAGCTCCTTGAGATGTGCTGCCAGCCGTGCAGGGACACGGTCTTCGCGCCCCGGTACGGCGATTGTATCTGCGCCCAGTTGTACGCGCCGCCCCTGCCCTTGCACCACCCGGACCATGCGCCCCCCCAAGGGGAACTCGGCCCCGATGCCAATGGGCACATCCTGGCCACGTGCGTCCAGATGCTGGCGAATCCATTCCTCCTTTTCGCGGGCGAATGCGATCCCTTCGGCCTCTTTCAGGCGTTTGGGCAGAGTCAGCGTCACGCGACCATCCAGCTGCGAGATGCGCAAAGATATGCGTCTTGCCCGCGCGGAACGGCGCAGAACAAGCGGGATTGGTGGGTTGCCGGGCAGGATCGGATCAGGCATTTAGGGCTTTCGGGCGGATACGGGGTGGCGATTGCCTTTGACAGTCCCTATCTCATATGGCACTTGGCCTGAATCATCTATACGCAACAACACTTTCAAAAAGGGGACTTCGATGCCCAATGAAGAATGGGGAACCAAGCGCCTGTGCCCCACAACGGGCAAGCGGTTCTACGACCTGAACAAAACACCGATCATCAGCCCCTATACCGGCGAAGTGGTCGAGGTGGATAACTCCAAATCCCGGATGATCGCCGCCGATGCCGAAGACGCCGTAACAGCAAAAGCCAATAAGGTTGATGTTGAGGACGATGACGTATTGGTAGATGACGACGACGTAGATGTGGATCTCGACGACGATATTCTGGATGACGACGACGACGATGAAGACACAGTTCCGCTTGACGAAATCGCGGATGTTGCAGCCAACGACGACGACTGATTGAAGATAACGAAGGCGGGAATGGATTTTCCTCTTGATCCCGCCTTCGCTTGCGCCTATTCAGCGGCGCAGCAGCCATCCCGGGTTGCGAACACGACCGGATCATTGATCCACAATGGGGCCTTAGCTCAGCTGGGAGAGCGCCTGCATGGCATGCAGGAGGTCAGCGGTTCGATCCCGCTAGGCTCCACCATTACCTTTGCATCATATCCCGGACACGCTCCGCCATCTTGGCTAACGGCTGGTATGTTCCCCACTAAAATTGTGTCGCGGCAGACTTATGATAATCTTTTCCGCGCCAACACTAGACGACTGGTCCATTACTTCCTATCTGCCCCTCATGGCAGAGCAAAAGAAATCAGACCTCACGCGACAGAAAATCCTGACCTCCGGCCGTGCGCTGATCAGCAAGCACGGCTTTGGCGCGGTCGGGCTGGCGCGAATCCTCAAGGAAAGCGGCGTACCCAAAGGGTCGTTCTATTATTACTTCCCCTCAAAGGAAGCATTCGGCCACGCCCTGCTGACCGACTATGTCGCCGATTACCTTGCGCGGATTGACGCGCTTTGCGCCACCCAAGGGTCCGCCCATGACAAGCTGACCGCCTTTTGGACGGCGTGGCTGACGCAGGCGGGGTCCGAAGGCATTGCCAGTCAATGTCTGGTCGTCAAACTGGGGGCCGAAGTCGCCGACCTGTCCGAAGACATGCGGCAGGTGCTTGATAAGGGCGTCACCGCCTTGGTCAACAGAATCGCCGCGCTGCTGATTCTAGGGGCGAAAGACGGCTCCCTGATCGCCGTCGACGATCCACAGGCAACCGCCCAAATGCTTTATGCAAAATGGCTGGGGGCCGCGATTCTTGCCAAACTGTCGCGAAATGAAATCCCGCTCAGACAGGCGCTGTCAGAGACGAACAAAACCCTTTCAAAATCCTAATTTAAAGAAAAGAGACACCGCTATGAAAGCTGCAATCCACGATACATTCGGCGAACCAATTGAAGTTCTGAAAGCCACTGAAATCGACGCACCAACCCCGGGCGCTGGCGAAGTTTTGGTCAAAATGACCCTGTCGCCGATCCACAACCACGATCTGTGGACGATCCGCGGCACCTATGGCTACAAGCCCGATCTTCCCGGTGCCATCGGCGGGTCCGAAGCGCTTGGCACGATTGAAGCCGTTGGTGCGGGCGTTGATGCCCTAATGATTGGCAAACGCGTCTCAATCGCGGGCGTTCACGGCACTTGGACCGAATATTTCCTAGCCCCTGCCGATGGCGTGCTGCCCCTGCCCGATATGATCTCTGACACGGCGGGTGCGCAGCTGATCGCGATGCCGTTCAGCGCCATTTCCCTGCTGGAAACCCTGAAGGCGAAAAAAGGCGACTGGATCATCCAGACCGCCGCAAACGGCGCTGTTGGCAAGATCATGGTGACGCTGGCCAAAGCGCGTGGCATCAATCTGTTGAACCTCGTGCGCCGCGACGAGGCTGTGCAAGAGTTGACGGATATGGGCATCGAAAACGTCCTGTCCACATCCGGTGCCGATTGGCAGAAAAAGGCGCGTGAAATTGTCGGCGATGCTGGCGCGGTATCAGCCATTGATTCTGTCGGTGGCGATGTATCGGCTGATCTGGTTGATCTGCTGGGCGTTGATGGCGAACTGGTTGTTTTCGGCACTGCCACAGGCGCGCCAATGCCGCTGTCGTCGGGCGCGTTGATCATGAAGCACATCACCGTCAAGGGATTTTGGGGTGCGCGCATCAGCAAGGAGATGGACCCGGCTGAGCGCAAACGCCTGATCACCGAACTGGTCACCTTGGTCGCCAAGGGCGACTTGGCGCTGGAAGACGGCGGGGTCTTTGCGATTGATGACGTGTCTGACGCCATGAAAGCCGCCCTGACACCGGGCCGCGCGGGCAAGGTGATGATCCGCGGCTAACCGTTAAGCTCAGAAAAACGAAAGCCCGGTCTCTGGAAACTTCCAAAGGCCGGGCTTTTTCATTGGTGCCGTGTGTATCCGGCTTAGAATGGCAAGCCGATGTAATTTTCGGCCAGATCGCGCCGCGCTGTTTCGCTTTGCGACAGGTGGCTTAGGGTTGCCTTGCGCATCTGCGCGGCAAAGCTGTCTTCGCCGTCGAACCGGTGCAGCATTGTCGTCATCTGCCAGCTAAAGCGCATTGCTTTCCAGATCCGCGCCAGCGCCCGATCAGCATAGGCATCGACACCGGACATGTCCTTTTTCTTGAGCGCCGCGATCAACGCGTCATGCAGATAATACACATCCGACGCGGCCAGGTTCAGCCCCTTGGCCCCCGTGGGCGGCACGATATGGGCAGAATCGCCGACCAGAAACAGATTGCCCCACCGCAGGGGTTCACTGACAAACGACCGCAGCGGCGCGATGGATTTTTCGATCGACGGACCGGTCACCAAAGCATCGGCGGTTTCCTTTGGCAGGCGCATTTTCAACGCCTCCCAGAAACGGTCATCGCTCCAGTCTTCGACTTTGTCGGTCAGCGGGGCCTGCACATAATACCGCGACAGGTTTTCATTGCGCATGGAGGCGAGCGCAAAACCATGGCGCGAATTGGCATAAATCAGTTCGTGATTGGCAGGCGGCGTGCGCGACAGAACGCCGAGCCACCCGAACGGATAAACCCGTTCGAATTCCTCGCGCTTGTCGGCAGGGATGGTTTGGCGGCTGACCCCGTGAAATCCGTCACATCCCGCGACATAGGCGCAGTCGACACGATGACGCGCGCCATTCAGGCTGTATTCGACAAAGGGCGCGTCGGTTGTAACGTCGCTAATGACCACATCTTCGACATCGTGAATGATCGTGGTGCCCATCGTATCCTGCGCGTCATACAGATCGGCGGTGACTTCGGTCTGGCCATAGACCATTACCTTTTTGCCGGTCAGTTCGTGGAAATTGATCCGCACCATCAGATCATCATCGGTCAGATAGCAGCCTTCGTGCGGCAATCCTTCGCGGTCCATGCGATGACCCACGCCTGCCTCGCGCAACAGATTGACCGTTCCATCCTCAAGCACGCCAGCACGGATGCGCGCCAAAACCCGCTCACGGCTGGTGCGCTCCAGGATCACGGTATCGACGCCGGCCCGGTTTAAAAGCTGCGACAGCAACAGGCCGGATGGCCCCCCGCCAATAATGACGACTTCGGTTTTCATAGTGCTGCCCCTTTGGATGAATTCAAACAGATGTACCCCCAGCCTTGCATTGCGTGAATGGACCAATTGCGCAATCTCTGGTACTTATCGTGCATGACGCAAATGGCCCTTATCCCTGATTATCAACTTTATGGAGAGACCGAGGCCTTTCCTGATGTGGTACATTGCGAACATATCAAAGACCGAGCCCCCGAGCATGGCTGGCACATTGCCCCGCACCGCCATGCCCAATTGGCCCAGGTGTTTTTCATTCAAACAGGCCGCGCAAAGGCCGTGGTTGACGGGCTGGATTTTGATTTATCCGATAACCAGCTCTTCTATGTCCCAGCGCAGGCCGTTCACAGTTTTGCCTTTGCCCCGAACACCCAAGGCATGGTTCAGTCCTTTCCGGTCTCCATTCTCCGCAGCATTCTACCCGCAACCGAAGATGTGGCGCGGGGTCTGTCCTTGCCGTTTGTCGCGACCCCCGATGCGACATTGCTGGCCCTGATGGCCTTGCTCGACCGATCATTGGCAGACGCTCTGCCCTATCGAACCCAGACAGCGGTCGGGCTGGCCCATGCGGTGTTGTCAAAGACAGCCGCGCTTGGCCCCGCCCCCAGTGGTCAGGAAGGGACGAAACGCGATGACAGGCTGGCGCGTCTTGACCAGTTGATTGCCGAACATCAAACCGCAGGCTGGCGCGTGCGGGACTATGCGGCGCAAATGGGCCTCAGCACCGGACACCTAAGCCGCCTGTGCCGCACAACCAACGGCATGTCGGCATCAGCCTATATCGAGGCAAGCACAATCCAGGAAGCCTGCCGCCTGCTGGCCTTTACCCAACTTACGGTGGCCGAAGTGGGTTACAGGTTGGGGTTTGCCGATCCGTCCTACTTCTCCCGACGGTTTCGGGCGCTCCAGGGGCAGACGCCCTCGGCCTATCGTCAGCGGTTTGTCAGCCAACCCTAGGCCGACCGAAACGCGCCTAAAATTTGTGCACGCGTCAAAAAAACAGCCCGATTATTGGCCGACAGGTTCTGTTTGCCATCGCCCCCACTGCGAATCCCGCTAACCATAATCTGGTTTTTAACGCCACCGCGGAGGGGCCCATCAACATCGCATCCCATACCGATCTGGCATCACAGGTACAGACCCAGCCCCGTGCGTTGGGCACGCTGCGCGTGGTCAGCAAAACCTATGGCGCTGCCTCTGTTATTGGCGATCTGTATCAATCGGGATGCCTCAAGGCGCTGTTTCCCCGTGCGAATGCGGCCGGATTGACCGGCGTATTCCTGAACACCTCGGGCGGCATGACGGGGGGCGACCGCCTGTCGATCGACGCCGAGGCCGGTACGGGCAGCCGTCTGACATTGACCTCGCAAGCCGCCGAACGCGTCTATCTGGCCCAACCCGGCGCACCCGCACGGCTGACCACGACCCTTAACGTCGCAAAGGATGCGCGCATTGACTGGCTGCCGCAGGAAACGATCCTGTTCAACGGGTCCGCGCTGCACCGGCGGCTGGAGATTGATCTGGCCCCCGATGCCACGTTCTTTGGGGTGGAACCGCTGGTCTTTGGCCGTGTATCGATGGGCGAGACCCTGACCAAGGGCAGCTTTGCCGACAACATCACCCTTCGCCGCGATGGTGTGCCAATCTTTGCCGATGCCGTGCGCCTGTCAGGCGATATCGCAGCACAGCTATCCGGCCCGGCCACCGCACGCGGCCAGTTCGCCATGGCCAGCGTCATCTATGCCGCCGCCGATGCCGAAGCGGCGCTGAACCCCCTGCGCGCGCTGCTTCCGAATACCGCCGGGGCCAGCCTGATCCGGCCCGGTGTGCTGTATGCGCGCGTTCTTGCCCCCGACAGCTACATCCTGCGCCAGTCCTTGGTGCCGATCATTGCCCGCCTGCAGGGCGCGGCCCCACCCAAAACATGGATGCTTTGACATGCAGCTAACCCCCCGTGAAAAAGACAAACTCCTGATCGCCATGGCAGCCGAGGTCGCCCGCAAGCGCCTGGCCCGTGGCGTGAAACTGAACCACCCCGAAGCCATCGCCCTGATCACCGACACCGTCGTCGAAGGGGCCCGCGATGGCCGCAGTGTCGCCGACATGATGCAGGCCGGTGCCCAGGTCATCACCCGCGACCAATGCATGGAAGGCATCCCCGAGATGATCCACGACGTGCAAGTCGAAGCCACATTTCCCGACGGCACCAAGCTGGTCACCGTCCACAATCCTATCCGCTAGAAAGGCCCCGATATGAAACATCTGATGATCCTGCCCGCGCTGCTTTTGGCCTCTCCTGCCCTTGCCCACCCCGGTCTGCACCTTGCACCCCACGGTGCCGAATGGATGCCGGTTTTCATGGGTCTGGCCGTGATCGGCACCGCTGCCGCCATCGCCATGCGCGCCCGTCTCAAAGCCAAAGCGGCGGCAGGCAAATGATCCCCGGCGAAGTCTTTTGCGCCGAAGGTGACATCACCCTGAACGCAGGCCGCGACGCGATCACGCTGATGGTCGCCAACACCGGCGACCGCCCCGTACAAGTAGGCAGCCACTATCATTTCGCCGAAACCAACCCCGCATTGGATTTCGACCGCGCCGCCGCACATGGCTGCCGTCTGGACATCGCGGCAGGCACCGCCGTGCGTTTTGAGCCCGGCCAGCGCCGCGAGGTTCAACTGATCCCGCTGGCAGGTGATCGCAAGGTTTTCGGTTTCAACGCCGCAGTGATGGGCGCGCTTTAACGCGCAAAGAGGAAAGAGATCGACCATGACCACCAAACTCCCCCGCTCTGAATATGCCGCGATGTATGGGCCGACCACGGGCGACCGTCTGCGTCTGGCCGACACCGATCTGATCATCGAAGTTGAACGCGACCTGACCACCTACGGCGAAGAGGTGAAATTCGGCGGCGGCAAGGTGATCCGCGACGGGATGGGGCAGTCTCAGGTCACGCGCGCAAATGGCGCGGTCGATACCGTGATCACCAACGCGCTGATCGTGGACCATTCCGGCATCTACAAGGCCGACGTCGCCCTGAAAGACGGGCGCATCGCTGGCATCGGCAAGGCGGGCAACCCCGACACGCAGCCTAATGTCGATATCATCATCGGGCCGGGAACCGAGATTATCGCCGGCGAGGGTCGCATCCTGACCGCAGGCGGGTTCGACAGCCACATCCACTTTATCGCGCCCGAGCAGATGGAAGACGCGCTGCATTCCGGCGTGACCACCTGCTTCGGCGGCGGCACCGGCCCTGCCCACGGCACACTGGCCACCACCTGCACCCCCGGCCCCTGGCACATCGGGCGGATGTTGCAGGCCATGGACGGTGTGGTGATGAACATCGGCCTGTCCGGCAAGGGCAACGCCAGCCGACCCGGTGCCTTGATCGAAATGGTAAACGGCGGGGCCTGCTCCCTGAAACTGCACGAGGATTGGGGCACCACCCCTGCCGCGATTGATTGCTGCCTGTCGGTGGCCGATGACATGGACGTGCAGGTGATGATCCACACCGATACGTTGAACGAATCCGGCTTTGTCGAACATACGCTCGCCGCCATGAAAGGCCGCACGATCCACGCCTTTCACACCGAAGGTGCGGGCGGTGGCCACGCGCCGGACATCATCAAGATTTGCGGCGAAGAACACGTCTTGCCGTCGTCCACCAACCCGACGCGCCCCTTCACGGTGAACACTTTGGAAGAGCATCTGGACATGCTCATGGTCTGTCATCACCTTGATAAATCGATCCCCGAAGACGTCGCCTTTGCCGAAAGCCGGATCAGGCGCGAGACGATTGCCGCCGAAGATATCCTGCATGACATCGGCGCGTTTTCGATCATCGCCAGCGACAGTCAGGCGATGGGCCGTGTGGGAGAGGTGTTGATCCGCACATGGCAAACCGCAGACAAGATGCGCAAACAGCGCGGGCGTCTGCCCGAAGAAACCGGCGATAACGACAACTTCCGCGTCAAACGCTACATCGCGAAATACACGATCAACCCTGCGATCGCCCATGGGGTCAGCCGCGAAATCGGGTCCATCGAGGTTGGTAAAAAGGCCGATCTGGTGCTGTGGAACCCCGCCTTCTTTGGCGTGAAACCTGAAATGGTGCTGATGTCGGGCATGATCGTCGTGGCGCAAATGGGCGATCCGAATGCGTCGATCCCCACGCCGCAGCCCGTCTATACCCGCCCCATGTTCGGGGCCTATGGCAGCGCGCTTCAACATTGCGCCGTGACGTTCATCTCCGAGGCCGCGCAATCAAACGGGTTGCGCGATCAGCTGGGCCTTTCCAAGCAGACCATCGCGGTCAAGAACACCCGCAATATCGGGAAATCCGACCTGATCCACAATTCTGCCACCCCCAAGGTCGAGGTGAACCCCGAAACCTACGAGGTACGCGCAGACGGCGAATTGCTGACCTGCGAACCCGCCGAAACCCTGCCCATGGCACAACGCTATTTCATGTTCTGAGGCCCGATATGACCGACCTTACCCCCGCCCACACCATCAAGCGCAGCGGCCATTGGGATGATGCCCATGACTGCTGTGTGCTGACCTATGACGAACGGTTCCTGCGCCGCAAACGCCTGCTGACCGCCCGTAACCAAGGGTTCCTTGTCGATCTGCCGCATACGGAATCGCTGAACCACGGGGATGCGTTCCAACTGGAAGACGGCAAACTGATCGAGGTCATCGCGGCCGAGGAAGCCTTGCTAGAGATCACCGGCGACGATCTGGTGCGGCTGGCGTGGCATATCGGGAACCGTCATTGCCCCTGTCAGGTCGAACCGACACGTCTGCTGATCCAGAACGACCACGTGATCCGCGACATGCTGGGCAAGCTGGGCGCGACCCTGCGCGATGTGTCGGAACCCTTCATTCCCGAAGGCGGTGCCTATGGCCACGGGCGCACCCACAGCCACGCGCATTGATGCAGACACAGGCGCTGATAACGCTGGCCCAATGGCTGTCGCCCAGTTTTCCCATTGGCGCGTTCAGCTATAGCCACGGGCTGGAAATGGCCGTGCATGATGGCACGATCCATGAGGCCACGTCCCTGCAAGCGTGGCTTGGCGGCATTATCACCCACGGCGCTGGCCGGACCGACGCGATCCTGCTTGGCGCTGGCTACCGTGGCGAAGGGGTGAAGGACGTTGATGCGCTGGCGCGTGCCTTGGCACCGTCATCAGAACGGTTGACTGAAACCGCACAACAGGGCGCTGCCTTTGTGCGGGTGGTCAATGACGTCTGGGGGCATGACCTGCCTGACCTGACATTGCCCGTGGCATTCGGTGCGGCCTGTGCGGCGCAAGGATTGCCGTTGCAAGACGCGGCCCAGATGTTCCTTCATGCTTTCGTCAGCGCGCTGGTCTCTGCCGCGATCCGGGCCGTGCCTTTGGGGCAAACCGACGGGCAACGGGTGATCACCGCCCTTGCCCCCCTGTGCCAGCAGACCGTGGAAACCGCGCTGACCCAGACCATTGACGACATCGGCAGCGCCTGTTTTCTGGCCGACATTGCCTCGATGCAACATGAAACGCTTTACTCAAGGATGTTCCAGACATGACCTCACCTCATGGCCCTTTGCGGATCGGAATCGGCGGACCTGTTGGTGCGGGTAAAACCACGCTGACGGCTGCCCTGTGTCGGGCCATGCGTGACCGCTGGTCCATTGGCGTGATCACCAACGACATCTACACCCAGGAAGACGCCGAAGCGTTGATGCGCATGCAGGTGCTGCCCCAGGACAGAATCATCGGGGTCGAAACCGGCGGCTGCCCGCACACCGCAATCCGCGAGGATGCGTCGATCAATCTGGCCGCTGTCGCACGGATGCAGGAGCGACACCCCGATCTGGACTGCATCCTGATCGAATCGGGCGGCGACAACCTGTCGGCCACATTTAGCCCCGAACTGGCCGACATCACTTTATATGTCATCGACGTGGCCGCAGGCGAGGAAATCCCCCGCAAGGGCGGCCCCGCAATCACCAAGTCGGACATCCTGATCATTAATAAAACAGACCTCGCGCCCTATGTCGGGGCGTCGTTGGATGTGATGGACCGTGACGCGAAACGTATGCGCGGCGACCGCCCGTTTGTCTTTGCCGCGATGAAATCAGACAAGGGCGTGGCCGAGGTTCTGGACCTGATCGTGAAAATCGGTGGATTACAAATGGTTCCCGCCGATTAACAATTTGTAACAAAAGCGGCGGATTTTTGCCGTTGGTTAACGGACTGCTTTGATCTTTGTCAAAAATCGACAAAAGTCGCCCGAGCTTTGCGGGGACAGTAAAGCACAGGCTAACAACCATCGGGGACAGTAAATGAGCGTGAAACACGCCTTGGCGACAAAATTCGGCATTCCATTTCTTCTGGTAGGCATGCTTTTCGCTGCTGGCTGCGCGCGCGCACCGGCCGAGCTTCAGACCATTTCCTCGGCTGGGATTAACCCCGATCTTCACGCCATGGCGATTCAGGAAGTACGCGCCTTGCAATCCAAAGGGGCCCGCGTCTGGTGTGTGCCCTTTGCGCGCAACGCCAGTGGCGTGAACATCCGCGGCAATGCGAACACCTGGTGGAACCAGGCGAACGGGCAATACGCCCGCGGCAAGAAACCAGCTGTTGGCGCGGTCATGGCGTTCAAAGGAACACGTCGAAATCCTATGGGCCATGTTGCTGTGGTATCCGAAGTGGTTTCCCCCCGCGAGGTTCTGGTCGACCACGCCAATTGGAAGCGCAACAAGATCTCCCTGCGGATGAGCGTGATCGACGTGTCTGCGGGCAACGATTGGTCCGATGTCCGTTTGGAAAGCCAGTCCGACTCTTACGGCAGCGTTTACCCGATCAATGGCTTCATCTACCCCGAAAACACGTTTCATCCCAAAGCTGACAACGCGCCCAAGCCTGTCTTTGCTTTCATGGGTGCGCCTGCAAAATCCTAATGAAAATCACGTGACTTTGGTATCACCCGCACATCGCGCGGGTGTTGCCTGGGGGCGACCTGTCCGGGGATCGGATGGGTCGGGTGATCGCCGCGCACGGTTGTCTGCGGCACGCGTTCGGCGCTAAGCCGGTCCAGCCGGTCAGTGCGGTTCTCCAGCCGGTCGGCCACCACATGGATCACCCGCCCGTCCGTCTGCATCCGCCCATGCACCACCAGCAGCCGCGCCGACATGATGACGGGGCGGTAATGTTCGAACAGCTTGGGCCAGATCACCAGATTGGCCACACCTGTTTCGTCCTCTAGCGTAATAAAGCACACGCCCTTGGCGCTGCCCGGTTTTTGCCGCACCAGCACCAGCCCGGCCAGCGATACTTTTCGCCCGTGGTTCAGACTTGGCAAATCCCCTGCGGCAATGAACCCCTGCTTGCGCAAACTCCTGCGAAAAAAGCTGATCGGATGCGCCTTAAGCGACAGGCGCAGCGTCTGGTAATCGGCCACCACCTGTTCGGCTTGCGGCATCGCGGGCAAGAGCACGGGCGGTTCCGCCCCTTCATCGCGGGCATCGGCATGGGTGAAAATCGGCAGATCGGGCGCGTCTTTCAACGCCTGCGCCTGCCACAGCGCCTGACGCCGGTCGATCCCCATGTTGCGCATCGCGTCTGCCTCGGCCAGCTTGCGGATCTGGCCACGATCCAGCCGCGCACGGTTTTTCAGGTCGGCCACATCGACATAGGGCCGGTCGCGGGCATCCATGATCCGCGCCGCCGCGTCTTCGCGCATCCCGTCGACCTGCCGCATCCCCAAGCGCAGGGCAAAGCCATCAGCAGACGGTTCCAGCGTGCAGTTCCAGTCGGAATAATCCACATCAACCCCGCGCACCTCGACCCCGTGTTCACGGGCATCGCGCACGATCTGCGCGGGCGCATAGAACCCCATCGGCTGGCTGTTCAGCAGCGCACAGGCAAAGGCCGCCGGATAATGGCACTTCATCCAGCTCGACACATAGACCAGCTTGGCAAAGCTGGCCGCGTGGCTTTCGGGAAAGCCGTATTCACCGAACCCCTTGATCTGGTCAAAACAGCGCTGCGCGAATTCGGGGTCATAGCCACGCTCGGTCATCCGCCCGACCATTTTGGTTTGCAGCGTTTCAATCGTGCCGCGCGACCGGAAGGTTGCCATCGCCTTGCGCAATTCGTTCGCTTCCTTGGGCGAGAATTTCGCAGCATCAATCGCGATCTTCATCGCCTGTTCCTGAAAGATCGGCACCCCCAGCGTCCGCCCCAGAATCTTCAGCAACTCGTCCTGCGGATGCTCAGGCCCCGGTGCCGGATAGCTGACACCTTCCTGCCGTTGGCGGCGGCGCAAAAACGGATGCACCATATCGCCCTGAATGGGGCCGGGGCGCACGATCGCCACCTCGATCACCAGATCATAGAACACACGCGGGCGCAGCTTGGGCAGCATCGCCATCTGCGCCCGGCTTTCCACCTGAAACACCCCCAGACTGTCCCCCGCGCACAGCATGTCATAGGTCGCATCATCATCCGGCGGGACGGTCGCCAGTTCCTTGTCATCGTTGTAATGCGCCCGCATCAGGTCAAAGCATTTGGCAATGCAGGTCAGCATCCCAAGTGCCAGAATATCGACCTTGAAAATCCCAAGCGCGTCGATGTCATCCTTGTCCCATTCGATGAAACTGCGGTCGGGCATGGCCCCGTTGCCGATGGGCACCATTTCGGTCAGGGGGCGTTCGGTCAGGATGAACCCGCCCACATGCTGGCTCAGGTGGCGCGGCATGCCGGTCATTTCCCGCGCCAACATCAATACGCGGCGCAGGTACGGGTCCGACAGGTCCATCCCTGCTTCCTTGACGCGATCATCCCCCACCGATGCCTCGAAACTGCCCCAGACGGTGCTGGCCAGCTTGCTGGTCACATCCTCGGACAGCCCCATCGCCTTGCCCACCTCGCGGATGGCGGAACGGGGGCGGTAATGAATCACCGTCGCACAAAGCCCCGCCCGCGTGCGCCCGTATTTGGCGTACATGTACTGGATCACTTCCTCGCGGCGCTCATGTTCGAAATCAACGTCAATATCGGGCGGCTCGTCGCGCTCCTCGCTTAAGAACCGTTCGAACAGCACGTCATGTTCGGCAGGGTCCACCGCCGTGATGCCAAGACAGAAACAAACGGTGGAATTGGCGGCAGATCCGCGCCCCTGACACAGGATCGGCGGCTGCGCATCCTGGCGGGCAAAGCGCACGATGTCGTTGATGGTCAGGAAATACCGCGCGATCTTCTTGGACCGGATCAGCGCGAATTCCTTTTCGATGATTGCCTTGATCCGGTCGGGCACGCCTTGCGGGTAACGCCCGGCGGCCCCCTCCCAGGTCAGGCGCTCCAACTCCTCCTGGGCGGTGCGTCCCTCTGGCACGATCTCGTGCGGGTATTCATATTTCAGATCATCCAGACTGAAGGTACAGGCATCCGCCAGCCTGCGCGTTGCCGCAACCGCATGGGGCCAGGCGGCGAACAAACGGCACATCTCGGACGGCGGTTTCAGATAGCGTTCGGCATTCGTTTGCAGCAGAAACCCCGCCGTATTGATCGTGCGCCCCTCGCGGATGCAGGTCATGACGTCCTGCAAGGGGCGGCGGCTGGCGGCGTGATACAACACGTCATTGGTGGCCAGTATTCCCAGCCCGTGCGCCTTTGCGATGCGATCCAACTGGTTGATCCGCGCCACATCATCACCACGGTACAGATACGCCGCCCCCACATGCCGCAGCCCCGGCAAGACCCGCAGCAAGCGCGGCAATCCGGCCTCGAACACCTGCAACCCCTCGGGTGGCATCACGATCAGCTCAAGGCCCTCGGCATGATCCGCGACCATCTCAAGCGTCAGATGGGTGGTGCCCTTTTCCTGCCAGCCGCCATCGACATCGGCCATCTTGCCCTTGGACAGCAACGTAGACAGCCGCGCATAGGCATCCCGGTCACGGGGATAGGCCAGCAGATCGGTGCCACACATCAGCACCAACCTTGCACCAATGATGGGCCGTATCTTGGCTTTCGCCGCCTCGGAATACACCCGAACCACACCGGCCAAGGTATTGCGGTCCGCAATCCCCATCGCGTCATAGCCCAGCAGATTGGCAGTCGCCGTCAGATCAACCGCATCCGACGCGGCGCGCAGGAACGAGAAACAACTGGCCACCCCCAGCTCCACATAGGGGCTGGGCGGATGCCATTGAAACGGGTCTTCAGCCTCGATCGTGCGGCGTGGCAGGGCGTCATTCTGCGGCATCGCCTTGTCCCTTTATGGGAGAGCGGGAGGGATGTGGCCGCAGGTGCAGGTCTGCGGTCCTCATGCGAAAACACCGTGCAGAAACCACAGCGGGTCGCCGCCACGCCCGTCGCCCAACACACCCTGCCGGTAAATCCAGAACCGCCGCCCGTCCTGTACCTCGACCTTGTAATAATCGCGCAGCCGCGTGCCGGGCTTGTCGCGCCACCATTCCGGCGCGATCCTTTCCGGCCCCTCGAACCGCGCCATGTGATAGGCCACGCGCCGCCATTGAAACCGCGCGGGCGGGCCTTCGGGCACGGCATAAAGCACGGTGACTTCCTCGGCCGGGTCCAGCAGACGCAAGGGGCGTTCCCGGGTCATCTCGGGGGCCACCGCAGCGCTATGGGCAATCGCGGGCACGCGGGTTTCGACCCGTTCGGGCAGATGGCTTTGCACCCATGCGGACCATGTGATTTTCTCGGGGCCCAACCGCGCCGTCAGCCGGTCCAATAAAGCCACCACATCGCGCCCCGCATCGCGGCTGCCGTCCAGATGGTCCTGATGCAACGACAGCGGTTCAACCCGCAGCGCCTCGAGCGTCAGCAGATCGAACCCGAAACCGGGGTCGATGCCATCCAGCTTGCCGGTCAGCAGCCGCAGCAGATGCGCCGGATCGCGCGTCGCTACGGCGGTTCTTACATCGCGGCTGCGCCATTCGCCGTCGACGCGGTAGATCGTCAGCCGCAACACCCGTGCGCCCTGTTCCCCCTTGGCCAGATCGGCACATAACGCATCGGCCAGCGCGGGCAGTTGCGGTACCGGATCAATCACCGGCTCGGGCAGGCGCACGCGGGCCAGCCAGACCTGCGCATCCGGCGGCGCGTTCAGCGGATCGGCGGCGCGGCCCGTGGCGCGGTCCAGCAACACCAGCGGATTGCGATCTTCGGCCAGCCCCGAAAACCGCCGCATCAGCGCCACGCGCGGTACATCCGCCAGCGCGCCGATGGTTTTCAACCCCAGACGCGTCAGCAGCCGCAGCATGTCATCGCTTAACCGCAACGCCGCCACAGGCAACGGGGCAAGCTGCGCCATCATCGTATCCTTGTCACACACCACAGACGCAGGCCCATGGCGCGCCAGCATTTGCGCGGCCCCGCGCGTGGGGGCCATGGCCAGCCGTACGCTGAGCCCCTGCATCTTGAAACGTGTGGCCATGTCGCGCAGCATCGCGGCTTCGCCCCCGAACAGATGCGCGGCCCCTGTGACATCCATGACGATGCCATCCTGACCATCGCGTACCGTCCACGGGCACCAGCGCCGCGCCCAATGGGCCAACCGTTCCAGCAGCTTGTAATCGCCCGCCGCATCCGCCCGTTCCACATGCAAGTCGGGATAGATCGCCTGCACATCGACCACACGTGCGCCCCCCGCGATGCCCAGCGCGCGCGCCGTTGCGTTCATCGCGTGAATGACAGGACCATGGGCCCCTTCGCGCACCAGCACCACGGGCACATCATCCGCCGGTGGCGTGCGATGCTGGGTGATGATCCGCCGCCAGCGTTCCATCGCCAGGTCCGGGAAATAGACCGAGACGATCCGCGGGTCGCCCTGCTGCCCTGTCATAGCTTGCCATCCAGACACCGGGCGCGCGGCCACGGGCGCGGAACAAATCCGCCTCCCATATCGGCATGCCGGGGGCTTGGGCATTGTACCGGTTGCCGCCCGAAGGCCGCGACCGCAGCCGCCAGCGTTCGCGCGCCGCACTGAGCGCGCCGTGATCGCCGGACCGGATCAACCACAAAGGCACCCCCGAACTTTCCGCCCGTAGCGCCAGCCGTTTGGTGGCGGTGAAACTCAGCACCTCGGGCGCGCCGTGAATTTCGCCCACCACCGCAGACAGGCCCGCGCAACTCGCCCCTTCCTCCATCGCCCACAGAACATCGCGGGGATGGCTGACCTCGACCCGCAGGATGTTGCCGTTGAAGCCAAAGTGCCGCAACGCAGCCCCGTAAAGCCGCCCGTTTTCGCGCCGCGACATGCGGTCTTGAATCCACATAACCGGGTCCTTGCTGTCGGGCAGACACGCCAGCACAAACCCCGTCGCCGCCGCATCGAAGGGCGCGTCGGGCAGCGCGTCGCGCAGGATGGCACCGCCCATAGGTGGGGCCATATGCCGGTCCGGTACGTCCTTCGTCAGGCGCTTGCCAGACAGGGAAATCACTGGGGTAAATTGGGAATCGGGTTTCATGCATCCCTCCATATGTTCACTTTTTGTTCTACATGAAAAGGGCAGGTTTGACGAGGCTGATTTCAACCCTGCCGGTCAATTTCAGCTAAGCCCAAGCAATCCTTTTATATTCTGAACTTCGTAGGCCAAAAGGTGGCGGCAGCACTATCACAGATGTGAAGGCCAACGCGTCTCCTTGAAAAAGATATCACGCCTTTGGGCAAAAGCGGCTAGGGCAAGCAAATCATTCAGCTGGTCCACTTCGGCAACGGACAAAGGCGCAAGCACGCTTTCATTCCGGTGCAAAACCTCTTGCAGGATGCGTTCGTTCACCATGTGGCCCTTGGGCGTTACACTGATTATCGTCGCACGGGCATCTTGGACATCAGGTTCAGATTTAATCAGCGCTTTGCCAATCAGCACCTTTATCAGACGGCTGAGCTGGCTTTTATCCATCACCAGCAATTCGGCCATATCCCCCGCCCGCATCGAATCATGGGCATGCGCCACAGCCAAAAGCCACCATTCATTCAGGCCGAGGTCGAACATCCGTTCCATCCAATGTTGACCTGCACATGTGTTGATTGCTGTCAGGCGGGCAATGCGAAAAGTCACGACATCCACAACCGACGACACCTCCGGGTGCTTGGTCAACCGGGGTATAATGAAGCCTGCATCGCGATGATCATCGCTTAATGCCATCTTTCCGCCTTTGGATGGCAGATACCACAAAAGCGGCCTCCGGTCCGGAATTCACAGGTTTTGACAAAGTCATGTACATTCGGGACGCAAACGATTAGGGACGGGCGCAACACTCGGCTGGCGTGCGCGCCACTGCCGTGCCGCGCGCATTTAAGCCGCCCTTTTTAATCAGTCAGGACTTACCGTTGATCCAAACCATCGCAGACGCGCTTGCCAAACAAGGCTATGAAACGCTCACACCCGTACAACAGGCGGTCACAGATCCGGCCCTTGCCGACGCTGACCTCTTGGTATCCGCACAAACCGGATCAGGCAAGACCGTTGGCTTTGGTCTGGCGATCGCGCCAACCTTGCTCGGCGGCTCCGAGAAATTCGGCCATGCCGGTGCCCCCCTTGCGCTGATCATTGCCCCCACCCGGGAACTGGCCATGCAGGTCAGCCGCGAATTGACCTGGCTTTATGGCCCGGCCGGCGCTGTCGTCACCACCTGTGTGGGCGGCATGGACACGCGCACCGAACGGCGCGCACTGGACCGCGGCGCGCATGTTGTTGTCGCAACACCGGGCCGCTTGTGCGACCACATCAAGCGCAACAACATCAACCTGTCGGACATCCGCGCCGTGGTGCTGGACGAAGCCGACGAAATGCTGGACCTCGGATTCCGGGACGAGCTTGAATTCATCCTTTCGGAAGCCCCCGAAGAACGCCGCACGTTGCTGTTCTCTGCGACAGTTCCTGCCGCGATTGCCAAGCTGGCGAAATCCTATCAGCGCAACGCACAGCGCGTCGAAACCATCGGCGAGGCCAAGCAGCACACCGATATCGAATACCGCGCCCTGACCGTGCACCCGCGCGACACGGAAAACGCAATCATCAACGTGCTGCGTTTCTACGAGGCGAAAAACGCCATCGTATTCTGCAACACCCGCGCCGCTGTGGCGCGCCTGACCACACGCTTTACCAACCGTGGTTTTTCGGTCGTGGCGCTGTCGGGCGAGCTGTCGCAATCCGAACGTACCAACGCGCTGCAAGCGTTGCGTGACGGCCGCGCCCGCGTCTGTATCGCGACGGATGTTGCGGCACGCGGTATCGATTTGCCCAACCTCGAACTGGTGATCCACGCCGATCTGCCGTCGAACTCCGACACGCTGCTGCACCGCTCCGGCCGCACGGGCCGCGCGGGGCGCAAAGGTGTGTCCGCCCTGATCGTGCCTGCAAAACTGCGCAGCAAAGCCAACCGCCTGATCGGTGGTGCCAAGCTGAAAGTCGAATGGGCCAACCCGCCCTCGGCCGAAGAGGTCAACGCCGAAGATGAAAAGCGTTTGCTGGCTGATTCCGCATGGTCCGATCCGATCCCTGAAGATGCGGTGGGTTTCGTCGCCAATCTGGTGAAACAGTTCAGCGCCGAACAACTGGCGACAGCTTTTGTGAACCTCTACCGTGCGCGTCAATCCGCACCGGAACAGCTGGCCGAACCCGGGACACCTGCCGATGAAAAGCCGCGTGGCGATTTTGGCCCGTCTGTGTGGTTCTCGATCTCTGTCGGGCGCAACCAGGACGCAGAACCACGCACCATCCTGCCGATGATCTGCCGCATGGGCGATCTGACCAAGGATGACGTGGGCGCGATCCGTGTGCAGCCCAGCCATACCTTTGTCGAAATCCTGGCCACCTCCGAGGCCAAGTTCGTCAATGCGCTTGGCCCCGATATGAAAGTCGAAGACGGTGCAATCGTCACCAAGCTGGACAAGGCACCTGACCTGTCGCGTGGTCCCAAGCCCGGCGGCCGCGGCCCCAAGCCTGATCGTGGCCCCAAGCCCGACCGCGGCCCCCGCCCCGAACGTGCGCCGCGCCCGGCCTATGACCCCGATGCCCCAAGAGCACCGTACAAACCCCGCGCCGAAACCGCAGAAGCGCCTGTCGCCTACAGCGAAAAACCGCGCGGCCCAAAGCCACAGGGCGACAAGCCACGCGGTGACAAACCCAAGTTCGAAAAACCCCGCGCCCCCAAAGGTGAACGGCCGCCAAAGTCTCACAAGACAGAACGCACCCCGATGAAAGCCGGCGCAGCGCCCAAGCCAAAGTCGAACCCGAAACCAGACGCCTTTGAAAAGCCCGCAGCCAAGCCAAAGGCCAAAGCGGTCTGGAAGAAAGAGAAATCCGACGCGCCACGCGGTGATGCAAAGCCAGCGGCAGACAAGCCGTTCAATGCGCGCGCAGCTGATCCGTCCAAGCGTTTCGTGCCCCCGAACAAGCTGGGTCAGGCTGGCGGCAAACCAAAGGGCGGCAAGCCTGCTGGCAGACCAAAAGGCGGCGAAGGTGCACCCAAACGTGCAAAAAGCAGCTTCCGCCCCAAATAAGCGATATCAAAGCACGCGGTTCACGCCGCGTGCTTTGCACATCCAGCCTTCAGCAACACACGACAGCAACAGACAACGCCCGAAAAGCCGCCCGGAATTTTCAAAAATTCCGGCCCGTTTTCTTTGAAAGAAAACGCCATCAAGCCGCTGATGTTTTCTAAACCGTCGCGGCTCCCTGTCATTTGGACCTAAAGATAGGTGCCGACTGGCCCTACTGTACCCTTCCCATTTGCGCTGATGTCATATCAAACTAGGCTGTATAATCACGCCTATACCCATCCTCATATTCGAAAGGTCAGCCCCATGGACGGCACATTCAACGAGAACGACATCTCCCGTGTGGTCGAGGCCGACCGCGCCCATATCTGGCACCACCTGAGCCAGCATAAACCCTACGAGACAACCGACCCCCGCATCATCGTCGAAGGCAAGGGCATGCGGGTCTGGGATCAAAAGGGCAAAGAGCATCTGGATGCCGTGTCCGGTGGCGTCTGGACCGTCAACGTCGGCTATGGCCGCGAAAGCATCGCCAATGCCGTGCGCGACCAGTTGATCAAGCTGAACTATTTCGCAGGCTCTGCCGGGTCGATCCCGGGGTCGATCTTTGCTGAAAAGCTGATCGAAAAAATGCCGGGGATGAGCCGGGTGTACTATTGCAACTCTGGCTCCGAGGCGAACGAGAAGGGCTTCAAGATGGTCCGCCAGATCGCTCACAAGCGCTATGGCGGCAAAAAGCACAAAATCCTGTACCGTGATCGCGATTATCACGGCACGACCATCGCCTGCCTGTCCGCTGGCGGTCAGGATGAACGCAATGCGCAATACGGCCCTTTCACCGACGGGTTCGTGCGCGTGCCCCATTGCCTCGAGTATCGCAAATTCGAACAGGACGGTGCGCCCGATGAAAATTACGGCGTTTGGGCGGCAGACCAGATCGAAAAGATCATCCTTGCCGAAGGCCCCGATACCGTTGGCGGGCTGTGCCTTGAACCCGTGACCGCAGGCGGCGGCGTGATTACGCCCCCCGATGGCTATTGGGAGCGCGTGCAGGAAATCTGCCGCAAGTATGACATCCTGCTGCACATCGACGAAGTCGTCTGCGGCGTGGGGCGCACCGGCGAATGGTTCGGCTATCAGCATTACGGCATCAAGCCCGACATGGTGACGATGGCCAAAGGTGTTGCCTCGGGCTATGCCGCCATCGCCTGCCTTGTGACCACCGAAGAGGTGTTCAACATGTTCAAGGACGATGCCAGCGATCCGATGAACTACTTCCGCGATATTTCGACCTTTGGCGGCTGTACTGCCGGCCCAACGGCGGGCATCGAAAACATGGCGATCATCGAGCGTGAAAACCTGCTGCAGAACACCACGAACATGGGCCACTATATGCTTGAGCAGCTCGAAGAGCTGTCGGACAAATATTCGGTCATCGGTCAGGTGCGCGGCAAAGGTTTGTTCCTTGGGGCAGAACTGGTTCAGGACCGCAGCACACGCGAGCCGGTCGTTGAAAAGATGGTGCAGGCCGTGGTGGCCGATTGCATGGCCCAAGGGGTCATTATCGGTGCCACCAACCGTTCCTTGCCGGGCAAGAACAATACGCTGTGCTTCAGCCCTGCCCTGATCGCCATGAAAGACGATATCGATGAAATCATCGCAGCGGTCGATGGCGCGATGGGACGTGTGTTCGGGTAACGCAGGGAGGCAATCAAACGCCGCCCCCGACAATCCACATGGCTATTTGTTGCCGACCGCTGAAATTAGGCTGGAACTTTATTCGACACGCTGCGTTTATCCAGTGAACGTAAACCGGAGAATACCATGAAAAAGTTTTTGATGATCCTGCCACTGCTTGGCGCAGTTGCAGCCTGTGACACACAAAACCAGTCCGCCTTGACTGGTGCAGCCGCGGGAGCCGCTTTGGGTGCCGTCGTTTCCAACGACAGTGACCGCACAAAAGGTGCCGTTCTTGGCGGCCTGGCTGGTGCAGCTGCCGGTGCCTACATCGGTCGCGGCGCGAACGGTCAGTGCGTTTACCAGAACTCTGCTGGCCAGCGCTACACGGCTGCTTGCCCATAAGCGCTGCTGCTTAGAGCACAGACAAACAATCAGGCCTCGGCATTTGCCGGGGCCTTTTTTGTGGGGCTGACGGATAATGCCAGATTGCACCGCAGCTAAGTCCAGCCTAGGCTCGATGCCATGGCGCTTCCTGTTGAAACATTTTTTTTGCACCCCGACGCACAGGGCACACTGCAACAGCAGATCCAGCAGATGATTGCCCAAGGCATCTTGACCGGACGCTTTGGCACAGGCGAGAAATTACCCTCCACGCGGAAACTGGCAGCGCATCTGGGGATCAGCCGGATCACGGTGACCATCGCCTATACCGAGCTGTTGGCGAATGACTACCTGACCTCCAGGGGGCGATCCGGCTATTATGTTTCGGAAAACGCGCCCGCCCCGCCGCAATTTACCCCCGCTGAAAACACCCCCGATGCCGTCGATTGGACACGCGCCATCGGGCAGCGGTTTAGCGGCGGCGTGACCCCGATCAAACCACAGGACTGGGCCAGCTATCGGTATCCGTTCATCTACGGGCAGGCGGACCCGACATTATTCGATCATGCCAACTGGCGGCTTTGTGCGCTTCAGGCCTTGGGGCAGCGCGACTTTACGGCGTTGACGACAGATTACTATGATCAGGACGATCCCAAGCTGATTGAATTCATCGCACGCCATTCCCTGCCACGGCGGGGGATATCGGCCCGACCCGAACAGATATTGATCACGCTGGGGGCGCAGAATGCTTTGTGGCTTACCGCGCAGGTTCTGCTGACCCAACGCCGCCGCGCCGCACTTGAGGACCCCTGCTATCCCGCACTTCGGGATATCTTGACCCAATCGCGCTGCCACATGTCGCCCGTGCAGGTGGATCAAGAAGGGCTGATACCCGATGCCATTCCCGACGATACCGATGTGATATTTACCACCCCCAGCCACCAATGCCCCACGACCGCGACCATGCCCATGGCACGGCGTCGGGCTTTGCTGGACCGCGCCCGCGCTTTGGATGCGCTGATCGTCGAGGATGATTACGAGTTCGAGATGTCGTTCCTGAAATCCCCCTCACCCTCGCTCAAATCGCTCGATCAGGACGGGCGCGTGATCTATGTCGGCAGCTTTTCGAAATCGCTGTTTCCCGGTCTGCGCCTTGGCTATCTGGTCGGCTCCGAACCGTTCATCCGCGAGGCGCGCGCCCTGCGTGCATCCGTCTTGCGGCATCCGCCGGGGCATATCCAGCGCACGGCTGCCTATTTCCTGTCGCTGGGTCACTACGACGCGCTGGTCCGCCGGATGAGCAACGCTCTGCATAAACGCCGCACGGTGATGGAGGACGCGATCAAGGCAAACGGGCTGCAAATCGCAGGGCGCGGTGCCTATGGCGGGTCGTCTTTCTGGATGCGCGCGCCGGATCACATCCGCACCGATGATCTGGCCATGCGGTTGCGGGCAAAATCCGTGCTGATCGAACCCGGTGCGCCATTTTTCAACGGAGACGCGCCACCGCAAAATTATTACCGACTTGCCTATTCGTCGATCCCGGCCGCGCAAATTGCTGCCGGTATTGCCCATGTGGCCCAGGCAATCGGTGGCCGTGGCTAAACTGGCCTTATCCAGCCGCTGCTGCTGGCCCTAACCCGTATGCGCTCCACCGCCTACTGTGCCTGTAAATCAAAATCACCTCCAAGGATGCCCCCGACATGAAGATGACCACCGAAGAAGCCTTTGTGAAAACCCTTCAGATGCACGGCATCGACAACGCGTTCGGGATTATCGGGTCGGCGATGATGCCGATCTCTGACATTTTCCCTGACGCGGGCATCACATTCTGGGATTGCGCCCACGAAGGCAGCGCCGGCATGATGGCAGACGGTTTCACCCGCGCGACCGGCAAGATGTCGATGATGATCGCGCAGAACGGTCCCGGCATCACCAACTTTGTCACGGCTGTGAAAACCGCCTATTGGAACCACACGCCCTGCCTGTTGGTCACACCCCAAGCCGCGAACAAGACCATCGGCCAAGGCGGCTTCCAAGAGATGGAGCAGATGAACCTGTTCGCCGATTGCGTCGCCTATCAGGAAGAAGTCCGCGACCCGTCGCGCATCGCCGAAACCCTGAACCGTGTCATCATGCAGGCCAAACGCGCCTCGGCCCCCGCGCAGATCAACGTGCCGCGCGATTTCTGGACCCAAGTGATCGACATCGACCTGCCCGAAATCGTGGCGTTCGAGCGTCCCTCGGGCGGTGAAGTGGCCATCACCAAGGCGGCAGAGTTGCTGTCGAATGCCAAGTTTCCGGTGATCCTGAACGGTGCCGGCGTGGTGCTGGCGCAAGGCGGGATCGAGGCAAGCAAGGTGCTGGCCGAACGCCTGTCGGCACCCGTGTGTGTCGGCTATCAGCACAACGACGCCTTCCCCGGCGGGCATCCGCTGTTTGCGGGGCCGTTGGGCTATAACGGGTCAAAGGCGGGGATGGAGCTGATTGCGAAAGCCGATGTCGTTCTGGCCCTTGGCACGCGGTTGAACCCGTTTTCGACCCTGCCCGGCTATGGCATTGACTACTGGCCCAAGGACGCCAAGATCATTCAGGTCGATATCAACCCCGACCGCATCGGCCTGACCAAAAAGGTGACCGTTGGCATCGTCGGTGACGCCACCAAAGTTGCCACCGCGCTGCTGGCCAATCTGTCGGAATCCGCTGGCGATGAGGGGCGCGAGGACCGCAAAGCCACCATAGGTGCCACCAAGTCGAAATGGGCGCAACAACTGTCCGGCATGGACCACGAAGACGACGATCCAGGCACAACCTGGAACGAACGCGCGCGCGCGGACAAACCCGACTGGATGAGCCCCCGCATGGCGTGGCGTGCGATCCAATCCGCGCTGCCTGCCAATGCGATCATATCGTCCGACATCGGCAACAACTGCGCCATCGGCAACGCCTATCCATCGTTTGACGAGGGCCGCAAATATCTGGCCCCCGGTCTGTTCGGCCCCTGTGGCTATGGCCTGCCCGCCATTGTCGGGGCCAAGATCGGTTGCCGTGATGTCCCTGTTGTGGGGTTTGCCGGCGATGGTGCCTTTGGCATTTCGGTCAATGAACTGACGGCGATTGGCCGCGGCGAATGGCCCGCCGTGACCCAGGTCGTGTTCCGCAACTACCAATGGGGTGCTGAAAAGCGCAATTCGACCCTGTGGTTCGATGACAACTTTGTCGGGACCGAGCTGGACGAACAGGTGTCCTATGCTGGCATCGCGCAGTCGTGCGGTTTGCAGGGCGTCGTGGCGCGGACAATGGACGAACTGACCGCCGCGCTGAACAAGGCCATCGACGACCAGATGAACCACGGCAAAACCACCCTGATCGAGGCGATGATCAATCAGGAACTGGGCGAACCCTTCCGCCGTGACGCGATGAAGAAACCCGTATCGGTCGCGGGCATCAGCAAAGACGACATGCGCGCCCAGACGGTCTAGGGCATGGCGGGCACCCATATCCTTGTGATCAATGCAGGGTCGTCTTCGATCAAGACGGCCTTGTTTGACGGTGATCTGGCCGAAGTCCTTCGGATCGAGGCGACAGGCATTGGCGGTATCGGTGCGGTCAAGACGGGCGCGGCCTCAGAACCTGCCGATCTGCCCGATAATGCCGCAGCGTTGGCCGCCATCTTTGACGCGCTGTCACGGCAGGGCATTACCCTGACCTCACTACGCGCTGTGGCGCACCGCGTTGTGCATGGCGGCACCGCGCTAACCGCCCCGCACCGCATCACACCCGCCATTCGCCAAGCCATCGTCGATTGCATCCCGCTTGCCCCGTTGCATAACCCGCATCATCTGGCAGCGATTGACGCGGTTTCAGCGCTTGCCCCCGACCTGCCGCAATGCGCCAGTTTCGACACGGCGTTTCACGCCACGATTCCCGACCTCGCCCGCCGCTATGCCCTGCCGGACCGCCCCGATCTTGCCGGGCTGCAACGCTACGGGTTTCACGGCACCAGCTACGCCGCCCTTGTGCGCAACCTGCCCCAGCAAAGCGGCACCCTGCCCAAACGCTTGCTGGCGTTTCACCTTGGCAACGGCGCGTCTGCCTGTGCGATCCTTGACGGCCAAAGCGTGGCCACCACGATGGGCTATTCGCCGCTATCGGGCCTGACCATGGGCACACGGGTAGGAGAGATCGACGCAGGTGCCGTGCTGCGCCTTGTCCGCCAACTCGGGCTGGATCAGACTGAAACCCTGCTGAACCATCACTCCGGTCTTCTGGGGCTATCCGGCATCAGTTCAGACATGCGGACACTTGAAAACAGCGACACCCCCAAGGCCCGCTTTGCCATCGACCATTTCTGCTATTGGGCCGCCCGTCAGGCGGGGTCGTTGATCGCGGCCATGGGCGGGCTGGATGCTGTGGCCTTTACGGGCGGCATTGGCGAAAACTCTGCCCTGATCAGGACTGCTGTTCTTGACAAGCTGTCATGGATGGGAAAGTTTCCCAGCTATACCGTTGCTGCGCAGGAAGAAATTCAGATCGCCGGCGAAGCCAACGCCCTGCTGACCACCTGAGAAAAGAGAGCAAGGATGACGCATAAGCAACCCGTTCTTGACCTTAGCCCGCCCGTATCCGACGAGATCCGAAAAACCACCTGCTATATGTGCGCCTGCCGCTGCGGCATTAATGTCCATATGAAGGCCAACGGCGACGGCGACATGAAGGTCGCCTATATCGAAGGCAACCGCGACCATCCCATCAACAAAGGCGTCCTATGCGCCAAGGGCAGCGCCGGCATCATGCAGCACAATGCCCCCGCGCGGCTGCGCAAGCCGCTCAAACGTGTGGGCGAACGCGGGTCAGGCGAATTCGAGGAAATCGAGTGGGACGAGGCATTGCAAATCGCGACCGATTGGCTGGCCCCCATTCGTGCCGAAACCCCTGAAAAGCTGGCGTTCTTCACGGGCCGCGATCAATCGCAAAGCTTCACATCCTACTGGGCGCAAAACTTTGGCACGCCGAATTACGCGGCGCATGGCGGGTTCTGTTCGGTCAACATGGCGGCGGCAGGCATCTATACGATGGGCGGCGCGTTCTGGGAATTCGGCCAACCCGACTGGGACCACACCAAACTTTTCATGCTGTTCGGCGTGGCCGAGGATCACGACAGCAACCCTATCAAGATGGGCATCGGCAAGATCAAGGCACGCGGCGCGCGGGTCATTGGCGTCAACCCGATCCGCACCGGCTATAACGCCGTGGCGGATGATTGGGTCGGCATCACACCGGGCACCGACGGGCTGTTCATTCTGTCGATGATCCACTGCCTGATGAAGGCCGGGCGCATAGACCTTGATTACCTCGCACGGTTCACCGATGCGCCGGTGCTGGTAAACGGCGACCCTGCATCGCCCGACTTTGGCCTGTTCCTGCGCGATGCAAACGGCAAGCAACAGGTGATCTGCCGCAAGACCGGCACGTTGACCGTCTTTGACCAACCCGGCGTGCGGCCTGATCTATCCGCCACCCATGTTGTCGGCGACATCACCCACCGCCCAGTCTTTCACCACATGGCCGAAAAATATCTGACCGAAGATTACACCCCCGAAGCTGTCGCCGACCGCTGCGGTATCCCTGCGAAACGCATCCGCGCCATCGCCGCAGAAATTGCCCGTGTCGCCTTTGACGAAGCGTTCGAGCTGGACCACGAATGGACCGACTTCCGGGGCGACGTTCACAAGACCATGACCGGCCGGCCGGTGTCATTCCACGCCATGCGCGGGATTTCCGCCCATGCCAACGGGTTCCAGACCTGCCGCGCGCTGCATACACTCCAGATCATCCTTGGCACGGTCGAGGTGCCCGGCGGCTTTCGCTTCAAACCGCCCTATCCCAAACCCGCAACCGCGCACCCCAAACCCCATTGCGGCGTGACGCCCGGCAAACCGCTGGACGGCCCGCATCTAGGGTTCGTCCAAGGCCCCGCCGATCTGGCGCTGAAACCCGACGGAAGCCCCGCCCGCATCGACAAGGCCTTCACCTGGGAAAACCCGATGAGCGCCCATGGCCTGATGCATATGGTGATCTCGAACGCCCATGCGGGGGATCCCTACAAAATCGACACGCTGTTCCTGTATATGGCGAATATGTCGTGGAATTCGTCGATGAACACCGGCGGCGTGATGCAGATGCTGACCGACAAGGACGCAAGCGGCGATTACGTAATCCCGCATGTCATCTACTCGGATGCCTATAGCTCGGAAATGGTCGCCTTTGCCGATCTGATCCTGCCCGACACAACCTATCTGGAACGCCACGATTGCATCAGCCTGCTGGACCGCCCGATTTCCGAGGCCGGTGCCGCCGCCGACGCGATCCGCTGGCCCGTGGTGGAACCCGACCGCGATGTGCGCGGGTTTCAATCGGTACTCTGCGATCTGGGCGCGCGGCTTGGCCTGCCCGGTTTTGTCGATGACACAGGTGGCCAGAAATACGCTGACTACGCCGACTATATCGTGAACCACGAACGCCGCCCCGGCATCGGCCCGCTGGCGGGGTTTCGCGGCGCGGATGGCACCGATACCGGACACGGTGCGCCAAACCCCGATCAACTCGACCGCTATATCAAGAACGGCGGCTTCTTCACCCATCACATCCCGGATGGCGCGCAATATTACAAACCCTGGAACACCGCCTATCAGGATTGGGCGGTGCAAACCGGCCTGTTCGACGCCCCGCAACCCTATCTGTTTTCGCTCTATGCCGAACCGCTACGCCGCTTCCAGCTCGCAGCCGAAGGGCACGGCGACCGCCAGCCCCCCGACCACCTGCGCGCACGCATCAAACACACCATGTCACCCCTGCCGATCTGGTATGAAACCGACCAACAGGGCAACGATGGCTTTACCATCACCGCGCTGACCCAACGCCCCATGGCAATGTACCACAGCTGGGGCAGCCAGAACGCGTGGCTGCGCCAACTCCACGGCCACAACCCGCTTTATGTCCCCACCAAACTGATGCGCGAACACGGCCTGTCCGATGGGGACTGGGCGCGCGTCACCTCCCCCCACGGCGAAATCACCGTGCCGGTCCTCGAAATGGCGGCGCTGAACGACAACACCGTCTGGACATGGAACGCCATCGGCAAACGCAAAGGGGCCTGGGCGCTCGGTGATACCGCCCCCGAAGCCACCAAAGGGTTCCTTCTCAACCACCTGATCCATGAACTGCTCCCGCCCAAAGGGGACGGGCTGCGCTGGTCCAACTCCGATCCAATCACCGGCCAGGCGGCCTGGTTCGACCTCAAAGTCAAAATCGAAAAAGCCCCCGCCCAGTCAGAATCCAAACCCGCCACCCCGAAACAAAAATCGCCGGTCCCGGCCGCCGCCCGAAACCTCGCCTGGAAAACCACCGACTAACCCTCGGTTCTCTGGCTCGAAAATATCCCGGGGGTATGGGGGCTGGCCCCCACTCCGACACCAGCAAAGCAAACCACACATGACCGAATTGCCACTACAGACCCGGAAAAAACTCGGCCTCGTGATCGACCTGGATACCTGCGTCGGCTGCCACGCCTGCGTGATCTCGTGCAAAGGCTGGAACACCGAAAATTACGGCGTACCGCTGTCCGATCAGGATGCCTACGGCGCAGCTCCTTCTGGCACGTTTCTCAACCGGGTGCACAGCTACGAGGTCCAGCCCGACACCGGACCCGCGCAACTGGTGCACTTCCCGAAATCCTGCCTCCATTGCGAGGACGCGCCCTGCGTCACCGTCTGCCCCACCGGTGCCAGTTACAAGCGCGTCGAGGACGGCATCGTGCTGGTCAACGAATCCGACTGCATCGGGTGCAGCCTGTGTGCATGGGCCTGCCCCTACGGCGCCCGAGAGCTGGACCAGGCCGCAGGCGTGATGAAAAAATGCACCCTTTGCGTCGATCGCATCTATAACGACAACCTGCCCCAAGAAGACCGCATTCCCGCCTGTGTGCGCACCTGCCCTTCGGGCGCGCGGCATTTCGGCGATCTGGGTGATCCTGACAGTGACGTCAGCCAGTTGGTCGCAGACCGAGGCGGTGTTGATCTGATGCCGGAAATGGGTACAAAGCCGGTGAACAAATACCTGCCCCCCCGCCCCAAAGACCAGATGCCCGACATCGACGTGCTTGCCCCGTTTTTGACCCCCGTCGCCACCGAGGCCAAAGGGTTCCTGGGCTGGCTTGACCGCACCTTGGATAAAATCTGATGCATCCTGCCCCGTCCGTCATCTTTTTCAGCGTGTTTTCCGGCTTGGGCTTTGGCCTGCTGTTCTGGCTGGGCTTGGGATGGCCCTCCTCCACGGGCGTCGTCGCCTTTGTGTTTTTTGCAATCGCCTATCTGCTGGCTGTGGGCGGGCTGATCGCCTCGACCTTCCATCTGGGCCAACCCAAGCGCGCGCTCAAGGCCTTCAGCCAGTGGAAGACAAGCTGGCTGAGCCGCGAGGCGATCTGTGCGGTGGCGGCGTTGATCCTGATGGCGGTCTATGGGGCGGGGGCAGTATTCTATAATCAACACTGGCGCGTGATTGGCGTGTTGGGTGGGCTGCTGTCGCTCGGCACCGTTTTCACCACATCGATGATCTATGCCCAGATCAAGGCGGTGCCGCGTTGGCACATGCCGCTGACACCGCTCAACTTCCTATCCCTCTCGGTCGCGGGCGGCGCATTGCTGGCGGGGCAGGTCACATGGGCGCTATGGTTGATCGCGATCGCGGGCGGCATCCAGCTGGCCACATGGGTCATCGGTGACACCCGTTTTGCGGCCTCCGGCACCACCCTCGCCAGTGCCACGCAGCTTGGTGGCATTGGTCAGGTCCGCGCGTTCGAACCGCCGCACACCGGCACCAACTTTTTGTTGCGCGAATTCGTTTATGTGATCGGGCGCAAACATGCCTTCAAGCTGCGGGTGATCGCCCTGCTGCTGATGTGCGTGGTGCCAGTCATTCTGTTGCTGGTCCCGTTTTCGCATATGGCTGGCGGGCTGGCCGTCCTTGCGCATGTGGCAGGTGTTCTGACAGCACGCTGGCTGTTCTTTGCCCAAGCCGAACATGTGGTCGGCCTGTATTACGGCAAACGTTAAAATGGCGGCGCAAGGTGGGGTTTCACCTTACGCCGCCATCACTTCAAACTAGGCAGGTCTTAGGCCAGCAGCCCGGCGTGACGCAGGCCTGCGTTCACCAATGCCTTGGTGTCTTCTGTCAGAGGTATAAGCGGCAAACGCACCTCCGCAGAACATAAACCCAATTGGGACATCGCGTATTTCACGCCAACCAAACCCGGCTCGGTAAAGATCGCCTTGTGCAGCGGCATCAGCTTGTCCTGAATGGCCAGTGCAGCCGCGTAATCACCGGCAAGGCAATGCGCCTGCATCTGGCTTAGCAGTTTGGGCGCGACATTCGCAGTCACCGAAATACAGCCGACACCGCCTTGGGCGTTAAACCCGTGCGCTGTGGCATCCTCGCCCGAAAGCTGGATGAAGTCCGGCCCGCACAGCATCCGCTGGTCACAGACCCGCGCCAGATCACCAGTGGCATCCTTGACACCGATGATGCGCGGCAACTTGGCCAGCTCCGCCATCGTCTCGGGGGTCATATCCACAACCGAACGGCCGGGGATGTTGTAGATGATGATGGGCAAACCGCAGGCGTCATGGATCGCGGTGAAATGCGCGATCAGACCCGCTTGGGTCGGCTTGTTATAATAGGGTGTGACAACCAGCACCGCATCGGCACCGACAGATTCCGCGTGCTTGGCCAGCCGGATGCTTTCAACCGTGTTGTTGGACCCCGCCCCTGCAACAACAGGGATGCGTCCGGCAGCGGCCTTGACGACCTCGGCCACAACGGTTTCGTGCTCGGCATGGGTCAATGTGGGCGATTCACCGGTGGTGCCAACCGGGACCAGCCCGTTCGACCCTTCGGCAATATGCCACTCAACCAGTTTCTTGAGCGTGTCCAAATCCAGCGCGCCGTTCGTGAACGGCGTGACGAGTGCAGGCAGAGAACCTTGTAACATATGCACGCTCCTTTTCTTGCGTTGCTGGGCTGGGCGCCCGATTGCTGACTGGCGGCAACGTGAGTTGAAACCCAAGCGCCTTACAGTATGTTGCAAGGCTGTAGCCTTTGATCACTAGGAAATGCAAGAGATGACACGCGCCGCACTGACGCTGATACTGCTATTCGGCCTTGCATTTCCGGCGCTGGCAGAACGCCCGCGCCCGCTGGGATGGGCGATGGACGCCGTGCGGACGGGCAGTTGGGACAATGCTGCACGGATCGCACAACGCGATGGTGCGGTGGCTGTCGACATCATCGAATGGCACCGCCTGCGGTCCGGTTTGGGCACCTATACTGATGTCACGGCATTTCTAAAACGGCGACCCGACTGGCCCGGAGAAGACTATCTGCGCATGAAATCCGAAAATGCCGTGATTGCCCAGGGTGATGCGGCCGTGTTGGAGTTCTTTCAGGGCAGGCCCCCGCAAACGCCGGTGGGGGTGCTTGCCTATGCCACCGCATTGAAGAACGCCGATCGTATCGGAGAGGCCGAGGCACGGCTGGTTCTTGCCTGGCGCACCATGCCGATGGACGCGGTTTCGCAGGCCCTGTTCGTGGCAGATCACGACCGTTTGCTAAAGCCGCATCATGCCGCGCGTCTGGACGAGATGTTATGGCAGGGCGCGCAGGCCGAAGCGCGGCAAATGTTCGATCTGGTCAGCGACGCCGACAAGGCGCTGGCCGAAGCACGGATCGCCCTGCAAAACCGCAGGGGCGATGTGAACGAGCTGATCAATGCCCTGCCCGCCAGCAAGGGTGGTGATGCGGGTTTGCAGAAAGACCGCTTTGAATGGCGCATCCGCAAAGGCTTCGAAGACAGCGCCAAGGATTTGCTGCTGTCCCAATCCGTCAGCGCCGCTGCCCTTGGCCAGCCCGCCGCATGGGCAAACCGCCGCCGTGCGCTGGCCCGCGACGAAATGCGCAACGGTGATCCGAAACGCGCCTATCAAATGGCCTCGCAGCATTTCCTTGAGGAAGGCTCGCATTTTGCCGATCTCGAATGGCTGTCCGGCTATATCGCCTTGCGGTTCCTCAAGGACCCAAAGCGCGCGTTGACCCATTTCAAGGCCCATGACGGTGCTGTTGAATCCCCCATCAGTCAGGGGCGTGCGGGCTATTGGCAGGGCCGTGCCTTGCAGGCCATGGGGGATGCCGAAGGCGCTGCCAAGGCCTATGCCCAAGGTGCGAAATTCCAGTCATCATTCTATGGATTGCTGGCCGCCGAACGCGGCGGGCTGGCCTTTGATGAAACTTTGGCGGGCGAAACACCGAAACAGGATTGGCGCGGTTCCGCACTGGCCCAAGCGCCGCTGTTTCAGGCCGGAATGTTGCTTCAGGCCTCAGGAGAGCTGAGCATGGCAGAGCGGTTCTGGACCCATCTGGCGGAACAACTGCTGGCCGATGATGCGGCCCTGTTGGGTCAGGCCGCGATTGACATTGGCCAGCCCCATCTGGCGGTGATGATCGGCAAACGCGTGGCACAGCGCGGCATCACCATCGCCGCGCCCTATTACCCGCTGCATTCCGCGATCAAGCTGGACCTGAACATGGCCCCCGAAATGGTGCTGGCGATTGCGCGGCGCGAAAGCGAATTTGATCCGGTGGTGCAAAGCCATGTGGGCGCGCGCGGATTGATGCAGTTGATGCCCGGCACCGCCGACGATGTGGCGCGTGATCTGGGAATCAGCGCGCTGCACACAACCGATCGGTTGACTGCCGACCCCGATTACAATGCGCGGCTGGGGTCGGAATATCTGTCGCAGATGGCAAAACGGTTCAATGGCAATGTCGTGATGGTGTCTGCCGCTTATAACGCCGGCCCCACGCGGCCACCGCGCTGGATGGATGATTATGGCGACCCGCGCGAAGGCGACATTGATATCGTCGACTGGATCGAGATGATCCCGTTTCGCGAAACCCAGAACTATGTGATGCGCGTCACCGAAAGCCTGCCGGTCTATCGGGCACGGCTAGGAAAAGATCCCCTGCCGCGCCCCTTTACCGAAGAACTGACCGGATCAACGTTGCTGCCGTTCACGCCAAAAGGTGAATAGGCCAGCGGCGACAATCAGCATGGCACCGATGGCGACATTGGTGCGCACGTCTTCGCCAAAAATGCTGATGCCGATGATGCTGGCAAAAACCAGTTGCAGATAGGCAAAGGGCTGGACCGCACTGGCCGCCGCGACCTCGTAACAGCGGATCAACAGCCAATGGCCCGTGACCCCCGTGATGCACAGGAGTCCCATGTATATCCAGTCGCTCGGGATCATCGGTTCCCAGAACCAGATCCCTGCTGCTGTCATCGCGACCGACCCCGTGACCCCCGTCCAGAAAAAGCTGGTTGCGGTCTTGTCCTTGCGACCGACATAGCGGGTCAGCAAACCGTAAACCGCGAACATGGCCGCCGCGACCAACGGGATGACTGCGGCAGGGTCAAAGACGTTCATCCCCGGTTGCAGAATGATCAACACGCCGATGAACCCCACACCGATCGCCAACCAACGCCGCCACCCCACGCTTTCGCCCAAAATGGGGCCGGACAATGCCGCCACCAACAGCGGATAGCAGGTAAAGACCGCGTGGCTTTCCACCAAGCCAAGGATCGTAAAGGCGGCAATCATCACGCAAATCTCGGCTGCCAGCAGAAGGCCGCGAATGGTTTGCAAAACCGGTTGGCTGGTCTTGGCAGCCGCCCGCAGACCGCCGGCGTTCCGCTTGGCAATCGCGATGACAAAGGCGGCAAAGAACCAATAGCGGATCATCACGACCATCAGCACGTTATATTCCGACGCAAGATGCCGCGACAGCCCGTCCTGGACCGCGAAGACAAAGGTCGTCAGCACCATCAATGTAATGCCCAGCGGAATGTTGTTTGACTGTGCCGCGGCGGCGGCTTTGTTGGTGGCGCGGCTCATGTGCGGACCGCCTGCGTCATGTGGCGTTTGCGACCGTACCCTTGGGTGCGTTGCACCGCAAAACCCGCCGTCTCGAGCGCGCGCCTGACCGCACCTGCCGCCGTATAGGTCGCCGCTGTGCCAAAGGGCCCGGTGTGCCGGAAGACCGCGTTCAACAGATCAGGCTCCCATAGCTCGGGGTTTTTGGCCGGCGAAAAACCATCAAGAAACCACGCATCGGCCAACCCCTTCCAACGTGGCACGGTCAGTCGCGCGTCACCGATGATTACCTCGACCTCCAAACCGGGGAATGACATTTTGCCGCCCTTAGGGGTCCATGCATCCAGCAATGCATCGCGTTTGCCATTAAAACCGGGAAAGGTTTCATGCGCCTTTGCCATATCATCGCGCGACATCGGATAGGCCTCGAACGACGTGAAACTCAGCGTGCCCTTGATGCCTGAGCGCGCCCAGGCATCCCAAACAACCAGCAAATTCAGCCCCGTGCCGAACCCCAGTTCGCCAATGCGGAACCCGTCGCGGAACCGGCGGGGCAGATCGTTGCCTTGCAAAAACACATGGCCGGTTTCTGCGACGCCATCCTCAAGGCTGAAATATGGATCGTCAAACATAGAGGACACCGGCACGCCGCTGTCTTTCCATTCAATATCAGCTGTCTGGTTCTCCATGACGCGGCCTTGTGCTATCTGAAATTTTGAAAACACTGCGCAAAAAGGGCAAGGATTAGCAATGGTCGAAATCACAATACGGGGCGCGGGGATTTTTGGCTTGTCGGTGGCCTGGGCCTGCGTCAGGCGCGGTGCTGCGGTTCAGGTGATCGACCCTTTTGGCCCGGCATCAGGCAGCAGCGGCGGGATCGTCGGCGCGCTGGCCCCGCATGTGCCCGAAAAATGGAGCGCCAAGAAAGCGTTTCAGCTCGATAGCCTGTTGATGGCCGAAAGGTTCTGGCACGAGGTCGAAGCAATCGGCGGCGCGAAATCCGGCTATGCCCGAAAAGGCCGATTGCAGCCGATCCTGAATGATCGCGGCGTCGAACTGGCGCACCGCCGCGCAGAGACCGCGCAAGAATTGTGGCAAGAAAACGCCGTTTGGCAGGTGCTTCAGGCCAAAGATGCCGACTGGGCACCGGCAAGCCCGACGGGATGGTTGATCTACGACAGCCTCAGCGCGTTGATCCACCCGCGCCAGGCCTGCACTGCGCTGGTCATGGCGTTGCAGGCCAAAGGCGTCACGATCCAAGCGGAAGCGCCCGATCAGGGTCAGGTCTTGTGGGCGACAGGCGTGGCGGGATTGACCGACATGTCAGCCCGATACGACCGCGTGGTCGGGGCGGGGGAAAAGGGGCAAGCCGCGTTGCTGGCCCATGACGCGCGCGGATTGCCGCAACTTTTTGCCGATGGTGTGCACATCATCCCGCATAGCGATGGCACCGTCGCCGTCGGATCAACAACCGAGCGGTATTTTGACAACGCCGACCAGACCGACACGCAGCTGGATGATGTCATCGCCAAGGCCCGTTCCGCCGTTCCTGCGTTGGCATCGGCGCAGGTGATCGACCGCTGGGCCGGACTGCGCCCCCGCAGCCACAGCCGCGCGCCGATGTTGGGGGCTTGGCCCGACAGGCCCGGTCATTTCATCGCCAACGGCGGCTTCAAGATCGGGTTCGGCATGGCCCCCAAAATATCCGAGGTGATGGCAGACCTGCTGCTGGACGGATCCGATGCGGTTCCCGACGGGTTTCGCGTCACAGACAACCTTTAGGCGGTTGCCACCATACATTGCCGCCCGTCCGGCCCCTGCACCCACAGATCGCGGCCGTTTCGGCACAGCGTGGCGGTTTCGTGATCCATCAGCGGCGATGTCGCGCGAAAGCTGAATTCCGCAAGCGGCCCCAGCTCCGTTTGCGCTTTGAGCATCAGCAATTGCGCCAATAGCGGGCCATGGACGACCAACCCGTCATACCCTTCGACGTCGCGGGCATAGTCCAGATCATAATGGATGCGATGGCCATTGAACGTCAGCGCCGAATACCGAAACAGCAAGGTCGAGGTAAAGCTGACACGATCCATCGTTTCGGCATCTTTGCGCGCCACGGGCGGGACAGGTTTTGGCGCGACGGGATCTGCATCCTCGCGGTACACCAGATCCTGCCATTCCGTCACGCACAGCGCATCGTCTTGCCAAATCTCGTGGCGCAATGTGACAAACCCCAACGGCCCGCTGCGGCCATCCTTGCGCTGGTGGCGTTCGCATACCGTGCGCTTTTCAGCCGGCGTGCCTGCGGTAATGGGACCGTGAAAATTCAACCGTCCGCCGGCCCACATCCGCCGGGGCAACCCCATGTCAGGGATCAGACCGCCAACCTTGGGGTGGCCATCGCGCCCCAACGCCTTTGGGGGTTCAGGGTCCCAGAAATAAAGCTGATGAAAGAACGGCGGAAGCGGATCGCCCGCACAAAGGGTTGCGTCGTGCCCCAATGCGACTTGAAATGCCGAGGCGCGGGCACTGTCCATCACATCCTGTTTACGTTGTTCTGTCATAGGCGCAGTATCCGCTTTGAAGGGTCACATAAGGAATCGTCATGCAACATTCGGAAATTCAATGCCGCGTAAGAGAATTGGATCACCTTGTTCTGACGGTTGCAAGCATACCTGAAACCGTGCGATTCTACACCCAAGTCCTAGGGATGCGCGGCCAGCAATTTCAGGTGGCCGATGGCAGCAAACGCTGGGCGCTCCGGTTCGGGCAATCCAAAATCAACCTGCATCAAAAAGGGCGTGAATTCGACCCCAAAGCCGCGCAACCTACCGCAGGGTCCGCCGATCTTTGTTTTCTGACCGATGCCCCGATTGCAGACTGGATCAGACATCTGACAATTCACGGGGTCCAGATCGAAGACGGCCCCGTGCCCCGATCAGGGGCCACAGGGCCGATCACATCGCTTTATATCCGCGACCCCGACCGCAACCTGATCGAGGTAAGCGTGCCAACCGTCTAGCGGTTTATCTCGGCGCGCAGCGCTTCCATCAACTGGGTCAGTTCTTTCACGTAGATCTCTCCGGTGAGATGCCCGTTTTCATCAAATGCGTTGGAACTGTTGGCCAGATGAATTTCGGGACCCTGCAAAATGCGCGGGCGGAACGGCACCATGAAGCTGCGCAAAATCAACTGGGCGCGTTCACCACCTGCACGGCCTGCGGCGGCAGACATCACAGCCAAGGGCTTGCCGCTCCAGGGTGTGCCTTCAACCCGGCTGATCCAGTCCAGCGCGTTTTTCAAAACACCTGACGGGCCTTTGTTATATTCGACTGTCGAAATCAGCACCGCATCAGCCGCCGCAATCTGGTCTGCCACGGTTTGCACAGCAGCTGGAACCCCTGTCGCCTCTTCTTCGTCGGCATCATACAGCGGAAACCGGATATCGGCTTCGGTATAGGTGCAATCGCCAAAAAGCCGGGCGGCCTCGGACAGCAGCATCGAATTTGTCGATCCTTTGCGCAGCGATCCGGAAATACCAATAAGGTTCAGCTTGGCCATGGGTGACGATCCTTTGAATGAATATGCTGTAACGTGAACTGTGGCGAACCACGCAAAAAGCAAGAGGGCAAAAAGCAAGAGGCCCCGGCGGGTTACCGGAGCCTCTGTTCGCTAAACCTGTCAGATATTAGGCCGCGTTGGGAAGGATAACGATTTCGACACGACGGTTCTGCGCCTTGCCAGCAGCATTCAGGTTGCTTGCAATCGGCTGGCTTTCACCGCGACCGACCGAACGGATACGCCCGCCCGGAACACCATTGCCGATCAAAACGCTCGCGACCGCGCGTGCGCGACCTTCGGACAATTGCTGGTTATACGCTGCATCGCCGTCACTGTCTGTGTGGCCGATGATCTGCAAAGTGGAATTGCTATAGATATTCACGTTGCGCGCCAATGCTGCCAGATCGTTCTGCATACCCGCCTGCACAGTGGTGCTGTCTGTTGCGAACAGGATATCCTGTGGCAAGGTCACAATCAGACGGTCACCGGTGTTGGTGATGATCACGTCACTGTCCAGCTGCCGGCGCAGATCTGCCTCTTGCTTGTCCAGCGAATAGCCGATGCCAGCGCCGATAGCGCCGCCAGCCAATGCACCCACCAAAGCGCCATCGGCACGGTTACCGTCACCTTTGGACAGGGCACCGATAACGGCACCCGCGCCCGCGCCGATCAGTGCGCTGTTGCGTGTGTTTGCGTTTGGATCATTGGGGTTGCCACCGATCGGACCGGGTTCACAGGCGCTTAGGGCCAGAACACTGGTCAGGGCGACGGCGATTGTGGTTTTCGAAAAAGTCATAATATCTTTCTGCCTTAGTTGGGGCCCCGTTCGGGCGAGGCATGTAGCACTCAACTCCCTACACGACCTCAGGTTCCCGATAAACTGGCGCGATACTGCCGATCGGCACCAACCCGCTTATCAGCCGGCATCTGCCCGCGCGGATTCATAGGCCAGCATAGCCCGTTTGACGGGGATGCCCCAGTGATACCCCCCCAAGCCGCCGGATTTGCGCAGGGCGCGGTGACAGGGGATCAACCAACTGATCGGGTTGCGCCCGACAGCCGTTCCCACCGCGCGCACCGCCTTGGGTGTGCCGATGGTTTGCGCGATCTCGGAATAGGTTGTGACATTGCCGGACGGGATGCTCAGCAATGCCTCCCACACCTTTATCTGGAAGGGGGCACCAATCAGATAAATCGGGGCCTTGCCGCTGCGACCATCCTGCGCGCCAAAGGCCGTCTGGACCCAGTCGTGCAAAAGGCCGGGGTTTTCGATGAAACTGGCACCCGGCCAGCGGCGGCACAGATCTGCCATCGCTTCGGCTTCGCCCATCTCGGCCGAGAAAGCGAGGCCGCATATCCCGCGGTCCGTTCCCATGACCAGGGCTGGGCCAAAGGGGCTGTCAAACCACCCCCACGAGATCACCAACCCCTCCCCCTTGCGGGCGAATTCGCCGGGGCTCATGGCCTCCCAACGCAGGAAAAGATCATGTAGCCGCCCTGACCCCGACAGACCCAGTTCATGGGCAGCCCCAAGGGTGGTAAACCGGTCGCGCAGCAGGTCTTTGGCGTGGTCCAGCATCAGGTATTGCTGATAGCGCTTGGGCGACACCCCCACCCACCGCGAGAAAATCCGCTGGAAGTGCGGCGCGCTCATCCCCATTTCGCCGGCGATCTGATCCAGCGCCAAGGGGTCGGCGGCGCGATCGATCAAATCAATCGCGCGGCGCATCACACCATAGTGATAGCCATCTTCTGGGTCGTGAATCGGGGGGGTGCAATCATGTGTCATGCTCCCAAACTAGGGTCTGCACAGGCGTCTAGCGACCCGAAACTTGCGGCAAACGCATCCTCAGGCGGCCAGCAAATGCAAAAGCGATTCTTCGGGGCTCAGCAAATCACGCAGAAAACGCGCCTCTTGATTGGTGAGACACATGCGCGGGGTTGTGGTTTCCGCGTCAAATATCCTGCTCGCGCGGCGGACTGCGGGGGGCACATCCAGCATCCACGCCATATTTTGCCCTGTCGTCTCTGCCCAGATACCGCAGGTCATGATCAGCTCGTGTCGTTCTGTGATAATGTGATGATAGCTTAACGCCGGTGCGCCAAGTTCAACACGGGGCCCGCGACGCCGTGACATTGCCCCGATTTCCGCCATTGCTTCGGTATGGCCGAAATGCAGCGCCACGCGCGGGGATGCGACAAGCACGCTGTGATGCGGCGACAGGCGCAAAGGCTCTGCCAAGCCATCGGGTGCTGCGCTGTCGCGGGGCCGAAGATGCAAGGGCGCAGGCAGCGGAAGACCATCCGGCCCGATGCCCCGCGACCGTTTGATCGCCAGTATGCGTTGGGCACCGTGATCGCGGGTAATGACGTAATCCCCCGATTCGATCCATTCTACCGGTAATTCACCATCCAGTGTCATGATCATCGCCCCCGGCCCAAAGCCGGAGACCTTTGAAAACATCAATTCAACCGACATCACGCTTTCCTTTCTTAGGGTCAAAGGCCCGTTTCACACGCCCAATCTAGGGCCTGAGAAAGCAATCTAGCGAACAGAATGTGCAAAAGTGGTAAATGGCGCAGCTTGCCTGCAGCCAGTCTTGCCCTGATTGCAAATTCATCCCATACCAAGGGTCATGGCCAAGCCCCTTGATTATCATACCATCCGCGAGATCTTTACCCGCTTTCAGGCAGCCGATGCCGAACCCAAAGGCGAGCTGGATCACACCAATGTCTATACTTTGCTGGTTGCAGTCGCGCTGAGCGCGCAGGCCACAGACGCGGGTGTGAACAAGGCGACGAAATCCCTGTTCGAAGTGATAGAGACGCCCCAGCAGATGCTGGACCTCGGGTTGGAAGGTCTGATCGAACATATCAAATCCATCGGATTGTTCCGCCAGAAAGCCAAGAACGTCATCAAGATGAGCCAGATTCTGGTTGATGAGTATGACGGCATTGTGCCCAACAGCCGCGCCGCGCTGCAATCCCTGCCCGGTGTCGGGCGCAAGACGGCCAATGTCGTGCTGAACATGTGGTGGCATTATCCCGCACAAGCGGTCGATACGCATATCTTTCGCGTCGGCAACCGCACACGTATCGCGCCCGGTAAAACTGTCGATGCCGTTGAACGCGCCATCGAAGACAATATCCCCGTTGATTTCCAACAACACGCCCATCACTGGATGATCCTGCACGGCCGTTATCATTGCAAAGCGCGCAAGCCGCAGTGCAGAACCTGCATCATCCGTGATCTCTGCCCCTATGAGGACAAAACCGAATGACCCAATATGAAGTGGTTGGTATCGGCAACGCCGTTGTCGATGTAATCTCGCATGCCGATGACGCGTTTCTTGCCGACATGAACATCGAAAAAGGCATCATGCAATTGATCGAGCGTGACCGCGCCGAAGACCTGTATGGCGCGATGAACGACCGCCTGCAAACCCCCGGTGGGTCGGTTGCCAACACGATTGCCGGCATCGGTGCACTTGGCCTGCCGACCGCATTTATCGGGCGTGTGAATGACGACCATCTGGGCCAGTTCTATGCGCAATCCATGATCGACGGCGGCACGGATTTCGTGAATGCCCCCGCTGCGGGTGGTGATCTGCCGACCTCGCGGTCGATGATCTTTGTATCGCCAGATGGTGAACGGTCGATGAACACCTATCTGGGCATCTCGACCGATCTGGGGCCTGCGGATGTACCGGATGCTGTCGCGTCCTCGGCCAAGATCATGTTCCTCGAAGGATATCTGTTCGACAAGGATCAGGGCAAACAGGCTTTTCTTGAGGCGTCGCGTCTGACCCGCGCTGCGGGCGGCAAGGCCGGCATCGCGATTTCCGATCCTTTCTGCGTTGACCGTCACCGCGACGATTTCCTGCGCATGATCGCCGACGAACTGGATTACGTCATCGGCAACGAGGCCGAAATCAGATCCCTGTTTGAAACCGACGATGTCGAAGAAGCGCTGACCAAGACTGCTGCGATGTGTAACATAGTTGTGTGCACGCGGTCGGGCGATGGCGTCACGCTGATCCGCGATGGCGAACGTGTCGATGTGCCGGTGACCAAAATCACCCCCGTTGATGCGACAGGTGCCGGGGATCAGTTCGCTGCGGGTTTCCTGTATGGCATGGCCACAGGTCGCGATCTGGAAACCTGCGGCAAGATGGGCCACATCTGCGCAGCCGAGGTTATCAGCCACGTTGGCCCGCGTCCCCTGGTCGACATCATGACCCTGTTCAAAGAACAAGGGTTGGTCTGATCAATGCTGGGTGATGGTTATCATGATGTGCCCGATGGCAAACTGGCGATGGTCGTCACCCATCTGCAAATGCACGCGGCAGCCCCCACACGTGCGGTGTCCCTGCCCCAAGGTATAACCCTGCGGCAGGTCACCCCGACGCTTGACTGGTACCGCGACATTTTCAAACGCGTCGGTGCGCAAGACTGGCTGTGGTTCGGGCGGCTCGTGATGTCGGACGCCGAATTGAACGCGATCCTCACCGATCCCGATATGGCATTTTACACGCTCTCCAAGGACGGTCAGGACGAAGCCCTGCTTGAACTGGATTTCCGCCAGCCCGGCGAATGCGAGCTGGCCTATTTCGGGCTGACCTCGAAACTGATCGGCGCGGGGGCGGGGCGTTATCTGATGAACCACGCGATTGCGACCGCCTGGGCCAAGCCCATCACCCGCTTTCATGTCCACACCTGCACGATCGACAGCCCGCAGGCCGTGGCATTCTATATTCGCAGCGGGTTCACGCCCTATCGCCGTCAGATCGAAGTTGCCGACGATCCGCGGCTGACGGGCATGTTGGGGCGCGATGCCGGCCCGCATGTGCCGATCATCGGCTAAAGCGGGCGCTTAGCCCATCCGTTCGGATGCATATGATCCGGGCGATGCCGGGAACACGACTGTCTTGTTGCCGTTCAAAAACACGCGGCGGTGAATATGCGCGTGAATGGCGCGGGCCAGAACCTGGCTTTCGACATCGCGGCCCAGTGACACGTAATCATTGGCGGATTGCGCATGGGTGACAACCACGATGTCCTGTTCGATGATCGGGCCTTCATCCAGATCGGCGGTCACATAATGCGACGTTGCCCCGATCAGTTTCACCCCGCGCTGGAACGCCTGCTTATAGGGATTCGCCCCCTTGAAGCTGGGCAGGAACGAATGGTGGATGTTGATGATCCGCCCCGACATCTTTTGGCACATCTCGTCTGACAAGATCTGCATATAGCGGGCCAGCACGATCAGATCGGCCCCTGCCTCCTCGACCACCGCCATAATCCGCGCTTCGGCCTCGGCCTTGTTTTCGGCGGTGACCTTGATGCAGTGGAACGGGATATCGTTGTTCACGACGACCTTTTGATACTCCATATGGTTCGACACCACGGCGACGATGTCGATGGGCAGCGCGCCAATGCGCCAGCGGTACAGCAAATCGTTCAGGCAATGGCCAAAACGCGAGACCATGATCACGACCTTCATCTTTTCGGTCTGGTCGTGAAAGTCATACGTCATGTCAAACGGGCTGGCCGTGGCCGCAAACCCTTCGGCCAATTTGCCCAGATCGACGGCATCATCGCTTTCAAAGCTGACCCGCATAAAGAAGTTGCCGGTTTCCTTGTCGTCGAACTGGGCACTGTCGGTGATGTTGCAGGCGTTGTCGGCAAGGTAATTCGCAATCGCGGCGACGACCCCGCGGGTCGACGGACAGGTAACGGTCAGTGCAAAGTTTTTCATGGTCGAGGTCCTGTCACAAAAGGCGATCGGCATCAGGCACCGACAAGGCTGTGTTTGCCCATGCCGGGGGCACCGTCAATATGCCCACGGGCAAATGCACGGCCAAAGACACCTCACACAGGGGATGTATCGCGCCAATGGTTTCCGATCATGCACAATGGTCGAAATCCGCTACGAAACGGGCAGTCTGGAAAAACCAAAAGGGGGCTTAAGCCGCCCCGATATAGGGCCGGAATGCCGCGACGACGGCTTCGTACACCTCGCGTTTGAACGGCACGATGTTGGCGACCAGATCGTCAACGGGCAACCAGCGCCATTCCGAGAACTCCTGATGATCCGTCTTCAGGTCGATCTCGTCATCAGCGCCGTGAAACCGCAACAGAAACCATTTCTGCTCCTGACCGCGATACCGCCCCTTCCAGATGTTCGGCACCAGATCATGGGGCAGATCATAGGGCAGCCAGCCTTCGGTCTGGGTCACGACAGACACGGAACTCGGCCGAACACCGGTTTCTTCCTCAAGCTCGCGCAGGGCGGCGACCTCGGCGTGTTCGCCTTTTTCAACGCCGCCTTGGGGCATCTGCCACGCGTCCTGATCGCGGTCGCGGCGCTGCCCGACAAAGACATGGCCATCCGCATTGATCAGCATCACACCCACGCAAGGACGGTAGGGCAGTTTGGCGATTTCTTCGGGGGTCATGGGGCGGGCCTTTGGGTTGCATCGGTTCAGCGCGGACCTAGCACAAAAGCCGCCCCCATGTATATTGGCTTACGCAGCGTTGTGCGTGACAGACGCCAACGCTTAAGATGAAGTCAGCCACACCGTCCCCATCCTTCGAAAGGTTCGCCCAATGTCCGACTATCCTCACCTGCTGGCCCCGCTTGATCTGGGCTTTACCACGTTGAAAAACCGCGTGCTGATGGGGTCGATGCATACGGGGCTTGAGGAAACCCAGGACTGGAACCGTGTCGCCGAATTTTACGCCACCCGCGCGCGGGGCGATGTGGGGTTGATGGTCACCGGCGGCATCGGGCCGAACCCCGAAGGGTCAGTCGCCCACGGTGCCGCGATGATGACCTCGCAAAAGGATGTCGACAACCACAGCATCGTCACCCAACGGGTACACGAGGCCGGCGGCAAGATCGCGATGCAGATTCTGCACGCGGGCCGCTATGCGTTCAGCCCCAATTGCGTGGCACCATCGGCGATCAAATCCCCGATTTCGATGTTCGCCCCAAAAGAGCTGGACGCCGAAGGTATCGAAAAGCAAATCAGCGATATCGCCGCCTGTGCCCTGCGCGCCAAACAGGCGGGATATGACGGTGTCGAAATCATGGGCTCCGAAGGATACTTCCTGAACCAGTTTCTGGTCACCCACACCAACAAGCGCACCGATGAATGGGGCGGCAGCTATGAGAACCGGATGAAGCTGCCGGTCGAAGTCGTCCGCCGTGTCCGCGAGGCCGTTGGCCCCGATTTCATCCTGATCTACCGTTTGTCGATGATCGACCTGATCCCCAACGGATCAACCTTTGACGAGGTCGCACAACTGGCCCGCGCAGTCGAGGCAGCGGGTGCCACCATCATTAACACAGGCATCGGCTGGCACGAGGCGCGCATTCCCACGATTGCGACGTCGGTGCCGCGCGCTGCATTTGCGTGGGTCACAAAGAAACTGATGGGTCAGGTGGGCATTCCGCTGATCACCTCGAACCGGATCAACACCCCCCAAGTCGCCGAAGACGTGCTGGCCGAAGGCTGCGCCGACATGGTGTCGATGGCACGCCCCATGCTGGCCGATGCGGATTTCGTCGCCAAAGCGGCGGCAGGCAAGGCCGACCAGATCGCGCCCTGCATCGCCTGTAATCAGGCCTGTCTGGATCACACCTTTGGGGGCAAGATATCAAGCTGTCTGGTCAACCCGCGCGCGTGCTACGAGACAGAGCTGAAGGTAGAGCCATCGCAGAACGTCAAGACCATCGCGGTTGTCGGTGCCGGCCCTGCGGGTCTGTCGGCAGCCATCACAGCGGCAGAGCGTGGCCACAAGGTCACCATCTTTGACCGCGCGGCCGAGATCGGCGGGCAGTTGAACCTTGCCAAGCAGGTTGCGGGCAAGGAAGAATTCTGGGGTCTGGTCGATTGGTACCGCGCCATGGTCAAGGAACGCGGCGTGATGGTCAAACTGAACACCGAAGTATCCGCCAATGATCTTGGGGGTTTCGACGAGGTGATTATCGCCACCGGCGTTGTGCCGCGCGACCCGCAGATACCGGGGCAGAATGCAGGCAATGTGGTCAGCTATATCGACATCCTGAACGGCAAGGTGACGGCGGGCAAGAAAGTCGCCGTGATCGGCGCAGGCGGCATCGGGTTCGATGTGTCTGAACATCTGGTTCATGACGGCGACAGCACCACCACCAACCTGCCCGAATGGATGAAAGAATGGGGCGTCACCGACCCAGCCGACCATCGCAGCGGTCTGGCCCCCGAAGGCCCGCAACCCCACGCACCCGCGCGCGAGGTCACGATGCTGCAACGCAAGGCCACCAAAGTCGGCAAGGGCTTGGGCAAGACCACGGGCTGGATTCACCGTGCATCGCTGACCATGAAGAACGTCCAGATGATCGGTGGCGTGAATTACGAAAAGATCGACGCAGACGGGCTGCACATCAGCTTTGGCGAAGCCCGCGAGAAACCACAGCTGATCGAGGCGGACACCATCGTGCTATGTGCAGGCCAACTGTCGGACCGGTCCCTCGCCGACGCGCTTGAGGTCAAAGGCATCCCTTGCCACGTCATCGGTGGTGCCGATGTCGCCGCTGAACTGGACGCGAAACGCGCGATTGACCAAGGCACGCGGCTGGCCGCCGCACTGTGATATTGCCCCTTTGCCTGTAGGATGCGAAACTCCGCCCTGAGCAGTTAAGGGCGGACCGCATGCCGATTTGTGTTTTTGATATTTTTGCCGATGGCACCACGTCCGTTCCGACCGAGACCAACCTGACGGGGCCGGGTGTGTACCGCTGGTGGCATTTCGATCTGACCGACGAGATGCTTGAACCTTGGGTGCGCGAACATCTGCATGAAATCCCCGCCGGATCGCTGATCCAGAAACAAACGCGCCCGCGCTGTGACCGGTTTGACGGCGGTTTGATCCTGAACCTGCGCGGCATCAATATGAACGCAGGTCAGGACGCCGATGAAATGGTGTCTGTGCGGATGTTTGTTGAAACAGGTCTGCTGATCACCGTGCGCCGCAAAAAGGTCTTTGCCATCGACGCGATCCGCCAATTGGCCGAAGCACAAAACGCCCCGCCCAGCCCGGCCAAGTTTCTTGAGGATCTGGTGCGGCGGTTGACCCTGCGGGTTCAGGAACATGTGGCAAGCATCGACGAACAGGCGGAGTTCTTTGAGATCGATCTGGAAGACAAAGAAACGCCGATGCCGCATGAATTGCCCGAAATCCGGCGCAGCGTGATCCGGTTGCGGCGCTATCTTGATCCGCAACGTGCGGCCCTGAGCAAGCTTGCCGCCCTTGATATACCGCTGATCCCCCAAGCCAGCCAGTTGGAGCTGCACGAACAAGCCAACAGCGCGCTGATCGCGGTGGAGGAATTGGACGAGCTGCGCGAGCGCCTTGTGTCGGTGCAGGAAGAACATGATGCCAATGTCGCCCAGCGTCAGGCGCGGCACGGCTATGTGCTGTCTGTGGCCGCAGCCATCTTCCTGCCGCTGGGTTTTCTGACCGGGCTGTTCGGCGTGAACGTTGGCGGGATGCCCGGCACCGGTCACCCGTGGGCCTTTGCCGCCCTGTGCCTGTCGATGACGGCCCTGGCTGTGCTGATGTTTGCGTTGCTCAGATGGGTGCGCTGGATCTAAAGCCCCCCGTTGGCGGGCATTGTTTCAATGTTTCCCTGCCGCGAACGATCCATGCAATGACCTTGCTACTGTCCCACCTCTGCCGTGATCCTGCCCGATTTGGGCACCATACCATTCCCAACGCAGATGATTGAAAAGGGGACGGCAATGGACCGCCTGACAGAAATGGAAGCATTCGCCACAGTTGTGGATCAGGGTGGTTTTACGGATGCCGCCAAAAAGATGGGCATCTCGAAGTCCGCCGTATCAAAACACGTCTCCTCGCTTGAGGCACGGCTTGGTGCGCGATTGCTGAACCGGACGACCCGCCGGGTCAGCCCCACAGAAATCGGCCTTGCCTATTACGACCGGGCCCGCCGCGTATTGAACGATGCAGGCGAAGCAGATGCGCTGGTCACGTCGATGCAATCGGCCCCCTCCGGCCTGCTGCGTATTTCGGTCGCAACGGATTTCGGGGTGAACCACCTGTCGCCTGCCCTCTCCGGTTTTCTGGAAGAATTCCCCGACATCACCGTCAACATGGTGCTGAACAACCGCTATGTTGAACTGATCAGCGAAGGCTTTGATATGGCTGTCCGCATCGGAGAGCTGGAAGACAGCACCCTGCGGGCCCGCAAGCTGACCGAAACCACCAAACGCATGATCGCCAGCCCCGGCTATTTCGAGAAATACGGCCGCCCTGAAAAGATCGACGATCTGAACGATCACAAGCTGCTGCATTATTCTAACCAATCCAGTGGTAACATGTGGAAGCTGACATCCCCCTCGGGCGAGAAGCGTCAGGTGCGCACCGCTGGCTGGCTTTCGGTCAATGACGGTCAATCCTTGCTGAACGCGGCTATTTCCGGTCTTGGCATCGCCTATCTCCCCAGCTTTTTATATGCCGACGCGATGGAAAAAGGCTTGGTCGAAGACGCCATCCCTGATTTGCCGCTGGAAACCCAAGGCATCTATGCCGTGTACCCGCCCGGCCGGTTCACCCAGCCCAAAGTACGCGCCTTTATTGATTTTCTGGTCCATGCCTTTGCCGACAAAGGCCCAACAGACTGGTAACCCCGAACACCACATCCCCTCGGTGCACTTGATCTGATTTCATCAGATCGCCCTCGCTCGCTGAAAGGCCAGCGGGGGATTTTTTGCTGTGGAATTTCAGGCAAGGATCGCAATCCGGCGTCTATAGGGCGAATGGCAAAATCTTTGTTGTCAGGATGGGATCAGCCGGGCGTTGTTAACAATACCACCTCGACCCTGCGATTGGCCTCGCGGCCTTCCGGCGTCAGGTTGGATGCAACAGGGGCAAGATAGCCCATGCCTTCGGCATCCATCTGCGCAGCGGGAACATCAAAATTCTGGATCAGCCTGTCGCGTACAGCAACTGCACGACTGCGCGACAAGGCGATATTCGCGTCAAGCCCACCGACACTATCGGTATGCCCTACAAGCGCCACGCGCGCCGTTGGCTGGTCTTTCAGAAACGCCGCAAGCTGCCCCAGCGCAGCGTCGCCCGCTGCACCCAAAGTCGCCGTGCCGGATTTGAAATCAAGCCCCGACAAAACCGCATGTCCCTGACCAAGCAACGCATCGACCAGACCGTTGCCGCCTGCAGCAATCACAGGCCCTGTGGCATCGGCAACCGGAACATCGGCTTCGCCTTCCGAAATGGCCTGAATAATCTGGACATAGGCCGACGAAGACGCCGTGCTGGCAAGCACCGTCACAACAGAGGTCGGGGCCGATAGCGGACCCTGCACAGCGGTGACAAACTGATAGGACCGGATGTTGACGTACATGTTCGGACCCGGCAGCGTCTCGGTCGCAAAGCGAAAGTCGAAACCACCACAGGCCGCAGCGCTACATTCAAGCACCACGTCGTACCCTGCCGCCTCAAGCTGCGACCGAAGCGGGCGCAGCACTTGCAGCGGCGTCAGGCCCGCGGCCTCCAGCCTCCAGGCCTGTCGGGCGACGGACCCCTCAACCGTTACCGTATCAAGGGTTCCGTCCTGAAACGTGCTGATGGGTGCGGCATAGCTGTCGGGACTGGTGTTCCGTTCAACCGTCAGGCGCGCGATTTGCGGCAGCGATAGCTCTATCGCGCCGGCTTGGGTCGCCAAGACCAGCCACAGCAAACCAGCGCAACGTATCATCATCTGAATTGCGCGTGATAGCCCTCGTTGGGCTTCATGTTGGTCGCACTTGCCACGCGGTTGGTCATGTTGAAAAACGCCGCAACCGACGCGATGTCAAAGATATCACGGTCCGTGAAACCCACATCGCGCAGGGCCTGCCGGTCGGCCTCGGTGGTTTTGGCGCTGGCCACTGTCAGGTTTTCGGAAAATTCCAGCATCGCGGTTTGACGTGCATCCAGATCGGCCACGCGCCAGTTCATCACCATCTGTTCGCCCAGGATCGGATTGCCAGACAGTTGCCGCACCGCAGCCCCGTGCGCGGTCAGGCAATAGTAGCATTTATTCACCGACGACACGACGACCGCGATCATCTCGCGCTCAAGCTTGGACAGGTTCGACGCACCCAGCATCAGATCGTTGTACATCGCGGTAAAGCTGTTCAGCTTGTCGATATCAAACGCATAAGTCTGCAAGACATTCGGGATCATCCCCAGCTTTTCCTGGCAGACATCAAAGTATTTCTGTGTCGCTTCGGGCAGCGGATCGACCATTGGCAGGTCAAGGGCGGTTGGGGCGTCTTTGGCCATCTTGTGGCTCCTTCAATCAGGGGATTGGCGGTAATGATAGTCGCCCACATGGGCAAAGCCTAGCCCTTGATACAGCCGGTTTGCAGGCGCATTTTCCTTTGTGCAAAGAACCGCCAGATGGGTCGCCCCACGGGCCTGCGCCCACAGTGCCGCGCGGCGCATCATCCATTTTGCGACGCCCATGCCGCGCTGGTGTTCCAGCACCTCGACGGCATGAACCATGCACACCCCGTCGTGGATCGCGGCAAAAGCCACACCGCCGGGCTTTTCCTTCCAGCGCGACAAGATTGCTGTCTTTTGCGCGGCGCGGCGCATCACGTCGATGCGGGCCGGACCGATGCCGCCTTTGGCCCAAATCTCGAGCATGATCGCCAGCGGTTCCCATATCTCGAAGGCGGTCACCGGCGGGATCGGCACATCGGTCAGCTTTTCAACGGGCAGGACATACATATTGACGGGATCGATGATCTCATAGCCGCGCGCTGCCAGTTCGGCGTCCAGCGCTTCATCGCCTTGCCGGATCATGAAAAGCGGCGTTTGCCCCAATGCGCGCATGGCGGCTTCGGCAACTCCGATATCGGCATCATCGGCCACACGCGTCGCGGCCGAAGCACGCTTGCCCCCGCCTTGACCATCGCGCAAGGTCCAGCCGTTTTCTGTCCAACGTCTTGCGGCGGGCCATGTCTGGTCAACACCTTCGTACAGCTGTGGAATATCAGGCGTCATGGAAAAGCGGCCTCCAGAGTTTTCACGGCGGCGTCGATCTCGGCCTGAATACTGCCACGGATCACGATATGCGCACCGTATTTGCCGTCTTTTTGAAACGGATACGACCCGATCGACAGGGCTGGATAATCCTTGGCGATCTGCCCCAATGGCCCCGCGATATCGCCTTCGCCCCGATCAATCCGTAGGGTTGCGCTGATCAGGGGGGCACCGCCAGTCAGGGTGGGCAGAACCGACGCGACCATCGCCTCGAACACAGATGGAACGCCCGCCATCACATGCACGTTCTCAAGCTTGAAACCGGGTGCTGATGAAACGGGGTTGTCGATCAAAGTCGCATCATCGGGGATGCGGGCCATGCGCAACCGCGCCTCGTTCAGGTCGGTCCCTGACCGGGCGTAATGGGCTGCCAGAATTGCGCGGGCATCGTCGCGCACGTCGATATGTTTGCCAAAGGCCGCCGCGATGCAATCAGCCGTAATGTCGTCATGCGTCGGACCGATGCCGCCGCTGGTAAACACGTTATCATAGGCTTTCGACATGGCCTGAACGGCTGCAATAATCGTGCCGTGTTCATCGCCGATCACGCGGACCTCTTTCAGGTCGATCCCCACACTGGTCAATTGCCCTGCAAGATGGTGCATGTTGCTGTCGCGTGTGCGCCCGGACAGGATTTCATCGCCGATGACGATCATAGCTGCGGTGGGGTTTGGCATTGGCCTGTCTCCTTGAGGGGGCTGTGATAGAGGTATAGGTCACACCCTATGCGCTTTCAAACTGAACTTGTCCCCGCCTGCCTGATCCGCCGCTACAAACGGTTTCTGGCCGATTGCACGCTTGACGATGGCCGCGAGGTCACGGCCCATTGCGCGAACCCCGGATCAATGATGGGGCTGGCCGAACCCGGCATGCGGATATGGCTGGAACCCAACGACGATCCCAAACGCAAGCTGAGCTATGGCTGGCGGCTGGTTGACCATGAAAACGGGCATTTCACCGGCGTTGATACCGCGCTGCCCAACCGCGCGGTCAAAGCGGCCTTGATGGCGGGGCTGGTGCCGGCGCTGGCGCAATACGGCACCGTCAGACCAGAGGTGAAATACGGTGAAAATTCGCGGATCGATTTCCTTTTAACGCAGGCCGGTTTGCCCGACGCCTATGTGGAGGTGAAATCAGCGACCCTTTCGCGCACCCCCGGCTTGGTGGAATTCCCCGATAGCGTCACCGCCCGCGGTGCCAAGCATCTGAACGAGTTGGCCCGGATGGCCGAATTGGGGCACCGCGCCGTTTTGCTGTATTTGGTACAGCGCACGGATTGCACTGCGTTTTCCGTGGCCGCCGATATTGACCCGACCTATGCCGCCGCTTTTACGGCTGCCCGCGCCGCTGGGCTGGAAACATTGATCATTAGCACCCATATATCCCCCGAACAGGTCACTTTAGGCACTGAGTTACCCCTAAAGGGTTGACCTACACTGGCCCTTGGACCATCCCGAACGAAACAGTTTAGACCTACGGAGATACCGGTGATGAATGAACACCGAGGACGCCAGACAAAAGACGGCATTCGCATTTACGACCCATCGGATTTTGCAGGTATGCATGCCGCCGGCAAACTTGCCGCGCAGATTCTTGATGATATCGCCGCGCATGTTTTCGTTGGTCAAACCACAGGGGCCATCGACGGCCTGATCACCCAGATGGTCGAGGACGCAGGTGCCAAATCTGCCACGATCGGCTATAAGGGCTATCAGCATGCCAGCTGTATTTCGATCAACCACGTTGTCTGCCACGGCATCCCCGGTGACAAAAAGCTGAAAGACGGCGACATCCTGAACATCGACGTTACGGTGATTGTGGATGGCTGGTTTGGCGATACGTCCCGGATGTATGTCGCAGGCAAACTGGCCCGCAAGGCCGAGCGTTTGATCGAAGTCACTCATGACGCATTGATGCGCGGCATCGAAGTCGTCAAGCCCGGCAACACCTTCGGCGACATCGGCCACGCGATCCAAAGCTTTGTCGAAAGCCACCGGATGAGCGTTGTGACCGATTTCTGCGGGCATGGTCTGGGCCGCGTGTTCCACGCCCCGCCAAACGTACTGCACTATGGCCGCCCTGGCACCGGGGCCGTTCTGGAACCGGGCATGTTCTTTACCATCGAACCGATGGTGAATCTGGGCCGCGCCGAAACCAAGGTGCTGGCAGATGACTGGACGGCGGTCACCCGCGACAAATCGCTATCGGCGCAGTTTGAACATTCCATCGGTGTGACCGAAACGGGTTTCGAGATTTTCACCCTGTCGCCCGCCGGAAAATTCCATCCGACCTATTCGCAAGATTAAGCTTTGCGTTTGGCCAGCTTGAGTTCAATCACGGCCCACAAGACGCTGCCCGCATAGGCAAAGCAGCAGATCACAAGTGTGGTCCAGGGAAAGCTGACCAAACAGGCGATAAAGCCGGTAAAGAAGATCAGGAAATAGGTCACGTTGCTGCGCGAAAAGCTGACCGATTTGAACGACCATGTCGGGATGCGGCTGATCATGACCCAACCGACCAGCACGATGTACAGGCACGCCAGTAGATCCGGCATCGCGGCACCGGGGCCGAACGCATAGGGCAGATAGATCGGAAGCATCACCAGCATTGCGCCCGCCGGCGATGGCACGCCAGTAAAATACCCGCCATCGTCCAACGTGGTTTTGGTACGCGAATCGACGTTGAACCGTGCCAGACGCATCACGCAGCAGATTGCGAACACCAAAACGGCAAGCCAACCCGCACGGTAGGAATCCTGCAGGCCCCAGAAATACACCACCAAGGGGGGAGCCACGCCAAAGTTGACGAAATCCGCGAGGCTGTCCAGCTCGGCGCCGATTTTGCTGTCGCTGCCCAGATAGCGTGCGGCGCGCCCGTCCATGCCATCCAGAATACTGGCCAGCGTGATCAGAAACACCGCCAATGCGAATTTACCCTCGGCCCCGAAACGGATCGCTGAAATGCCTGCGCAAATCGCCGCAATGGTCAGCATGTTTGGCAACAACTGAAGCAATGAAAACTCAGCTTTCGCTTTTTCTGTGGGCGCGGGGGTTTGTTCAGTCATTTACGACAGCTCTGCCAAGACGGTTTCGCCAGCCACCATTGTCTGGCCAATGCTGACCTTGGGTTCGACACCTTCGGGCAGATACACATCCACACGCGACCCAAAGCGGATCAAACCGAAACGCTGACCTGCCTGCGTATGTGCGCCGGGCGTGGTAAAGCAAACAATGCGCCGCGCAACGAGGCCCGCAATCTGCACCACAGCAATGTCGCGGCCATCGGCCATCTTGATCCGCAGGCTGTTGCGTTCGTTATCCTTGCTTGCCTTGTCCAGCGACGCATTAAAGAACTTGCCGGCGCGATAGGCGATGTCAGTGATCTCGCCTGCGACCGGCGCGCGGTTCACGTGACAGTTAAACACGTTCATGAACACGCTGACGCGGGTCAGCGGCGTGTCGGCCATGCCCAGCTCTGCCGGGGGAACGGCAGGTTCGATCAACGAAATAATACCATCGGCGGGGCTAATCACCAGATTGTCGCCCTTGGGTGTCACACGTTCAGGATCGCGGAAAAAGTAATAGCACCAGACGGTCGCCCCAACGCCGATCCAGCCCAGAAAATCGGCCAGCAGGAACAGGACCAAGGTGATCGCGGCAAAGATCGCGACAAACTTGCGCCCCTCGGGGTGCATTGGTTTGATGAACGTACTGGTCATACTTAGGCTCATGGGGGCATCTTTCCATTGGAATAATTGACTAGCTCATAGGCGCAAGCGGGGAAAATGCAAAGCCTGAACAGGTTTTTCGGTTAGGTCACGGTCAAAAGGGTAATCCAGGTATCGCCATATTTTCTTTTGTCGATCCGCGTGAACCCGTCGGGCGGGTCCATCGCGGCACTTTCCTCCCAAACGATCATCGCGTCTTTGGCAAGCCAGCCACCGGCCAGCGCTTTGACCAATGCGACCTGCCCCATCCCTTTGCCATAGGGCGGATCAAGAAACACCAGATCAAAGGGCGCTGCAATCCAATCGCCAAGCGTGGTGGCATCCGACCGCGTCAACGTCGTTTCGCCTTCGGCCCGCAGTTTCTTGATGTTCTCGGTGATCAACTTTTGCGCCACACGCCCGTTTTCAACGAACACCACTTCGCGCGCGCCCCGCGACAGGGCCTCAAGCCCCAATGCGCCCGTGCCAGCAAACAGGTCCAGAACCCGTGCGTTGTTAATGACGTTAAACGATGCCAGCATCGAAAACAGGCTTTCGCGCACACGGTCGGATGTCGGGCGCAGATGCGCGTCGTCGTCGCCGCGGCCGACCTCGGCCAGCCTTGTGCCCCGCGATTTGCCTGCGATGATCCTCATGCTTTCAGCAATGCTTTCAAATCGGTATCGGGGTTCTCGATCAGCTCCGGTGCGGGGGATTTTCCGGCCTCGATCAGACGCCGCCCGATCATGAACCCGCGCGGATCATTCATGGCATCCACGGCCAGCAGTTCGCTGCCCTTGTAATACCAGAACGCGACAGAATCTGCGTCCGTGCGGCGGGTGATGACCCGGTCATATCCGGTATTCAGACCCGCAATTTGCAGTTTCACATCATATTGATCCGACCAGAACCACGGTTTTGCCACGTAATCCTTGTCAGCCCCCATGATGTTTTCCGCAACACATTCCGCCTGATCAATGGCGTTCGGCACCGATTCAAGCCGGATACGGCCACCGCGATACGGGAATGACGCGCAATCGCCCGCAGCCCAGACATGCGGTGCCGATGTGCGACCGTGGCTGTCGGTCTTGATGCCATTGTCGATCTCGATCCCTGCGGCTTGGGCAAGGTCGATACCGGGGGCAATGCCGACACCGACGATCACGAAATCAACGGGCAGTTCCGACCCGTCCGACAGGTGCGCGGCGGTGACATGTGTGTCGCCGATCAGACGCTCAAGACCTACGCCTTCGCGGATATCCACGCCGTGGGACCGATGCAGATCACGGAAAAAATCAGAGGTTTGCGGGGCCGCGACACGCTGCAAGATACGGTCGCCCATTTCAACCAGGGTCACGTTCAACCCCAGCTTGGCCGCGACCGAAGCGGCCTCCAGCCCGATATATCCCCCGCCGACGATCAACACGCGCGCCGCTTTGGTGAACCGCGGTGCCATGGCATCCACATCGGTCAGATCACGTACCACATGCACGCCGTCCAATGCACCGCCAATGCTGGCAGGCAGGCGGCGCGGGACCGATCCGGTGGTCAGCACCAGATCATCATAGGCCATATCGGCACCATTTACCCGAATGGTCTGGGCGGCCGTGTCGATGCTGTCGACATGGGTGCCAAGCCTCAGATCAATGTCATATTCGCCATAGAAACTTTCGGGGCGCAGAAACAAACGCTCTAGCGTCATGTCGCCCAGCAGGTAGGCCTTGGACAGGGGCGGGCGTTGATAGGGGGGCACGTTTTCGGCACCGATCAGGGTCACTTTACCGTCAAAGCCGGAATTGCGCAGCTTGGCCACACAAGAGGACCCGGCCTGCCCCGCCCCGATCACAACAACATGTCCCATCCTATGCCCCTAACTTGAAAAAACCGGTTTCCTGCCCGCGCCCGAAGCCTATATCTAAGCAAGAGACAAACGCAATGACACGAAAGGTCACATATATGACGATTTCTCAAGGTGATATGCTGCCGGATGCCACACTGATGCAAATGGGCGCTGACGGCCCCGCGCCTGTCCAGATGGCCGACAAACTGAAAGGCCGCAAAGTTGTGGTATTTGCGGTTCCCGGCGCTTTCACACCGACCTGCCATTCGGCGCATGTGCCCAGCTTTATCCGCACCAAAGACCAGTTTGACGCCAAAGGCGTGGACGAGATCATTTGCGTATCCGTCAACGACCCCTTTGTCATGCAGGCATGGGGCGACGCGACAGGTGCTTCTGCTGCGGGCATCACAATGCTGGCCGATGGCAATAGCGCCTTTACCAAAGCGATCGGCATGGATTTCACCGCCGAACCTGTTGGCCTGATGGCGCGGTCCAAACGCTATGCGATGCTGGTGGATGACGGCAAGGTTGCGCTGTTCCAGGCCGAGGAAAGCCCCGGCATGTGCGAACTGTCCGGCGGCGAGGCGCTTTTGGACAACATGTGATCTGTACCACCCGTTAAAATGCAAAACGCCGCCCCGTAACGGGCGGCGTTTTTGTTTCCTGCGGGGTGCCGGCGCTATTAGCTGGCAGGGCCCATCAACCCGTCCATCTTGCGGGCCAGCTTGGCATCCAGCGCGCTTAGGCCATCCACATCATGGGTCGTCAGCGTGACGACCACCCTGCCATACACGTTTTCCCACTCGGGGTGGTGGTTCCATTTTTCAGCCCAGATCGCGGCGCGGGTCATCCAGCCGAATGCGTCGGCAAAGTCGTTGAACTTGAATGTCTTGACGATTGCATCCCGCCCGTCGACCATTTCCCAGCCTGTTGCAAACAACGGGGCAAGGACGGTTTTGCGGGTCTCTTCGCTTAATTTTTCGCTCATTGTTGTTCCTCGATATTGGGGCGTTTAAAGGGGCCGTATTCTGTCAGTATCTCGATCTCTTCGTCCACGGCGGCGCGTTCCTGACGCAGGTAATCGCCCACTGCGCGGGCAAACCCCTGATCGCGCATCCAGTGCAGTGACCAAGTTGCGGTGGGCAAATAGCCGCGCGCCAGTTTGTGTTCGCCTTGCGCACCGGCCTCTACGGTTGCCAATTTCATGTCGATCGCGATGTCGATTGCGAGGTAATAGCACAATTCGAAATGTAGGAACGGGTGGTGCTCGCGACACCCCCAGTACCGACCATATAACGCATCAGCCCCGATAAAGTTCAGCGCACCCGCGACCCATCGCCCGTCGCGCCGCGCCAACACCAAGGCCATATCATCGCGCAAGGTTTCCTGGGCAATGTCGAAAAACTGGCGAGTCAGATACGGGGTGCCCCATTTGCGCGCACCGGTGTCTTGGTAGAATTCCCAGAACGCATCCCAATGTTCAGGTTCGATCTGGTCACCGGTGAAGGTTTCAATCGTTCCGCCAAAGTCTTGCGCTTGCTGGCGTTCTTTGCGGATGTTCTTGCGCTTGCGTGAACTGAGCGTGGCAAGGAAGCCGTCAAAATCATCATATCCGTGATTTTGCCAGTGAAACTGCTGGCTCTTGCGTGCCATCAGCCCCAACTCCTCTGCCGCCATGGCCTCTGCCTCGGTGCAGAATGTGATGTGCAGCGATGATAACCCGTTGGTGTCGGTCAATTGCACAGCGCCCTGGATCAACGCGGCCACGCCTGCATCCTCGAACCCCGGACGGGTCAGAAAACGGCGGCCCGTGGCTGGGGTATGCGGCACCGCAATTTGCAGTTTCGGATAATACCGGCCACCCGCACGTTCCAGCGCATGAGCCCAGCTGTGATCAAAGATATATTCGCCCTGACTGTGGGATTTGGCATACATGGGTGCCACGCCAACCATCTGGCCGCCAATGGACGCGGTCAGGTATTGCGGCTGCCAGCCCGTACCGGGGCCGACGCTGCCGCTGTCCTCCATCGCGGACAGAAAGCGGTAGGTGGTGAACGGGTCATCGGGCCGTGCGCCATCCGTGGCTTCTGGGCAGGCACAGGCATCCCATTCGGCCTGACCGATATCGGAGATCTTGGGGAATATTCTGATTTCGACTTCTTGTGCGCTCATTCGGGTATCCCGGTTGCCATGGGTCTAATCTGTGGCCAAAGCGCCGGGGTTCAAGCGGGGCGCACCGCGTCGTAGCCCTCGAATGTGATATTATCGGCGTATTGCCGCGCTGTCGTTTCGATTTCAGTGCTTCGGACTGTCCAGCAGCATACCATCGCGCCGGTCTTTCGCAGGTCGGCCACGCGGGGGCGTGACAGGTCGTCGACCTCGTGACTGATAAAGGACGCGCCAGACCGGCCGTAATCAGGTATCTCGCGCAGGTGGTCGCAGGTGGCCTTGGACAGCGGCCAGTCGGCATAGCGATAGGCACTGGTCACGATCCCACGCGTCAGATCGGGCGCAAGCAGCGCCATGCGCGCGACCGAATGGGGGTTGAACGACATGACCGCCACATCACCGGCATAGTCGTGCAGCGCGCGGGCTGTTGCGACTTCCAGCGGGCCGATGGCATCGCCCATTGCGCCGTCCTGATCCTTGATCTCGACCAGCAGCGGGACGCGCCCGTCGATCAATGACAGGATTTGCGGCAGGGTCTGAATGGTGTCTGTGCCACCTTTCAGCTTGATCTGCGCCAGCGCCTCTGCGGTGCGTTGCTGGATGGGGCCGGATTCAGCCGTCAGCCGGTCGAGGGCGTAGTCATGAAACACCATCGCCTGACCGTCCGAGCTAAGCTGGACATCCAGTTCAATCGCATAGCCACGTTCCACCGCGGCACTGAACGCGGCCGGGCTGTTTTCAGGCCGGCCCGCGTTCAGATCATGAAAGCCCCGGTGGGCAAACGGGGCTTTTACAAGCGCAGCTGGAAAGGTCATTTGATCTCGAAGATGCCTTCGATTTCGACGGCAACACCCAAAGGCAAGGATGCCGCAGACACCGCAGAGCGCGCGTGCCGCCCCGCATCACCCAATGCTTCGACCAAAAAGTCGGACGCGCCGTTGATCACTTTGGGCTGATCGGTGAAATCAGCGGTAGAGTTCACAAAACCGGTCAGCTTTACCACACGCACAAGGCGTTCAATATCCCCACCACAGGCAGCTTTGACTTGGGCCAACAGGCTGATCGCGCAGGTTTTCGCGGCGGCGGCACCGGCGGCCACATCCATTGTATCACCCAGTTTGCCAAGGATCAGACCGTCAGGACCGTTCGAAATCTGGCCGGAAATATAAACGATATTCCCCGTTTTGACGAAAGGAACATAGTTGGCCGCTGGTGCGGGCGCGTCTGGCAATGTGACGCCAAGTTCGCTGAGACGGTTGGAAATGCTCATGGGGTTCTTCCTTTGAGGTCAGATGTATTTGCGGCCTACGTTAACGCCCTGCCAGCCAAACTGAAAGGGGGCAAAAAAGTCATAAAACAAAAGCTTTCGAAGGCTGGATACCGCCCCTCAAAGATATGTTGCTAATCGCATGTGCTGTCCGCATAAGGTGCAGAATTCTTATCGGCACAAAGGGGGCTGCTATGGTTAATTTTTCTACGGCACCCAAGGTTTTGCGGAACTTTACGGTGTGCGTTTTGGTTGCTGGCCTTGCCGCGTGTGGCAGTGCCGCGCGTGTGCAGCCGACAGGCATCAATGACCCGCACGAGCAAAGCAACCGCAAGGTGCATGCCCTGAACAAGCAAGTCGCGGGTTCCGGCAAGGGCGGCGGCTTGGCCAAGGCTGTGCCCAGCGAATTCCAGACGGTTATTCACAACGTTGCCGAAAACATGGCGATGCCGCAGGTCGCTGTGAATTCGTTCCTTCAGGGTGACGTCACAGGTTTCGGACTGGCGACATCGCGGTTTGCAATCAACACGGTCCTTGGTTTTGCAGGCGTGGTTGACGCGGCCAGCGCATTCAAAGTGCCAGAGCACGACACCGATTTCGGCGAAACGCTGTATGTTTGGGGCGTCGGCGAAGGCCCGTATTACGAATTGCCGATCATCGGCCCCTCGACACGTCGGGATGTGGCAGGTCGCATCGTTGATCTGTTTACCAACCCGCTGTCCTACACGCTGGAAAGCCCCGAGAAATATGTGGGCACCGTGACCGGCCTTGCCGATCGCGTGTTCACAAAAAGCCGTCGCAGCGACGCGATCGCTGACGCGGTGGATGGCAGCACCGACAGCTATGCGCAGGCCCGCCTGAACTATCTGCAAAACCGCCGTTTTGAACTGTCACAGCCCACGGGCACAATGCGCCCTGACGCGGACTAAGCCAGCAGGCGCGGCTTGATCCGCCGCGCGTCTGCGGGGTTAGCGATCACCGGCTTTTGAATTGCCACCGCCACCACCTGACGCACCACCGCCAAAGATGTCACGCAACACCTGATCAATCAGACTGATCGGATTTTGCGGCTGTGACACCGGGGCAGGTCTGTTGTCTTGGGCCTGCGATACGTCAGCTACGGAAGGTGCCGGCATGATCATCGGCAAAGGTCGGACAGGCAATCCTTCGTGGACCCGCTCCATGACCTCTTTCCAGATCTCGGTCGGCAGGCCGCCACCCGAGACACCTGTTAGCGGCGTGTTATCGTCATAGCCCATCCAGATGCCCGCCACATAATCGGCAGAGAACCCGATGAACCACGCATCACGGTTGGCTTGGGTTGTGCCGGTTTTGCCCGCCAGTTCACGCCCGCCAAACTGCGCCCGCTTGCCAGTGCCCTCGGACACGACCTTTTCCATCATATAGACCAGCTGAAGCGCCGCATCTTCCTGGATCACCCGTTCACCGATGCCGCCGCCCGTGCCCATCAAGGGTTCGCTATCGCCCTGTAGCTTTAGATCAATCAGGCCATAAGGTTTCACCGAAGACCCCCCGTTCAGAATACCCGCATAGGCACCTGTCATCTCGAGCAGGGTACTCTCAGACGCACCAAGCGCCAGCGCGGGGCCTGCGGCCAGATCGCTTTTGATGCCGAATTGCGTTGCCACCTGACTGACCAGATCACGCCCGACGCTTTCGGACACTTTGACCGCAGGAATGTTCAACGATTCCTTAAGCGCGGTGGTCAGGGTCACATTGCCTTTAAAGCTGCTGGTATAGTTTTTGGGGCACCATTCGCCCGATCCCGGAATGTTCAGGCAATAAGGCGCGTCGTTGATCAGGTCATTCGGGGAATACCCCAGATCCAGCGCGGCGGCGTAAATGAACGGTTTAAAGGACGACCCCGTCTGGCGCATCGCCTGCGTGGCGCGGTTAAAGGCACCGGCAACCTTGGTTTTGCGCCCCCCCACCATGGCCCGCACGGCACCATCGGCAGACATTACCACAACAGCGGCCTGCGCCTTGGACCCGGCGCGCACCTTGTTGTCAAAGACCCAGTTCAACCCATCCTCGGCAGCACGTTGAATGCGCTGATCCAGGGTTGTTTTGATAATGACGTCTTCGGTGGTGTTACGGGTAAAAAATTCAGGGCCCGATGACATCACCCAGTCGGCAAAATATCCGCCCGCCTCGGCCTCGGCCGCTTCGGACAGTTCGGCGGGATGCGCGATCGCGTCATCCGCTTCGGCTTTGGTCAGGTAACCCTGACCCTGCATCAGGCGCACCACCGTGGCAGCGCGGTTTTGCGACCGGTCAAGATTGTTGGTCGGCGACAATGTGGTGGGGGCTGTCAGCAAACCGGCCAGCATCGCCCCTTCGGCAGGGCGCAAGGCGGATGCGGGTTTACCGAAAAACCGTTGTGCCGCGGCTTCGGCACCGAAGGCACCGCCGCCCATATAGGCACGGTTCAGGTAGATCGACAGAATATCATTCTTTGAATACTTCGCCTCCATCGCCATGGAGAACACTGCCTCCTTGGCCTTGCGCTTGAGCGATGAACGCCGGCATTCGGCTTCGTATTCTTTTTCGGTCTGGCCCGATGCCGTATCAAAGGGTTCGCCCAGACACAGCAGCTTGGCGACCTGTTGGGTGATCGTCGACCCGCCATGCCCCGAAAGCGGGCCACGGCCTTCGCTCAGGTTGATGCGCACGGCGGATGCGATACCGCGTGGCGATACACCAAAGTGGCTGTAGAACCGTTTGTCTTCGGTCGCGATGACCGCATTCTTTAGATGTGGCGACACGCTGGTGGCCGTTACAACGCCGCCGAACTGGTCACCCCGCCAGGCAAACACAGCACCGTTGCGGTCCAACATGGTGACTGATCCGCGCGCGCGTCCGTCCAACAGCGCCTCGAGAGGCGGCAAGGTTGTATAGAAATAGCCAACGGCACAGGCCAGAAGCAGCAGGGCGACAATTGCCACCCGCGAAACGATCTTCCAGATAAGACCGAAAATCCAACGGATAATCGCGCTGAAAAACCCCATGATACCGCCGCGCCGTACCGGGGCCTTGCGCGCTGGCTTGCGCCTTGCAGGTGCCTTTTTCGCAGGGGCTTTTTTGGCCGAAGCCGTCGCTTTGCCGCCATATCGCTTGTCAGCGACCAAAGGGCGCTTCCGCTTGGGTGAATCACTCATTCAGCTGCTCGCTCGACCGTTCTTTTTTTGCACTCTACCCTGCCTCGAGCTGATTGTTTAGCTTAGAGCGCTGTGGCGGCCATCAATTTTGTGTCTATTTTTTAATCGTTTTATTTTATTTGCCCACTTTTTAATCACAAACAGGGTTCCACGGCCCCGGCGCAGGCCCTTTGGGCTTCCTTATCCGGTCAGTCTCGCTCTTTTCTTCTCAGGTATCACGCAGGAAGAACCTGCATTCTAGAAGAGGGACTTTAGGTGAAACTCATCATAGCAACAATTAAGCCTTTCAAACTTGAAGAGGTCCGCGAAGCGCTGACCGAAGCAGGTGTGCGCGGGCTGATGGTAACAGAGATCAAGGGTTTCGGTGCCCAGTCTGGCCACACTGAAATCTATCGCGGCGCTGAATATGTCGTGAACTTTGTACCCAAGGTGAAACTTGAACTGGTCGTCGCCGATGCGCTGGCAGACCAGATGGTCGAAACCATTACCCGCACCGCCCACACCGGCAAAATCGGTGATGGCAAAATCTTTGTGCTCGACGTCGAGCAGGCCGTGCGTGTGCGCACCGGTGAAACCGGCGAAGACGCCATCTGACCCTTAATGCTTGAGGAAATGACGACATGAAATCACGAATTCTTCTTCCCCTGGCCGCTACAGCCGCGCTGTTGCCGACGCTGGGCTTTGCACAGGACGCCGAGTTTGCAAGCGCGTCCGAGACTGCATTCATCTTTAACACGCTGCTGTTCCTGATCGGGGGCTTCCTGGTCTTCTGGATGGCCGCCGGTTTTGCCATGCTCGAAGCGGGGCTTGTCCGCTCCAAGAACGTGACAACACAGCTGACCAAGAACATCGCCTTGTTCGCGCTGGCCGCGATCATGTACTGGCTGGTTGGCTATAACATCATGTATCCGGGCGATGCCTGGATCATTCAGGGTGTGTTCGGCACAATCGGCACCAAAGACATCAAAACCACGATCGACGCTGGCGGCTACTCCAATGCCTCCGACTTCTTCTTCCAGTTGATGTTCTGCGCTACCACAGCTTCCATCGTTTCGGGCACCTTGGCCGAGCGTATCAAACTGTGGCCCTTCCTGATCTTCACCGTCATCCTGACCGGCTTTATCTATCCGATCGAAGCAAGCTGGCAGTGGGGCGCAGGCTGGTTGTCTGACGCAGGTTTCTCTGACTTCGCCGGCTCAACTTTGGTACATGCGGCTGGTGGTTTTGCTGCCCTTGCAGGTGCCCTGATCCTTGGACCACGTATCGGCAAATACAAAGACGGCCGTGTTGTGCCAATGCAGGGTTCGAACCTGCCGCTTGCCACCTTGGGTACGTTTATCCTGTGGTTGGGTTGGTTCGGCTTTAACGGTGGTTCGCAGCTTGCAATGGGGTCGATGATCGATGCCGACGCTGTGGCCCAGATTTTCGCCAACACCAACATGGCCGCTGCCGGTGGTGCTGTTGCAGCGATGATCCTGACGCAGATCCTGTACAAGAAGATCGACCTTACCATGCTGCTGAACGGTGCGCTGGCAGGTCTGGTGTCCATCACTGCGGGTCCGCTTGACCCGACGTTGTTTGGTGCGCTTTGGATTGGTGCTGTTGGCGGTGTGATCGTAGTCTTCGCGGTTCCATTCCTGGACAAGCTGAAGATCGACGATGTTGTCGGTGCGATCCCTGTTCACCTGCTTGCCGGTTTCTGGGGCACCTTGGTGGTTCCGGTTTACACCGAAGGCACATCCTTTGTGACACAGATCATCGGCTTTGCCTCCATCGGTGCATTCGTCTTTATCGTGTCGACGGTTGTCTGGCTGATCTTGAAAGCCACCATGGGCATCCGCGTCACCGAAGAGGCCGAGATCATGGGCCTCGATGTATCGGAACTGGGTATGGAAGCGTATCCCGAGTTCTCGAAGAGCTAAAACCAAACGCCTTCGGGCACGCAAGAACCCGGGCGTCCGCGCCCGGGTTTTTTGTTTGTCCGGTGGATGGTTGGGCAAAAAAATAGCGCCGTGCTGGGAGACAGCGCGGCGCTATTGAGTATTTAAGAAAGGGTGAAGCGGTAAGAGTCGCTTAGATCCCTACGTCGATGATTGCCTTGGCGAGGATCGGGACGGTTTTTGCATTCAGGCCCGCGATGTTCATGCGGCTGTCGCCCACCATATAGATCCCGTGATCGGCGCGCAGTTTTTCAACCATTTCCGGGGTCGTACCGAGGCGCGAGAACATGCCGCGATGTTCGGCAAGGAAGCCGAAACGGTCTGATCCGGCAAGCCGCTGCAATTCACCGGCCAGTTGGCTGCGCAAGCCGAGCATGGTGTTGCGGATGTCTTCGAGTTCGGCCATCCAATCGGCGCGCAGGGCGTCGTCATTCAGGATCATGGTCACGATCCGCGCACCGTGGTCGGGCGGGAAGCTGAAGTTCTGGCGGTTGAGGAAGGCCAGGGTGCCCTGGTTCAGTTTCTGCGCCGATGCATCGGAGGAGACCGCCATCAATATGCCGGTGCGTTCGCGGTAGATGCCGAAGTTTTTGGAACAGCTGGCGGCGATCAGGCATTCCGGCACCGATGCGGCGACCTTGCGGGTTGCTGCGGCATCCACCTCAAGGCCATCGCCGAACCCTTGGTATGCGATGTCGATCATTGGCGTGGCACCGGTGTCGTGCAAAACCTTGATCACCTCGTCCCACTGGGCGGCATTCAGGTTTGCGCCGGTGGGGTTGTGACAGCAACCGTGCAGGAGGATCACGTCGCCCTTATGTGCCGTCTTGAGGTCCGCCAGCATGCCGTCGAAATCAACGCCGCGGGTTTCATCATCGAAATAGCGGTAGGGCACCACAGCCATGCCAAGGTATTTCAGGATCGACAGGTGGTTCGGCCAGGTCGGATCGGACACAAAGACCCGCGCATCGGGCCGTGCCATCTGGATCATTTCGAAGGCCTGACGGATGGCACCCGTGCCACCGGGGGTCGCGGCGGCAGCCACATTGGCGCGCGGCACGGCATCGCCAAGCACCATTTTAACCATCGCATCGCCAAAGGCCGGATCACCGGCAAGGCCGGTATAGCTTTTGCTGTCCTGGTTTTCCCAGATCCGGTGTTCGGCGGATTTGACCGCCCGCATGACCGGGGTCAGCCCTGATGCGTCCTTGTAGACGCCCACGCCAAGGTCGATCTTGGTGTCGCGGGGGTCGTCCTTGTACATTTGCATCAAGGTGAGGATTTTATCGGCGGGCTGCGCCTGCAGGTTTTCGAACATTATGCGTCTCCGGTCGCAACGGGCACTGTGGGGAACATCCCCCATTCGGCCCAAGATCCATCGTAAAGGGACCAGTTTTTATGGCCCATCAGTTCCAGTGCAAGGGCCAGAACCGCCGCTGTAATGCCCGAGCCGCAGCTGGTGATCACGGGGCGGGACAGATCAACGCCAGCGGCCTCGAAGGCGGCTTTCATCTGGTCCACGGATTTCATCGTTTTGTCTGCATTCAGCAGATCAGTATAGGGCAGGTTGCGCGAGCCGGGGATATGCCCGGGGCGCAGGCCTTCGCGGGGTTCCGGTTCATCACCGCGAAACCGGCCTGCGGAGCGGGCATCGACAATCTGCGGGTCTTTCAGCTTGGACGCCTGGGCCACCTGAGTGACATCGCGGACCAGATGGTTTTGGAAACGGACCGTCATGTGGCGATCGCGGGGGATCGGCGGCATGTCTTCGGTCTTGCGGCCTTCGGCGACCCATTTGGGCAGACCGCCATCCAGCACCGCGACGTTATCCTGCCCCATCAGTTTGAACAGCCACCACACACGCGCCGCCGACATCAGGCCAGCGCCATCATAGACCACGACCTGATGGCCGTCACCGATGCCCATGGCACGCATGCGCGACATGAATTTTTCAGCCGGAGGGACCATGTGCGGCAAATCCGACCGCGCATCCGAAATCTCGTCGATGTCAAAGAACCGCGCGCCGGGGATGTGGGCTGCGTCGTATTCCGCTTTGGGGTCACGGCACATGTCTGGCAGGTACCAAGAGGCATCCACAAGGCGCAGGTCGGGATCTTTGAGGTGTTGTGCCAGCCAGTCGGTTGAAACAAGCGTTTTCGGATCGTCGGACATGGGTCAGCCCCCTTTGAGAACAGGTTTTGTTATGCCTAACCCTGCAGGCGGGGGCAGGCAAGGGTTTGGCCGACCTATAGCGCTGCGAAAGGGCAGATCAGATGCTGTCTTGAGCGCCCGCCGGACCCAGCGGTCAGCCGTGGTCTTTCAACAGACGCTGCTTTTGACGCGACCAGTCGCGCTTGGCCTCTGTCTCGCGTTTGTCATGCAGCTTTTTGCCTTTGGCGATGCCGATCTTGATCTTGGCCATCCCACGGTGGTTGAAATACATCACCATCGGCACAAGCGTCATACCCTTGCGCTGCGTTTCATTCCACAGGTTCGACAGTTGCTTTTTCGACACCAGCAGTTTCCGGCGGCGGCGTTCTTCGTGGGTGAACGTCTTGGCCTGGCTGTAAGGCGCGATATAGGAATTCACCAACCACAATTCGCCGTCTTCGACAGTGGCATAGCTTTCCGCGATGTTGGCCCCGCCGTTGCGCAGCGATTTGACCTCGGACCCCTCGAGGATGATGCCGCATTCAACATCGTCGTCGATCGCGTAATCAAACCGCGCGCGGCGGTTTTCAGCGATGACCTTGTAATTGGGGTCGGACTTGGATGATGATTTTACCTGTGACATGTGCTTGATGTAGGCTGCGCTGGCCCCGCGTGCAAGATCAGCCGCACATCGTTTGGGATTGTCCACCACATCATCAGCGCTGTTTCCAATCCGAGAACTCAATTCCATAAAGTTGACAGGGTTTACCAATATTCAACTATTCAACGGGAAATAACGAAGGAGATATTTGATGCGCCGTTTCTGCACCCTGCTCAGCGTTGCCGTCGCAATGGTATTGTGTTCAGCTACGATGACCCAGGCAAAGGACCCGCTGCGCATTCTCGTGTTAGGCGATTCGTTCATGACGTCTCATGCGCAATCCGATCAGGCCGTACCGAATGTTCTGGCCAAGACATTGGGGGCCCAGGTGAAAAGCCGTGCAATCACGGGTGCGCGGTATCGCTATATGCTGCCCTTCTCGGGTGCGCTCGGGATGAACATATCAAAGCAATATCGCGACGGCCCCTGGGACTGGGTGGTGATCAATGGCGGCGGCAACGACATGTGGCTGGGCTGCGGCTGTATCCGGTGTGAACGCCGGATGAACAAATTGATCAGCCCGGACGGCACACGGGGTGAAATCCCGGCACTTGTGTCGAAAGCCCGCCGTGCGGGGGCGAAAGTTGCCTATGTCGGGTATCTGCGCAGCCCCGGCATGTGGTCTCCGATCGAGCATTGCAAAGGCGAAGGCGACGCCCTTGAGGCACGGATCGCGATGATGGCGCAGCGCGACGAAGGCGTCACCTTTATATCCCTGGCTGACATGGTGCCGACGGGCGACAGCTCGTTTCACGCGGCCGACATGATACACCCGTCTGCCAAGGGCAGCCGTGCCGCAGCCGCGCGTATTGCCCAAGTGCTTCAGACAAACTGAAGGCTGGGCTTTAGGCGGCGGGTAAAATGCAAAAATACGGCCGCCGATCCCGCGATAGGCCCTATCAGCGATAGAGCGGTTTGCGCCAAGGCAACCGCCCCAGATCCCTGTTCGCCCTGGGCAAACCGGAAAACGATGACCACTTTATGAATGGCGGCACGGTTAAGGATTATCGGGATCAGTCGCCTAGTTTGGCGTGAACCTCGTCAAGGTCGATTTCACCGATTGGCATCTTGTTGGCGGGATTATCAAAGTCGTATTTGAACAGCTCGAAATCACGCTTGTAAATTTCGCGCATCAAATGCATCGACAAGTCGTCAAAGTAATCCTCGACCGGATGGGCACGTTTCGGGCCATGGCCTTCGGATTCATTGAACCGCGGGATATCGGCCAAGGTTACCTGATGCGGTGTTTTGATCGCATCCAGTACTTCTTGCATGCCATTGTTAAAACTTTCGGTCCACACGATCTTGTCGTAGCTGCCACCGTTCACGATAAACGTGCTGACATGGCCCGCCTGACCTGACCAGTGAATGTCGGGGTCCATCGGCCTGCGCCAGCGGATGGTATCGCGCGCGAACAGCAAAAAACGGCGGAAGCTGGCGATCTGGTCGAACTCTTGCTTGCCATCGGCACCGCCGACCTCGATCCCGTATTTCTGAACCAACAGCGGCACAAGGTTCCCCCGATAGCGCTTGCCATTGCGCTGAATGCCGCAAATCTTGTCAAAGAACGAACTCAGGATCCGCGTGTAGGGGTTGCGCACACAGGTAAACGCATATGATCCGTGGCTTTGTACATTTCTGGCGATAGGCTCCTGCGAGTCCTCAAGCGCCCATTTGTGCATGCCAGACTTGGCATCGTGAATGTCGCCATCGAAAAATTCGCCATGATCCGAATAAAACATGATCTGCCCGATGGTCGAGCATGCGCATTTGGGTACCACACGGTACACAACGCTTTCACTTTCCGTCATCCACGTCCCTGGAAAACCCATATTCTGCTCGGCGTCCTTATTTTTTTACCATTTTTACCATAGTTTATGGCAACAGTTTGGCCTCTGGCCGAAAAAAGCAAATATTCGCGGTTTATTCAATCACTGATCGCCATTATCTACAGATCAGAAACAATACAAAGAGCAACCCCGTCACTCATGGCCAGAATCGCCTATATCCTGCTTTGTCACAAGGACCCTTCTGCAATTATCAAGCAGGCGGAGCGGTTGACGTCGTCTGGTGACTATATGGCGATCCATTTTGACGCCTCTGCCAAACCGGCAGAATTCGCCCAGATTACAGCCGCGCTTTCGGCCAACCCGAATGTCGCCTTTGCGCGCAAACGCATTCGCTGCGGCTGGGGCGAATGGTCTTTGGTGCAGGCCACGTTGAACGCCGTCGAAAGCGCCGTTGACGCATTTCCGCGCGCCACGCATTTCTACATGCTGTCGGGTGACTGCATGGCAATCAAATCGGCGGAATATACGCATAACTACCTTGACGATAACGACGTCGATTTCATCGAAAGCTTTGACTATTTTGAAAGCGACTGGATCAAGACAGGCTGGAAAGAAGAGCGGCTGATCTATCGCCACTGGTTCAACGAACGCACCCAGAAAAAACGCTTTTACTGGATGTACAATCTGCAAGAACGTCTGGGTCTGACCCGTGAAATTCCGGCAGATTTGCAAGTCCAGATCGGCAGCCAGTGGTGGTGTTTGCGGCGTCAAACCGTCGAGATGGTGCTGGAGTTCACCAAACGGCGCAAAGATGTCATGCGGTTTTTCCGCACCACCTGGATCCCGGACGAGACGTTTTTTCAGACAATCGTTCGGCACCTGATTCCCGAAAGTGAAATCCGGGCCCGCACGCTGACCTTCTTGATGTTTACCGATTATGGTATGCCGCTGACGTTTTACAACGATCACTATGATTTGCTCCTGGCACAGGATTACCTTTTCGCACGCAAAATCAGCAGCGAGGCAATGGACCTCAAGCGCCGGCTTGGCCTGCTGTACACGGCACAAGGCGTCGAATTCCAAATCAGCAACGAAGGGCGCAGCCTGTTCAACTTCCTCAGTGGGCGCGGCCGTATCGGACGGCGCTTTGCCACGCGGTTCTGGGAAACAGAAAGCACGTTGGGCCGCGAACGCGAATTGCTCATCGTTATCTGCAAAAAATGGCACGTGGCCAAACGTGTGCTGGAACGCATCCGCCAAACGACGAACCTGCCATCGATCGAATATCTCTTTAACGAGGAAAGCACCCCGCTCCCCGATCTTGGCGGCATTCAGAACACGCTGGGAAAACGCACACGGCACCGGCGGGCCTTGATGCGGATGCTTTTCGACTATTACGAAACCGACCGGCTGATCGTGTGTATGGACCCGGGCAATATTGATCTGCTCAACGACTTTGCCTCCGACCGGTCCGTGACACGTATCCTTGAAATCGAATGCCAGTTCTCGGATGATTATCTGGCAGGCCACGCGATGCGCGTTGGCCTCGCAGGGGAACGCACCTCCGAAGAAACGCTCGACCGGCTACTGCCCACAATCCGCAACGACATGACGTTTGAATCCGATCGCATCCGCGACGCGCAATTCGAACATTATACGCGCATGCGCGAAAATGCATCGACAGAAGAGAACGCGAGCGTCTTGGCCGCATTCCTTCAAATTCCGCAAGACAAGGCGCTTGAGATTGCCAAGACACATTATCTCTTTTCAGACTAAGGACACTCCATGGCCTACGCCTATGACGATCAAAACGTCTTTGCCAAAATCCTACGTGGCGAAATCCCCAACGACACGGTCTTTGACTCCGATCACGCGCTTGCGTTTCGTGACATCCAACCGCAGGCTCCCACCCATGTGCTGGTGATCCCCAAAGGCCCCTATGTCAGCTTCGACCATTTCGCCGCCGAAGCATCGGATGCCGAAATCGTCGGCTACATCCGCGCCATTTCCGAAGTCTGCAAATCCGAAGGGGTAACGCTCGAGGCGGGCGAAGGCTTTCGGATGATCTCAAACGCCGGCGCACATGGCGTGCAAGAGGTCCCGCATCTGCATGTCCACATCCTGGGCGGCCGCCCGATGGGTCGCATGGTAGCACGCGCAGACTAATCCCCCGCTTCTCTGGCTCAAAATATCCCGGGGGGGCCCGCAGGGCGGGGGCTGGCCCCCTCCTGCCTTGCCAAAACGCGCAGCGGTTACTTTTTCCAGCTGGCGATCCAGCGTGAAAAACGTCCCTGCCGTTCCGCAAAATCATCCTCAATACGCTCCAGCGTCGGGTCGATCCGCTGTTCCCTGAACCTGCGCCACCGCACCCAGATCGCATAGACGAAGGCCGCGAACAGCGTCAGGATGATGATATTCAAAAACGGTATGCCCTTTGACACATCCGGTCCGGCGACAAGCCGCACTGAAATCGCATTCGGAAAGATCGACATGAACTCGTTGCGCCAGCCGTAATGCTTGAGCGCAACATATTGCGGCGCGCCCGAACCAGACTTCAGATCCGATGCCTCTGCCTGCAAATTAGTCGTGTCAAACTTGAAATAGGGTGGCCATCCCCAGCCGGTATCTTCGTTGCGATACACCATCACATCGCCTTTGGCGCGGCGGGTCTGGATGAAAAACACATCGCGGTTGCCCAAGGTATTGTTGTTACCGACGTCAGCATTCGACCAAAAGATCGAATTTTCGCCAAAATCAATCCGCTTTTCATAGGTGTCGGTGATCCGCACAATATCGACCTGCGGCAGCGTATAGTGAAAGAACGCGGCGACGATCGTCCAGATTGTGATCCAGAACGCCCATTTGATAATCCCCATAGTGCCGACTTTCCCTAACTGAAGTTGGTGAGGTAGATAATTAGCACGACCAGCACCACTGGAACAATATAGACACCCCAGATCAGTTTACGACGGATCGAGCTGTCATATCTCTTGAGCCCTCGTTGCACGAAACTGTCCATATCCACAAGGCGCGGGCCGCTCCGCCATTTCTGACGTAATTTGCCACGGCGGATACGGCGGGAATACATCGACAATCCAATAAAGATCACGGTCAACACAACAAAGCCGACCACAATCAGTTGAAGTAACGCAAGCATAGGTGAACGCCTCTCTGTCGTGATCCGGTTACGGGCCCAATCTTGACGCCCGCGGCACGAGGATCAAGCCCTAGACACAACCTATGTCAGTCTTTGACGGGCCACACGACGGTAATCTCGCAGCCAGTGTCGCGCTCCGGCGTCAACAATTCGCCGCCCAACTGCTGTGCAGCCGCCAGCAAGATACGCATCCCAAGGCCGGTGCCGGGTGTTTGCACCGCGGGGATACCGGGGCCGTCGTCAATGCAGCTCAGGTGATAGAACCCACCGGTATGTTTGCCCGTCACATTGAACGTACCGCGTGTGCGGCCCGCATAGGCATATTTCGCGGCGTTGGTCATTGCCTCGTTCACGAACATCCCGACTGACGACGCAGACCGCGACGAAAGCCTGCATTGCCCGATCTGCGCATTGACGGTCACGCCATCGGGCATTTGTTCCTGTGTTGACCTTACGACCTTTGACAGGAACGCAGACACATCAACAAAAGCAGAACTATCTGTCAGATACAGCGCTTCGTGCAGGCGGCTGATCGTTGCCAGACGCCCCTGCACCGCATCCAATGCAGCGCGGGCTTGGGGTGATTGTTCGGTTCTGATCTGCAACCTGATCAGCGATTCAAGCGACTGGAGCGAATTCTTGACCCGGTGATCGACCTCTTTGCGCAGGATTTCAGCATCGGCCAGCGCCTTGCGCAGCTCGATCTGCCGCATGGCTTGTCGCGCCAATACCTGAAGCGCATTGCGCTGGAAGTCATTCAGCTCACGCGGTCGCTGATCCAACACGCACAGCGTCCCGAGCGGCAGCTTTCTGCTGTCCTCAAGAAGTGCACCTGCGTAAAACCGGATTGAATCCTCGCCCGTGACAAATTCATTATCGACGGTGCGGGGGTCAGCCGACGTATCGCCAATTTCCAGATAATCATCGCCTGCAATGGCATGGGCGCACATGCTGCTTTCGATTTTGCTGCCCGGTATCTCAAGCCCGACCTTTGCCTTGAACCATTGGCGATCCGTATCAACCAAGGAAATCAAGGCAATCGGAACGTTGCAAATCTCGGCGGCCAGCCGAGTGATTTCGTCAAAGCCATCATCGGGGGCGGTATCAAGGATGTTATAGTCCCGCAGCAACGCAAGCCGCATTTCCTCTTGTTCGATCAAGGTCGCTTTCATGGGAACTACTCAAACTCTAGTGTTATCAAAATGACTGAATGTCTGAGCAGCAAGCGTTTAGTGCAATCGCGTCAGGGTGAACGAACTGACGTTAAAAAATAAAGAAATGTTATCGCGCGTCAAGCACCTTGGCGGGTGGCGGGGAAACGCACAGAAACCCCATGGACAGCGTAATTCCAGCCCTGAAACCGGCCCAAGCGGCATTGGCTGATCGCCAGCGCCGCTTGGGTTCCGGGTGCAGATATCAGCCTATGACGTTCGTTTCCGGCCCGTAGGGGAAGCCGGTAATGTTGTCGTTGCCATCGTCGGTGATCACCAAGATGTCATGTTCGCGGTATCCGCCTGCGCCGGGTTGATTGGCCCCGACAGTCAGCATCGGCTCCATCGAGATGACCATGCCCGGTTCCAGCACGGTGTCGATGTCTTCGCGCAGTTCAAGCCCTGCCTCGCGACCATAGTAATGCGACAGCACCCCAAACGAATGACCGTAGCCAAAGGTGCGGTATTGCAGCAGATCGCGTTCCTCGAAGAAATCATTGATCTTATGGGTGATGTCGGCGCAGCTTGACCCCGGTTTCAGCAGGCTCATCCCGTATTCATGGGCGGCGACGTTGGCCTCCCAAATCTTCAGGCTGGCGGCATCGACTTCGCCTGCAAACATCGTGCGTTCCAGCGCGGTGTAATAGGCCGAGATCATCGGGAAGGTGTTCAGCGACAGGATATCGCCGCGCTCCAACTGGCGTGCGGTCACGGGGTTATGCGCGCCGTCGGTGTTCAGCCCCGACTGGAACCAGACCCAAGTGTCGCGGTATTCGGCATCGGGGAAGCGTTTGGCGATCTCAAGCTCCATCGCGTCACGGCCGGCCATGGCGATGTCGATTTCGCGCGCACCGACCTTGACCGCATCACGAATGGCATAGCCGCCCACATCGGCCACCTGTGCCGCCTGACGGATCAGGGCGATTTCCGCCTCTGACTTGTGCATCCGCTGGCGCATCGTGGTCTCGAACAGGTCAACCATGACGACTGGCGCAAGGAAATCCTCAAGCTTGTCGCGCTGCATCAGGGTCAGATGGTCACCCTCGTAGCCGATCACGCCCCCCTTGCCCGTGACAGAGGCAACAGCACGCCAGTAGTTATCGCGCTGCCAGTCGGTGTAGGTGATGTTATCGGCAAAGCTGCGCCGCCACGGCTGGCCCGCGTCGATACCTGCCGAAATGGTCACACAATCGGTGTCTGTGACGACCAGACCGTAAGGCCTGCCAAAGGCGCAATACAGAAAGCCCGAATAATAGGCGATATTGTGCATCGACGTGAAGATAGCAGCCGTGACACCCGCGCTTTCCATCCGCTCGCGCAGCTCTTCCAGACGCGCCTCGTATTCCGCAGCATCAAAGGGCAACGGGGATTTCTCTCCGTTGTGAAAACGATACATGTCGGGGCGCAAAACTTTAGATGTGTTGGTCATTACAGACCCTCCCTTGCAGAAAGGTCCCGGCGTTCAGGACGCAAGGGCCCATATTCAGGACGACGCCATCGTCCCAGCCCAAGCATCCTTTCGCCTATTTTCGCAAACCGATCAAGGGGTCACTTAATGCCCAGCAACGCTTTCATCATGTCGCTATCGGGGTCTTCCAGAAGGTCGATGATGTCAAAATGATGCCGCCCTTCGACCGCTGTCATCTTGGCCCCCCAAACCCGAGAAAGCTGCTCTGCCTGTTCGATAAAGGCGGGGCGTTCATCGGCACCGACCCAGATTGTGACATTCACCCCATGCGGGGGGGTCATGTTCACGGGGCTTTCGGCAGCGGCTTCGGCCTCGTCCAGCTGCAAAATCTCGTTCATCGAGGTTTGCAAAAGCGGCGTCAGATCGGCAACAGGCGAGATCGAAACAATGTTGGCGATCCGTTCGCGCACATCCCCCGGCAAGATCAACGGATCGGTCATGCGTGCAACCAACTGCCCTCCGGCAGAGTGGCCCACCAGTGAAATCCCGCCCTGGGTCCGCTTGGCAACATCTGCCAGCCCTTTGGCAACCTGGGTTGTGATCTGGCTGATCCGCACATTGGGGCACAGGTCATAGCCGATCATTGCAACCGCATATCCGCGGGACAAAGCCCCGGCCGCCAGATGCGACCAGTCAGAGGGCGCAAAGGCCTTCCAATATCCGCCATGCACAAAGACGACCGTGCCGCGTGATACCCCTTCGGGTTCGAAAAAATCATAAACTTCGCGGTCGGTCGGGCCATAGGAAATGTTCTTTTGCGCCCGAAATCCCAACTTTTTGCGGAACGCTGCTGCCGCCTTTTGCCAGCGGGGCGGATAATCTTCTGCACCCTCGATATAAGCGGCATTGGCATAGGCATCATCTAACTGCATTTGGGTCTCCCTTAACGCTCCATAACAAACTGGAACTAGACAATCATAGCGAATGTTGCTTTGGGTTCCACAAACAAAAGCGGAGAGATCAAAATGACTGACGCAAAGACAGACCTGAAATCCATGCTAAAAGACCCCAGCCTGCTGGAAACCCGTGCCTATATTGGCGGCAAATGGGTGGATGGTGACGATGGAACCTTTGATGTGACCAACCCTGCGCGCGGGGATGTGATTGCCAAAGTTGCCAACCTAAGCCGCGCCCAAGTCGCAGGCGCGATCGCCCAGGCTGAGAAAGCCCAGAAAGAATGGGCATCCTGGACCGGCAAGGAACGCGCAGGCGTGATGCGCAAGTGGTTCGATCTGATGATGGAAAACCAGGACGATCTGGGTGCCATTCTGACCGCCGAACAAGGCAAACCACTGGCCGAAGCCAAGGGCGAGATCGCCTATGGCGCGTCGTTTATCGAATTCATGGGCGAACAGGCCAAACGCGTGTACGGTGAAACCATCCCCGGCCACCAGCGCGACAAGCGTATCACCGTGATCAAGCAGCCCATCGGCGTTGCGGCATCAATCACACCGTGGAACTTCCCCAACGCGATGATCACCCGCAAGGCCGCACCTGCACTGGCCGCTGGCTGTGCATTCGTTGCGCGCCCTGCTGCCGAAACGCCGCTGTCAGCCATCGTCATGGGTGTGTTGGCCGAACGTGCGGGCATCCCTGCGGGCGTGTTCAACGTGGTGCCGTCGTCGTCCTCCTCTGCCATCGGCAAGGAATTCTGCGAGAACCCCGCCGTGCGCAAGCTGACCTTCACGGGATCGACCGAAGTCGGCCGTATCCTGATGAAGCAAGCTGCCGATCAGGTTATGAAATGCTCGATGGAACTGGGCGGCAACGCCCCGTTCATCGTGTTTGACGACGCCGATCTGGATGCCGCCGTCGAAGGTGCAATCCTGTGTAAATTCCGCAACAACGGTCAGACCTGCGTGTGCGCCAACCGGATTTATGTGCAGGCCGGTGTCTATGACGCTTTCGCCAAAAAGCTGAAGACAGCGGTTGAAAAGCTCAAGGTCGGTGACGGCTTTGAAGAAGGCGTGACCCTTGGGCCGCTGATCAACCCCGCCGCTGGCGAGAAAGTCAAAGAGCATATCGAGGATGCGAAATCCAAAGGTGCCCAGGTGATTCTGGGCGAAGGTGGCGATATGAACGGCAACTTCCTGCCGCCCACAATCATGACCGGGGTCACCCAGGACATGATGGTCGCGACCGAAGAAACCTTTGGCCCGCTGGCACCGCTGTTCAAGTTCGACACCGTCGATGATGTGATCGCCATGGCCAACGACACGATCTTTGGTCTGGCGTCCTACTTCTATGCCAAAGACCTGAGCCGCGTTTACAAGGTCGCAGAGGCGCTGGAATACGGCATCGTGGGCGTGAACACCGGCATCATCTCGACCGAGGTCGCACCGTTCGGCGGCGTCAAGCAATCCGGTCTGGGCCGCGAAGGCAGCCACCACGGGATCGAGGATTACCTCGAGATGAAATACATCTGCATGTCGGTCTGATCGGCATATGCGGGCGGCGGGATGATCCTGCCGCCCGTTTTCGTTCAGGCGTCCAGCGCTTTGGTGATCAGATTGCCCAACCGCTTGATGCCTTCGGCAATCTTGGCCTCGTCCGAGGTTGCATAGCTGAGCCGCAGCGTGTTGCGCCCTGACCCGTCGGCAAAGAACGCATGACCGGGCACAAAGGCGACCCGTTCTGTTTTCAGCGATTCGGCCAGCAAATCGGCCCCGTCCAGTGTGTCTGGCAATGTCACCCAGATGAACATCCCGCCTTCGGGTTTGGTCCAACTAACGGCCTCCGGCATGTGCTCTTCCAATGCCTTCAGCATCACATCACGCCGCGCACTATAGGCGCTGCGGATTGTGGCAACATGGCTGTCGAAATGCTGTTCGGCCACCTGAGTAATCGCGATCTGATTCAGCGTCGCGCTGTGCAAATCCGCCGCCTGTTTCATCAACACAAGCTGGCTGATCACCGGCATCGCGGCACAGACCCAACCGACCCGCAAACCGGGCGACAAGGTCTTGGAAAAGCTGCCGCAATAGATCGTGCGACACGCCTCAAGATCACCGCCCTTGCGCGCGGCCTCAAGCGCCAGAATCGGCGGGATCGCCTCGCCATCGAAACGCAACGCCTGATAGGCGGCATCTTCGATCACCGCGATCTCCATCTCGTCGGCCAGATCGATGACGCGCTCGCGGGCGGCACGGCTGACGGTGGCACCAGTGGGGTTGGCGAAATCAACCGACAGATAGGCGAATTTGGCCTTGCCGCCCGCCGCCTCAGCCTCTGCCGCGTAATCGGCACCGGAGCGGTTGCTCAGCGGGTCCAGCTTGTCATAGCGCGGCTCGTAGGCGTTGAACGCCCCCAAGGCACCCAGATAGGTCGGCCAGCCGACCAAGGCGGTGTCACCGGGCGACAAAAACAGCTTGCCCAGATAATCCAGCGCTTGCTGTGAACCCGATGTGATCAGGATGTTGTCCGGCGTTGCGGGAATGCCGATTTCCTGCATCTGTTTGGCAATCCAGACGCGCAGCGGTTTATGGCCTTCGCTGGTGGAATATTGCAAGCCTTGCGCGGCCATCGGGCCGGTCAATGCCTCGGCAAATGCGTCTTGGAACGCTTGCTTTGGAAACAGGTCAGGGTCGGGAATACCGCCCGCAAAGGATATGATATCGGGTTGATCCAGCAGCTTTAACAGCTCGCGGATTTCAGACGCTTTCATGCGTGTCGCGCGAGTGGCGAAGATTTCTTGCAAGGACATAGGACACCCCTCCCCGGATGGTTTTGAGCACATTGCTGCGGGGACAAATTCAAGTCAATATATATGACCTAAAAGGGATGACAGAAATGCAGCACAAACCCAAAAGACCCGAGGCAATGCCCCGGGCCAAATTCGTCTCGCTTGCGTGATGCTTAGTTCACCGACTTCGCATCAACCACGTCTTTTTCGATAGAACGGGGGCTCCCTGAAATCTGGATCTGGCGTGGCTTCAGTGCTTCGGGCACCTGACGTTCCAGATCGATATTCAGCATGCCATCAACATGGGTCGCACCGGTCACTTGGACGTGGTCGGCCAGATGGAAGCGGCGCTCGAAAGCACGGGTCGCGATGCCACGGTGCAGGTACTGCCGCTCTGTTGCGTCATCCGCCTTGCGGGCAGAGACGATCAGCGACTTCTCACGCACTTCGACATTTAGGTCGGCCTCGGAAAAACCGGCGACAGCAATCGAGATACGATAGGAATCGTCGTCGAATTTTTCAATGTTGTAAGGGGGGTAGCTGTTTTGTGCGACATCATTGGTCGCGACGCGATCCATCAGATTGGCGATTTGGTCAAAGCCGACTGTGGAACGATAAAGCGGTGCAAAATCAAAATTACGCATAGGTGTTCATCCTCGTTTGAGCGATTTACATATCCGGACCTTCCGTTGCGGACAGGCCCCAGTTTCAGTCCCAAAACCCTATCTAGGCATCTTGGTGAAACTGATGTGGGGATGGATAAATGCGGTTTCAAGGGGCTGATCGCAGCGCGATCAAAGCGAAATTCGGCCTAGGGTTTTACGAATTTTGCACCGGTTGTGCGGCGGCGGTCTGATGCCGTCACTGTTTTTTGCGCGATGCCGGGCTTGTGATAAACACCTTTGCCCGCGACCAGCTCGGCTTGCAGCAACGCAAGGGGCGTCCCCAATGCCGTGCCCAATGATACCTGCTGGCCGTCAACTTGGGCCTTGGCCGAAACCACCGAAACGATTTGTGGAACGCCGTTTTCAAAAGTGAATATCGGCGCGCCACTTGATCCGAAATCGACGGAACATGTGGTCACCAGAACACCTTCCTGACGCGCCAGAACGCTGCAAACTTCTTGCAGGGACGGGGCCTCGGAACGGTCTTTGGCATAGCTGACCACGCCTAACTTGTCGCCCCGGCGCGGACGGGCGGCGGTCTCGAACGGGACGATTGTGGTGTTCTGGATCGCGCGATCCAGTTCAAGCAGGGCCAGATCGTTGCGCACCCGTTCGGAGGACACGACCCCGTCATAAACATAATCCGGATGCACCACGGCGCGGCGGATATTGCGGTAGGCCCCGGCACGACCATTGCGCCACCCCGCAAGGAACTCGACCTCGCTATGGTCAATACGTTGCTTTGTGTCGCGATCAAACAGGCAATGGGCCGCTGTCAGAACAAGACGCGGCGCGATCAGCGCACCGGTACAAAACCCCGTTCCCCCGATATCAAGCCTGCCGACGGCCTCCCAATCACGCGCATCCACACCGCTATCCAGCCGGCGCAAATGGCCGTCTTGCGACAATGCCGCCGTTGCAACGGTCAAGGACATCAATGAAAGGGCAACCCAACGTCGCACGGCAAGGCTCCCTACCTTTGGAATTCGCTCTGAGTGGATCTATGAAGTAATCGAAAGATAAGGCAGAATTAGGGCGATATTTACCGTAGCTTGGGAATTTCACCTTTCGGGTCATATTCCCGTGCCAGCGCAGGCGGTTTGGGGCCACCGCTGGCCCAATCCAGCAGTTCGACCGTGTGAACGACAGGGATACCTGCGGCAGACCCGATCTGCATCATGCAGCCGATATTCCCTGCGGCAATCACATCCGGGTTCTTGGCCTGCAACGTCTTGATTTTACGATCTTTCAACTGCTTCGATATCTCTGGCTGCATCAAGTTATACGTCCCTGCCGACCCACAACATAAATGCGAATCTACCGGTTCGACGACGGTAAAACCGGCCTGCTTCAGCAAATCCTTGGGAAAGGTTTTGATCTGCTGGCCGTGTTGCAACGAACAGGCCGCATGATAGGCAACAACCATCCCCTGATGTGCGGGTTCAGTTGGCGCAACGGTGCCGGTGACATCGGCTGTGTTCAGATCAATCAGAACCTCTGACACATCACGCGCGATCGCTGAAACCCGCGCGGCATCTGCGGCCAAAGGATCATTGCGGAACATATGCCCGTAGTCTTTCACAGTGGTGCCGCAGCCCGACGTGTTGATGACAATCGCATCCAGCCCCTGCCCGTCAATCTCGGCGCACCACGCCTTGATATTCTTGGCCGCTGTTGCATGGCTCTCATTGGTTTTGCCCATGTGATGGGTCAACGCGCCACAGCACCCCGCCCCTTCGGCCACCACAACTTCGCAACCCAGCCGTGTCAGCAGACGGATCGTGGCATCGTTGATGTCGGTGTTCAGCGCCTTTTGCGCACACCCCGTCATCAGCGCCACCCGCTTTTTGCGCGCCCCTTGGGCGGCAAAGCTTTGCGGATCGTCATTGCGACTGACAGGCGGAATGGTTTTCGGAGCCATCTCGAGCATGGCGCGCAGCCGCGCATCCGGCATCAACCGTGCAAAGGGCCGCCCGATCTTGGCCCCCAACAGGGCCAACCGAAACCGTGTCGGATAGGGCAATATCCGCGCCACTATCCAACGCAAGGCACGGTCGCTGAAAGGCCGTTTATACCGCTGCTCGATATAGTCACGGGCATGGTCCACCAGATGCATGTAATGCACACCCGACGGGCAAGTCGTCATACAGGCAAGGCACGACAAACACCGGTCGATATGTTTTACTGTTTTGGCATCCGGATCACGGTCGTTCTCCAGCATGTCCTTGATCAGGTAAATCCGCCCCCGAGGGCTGTCCAGCTCGTCCCCCAACACCTGATAGGTCGGGCATGTGGCCGTGCAAAACCCGCAATGCACACAGGCGCGCAATATCTCGTTGCTGCGTTTGATCGCAGGGTTTTTCATCTGCTCTGGGGTGAATGTGGTTTGCATGGATACTCCGGCGATTAAAGGTCATGGACCATAGGCATCTGAAAGGTCAGGCGGCGACAAGGCTGGCCCAGGCCAGCCCGAACCAGGGAATTGTGGTACCGATGGCCCCCAAAACAGCAGTCCAACGCCGTGTTGAAGGGCCGGGATGGGCGCGGCGCAGGGCTTGGGTGCCAAAGGCCAGCACGCCGATCCAGCCCAGCCAGATCAGCAAAAGGCTGACCCCCGCCATCAGCATGTCGTCGCCCCAGCTTTTTGTCAGCCCATAGCGGATTGCAAGGGCGCAGGCGGCGCAGACAAAAGTGAAGACTGCCAGAAACCATGTGCCGCTTTTCGACGGCGGTCTTTTCGTCAGCGCGCGAAAGATCAGCGGCCCCACGACAAAGACAAGGAAAAAGAGGGCAATCAACGTCACGCTGCGTGCTCCATCAGGCCGGCGTTGAAAATGCCCCTTGGATCAAACTGTGCCCGCAACCCTGATGTCAGTCGCGCCAACCCGGCAGGTTCGGGGTGGAACATACCCAAGCGGGCTTTGGTTTCCACATCGGCCCGAACAAGCGTCGCATGGCCATCAAACGGCCCCAACGCGGCGCGCAGATCATGGCCAGCGTTCGCCAGCAGCCAGATCAACCCGCCAGCCCAGTCATAGAACCACGCCTGCGCACCTGATCGTGCAGCAAGCGCAGGCCCGTCAGACGGTTTGCAGGATACGCGCCACACATCGCCGGGCTTTCCCTGAAACGCCGCCACATCGCGGGTTTGGGCCCATAGTCTGTCAGAATCTGCTGCTCCCTGAACATCAATCTCGGCACCTGTTGCCGACAACAGCGTGCGCAGCTTGTCCATTCGGTAGGTGACCGACGTCTCGAACCCTTCAATCCGCAACATCGTATTCTGCGCGGCAGGATCATGGGCCGCACCTGTTACTTCAAACGGACTCCCAAGCGCGTTTGCCATTGCCGCAACGCCGCGCACATCATCCAACCCATGCAAGACTAACGTGGCTTGGGTTTCAGGTCTGGGCAGCACCTTAAGCGACACCTCGCTGAGCACCCCAAGTGTGCCAAAAGACCCCGCCATCAGCTTGACCAGATCATAGCCGGTCACGTTTTTCATCACCCGCCCGCCGTTTTTGACGACAGTGCCGCGCCCGTCAACATACCGGACACCCAACAGAAAATCGCGCGCGGCCCCGACCGAAATGCGGCGTGGTCCGCTTACATTTGCAGCCATCACACCACCAATCGTCGGTGTGCCCTTGCTCCCCAGCAAGGCCCGGTGATCCATCGGCTCGAAGGCCAAACGCTGGTTTTCCTTGGCCAGCGCTGCCTCGATCTCGGCCACGGGCGTGCCTGCCTCGGCAACGACGGTCATCGCACCGGGCTCGTACAAGGAAATCCCGCTTAGCCCCGCAACCGACAGGACCGTCCCGCCCGCAGGAACACCGCGTGTGCCGCCACCCTGAACGGCCACCGGCCCACCAGCGCCTTTTACCGCATCCACAAGCGCTTGTTCTGAAGTGATGTCCATTCTTCTCTGGCTCCTAAATATCCAATTCCGACCCTGCGCCAAAACCACAGCGGCCAGCGTTCAGCCTATTCCGCGGCAAGCTGTACCGCGCGGCGGCTTTCCGAGGCGTCCAATGGAAATACCTTGGCCGGGTTCAACAGCCATGCAGGGTCGAACACATCCTTCACGGCCATCTGGGCATTCAGATCGGCCGCCGCATATTGCACATGCATCAGATCGCGCTTTTCAATGCCAACGCCATGTTCGCCCGTCAAACAGCCGCCCACTTCGACGCACAGCTTCAACACCTCGGCCCCGAATTCCTCGCACAGCTCCAGATCACCGGGCTTGTTCGCGTCGAACAGGATCAGCGGATGCATGTTGCCGTCACCTGCGTGAAACACATTCCCGACCTTCAGCCCGTAATGGTCGCTCATCTCGCCGATACGTTTCAGCACATGCGGCAAGGACGACACGGGGATCGTTCCATCCAGACACATATAATCGTTGATCTGACCCATCGCCCCAAAGGCAGACTTGCGGCCCAGCCAGATTTTGGCACTTTCTTCGGCGGATTTGGACTGGCGCAGCTCGACCGGGTTATGCCGGCGCGCGATCTCGGAAATCAGCTCAAGCTGGTGATCAATCTCGGCATCCGATCCCTCGACCTCGACGATCAGCAAGGCTTCGCACATCGGATACCCGGCTTTGGCAAAGGCCTCGGTCGCCTCGATACAAGGGCGGTCCATGAATTCGATCGCAACCGGCAGCACGCCCGCCTTGATGATGTCGGACACACAGGTGCCCGCGACTTCGTTGTCGTCAAAGCCGATCAGAACGGGCCGCGCGCCTTCGGGCTTGTGCAGGATGCGCAAGGTGGCTTCGGTCACAACGCCAAGCTGCCCTTCGGACCCGCAGATCAGCCCCAACAGATCAAGCCCCCCCGCATCCAGATACGCGCCGCCGACGTCGATGATTTCACCATCCATCAACACCATTTTCACGCCCATCAGATTGTTCGTGGTCACGCCGTATTTCAGACAATGCGCCCCGCCCGAATTCATCGCGATATTGCCCGCAATGGCGCAGGCAAGCTGGCTGGACGGATCAGGTGCATAAAAGAAACCGTGTTCCTCGACCGCGCCGGTCACGCTCAGGTTTGTGCGGCCGGTCTGCACGCGGATGATGCGGTTTTCGTAATCGGTTTCGATCACGTCATTCATGCGCGCCACACCCAGAATAACACAATCGGCTGTCGGCAGCGCCCCGCCAGCAAGCGATGTCCCCGACCCGCGCGGCACGACGGGCACACCTTCTTCGTGGCAGATGCGCAGCACATCGGACACTTCCTGGGTCGATGACGGCAGCACAGCAACCATTGGTGGGCATTTATAGGCGGTCAGCGCGTCGCATTCGTAAGCGCGGGTTTCGCGCTCATCAAAGATCACGGCATCAAAGGGCAAGACCCCCTGCAACCGCTCAACAACCCGCGCTTTGCGGGCCATGATTGCCGGGTTGGGAATTGGCATTTCCATCGAGCACCTCCAATTTGGTAAAATAATATGACCAATTTATGCCATTGGCAAGCTGGAACCGTAAGGCGTATGCATCATTGCATGACTTGGATGGATCGCATCACCCTTTTTGGGCCCCTAGATAGCGCAGCGCTGGCGTGCATTTTCGCCGTTTGGGTCGTCATTGGCTGGATGATTGAAAACGCAGGCTCCAAACGCCCTTCCATGTCACAGCTCATGGCGGCACATCGGCGCGAATGGATGGTTCAGCTGATCACCCGTCAACCACGGATCTTTGATGCCCATATTCTGGGCACGCTCCGCCAAAGCACCGCATTTTTCGCCTCAACCAGCGTCATCGCTTTGGGGGGTACATTGGCGCTGCTTGGCAATTCCGAACAGATGGCAACGGTCGTCGAAGATTTATCTCTGACCGACCTTCCCACAATCGTGTGGGAGATCAAGATGCTGCTGCCGCTGTTCTTTTTGACCAACGCATTCCTGAAATTTGTCTGGTCAAACCGGCTGTTCGGCTATTGCTCTGTTCTGATGGCGGCTGTGCCAAACGACACGCAAGACCCGCGCGCGCCGAAACTGGCGTCGAAAGCCGCCGAGATCAACATCACCGCAGCGCGGAGCTTCAACCGCGGGCTGCGGTCGCTTTATTTTGCGCTGGCAAGTCTGGCTTGGCTGGTCGGGCCCATTCCCTTGGCAATTGCCGCGATTGTTACTCTTATTATCATCTGGCGGCGTGAATTCACCTCGGAGTCTCGGCGCATCCTCTTGGAAAGCTGATGTCGACGCCCTATGTCTGAGGCTAATAGTATTGGTGGAATTATGTTTAAGACTGCAATTACCCTCGCAATGATCTTAACTGCGCAGGCAGCCGCCGCAGACAACCCCGTGATTCAAAACGTCCACGCCAACCAGTCCGGCGGGCTTTGGACATTTGACGTTACCATCAGCCACGGCGACGATGGGTGGGGCCATTTCGCCGATGCTTGGCGGATTCTTGATAGTTCGGGCAAACAGATCGCCGTTCGCGAACTGATCCACCCGCATGTTGACGAACAGCCCCTCACACGGTCGCTTTCGGGCATAGCGATTCCCGCAGGCACAGCCGAAGTGGGCGTTCAGGCCCGTGACACCGTTGATGGTTGGGCAAAAGACATCAAAAAAGTGAAGCTCAAGTAAGCTTAGATCCGATGGTACGGGCCACCGGATAGGATCGAGGCCGCGCGGTACAATTGTTCGGTCAGCATCACGCGCACCAGCATATGCGGCCAGACCATTTTGCCAAATGACACTGCGTGATCCGCGTCTTTGCGCAGGTCTTTGGCGATGCCATCCGCGCCGCCAATGACAAATGCCACGTCGCCGCGGCCCTGATCGCGCCACCCGCCAAGCCGGTTCGCAAAATCGGGTGACGATTCGACCCCTCCGCGTTCATCCAGAACGCAGATCAGGGACCCGTCAGGAATAGCGCGGCGCAGCAAAGCCGCTTCCGCGGCCATCCCGCCGTTTTTCTTGTCTTCGACTTCGAGGATTTGTGCAGGCCCAAGGCCCAATGCGCGACCCGTTCGATCAAACCGTTTCAGGTAGTCGTCGATCAGGTCTTTTTCTGGTCCGGCGCGCAAACGCCCGACCACACAGATATGAACGCGCATACCAAAAAGCCTTGCGGGCTTAGTGTGGCATTACGGCTGGCGGTTCAGGTGTGTCTGTAGGCATCCACATCTTTTCCAGCTGATAGAATTCGCGCACTTCGGGGCGGAATACGTGAACAATCACGTCACCCGTATCGATCAAGACCCAGTCGCCTGTGTCTTTACCTTCGACGCGCGGCGTGCGGCCGTACTCGTCCTTGACCATCTGTGCCAGCTTTTCGGCAATCGACGTCACCTGACGCGAGGACCGGCCGGAACAAACAACCATATAGTCGCCGATAGCCGTCTTGCCGCGCAGATCAATCTGCACGATTTCTTCGGCTTTATCGTCGTCCAACTGGGATAGAATGGAAGCAAGCAAAGCATCGCTTGATGTTACATTTGCATCGACAGTCATCATAGCTGCCTGCGGCTGCGCAGTGGGAGCTGCGTTTGAGAGAGTAGACAGGACATTGTCCTCCTTTAGGCGCGCCGACAGTCCCCCGGCGCTGGGGATACCTTACGATATGCTCCCATGGGTCAAATTTCAATGACAAGCAAGGTGATCAGGCGCTTACCAGCCGTCTTCTGTGACAATGCTGCCTTGTTTCGCGCCAAGTTCTTTCAAGGCGTCACGCATTGCAACCACAAAACCGCCGGGCCCGCACAGGTAAAATTTCTGGTTAAAACCCTTTATTTCCGCCTCCAGAAAGGACTTATCGATCTGACCATTGTGCAATCCAGCGACTTCTTCATCCGTTACGATGAAAGTTGTCTTTAGGCCCTGCATTGCCTCCCATTGGCCGCGCAGGATGATGTCTTTTTCGGTTTTATTCGAAAATATCAGATGTGATCCCTCCATCCGGCCATCAAGGGCGCGCTTTTTTAGAATCGGGATGAATGGCGTGATGCCGGCACCGGCGGCCAGAAAAACACCCGGCCCCTGATCTTGGATCGCGCCAAAAGGACCGTCGATGGTCACTTCGGCACCCGGTTCCAGCAGGGACATCTGCTCTGTCACGCCATCATGGTCGGGGTATGTTTTGATCACGAATTCCAGATCGGAATCGGACGGCATCGACGTAAAGGTAAAGGGGCGGCCTTTGTCCTTCCAGCCGTCTTTCTGAACGGCAATCTCCGCGGCCTGTCCGGGCTCGAACGCCATCCCGTCGGGCCGGCTGAACACCTAGTGGTTGGTGTCGTGGGTCACTGCGGACTTTGACTTGAGGATACTTCTATCGGACATTTTGTTCTCCTTTGCGGGGAAAACGCATCGCGACAGGGCCGGGTTCCAACCACCCGCTGGTTCAGCTGCCCGCGTATCTGACAAACAGGTCGCGCCAGCCCTGATCCATAAGGGCGAAATTATTTTGAGTATCATTCTTGACACTTGCACCAACATTCTACGTAACGTCGCAAATCGCGACTTACTTACGTACTATAAAAAGCTTGCTTCGAATACCCGACGAAAAATCCCTATGAGATCAATGCAGATGGACGATATAACGTCATTTTTTTATAACGTCATTCTTTCTCTTCATTACGTCGCCTGTGACATAAAGTTAATTGGTTGCCGTGTAGTTTCCCGTCAAAAACCTTAAATTATTAGGAAAAAATATGACTATAGTAGAGCTTAATGTGGTTCTTCCAGCGCTTCTAGGGGGAGTAACAGGTTCAATACTTGGAATATCAGCTCAAATACTTAGTTTCAGGCATCGAAAATCGGTAGATCGCAAGAAATATGGACAGATGCGATTATTTTTAGCTAAGCATGTAAACCGCTCGATCGCCAGCCTTAAAGAACTAGATGAGAAATCAGATCGGTTCAAAATAAGAGGTCGACTTTCGATGTGCGCATTCGGGGACATTATTCAACCAACCGAATTAATAAAAGTCGTCGCTAGTGCAGGCGTGTTCGATACCTCTTCATTCACAATTGCATTTCACATTAGGAATAGCGATTTAATAATAAATGAACTCTTAAAAGAATTCGATACTTATGATAGTGACCCTCGCTTCATAATCCATGAGGCCATAACAAATATGCAGCATTTACTTAGGTCACTAGAGAGCAAATAGCAGTATAAACTCGTTGCGTTACCCTTCAAGCATCCTGACCTCGCGTTGCGGGAACGGGATCGAGATGTTGTTTTCCTTGAACGTGTCCCAAAGCGCCAGATAGACATTACCGCGAATGTTGGTCAGTCCGGCTGTCGGGTCCTTGATCCAGAACCGCAGGATATAATCCACGCTGCTGTCGCCAAATCCGACGATATGGCACACCGGCGCATTATTGGCCAACACGCGGTTGACGCCTTTGGCCGCTTCGATCGCCAGTTTGCGCACCAAATGAGGATCATCCCCATAAGCCGTGCCAAAATAGATATCGAGACGCACAAAATCGTTGGAATGCGACCAGTTCACCACCTGTCCGGTAATCAGGTCTTCGTTCGGGATCAGGTATTCCTTGCCATCCCGTGTCACAACCGACGCGTAACGCGCGCCCAAAGTCTGAATCCAACCAAAGGTTTCGCCAAGGCTGATCACATCGCCCGGTTTGATCGACTTGTCGATCAGGATGATGATCCCTGAAACAAGGTTCGACACGACCTTTTGCAGACCAAAACCAAGGCCCACACCAATCGCACCGGACAGCACCGCAAGCCCGGTCAGGTCAATGCCAACCGCCTTGACCCCCAGAAAGAACGCAATGCCGTAGAATGTCAGCTGGATCCCTTTGACTGCCAGCACCTGCATCGACGGGCTGATGTCTTCGTTCTTGCGAATGGTCGCGGCGGTCGTCTGGCTGACAATTCGCGCAATCGAGAAGAACAAACCAATCACCACAAGCGCAGTAATCACCGTAAGAAGGGACAACCTGAAATCTCCGACATGCAGCGCCAGCGAATCCAGAAATGCCGACACATCTTCGACAACGTTCAGGAAATATAGCGTCGCGTAAATCCACAGGCCCCATGTCACCAAGCGGCGCATCGGGCGGTTGCGGACCAGCCGCGCGGCAAAGGCAATACAGACCCAGACCAGCACCAATGTCGCGAAAATGCCGATCAGGTAAGACCGCGACGGCCATGTGATGTTCTGCATCACAAGATAGATCATGCCCGCAATGACGGCGAACCAGATCAGGCCAAGCCGCCGCTTGATCTGGACGACCATGCGCAACTGCCACTTGGACCAGCCCTCGTGGCTGCGGACCCATGATTGAATCCAGTTTCCCGACAGGTGGTGCAACGCCCAAGAGGCAAGGGCCACAACGATCAGAATTAGGATCTGGTATTGACGCCAGCCCGGATGGATCAGGCTTTCCGCTAGGCTCATGCCGCCCGCGATCAGCGCCTGAACGCTTTCGATAAAACTAACGTAAGGATCAGGGGTCATGGGTGGGCATCTCGCGGACAGGTATTTGAAACTTGGTCCAATGGTGGGACAATCAGCCTGATTGAGCAAGCAGTGATCCGCCCGCCCCATGGCCGGCTCGCCAATATGCCCGCATTTGCCCGCGATGTTCCTTGTCAGAATCCTTGCTTGCAGGGCCGAAAGGGTCTAATCAGCGCGATATGACACATGTTTCAGACGACTTGTTCAACATTTGCGACCGCGCCCGCTTGCGCGAACGCTTTTTCGGGGCGACCCACACCGTGCTGGCGCGACTATAACGCCTGCCTGCCTGCGCCCCTGCGCGCACCATCTGAACACCCCAACCACACTTAATATACGGGAGAGGACCACATGTCCCCCAAAACGCTCTATGATAAAATCTGGGATGCCCATGTCGCGCATGAAGCTGACGATGGCACCTGCCTGTTGTACATCGACCGCCATCTGGTGCACGAAGTAACCAGCCCGCAGGCCTTTGAAGGTTTGCGCATGACCGGCCGCACCGTGCGTCGCCCGGATCAGACAATCGCGGTACCCGATCACAACGTGCCCACCACGCTGGACCGCGCCAATGCGGCCACAATGACCGAAGACAGCCGCGTTCAGGTGGCTGCCCTGGATACCAACGCCAAGGAATTCGGCCTGCACTATTACCCTGTGTCCGACGTGCGTCAGGGCATCGTGCACATCGTCGGCCCCGAGCAGGGCTGGACCCTGCCCGGCATGACCGTTGTTTGCGGCGACAGCCACACAGCGACACATGGTGCGTTCGGGTCATTGGCCCACGGTATCGGCACATCCGAGGTTGAACATGTTCTGGCCACGCAAACGCTGATCCAGAAGAAATCGAAAAACATGAAGGTCGAGATCACCGGCAAGCTGCCGGCAGGTGTGACCGCCAAAGACATCACCATGACCGTAATTGGTGAAACCGGCACAGCCGGCGGCACCGGCTATGTCATCGAATATTGCGGCGAAGCAATCCGCGACCTGTCGATGGAAGGCCGCATGACTGTCTGCAACATGGCCATTGAAGGCGGCGCACGCGCTGGCCTGATCGCGCCGGATGAAAAGACATACGAATACTGCATGGGTCGCCCGCACGCCCCCAAAGGCGCACAATGGGAAGCCGCCCTTGCATGGTGGAAGACACTGTATTCCGATGACGACGCGCATTGGGACAAGGTGATCACCATCAAGGCCGAAGACATCGCGCCAGCGGTCACCTGGGGCACATCGCCCGAAGACGTGCTGCCGATCACAGCCAAAGTACCTGCTGCCTCCGACTTCAAGGGTGGCAAGGTTGATGCGGCGAAACGGTCCATCGAATATATGGGCCTGACCGAAGGCATGGCGCTGACCGACATCGAAATCGACACCGTGTTTATCGGGTCTTGCACCAACGGCCGGATCGAGGATTTGCGCGCAGCTGCCGCGATCCTGAAGGGCAAGAAGATCAAGGAAGGCATGCGTGCCATGATCGTTCCGGGCTCCGGCCTTGTACGCGCACAGGCCGAGGAAGAAGGCCTTGCCGACATCTTTAAGGAGGCCGGTTTTGAATGGCGTCTGGCCGGATGTTCCATGTGTCTGGCGATGAACCCGGACCAGTTGGCACCGGGCGAACGCTGCGCTGCAACGTCGAACCGCAACTTTGAGGGCCGTCAGGGCCGGGGCGGACGCACCCACCTGATGTCGCCCGCAATGGCTGCGGCTGCGGCGATTACCGGCAGACTGACCGATGTACGCGAGATGATGTAAGGCATTGGCAAGGGGTTCGCCCCTTGCCAGCCACAAAGGACATAGCATGCACAGACGCAGTTTTCTCTCCATGATCGGCGCGGCCAGCCTGACGCCACTGTTGCCAGCCATCGGTGCATCTGCACCGGCGGCGGCAATGGCGGGCAGCTATAACCGTTACCAGTATGGGCTGGCGGTATTCCACGCCCGCACCACACGCATTGGAGTGAACACTGCCGATCTGATGGCCAAGCTTCGGGTCAATCCGGCGCAGGCGCATGCGATGATGGGGGAAATGTCAGCCTCCGGCATCTTGACCCGCGGCGTTTCCGGCGCAGTCAGCGTGTCCTCAAATCGCATCACATCCAAACCTTATGTGCGCAAAGCGCTTCGTCAGATTATTGACGGCGTGTGTGACGCACCCGATGAACAGACCGCAGAAACACAGCCTGACGGTTCACAAACTGGAGTTCAGTCATGAACAAGTTTACCACCCTCAGCGGCATCGCCGCCCCCCTGCCCCTGATCAATATCGACACCGATATGATCATTCCAAAGCAGTTCCTGAAAACCATCAAACGGTCCGGCCTTGGCGTGAACCTGTTTGACGAAATGCGCTATGATGACGACCGCAACGAAATCCCCGATTTCGTGTTGAACAAGCCCCAGTACCGCGATGCACAGATTCTTGTTGCAGGCGATAACTTTGGCTGCGGGTCGTCGCGCGAACACGCGCCTTGGGCGATTGCCGATTTCGGGATCACCTGCGTGATCGCGCCCAGCTATGCCGATATTTTCTATAACAACTGCTTCAAGAACGGCATCCTGCCGATTGCCCTGCCGCAAGAGCAGGTCGATGTCTTGATGAAAGACGCTGAAAAAGGGGCCAACGCCCGTATCGAAGTTGATCTGGAAGCACAGACAATCACCAGCTCTGACGGCGAGGTTTTCAGCTTCGAGGTCGACAGCTTTAAAAAGCACTGCCTGATGAACGGTCTGGACGACATTGGTTTGACCATGGAAAAAGCCGCATCCATCGACAGCTTCGAAGCCAGCGCATCGCAAGCACGCCCTTGGGTCTAAGCTCGATTCTACCTGTGGTTATCCATTTTTGACAATGTAGTGGGCCCCTCCCAGTGGCCCACTACATCTTGTGTTTTGCCTTATTTTTACCCAACTAATGATGCAAGAACGCACCACCCTCTTCTTCAAAATGCCAGATATATTAAGTCATATTAACGAACAGACTTGAGAACTAAGGCGAAAGAAGGCACAAATTGGGCAAGAATGAGGCAGGCCTTTGGAACCGAAGGCAACAAGTTGGAACAAGCACGCGGCATCGTATCGCGGCTGGCCAGTCTTGGAAGGGTAGTTTAGTGATTGCACGTATATCAGGCGCGGGAGCGCGTGGCATCCTTGTGGCGTTGTTAGTCGCCACACCAGCCTTGATGCTGCCGGATATCATAACCGATTCCAGCCAGATCACCATGTTGGTGGCGCTGCTGGCCTATTTCCTCACCTTCGTCGAATATAACTCCAATTACCCCAGCATAGTGGAGTTCCGCGACGCGCCGCCGTTTAACCGGCTTCGTTTTGCATCCCTGTTTGCAACCGTGATTGTGCTCACGCTGATTTTGCAGGACAAAGCACACCCCTCGGTAACCTCAAGCGCATTGACCTCCATCGGGACAATCATTGGCAACGCGATGGACTTTCCGTTTTCGCCAGTGCGCATGATCGTGCTGATGCTGCCGGAAAATTCAAGCTATGAACTGGTCAACTCGGTTCGGGTGTCGGCAGGAATGGCTTATCTGATCTCGCTCATGTCGATGGCCGCGTTCCTTGTGCTGGTACGGATCATGAACTGGCCGGCCCGCAAGGGCGCGTTTAACGTCTGGGTGAACCTGCCCTTGTTTGATCCGACCGCCGGTGGCGATGTTATCCACCGTCTGCATCGCGATGCGCGGATCAATATCGTGCTGGGTTTCCTGCTGCCCTTCCTGATCCCTGCAGTAGTCAAGGCAGCCGCCGATCTGATAGACCCGATTACATTGCAGAACCCGCAAACCCAGATTTGGACAGTCGCCGCATGGGCCTTTCTTCCTGCCAGTATCATTATGCGCGGCATTGCCATGGGCAAGATCGCGGACATGATCGAGCAAAAGCGCCGCCGCGCCTATGCTGCGGAGGCAGACGAAAAAGGAATGCAGCTCGCCTGATTGCAGGGCTGCTGGTCCTGCCCGCAGCCTTACCGGCCGAGCCGATCCGCATCGCCACCTACAACACCGAACTTTCCCGAGACGGCCCCGGCCTGTTGCTGCGTGATATACTGAAAGGCGATGATCCGCAGATCACCGCCGTCGTGCAGACGATTATCGAGTCGTCCCCCGATGTGTTGATCGTTCAGGGGTTTGACTATGATCTGCAAGGGACAGCGCTGGCTGCATTTGCCGAGCTGATTGCCCGCGATGGTCCCGATTATGCCACCCGGTTCGCACTGCCCCCGAATGCGGGGCTGAAAACAAACTTGGATATGGATGGCGACGGCAAGACCGGCGGGCCGCGCGATGCGCAGGGCTTTGGCCGGTTTTTCGGCGATGGTGCCATGGCGATCCTGTCGCGCTACCCTGTCGTGAAAAATCAGGTTCAGGATTATTCCGCCCTTTTGTGGCGCGATCTGCCCGCAGCATCTTTGCCCGTGACAAAATCAGGCCCCTTTCCATCGGATGCCGCGCAGGACATCCAACGTCTGTCTTCCCATGGGCACTGGGTTGTGCCCGTTGAAACGCCCACGCTTGGGGCTGTCACACTGATGACATCCCACGCCACGCCGCCGGTCTTTGATGGCCCCGAAGACCGCAACGGCCTGCGAAATCTTGATGAGATCGTGTTTTGGGATCACTTCCTTGCTGGTGCCTTCGCCGCGCCACCGGTTGAAAAATTCGTGCTGCTTGGGGATATGAACAATGACCCCGACAAGGGCGAAGGATTGAAACCGGCGATCCGAAGATTGCTGGACCACCCCCGCCTTCGCGATCCCCTGAAAGGTCAGCCGACCGCAACATTCGACGGGCTTGGCGATATGCGCGTCGATTATGTGCTGCCCTCAACCGACTGGCGCGTCGTGGCATCAGGCATGGTCCGGACCCCCGCAGCCAGCCGCCACAGCCTGATCTGGGTCGATCTCGACCGTTAGCCGTTCTTGACGCCCCAAGCTGCCCGCGCTACGCCGCTTGCAACATATTTTTCAGGAGTTTTCCAATGGCCAACCCAACATTGCTTATCCTCGCCGGTGACGGCATCGGCCCCGAGGTCATGGACCAAGTTGTCCGTATCATTGACTGGTATGGCGAAAAACGTGATCTGGCGTTTGATGTCGAACATGATCTGGTCGGCGGTGCCGCCTATGACAAGCACGGCACCCCCCTGCATGACGACACGATGGCCAAGGCACTGGCGGCAGATGCCGTATTGCTGGGTGCCGTGGGCGGGCCAAAATACGATGTGCTGGATTTCAGCGTAAAGCCCGAACGCGGCTTGCTGCGTCTGCGCAAGGAAATGGACCTGTTTTCCAACCTGCGTCCAGCGCAGTGCTTTGACGCCCTGGCGGATTTCTCGTCGCTGAAAAAAGACATCGTCGCAGGTCTGGACATCATGATCGTGCGCGAACTGACGTCGGGCGTCTATTTCGGCGAACCACGCGGTATTTTCGAAGAAGGCAACGAGCGGGTCGGCATCAACACCCAGCGCTACACCGAATCCGAGATTGACCGCGTCGCGCGGTCGGCGTTCGAACTGGCCCGCCGCCGTGGTAACAAGGTCTGTTCGATGGAAAAAGCCAACGTGATGGAATCGGGCATCCTGTGGCGTGAAGTCGTGCAAAAAGTACATGACGAAGATTACCCGGATGTCGAACTGACCCACATGTACGCCGATAACGGCGCGATGCAGCTGGTCCGCGCGCCCAAGCAGTTTGACGTGATTGTCACCGACAACCTGTTCGGCGACATCCTGTCTGACTGTGCCGCGATGCTGACCGGTAGCCTTGGCATGTTGCCATCCGCGTCTTTGGGTGCCCCCAATGCCGATGGTCGCCCCAAGGCGCTGTACGAACCCGTACACGGCTCTGCCCCCGATATCGCGGGCCAGGGCAAGGCGAACCCGATCGCGTGCATCCTGAGCTTTGCAATGGCGCTGCGCTATTCCTTTGATCAGGGCGACGAGGCGACACGCCTTGAGCAAGCCGTTGAAAAGGTGCTGGCCGATGGTGCACGCACAGCCGATCTGATGGGACCAGAGGACGGCACGCCGATCTCGACCACACAAATGGGCGATGCGATTCTGGCCGCACTCGACGCCAGCCTCTAAACCTTGACCGCCCCGACCTGAAAACGGGTCGGGGTGGCACCGCCCCCAAAGACCAGGCAGACGGTATGAACCAGACAAACAACGTTGCTGAACCGTCTGTCGCACTTGGGTCCACCTTGCGCGGGATGGTGACTGGACTGGTTGCCTTTGGCGTCTATGCGACCCATGACGCCGCGATCAAACAGCTTGGGGAAAAATATTCTCCGGTGCAGATCGTTTTCTTTGTCGTCCTGCTCAGCTTTCCTGTCGTGACGCTGATGCTGATCAGTGACAAGACCGCCGCGAATTTGCGGCCGAGATCGCCGTTTCTGGCACTGGTGCGCACGGTTGCGGTTGTGGTCGGCGGCTTCAGCGCCTTCTACGCTTTTTCCGTCCTGCCCCTGGCCGAAACCTATGCGATCCTGTTTGCCGCCCCGATCCTGATCACGATCCTGTCCGTTCCCATTCTGGGCGAAGTCGTGCGCGCGCACCGTTGGGTGGCCGTGGTGGTCGGCATGTTGGGCGTGCTGGTCGTGCTGCGCCCCGGCACGGCTGATCTGGGGCTTGGCCATCTGGCCGCGTTCATCTCTGCCTTTGGCACCGCACTCACCGCCGTCGTGATGCGCAAGATCGGCGGCCAGGAACGCCGCGAGGTGTTGTTGCTTTATCCGCTGATGGCGAATTTTGTGGTGATGCTGTGCCTTCTGCCCTTCGTCTATGTCCCCATGCCGATTGAGGATTTGGGGCTGGTGCTGGCCGTATCTGTGCTGGCGGTCCTTGCGATGACCCTGATGATCCGCGCCTATACCCTTGCCGATGCTGCGCTGGTGGCCCCGATGCAATACAGCCAGATCATCTGGGCAGCGCTGTTCGGCTGGCTGTTCTTTGACGAAACAACCGACCTGATGACATTTCTGGGCGCGGGCATCATCATTACCAGCGGCATCTACATCGTCGTGCGTGAAACCGGCGGTGCCGTATCGCTGAACAAACCGGTGCTGCGCGCGCTAAGCCGCCGGCCCGAAATGGGCGGCCTGCCCCGTATCAGTGTGGCAAGCCCCGAGACACAACAGACCGTTGAGGATGCCAGCGATTAGTGCCAGTGTCGCCGAAAACCACAGCGGAAGCCTGACATGACACACCCGATCCAAGCCGAAGTTTTGCTGCCCACAAAAGAGCTGCGCGATGACCTGCCGTTCTTTACCAAAACGCTTGGCCTGCGGTTGGACAGTATCTTTCCCGCCGATGACCCGTCTGTGGCCAGCTTCTCCGGTCACGGCCTGCGCATCCGGATCGAAAAAGGCGCAGATGTGCCGCCCGGTAAAATCCGCATCCTGACCGATGATCCCGACAGCTTTGCCGGTGGTGCCCGCGCGCTGGTGGCCCCAAACGGTACGCAGATTGAAATCGCCCCGCTGTCGCCAACGGTTGACCAACCACAAACACAGCATGAATTCGCCGTGCGCCGCCTGCGCGACGAGGCCCCTTGGGTCATTGGCCGCGCAGGAATGCATTATCGCGATCTGATCCCTTCGCGGCTTGGCGGGTCGATCATCGCCAGCCATATCCGCATCCCAGATGGCGGCCCCGTGCCGGACATGGTGCATTACCACACGGTCGGGTTTCAGCTGATCTTTTGCTACCGCGGTTGGGTCGATGTCCTGTACGAGGATCAAGGCGACATGATCCGCCTGCATGCAGGCGATTGCGTGACCCAGCCCCCCGGCATCCGGCACCGCGTGGTCGAAGCATCGCCCAACATCGAAGTGATCGAAATCGGTGTGCCTGCCGAACATGTGACCACCATCGACCACGAGATGACGCTGCCCAACGGCACAGGCGACCCCATGCGCGAATGGGACGGCCAGCGTTTTGTGCATCACCTGAAAGACGGCGCAGTTTGGCAGCCGTTCCGCATCCCCGGCTTTACCGCGCGCGACACAGGCATCAGCGACGGCACCAAAGGCGTGGCAGGTATTCAGGTCGTGCGCGTTGACGGGCAAACCCCGCCGCCCAGCAAACACGACGCCGACATCCATTTCACCTTTGTCATGGAAGGGTCGATGACCCTCACCGCCGAAGGCCAAGACCCCCGCGATTTGCAACCCGGTGACGCCTTTGTCATCCCGCCGGGGATGGTCGCGCAATACACCGACTGCTCGCCCGACCTTGAACTGCTCGAGGCCGGATTGCGCGGTGATTTCAACACAACTGTACTGGATTAAGCGGCCCGCCCTAGCGCCAGAAGACCTGCGGGCTTTCGCCATTCGCCAAAAGCGGCACATCCGCCAGCGATTGCCCGTCGCCGCGCACTTGGTGCATGTCACAGCCCATCGACGCCCCAAAGCGTTTCAGGTCGGCCTCGAGCGCTGTTTTGTCCAGCGCCTGCCATGGTCCTGCATCGTCAATCATGCCGTGTTTCAACAGCACCTGCGCCATCGCGGCAAAATCCACCTCGGCCGACATCATCAGGGCGGCACGGCGCACACCAGCCGGTGCCCAGTAGGACAGGCAGTGATCCAGCGGAATACCGGTGCCTGCCTGAAACCAGCGTGTCTGATCCAGCATATACCGGTATTCGATTGATTTACGCCGCTTGATGATCGCCACATTGGTATCAGCCCCGCAGACATAGTTCACCAGATGAAAGGGCGATCCGTCGGGCCCGATGATATGGCGCGCCGATCTGTAGTGCCGCACCTGATCGGCAAGGCTGTGGTTTTGCGGATGAAAGACCAGATAGCCCTCGGCCTCCAGCAATCCTTCCAGCGCGGTTTCCCCAAGAATGCTGCGCCGCTTTTCGATAAATTCCGACCGCGAGATATAGATTTTGTCATGTCCTGTCGGCGCAAGATCATCCCGGACATGCCCGCGAAGATACGCACGGTATTCCGGCGACGACATCATATCGGTTTTGATACCGCTGCCCTGGGGCGGGATAATCAACTTATCCACCTGATAGAACTGATCCACAATTTTCCAGTTGAACCGCGTATCGAAAATGGAAAACAGATCGTCAAAGCTGCTTTCCACCATGTCTTGATAGGTGGTGTAGGCCGGAAAAAACAACACGCCCTCGATCTTTTCGTCGATATGATCCAAGGCCCAGACACGGGCCATCGTCTCGCTAAAGAAATGACCGAACTGCGGGTTGTACACCCCGCCAAACAGCCAAGTCCCCGCGAGATGCGTGATCCGGTTGGGTCGGGGAAACCCGGCCTCGACCGTGGCGGGCTGCCCTTCGGAATGCCAGCAAATCGCTTGCGGCACTTCGGCTTGCTGCGCGTCGTACACGCTTGCCTTGATCCGCCACCCTTCGGTTCTGGGACGATGAACAAGCACGGCACCGTCAACGGAGATGATCCCATCGACCAACGGCACGCCCGGATCAATTGCAAAGCCAGCAGCCCCAGCCGTCGAAGATATATTCATGGTGTTAACATCCTGCCTTGGCCGCTGTTCAGCGCCACATTAGCAGTTGATACGCGCTTCAAACAGGGCTGCGTGGCAATTCAAGGCGCTGCTGAAAGCCACAGGTTTCACATCTGACCAGATCAAGCTTGCGAACATGGGCCCGCCCACTGCAATATGCGCCCAAGATAGTGGGAAACCCAAATAAAACACCACAGGGACGAATTGATGGCAGGCACAAAAAAAGCAACAGCAGCACCCGATGTGCGCGCGACCCTTCATAACGTTGAAATTCTGGGCGGCAGACATCTCAAGCGGCGCATCCTTGAAACCATGATCGACGGATCCTTTGAAAAGCCCGAGATCGACGCAGGTCTGGGCTGCATCAAACCGGGCGACCGGGTGATCGAGATGGGCGCAGGGTCTGGCACCGTGGGCGCGATCCTGACCAAGAACATCCCCGATGTGCAAATCATGTCGTTCGAGGCAAACCCGAACCTGTTGCCCGCCATCAACGAATTATACGCCCATAACGGTCTGACCGACCGCAACACGGTTCAGAACAAAGCCGTTGTCGCGGGCAAGGACGCGCCCAAGACGATTGATTTCTTTGTGCGCAAGAATTTCCTTGGCTCGCGGGTTTTCGCTGAAAACAACGAACCCGATGTCGAAGAGGTCAAAGTCAAAACCATCCAGTACGAAAAACTGCGCAAGGATTTTCGCCACAATGTCCTGATGATGGATATCGAAGGGGCCGAACTGGATTTCCTGCGCGGGGCCGATCTATCCGATGTGGATCTGGTGATTATCGAACTGCACCGCAAAGTGTACCACCGCCCCGGCATGCAGGAATGCAAACGCGCCTTTGCGGACCAAGGGTTCATTCTGGACGAAGCCCATTCAAAGCGCAGTGTGTTCACCTATAAAAAGCAAAACCGGATCGACGCGGAATAGGCACCGATCCGGCGGCAGACGCTTGGGCTAGGCCCCCACCCGACCTTCAAAACATTTCAACGCGATGCCGGCCTTTTGCAGTGCCGATTTGACCGAACGCGCGATATCAACCGCTTCGGGGGTGTCGCCGTGCAGGCAGATCGTGTCGATGGCAGCGGGGATGTGTTTGCCGCTTTCGGTGATGATTGCGCCCGCCTGAACCATTTTTACCATCCGGTCACCGGCAAGGGCCGCATCATGGATCACGGCACCGGGCTTTGACCGGTCCACCAGCGTGGCGTTGTCGTTATAGGCGCGATCGGCAAAGATCTCTCCGGCCCATTTACAGCCCAGTGACTGCGCGGCGTCCTGTTGCGCCGTTGCAGACAACACCATGATGATCAGATCGGGGGCAACGCTCAGCGCCGCCTCATAGAGATCACGGGCAAGGGTTTCATCCTCGGACGCCATATTGGCCAGCGCGCCGTGCAGTTTCAGGTGGCGCACCTGCGCCCCGATACTGCGCGCCATGCCAACGCTTGCGGCGACCTGATAGCGGACCTGATTTTGCAAAGTGCCACGCGGCACCGACATGCGGTTGCGGCCAAAGCCTGCGATGTCCATGAATCCCGGATGCGCGCCAATGCCGACGCCGTTTTCATGCGCCATCTTCATCGTGGCCGCCATCACATCAGCGTCGCCCGCATGGCCGCCACAGGCAATATTGGCCGAGCTGATGATTTTCAGCAAAGCCGCGTCATCGCCCATTGTCCACGGGCCAAAGCTTTCGCCCATATCGGCGTTCAGATCGACGGTGGTCATGTCATGTGTCCTTTTCAAACGGGTTGTCCGTGGCCGAGGTCATCCCCCCGACCAGTTGGTAGGAAAGCAGGTTCTTGATGGTTGCAGGGTCACGGATCAGCGCGGTCAACTGCCCCGGCAACGCCTTGATGTCGCGGCGGTGCTGGGTTTCTAGCAAGATGGCCTGTTCAAGCGTGACGAATTCGAACGTGATCTTGGTGCCTGCCGGTGCTTGCGCCACGCGCGGCAGATCGCGGGGGATCACGGTGCCGATGCGGGGATAACCGCCCGTGGTTTGCGATTCACCCATCAGCACAAAAGGCGCGCCATCGCCGGTGATCTGGATATCGCCCGGCACGATGACTTCGGACAGGATGGTCAGCCCGCCTTCGGCATGAAAGCCTGCGCCGTCGTGATCCATGCGCACGCCCATGCGGTTGGCACGCGGGTCGCGGGCGAATTGCGTCGCGGTAAAGCGGTCGCGTTCCTCGGCCGTGAAACGGTCGGTTTGCATGCTGGCGACAACACGCACGACGCCGCCATCAAAGCGCGTGTCGCGCGGCAGTTGCATGCCCGTGCCACGGCCCTTGTCAGCGCCAACCGGCAAGCGTTCGCCGGATTTGAGCGCTGCCCCCAGACCGGCGCTTAGATGGCTGGCACGCGCGCCCAACAAGGGCTCTGTCGTGATGCCGCCGCCGATGTGCAGATAGCCGTAGGTGCCGGTTGTCGCCCCGCCAATGGTCAGCCTGGCCCCGGCGGGCAGCAGGTGGCTGGCGTTCCAGACGATGGCTTCGCCGTCGATATTGGCGGCCATGCTGGCCCCGGTGAGGGCAATGCGAATATCGGCGTCAGCGGTAAAGGTGCCACCGGTGCCTGTCATCTCGATCGCGGCCAGATCGGGGGACTGGCCCAGCAATGCCGCGCCTTCGTAAAGCGCCACCAGATCGGCAGCACCGCCCTTGGTCAGCCCTTGGGCCAACCAGCCCGCGCGGCCACGGTCCTGAATCGTCAACGCCGGGCCGGCCTGCACAATGGTAAGGGTTGTGGTCATGACAGCACCTCGGTCTCTGCACCGCCCGCACCGGATGTGTCGGTGGCCACGATCGTGTCAAACGCACTGCGCGAAACGGATGGAAAACACAGCTCGTCCCCCGGAGACAGCGAAAACGGGCTATCGCTGTGCGGCCGGAATGTCTTGAACGCGGTCTGGCCGATGTGCCGCCATCCGGTGGGTGAGGCGTTGGTAAAGATGATCAACTGGCGGATCGCAACGATCAAGGCCCCCGCTGGCACCGATTTCGTCAACGCCTGCTGGCGCGGGATATCCCAGTTCTCCGGCAGCTCGCCCATATAGGGCTGTCCGGGGGCAAAACCGATGGTCAGCACGCGCACCCGCGCCTGTGAAAGCTGCGAAATCGCGGCATCGGGATCAAGCCCGGCCAGTCCGGCGGCTTCCTCAAGCTGGGGGGCCAGATCGGTGCCATACACCGTCGGGATGTGCCACAGCGTGCGGCCCGAAGGCAAAGGGGCTGTGTACCAGTCTTGGGTGTCCAGAAGATCATGCAGCCGTGTTAGCATCGCGTCCAATGGCTGGGTCACCAGATCGACCTGCAAAAAGGTCGACACCAGCGATGTGCTTGTCTCGGACACTTCGGGCCAATCCGCAGCGTCGATGGCGGCGCGAAACGACAAGGCGGCGCGATTTGCGGGCTCTGACATGGTGTCGGCAAAGCTGATCAGAATACCGTTAAGGCCGACAGTCTGTATCTTGGGGAACTGGTTCATGACGGGCCTTGTCTGATATTGTCTGGCAACCATGTGGCAATATCAGGGAAAAAGATCAACACGAACACCATCACCACCATAATCGCGAACATCGGCAATGCAGCCTTGGTGATATAGCCCATTTCGTGATCGGTCATGCCTTGTAGCACGAACAGGTTGAACCCGATGGGCGGGGTGATTTGTGCCATCTCGACGACAACCACGACGAAGATGCCGAACCAGATCAGGTCGATCCCTGCATCGCGCACCATGGGTTCGACCACGGCCATTGTCAGCACAACCGACGAAATCCCGTCCAGAAACATGCCCAGCACGATATAGAACACCAGCAGAGCCATCAGCAGTTCGAACCGCGACAGTTCCCAGGATGCGATGCCGTCGGCCAAGGCGCGCGGCAAGCCGGTAAACCCCATCGACAGCTTCAGAAACGCGGCCCCCGCGAGGATCAGCGCGATCATCGCCGAGGTACGCATCGCGCCCATCAGGCTTTGCTGGAAACTTTCCCAATTCAGCGACCCTTGCAAAAGCGCCAGCATCAGCGCGCCGATCACACCAATCGCGGCGGCTTCGGTCGCGGTGGCGAAACCCAGATACATCGACCCGATCACAACCGAGATCAGCGCAAATACCGGCAGCAAGAACCGCGAATTGCGCAGCTTGTCGGCGAAACTCATGTCGCGTTCAACCGTGGGGTTCCAGTCTTTGGAGGTGAGCGAGACAAACGCCACATAGGCCATGAACATCACCGCCAGAAACAGGCCGGGCAACACGCCCGCAAAGAACAGTTTGGTGATGCTTTCGTTGACGGTCACGCCATAGACGATCAGCGCCAGCGATGGCGGAATCATCAGGCCAAGGGTGGCGGCACCGGCCAGCGTGCCGATGATCATCTTTTCAGGGTAATTCCGCGCCCGCAGTTCGGGGATCGACATCTTGCCCACGGTGGTCAGTGTCGCGGCAGAAGATCCGGACACAGCCGCAAAGACGGTGCAGCCGACGATATTGGTATGGACCAGCCCGCCCGGCAGTTTGGCCAGCCAGGGCGACAGGCCTTTGAACATGTCCTCCGACAGGCGGGTTCTGAACAATATCTCGCCCATCCAGATGAAAAGCGGCAGGGCGGTCAGGGTCCATGAACTGGAACTGGCCCAGATCGTCGTGACCATCGCGTCGCCGACGGGGCGGGTGGTGAACAGCTCCATCCCGACCCAGGCAACCCCCATCAGGGCAAGGCCGACCCAGACGCCGGTGCCAAGCAGGAAGAAAAGAACGACGAGAAAGAGGACGATTGCGTAAAGTTCAGTCATCGCATCATTCCCCAAAACTTTGATCGACAAGATCGCGGGTCAGGCGGTGTTCGCCTTTTACGATCAGGTTCAGCAGATTGTCGGTCAGGGCAATGGCAAGGATCGCCCCCCCGATCACCATCACCGATTGCGGAATCCACAAGGCAGTGGCGTCTTGGGCCTGACTGACCTCGTTGAATTTCCACGACCAGTAGACGAACCAATAGGCGTAATAGGTGAAATACCACGCAATCGCCGCAGCCAGTCCGAAACACCAGATATCCAGCAGCCGTTTGGGGCCGTCAGGCAACGCGTTCAGCAAGATCGACACACGGATATGCGACCCGCGGTTCAGCGCATTGGCAAAGGCCAGAAAACTGGCACCGGCCATGGCATAGCCAGCATAGCTTGCGGCACCGGGGAAAACTTCGCCGGTCCAGCGGGCAACCATTTGCACCACGATCAGCAACAGGATCGCGACCAGACAGATGGCAGCCAAAGCCCCGGAACCGAGGTAGAGGGCATCAAGCGATTTGCGCAGGGTTTTCATGTGGAAATCTCCGTTCGGCAAAATAGAAAGGCGGCCCGTTTGAAGGGGCCGCCGGGGGATGCTTATTGCATCGATTTGTAGCCTTCGACGATGGCCTTGCCGTCGTCACCGGCCGATTCCAGCCATTCGGATGTCATGGTGTCCCCCACGGCGCGCAGGCCGGTCATCAGCTCTTCGCTTGCGGGTTCAACCTTCATGCCGCCATCGCGCAGACCGTCATAGGTGAACTGCGTATAGTCTTTGGAGGCTTGCAAACCGCGAGCTTCAGCTTCGGTTGCGCAGGTGGTGATGATGCCCTTGTTGGCGTCGGACACATTGGACCAGACATCGTTGTTCACCATGACATAGTTACGCGGCAGCCAGGCGTCGACTTCGTAGAAGTTGGTCAGGCTTTCCCAGACCTTCTGGTCATAGCCGGTCGCACCGCTTGAGATCATCGATTCCGCAACGCCCGTGGCAAATGCCTGGCTAAGTTCGGCAGCTTCGATTGTGACGGGCAACATGCCTGTCAGTTCGGCCAAACGGCTGGTGGCGTTGTTGTACGAACGGAATTTGACGCCCTTCATGTCTTCGACGCTGTTCACGTCTTTCTTGAAGTACAGACCCTGGGGCGGCCATGGCACGTTATACAGCAGTGTCAGGTTCTGTTCGGCCAGCAGCTCTTCGATCTTGGGCTTGGCGGCTTTCCACAGCTTGTCGGAATCGTCGAAAGACGGCGCAAGAAACGGGATCGAATCAAAGCCGAACAGCGCATTTTCGTTCTGGTGACCGGACAGCAGGCGTTCGCCCAATTGCACCTGACCCGTCTGGATGGCACGCTTGATGTCCGCGCCCGCGATCAGCGACCCGCCGGGATGAACGGTAATCTCGATCTCTCCGGCCGTGCCGTCGGTCACGCATTTGGCAAAGGTCATGCCGTTTTCGGAATGGAAGTTCGACGCGGAATAGGCCATCGGCATATCCCATTTTTCGGCGGCCAGTGCGGGCAGCGCGCTTGTCATGGCAATCGCAGCAGTCGCGACGCCTGTCATCAGTTTGTTGGTCAGTTTCATGTCTCTCTCCTTGTTGGTGGTTTTGATGGTTCAAACATTGCCGAACCGTTGTGGGTGATAGGGTTTCATGTCGGTATTGCCGGGTTGATCCATGATCATGCCTGCAATCAGACGGCCGGTTTTCGGCCCGCCGGTCAGCCCGATATGGTGGTGACCAAAGGCGGTATAGAACCGGCTGGTGCCAACCTGCCCGATCAGGGGCAGGCTGTCGGTGGGGGCGGGCCTGTGCCCCAGCCATTCGATTTCATTGGCGGCTTTCAGGTTCGGAAACGCCGCTTTCGCCTGACGGCGCAGCAATGCAAGCGGTGCTTTCGAGGGGTCAGCCTCCAGCCCGCCGAACTCGAGGATACCCGCGCAACGTACACCCTGCGCCATCGGGGTGGCCACGAACTTGCCGCTTGCGATCATGATGGGGCGGCTTGGTCCGCCGGTCGCGTCCTCGAATATCACGTGATAGCCGCGTTCGGATTCAAGCGGCACGTTCAGCCCCAGCTTGGCCATCAGCGGCTTTGACCACACCCCTGTCGCCAGCACGATATCATCGCAGGCGACGGTCCCTTGGGTGGTTTGCACGGCGGTCACAGTGCCACCTGTCAGGTCGAAATCCTTGACCTCGGCTTGCATCACCTTGCCGCCCGCCTGTTCAAAGGCATGTGCCAAAGCGGCGACATAGCCCCCCGGATCGCGGATGAAGCCGTGATCCTTGAGCGTGGCCAAACAGTTGATTTCAGACCCTAATGCGGGCTCATAGTCGCGCACCCCCGCGCCTTCGATCAACTGGGGGGAAAATCCGGCCTGCGCGCGCAGCGCCCATGTATAGGCTTCGGCGTCAAAGTCGGCGCGCTGGCGATAGGCAAAGACATAGTCGCTGTCGGTCACCCAATCGGACAGGCCCAAATCGGCGGTCAGGCTTTTATGTTGCTCAACGCTGTCGCTGACAATCGGTGCAAGGGCCGCCGAAATGCGCCGCGTGTCGGCATCATTGGCATAGCCCATGTATTTCACCAACCACGGCAGCAGGCTCGGCAGATAGGAAAGGCGCAGGTACAGCGGCACATCACGGTCCAGCAGCATGAACGGTGCCTTGCGCAGCAACCCCGGGCCGGTAACCGGTGCAACCCCCGATGCCGCCAACACGCCAGCATTGCCATGCGACGTGCCTGTACCAGGACTGGCGCGGTCAATAATCGTGACCTGCGCACCGGCACGCCGGAGCCATATCGCCGTGGAAACGCCGACAATGCCCGCACCGATGACAACGACATGCCGCGTCATATGCAAAGCCTCGCCCGTCGGGATGTGAGTTTACGCATGGTCATGATTCCTTTGCGATCAATCTGGCAGAGAAATGCAATACGTCAACAAAATGTTTACAAATTGCCATCGTTAGAAAACTGCGCGCGCAATCTGCCAAAAGTTTTCGCAATCTGACTATGGATTGGGTGTTCGCAGCCATCCATCGTCAAAGCTGACCTGAGAGACCCCTGCCAGCTTGGTCAACCGCGTCAGCTCCGCCTCGAAGGCAGATTGTTTGCCCTTGCCCCACCGCGTGCCCGGCTCTGGCCAAAGCGCACGCACCACCAAAGTATCACGGTCGCGAAACGCCTTCATGTCCACGCGGGCAATAATGCTGTCGCCTTGCAGGATCGGGAAAACATAATAGCCATAGGTGCGCTTGGCCTCGGGGACGAACATCTCCACCCTGTAGTTAAAACCAAACAATCGTTCCGCCCTTTTGCGGTCGCGCAAGACCGGATCAAAGGGGCTGAGAACGCGCAACCGTGGTGACGGTTCGATCTGCAGCGCGGGATCATTTGCGATGTCAGGACGGGCGAAGGCACCACGGGTCTCGCCATTGGCGCAGGTCACCATGATCGGCTGCAAGCGTCCATCTGCCAGTTCACGGGCCACCCAGTCTTTGGCCTCGGCGGGGCCAATGTGATCCCAGAACGCGGCCAGTTCGGTGTGGGTGGCAAAGCCCAGCCGTTCCAACGCGCCGTTGCAGCACCAGTCGATCGTCGCTGTTTCATCCGGCGCGGCAGTCGGGTCACTCAAATGTGCCTCAAGCACCCTTTCGGTCAGGTCATAGCGTTTCTGGAACCCGTCGCGCCCGACCACATGCAATGCCCCGGTGCGCCAAAGATATTCCAACGCGGTTTTGGAAGGATGCCAATCCCACCAGCCACTGTTGGACCGCTTTTCATCCTTGCCCACATCGGCAGAACAGACAGGGCCCTGTTCACGGATCTGGTCCAAAAGCTTATCGAACTGTGATTCAAAGTCGTGCTTGTGCCAGTTGCGATAGCGCTTGCGCAGGGTTTCAGCATCACGCTGGCGGCGCATTTCCCAATAGGGATAATACGCCATCGGGATCACGGCAGCATCATGGGTCCAATGTTCAAAAAGCGCACCATCGTTTTCATAAAGCCGCTTGAGCCCCTCGGGGCGGTATCGGGGCTTGCGGGAAAACAGGATCAGATCATGGGCCCGCGCAACCGTGTTGATGCTGTCCAGCTGGACAAAGCCCAAGCCCTGAATGACCTGCAACAGCGCGTCGCCTTTTGCCTCACCCTGCGGTGCATCACTTAGCAAATGACGGTGCAGGAACAGACGCCGAGCGTCTTGATTGCTCAGCGTGAGGGTGTTCATCAGCTACGCTTGCGACGCAATGTATCCCCCAATGACAGGGTTGGCGTCATCGTGACATGGGTTTGCAAATCGGGGTCGGGTTCGTCCAGCGTATCATTCAGAATGATCTTTGCCGCAGCACGGCCGATTTCGGCGCGACACGCATCCATCGTGGCCAACTGCCGTGGCAGGCCTTGCAACAGCTCAACGTTATTGAAACCCGCCAGCCCGATCTGGCCCGGAATATCAATGCCCTGATCGATAAGATACAACAGGCCTCCGGCACCGATCATGTCATTTGAATAATACAGAAAATCCAGATCGGGCGACCTTTCCAGCATCTCTTGGGTCATCTCGCGGCCTTTGGCGAGGGCCGATCCACCGGAATAAAACGCACGGTCCTCTATCTCGATACCGGCCTTGGCCAAGCCTTCGGTGAACCCTTCGAACCGTTTGCGGGCGCGGTGGTCCAGCGGCATCTTGGTACCCATGAACCCGATATGCTCGTACCCCTCTTTCAGGATCGCCTTGGCCATTTCCTGACCGGCACGGCGGTGCGATATCCCCACGACAGCATCAATCGGGCGACCGTCGACATCCATGATCTCGACCACGGGAATGCCTGCGTTCTTCAGCATGGCACGGGTGGCATCCGAATGTTCCAGCCCCGCGATGATCACACCCGACGGCCGCCAGGACAGCATTTCGTACAAAACCCGCTCTTCCTTCTCGGGCATGTAATCGGTGACACCAACCACAGGCTGAAGCGGCGTATCCTCAAGCACCTGATTGATGCCGTTCAGAACCTCGGGGAAAACCATATTCGACAGGGACGGGATAATGACGGCAACAAGGTTCACCCGTTGCGACGCCAGCGATCCTGCGATCTGGTTGGGCACATAGCCCAACTCCTTGGCGGCGGCCAGAACCCGAAGGCGCGTCGCCTCAGACACATCGCCACGTTTGCGCAGCACGCGGCTGACCGTCATTTCAGACACACCACAGGCGTCAGATACATCACGAAGCGTTAACGGGCGTTTTGGGGTCTGTGACAAAGGCAATATCCTGCTGTTCAACCAGTGCCTCACGCTAACGTAGATTATGAGCGAGGCGCAAGGCGTCACAAGGTCGGATGCCGAAACCGGCATTCAGATTTTTGCGGGTGACGCCCCCTCGCCAGCTTGCTAAAGCTGTCCGTGGCGGTCCCGTGGCTCAACTGGATAGAGCAGCCCCCTCCTAAGGGGCAGGTTGCTGGTTCGAACCCAGCCGGGATCACCATCTAAAACATGACAGGCAGATGGAAAACGCAAAACCCCGCGCAAGGCGTCGGGGTGCAGTTGTGGTTAGAAATCAACGCTTCGCAGGCGGTTGGTTTGGCGGTCTGCGATGCGTTGGAAAAACCAGTGTAATTTTCATTTTTATCTAAGCCGTTGATAAAAATGGTGAGCCCGTCCGGGTTCGAACCGGAGACCTACTGATTAAAAGTCAGTTGCTCTACCAACTGAGCTACAGGCCCACTAGGCGGCTTACTAGAAAGGTGGGGCGGTGGGGTCAAGCCCTTAACGTACGAAATATTCCGCACATGCTGGATAAGTTTCATTCGCCGCGTTATATGCGCCAAATGTACAGCGATATGACCAACGGTTTGCCCTTTATGAAAATGCATGGGCTGGGAAACGACTTTGTCGTGCTGGACGCACGCGAATCTGTCGTGCCGGCCGCACGCGAATCTGTCGTGCCGGCCGCACGCGAATCTGTCGTGCCGGCCGCACGCGAATCTGTCGTGCCGGCCGCGCGAGGGGATTTGTTTCAGGTGACCCCCGCTTTGGCCCAGGCGGTCGGGCATCGCCATTTTGGCGTGGGGTTTGACCAACTGGCCGTGATCAGCAACGGGACAGGCGATGCGCATCTGACGTTCTATAACTCTGACGGGTCCCTGTCGGCAGCTTGTGGAAATGCGACCCGCTGCATTGCGCGGTTCCTGATGGACGAAACCGGCAAGTCATCGCTGCACCTGACCACCGATCGCGGTGATCTGGCGGCGCTGGACATGGGCAACGGGCTGACATCGGTCAATATGGGCCAGCCGCAGCTTGAGTGGCAGGACATCCCCCTGGCCCACGCAATGGATACATTGGAATTGCCCATCGACGGCGCACCTACAGCCACCGGAATGGGTAATCCGCATTGCACGTTTTTTGTCGAAGACGTGGCCGCTGTCGATCTGGAACAGTTCGGCCCCGGCATTGAACATCACCCGCTATACCCCGAACGTACCAATGTTCAGGTTGCACAGGTCATTGGCACCGATCACATCCGTATGCGCGTCTGGGAACGTGGTGTGGGCGTCACCCTTGCCTCCGGGTCGTCCAGTTGCGCCACGGCCGTTGCAGCGGCCCGTAGGGGCCTGACAGGGCGCAAGGTGCGCATCGACCTTGACGGGGGTACGTTGCACATCGACTGGCGCGAGGATGGCGTCTGGATGACCGGACCGACCGCGCATGTTTTCAGCGGCGTGCTGACCCCTGAATTTCTGGATAGCGTAAAATGACCGCGCCGATCTTTTCAAACCACGGCTGCCGCCTGAATGCCTATGAGACCGAGGCGATGAAAGATCTTGCCCAACAGGCAGGGCTGCAAAACGCCGTGATCGTGAACACCTGCGCCGTCACCGCCGAAGCGGTGCGCAAGGCGCGCCAGGACATCCGCAAACTGCGCAAGGCCAATCCGAATGCACGGTTGATCGTGACCGGATGCGCCGCGCAGACCGAACCCGACACATTTGCCAAGATGGCCGAGGTCGACGCCGTCATCGGCAATACCGAAAAAATGGTCGGGGCGACGTGGCAAGGGCTGGCCGCCGATTTCATTGGCGAATCCGAGGCCGTGCAGGTCGATGACATTATGTCGGTCACGGAAACGGCCGGTCACCTGATTGACGGGTTTGGCACGCGCAGCCGGGCCTATGTTCAGGTCCAGAACGGCTGCGACCATCGCTGTACGTTCTGCATCATCCCCTTTGGGCGCGGTAATTCACGGTCTGTGCCAGCCGGTGTGGTGGTGGACCAGATCAAGCGGCTGGTCGACAAGGGCTTTAACGAGGTCGTGCTGACCGGCGTTGACCTGACCAGTTGGGGCGCTGATCTGCCGTCAGAACCAAAACTGGGGGATCTGGTCATGCGCATTTTGCGATTGGTCCCTGATTTGCCACGTTTGCGGATCAGCTCCATTGATTCGATCGAGGTGGACGAAAACCTGATGCAGGCCATCGCCACCGAGCCGCGTTTGATGCCGCATCTGCATCTCAGCCTCCAACACGGGGATGACATGATCCTTAAGCGGATGAAGCGGCGGCATCTGCGCGACGACGCGATCCGCTTTGCCGAAGACGCGCGCAAACTGCGGCCCGACATGACCTTTGGGGCGGATATTATCGCGGGTTTCCCGACCGAAACCGATGCGATGTTCGAAAATTCCCTAAAGCTGGTGGATGAATGCGACCTGACGTGGCTGCATGTCTTTCCCTATTCGGCCCGACAAGGGACGCCTGCGGCACGTATGCCCGCCGTCAATGGTGCCGTGATCAAGGTGCGCGCAGCACAGTTGCGGGATGCCGGAGACCGTCAGGTCGCCAAGCATCTGAACGCGCAAAAGGGCCGGGTTCATCGGATATTGCTGGAAAGCCCGACAATGGGGCGCACGGAACAGTTTACCGAAACCCGTTTTGCCGCGCCCCAGACCGAAGGCAGCATCGTCGAGGCAGAAATTCTGGGCCATTCCGGGTCGCATTTGCTGGTCCGCTAACCGTTTACATTGGTTGGCGGCTTTCACCCCGCGATTGCCTTTCTGCTTGAGTTTCTAGATGGTTACCGAAACTCGGACCTTTTGCAGGAATTGGAACACCACGATTGCCCCATGCCACCTCAAAAGACCTGGCGACATTGATCGAGAACGGCTTTCTGTCCAACGCCTCAGAGGCGCTGAAGGAACTGATGATCGAATTGGCCTCCGAGCAAGCATTGACCAAAGGGGAAATCCTCTTTGCGCAGGACGACCCGGGTGAAACGCTCTTTGCCATCGGCAGCGGATCGTTAGAATTCAGCGTGTTGTCATCGGACGGGCGCAGGTTGATCCTGGATGTCATGCACGAAGGTGCCATTTTCGGCGAAATCGCCTTGTTTGATCCCGGCCCAAGGACGGCCACGGTTACGGCCACCGAAAACGCGACCGTCTGGGGGATCAAGAACAGGGATGTCCTGGCGGCGCTGAACAAGCGGCCCGAACTGGGCGTTGATATGATCCAGCTTGCCGGGCGGCGTATGCGGTGGATGGGGCAACAATTGCGGGATCAGGTGTTTTTGCCACTGCCCGCGCGGCTGGCGCAAAAGATACTGTATCTTTCGTCAAATGGCGGGACGCAAACGCACACGATCAAGCTCTCACAGGCAGAACTGGCGGAATTTGTAGGGGCCACGCGTGAATCCGTATCGAAAACGCTGGCAGTGTGGAAACGCAATGGTGTGATCGATCTGGGGCGCGGGTCTTTGCGCATTCTCGAGCAAGAAAATCTCAGAAAAATGGCGTATTCTGAACTAATCTGACTCATATGTGACCAAGATCACAGACCCTTGAGCGCCACTTAACTACTTCTAAATACATTGAAGACATCGGGCCGACGACAACAGTCATTCTTCTAGTCAGGATGATGTCTGTCCGTTTTAGAGGCATAGAGGGACAGAGTCGGTCGAGGTAGTTACCCACCTTAGCCATTGGCATTCAATTAATCTGGATGCTTGCTCTTCTCTCTCTTTAACCACCAAATTGTTTGTATTCTTCATGGAGTCTCCCACTTCGTACAAACAAAAAAGCCTTCTGGATCATTACAATCCAGAAGGCTTTATTTGTTGGTAAGCAAAGACTGAGAAATCAGTCTTCCTTGTGTTTAATCGGAGCCCAGAGACGCTTGTTTGTGAGGTACAACAGGACCGACAGAAGCGTCAGAAAGATCACGCCTGCGAAACCTGCCTGTTTGCGTGCCATCATCTTTGGCTCGGCTGTCCACATCAGGAAGGCCGCAACATCCATTGCCTCGTGGTGCAGATCGGCTTCGTGACCGTCCGAATACTCGACATCATCGCCATAAAGCGGCTGCGACATCGAAATCCAGCTGCCCTCGACCATGGAATGGCCATGCTCGTCTTTGCACGAATCAGGGATACCGCCATTTGGGAACGCTTTGTTATAGGACCCCGGGAAATCCTCGGGCGCGCATTCTGGCGCTTCTTCGTAACCAACCATCAGGGACGCGATGTATTCCGGTCCGCCGATGCCTTTGACGAACTGGTTGATCCCCAAACCGTAAGGGCCGTGGAAACCAGCGCGCTTCTTGGCCATCAGGCTAAGGTCGGGCGCGTTCTCAAGTGCTGAAGCGGGGAAGTGGTCAACCGGAGTTGCCGGACGGAAATCGTCAAGCTCGCCGTCGAATACTTCGTAGCGTTCCGAATAGGCCCGTACCTGGTCTTCTGGCAACTGTGGGCCGCCATCATCACCCAAGGTGCGCAACGGCACGAATTTCAGACCGTGGCACGCCGCACAGACTTCGGTGTAGACATGAAGACCACGCTGAAGCTGGTTGGTGTCGTAGGCCCCAAACGGGCCTTCGAAAGAGAAGTCGAAGTCTTCGACATGCGCTGCACCACCCGCCGCATAAGCGGCAGACCCAGTAAGGCCCAGGGCGACAACAGCCGATATGAGAATTTTCTTGATCATTGTCATGGTCCTTACTCTGCTGGGTTGACCAGCGTCTTGGTGCCGCCAGTTTTCGCGTCATAGTGCGACGAAAAATCGGCTTCGATGGTGTCGGGCTGCGCCAATGGTTTCTCGATCACGCCAAGCAGCGGCATGATGATCAGGAAGTAGCCGAACCAATAGGCAGAAGCGATCAACGAAAAGCTTGCGTAGGGTTCTTCGGCAGGCATGGCACCCAGCCACATCAGCGCAAAGAAGTCGACGACCAGCAGGGCAAACCACCACTTGAACATCGGACGATACCGGCCCGAGCGAACGCTTGATGTGTCCAGCCAAGGTACCAATGCCATCACGATAATCGCACCGAACATTGCCAACACACCAAAGAACTTGGCGTCGATGATACCGCCGGTCACGAAGGACGCGATCTGAACAACCCAGACTTCGGCAGTAAAGGCGCGCAAGATTGCGTAGAACGGCAGGAAGTACCATTCAGGAACGATATGCGCAGGTGTCGAAAGCGGGTTCGCTTCGATGTAGTTGTCGGGGTGACCAAGGTAGTTTGGCATAAAGCCGACGATGGCAAAGAAGATAACCAGGATCACGGCCAGCGCGAACAGGTCTTTCATCACGAAGTAGGGCCAGAAGGGCAGTGTGTCTTTCTCTGCTTCTTCTTTCGAACCACGACGGACTTCAACACCGGTTGGGTTGTTGTTGCCTGTGGTGTGGAACGCCCAGATATGAACGATGACCAGACCCGCGATGACAAACGGGAACAGATAGTGAAGGCTGAAGAAACGGTTCAGCGTTGCGTTATCAACCGCTGGACCACCCAAAAGCAGGGTTTGGATCGCTTCGCCGACGAAGGGCACAGCGCCGAACAGGCCGGTGATAACAGTCGCACCCCAGAAGGACATCTGACCCCATGGAAGCACGTAGCCCATGAACGCAGTACCCATCATCAACAGATAGATCAGCATGCCGATGATCCACGTCACTTCGCGTGGTGCCTTGTATGAACCGTAGTACAGGCCGCGGAAAATGTGGGCATATACAGCAATAAAGAACAGCGAAGCGCCGTTTGCGTGCATGTAGCGCAGCATATAGCCGCCGTTCACGTCACGCATGATGTGTTCAACCGAGGCAAACGCCCGATCGACATGCGGTGTGTAGTGCATCGCCAGAACGATACCGGTAATGATTTGCAGCGCCAGACAGAATGTCAGAACGATGCCCCAGATCCACATCCAGTTCAGGTTCTTGGGTGTCGGGATCATCAATGTGTTATACAGCAGCCCAACAATCGGCAGGCGGCGGTCTAGCCACTTTTCGCCGTTTGATTTTGGCTCGTAATGGTCGTGAGGAATTCCAGCCATTCTAGTTCTCCCTTAACCCAGTTTAATCGTGGTTTCGTCCACGAATTCTGCAATTGGCACCGGCAGGTTGCGTGGTGCTGGCCCTTTGCGGATACGACCCGCGGTGTCATAGTGCGATCCGTGGCACGGGCAGAACCAGCCGCCAAACTCACCGGCGTCGCCCAAAGGCACACAGCCAAGGTGCGTACATACGCCCATCATGACCAGCCAGTCTTCCTTGCCAACCATTGCGCGGTTTTCATCGGTTGCGGGTGCATCCGCTGCGATGTTCGCGTTTTCTGCGCCCTGATCTGGCAGGTCGGACATTTCGACCGCACGACCTTTGGCGATTTCGTCTTCGGTGCGGCGGCGGATAAAGACAGGCTTGCCCAACCACTTGACCGTCAACTGTGTGCCCGGCTCAACCTCGGAAACATCAACGCGAATGGAAGACAAGGCCTTCACATCAGCGGATGGGTTCATTTGATTGACCAAAGGCCAAACAGCCGCGCCAACGGCGACCGCACCTGTACCTGCCGTGGCGTAGTAGAGGAAATCCCTCCGGGTGCCTGCGTGATCTTCTGCTTGGGACACGGGTTAACTCCAAATCGAGGGCCAAAAAGGCCATTAATCCAAGGGGTGGCGAAAACACGCCACCCGCAGTTCTATTGTTTACTAGCCTTATGGACTGCGCACGTCCAGATGCCTTTGACGTGCAAACAGTCGCAGGTAGGGGTTCAATGGTATTTAAACCCAGAAATTTTGTTAATTTATGCAGCCGGCGGGACAGTTGCCTGCATTGAAGGGCGCGAATCAAAAGTTTTCGCCCAGTTCGCCAGCGCATCATTCCCTGTGCGCCAGTTTCGCGCATCGTGTCGGAAATCCAGATAGCCAAGCGCACAAGCCACCGCAATCTGACCCATATCCAGCGGGCCGGACAACTGACTGACCCAGCGGGTGTTCAAGGCCGCAACCGCGCGTTCGATCTTGCCCCACTGGCCTTCGATCCATTCCGGCATCTGTTTGTCTACGGGGCGCATCCGCAGTTCGTAAACCATCGACAACGCGGCATCCAGAATGCCATCCGCGGTCGCCTCAAGCGTCAGGGTATCCCAGCGGCGCGCGCCTGTCGGGTACAGTTTGTTACCTGCCCGATCATCCAGATAGGCGCAGATCACACGGCTGTCATACAGCGTCGGCCCCTCGTTGCGTTCAAGCGCCGGCACTTTGGTCAGCGGGTTTTTCGACAACAATGCCGCATCCGGTGCCAAAGGTGTGGTCGCCATCGTTTCGAGGGTCACATCGTCGATCTGACCGGTTTCGTGCAGCAAAACCATCACTTTGCGAACATAGGGCGAGGTCGGGGAATAATAGAGCTTCATCGTTGTCTCCTCCAAGAGTTGCGCCGACTATCACGGGCAAAGCCATCTGGCGCAATCTCTTGTTTGTCAGCCTCCGATCGCGTCACGCATCATTTCGGCGATGAGAACCGTTTCGGACCCAAATCCATGCGCTGCAACTCCCTCCGCTGCCGCAAGACGCACCTCATCGGTTTTGTTCTGGGACAGTTTCCAGGTGCCATCCACGCCGGTGATCGTCATGCGGCACGGCACAATCATCCGCATCAGCTTGGCCATCGTCTCGTCTTGCATCTTGCCGGTCGTCCAGGGCTTCTTGGGCAGCAGCCTGCCCTCGTAAGCTGCCGACTGACGGTCCAGCAGGTCCAGCAGTTCATCTGCGGGCCGCAATTCCAGAACCCCGGTCAAATGCACCGCGACGTAATTCCAGGTCGGCACTTGATCATCGACCCCGTACCAGTCGGGCGAGATATATGTATCGCCCCCGACAACGGCCAACTTTACCTTGACCGGTTCGGCCAGCGCCCGCGCGATCGGATTTGACCGCACCAGATGCAGGTCAGCGATATCACCCGCATCGTTCAGCAGAAACGGCACATGTGACATCAGCGGACCCGCCTCCGCATTGGCGACAAGCACGCCGAACCCCCGCTCGCGGGCAAAGGCGATGTTTTTGGCGGTGTCGGCATCATGGTAAATCGGGTTGGGGTGCATCGTAGCGAGCCTTTCCATCTAAATCACTTTTGGTATTGCAGACCCGCCCCCACCTTGGCAACTTGTGCATATTCTCAGGGCGGGGTGCAATTCCCCACCGGCGGTATGTGGCCTTGCGCCACCAGCCCGCGAGCGCGACTGCCCCGAAAGGTGCGGTTGGTCAGCAGATCTGGTGAGATGCCAGAGCCGACGGTCATAGTCCGGATGAAAGAGAATGCGTTTGTGCGGACCCAAACCGGGGCCGTTCGCAACCGTGATCGCCTTGGGTGACTTGTGTCGCTGACGAAATAAAGGAGATCACTATGACACACACCCGCTACGCCTTTATCAAAGCCCGTTGGCATGCCGATATCGTTGATCGTGCCTATGACGGGTTTTCCGAAACCATCCCGGCTGCCCAGATCGACGTGGTCGATGTGCCCGGCGCGTTCGAGATGCCCTTGATGGCGCAAACGCTTGCAAAATCAGGGAAATACGATGCCATCATCTGCGCGGCATTTGTCGTGGATGGCGGCATCTATCGTCACGATTTTGTCGCTTCAGCCGTTGTCGATGGCCTGATGCGTGTGGGGCTGGACACCGGCGTGCCGGTTCTGTCCGTATCCCTGACACCGCATCACTATCAGGAAACCGACCACCACAACGCCATCTATCGCGCGCATTTCGTGGAAAAGGGCCGCGAGGCCGCTTCTGCAGCGCTAGGCGTTGTTGCCGCCCGTCAGTTGCTGGACGCCTAAAACTGCGCGGGCCTGTGCGTCAGGCCCGCTGCGCCGCAATGCTGGCAATACCCAGAACGTCCAGCACCTTGGCTTCGATCTGTTCGGCGTTCATGCCAGCAATCGCATACATATCGGCAGGGCTCGCCTGATCGATAAAGATGTCCGGCAAGACCATCGACCGATATTTCAGCCCTTCGTCAAACACGCCCTCATCCGACAAAAGCTGCGCCACGTGACTGCCGAAGCCGCCGACAGCACCTTCTTCAATGGTGATCAGCGCCTCGTGTTCTGCCGCCAGCGTCAGAATCATGTCGCGGTCCAATGGCTTGGCAAATCGTGCATCTGCGATCGTCGGTGTGATGCCCTTGGCGCGCAACGCTTCGGCGGCCTTTTCGACTTCTGCCAGACGGGTCCCGAAGGACAGCAGCGCCACGCGCTTGCCCTGCGCGATGATCCGGCCCTTGCCGATCTCAAGCGGCACACCGCGTTCTGGCATGTCAACGCCATTGCCCTCGCCGCGCGGAAACCGGAACGCAATCGGCCCGTCATCATGGGCGGCAGCCGTGGCAACCATATGGACCAGCTCTGCCTCGTCAGCGGCGGCCATCACGACCATCCCCGGCAAGTTCGCCAGAAACGCCACATCAAATGCACCGGCATGGGTCGCGCCATCGGCCCCGACCAACCCGGCACGGTCAATCGCGAAACGCACCGGCAACCGCTGGATCGCAACGTCATGAACAACCTGATCATACCCGCGCTGCAAGAACGTCGAATACATTGTGCAAAACGGCTTCATCCCGCCCGCAGCTAGGGCGGCTGAAAACGTCACGCCATGCTGTTCGGCAATACCCACATCAAAGCACCGGCTGGGGTAGCGTTCTGCAAACAGGTTCAGCCCGGTGCCATCGGGCATGGCTGCCGTGACCGCGCAAATCTTGTCGTCCTTCGCGGCCTCGGCGATCAAACTATCCGCAAAGACCCGCGTATAGCTCGGCGCATTCGACGGTGCTTTCTTCTGCTCGCCGGTCAGAACATTGAACCTGGCCGTGGCATGCCCTTTGTCGCGGGCGGCCTCGGCCGGGCCGTAGCCCTTGCCCTTTTTGGTAATCACATGGATCAGCGTCGGCCCTGTCGCCCGTGCCTTGACCGTGCGCAATACCGGCAACAACTGGTTCAGATCATGCCCGTCGATGGGCCCCAAATAGGAAAAGCCCAACTGCTCGAACAATGTCCCGCCAACGGTCATGCCTTTCAGCATATCCTTGGCGCGCTTTGCCCCCTCGCGGAACGGGCCGGGCAAAAGACTGACCGCGCCCTTGGCGGCCGCTTTGAAGTCCTGAAACGGCTCTTCGGCATATAGACGGCTAAGATAGGCAGACATCGCACCCACAGGCGGGGCAATCGACATCTCGTTGTCGTTCAAGATCACGAACATCCGCTTTTTCAAGTGGCCCGCGTTGTTCATCGCCTCATAGGCCATGCCGGCAGACATGGACCCGTCGCCAATCACCGCAATCGCATCGCCAAGGCCTTCGGGGACAACACCGCCCAGATCACGCGCCACGGCAAAACCCAAAGCGGCAGAAATCGAGGTCGAGCTATGCGCCGCGCCAAACGGGTCATAGGGGGATTCGCTGCGCTTGGTGAAACCGCTCAACCCGTCCTTCATCCGCAAGGTACGGATGCGATCGCGCCGCTCGGTCAAAATCTTATGCGGGTAACACTGGTGCCCCACATCCCAAACCAGCTTGTCTCGCGGCGTGTCAAACACCGCATGCAAGGCAACCGTCAGCTCGACAACACCCAGCCCGGCACCCAAATGGCCACCGGTTTCCGAAACCGCCGAAATTGTCTCCGCACGGACTTCATCCGCGAGCTTGACCAACTCGGCATCAGAAAACTGCTTGAGGTCTGCAGGGCGCGCCACACGGTCCAGCAATGGTGTCTTGGGTCTATCGGTCATCTGGCCCTCCGCCGGATCAGCTTTTGCGCGCAATAACGAAGCGTGCCGCTTCTCGCAAGGTTTCTGCGTCGTCGCCGTAAGGTGCCAAGGCATCACAAGCCGATTGCACCAGCTCGCGCGCCCGCGTTTTGGCCGGGCCTAGCCCCAGCAATGATACGAATGTCGCCTTGCCCGCACCCGCATCCTTGCCGACAGCTTTGCCCACGGTCGCCGCGTCACCCTCAACATCCAAGATGTCGTCAGCAATCTGAAAAGCAAGCCCAAGATCACGGGCATATCGCGCCAGCGGGCCGGCATCATCGCCCGCCATAACCGGCCCGGCGGTTGCAGCCCACTCAATCAGCGCGCCGGTCTTGCCCGCTTGCAAATCGGTGATCTGCCCAAGGCTCAACGGCTGACTGGCCGTCTCGGCGGCGATATCCATCGCTTGCCCGCCGACCATCCCGCGCACCCCAGACGCCCGCGCCAACCCTGCGATCAACGCGACACGCGCACCATCCGTGCACCCGGCACTTGCAACCAGTTCAAACGCCAATGCCTGCAAGGCATCCCCGGCCAGAACGGCCGTCGCTTCGTCCCACTTCAGATGAACCGTGGGCTGGCCCCGTCGCAAGGCGTCATCATCCATACAGGGCATATCGTCATGCACCAGCGAATAGGCATGCAGCGCCTCGATTGCACCGGCGCAAGGTGCGGCCTGCGCATCCAAAATACCGTGCAGCCGCGCGCTCTCGATCACAAAAAACGCGCGCAGCCCTTTGCCACCGGTAACAGCATAGCGCATCGCCTCGGCGATGGTGCCATCCACACCGGCAAGCCCGTGCAAAATCTGCCCCGCAGCCAGATCCGCCGCATGGCGCAACGTCACATCAAATGGCCGCGCCGCCAGGTCTTGCTCTGAGTGGATGTCAAACCCCGTCAACAGCCGTCACCCCTGCCGGATTTCCATCCCCGTCCAAGGTGATCTGCGCGACTTTCTCTTCCGCTTCCTTCAGCTTGGTTTCGCACCGCTTCTTCAGCGCGGCACCACGTTCGTACAACGCAATGCTCTCATCCAGCGCCACATCGCCGCGCTCCAGCTGGCCCAATACCTTTTCAAGCTCGGCCATCGCCGCTTCAAAGCTCATTTCTTCTACCGCAGTTTCCGTCATCTCTGCCAAACCCCATCAACCAATTCTGCCACAACCATAGCCCGACAAGCCCGCGCCTTCCAGACATTGCCCGCAACTTCTCTGGCTCAAAAATATCCCACGGGGGTTTGGGGGTGTGAAACCCCCAATCAACTGCCGTTTATCTAGTCAGGTGCCAGCATATAACCTGCGCCCCGAACGGTCTGCAGGTATCGCGGCTGCTTGGGATTATCTTCGATCTTGCGACGCAAGCGCGTAATCTGGACATCCACGGCGCGTTCCTGCGCCTGCCCGCGATCACGGCCCAGTTCCTCGACCAGCTTTGACCGGCTTAGCGCCACGCCGGGCTGCGCGGCGAAAATCCGCATCAGCTGGATTTCAGTCGCCGTCAACCGGACCAAATCATCCCCCTGCCACAGCTCGCCCCGCTCGATATCATAGCGGATCGGTCCCATCGACAGAACCTTTGGCGCAGTGTCTGAAACACTCGTATCCGGCATACGTCGCAAAATCGCATTGATGCGCAGCAGCAATTCTTTTGGCTCGAACGGCTTTGCCAGATAATCATCGGCACCCGCCTCAAGCCCCTCGATCCGGTTATCCGTCTCGCCTTTTGCCGTCAGCAACAAAATCGGGGTTGTCATCTTTTCGCGCAGGCTGCGTGTCAGGCTCAGCCCGTCTTCGCCCGGCATCATCACATCCAGCACGATCAAATCGAAATCCAACCCTGCCAGAATGCGCCGTGCATGCGCGGCATCACGGGCAGAGGTCACCAAAAACCCGTGCCGCATCAAAAACTTCTGTAACAATGTCCGTATGCGTTCGTCGTCATCAACGATCAACAGATGCGCATCCATTTCGCTCAACCGCCATTTTCCTTAAGGCGCATATAGCTGTGGCGCATTTCGGGGTCCATCATCGTCTCCAAAACGGTCCGAAAACCGGCAACGGCTTCCGGGCCCGCTTCGCGAAAGGCACTGCGCATCCGCACGCGCTGCGCATCCGACAATGTTTGCTCAAGCGCGCGGCCTGCTTCGGTCAAATGCAAGTGACGCTCCCGCTTGTCTGATTTCCCCACCTGGCTTTGGACAAGACCATCAGCGATCAAAGTGCGCAACACACGATTTAGGGACTGCTTTGTAACACCCAGCAACCCCAGCAAGTTATTCACGGTTGTGCCCGGTGCCCGATTGATAAAGTGGATGGCGCGGTGATGCGCGCGACCATAGGCCATATCCACCAAAATCCGGTCCGGGTCAGCGGTAAAACCCCGATAGGCAAAGAACATGGCCTCGATGGCTTGGCGCAACTGTTCATCTGTCAAAAACAACAGGTTTTCGCCGGAATGAGAAGATGTGCCGCGTCCGTCTGCCATTGGTCTCTCCTGCAGGTTCGGGCCCAAGTTTACGTCAGCGTTGTTGACTTTCCAAGTGTCAAAGGCTAACGAATCCCAGGTTTTGCGTAAGAAAATGTCCGATGCGGGCGTAATTCACGCAACATTCATAAATTCTGATGACGCATCAAGGAAGGATACACCATGGATGGCGCATATGATGATCGCGACGGCAAAATCTGGATGGACGGTAAAATGGTCGATTGGCGTGATGCCAATGTCCATATTCTGACCCACGCCATGCACTATGCCTCGTCTGTGTTCGAAGGCGAACGGTGCTATAACGGCAAAATCTTCAAAGGCCGCGAGCACTCCGAACGCCTGCGCAAATCGGCCCAGTATCTGGATTTCGAAATCCCTTACACTGTGGATGAAATCGAAGCGGCCAAATATGAAATGCTTCAGGCCAACGGCTGGACGGACGCCTATGTGCGCGCTGTTGCATGGCGCGGTGCCGGCCCCGACATGGGCGTTTCTGCGGCACGCAACCCTGTGCGTCTGGCGATTGCCGGTTGGGAATGGGGCAACTATTATGGCGACGCCAAGATGAAGGGCGCAAAGCTCGACATCTCCAAATGGAAGCGCCCCTCGCCCGAGACGATCCCCGTCCATGCCAAGGCTGCAGGTCTGTACATGATCTGCACCACATCCAAGCACGCGGCCGAGGCCAAAGGCTGCTCTGACGCCTTGTTCATGGACTACCGCGGCTATGTCGCCGAAGCGACCGGCGCGAATATCTTTTTCGTCAAAGACGGCGAAGTCCACACGCCTTTGGCCGATTGCTTCCTGAATGGCCTGACACGTCAGACCGTGATCGGGATGCTCAAGGAAAAGGGCCTGACCGTCCACGAGCGCCGCATCATGCCCGAAGAACTGGAAGGCTTCGAGCAGTGCTGGCTGACCGGTACCGCCGCCGAAGTCACGCCCGTTGGGCAGATCGCCGATTACACCTTCGAGGTCGGCGCGCTGACCCGTGAGATTTCGGAAGACTACGAAAAGCTGGTGCGGTCCTGATCAACCAACTTTACCCCAAGAAACGCAAAAAACGGCACGGGTACCCCCCGCGCCGTTTTTCGTTTCAGCTAGATTTTAGTACAGCGCGACGGGGTTGATCATCGCCTGTACCGTGCCTTTGATCAGCGGCTGACCCAGAACGAACATGAATTCCTTGACGCCATCACGCACCAATGGCCCGGTGTTCATGGTCTCTAGAATATAGATGCCGTTGTCTTTCAGCAGCGTCACGTGGCCATAAAAAACCTTATCGCCTTCTTTGGCCGGGATCGCCTCCAACCCCCATGTGTCCGCGCCAACGGCCATCGGGTTCATCGACGCCATGTAAACCGCACCCTCATTGTTCAGGCCCGGCTCGGTTGACCCCCATGCTGCCGGGTCGCTTTCCAACATGCCATCGGTCCAGCCGGTGTGGAACAGAACGATATCGCCTTCGTTCACGGTGACGTCTTGCGCCTCCATCGCGGCCTTGATCTCGGCCTCGCCGAAATGTTCACCGGCGGCCAACGTGTCTTTGCCGAAATGCTTGGCCATATCGATGATAACGGCACGGGCAACCAAGGGCGGCACTGCATGTGTGCCCAGCTTGGTCAGGCCGCCGATTGCGGAAATCTCTTTCTCGTCCAGACAGTTGTAGTATTGGCCGTTTTCGCCCAGATGGCCCAACCCGTCCAATTGCGACCCGATGCCGATCCAGGTCTGGATGATATCGTCGTTATAGTTCCCCTCGTAACCGAACCCCGACAGTTTTTGACCGCCCTGCTGGTTCGGCTGCACGATTTGCAAGCTTAAGGAGCGTGGCGGAAAGGCCGGCGTGTCAGGGCCGATGACGATGCCAAGCGGCATGGACTTGCCCTGCTTGATCAACGTCGCCGCCGCCAAAGTCCGCTCGGCGCTGACCAGATTGGCTGATCCGATCTGATCCTCGGCACCCCATTTCGAAGGCGCGCAATCTTGGGCAAAAACGCTGGTGGCAGCAAAACTCAATACAAGACTGGCAATAATAATTGGTCTAAAAGTCATTATCTTTTTCCTCCCAGAAAATAGATGCGGACCATTCTTGATGGATGATTCCGCACGTCTAGGGGGCTAAGATACCACAATTTCCATCATCACGGGCACTTCCCCGGCAAATGACGCTGCGTCTGACGGTCTAGCTGGGCGTGCCCATTGGTGTGCTGCTGGCCTTGGCTTTGGACCGGTCCAGCCCCAATTGGCGTTCACGCCAGATGATCAGCGCACCGCCGGTGATCACCAAGCCGGCACCGATCAGAATGGCAGGCGTCGGGACTTCGCTAAAGATCACCCAGCCGATAATGGTCGCGAAAATCATGGATGCGTAGTCAAACGGTGCCAACATCGACACCGGGCCGAACCTGAATGATGATGTCATCATGATCTGGGCGACACCGCCCACCAACCCTGCGCAAATCAACAATATGCTGATCTCAAGGCCAGGGTTCACCCATGTCAACGGGGCCCAATTCAACAGCAGACCCAAAGGCCAGGTCAGAAAGGAAAGCACCGTCGCTGTCAGGGAAAAGAAGAACACGATGGCAGCTGTGCTGTCGGTCTGAACCAGACGGCGCACATGGATTTGCACCAACCCCCGCATGATCGACGCCCCCAAGACCATAAGCGCGCCCATCGTTGCCATCTGCGAAACGGTGTCACCGCCGAATGTGAAGCGGGGATACAGGACGATCAAAACCCCGATCAGGCCGACGCCGACCGCAGACAAACGAAACAACCGCACCCGTTCTTTTAGAAAAATCGCGGCAAAAATCACGGTAAACAAAGGCGTGGCATAGCCGATTGCCGTGACTTCGGGCAAAGGCAGCAGGCTAAGGCCGCCAAAGGTCAACCCCATCGCCGTTGTACCAAATACACCCCGCCAGACATGGCCCATGAGGTTCGACGGCTCTAACCCGTGGCGCAAATCGCCGCGCTGCCAAAGCCACAAAATAATGATCGGAAAGGCAAAAAACGACCGGAAGAAAACAGCCTGCGCTGCCGGAACCGTCTCGGTCGCGATTTTGATAACTGCAGACATCGCCGTGAATAGAAAGATCGCCCCCAGCTTGAGGGCGATGGCCCGTCCAGGGCGGTGTTCGATCATTGCAGCTGCCATTCCGGATGCTTGCGCCCCAGTAGATCAAAGCGCAAGACCCTGCGTCACCTGCGACGGAATTTTCCAAAAATTCCGACCCGGAAAATTTGAAATTTTCCGCTTACCTCAGCCGATGTGACCCTGATTTTCGCCAACCTGCCCGCGATGCAGCAGCATGTGGTCCAGCAGAACGCAGGCCATCATCGCCTCGCCAACGGGCACCGCGCGGATGCCGACGCAAGGGTCGTGACGCCCTTTGGTGATGATCTCGGTATCTTCGCCCGACTTTGTGATCGTCTTGCGGGTGGTCAGGATGCTTGATGTCGGTTTGACCGCAAAACGCACGACAATATCCTGCCCTGTGCTGATCCCGCCCAAGATACCGCCCGAATGGTTTGACGAATAGACGGGGCCATCTGGGCCCATGCTGATCTCGTCCGCGTTCAATTCTCCGGTCAGCATTGCCGCTGACATGCCTTCGCCGATTTCGACGCCTTTGACGGCATTGATGCTCATCATCGCGGCAGCCAGATCGGTGTCCAGCTTGCCATAGACCGGCGCGCCAAGGCCAGCGGGCACGCCACGTGCAGTCACTTCGATGATCGCGCCGACGGATGATCCGGACTTGCGCAGACCGTCCAGATATTCCGCCCAAACGTTAGCGGCTTTTGCGTCAGGCACCCAGAACGGGTTCTGTTCGATCTGGCCCCAGTCGAACGCATCGCGGTCGATTTTATGCGGACCCATCTGCACCATATATCCGGTGATCTGCACATTCGGGGCAATCGCCTTGATCGCCTCGCGGGCCAAGCCGCCAGCCGCCACGCGGCTTGCCGTTTCCCGCGCCGAAGACCGCCCGCCACCGCGATAATCGCGGATGCCGTATTTCTGGTAATAGGTGATATCGGCGTGACCGGGGCGGAACTTGTCTTTGATGTCGCCGTAATCCTTCGACCGCTGGTCGGTGTTTTCGATCATCAACTGGATCGGTGTTCCCGTGCTTACCCCTTCGAACACGCCCGACAGAATGCGCACCTCGTCGGCTTCGCGCCGTTGGGTAGTGTATTTGTTCTGGCCGGGTTTGCGCTTGTCCAGCCACTGCTGGATCATGGCTTCGTCGATCGGCACGCCGGGGGGGCAGCCGTCGACTGTCGCACCCAAGGCTGGCCCGTGGCTTTCGCCCCAGGTGGTCACGCGGAAAAGATGGCCAAAGCTGTTGATCGACATATCGGGTGCTCCTTTGGCCGTGATCCATAGCGGGGCTGCCCACGTGCCTCAAGGGATTTCGCCTTGCAAGCGGTTGGCAACCGTTCTACCGATGGGGCACCTCGGGGGGCCATTGGCTGAGATGTGCATTGCACGGACCCGTTGAACCTGAACCGGTTAACACCGGCGGAGGGAAGGTCTGGACATCACTCCAACGCTTTCTGACGCCGCATTTTGGAGGATGCCATGAAGTATCTTACACTTGCTGCCACCACGTTCCTTGCAACCTCGGCCTATGCCGACACGCCTGAACTGGTGGTCTATACCTATGACAGTTTCGTTTCCGATTGGGGCCCCGGCCCGGTGATCGAAAAGGCGTTTGAGCAAACCTGCGCTTGTGATCTGAGGTTCGTCGGCATGGGCGACGGTGCCGCATTGCTCGCACGGCTCAAGCTTGAGGGCGCGCGGTCGGACGCCGATGTGGTGCTGGGCCTTGATACCAGCCTGATCGCCGCGGCCAAGGAAACCGGCTTGTTTGCGCAGACCGCTGTCACCGCCGACTACGACCTGCCGATCGCTTGGAACGACGACAGCTTTGTGGCCTACGACTGGGGCTATTTCGCCTTTGTACATGGCACAGACCTGACACCGCCCGCGAATTTCAAAGCCCTGGCAGACAGCGACCTGAAAATCGTGATCCAGGATCCGCGGTCCTCCACCCCCGGTCTGGGTTTGCTGATGTGGGTCAAGGCCGCTTACGGCGATGAAGCCCCCGCAATCTGGGAAGGGCTGGCCGACAATGTTGTGACCGTGACCAAAGGCTGGTCCGAAGCATACGGTCTATTCCTTGAGGGCGAGGCGGACATGGTGCTGAGCTATACCACATCGCCCGCCTATCACCTGATCGCCGAGGAGGACGCGACCAAAACCGCCGCAGCCTTTGACGAAGGCCACTACATGCAGATCGAAGTGGTTGGTAAACTGGCGGGCAGCGACCAACCCGATCTGGCCGATGCGTTCATGCAGTTCATGGTGGCAGACGCGGCACAAACGGCGTTGCCGACCACCAACTGGATGTACCCTGCGGTGATGCCGGCAGAGGGTCTGCCAAAAGGGTTCGAGACCCTGATCACCCCGGGAAAGGCGCTGCTGATCCCGAACGAGGACGTTCCCGCCCTTCGTGAAGAGGCGCTGGCTGAATGGCTCTCCGCGCTTTCGCAATAAGCACAAAAACAGGGATCGGCGCGGCCGCTTTGGTGGTCGGGCTGATCCTTGCTGCAATTTGCGCTGTGCTGACGCGCGCCGAATTTGGCAGCGGCCTTGGTCCGGCTGACTGGTCTGCGATCCGCTTTACCGTTTTTCAGGCCGCGATATCGGCTGCCCTGTCCAGTTTGCTTGCCATACCAATTGCCCGCGCCCTGGCCCGCAGACGGTTTCCGGGGCGCGGTCTGTTGGTGACCTTACTTGGCGCACCGTTCATTCTGCCCGTGATCGTGGCCGTTCTGGGTCTGCTGACGGTTTTCGGCCGCGCAGGGTGGTTGAACATGGCGCTGTCTGACCTGAACCTGCCAACGCTTTCAATTTACGGGCTGCACGGGGTGGTGCTGGCGCATGTGTTCTTTAACCTGCCGCTTGCCACACGGCTGATGTTGCAGGCGTGGCAGACAATTCCCGCCGAACGGTTTCGTTTGGCCGCCCAGCTTGACCTGACACCTCGTGCCGTCTTCCAAAGCATCGAATGGCCGATGCTGCGCCAGATCGTGCCGGGCACGGCGGCGTTGATCTTTGTGATCTGTTTGACCAGCTTTGCCGTGGCATTAACCCTTGGCGGCGGGCCGCGCGCCACAACCATTGAACTGGCAATCTATCAGGCATTCCGTTTCGATTTCGACCTAAGCCGCGCCGCGATCCTGTCTTTGGTGCAGCTTGCGCTGGCGGGCAGTGCCGCCTTGCTGGCGCTGTGGATCATCCCAAGCGTCAGCATGGGCGGCGGCCAGGACCGCCCGCGCCAGCGTTGGGATGCGCGGGGCGGCGTGCAGCGCATCATCGACATCTTGGCGATCGGCATCGGTGCATTGTTCCTGCTGTTACCCTTGGGGGCAATCGTCACACGCGGGCTTGCGGGTATTCTGCTGACACCGGCAAGCGTCTGGCAGGCGGCAGGTACCTCTGTTGGGGTTGCCATGGTCAGTATCGCCGTTTTGCTGGTGCTTGCCCTACCAATGGCAGGCTGGATCGCCACCGCAAAACGCGGCAGCGTCGAGGCGGTTGGCCTGTTCGGTGTTGCCGCCTCCCCCCTGATGATCGGCACGGGGTGGTTTATCCTGATCAATCCTTTCGCTGATCCTATCGCGCTGGCCTTGCCTGTGACGGCATTGGTGAATGCCCTGATGGCGCTGCCCTTTGCCCTGCGTATTCTGGTACCGCCCCTGCGCGACACGGTGCAGGTTTACGGGCGCTTGTCCCAGGCACTGTCCCTGACCGGCTGGCCGTTCTGGCGTTGGGTGGCCTTGCCGCGATTGCGCCCGCAGATCGGCTTTGCGATGGGGCTGACGGGGGCGTTGTCCATGGGGGATCTGGGGGTGATCGCGCTGTTTGCGGACCAAGACCGCACAACGCTGCCCTTGCAGATGTATCGCCTGATGGGCAGCTATCAAATGGAGGCCGCAGCCGGTGCCGCGCTGATCCTTTTGGCGCTGTCATTGGGCATATTCTGGATATTCGACAAGGCGGGGCGCATGAATGCTGAAGCTTGAACAAGCGGTAATCACCCAAGACGACTTTTCGCTGCGGGCCGATCTGTCGATTGAACCGCACAAGAAATATGCCGTGATCGGCCCGTCGGGGGCTGGCAAATCAACCCTGCTTGGCGCGCTCTGCGGGTTTGTGCCGCTGGCCCACGGCCGTTTGATCTGGGACGGGCGCGATATCACCGATGCCGCCCCCGGTGCGCGGCCCATGACGATGCTGTTCCAAGACAACAACCTGTTTCCGCATCTCAGCGTCATGCAAAACGTCGGGCTTGGCCTGCGCAGCGACATGCGGCTGACAGCCGATGACATGGCCAAGGTCGAAAGCGCGCTGTCCCGTGTCAGTCTGGCGGATATGGCCGATCGCAAACCAGGGTCGCTGTCGGGCGGGCAACAAAGCCGTGCCGCCCTTGCGCGGGTTTTGGTTCAGGCGCGGCCATTCGTCTTGCTGGATGAACCCTTTGCCGCCCTTGGGCCCGCCCTGCGCAACGAAATGCTGGATCTGGTGCAACAGCTTGTCACAGAAACGGGTGCCGCCCTGATCATGGTCACCCACGACCCCAAGGATGTGGCCCGTATCGCGGACGAGGTTATCTTTGTCGCCAACGGCATCGCCCACGCCCCCGAACCCGCCAAAGAGCTGATGGATAATCCGCCGCCTGAACTGCGTGAATATCTGGGCTGATCAGCGCCCCTCAAGATCAGCTTTCCAAGGCAAGCATCGCCTTTAGCCCCGCACGATAGGTCGGGTATGTTGGTGACCAGCCCAAGGTGTTCTTGATCAGGTCATTCCGGACCTTTTTGCTTTCTGCATAAAAGCTGCGCGCCATCGGGGTCATATCCGCATCATCAATCGCGATGGCGGGCGGGACGGGCACGCCCAACAATTCGGCGGCATGGGCGATAACATCTTGGGGCGGGGCCGGGTCATCGTCGCATAGATTATAGATCGCGCCGGGGACCGGGCTGTGCAGGGACAGATCCAACGCCAATGCGATGTCATCGACATGGATGCGCGAAAACACCTGACCGTCCTTGATAATACGCCGCGCAGTGCCCGCACGCACCTTGGCAAAGGGACCGCGACCGGGGCCGTAGATGCCCGCCAGCCGGAAGATATGCAGCGGCAGATCGGGAATGCCCTGCCAGCGGGCCTCAGCTTCGACACGCGCCTGGCCCCGTTTGGTTGACGGGGTCAGCGGGGTGTTTTCATCAACCCAGCCGCCGCCATGATCGCCATAAACGCCAGTGGTTGACAGATAACCAAGCCAGCGCAAATCGGGCGCGGCGCGGGCGATGTCATCATAGGTTGCGTTCAAAACCGGATCACCGTCCGGGCCCGGCCCGGCAGACACCAAGATATTCGGAAACGACGCCAACAGCGCACCCAGATCAGCGCCGGGCCAGACAAAAGGCTCTACCCCCGTGGCAGCGATTTCATCCATTTTATCGGCGCTGCGCGTTGTCCCGACGATGCGCCACCCTTGGGGCAGCAACCGTTTTGCCAACGCCTGCGCACTGTACCCGTGGCCAATCGATAACAGCGTCTTGTCCATCGGCTTAGTCCTCTTTCAACGGCAGCTTGATCCGTTTATCTGCGGCCACAAGATCGTTGATCTGGGCGATATGTTCGGGCAGGCATTTGGTCAGGAAATCATAGGTCTGCACCACATGCTTGCGCGCGGCAGGCCCAAGGTGGGCATATTTCGCGGGTGCGGCCAATACGTCGATCACCTGATCCGCCAAGGCTGCGGGATTAAAGAAATCGCACAGCAAACCGGTTTCCCCATGTGTGATCGCCTCGCGCACAGGGGCCACATCAGAGGCCACGATCGTCGCCTCCATCGCCATGGATTCAAGCAAGGACCACGACAACACAAAGGGCATCGTCAAATACAGATGGCAGCGGCTGATCTGGACGATCTTCTGGTAATCCTCATAGGGCAGCTTGCCCAGGAAATGCACCCGGCTCCAATCGACATCCTTGCCGACCTCGGCCTCCATCTCGGCGCGCAGACCGCCAGGGTGCTTGCTTTTGCCGCCATAAGACGTGTCATTGCCGCCCAATATCAGAACCCGCGCATTGGGGCGTTCCTTGAGGATTTTGGGCAAGGACCGCATGAACACATGGAACCCGCGCGTGCGTTCCAGATTGCGGGCAATATAGGTCACGATCTCGTCTTCGCGGGTCAAATCGCGATCCAACCGGCCCAGCTTCAGCCGCACTTTTGGGTTCGGTTTTAGCTGATCCGTGCGAATACCGTCGTGACAGACATAGAGCTTGTCATGAAAGCTTTCCGGAAACCGGTCGCGCTGCCAGAATGTCGGGCTAAGCCCGATGTCGACGGTTTCGATATTCGCCAGCGGAACCGCATTGCGGACGCGCAGCAAAAATGCCGTGTCTTCGGTCACCGGGTCTTCGGGATCAAACCCGACCGGGCCCCCACTATCGCTATAGAAATATTCAAAGAAACCGATAATCGGCACATCCGGCCAAACGTCTTTAAAGAACGTCAATTCACCCCAACCGACATGGCCAATCACGATATCGGGCTTGAACCCTTCGGTCTTTTCGATCCGGCGCGCCGCACGGGCAGCCCCCAAACCGTTGCCGGCAGATTCCTCCCAGTTTTTGGAGAGACCATAGGCATCTTTGGCAGGCTTGTGATGGGTCTTGTAGATCCGCGTTTCGACGCCTTTGAAACTGGGCGGCTTTTGCCGCTGCGTCAGAAAGTAAATCTGATGTTCGCCGGTATCGGCCAACCATTGCACCAACTCGCGGTACTGGCCGGGCATATTTTGGTGAACAAACATGATTTTCATAGGTTTCGCCCGAATGTGACTGATGCCGGATCAAATAGCCCAAGCCCGCCGCGCATTGCAAACATTGCCGTTATTTACCCTTCCAAACCGGGTCGCGTTTCTCGGCAAAGGCGCGGGCACCTTCCAACTGATCCTCGGATGCATAAAGAATATCAACCGTTTCGAGCTGCCGCCCCGTGATCCGGTTCATCGCATCCTGAAATTTGGAATCCTCGGCATCGCGCACGATTTCCTTGATCGCCGCATAGACCAAGGGCGGTCCCGACGCCAAAAGCCGCGCCAGTTCCCAGGCGCGATCCATCAGCTGATCCGCAGGCAGGATTTCGTTGACCAAGCCCCAGCCCTTCGCCTCGTTCGCGTCAAACCAGCGGCCGGTCAACAACAGCTCCATCGCGATGTGATAGGGAATACGCTTTGGCAGCTTCACACTGGCGGCATCGGCGACCGTACCGGACCGGATTTCAGGCAGCGCAAAGGTCGCGTGATCGGCCGCCAGTATCATATCCGCGCTCAATGCCAGCTCAAGCCCGCCACCGCAGGCGATGCCGTTCACCGCCGCAATCACCGGCTTGTTCATACCGCGCAATTCCTGCAACCCGCCAAAGCCGCCCACGCCATAGTCACCATCCACCGCATCGCCATCAGCGGCCGCTTTCAAATCCCATCCGGGGCAGAAAAACTTGGTACCTCCACCAGTGATAATCGCAACGCGCAGGTCTGGATTATCGCGAAAATCGCGGAATACATCGCCCATTAATTTGGACGTTTCCAGATCAATAGCATTGGCCTTGGGGCGGTCCAGCGTCACCAGCAATACGCTTCCGTCAACTTCGGTTTTCACGACACTCATAAGATTTTCCTTCTGGGTTCAGCGGATCAAGGCATCGACGGCAATGGCGTTGTCCGTGCCACAGATCAACGGGTTAACCTCAACCTCGCTGATCACATCCTGATGCGCAATCACATAGGCCTGGACCGCCAAAACCGCTTGCGTGATTGCACCCAGATCGGCAGCCGGCTTGCCCCGATACCCGTTCAGCAAAGGCGCAATGCGCAAACGCTGCACTGCGCGGGCCACCTGTGGCGACGTGACTGGCAACAACAATGAAACGGTGTCTTGCCAAAGCTCGGTCAACACTCCACCCGCCCCGATGGTTAACAAAAACCCGTGCGCCGGATCACGCGTAACCCCGATCAACAGCTCCGCCACCGGATCTGCAATCATCTCTTCCACCAAAAAGCTGTCGGCCTGCATAGACATTGCACGGCCTTCAACGGCATCTGGCGCAAGGCCCACAATCACCGCACCGGCCTCTGACTTATGGGCCAACCCCTGACCCTTTAGCACCACCAGACCGCCAATTTCGGCAGCAACCGCCGCCGCCTCGGCTGGCGTTTTTGCCGCGCGCCCCTTTGGGACCATCAGACCAAATTTACCAAGCATCTCTTTCGCCACCGCCTCGGGTATCAAATCTCCGTTGCGGTCGGTGCCGGGCTGCAAGGGCGGCACTGGGTCGGGTTGCGCATCAAACGCTGCCGCCTCCGCCGCAGTAATCGCTTCGGTCAGGCCGCAGATCGGGGCAACGCCACCTTGAATGAGACGCGCCATCACATCATCCGGCATCAATTCAGGCAATGTCGCAACAACGGCAACCGGTTTCCCAGATCGCGCGCGCAGGTTCAGCGCCGCTTGCGTGGCACATTCCCAATCGCTGGCATCGGTATGGGGGTAATCGACAATCAACAACGTCAGGCCGATATGATCAGCGGCCATTGGCAACCACGCCGCCGTCATCTTTTCAACGTCGCGCCAGACATAGGTGTTGTAATCCAACGGGTTCGAAAGGGCGACCATCGGCCCAAGCGCATCACGCAACGCAGTTTTCTGCGCACCCGTCAGGTCGGGGAACGAAACGGCACGCCCGTAGGCGGTATCGGCCGCCAGACTTGCCTCTCCTCCGGAACAACTGACCGACGACAACAATGGCGCTTCAAGCGGGCCATTCACATGAAGAAGCTTCAACGTCTCAAGAAAGCTCGGCAAATCGCGCAGCCTTGCTATTCCCAACCGGTCCAGCAACGCGGCAGCCCCGGCATCCCCCCCGGCCAAAGATGCCGTATGCGAAACAGTTGCACGCTGCGCCTGATCCGATAGACCAACCTTGAGCGCGATCAACGGAATGCCTTTTCCCGCAGCCGCGACGGCCAGCTTGTGCCACGCAAGCGTGTCCGAAAACCCCTCGATATGCAGACCGATGGCGGTGACCCTGGGATCATCCAACAAGGCCAAAGCAATGTCAGCTTGCTTGGTTTGGGCCATATTTCCACATGTCACCATATAGGCAATCGGCAACCCACGCCGCTGCATGGTCAGATTGATCGCGATGTTTGACGATTGCGTCAGGATCGCAACGCCGCGGTCGACAGAGCGGCATCCGTGCTGGTCCGGCCACAACAACGCGCCGTCCAAGGCATTGATGAAACCATAGCAGTTGGGCCCCAAGACCGGCATCGATCCTGCCGCCGATACCAGACGGGCCTGCAACGCCTTTGCTGTATCGTCTTCCGCTTCCGCCTCGGAAAACCCGGATGCGAAACAAACAGCGCCGCCCGCTCCCATGGCTGACAGCTCGGCCACCACCTCAACCGTGGCCTTCCGGTTCACACCAATAAACGCGGCATCGGGCACTTCAGGCAGTTCGGCGAGTGATCCAAAGGCCGGGACAGCTTCGATGCTCACCGCTTTTGGGTGCACAATATAAAGCGCGCCTTGAAAGCCCATCCTTTTTGATTGCCTAATCACTTGCGCGCCCCACGCGCCGCCGCCAATCAAGACAATTGATTTAGGTCGCAGCAATCTGTTAAGGTCACGCTTCATACGCGACCACCATGCAAAAAGATTCTATGCCTTCGGCGAGGATATTTATAAGCCAGAGAAGACGGGTCCACCCCCAACCGTACACAGCAGGCAGGGGGCTTCTCCGGCTGCGGTCATCGGCGTCCCCGCCTGTACCGCCTGCATAGGATAGACCTCTCATCCTGAACAAAAGCTTAAAGCCTTCATTTTTGCCCTCATTCTCTGGCTCAAAAATATCCCGGGGGGATGCGCGCAAGCGCAGGGGGGTTGGCCCCCCTGCCCGGCCGATGCCAAATGGCAGCGGAACGTCAGGCCCCCAGCGCACGCAACATCTCGCGGCTGATGATGTGGCGCTGGATTTCGCTGGTGCCGTCCCATATCCGCTCAACCCGCGCATCCCGCCAGAAGCGTTCAATCGGGTAATCATCCATCAGCCCCATGCCGCCGTGCAACTGAAGTGTCGCGTCCGTCACACGGGCCAGCATCTCTGAGGCATAAAGTTTGGCGCTCGCGATCTCGCGGTTTGCGGGCAGGCCTTTGTCCAGACGGTCTGCTGCCGCCAACGTCAGCAAATCAGCCGCGTCGATTTCGGTGATCATATCGGCGAGCTGGAAGCTCACCCCCTGAAACTTGCCGATCTTCTGACCGAACTGTTCGCGTGTTGCGGCATAATCCATCGCATAGTCGAAGACCCGCCGTGCCCGGCCCACCGACATGGTCGCAACCGTAATGCGGGTAGCATAGAGCCATGTGTTCATAACGTCGAAGCCGCTATCGACTTCGCCCAAGACCTGCGCATCCGGCAGGCGACAATCGTCGAACTCGAGGATCATGTTTTTATAGCCCCGATGGCTGACCGATTTGTACCCGTCGCGGATCGTAAAGCCCGGCGTGCCGCGGTCGACCAGAAAGGCGGTAATCCGCTTTTTAGGGCCTTTGGGCGTCATATCTTCGCCCGTCGCGATGAAGACGATGATGAAATCGGCGTGATCCGCGCCCGAAATGAAATGTTTGGTTCCGTTCACCACCCAATCACCGCCATCGCGCCGCGCCATGCATTTCATCCCCCGCACATCCGATCCCGCACCCGGTTCGGTCATTGCAAGCGCGTCCATGCGTTCGCCGCGCACTGCGGGCATCAGATAGCGGTCGATCTGTTCGCCTTCGCAGGCCATCAGGATATTCTGCGGCCGCCCGAAAAAGTGGTTCAGCGCCATTGATCCGCGCCCCAGCTCGCGCTCCACCAATGCAAATTCCAGATGGTTCAGCCCCGCGCAGCCGACGCTTTCGGGAAAGTTGCAGGCGTAGAAGCCCAGCTCGATCGTCTTGCGCTTGATCTCTTCTGCGATCTCTTGCGGGACTTCGCCGGTTTGTTCCACCAATGTCTCGTGGGGGTAGATCTCTTTCTCGACAAAGCTTCGGACGGTGTCGGCGATCATCAGGTTTTCTTCGGTCAGGCCGTAATTCATTGCTGGGCTCCCGAGATACCAAGGTTAATGCGCATAGTTTGATCCTTCTTCGTCCAGGATAGCCTTGAGTTCGGCCAGATGGCGCGCGTCTTGTTCGGGATAGTTTTCCAGCTCTTGCGCGGTTTTTTCTGCGATGTCGTCAGGGATGCGCCGCAGGGGCATGCCGGTTTGCAGGGCACGAATATACGTTTCGGCGGCCCGTTCGAAATAGAACAGGCGGTTAAAGGTATCCGCCACGGTATCACCGATCACCAGCACGCCGTGGCTGCCCATGACCATGACCTTTTGTTTGGGGTCGGTCAGCAGGGTGCCGCAGCGCGCGCCTTCGTCTTCGAATGCCAGCCCGCCGTAATCTTCGTCGATCACGACGCGGTTGAAGAAGGTGCAGCAGTTCTGGTCAATCGGCGGCAGGCGGCTGTCTTGCAGACTGGCCAGCACCGTCGCGTGGATCGAATGCACATGCATCACGCAGCGCGCGTGGGCGCAGGCTCGGTGAACGCCGCCATGCAAGCCCCAAGCAGTCGGGTCGGGTGCATCGGGGCCGTTCAGCGTGTCGGGGTTGTTGGCGTCCACCTCGATCAGGTCGCTGGCTTTGATCCTGCTGAAATGCACCTGATTGGGGTTCATCAGGAACTTGGTGCCATCGTCATTCACGGCAAGGCTAAAGTGGTTCGCCACCCCTTCGTGCATGTTCAGCCGCGCTGTCCAGCGAAACGCGGCGGCCATATCGACCCGTTCCTGCCAGTGGTCCATGTTCTGACGGATTTGCGTCACGGTCATTTGGGTCTCCCTGTTTTGCGCGGGTGATCGGCTTTCCTTGCGTCGCATCACCTTGAACCTCGTGCAATCTTCGTGTCAACGTCAGGCATGACACATACTCCCTTCCCTTCATGGCCCGATGTGGCTGCTTCGTTAGTATCGGTCGCGGCGGGGCGCGCGGCGGCGGATATGATTATCACCGGCGGTGTTTGGGTAAACGTGCATACCCGCGAGCTGTTGCCCGACCATGATATCGCCATTGTCGCGGGACGCATTGCATTTGTTGGCCCTGATGCCAGCCATTGCAAAGGCGACGATACGCAGGTGATCGACGCCAAGGGGCGGTACATGATCCCGGGTCTGTGTGACGGGCACATGCATATTGAAAGCGGCATGCTGACGCCTGCCGAATTTGCCCGCGCCGTGATCCCTCATGGCACCACATCCATGTTCACCGACCCCCACGAGATCGCCAATGTGCTGGGTCTCGAAGGTGTGCGGATGATGCATGACGAAGCGCTTTTGCAGCCGATCAACATCTTCACCCAGATGCCATCCTGCGCGCCTTCGGCACCGGGGATGGAGACGACAGGGTTCGAGATCACCGCCGAAGATGTCGCCGAGGCGATGCAATGGCCCGGCATCATCGGTTTGGGCGAGATGATGAACTTTCCCGGTGTGACCAATGGCGACCCCAAGATGCTGGCCGAGATCGCTGCCACCCAACGTGCAGGCAAGACCGTGGGCGGGCATTATGCGTCGCCTGATCTGGGTCCAGCCTTTGCCGCCTATGTGGCCGGTGGGCCAGCGGACGATCACGAAGGCACCTGCGAGGCGGACGCGATTGCGCGGATGCGTCAAGGGATGCGGTCGATGATCCGGCTGGGGTCGGCGTGGTATGACGTTGAAACCCAGATCACCGCGATCACCGAAAAGGGGCTGGATTCGCGCAATATGATCCTGTGCACCGACGATTGCCATTCCGGCACCTTGGTCAACGACGGGCATATGAACCGCGTCGTGCGTCACGCGATTGACTGCGGCTGCGACCCGCTGGTCGCCTTGCAGATGGCGACGATCAACACCGCCACCCATTTCGGGCTGGAACGCGAGATCGGGTCGCTGACGCCGGGGCGGCGGGCCGATGTGATCCTGACCTCTGACTTGAAAACCCTCCCGATCGAGACTGTGATCGCACGCGGGCAGATCGTGGCGCAGGCGGGCGAATGTGTTGTGGATTGCCCCCATTATGACTGGCCCGAAAAAGCCCGCCAAACGGTGCATATGGGCAAAACGCTGAAAGCGGCTGACTTTCAGATCGACGCCCCCAAGGGCGCGAATGCCGTCACCGCAAACGTGATCGGCGTGGTTGAAAATCAGGCCCCCACCCGCGCGCTGAAGTTCGAGCTGCCCGTGACAGACGGGCGCGTTCAGGCCACGGGCGAAGTTTGCCAGATTGCACTGGTGGAACGGCATCGCGCAACGGGAACAGTGGTAAACGCCTTTGTCTCGGGCTTTGGCTACGAGGGGCCGATGGCGATGGCGTCCACAGTGGCCCATGACAGCCACCACATGATTGTTGTCGGGACCGATGCCGATCACATGGCGATGGCCGCGAACCGGTTGGGCGAGGTCGGCGGCGGCATCACGATCTTTAAAGACGGCAAAGAACTGGCATTGGTCGAACTGCCCATCGCAGGCCTGATGTCCGACAGCCCCGCATCCGAGGTCGCCAAGAAAACCGAAGCCATGATGCAAGCCATGCGCGACTGCGGTTGCACGTTGAACAACGCCTATATGCAACATTCCCTGCTGGCCTTGGTCGTGATCCCCGAATTGCGCATCTCGGACCTTGGCCTTGTCGATGTCCGCAGTTTTGAATTTATCCCTTTGTTCGAGCCAACATCATGAACCGCATTCTAAGCCCAGACAGCCCGCCTGCCGAAAAGTTCACCGATGCGACAAAAGCGGTCGAACATCTGATCATGCTGTACCGCCAAGCGACCGGCTTTTTGACCGAGCATTTTCAAAAATCCATGGATGATGCCCCGCCGGCCACGCGGATCAGGGCGTTTTACCCTGAAATCCGCTTCACGACCTCTAGCTATGCGCAGGTCGATTCCCGCCTTTCCTTTGGCCATGTATCAACCCCCGGCACCTATGCCGCGACGATCACACGGCCCGACCTGTTCAGAAACTATCTGATCCAGCAAATCGACCTGCTGATCGAAAACCACCGCCAGCCTGTTGTTATTGATGTGTCCGACACGCCGATTCCGGTGCATTTTGCCGTGTCGGGGGATGCCGCTATTACGATCCCTCATGATGGTGCGGCAGACTTCACCCTTCGGGATGTGTTCGATGTGCCTGATCTCAGCACCACCAACGACGATATTGTAAATGGCACCTATTCGCCTGCAAATGGTGTGGGTGCCCTGGCCCCCTTTACCGCGCAACGGGTTGATTATTCACTGGCACGACTGGCGCATTATACCGCAACCGATCCCGACCATTTCCAGTGTCATGTGCTGTTCACCAACTACCAGTTCTATGTGACCGAGTTCGAAGAATACGCCCGTGCCATGCTGCGCGACCCGGACAGCGGCTATACTTCGTTTGTGTCCACCGGCAATGCCGAGATCACGGATGGCGACGCGCCTTTGCCCGATACCGGCAAAACGCCGCAAATGCCGACCTATCACCTGAAGCGTGCAAACGGGTCGGGGATCACGCTGGTAAACATCGGTGTCGGTCCGTCGAATGCCAAAACCGCGACCGATCACATCGCCGTACTGCGCCCGCATGCGTGGCTGATGGTCGGCCATTGTGCGGGCCTGCGCAACACCCAACAGCTGGGCGATTTCGTGCTGGCCCACGCCTATCTGCGCGAAGATCACGTGCTGGATGATGACCTGCCGGTCTGGGTGCCGATCCCTGCGCTGGCCGAAATCCAGATCGCGCTGGAAGACGCCGTTGAACAGGTCACCCAGCTTGAGGGGTACGAGCTGAAACGCATCATGCGCACGGGCACGGTTGCGACCATCGACAACAGGAACTGGGAATTGCGCGATCAGTCGGGGCCGGTGCAGCGATTGTCGCAATCTCGCGCCGTTGCGCTGGACATGGAAAGTGCCACAATCGCGGCCAATGGTTACCGGTTCAGAGTACCCTATGGCACGCTTTTATGCGTGTCAGACAAGCCGCTGCACGGCGAATTAAAGCTGCCCGGCATGGCGTCAGGCTTTTACAAAACCCAAGTTGCACGCCATTTGATGATCGGAATTCGCGCCATGGAATTGCTGCGCGACATGCCGCTGGAGCGGCTTCACAGCAGAAAACTGCGATCTTTCGACGAAACGGCCTTCCTTTAAAGGGGAAAAAACCAAAAAAGCGCATGTTTTCGCTGTTTTCGGACACCTATTCGTTGTGTTCTCACACAACATACCGTTACATTCTGCCAGTGAGGCCCTAATTCGGGCGGACGAAGGAGAAAAAAAGATGGCTACAAAACCAATGACAAAAACCCAGCTCGTCGCAGCTTTGGCCGATGAAATGGGCACAGACAAAAAAGCAGCAGGTTCTGCACTGGATGCAGTATGTGCTTTGATCACCAAAGAAGTATCCGGCGGCGGTGCTGTCACTCTTCCTGGTATCGGCAAAATCTATTGCCGCGAACGTCCAGAGCGTATGGTTCGCAACCCAGCGACTGGCGAACAGTTCAAGAAAGAAGCGGACAAGGTCGTTAAGATGACCATCGCGAAAGCGTTGAAAGACAGCGTTAACGAATAAGTCTGGCAACAGGTTTATCAAAAGGGTCGCCATAGGGGCGGCCCTTTTTCGTTTCAGGGCAGGGGCAGCCCCTTGCGCATCATACCCATCTGCGAAAAGGTCAAAGCGACCAAGGTTTCGGAAAGGCCCCCATGGATATTCGCGCTGTTTTTGTGGGGCTGGCTTTTGCCTTTATGTGGTCTTCCGCCTTTACCTCGGCCCGTATTATCGTGGCAGACGCATCGCCCCTGATGGCACTGTCCGCGCGCTATCTGATCTCGGGGCTGCTGGGTGTCGGGATCGCATTGGCGCTAGGGCAAACATGGCGACTGACCCCGGCGCAATGGCGCGCAACGATCATCTTTGGCATTTTGCAAAATGCCGTTTATCTGGGGCTGAACTTTGTTGCGATGCAAACTGTACAGGCGTCGCTGGCTGCGATCATTGCCTCGACGATGCCGCTTTTGGTCGGCTTGGCGACCTGGCTGTTCCTGGGGGAAAAGCTCAAGCCGCTGGGGATTGCGGGCCTAGTTGCCGGTGTGGTCGGCGTGTCGATCATCATGGGCGCACGGATCAGCGGTGGCGTTGATATGATGGGGCTTTTGCTGTGCGGTATCGGGGCGCTTGCGCTGACGGCGGCGACACTTCTGGTGCGCGGGGCCACATCTGGCGGGAACTTTATGATGGTCGTCGGATTGCAGATGCTTGTCGGCTGCATCACCCTGACCATCGCAACCTTGCTGTTCGAAACACCCCGCCTTTCGCCAAGCTGGCCGCTGCTGGCCGCATTTACCTATACCTGTGTGGTGCCGGGCCTGTTGGCAACGGTGGTCTGGTTCTGGCTGGTGAACCGCATAGGGGCGACACGGGCTGCGACCTTCCACTTTCTAAATCCGTTCTTTGGGGTCGCGATTGCATGGTTGCTGCTGAGCGAACCATTGGGGGTTCAGGACATCATCGGGGTGGTGGTGATTGGCTTTGGTATTTTGGCGGTGCAAATTTCACGGCAGCGCGCGGCCTGAGGGCCAGACGTCTTCCTTGAAAGAAATCGGCCGGGAGTTCTCGTAGAATTCCATGGCCGCCTGACCGTCAGCCCCAGACCGTCAACGTTGGAAAGCGCCTTCACGGAAAGGTGCGCAATCGTGACAAAACCTTTGAAAATTTCCTGCCAGCCCCATCTAATGTATCAAGACTGCAAAGGAGACATCCATGCCCACTTACCAGAAATCACCCGAAGCCATCGCGGCCCTGTCGCCAGAAGAATACCGCGTCACCCAGCAAAGCGGGACAGAACGCCCCGGCACCGGCAAGCTGCTTAGCAACAAAGAGCCGGGCATCTACGTTGATATCGTCTCAGGCGAGCCTCTGTTCGCCTCAGCTGACAAATACGATTCAGGCTGTGGCTGGCCCAGCTTTACCAAGGCGATCGAACCCGCCTATGTGAACGAACTGCGCGACGCGACCCTAGGCATGATCCGCACCGAAGTGCGCAGCACCCATGGCGACAGCCATCTCGGGCACGTCTTTCCCGATGGCCCGCCTGACCGTGGCGGCCTGCGCTATTGCATCAATTCGGCCTCGCTTCGTTTCGTCCACCGTGACGATATGGAAGCTGAAGGCTATGGCGAATACATCAACCAAGTGGAGGACGTCGCATGACGCAACAACGCGCAGTACTGGCGGGCGGATGCTTTTGGGGTATGCAGGATTTGATCCGGAAACGTAACGGGGTCATTGCGACCCGCGTCGGGTATTCCGGTGGCGATGTGCCCAATGCAACCTATCGCGATCACGGCACCCATGCCGAAGCGATCAAGGTCATTTTTAACGACGAGGTTCTAAGCTATCGGGATCTGCTGGAACTGTTCTTCCAGATCCATGACCCATCCACCCCGAACCGTCAGGGCAATGATCGCGGCCTCAGCTACCGGTCTGCGATCTATTACGAGGATGATGACCAAAAGGCCGTCGCCCTGGATACGATTGCTGACGTAGACGCCTCCGGCATCTGGCCCGGAAAAGTCGTGACCGAAGTCGAGCCCGTGAGCGATTTCTGGGAGGCCGAGCCCGAGCATCAGGATTATCTGGAGCGGAGTCCCAATGGCTATACCTGCCATTTCCCCCGCCCGGATTGGGTTTTGCCGAAACGTGCCGCTGCCGAATAATGTGAAAACCACAGAAGGCGGGGAATATTGCCCCCGCCTTCTGGGTCTTGGTGCCGCCTCGAAGTGCGGCACCATTTTCACTCGCTAACTCTTTAGGGTCCAAACGCCTGCTTTTCCGCAGAAGGTATCGGAACCAAACTGATTATCAGCGCAACGGTTTTGGAAACCACAACACTGCCATTTACTACTGCACACAGGAATAGAAAAAAATATGGCTATTCGATGTAGATCGCAGAAACAATCTAGGTGCACTATTCATGTCCGGCGTGTCTATCAGCCATCCGCAACCCGAGGGCGCCCTGTTGCTTCGACAGTGATCACCGCCTCGATAAAGACTTCGCGGCTCTCGACACCGGCAGTGCGAATGTCCCGCTCGACGTTCACTTGAATATCTGCTGCCCCTGCCGCCTGCGCGTCCGCCACGGCTTTCTCGCGCAAGACCCCCTCAAGCTGTGCCAACGCGCTGGCCTGATCGGTGAAATCCTGTGGCCCGCTTTCCAGATGCACACGAAACCTGCCCTCGCTGGGTGATGTGACTGTCCCGCTTTCGCGCATCGTCACGCGGCCCACCACTGCGCCAATGGCATTTGCCACACCCGCATGTTCCGGCAGGATCATCTTGGCCCCAAGGGCGATACCGACAGCAGGGTAATAGGCCGGTGCCGAGGCCCCCAACCCGATCACCGGCACATTCAGCGCCGCCTCTATCCGCAAAAGGCCCCGGTGCCCCTTGAGCCCCCTTTGCAGCAGAACATGACGCGCCAGAACCTCGGGCGGGGCGTCAAACGCAGGGTCTTCTTCTGCAAATGCGGTCTCCAGCAAGGCCAACGCAGTTTGGTGGGTCAATTGATCGACAATCATCTGTGCCATCACATCAGGGTCAGGGGCAAGCATCTCACCCGCCCCCGTGCGCCGCCGCCCGAATAGGCGCAAGGCCTTGCGCGCGGCCTCCGCATCCCACGCATCAACACGGCCCAAAGCATGGCTGGCATCAGACGGCGTGACGCCCGCAATCTGTACCAAGCCGCGTTCAACAAGCCGTTTCAGCGCCCCGGTTTCGATCCGTGACCGCAGGATATCACCCAACGGGTGTACGCCCTCGCCAATCCGCTCAAGCAGGGTAACCTCTCTCGGGCCGATGCCTTCGTGCGTTTGACCTGCAACCGCCCGCACAAATCTTGCATCGAATTCACCCGGGGTCGCCGTGCGCAATTGCGCGTCCAACGCGTCATGCACAACGTCGGACGCATCGACCGCCACCAGCGAAACAGGCAACAACCGCCTTGGCCCCAGGGTGATACCGCCTTGCAATCCTTCGGTCAGGAAATGAACCTCACTATCACCACCCAAACCGGTTGTGCGCATCGCCACCGCCTCGACCATGGTGCGATAGGGCCCGACCTGTGCGCCCGCAGGATCAATGGCAGGCCGCCCGCCGCGCAGCAGCGCCACATCGGTCGTCGTCCCGCCAATGTCACTGACCAGCGCATGATCCGCACCGGTCATCCAACGTGCCCCGACAATTGACGCCGCAGGGCCGCTCAGGATCGTCTCGATCGGGCGTTCACGGGCTTGGGCCGATGAAATCAACGCACCATCGCCGCGCACCACCATCAGGGGGGCCGTTACCCCAATCTCGATCAGCACGTTTTCGGCGCGACCGATCAAACGGTCGATCATCCCGATCAGACGGGCGTTCAAAACAGCCGTCAGCGCACGTTTTGGCCCGTTCAGCTTGGCCGACAATTGATGTGACGATGACACGGGCCTGTTGGTGAACTGCCCGACAAGCTCCGCAACACGCAGCTCGTGTGCGGGATTGCGCGTGGCGAACTGGCTGGCGACAGCAAAACCGCTCACGTCATCCTTGTGGCTCTCAAGAAACGCAACCAAAGCGGCTTCGTCCAGCGGCATCACCTCGCCACCTGCGTGATTATGCCCGCCCGACACCACCAGATAGGGGTCACCCTTCAGGGCATCGGCCAACCCGTGGGCCTGCAAGTCCCGCTCCTTGAAACCGACATAGATCAGCGCGACCCTGCCACCCTGCCCTTCGACTAACGCATTGGTCGCCAATGTCGTGGACAAGGATGCAAGCGACACATCAGCCGCCTTTACATGCGCCTTTTCCAGCACCGCGCGCACCGCGTTGCCAACACCGATCGCAAGGTCATTGCGGGTCGTCAGCGCCTTGGCCGACGCGATCACGTCCTTTTCGTCACGGATCAATACCGCATCGGTATAGGTTCCGCCGGTATCAACACCCAAAAGCAACGCCATCGTCTTCTCCTTGAACTACTGGGACGGGTTTAGACATAACGCCATGCGCGTCCAGCCTGTTTGCGTCATTTCGCAGCCAAGCGGGCAACAGCCCAACGCGCGGCATCGGCTACTGTGGCATCAGGGTCATCCACATGGGCTTGTGCCGCGGGTGCAAGCGCGGCCATGCCCGAATTGCCGATGGCATACAGAACATTGCGAATGAACCGGTCACGCCCGATCCGCTTGACCGGAGATCCTGAAAACCTCAGCCTGAATGCGGCATCATCCAGCGTTGCCAGCTCTGCCAGATCAGGTGCTCCGACCCCACCGTGATAGCGCATGTCGCTGGCCGCGACGGCAAATTTGTTCCACGGGCACGCCGCAAGGCAATCATCACAACCGTAGATCCGGTTGCCCAGCTTGCTGCGCAGTTCCAGATCAACAGGGCCTTTATGCTCGATCGTCAGATAGGAAATGCACCGCCGCGCGTCCAACCGGTAAGGTGCCGGAAAAGCATCAGTCGGGCAGGCCTCCAAACAAGACCGGCACGACCCGCAATGATCACCCTCGGCCCCGTCGACGGGCAACTCAAGCGTCGTGAAAACCGCGCCCAGAAAGGCCCAGTTCCCCCAGTCACGGCTGACCAGATTGGTGTGCTTGCCCTGCCATCCCAACCCGGCCGCTTGGCCCAACGCCTTTTCCGGCACCGGGGCGGTATCCACGAACACCTTTACCTCGCAGGGCTCCTGCTCGATCAACCACCGCGCCAACCGCTTGAGCCGCTTTTTGACGATGTCATGATAATCGCGCCCGTGGGCATAGACGGACACCGCAGCTTTCTGCGGCTGCCCCAATATCGCTGTCGGATCATGTTCGGGGGCATAGCTTTCTGCCAGCATGATCACCGACCGCGCCTCGGGCCACAAAGCCGCCGGATCGCCGCGCCACGCCATGCGCTCCGCCATCCAGGACATCTGACCGTGATACCCCGCCTCTACAAAAGCAGCCAGACGCGCCGGCACCTGCCGAACATCCGAAGGCCGGCACACCCGGCACGCCACAAACCCCTCTTCCAAGGCCCGGGCAACCAAACGATCCTTTAAACCGTCCATGTCTTCTCTGGCTCAGAAATATCCTCGGGGGTTTGGGGGCAGACAGCCCCCAACGCTTTCAGACTAGAAATCAAGGTCATTGTAATGCTTTGGCGGCGGAAACCCCGGTACCTGATCGGCCAACAAAGACCTGAACGCAGGGCGGGATTTGATCTTGGCGTACCAGTCTTTGACCACATCCGACCGGTTCCAATCCACATCCGAGATATAATCAAGCGACGACAGATGCGCAGCAGCCGCAAAATCGGCCAGTGTCATCACATCACCCGCCAGCCAGCGCCGATGGTCCAACAACCACGCCATGTAATCAATGTGGTATTTGATCGCCTTGGCACCGTCCTTGACGTTGCGGCTGTCGGGAAACCCTTGGCCCATGACCTTTTTGTTCACCCGTTCGTACAGCAGCTTTGATGTAACTTCGGAGTGGAATTTGTCATCGAACCAACTGACCAGACGGCGTACTTCAAGACGCTGGACGGGGTCGCTTGGCATCAGCGACGGCTCCGGGCGGGTTTCCTCGATATACTCGCAAATCGCGGCACTTTCCGACATGATAATGCCATCCAGTTGCAAAACCGGTACTTTGCCGGCGGGGTTCTTGCGCATGAAATCGGGGTCTTGTTCCCAATACCGCTCGTCTACCCGCTCGACCTCGATCTTCTTTTCAGCAAGGCTCAGCCGGACCTTTCGGCAGAAAGGGGATAGCGGTACGTGAAAAAGGCGGGCCATGGTAAGGTTCCAAAACTAAGGATAAGCTTCTTCCACTCATGCCTGTGTTGAGTTGTATATTCAACTCTCGAAACAGGCGGCACGCCCATCGTTGCTGATTGTCGCCGCTCCGTCGCGGATTTGCGCGCTGCGTTTTCTGACATAATCGCTGGGCTTTGAAGCCGAACGCGTCTTGGGCGAGGGCAAGATCGCAGCAAGCCGCGCGGCCTGGGTCGCCGACAGTTTTGCAGGGATGACCCCGAAGTAATGTTGGGCCGCCGCGTCAACGCCGAACACGCCTTCGCCAAACTCGGCCACGTTCAGATAGACCTCGACGATCCGGCGCTTGGTCCAGACGGCTTCGACGACCGGGGTGATGGCGGCCTCCAGGACTTTGCGGATCCATGTGCGGCCATGCCACAGATATACGTTCTTTACCGTCTGCTGGCTTAGCGTCGATGCGCCCCGGTTTGACCCTTCGGCAATCGCCTTCTTGATCGCGGCCAGATCAAAGCCCCAGTGGTTGCAGAAATTCGCATCCTCCGCAGCCACCACGGACCGCGCCATAACGGGGGCGATATCCTCGAGCGGAACCCATTGGTGGTCGACACCACCCAGCCTGCGGCTTTCGCTGAACATGTACGGGGTTGTAGGGGGGTTAAACACGGCAAACAGCAATACCAGCGCGAAAACGATGCCGATGCCGACCAGTGCCACCTTCAGGGCCGCCCGGATGATCCGCGACTTAAGTCCCTTGCGGGGCTTCGGGGCTGTTTTGGTCTTTTTGGATGATGCTCGTTTCGCCATGGAGAACAGCTATACTGCCCCTGCGGCTCATTGTGAACGGGGGTCGCGTTCGGAAATCGCTTTTGCCAGATAGCTGCCGATCAAGGCCGACCCCTTGGGAGACGGATGCGTGTTGTCGCTGGCAAACTGGGTCGGGTCAGCGGGGTCGATCACCATCTCTGAATCCAGAAAAGTCACCCCCGGCGTGCGTGCGGCAAACCGTGCAATGCGCCGTTCAAGCAAAACCAGATCGTCGCGGCATCCTTCGAACGATCCTTTGCCGTTTCCCTTGTAATACCCCATCCAGATAACCTGCGCGCCACTGTCGCGCAGCCCGGCGAGAAATGCGGGAATGGTGCCTGATGTCGTGTCCGGGCCGATCAGTTCATCCACAACCGGGCGGCAGGCTGCGCATTTGCAATCGTCAAACCCCAGGTCATTTGCCCCGCCATCCACAACGACCCAGTTCCAACTGCCGCCGGGATATTGCCGCTGGATGTCGAAACCGATTGCAGAAAACAGGGCAGACCCGTTGTCAAATTTTGCGCCGGGGATGGCCTTGTTCGTCACCTGCCGGCCCAGGGTCTTGGCGATAACATCGGGGATGGCCTGATCGCTCCGGCCGTTCCAGGCCATGACGGAATCGCCAATAACAAGAATATCACCGCCACCTTTCGGGGCCGTATCCGTACAAGCCGCAACGGCTAATCCAAAAAGCAGAACAAGAACGATCCGCGCGCGCGATGTGATGAAACTGGTCATCCGTACAACATAGGACGCGGCGCGCCTTGGTAAAGTCGCTTAAACCGCGACAACGCGGGCTTCGGCCCAATCTACGGTCGGGCGGGCAAATTTACCGCTTGGTGCGGCATTGCTGCGTGGTCGCATGGCATCAATATAGTCACCATTTTCATGGGGCATATCGCTTTCGACCAGCGCCTCTTGGGCAAGAATGACCTGATGTGCGTCAAAGCCAAGGCTCAGATATTCTATTTGATCGCATTCCTGACGTGTGACGGTTGTCCCGTTCACCAACGACCGTGCTTCGATCAATACCTCGTCCTGACCGAAATACAGTTCAGCCTGCCAGCCGTTCAGCAGCACACGGTGCAAGGGGGCCAGCAACAAGGGTTCTGAATTTCCGATGCCGCCAACCGAAATACGGACCGGTGCATCGGCACCCGTGCCGCGCATCTTTTGACGGCTTAGGCTGCGCAAGGGTTGCAGATCGCCATCCGCGGTCTCGATCAGATCACCCAATTTGAGCGTTTCGATCGCGCGCGGGCCCCTGACCGTTTCAATCAGTGTTCCACGAGTCAAACCTGAAGCAAAAGCAACGGGTTCAGCGTCTAGAAATGTATCATGAAAGAACTCGGACATGGGATCACCTCGGTATTTGGTTGAACCGAGAATGCAGGTCGATCGTGTCCTATTTAAGGACATTTGAGGGTCAATTGGGGCAATTACGTGCCGGGCGTGATCAATGATAACGCCCGGCATTGGGTCAAAAGCTACTCTGCTACTCAGCAGGCATCGCTTTCTTTTCGTGGCTCAGCGGTGCCGGAATGTGGATCAGCATCTCTTTTGGGCAAATCTGAAGGAAGTTGGCCTTTTCAGTTTCCCAATGTTGCAAGATGTCAGCGGCCTTGCGGCTGCCTGTCTCGGCCAGATGCCGTTCGATCAGACCTTTCAGCTGGTTTTCCCAGTGATCGACCGTGACCGGGCAGGTCACAAGCGTTTCCATGTTCAGCACGGAATCAGCGCGGCCTTCGGGGTCATAGAGATAGGCCATGCCCCCTGTCATACCCGCACCAAAGTTGGCACCGATGCTGCCCAAAATCACCGCCACACCGCCGGTCATATATTCACAACCGTTGCTGCCGCAGCCTTCGATCACAACATGCGCGCCAGAGTTACGCACGGCAAACCGTTCGCCTGCGCGGCCCGCTGCAAACAGGAAGCCTTTGGTCGCACCATACAGAACGGTGTTGCCGATAATGGTGTTCTCGGCTGCAATGATCGTGCTGGCCATGGATGGGCGCACCACGATCGTGCCCCCCGACAGACCCTTGCCGACATAATCGTTGGCATCGCCGGACACTTCCAGTTTCAAACCCGGCGCGGCAAAGGCACCAAGGCTTTGACCGGCAGAGCCTGTCAGCTTGACCGTGAGGTGGTCGGGCTGCAACTGGTTGTTCATGCCAAAGCGGCTGATGATATGGCTGGAGGTGCGTGTGCCAACAGTACGGTGCGTGTTCTGCACCGCATAGCTAAGCTGCATCTTCTCGCCATCCTCAAGGAACCGCGCGGCATCGCGCACGATTTCAGCGTCCAGCGTATCCAGCACGGCATTGCGTGGCTTGCTGCGGTCATAAACGATCTCGGACGCGCCATCGACCGTGATCAATAGCGGGTTAAGGTCCAGATCATCCAAGTGGGCAGAACCACGGCTGACCTGCGCCAGCAGATCGGCACGGCCAATCACATCATCCAGACTGCGCGCACCGATGGACGCAAGCAATTCACGTACTTCGGTAGCGTAGAAGGTGATCAGGTTGACGACCTTGTCGGCATTGCCGGTGAACTTGCCGCGCAGTGCTTCGTCTTGGGTACACACGCCCACGGGGCAGGTGTTCGACTGGCACTGACGCACCATAATACAGCCCATCGCGATCAGCGCAGCGGTGCCGATGCCGTATTCTTCGGCACCCATCATCGCGGCCATGACAATGTCACGACCTGTGCGCAAACCACCATCGGTGCGCAGGGTCACGCGGTCACGCAGGTTGTTCATCGACAACACTTGATGTGCCTCGGTCAGACCCATTTCCCATGGCAGACCCGCATATTTGATCGATGTCGCAGGCGACGCGCCGGTGCCACCGTTGTGACCCGAGATCAGGATGATATCCGCCTTGGCCTTGGCCACACCCGCCGCAATCGTCCCAACGCCGGACGATGCCACCAGTTTCACGGTCACCTTGCAGCGCGGGTTGATCTGCTTGAGGTCATAGATCAGCTGCGCAAGGTCTTCGATCGAATAGATGTCGTGGTGCGGTGGCGGGGAAATCAGCGTCACACCCTTGGTCGAATGGCGCAGACGGGCAATCAGGTCGGTGACCTTCATACCGGGCAGCTGGCCACCCTCGCCGGGCTTGGCACCTTGGGCGACTTTGATTTCCAGTTCTTCGCACTGGTTCAGGTATTCGGCGGTCACACCAAAACGGCCCGACGCAACCTGCTTGATCTTGGCAGACGGGTTGTCGCCGTTGGATTCGGGCACAAAATGTGCCGGATCTTCGCCGCCCTCGCCGGAATCCGACTTGGCACCGATGCGGTTCATCGCGACGTTCAGGGTCTTGTGAGCCTCTGGTGACAGCGCACCAAGCGACATGCCGGGGGTCACGAAACGCTTGCGGATCGCGGTGATGCTTTCGACTTCTTCAATCGGGATCGGAGCGCCAAGCGGCTTGATATCCAGCAGATCGCGTAGATGGATCGGCGGATTGCTTTGCATCTTGGCACTGTACTGCTTCCACATCTGATAGGAGGCTTTGTTACACGCCATCTGCAACATGTGCATCGACGATGCTTCCCATGCGTGGGTCTCGCCCGAGGTGCGCGCCTTGTAGAAACCACCGATCGGCATGACGACAGCGTCGCCCTTCCAACCACGATCATGTACGGCTTCGGCCTTGCGCTGGATACCGTTGGTACCGATGCCACTGATGCGGCTGGTCATACCGGGGAAGTATTCGGCACACATGGCGCGTGACAGGCCCACCGCTTCAAAGTTCAGGCCCCCGCGATAGGACGAGATGACGCTGATGCCCATCTTGGCCATGATTTTCAGCAAACCCTGGTCGATTGCCTCGCGGTAGCGCGACATCGCCTGGGTCAGGTTCACGTCCAGCAGGCCGCGATCAATACGGTCGGCCAGCGAGTCTTCGGCAAGATAGGCGTTTACCACGGTCGCACCGCAACCGATCAACACGGCAAAGTAATGCGGATCAACACATTCAGCGGAACGGACGTTCAGCGATGTGAATGTCCGCAGACCTTTGCGGGTCAGTTGGCTGTGCACGGCAGAAGTCGCCAGGATCATCGGCATCGCAACACGGCCCTCGCCGCTGAACTGGTCGGTCAGCACGATGTGCCCCGCGCCGGAACGAACGGCGTCTTCGGCCTCTTCGCGGATGCGGCGCAGACCATCGTTCAGGTTGCTGCCACCGGGTTCAAAGGTACAATCGATGGTCACGGAATCCGCGTTGAATTCACCCATCAGCTGATCGAACTGCGCGTTGGCCAGGAACGGGCTGTCGAGCACCAGAATTTCGGTCTGGGCACTGGATTCGTCCAACACGTTTTTCAGATTACCAAAGCGTGTTTTCAGGCTCATCACGCGGAATTCGCGCAAGCTGTCGATCGGCGGGTTTGTCACCTGGCTAAAGTTCTGGCGGAAGAAGTGGCTGAGCGGGCGGTACTGGTTCGACAGAACTGCCGATGGTGTATCGTCGCCCATCGACGCCAACGGTTCTTTACCGTCCTCGGCCATCGGGGCGAGGATCTGCTCAAGGTCTTCAATGGTATAACCGGCAGCCACCTGACGGCGGCGCAGTTCGTCACCGGCAAACAACGGCTTTTCCTCGATGCCGCTCAGGGCTTCGTCCAGTTCGTTGATCTTGCCGACCCATTCGCCAAACGGACGGGATGCCGCCAGTTTGTCTTTGATCTCGGTATCGCCGAACATCTTGCCTTCTTCGATGTCCACAGCCAGCAACTGACCGGGGCCAAGCGCGCCTTTGTGGATTACGTTTGCTTCGTCCTGGGGGACCATGCCCGCCTCGGAACCGGCGATCAGCATACCGTCAGCGGTGACGACATAGCGCATCGGGCGCAGACCGTTACGGTCAAGGCCTGCGCAAACCCAGCGGCCATCGGTCATGGCAAGGGCGGCAGGGCCATCCCAGGGTTCCATCACAGAGTTGCAATAGGAATACATGTCGCGCCACGCTTCGGGCAGTTCAACCGCCTGCTTGGACCATGATTCAGGCACCAGCATGGTTTTCGCCATCGGGGCGTTGCGACCTGCGCGTACCAGAACCTCGAACACCGCATCCAGCGCAGCAGAGTCAGACGACCCCGCCGCGACGATTGGTTTGATGTCTTCGGCCATGTCACCGAATGTGCCCGACGCCATGCGGATTTCGTGCGACTTCATCCAGTTCAGGTTGCCCTTGAGGGTGTTGATCTCGCCGTTGTGGGCCAACATGCGGAAGGGCTGCGCCAGCCACCACTGCGGGAAGGTGTTGGTGGAATAACGCTGGTGATAGATCGCAAAGGCGGATTCAAAGCGGTCATCCAGCAGATCGGGATAGAAGTTGGCCACATCCTGGGCCAGCATCATGCCTTTGTAGATGATCGACCGGCAGGACATCGACGCGATATAAAGGGTCGGTACCTGCGCGGCGAGCGCGGCTTTCTCGATGCGGCGACGGATCACATAAAGTTCGCGCTCGAATGTTTCTTCGTCCACGCCTTTGGCATTGGAGATCAGGATTTGTTCGATCTCGGGGCGGGTCGCGTTGGCCTTTTCACCCAGCACAGAGATATCGACCGGCACGTGGCGCCAGCCATAAATGTAATACCCCATGCGCAGCACTTCGGTTTCGACGATGGTCCGGCAGGTTTCTTGCGCGGCAAAGTTGGTGCGCGGCAAGAACACCTGACCAACGGCAATCAATTCACCTTCGCGCGGGCTGTGGCCGGTGCGGCGGACCTGATCGTAAAAGAAGTTGACCGGAATCTGCACGTGGATACCCGCGCCATCGCCGGTCTTGCCATCCGCATCAACAGCACCGCGGTGCCAGATCGCTTTCAGCGCTTTGATGCCCGACAAAACCACATCGCGGCTGCACGAGCCGTCGATGTTCACAACAAGGCCAACACCACAGGAAGAATGCTCTTCTTCCTCGGAATACAGACCGTTTGCCGCCATATGCGCGCGCTTTGCTTCTTCGCGGGCTACCCAGGCTTCATCATACTTGGTCATTTGCTATCTCCTAATTCGGGCGCGCCTTGGGCGCGAAAATACATTTGTTACAGGCGTGGGGCCGGTTATTCGGCTGCGATGGCCGTTTTCGTGCCCAGCTTCTCAAGGATGGCTTGCGCACAATCGCGGCCGTCCTTGATTGCCCAAACCACCAGTGACGCACCGCGCACGATGTCACCCACGGCATAGACGTCATCAAGATCGGTGGCACCCGTGACGTAATCGGCCTTGATCGTGCCCCAGCGGTTCACGGGCAGTTCAGGTGTGCGCCACAATGTTGGCAGGTCTTCTGGCTCAAAGCCCAAGGCCATAATCACCAGATCGGCTTCTTCGACGTAATCAGCGCCTTCGATCACTTCGGGGGCCTGACGACCTGTGGCATCGGGCGCGCCAAGACGCATCTTTTGCACCATGACACCTGTCACCGGATCACCGACAAACCCCTTGGGGGCAGACAACCATTCGAACACAACGCCTTCTTCCTCGGCGTTTTGCACTTCGCGCTGGCTGCCGGGCATGTTGGCACGGTCGCGGCGGTACAGACATTTCACAGATGTCGCACCCTGACGGATCGAGGTACGAACGCAGTCCATCGCGGTATCGCCACCACCGATGACAACGACCTTTTTGCCATGGGCGTTCAAACGACCGGATTCAAATTCCTCGACAGTGTCGCCAAAGCTTTTGCGGTTGCTGACGGTCAGGAAATCAATCGCGCGCTCAAGGCCGACACCCCCTACACCGGGGGCCTGAATTTCGCGGGTTTTGTAAACGCCGGTCGCGATGATCACTGCGTCATGCTTGGCACGGATATCGGCAAAGCTGATGTCGACGCCGACATTACAGTTCAGTTCAAACTTTACGCCACCTTCGGCAAGCTGGTCATTGCGGCGCATCACCACATCTTTTTCCAGTTTGAAGCCGGGGATGCCGTAGGTCAGCAAACCGCCTGCGCGATCATAGCGGTCATAGATGGTGACTTGCACACCCTGGCGGCGCAGCACGTCGGCGGCGGCCAGACCACCGGGGCCAGCACCGATGATGCCAACGGATTCAGTACGCTCGGTGTGCGGCTTGATCGCCTGCACCCAGCCGTTTTCCCACGCGGTGTCAGTGATGTATTTTTCGACCGACCCGATGGTCACAGTGCCGTGGCCGGACTGTTCAATCACGCAGTTACCTTCGCACAGGCGATCCTGCGGGCAGATACGGCCACAAATCTCGGGGAAGGTATTGGTGGCTTGCGACACTTCATACGCTTCTTTCAGACGGCCTTCGGCTGTCAGACGCAGCCAGTCGGGGATGTTGTTGTGCAACGGGCAATGGGTCTGACAATACGGCACACCACATTGGCTGCACCGGCTGGCCTGCTCTTTGGCTTTCTCATCCGCGTATTCCGCGTAAATCTCGTGAAAGTCTTCGCGGCGCAGATTCGGCATCCGCTTTTCGGGCATATCCCGTGAAACCGTTGTAAACTTAAGCATTGGCTGCTTTGCCATAATCGAAAACTCCGCCTGAAAAACTTTGTTAGCCTCCCTTACACAAATGCGAAATGATAATAAAGGCAGCAGTGCTGACCTATATGTAAATTTTTTTCGCCCAGCTTTGAGAGTGAGGCGATTTTCTGCGTATTTTAGGTCCGATGCGGACTTAATATAGTTCTTTGCTTTCTTTTGAGCGGGTTTATACGTCGGCCTCAGCATAAGCATCGCAGGCAATCAGACCATGACACTGTTTCAACTATTACTCGTGGCCATCATTCAGGGCCTTACCGAATTCTTGCCTGTGTCATCCTCTGGACATCTAATACTACTGCCATTCGTCACTGGCGGCCCCGATCAAGGGCTGGCGATAGACGTTGCGGTTCATGTGGGTACCTTGCTTGCCGTGATCTTGTATTTCCGATCCCAAGTTGTCGAGGCGACGATCGGCTTGGGCCGCTTGGCACGAGGCAAGGTCGACACTCGTGGCGCGCGCACTGCGCTTTTGCTCATCATCGCGACGATCCCCGTCTTGGTCGCAGGACTGCTGTTTAAAGCAATGGGCATCGACGAAATGCTGCGGTCCGTCGCCGTGATTGGCTGGACCATGCTGATATTCGGGCTTGTGCTGTATTGGGCAGATAAAACTGGCGGGAACGAGATGTCCGCCGGCGACTGGCGCATGAAAGACGCGGTGTGGATGGGTCTGGCACAGGCAGTCGCGCTGATCCCCGGCACCTCGCGGTCAGGCATCACCATCACTGCGGCCCGCAAGCTGGGGTATGACCGCACCGGGGCTGCGACCCTGTCGATGCTGATGTCGATCCCCACAATCCTTGCCTCGGGTGCGTTGCTATCGCTGGATGTGATCGGAGAGGCCGACTGGCAATTGGCGAAAGACGCCTCCATCGCTGCGGCCTTTGCCTTTGTCGCGGCGATGCTGGCGCTTGTTTTGATGATGCGCCTGCTGCGCAGTGTCAGCTTTACGCCTTACGTAATCTACCGGGTGATATTGGGCATCGCGCTGCTGGCTTACGCTTATTCATAAACGCAAAAGGCCCCGCCGGTATGGCAGGGCCTTTGTAAAAGTCTATCAGGTGATCAGCTGCGCAAGTCTTTGGCAGACGCCATAATGTCGTCGTACTGCCCGGACGGGCGGAACCGCCACAGATAATCCGGCAAGACCGATGACATCGACACAGGCGAAATCCTCAACGCGTCAAAACCCTTTGCATCCGGTGCAACCACATTGTCAGTGCCAAGGTTCTTGACCTGATCACGGGTGACCATAAAATTCCTGACCAGCCCAAGCGTAACCGCCTGCAAAATATCAAAGGCACCCGCCAGGATCTTGGCCACGAACATAGGCAAGCCAATCACCAAACGACGACGATGCACTACTGCCAGCATCCGCTGCATCAATGCGCGGAAGCTTTCCACGTCAGGGCCGCCCAGCTCGTAGATGCCGGCTGGCGCATCACCGAGAACGGCCATTTCAGCCGCCTTTGCCACGTCATCCACATACACCGGCTGGAACAAGGTATCTGCGCCAACAACAGGCACCACCGGGCTGAGACGTGTCATGCCTGCAAAGCGGTTAAAGAATTCATCCTCCGGGCCGAACACAATCGACGGACGCAGGATAACGGCATCCGGCATATGCTTGAGAACAGCCGCCTCGCCCATTGCCTTGGTCTGTGCATATTCGCTGGCAGAATCAATATCCGCCCCGATAGCCGAGATTTGAACCATCCGGCTGATGCCTTCGTCTGCGGCGATCCGTGCAATCCGCTCCGCCCCGCCAGCCTGAATTTCCTCGAACGTACTCTTGCCGGTTTCCGCCAGAATGCCGACGCAGTTCACAACAGCATCTGCCCCTTGCATCGCCGCACGCACCGATGCGTCATCGCGGATATTGCAGAAAACAGGCTCAACCTGACCAACAGCACCATAGGGGCGCACAAAAATCGCCTCGTTCGGGCGGCGTACTGCCACGCGAACCCGCCATCCTGCTTTGGCCATGCGGCGCACAATATAACGCCCGACAAACCCCGAGCCGCCATAGATCGTCACCAGCTTTGACATGATGATGCTCCTGTTCAGAAAAACTGAGCGATAGATACCGTTTTGACCGTTTGGGAACAAGCCGCAAATCAGCCCAGTTTGCCCCAACCCTTCGCGGCACATCACCCGCAAGGGTCAATGAAGCAAACAAGATGCAAGAATGTCAGCGAATCCAATTGACACCCCCGCCCCGCATGATTAGAGCAGCCCTCACAACCCCCCTGTGCCCAGGTGGCGGAATGGTAGACGCGCTAGCTTCAGGTGCTAGTACTGGCAACGGTGTGGAGGTTCGAGTCCTCTTCTGGGCACCATTTAAACAGAGTAAGTTCTTTGATTGAAAAGAATTTATGACTGGGGGAAATTTTTAGACCCCGTTATCCTCTCAGCGCTGCTTGTATTCATCGCCCCATAAATATCGGCAGATGCATTTAGAGATATGTTGATTCATATCCATGGGTCTAGATTTCCACCGCTATCGGAAAAATCCAGTTCGCAAACCTTGGCATACACACACGCGTAATAGTTCTTGGTGTCGGCCGTAGATTTCTCATCACGGGTCGCTGGCGACGGTCCGGTTGCACCAGACCGCCGAGCGCGATGTTACCCGCAATGTTTGTTGTCATTAAGCAAACGGGCCCAAACCGTGACAGTGACGCCTGAGCCTAAGCGAGATGCCATTCCCGGTCCCCTTTGGCGTCTTTCACCCGTGTCGGAAGACCAATGTCATCAAGCAAGGTGAACAGCGGCTTGGGGTCCAGCTCTTCGACGTTCAGCATCACACCCTTGTCGTAGGTGCCATCCGCGATCAACATCGCGACCGCCACCGGAGGCACGCCCGCAGTGTAGGAAATGCCCTGGCTGCCGACCTCGTTAAAGGCGTCCTTGTGATCGGCGACGTTATAGACGAACACCTCGACCTCCTTGCCATCCTTGGTGCCTTTTACCAGATCACCGATGCAGGTCTTGCCGGTGTAGTTCGGCGCAAGGCTGGACGGGTCAGGCAACACGGCCTTGACCAGTTTCAGCGGCACGACCTCAAGCCCTTCGGCTGTGACGACAGGCTGCTCGGACAACAGCCCGAGGTTTTGCAACACGGTAAAGACGTTGATGTAGTGGTCGCCAAAGCCCATCCAGAACCGGACATCGGCCTGCGGATAGTTGGCCGCCAGCGAATGAACCTCGTCATGGCCGGACATATAAGCCTTTTGCTTGCCGACGACGGGCAGATCCCATTCGCGGCCGACCTCGAACATCTTGTTCTCCTGCCACGCCCCGTTCTGCCAGCTGTAGACCGTGCCGGTAAATTCGCGAAAGTTGATCTCGGGATCGAAGTTGGTTGAAAAATAATTGCCGTGGTTGCCCGCATTGATGTCAACGATGTCGATCGACGTGACCTCGTCCATGAATTCATCCACCGCGAAACGCGCAAAGGCATTCACCATGCCGGGATCAAAACCGGCACCCAAAATCGCCGTCACGCCAGCCTTTGCGCAATCGTCGCGACGCTTCCATTCGTAATTTCCGTACCATGGGGGCGTTTCGCAAATCTTGGCGGGGTCTTCGTGAATGGCGGTGTCAATATAGGCGGCACCGGTCTGGATGCAGCCCTCGAGCACGGTCATGTTGACGAAAGGCGACCCTACGTTGATCACGATCTGGGCACCGGTCTTGGTGATCAGGGCAGCGACCGCGTCACTGTCCATGCCGTCGACCTCATGCGCTTTGAACACGCCGTCCTGTTTCATCGCAGCCTTATCATGCACGCTTTGGATGATCGCCTCGCATTTCGCGACTGTCCGGCTGGCAATATGAAGATCGCCCAGAACATCGTTATTTTGCGCGCATTTATGCGCCACGACCTGTGCGACGCCACCAGCGCCAATGATAAGAACATTGCGTTTCATGTATCCAAAAGACCTCTTTTGTTGTTGCGTTCGTGTGAGCAGTTTTACGACAGGGCCGCGGCGAAATCATCGTAGTCAAAATCGCGTACCAAGCGCGTTGTCCCGTCGAGTTCACGGATCGCGATGCCTGGCATCTTGACCCCGTTGAACCAGTTTTTCTTGACCATTGTATAGCCTGCGGCGTCCTGAAACGAAAGCCGGTCCCCGGCCTTCAACGGCGCATCAAAGCGGAATTCGCCAAAGATATCGCCCGCGAGGCAGGATTTCCCGCAGATCATCCATTCATGATCGCCGGTGTTCGGGCTGATTTTCGCGGGCTCGCGGTAGATCAGCAGATCCAGCATATGCGCCTCAATCGAGCTGTCGACGATGGCAAGGTTCTTGCCGTTGTACATGGTGTCCAGCACGGTCACCTCAAGCGTTGCGGCCCCTGTGATCGCGGCCTCGCCCGGTTCCAGATAGACCTGAACGCCATAGGTCTGCGCAAAAGCTTTCAGCCGCGCGGCCAAGCGGTCAAGCGGGTAATCCGCGCCGGTAAAATGGATGCCGCCGCCCAGACTGATCCAGTCCATATCACGTATCACCGCGCCAAACCGATCCTCGATCAAGGTCAGCATCTCGTCAAACCGTTCAAAACTGTCGTTTTCGCAATTGTTGTGGAACATCAGCCCGCTGATCTGGTCCGCGACGGCGGCAATCCGGTCGGGATCATGTTCGCCAAGCCGGCTGAACGGGCGCGCGGGATCGGCCAGATCAAATTCGGAAGTGGATACCCCGGGATTGACCCGAAGCCCCCTGATATGGCCCTGCGACGCATCAGCAAATTTGGTCAGCTGACCGATGGAGTTGAAAATGATCTTGTCGGAGCATTCCAGCACTTCGGCGATCTCGTGATCGGCATAAGCAACTGAATAAGCGTGGGTTTCACCGGGAAACTTTTCGTGCCCCAAGCGGACTTCGTACAAGGACGATGACGTTGAGCCGTCCATGTATTGCGCCATGAAATCAAACACCGACCACGTCGCGAAACACTTGAGCGCCAACAACGACTTCGCCCCGGACTCCGCGCGCAGCCAGGCGATTTTCTCGAGGTTCGGCAGCAGGCGCGCCTTGTCGATCAGGTAATATGGTGTTTGCAATTCAAGATCTTTCAACACGTTTCCGAGGTCTGTCTAGGTAGGGCCGAATGATCAAATCGGCAAGGCTTTGAGTAGGGCAATGTGGCTGAATTAGCGTCAACGCCAACCAACAGCCCGCGCGTGTCCTGGGGCCGCAGGCGACGTCAACCACCAATCAGGACACACCCCTGCAACCAAAGGATCAGCGAAGAGCGCATGATCCAGACCCACGCGAGCCGTTTCACCCCAGACAAACAGGCGTTTGCGATTTGAAATCGGGCGGCGAAGATCCGCGCCAGAATCAACGCGCGGGCATTCAGCAACCCCGGCTGGAGAAGCAGGCAGTTTCAACGATGCAAGGCTCAGTGCGCCCGCCCTGCCCCTCAACCTGTGATGTTCGGTCAATTCCTTTGGCTTTCTCTTGCCCTGCCCCGATACTGGTCCTACTGCTGGTGGTCTGGGAATTTTCCCATCGTTTTTTGGGATGGCAAAGCGCAGATGACCACCGGAAATCCCTCACAGGTCACTGGCTATACGGCCGCTTGGGTGATCGTCTTTGTCTGGTCCTTTTGGCTGATCGTCAGCCGTGTCGCAAATAACAGCGGCCTGACAGTGTATGATCTGGCCGCGATGCGCTACGGGCTGGCGTCCATCGTGGCGATACCGCTTTGCCTTTATTACAAACCGTGGCGGGGGCTTTCGCTGACGCAGATTGCAGTGCTCTCGTTCATTCTGGGGCCTGTCTATATCCTGTCGGTGTTTTCCGGCTTCCTTTTTGCGCCTGCCGCACATGGCGGTATCTTCATGAACGGGATACTGCCGCTGGTCGGCATCATTTTGGGTCTGGTCCTTTTCAGCGCAAAGCCCAGCCTGCGGCAGATGCTGGGGGCCGCGCTGATCCTCGTGTCTGCGGTCGTGCTGGCCTGGGACGGGGTCGCCACCAGAAGCGAGACAGCATGGATCGGCGACCTGCTGTTCATCGTGGGGGCGGTGTTCTTTTCATTTTACATGATCCTGTCAGAGCGGTGGCAGCTGGGGGCGATGCAGATCATCTTTTGCGGCACCGTCGTGAATGCAGCGCTCTATCTGCCCGTCTGGGCGCTGTGGCTGCCCTCTGGCATTGCTGACGCGCCGATGGGGCCGCTTTTGTTACAGGCCGTTTATCAGGGGTTTGTGCCCAACCTGATCGGGCTGCTGTTCATCGCCCACGCCTCGCGCAGGATCGGAAACGGCAATACCTCGTCCATCCTTGCGGCTGTCCCAGGTGTGGGCGGAATTTTAGGTGCGTTGATCCTGGGCGAAAACCTGAGCTGGCTGAGCATTGCCGCCCTTGGCCTTTTGACAGTTGGATTGTTGATCAGCGTGCGCAAGCGCCAGATGCTGCCGCCATGATGTGGCACCGCCCGTCCACCTAAAGGGGCCATGTTTGCGGGCAAGCATCGCAGACTCGTTGACAACGCGCAGGCGAAACCTGTCGGCCAAGGTGAATGACGCACACGCCCCAGGGTTCACGCTTTGACAAAGGGTACACGGATTTGGGGGCCGCGCTATCGGAACATTGTGTTACAGTTATTTATATCACCCAATTTTTAAGTAACATTTAAGTTGCGGCGAATCACGACTAACCCTAAGTTCGTCAAACTAAGGGAGACTTTCATGGACGCTTACATTTGTGACGCACAGCGCACGCCCATTGGCCGCTTTGGTGGGGCTTTGTCATCGGTTCGGGCCGATGATCTGGCCGCAGTGCCGATTGCTGCGCTGATGGCACGCCACCCCGATCTGGACTGGTCAAAGGTGGACGATGTGATCTTTGGCTGCGCAAATCAGGCGGGCGAAGACAACCGTAACGTCGCGCGGATGGCCGCCTTGCTGGCTGGCCTGCCTGTCGATGTTCCGGGTGCCACGATCAACCGTCTATGCGCATCGGGTATGGATGCCGTTGGTGCCGCCGCCCGTGCGATCAAGGCTGGCGATATGGATCTGGCCATTGCCGGTGGCGTTGAAAGCATGACGCGTGCGCCGTTTGTGATGCCCAAGGCCGAAACCGCGTTTTCGCGCGGCAATGCGGTCTATGACACCACCATCGGTTGGCGGTTTGTGAACCCCAAGATGAAATCAAAATACGGCGTCGAATCCATGCCCGAAACCGGTGACAATGTGGCCACCGACTATAACATCAGCCGCGCCGATCAGGATGCGTTTGCCAAGCGCAGCCAGGACCGTTGGGATGCCGCCGACAAGGCTGGCATTTTCGCGGATGAAATCGCACCTGTGACAATCCCGCAGCGCAAGGGTGATCCGATTGTGTTTGACCGCGACGAACACCCGCGGTCCGGCACGTCGATGGAAGCGCTGACAAAACTGCGCCCTATCAACGGCCCTGATCTGACCGTCACAGCCGGCAATGCGTCCGGCGTCAATGACGGTGCCGCTGCAATGCTTATGGCGTCCGAAGCGGCGGCCAATCTGCACGGCCTGACCCCGATTGCCCGCGTCGTCGGCATCTCGGCCGCCGGTGTCGAACCGCGCGTGATGGGCATTGGCCCGGTGCCCGCCAGCCAAAAGGTTCTGGCCCGCGCCGGTCTGACCATCGACCAGATGGATGTGATCGAACTGAACGAGGCATTCGCCAGCCAGGGCATCGCCACATTGCGCGCCCTTGGGGTTGCGGATGACGCGCCACATGTGAACGCAAATGGCGGCGCGATTGCCATTGGTCACCCGCTTGGCATGTCGGGCGCACGGTTGGTGATGACTGCCGCGTTGCAACTGAAACGCACAGGCGGCCGCTATGCCCTGTGCACCATGTGCGTCGGTGTCGGCCAAGGTGTCGCCATCATTCTTGAACGCGCAAGCTAACTGGTAAATCCCCTGAAAGGATCTGAACGATGTATGCACAGATGATCAAATCCACCGGCGAAGGTGTCAAATCTCTCGAAGAGATGGATCCGCAAGAGCGCGCCTTTCAGGAACGGATCAATGCAGGCGGCAAGATAGAGCCGAAAGACTGGATGCCGGACGGGTATCGCAAGAACCTGATCCGGCAGATCGGCCAACATGCGCACTCTGAAATCGTCGGTCAACTGCCCGAAGGCAACTGGATCACCCGCGCGCCCACGCTGGAACGCAAGGCGATCCTGCTAGCCAAGGTGCAGGACGAAGCAGGCCACGGTTTGTATCTGTATTGTGCCGCAGAAACGCTGGGGGTGACCCGTGATCAACTGACGCGCGATCTGCTGTCGGGCAAGATGAAATACTCCTCCATCTTCAATTATCCGACCCTAACATGGGCAGATATGGGTGCTGTGGGCTGGTTGGTTGATGGTGCCGCGATCATGAACCAGGTGCCATTGCAACGCACATCCTACGGGCCCTATGCCCGCGCGATGGTGCGTATCTGCAAGGAGGAATCGTTCCACCAGCGCCAAGGTTACGACATCATGATGAAGATGGCGAATGGCACGGCAGCGCAGAAAAAGATGGCGCAGGACGCGCTGAACCGCTTTTGGGGGCCTGCGTTGATGATGTTCGGCCCGTCAGATGAAAATTCGGTCCATTCGGCGCAATCCATGGCGTGGAAGATCAAGATGAACAGCAATGACGAGCTGCGTCAGAAGTTCGTCGATGAATGCGTCCCGCAGGCTGAATATCTGGGCCTGACCGTCCCTGACCCCGATCTGAAATGGAACGAGGAACGCGGGCATTACGATTTCACCCAGCCCGATTGGGATGAGTTTTTCGACGTGCTTAAGGGCAACGGCCCTTGCAACACCGAACGGCTCGAAGCGCGCAACAAGGCGTGGGATGACGGCGCTTGGGTACGCGATGGCCTGATGGCCCATGCGGCGAAAAAACGCGCCGCAAAACTGGCAGCGGAGTAGACTGAAATGACCAATACAACACATGAATGGCCCCTGTATGAGATCTTTATCCGTGGACAACACGGGCTAAGCCACCGCCATGTCGGATCGCTGCATGCGCCCGACGCGGAAATGGCGATCAAGAATGCGCGCGACGTTTATACCCGCCGCAACGAAGGCGTCAGCATCTGGGTCGTTCAGGCATCAGATATCGCCGCGTCATCGCCCGAGGAAAAAGGGTCGCTTTACGAGCCTGCGAATGACAAGGTTTATCGCCACCCGACTTTCTTTGATATCCCCGACGAAGTGGGTGCAATGTGAGCGATCACCTGTTTGAATACCTCTGCCGGATGGGCGACAACACCTTGGTTTTGGGGCACCGCGTGTCTGAATGGTGCGGCCACGCGCCCGTGCTTGAGGAAGACATCGCGCTTGCCAATACCGCGCTGGATCTGATCGGGCAAACGACCCTGTGGCTGGATCTGGCCGGAGAAGTCGAAGGCGCAGGTCGTGACGCTGACAAACTGGCCTTTCACCGCGATGTCTGGGATTTCCGCAATCTGCTGTTGGTCGAACAACCCAACGGGGATTTCGGCCAGACCATGATGCGGCAGTTTCTGTTTGATGCGTGGCACCTGTTGCAGCTCAAGGCGCTGATGGGCAGTAGCAATGCGCAGGTTGCCGCCATCGCCGAAAAATCCTCCAAGGAAGTCACCTACCATCTGGAACGGGCCACCGACACGGTGGTTGGTCTGGGCGACGGGACCGAGGAAAGCCACAACCGGATGCAGGCCGCATTGGATAAATTATGGCCCTATGTCGGGGAAATGTTCACTTCTGATGATGTGGACGCCGCTATGGTAGATGCTGGTATCGCACCCGATCCGGCATCCTTGCGCCCTGCATTTGACGCGCTGCTGGACGATGTGTTCACCGCCGCCACGCTGGTCAAGCCGCAGGATGACTTTGGTCACAAGGGCGGCAAATCCGGCAAGCGGCATACCGAACATCTGGGTCACATGCTGACGCAAATGCAATGGCTGCAACGCGCCTATCCGGATGCCACATGGTAGTCGAAAAGCCCACGTTAGAGACTGTTTGGGGCTGGCTTCACGCGGTACCAGACCCCGAAATCCCAGTCATCTCGCTTACCGATCTGGGGATCATCCGGGATGTTCAGTGGCAAGATGACACGCTAGAGGTGACAGTGACGCCGACCTATTCGGGCTGCCCTGCAACCACGATCATCAACCTTGATATCGAAACCGCCCTGCGCGGGCATGGCATCGAAAAACTGGCTCTGAAGCGGCAACTTTCGCCTGCCTGGACGTCAGATTGGATGACGGATTCAGGCCGCGCCAAATTGGAAGAATACGGCATCGCGCCGCCCCAGCCTGCGGGCGGGCCGCAGCACTGCCCCCGTTGTAAATCCACAGATGTGGAAAAGATCAGCCAGTTCGGTTCGACCCCTTGCAAGGCGCAATGGCGCTGTACCGACTGCCTGGAACCCTTCGATTATTTTAAGTGTATCTGACCCATGAGCCAATTTCTCCCCTTATTAGTCACTGATATTCACCACACAATCCGCGATGCTGTGGTGCTGACGCTCAAGCCCGAAGACGCGGATGCCTTTGCGTTCAGGCAAGGTCAGTACCTGACGTTCAAGCAGGATTTCGACGGCACCGAACTACGCCGCAATTATTCCATCTGTGCCGGTCTGGACGATGGCGTGTTGCAGGTCGGCATCAAGCGCGTCGACGGCGGGGCGTTTTCGACCTTTGCCAATGAAACGCTCAAGGTGGGCGACACGCTGCACGCGATGCCGCCACAGGGCAAGTTTTTCACCGAGTTAGAGCCTGATACCGCCAAGAACTACCTTGGTTTTGCGGGCGGGTCCGGCATCACTCCGGTGCTGTCGATCCTGAAAACCGTACTGAAACGCGAACCGCAATCCACCTTTACGCTGGTCTATGCCAATCGCGCCGTGAACACGATCATGTTCCGCGAAGAGCTTGAAGACCTCAAGAACCGTTTTATGGGGCGGCTGAGCGTTATCCATATGTTGGAATCCGGTCAGGATATCGACCTGTTCACCGGCCGCGTCGATCAAGCCAAATGCGATGCCTTGTTCGAAACATGGATCGACATCAAAAACATCGACACCGCGTTTATCTGCGGGCCGGAACCGATGATGCTGGCCATTGCGGAATCCCTGAAAACCCATGGGTTAGAGCCTGATCAGATCAAGTTCGAGCTGTTCAGCGAAAGTCAGCAAGGGCGACTGGCCAAGCAGGAAATGGCCAAGCGCAGCGAAGACCAGGCGCTGACCCAAGTGACCGTCACCATTGACGGTGCGGCCCATAATTTCACCATGACCAAAGGCCAGTCCGTGCTTGAGGCTGCGTTGGAAAACAATCTTGATGCGCCGTTTGCCTGCAAGGCGGGCGTGTGTTCGACCTGCATGTGCAAGGTCACCGAAGGCGAGGTAGAGATGCTGTCGAACCACGCCTTGGAGGATTACGAGGTGGAACGCGGCTATCGTCTGAGCTGCCAAAGCTATCCGATCAGCGACAAACTTTCCATCGACTACGACCATCACTAGGGAACTTATTATGCGCGATATTCAAAGCTTTGCCGCCGGTCAGTGGATCAATCCGGGGGCCGGTTCCCGCAATATCGCGAGCGCCATTACCGGCGATGTGATCGCGCGCGCTGGCAACGACGCTTTGGATATTCAGGCCATGCTGGCTTACGCCCATGACGTTGGCGGACCGGCCCTGCGCAAGCTGACGTTTCATGACCGAGCCAAGATGCTCAAGGCGCTGGCGACCTATCTAAAAGAACATAAACAGAGCCTATATGACCTGTCCTTTGACACCGGCGGCACCAAATCCGACCACATGATCGATGTGGATGGCGGCATTGGCACGATGCAGGTCTACGCCGCCAAGGGCCGCCGCGAGATGCCGGATGATCAGGTATTTCTGGATGGCCCCCCCGAACAACTGGGCCGTTCCGGTCAGTTCATGGGCCGCCATATTTGCACACCCCTGCAAGGTGTCGCCGTCCACATCAACGCGTTCAACTTTCCCGTCTGGGGAATGCTGGAAAAGCTGGCCCCGACCCTGCTGGCCGGTGTCCCTGCGATCGTAAAACCCGCAACCGCGACCTGCTATGTGACCGAGGCGTGTTTTCGCCTGATGATCCAGTCGGGCATCTTGCCAGATGGCGCTATCCAACTGGTGACAGGGGGATTGGGCGATATGCTGGATCAACTTGATTGTCAGGACGTGGTCAGCTTTACCGGATCCGCCGAAACTGCCAACAAACTGCGCAGCAATCCCGCGCTATTGGAACGGTCCGTCCGGTTCGCATCCGAGCAGGACAGCCTGAATGCGTCCGTGTTAGGGTCTGATGCAGCGCCGGGCACGCCCGAATTTGTTCTGTTCGTCAAAGAGGTCCAGCGCGAGATGACTGCGAAAGCGGGTCAGAAATGCACGGCCATTCGCCGGATCATGGTGCCTGAGCCGCATGTCGACGCGATGATCGCTGCGATCTCAGCACGGTTGGCCAAGGTGACCATCGGTGATCCACGGCTGGAAACAACGAAAATGGGCGCGTTAGTGTCACAATCGCAACGCCGCGACGTGCTGGAAAAGGCCGCGCTGATCGGGGCCGAGGCCGAGCGGGTCTTTGGTGACCCTGACAGCTTTGCAGTCGATGGGGCCGACTGCGAAAAGGGCGCTTTTGTCCCGCCGATGCTGTTCCATTGCGCCGATCCTGACAACGCGATCCGTGTTCACGATACCGAAGCGTTCGGGCCCGTTTCAACGATCATGCCCTACCGCGACACCGACCACGCCATCGCACTTCTGAACAAGGGCAAAGGGTCGCTTGTCGCCTCGGTCATCACCCGCGACGGAGATATCGCGCGGCAAATGGCAATGGGGGCAGGTGCCTTTCACGGGCGGCTGTACTTCAACAACCGCGATTCCATGGCCGAGGCGACAGGCCACGGTGCCCCCCTGCCCCACATGGTGCATGGCGGGCCGGGCCGTGCAGGCGGCGGCGAAGAACTGGGCGGCATTCGCGGGGTCATGCATTACATGCAGCGCACCGCCATTCAGGGCAGCCCCGACATTCTGACCGCCATCGGCAAACAATGGGTTCCCGGCGCAACCGAGATTTCAGACCGCGACCACCCGTTCACCCGTGTCTTTGGTGATCTGGATCTGGGCGAGACGTTCAATTCAGCCAGCCGGACCATTTCGCTGGACGATATCGAAACCTTTGCGCACTTCACTGGCGATACCTTCTATGCCCACATGGACGAAGACACCGCCAAGGCGAACCCGTTCTTCCCCGGTCGTGTTGCCCACGGTTACCTGCTGCTGTCCTTTGCCGCCGGTCTGTTCGTGCAACCCGATCCCGGACCTGTGCTGGCAAACACCGGTTTGGACAACCTGCGCTTCATGTCACCGGTGCAGGCTGGCGACAGCATCAAGGTCCGGCTTAGCGTCAAGGCAAAGACCCCTCGTAATGATGAATACGGTGAGGTACGCTGGCACGTGACCCTGACCAATCAGGATGATGCCGCCGTGGCCGAGTATGAACTGCTGACGATGAATGCCTACTGACGATTTTACAAATGCAATAACCCCCCTAAAACAACTTGGCGGACAGCGCGTCTGGTCGCTGATGATCAGCCTGTTCGGCGACCTTGCGCGACGCAAGGGCGATATTATCGACGGGCCGGTACTGTCTGCAATCATGGCCGAAATGGACGTGCGCCCCGAAGCGGCGCGCGTGGCGCTGCACCGGTTGCGCAAAGACAATTGGATCGCATCGGAAAAGCAGGGGCGGATCAGCAGGCACAGCCTGACACCTGACGGTCGCAGCCAGGCCGATGATGCAAGCGCACGTATTTACGCAACGCCAGATGAACTTTGCCAGGGATGGCAGATGGTGTTGCTAAGCGGTGTCGCCGCTGAGGCGGATGATTTAAACGGATTCACCCAAGTGAATGGCCGCGTGTATGTGGGCCCGTCTGACATCGAACCACCGCAAGATGCCTTTGTTACCACGGGAAACACTGCGCCCGATTGGCTCAAGACCGAATTGGAACCCGCAACGCTTGAACAAGCCTATGCCCAGCTGCAAGCGGCGTTGGAACACGCGGCGCAGCATCTGCCCGCCCACGAGTCCCTAAGCCCGCTGCAAGTCGCGACCTTGCGCTGTTTGATCGTCCATAACTGGCGGCGCTTGGCGCTCAAGCATCCTGCATTGCCGAAACCGCTGATGCGAAACGACTGGGTCGGGCTGAAATCTCACGTTCTGGTTGCCGATCTGCTGGCGCAGTATCCGCGGCCGGATCCGTCGATGATTGCCGCCGCTTAACCGGCGCTCAAAAGCGGCGCTTTCCCAAACCGCGCGAGGGCGATATAGGGAAGGCATGAAAAATAAAGTTTACCAAAATGACCTGCCGGACGGGCTTGATCTGGGTGCAATCGTCGCGATTGATTGCGAGACGATGGGCCTGCATCCGCATCGCGACCGCCTGTGCGTTGTGCAACTGTCAAGCGGCGACGGCCACGCGCATCTGATCCAGATCGCCAAGGACCAGACCACGGCACCCAATCTATGCGCATTGCTGGAAAATCCGGATGTGCTCAAGCTGTTTCACTTTGGCCGTTTCGACATCGCCGCGATGCTGAACCGGTTCGGGGCCAAGGCCACGCCGGTCTACTGCACCAAGATCGCTAGCCGCCTTGTGCGCACCTATACTGACCGCCACGGGCTGGCAAAGCTGTGTCAGGAACTGCTGAGCGTCGATATTTCCAAGCAGCAGCAATCCAGCGACTGGGGCGCGGAAAAGCTGACCAAAGCGCAGATCGACTATGCCGCGTCGGATGTTTTGCACCTGCACAAGCTGCGTGACGCGCTGAATGTGATGCTGCTGCGCGAAGACCGTATGGAGATCGCGCAAGCGTGTTTTGATTTTCTTCCCACCCGAGCCCAACTGGATCTGGCAGGCTGGCCCGACACGGATATTTTTGCACACGTATGAGCACCCCATTCCTTGATACTGCCCGGCGGGTCATCCGCACCGAGGCTGACGCGCTGACGGCTTTGGCTGACAGTCTGGATGATCGCTTTCGTCAGGCGATTGACCTGCTGATCGCCACCCGTGGCCGCGTGATTGTTACCGGTATCGGCAAATCCGGCCATATCGCCAAGAAAATTGCGGCCACGCTGGCCAGCACCGGTACGCCTGCCCAATTCGTCCACCCCGCCGAGGCAAGCCACGGCGATCTGGGCATGATCACGGGCGATGATGTGGTGCTGGCGATATCGAATTCGGGCGAGGCCCCTGAGCTGGCCAATCTGATCGCCTATTCCCGGCGCTTTTCCATTCCCTTGATCGGGATCACCAGCCGCGAGGGCAGCAGCCTTGGTGCCCAATGTGATGTGGTGCTTTTGCTGCCGCAACTGGCCGAGGCCTGCGGCACCGGCGTTGTGCCATCGACATCCACGACCATGACCCTTGCGATGGGCGATGCGGTTGCGATTGCATTGATGGAAAACCGGTCGTTTACCGCGGAACATTTCCGCGAATTTCACCCCGGCGGCAAATTGGGCGCGCGACTAAGCCGTGTGGTCGATCTGATGCATACGGGCGATGCCCTGCCCATGGTCAAAGACGATGCGCCGATGTCTGACGCATTGATGATGATGAGCAGCAAATCATTCGGTGTGGTGATCGTTACCGACGCCGCCGGCACCCTTGCCGGGATCATCACCAGCGGCGACTTGGGGCGCCATCTGGACGGACTGATGTCAAAGACCACGCGCGATGTGATGACGACAGCGCCCGTGACAATCGCCCCCGATGCGCTGGCCGAAAAAGCCGTGGGAATCATGAACACCCGCAAGATCACCTGCCTGCTGGTTGTCGAACCGAACGGCAAAAACGTCCCTGCGGGGCTGATCCATATCCACGACTGCCTGCGCGTCGGATTGGGCTAAGGATCATGCAGGGGGACCGCTACTCCAAACTGGTATCCTGGCTAAAGGTCTTGTTCCCGCTGATGGCTTTGGCGCTGTTATCGACACTATTCCTGATTTCGCGCGCCATTGATCCCGGTCAGTCCATCCCCTTTGCTGAAAAGGAAATTCAGGAAAGACTGCGCGACCAGCAACTTACGGCACCTTTTTTTACCGGTACCACGGCTCAGGGCGACGAACTGACGTTCTATGCTGATATATTGACCACGCCGGACGGGAAAATCGGGTCGAACAAGGCCGAAAACATCCGTCTGACGATCAAAACGGCCCAAGGCGCATCCTATCGTCTGCAATCCGGCCAGGCCGAGATTGATCTGGCCAAGAATATCGCCGAACTGACCAATGATGTGATCATCATGACTTCGACCGGATATCGCATGACCAGCGACTATATGACATCCGGCCTGTCGTCTCTTGATCTGGAATCTCCGGGGCGTGTGTATGGCACAGCACCCGAAGGCATCCTCGAGGCCGGTTCAATGACAGTATCGCAACCAGAAAATGGCGAAGCGACCCAATTGTTTTTCACAAATGGGGTGAAGCTGATATATAAACCGAAACCTTTGATAGAGTAACTTGCGTGAAATACATTCTGCTGCCGCTTTTTTTGATGTTCTCTGCCATGTCGGTTGCGGCCCAAGGGGCCAATGTGGCCTTTGGAACGATCCGCCAGGATACCGGGCTTCCTGTTGAAGTGACCGCTGACAACCTGTCTGTCGATCAGGCAACAGGAACCGCGATTTTCACCGGAAATGTGCTAATTGGACAGGGTGAAATGCGTTTGTCCGCATCGCGGGTTCTGGTCGTGTACCGCGCCAACGGCGACGGCATTGCCCGGCTAGAGGCGACGGGCGGCGTTACGCTGGTATCCGGCCCTGATGCCGCCGAATCAGAGCGGGCAGATTACGATATCGACAAGGGTACAATCGTGATGTCTGGCAATGTTTTGCTGGCTCAAGGCCGCAATGCGCTCAGCTCCGACACGATGAGCGTCAAGCTTTCTGACGGTACGGCGCAGATGTCGGGCCGGGTCAGAACGGTTTTGCAGCCCGGTGGCAATAACTGATGTCGACCCCACAATTGACTGTTAAACAGGGTGGCAGTGGCCTGCGTATCGAACACCTGCGCAAATCCTATCGCAAAAAGACGGTCATTCGCGATTTTTCAATGCATCTTGATCGGGGTGAGGTTGTCGCCCTGCTGGGGCCGAACGGGTCTGGCAAGACGACGACATTCTACGCCGTGGCAGGCCTTGTGATGCCCGAAGGCGGGACTGTCACCATTGACGGCAAAGACGTGACGTCCTTGCCCATGTACCGTCGTGCGCAGTTGGGTATTGGCTATCTACCTCAGGAAATGAGCATTTTTCGTGGGTTGAGCGTTCAGGATAACATCTCGGCGATCTTGGATATTTCCGTGCCGGACGCGCGCAAACGGCGTGAACGCCTCGAGGCACTGCTGTCCGAGTTTTCAATCGAACATTTGCGCCGCGCACCTGCCTTGGCCCTTTCGGGCGGGGAACGTCGCCGCGTAGAGATCGCCCGCTGTCTGGCCGCCGATCCGAAATACCTGCTGCTTGATGAGCCCTTTGCCGGGGTAGATCCGATATCGGTCGATGACATCCGGCATCTGGTCGCAGACCTGAAAAAACGCGGAATCGGCGTGCTTATTACCGACCATAACGTACGCGAAACACTCGAGATCGTGGACCGCGCCTATATTCTGCACGAAGGCAAGGTTCTGATGTCGGGCACCCCGTCCGAAGTCGTTCAGAACGAGAACGTCCGGCGTGTCTATTTGGGTGATAATTTTCGTATCTCCTAATTTTTCATGAATTTGCTGGGCTATTTTTCGCACATTTTTCTGCCAGATTCATTTGACAATCGGTGCCTTTCGGGCGCTCAATGGAGTTATGGCGACACTACGTTCCTTGTTTGTCCTACCTGACCCTTTCAACCAAGGGCCAAAGGCATTCATTCTGAACGCATCGCCATTCACCCGCATCTGACCCCGCCCCAAACCGCGTTTTTCGCGGTCATGGACGCTGTTCAGAACGTTATGAATAAGGAGACTATATGCGGTACCAAATCAGTGGCAAACAGATCGACATCGGCGAAGCCCTGCAGACCCATGTGAAAACCGAACTGGGCGAAGCAGTCAAAAAATATGCAGAGCGTCCGACGGATGCGAATGTCATCTTTTCCAAGTCCGCCCATGAGTTTGTTTGCGAAGCGACGGTGCATCTTTCAACCGGTCTGACCGCGTCGGCAAAAGCTCATGCTACTGATATTTATGGCTCTTTTGACTCCTGTGCAGCCAAGATGGAAAAACAGCTTCGCCGTTACAAGCGACGGTTGAAGGACCACCACAGAGAGCGCCCGGAGCCTGTTGAACTTTTCGGCGCTTCCTCGTATATCCTCGCATCAGAAAGCGATTCAGATGCGCAGGAACCCGAAACCCTCCAACCCATGATCATTGCCGAAATGCAGACCAAGATCGCAAACTTGTCTGTCGGAGAAGCGGTTATGCAAATGGAAATTTCAGGCTCACCTGTCGTCGTGTTTCGTAAAGAGGGTAAAGAAGGCGTAAACGTTGTGTACCGTCGTGATGACGGAAACATCGGCTGGATCGACCCGTCCTAGACACAACGGATCGCGAAAAAGCGGACCAGAATTGAGCCAGCAGAATGAATTTTGCGACACTCCTAAAGCCCGGGGCCGTTAAGGTTCTGACGTCCGCATCAAGCAAGAAGCGTCTGCTCCACGATATCGGGGAGTTGGCGTTTCACGCATATGGTCTGGAGTCTGGCGCTGTTGTCGAAGCTTTGCAAACGCGCGAATCCCTTGGCCCCACAGGTGTGGGCCACGGGGTCGCCTTGCCACACGCACGTCTTGAAGGGTTGGAAACTGTCCTTGGCGCGTTCGTGTTGCTGGACAAGCCGATTGATTTCAACGCAGTCGACCGACAGCCGGTTGATATTGCCTTTGCGCTTTTTGCCCCCGAAAATGCTGGTGTTGAGCATCTAAAGGCATTGGCACTGGTATCGCGCACGCTGCGCAACGCATCGGTCTGTGCCAAGCTGCGCGCAAACCCGGAGCCGACGACGCTTTACACAATTCTGACAGAAGCACAGGCAACGCAAGTGGCCTGAGGTCGCTATTGCCAGCTGTCAAACCCGAAAATCATATAATCCCGCTGATAGGCATCCGAGGCGAGCTTTTCGATCTCGGCATCGTAAATTTCTGGCAGGTCAAACGGGCCGGTTTGCAGGCGCTTCGGCACGGCTGGCGCCGCCGTGACGCCAACGGATGCCGCCAGTTCGGCCAAATCGTTTTCCAGATCTGCCTCGCGGATAATGCGGTCGGGAAGGGCGAATTCGCCGAAACCCTGTACGGCTTGCGCTTGGGTACACCAGGCTTGATCAACACGAATGGCGGTCTGGCCATTCAGGTTCCCCTTGAGGAAAACCAGAAACGCCTTGAACGCCGCGCGATGCGCATCCGCGTCATAGTTGGCATCGGGTTCGCCTTCGGGCAAAGGCAGTTTATAGCGCCTGATCAGATTGCCCCGCAGCTGGGTATAGCTGCCCTTGCCGGTCGTCACGATATGGCGGCAAAAGGCGTCATGGGCGCGGTCAACGGGGTGGCGCAGCACCGTAAAGCTGCGATGCCCGACATTGCGGCGTTTCCATTGGCGCAAATCCTTTTGGCTCATCTTGTTGTGCAACTGGTTGCGCTTTACCCCATCAACGGCAGCCAGCCAGTCCAGAACCTGCGGTTCCGGCCCGCTGCGCAGCGGCAGATACAGCAAGGGTGCTTCGGCCGCAGCAACATAGGACGGCACCACAGGCCCGCGACGGGGCTCGAAATTCGGCGTGCGCGTCAGATCAAAGCGGTCCAGCCGCGCCAGAGCCGAAAGCATATCATCGTAATTGCTGACCTTGGTCGAGATAGGTTCGGGATTTTGCTTTTTCAGGCTTTTGTCCAACCCCTCAAGCGCCTCGTCCACACCCAGGAACCGCGCAAGCCCGTTCATCACCTCGACGCTTTGCAGGTCTTCGTAGGCGACATAAAATGCAGTCTGGCCCAAAACCTGAAGACGGTTCAGCAACAGCAACTGGAACTCTTGCAGGGCTTCCAGATGGGCCGCGAATTCATCCTCGTCAAACAGCGCCTGACCGGCCTTATGTGCCTTCATGTCGGTCAGCTTCCACTGTCCGGTGGCCTGCGCGATCTTCCAGCTGACATAGCTTTCGACGGGGTTGCGGGTCAAAATGATCTTGGCACAGGTGTCGTCATTCAGCAGCGTGTCCAGCACGCGGGGGTCGTGATCGTGAAAATAGCGAAAACCGCCCAGCCCGTCGGATTTTGTCCGTATCGCAGCCAGCAGGACGTCAGGGTTGGTATCACGGGTTTCCTGATCGACACCCAGAATATCCGCCGCCTTTGGGTAGCCAATAAAATGCGGGTTAAAGGCCTCTCCGTGGCAGGAGATACCCTTGAAAGCGTTCAGGTTGGTTTCAAGAAAATTCGATCCGGTGCGCATCTCGGCGAAAACAACAAAGCTTTTGAAACTGGAAGGCATGATTTACTGCACCAAATAGGGTTTGCGCGACGACGCCTGATTGGCTGCCACACCGCGTTCCACAGGGAAGTCGCCCATAAGATGCGGATGCATCCCCTGATTCTTGAGGTTTTGCAAAAATTGCCCGAACCCTGACAGATCGACCATCCTTGGGACCTCGGCAATGCGGTTCAGCTTGGTGTGTCCGATCTCGTCCAAAATCCCTTGAAGCGGCTCCATCGGAGCCTCGATGAATTCGGCCATATTCCAGATCCGGACGCGCGCCTTGGTATAGGGCGACCGCAGGATGTTCATATGTTCGCTTTCGACTTTTTGCAAAATCGCAGCCTCGCGGCGGATGTCGGCGAAATCCATATTCGACCGGAACAAAGGCACCGACCACGCACCCGTAATAACGGACACCTGCGCATTCGGGTCTTTGGCAATACGCCAGCAAACGTCCTGATTGTCACCCGGCCCGAATTGGAAACATTGCCGTTCGCCACGGGTGTTCCAGATCAGGTTGGTTAGAAACGCCTTGGCATTGTAATCGCGGGTCGTGGCACTGTCGCTTAGCGCACCGTTGATGGCTGTCTGGTTTTCGGCATAGTGAACCTTGTCAGGGGCAAACAGATGCCCGTGCACGCGCGCGCCTGTGGATTTTGCCAACCACGGCTCAAAATTCTCGAACAATTCGGCAAAGCCCTGAAACATCGAATACGTGGCCGCAGTCACCCCGTTTTCCCAGTCTTCATTCGGGAAACGGCTTTGCATATACAAACCCGACCGCCCGCGCGTCCGGCGTTCAACGGCCTTGGCAAAGATGCGGTCGATCTTGCCGGGGTTCGGCTCGGTCTTTTTCAGCGCGTCGGCTTCGTCGGTCAGAAACGCCTCGTAGAGGCGATCTGCGTAGGGCCAGATCTTGCGCGCGACAAAGCAGTCAGAGCGCCGCAAAAGCTGCAAATGGTCATCATAGAAAATATGCGGTTTACCCTGAAAGTCGAATTTGGACAGGGTCAGTGAACGGCTTTCGATCTTGATCGCATATTGCCGCGCCAGGGTCTGGAAATAGCTTTCGTCGGGAATCCAGACATGGCGGAAATAGCGGTCGTATTCATCACGGTCAGGGTCTTGTAAAATAGCTGATAACGTCTGGCGCGTAAGACACCACCATTGTGACCCCATATGCGGGACAAGGCCGTTCGGCATTTTACGCTTCAGGCCGATAATGCGTTGGAGAGCGACTGATTTATCAAACAAATACCGCTGCTTCTTCCAGGAAAACGGGAAGTGCATGGTAAAGCGTTCTTCGTCCAGACCGCCCACTGTCCATGGCACATCCGCTGTTGTCGCGCTTTCGATAAAGTCGGTTTTGGGACGTGCTGCAAGATAGTTGATCAGCTCTTGGACCGGGCGAAGTGGCAGGCAGGAACCGGATGCAAGATAGACATGGCGCACGTCGGGAAACTGCGCCAGCATCATCTCTGATCCCGCCTGAGAGGCCGCGATGATGCCCCAGGTGCCCCATTCACACCGGAACCGTTTGCAGAATTTCAGGTCCGGCACATCAGACAGGCTTTTGACAAAGGCGTCATAGACCTTGCGCGACACGTTTTTGTCGACATGGATAACGACGGGACAGCCCGCAGCCGACCAATGGCGCGCGACCTGCTCCGCCCGGCCAAGGGCAGTATGCACCAACATGACAACACCGACAGTCATGCCCAGTTCCCCTTGGACATGAGGCCCAGAATTTCAAGCTGGCGCCAGTTGATATAACGTTCAGACCATTTGCACCAAAGCTGGGGATCGGACTGCAAGCTTTCGGCATAGGCCTTGTATTCGACCGACCCGGCATAGTGTTGACCGCGCTCAAGTTCCTCAAGCGCTTTGGCGCTAAAGGTATCAATGAACTTGGCATGCAGCAGCACGCCCGACGCCTTTTCCCCGCCCCATTCGTCATAGACCTGGTTCAGCCCGCGTGGCAGCAGCATATGCGTCGAACTGACATAGACATAGCGCCGGTCCCATTTCACCAGCGGTATCTTGTTGAGCGCCGGCGCTTTCTTGGGATCGTCCTTGAAGAAGACACGCGCGCGCGGGCCACCCTGAATCCATAAATTCGCAAAACCGAAGTTACGCGAGAGCGAATAGTTTCCGCTGTCGAACCACGATGCAATTTCGATCGGGTTTTGCCCCGATTGATAAGGTTGTTCGTCAAGCCGCCCCTTGGGGTACATATCCAGCAACATCGCGGAAAACGACTTGATCGACGACGCATCCAGCCAGTCGGTTAGCGCCCGCAACGGTCTTGTATCACAAAACGGATAAATCAGGAATTCATCAGGGTCGACGGTCAGGGTCCAATGACCGTGGGCATGTTTCATCTGCAACCAATTCAGCCAATCCACACCAAACCGCGCGCTCTTATAGCTTGCGCGAGCGTGCCATACCGACACATCCGGCTGATCCGCCAAGTATTCCGCAGATCCGTCATCGCTGTTATTGTCCACGAAAAAGAAATGACCAACGCCCAGTTTCCGGTAGTAATCAAGGAAATAGGGCAGGCGTATTTTTTCGTTTCGCTGCGTGCAAAACAGCAAAATATCGTCGGGCTTGATCTGTTTGGTGCGGTTCACAATAGGCTTTAGCTCGCGGCGCTTGCGAAACGCGCGAATACGCCATCTCTTGCGCTGCATTCTAAGCCGATATGATTGAACGATACCCAAAAACTGCCCTTCATTCTCGGGGGTGTGCTAAGCTTTTTAACCAGAGTGGCCCGTTATGGGACAGTCTACGCCCGCAGGCTTAACACACTATTGAAATGATTTTGCCATGTCGGACCTTTAAACCCCGTCAAAGTATCATCTATTTCTGGCGCGCTGGCCCATTTTTTTATTACCCTTAACCACTGATACTGGTCTGAAACGCTTGCGTAAACAGGCTTATCACTCAAAAACTCGTGCAAGACCTCAAGATCGTTGCATAAAACACGCGTTTCCAGCATCAGCGCCTCAAGCGGAGGCAGGCCAAAGCCCTCGGCAAGGCTAGGGAACAATGCGCCAGCAGCATTTTGCACCAGTGCCCCAAGGGCAGCATCCGACAGATCTGGCAATTCTCGCACGCGGCTATCGGGGCCCAGAGAATCAAGACGGGCAAACAGCGCTTCATTGTTCCAGCCACGGGTACCACAGATCAGCAAAAGCGGTGCATCCGCGCCCAGAGCGTCCCAAATATCCAGCAAGAAGGCGTGGTTTTTGCGAGGTTCAATTGTTCCGACGGTGACAAAATACGGCCCCTCTGGCGGCAGGCCCACAGGCAGCGCTGACAGGTCTGACTGGGGTGTTACTGTTCCCAGATGCGCAACAATACCGTTTGGGACAGCCCCCCATTCGGCCATTCTCGCCTCGCTCCGGCGTTGTGTATCGGCCGAATTATAGATCACACGATCAGCCCATTTTTGCACGCGCTGCAACTTGTCTTGAAACGGCTTTACCGTCCCGGGGCGCTGGTATTGCGGATATTCAAGCGGGATAACGTCGTGGACCAGCACATTGATATCGATGCCTTTGGCGTTCATCCCCGATAAAGCGCGGGTGGTCAGGTTGCTGTGGCCCACATTGAAATAGCTGCACGGTGCAGGCAGTTTAGCCAGCAACCGTGACAGACGCCAAGGCGTAGCGCGTGCAATAGCCAACCGCCGGAAATCAGCCTCGGCGCGCTTCCCCGCCATCGACCGGCCCCGCAGGAATCGGGAAAGAACATCAGGCGGGCCCCAGCCAGATCGCCCGACCATCCGGTCTTGAAGCCCCTGCAAACCGGCGCGATCCAGCAAAAGGTAGCCATACGCGGTGCGGGCCAGGCCAAAGCAAGGCGCATCATCCGATAAAAAGCGCGCGAGATAGGCAAGTTCGACCCGATCCACACCCGTCGCCATACGCCCAGCGCGGCGCAGAGTCCGCGTGATATCCAGCAGCCGGGCGGGCGGTGCTTTATGTGTCGTAGCGGCCAGTTTGGTGCCATCTCCATGCGTCAGAAATCATTTGCGACATGGTGGACCGTTTGGGGGACCACCCCAGCTCTGCCATAGCGCGGGTGGACCCCGAAACCAGCTTGGTGCAATCGCCCGGACGACGCGCGCCTTCCTTGACGGGTACCGCGCGATTGGTCACCTCGCCGCTGTGATCGACCACTTCGCGCACTGAAAACCCGGTACCGGTACCCAGATTGAACACCCGGCTGGGCTTGCCTTCCAGCAACCAGTTCAGACCCAACACATGGGCATCAATCAGGTCGCAGACATGCACATAGTCGCGGATGCAGGTGCCATCGGGCGTATCATAATCCGTGCCAAAGATTGTCAGCGCGTCGCGTTTTCCGTCGATCGCATCCAGCATCAAGGGCACAAGATGTGTCTCGGGCTGGTGGAATTCGCCCACCTCCCCCTCGGGATCAGCGCCAGCCACATTAAAGTAGCGGAAGATCACATTCTTCAGGCCATAGGCTACTTCAAAATCGCGCAGGATGTCTTCGATGGCACGTTTGGACGCGCCATAGGCGTTGATCGGCAGCTGAACGCTGTTTTCGTCCAGAACAACATTATCCTGATCACCATATGTCGCGCAGGTGGATGAGAACACGAAATTCTTGCACTCGGCCTCAACCGCAGCTTCGATCAGGTTCAGCGATCCCTGAACGTTATTGCGCCAATAGACACCGGGCTGATTCATGCTGTCGCCCACCTGACTAAGTGCCGCGAAATGCATGACTGCAACGGGTTTATACTGCGCAAATGCCGCGTCGATTTGGGCGCGGTTCAGCAAATCCCCTTCGATCATCGGCCCGAACTTGACAGCATCACGCCAGCCGGTGACAAAATTATCAAAGGTCACGGGGGTAAAGCCGGCAGCGGCAAGGGCTTTGCATGCGTGCGATCCAATATAGCCCGCACCGCCGGTTACCAAAACATTCGCCATCAATTCGCCTTTGCCAAAGTCTATTGAGCAGCTCTATCAACGCTCATGATATCTTGCAAATAGGCATAGAGATCATCGCGCAGGTCTTCCCGGGCCAGACCAAAGGAAACAGTCGCCTGAAGGAACCCTGATTTAGAACCACAGTCAAACCGTTGCCCCTTGAAGCGATAGCCGTATACGTCATGGCCTTGCGTCAATTCCGCCGCAATCGCATCGGTCAGCTGGATTTCCCCGCCCGATCCGGATTTCAGGTGGCTCAGGTTCTTGAGCACGTTTGGCGACAGGATATAGCGGCCGATCACGGCCAGATTGGATGGAGCGTCTTCGGCTTTGGGCTTTTCGACCATGCCGCGCACCTTGACCAATGCGCCCTGATCGTCCGCCACATCCAGCATCCCGTAGGAAGAGGCGCGTTCTCGGGGTACTTCCATCGCGGCGACCATGTTGCCGCCGGTTTCTGCGTAGGCCTCGACCATTTGTTGCAAGCAGGGCTTTTCGGCGGCAATCACGTCATCTGGCAACATAACCGCGAAAGGTTCGTTGCCGATCAGACGACGGGCACACCAGACAGCGTGACCCAACCCCAACGCCTTGTGCTGGCGGATATAGGCGATGGCACCACTTTCCATGTTTGTATTCTTCAGAATTTCCAGAAGCTCGGTTTTCTTTTTCGACCGCAATTCCTGCTCGAGCACAGGGGAGTGGTCAAAATAATCTTCCAATGCGCCTTTGCCGCGCGAGGTCACAAAGATGAATTCCTTGATGCCGGCAGCGCGTGCTTCGTCAATCGCGTACTGGATCAAAGGGCGGTCGACCAAGGTCATGATTTCCTTTGGCACCGATTTGGTCGCTGGTAGAAACCGCGTACCCAAACCCGCCACCGGAAAAATTGCTTTTGTTACCTTCTTGCGCATAAATGCCCCTGTAGACTTCATATTTGTTTTTTGCTCTGTAAGACACAAACCACTAACAATGCAGTGTTAAAATAGTTTTGCCTGAAAAATATAGCGAGATTTTGCCCGTTTATCGGCGAAAGCCTCTTTGTAAAGCGATCCGCCGGGTTTCCTGCTCTGCCTTTCTGGCTCTGGATGACAGCTTGAACACACGATCACTGCGCTCAACCTTACCAAAAAGCCCGCCTTTCTGCACCCATAATCCGTCATCCGTGAACGACACTTGGTGGAATGCAACCGTGGGTGACAGAATCAACAACGTCACGATATGGCCCGACGCCAAATCTTCCAGCGCGCGCTTGCGGTCCCGTGTGGCGCTGAGCGGTCTGCTTACGATCATCTTGGGGTGTCTTGGCTGGCTCGGGAAACGCTTGAACGGATCAATGGGATGTTTCGCAAGCGGCGCAGGTGCGACTTTGCGTTCCAGCCCTTCGGCATAGCCGCGATCCAACCGCTGCATCAGGCGACGTATATCGCGCGGTTCCAGCGCGCCAGTTTGAAGAAACCTAAGCGCCCTTTGACGCTGTTCTTTGCGAAGGCTGCGCCATTGGGCGGGTCTGTCGCCTTGGGGTACGTGTTTGCGTTGGAAAACGGCCCAGCTTGCCCCGATATCGAACAGGTCGGTCGGCACCCTCGCCGCTGTCCGCATTCGGTTTTCTGCGTAGCCGTGGTGGACCTCGGCCAAAGGGACAATCGCCGTGGCATAGCCCGCTTTGGCCAAGCGCATGTTCAGATCGGTTTCGTCCAGATAATAGTGAAAGGCCGGATCGAACCCGCCCAGATCAATCACCACATCGCGCCTAAACGCCATGTTAGTGCCTTCTGTCTTGATCGCGCGGCCTTTTGGTGGCGTCATCACTGTCGCCTGTTGCGGATCAAGCGTCAGCGCGTGGGGCATCCCGTTATTGTCCAGACTGGCAGCTTTCCATTGATAGGAAATGCCATTGCGTCCGCGCACATATCCCCCCATCGCCGCAACACCACTGCGCATGGCAGGGGCAACCAGATGGCGCAGCCACATGGGTTCAGGCACCGCATCATCGTCAATATACGCAATGATCTCGCCCGCAGCATGGCAAAGCCCAAGATTGCGCGCAGCCGAGATATTAGGCGTATCGTAAGGGACCAGCTTTAGGTCGTCGGCAAAGGGCAAGGCTGTGGCCGATGCGATCCCTGCGGGGTCCGCAACGACGACCACCTCGAAATTCCAGTATTGCAGCTGCGAAATGCCTGTCAGCGTGCGAGCCAGTGATTGTGGGCGTCCACGACTGACGATCACAACACTGACAGGCAGGTCGATCATTCCAAACCCATCTGCGCCATCATTGCCTCGATCTTGGGCACGTCTTCGGGGTTGTTCAATTCCCAGAACTGGCGGCCTTTTGCCTCCACCTCGACGCACAAAACCGTATGACTGTTTTCCATGAACCGAAGCTGTTCCAACCCTTCGAGCTGCTCAAGCGGGCCAACGGGCCACGCGGGGTATGCAGCCAGCGCATCGGGGCGATATGCATAGACACCCACGTGATGAAAAACCGGTGTCGGATCATCGTCGCCATAGGTTTTCGACGTGAACGGCACGACTTCTTTCGAGAAGTAGAGCGCACTGTGATCGGCCGCAAAGACAGATGTCGTGCCCCCGACGCGCCCCGCTTTGCGATCGGCAAGCAGGCTGTTCAACGCAGCACCATCGCAACGCAACACAGGCGTGGCTATCCCTGCTTTAGGGTCGCTTTTCAGCCCCTCGACCAGGCTTTCGACGAACCAATGCGGCGTCAGGGGGGCGTCCCCCTGAAGGTTCACAACGATGTCGTATCCGCCGCCCAGAACCGCGTGTGCCTCGGCGCAACGTTCTGTTCCATTGGCGCATTCAACCGACGTCATGACGACTTCGGCACCAAAGGCTTCTGCCGCCGATTTGATCCGGTCATCGTCGGTTGCGACAACAACCTTGTCCACACCCTGCACTTCGCAGGCCGCGCGCCAGCTGCGTTCAATCAGACTGCGGGATGTGCCGCTGGCCCCCTTGAGCATCGCCAAAGGTTTCGCCGGATAGCGGGTCGATGCATAGCGGGCAGGGATTACAATCAGGACCGACATCAAGACGCCTTTAGATCGACGCCGGGTGCATAGGCGATAAAGAACGGATTTGCGAAATCAGCCTTGCCGTATGTCAGCGGTGTCAGATCATCAAAGCGCACAACCGCACCGCCTGCCCCGTTCAGGACTGCGTGACCCGCGGCAGTGTCCCATTCCATCGTGCGACCCACACGCGGATACAGATCAGCCTCGCCCGTGGCGATCAGACAGAACTTGAGCGACGAGCCCGCGCTGGTCATGTCACGCACGTTGTATTTGGCGATATAGTCATCGGTCGCCTGATCGCGATGCGATTTCGATGCCACGACCATAAGCGCCGAATTATCCGGGTTAGAGACTGTAATTGCCTTTGTCGGGCCCGTTTCACCCTTGGGGAAATCACCGGTTTCTTCAACAGCGCTGCCATCTGCCAGCGTAAAGAACATACGCCCGCGCGCAGGGGCATAGACGACACCACGGGTCGGCACGCCGCCTTCGACAAGGGCGATGTTCACGGTGAAATCACCCCGGCGGTTGATAAATTCCTTGGTGCCGTCCAGCGGATCAACGATCAGGAACGTATCGCCACTGGCGGTATGTGTGGCGGATTGTTCTTCGGTGACCAGCATAACATCGGGAAATGCAGCGCGCAGACCGTCGGAAATGATCTTGTCCGCTGCCTCGTCCGCGATTGTGACGGGGCTTTCATCAGACTTGGTTTTCACCTCAAAATCATCGGTTCCGTAGATCTCCATGATCTTGTCGCCCGCCTCCAGCGATAGACGCCGCATCACTGTCACCAGCTTTTGATAATCCATTATGACGCGACCCCTTCAGTTTCGTTGATTACTTTGCGCAGACCCCTTATGATTATAGATTAACGGAACAGCAAGAATTCCGTGCAAAAACCCATTGCATAGAGGCTTTTGAGATGTTCCAACCCCGCCGCACTGCCCAAGGGCCACTCGCCTCCGCCCTTTCGATTGCTGAACTGGTGTATCATTCGGTTGTCCGGCAGGTGCGCAAGCAGCACAACAATGCCTTTGCTGCGATCGGGATCAACATCTTTCAGGCGGTGATCTTTGTTGGCGTCTTCTATGTGATGTTTTCGCTCCTCGGCATGCGTGGATCTGCGATCAGGGGTGACTTTGTCATCTATATCATGAGCGGCATCTTCCTTTACATGATGCACACCAAAACGGTGACGGCTGTTGTCGCAGCCGAGGGGCCCGCCAGCCCGATGATGCAACATGCCCCGATGACAACGATGGTCGCTTTGGCGGCTGCGGCGTTGGGGTCCCTTTATGTTCAGATGCTGTCGCTGGTGATGATCATGTCGGTCTATCACCTCGCCTTTAATCCGGTGGTTATCTACGACTGGTCAGGGGTGTTTGGCATGATGATGGTGGCATGGTTCACCGGAGTAGCCGTTGGCATGGTCTTGCTTGCAATCAAACCTTGGGCACCGTCTTTTGCGACGATTTTCACGTCCCTGTACCAGCGTGCCAACATGATCGCGTCGGGCAAGATGTTTCTGGCCAATTCACTGCCCAGTTTCATGCTGGCCATGTTTGACTGGAACCCGCTGTTCCACATCATCGATCAGGCGCGCGGTTTCGCATTCATCAATTACAACCCACGCTACAGCAATTGGGAATACGCGGTCTGGGTTGGTGTCGTTTTGATGGTGATCGGTTTGATGGGCGAATTTTATACCCGCAAACACGCCTCGGCCAGCTGGAACGCGCGGCGCTGACCTAATCGACCACACGCAGGGTCAGGTTGATACGCCCGCCTTTAGGCAGCAACTTTGACGATCCGGCCCTGATCCGGTCCACCCCGTGATGGTTCAAACGCGCCTCGCCGCCCATGACAACCACATCGCCTGATTGCAGCCAAAGACTGTCGGTTTTGCCGCCGCGCTTTTGGCCGCCGATCCGAAACAGCGCTTCGTCGCCCAGCGAAACCGATACCACCGGCCACCTGAAATCGGCCTCGTCGCGGTCTTGGTGCATGCCCATTTTCGCGTCAGATGCGTAATAGTTGATCAAGCAACACTCGGGCCTGCGCTCCAACCCTGTCAGGCTGTCCCAAATCGCCGAAACGGGATCAGGGATCGCAGGCCAGACCGCCCCGTTCGGATGGGTTTCTGCATAGCGATAGCCGTCGGCATCCGACATCCAGCCATACTGACCCGCAGACGTCATACGCACAGACATCTTTTGCCCACCGGGTGTGACCGGGCGGAAAAACGGGGCTGCCTTGACCACAGTGCGCACCCCATCCAGCACGGCGCGCTGCGCATCGGGATCAAGAAACGCTTTGTGGATTTCAAAGCCACGCAACCGCAAAACCGTCATTTATTTGCCCCTCATGGCCTGAATACGGAAAAATCCACACAGATTCTCCATTTCCTTTCTCATGCAACGGTTGCAGGGTCCAGAACTGCTCCTTATATACCCATCGAACCGCTGAGGGCATCCCGCCCTTGGTCCAAAAGATCGGGGCACGGGTGCCACAATGGGCCCAAGCCTCGTGTCATCGCCTTAACTCAATGAGGGATCAAACCATGGCCAAAGTAATTGGTATCGACCTAGGAACCACCAACAGCTGTATCGCCATTATGGACGGCAGCCAGCCACGCGTTATCGAAAACGCGGAAGGTGCACGTACAACTCCATCAATCGTCGCCTTTACCGACGACGAGCGTCTGGTCGGCCAGCCTGCCAAGCGGCAAGCGGTCACAAACCCAGAAAACACAATTTTCGGCGTTAAGCGCCTGATCGGGCGTCGCAACGATGACCCGGATCTGGCCAAGGACAAAAAGAACCTGCCGTTTAACGTCATCGACGGCGGCAATGGCGACGCATGGGTCGAAGCCAAGGGCGAGAAATATTCCCCTTCGCAAATCTCTGCGTTCATCCTTGGCAAGATGAAGGAAACAGCTGAATCGTATCTGGGCGAAGAAGTGACCCAGGCGGTTATCACTGTGCCTGCATACTTTAACGACGCCCAGCGTCAGGCCACCAAAGACGCGGGCAAGATTGCCGGTCTTGAAGTGCTGCGGATCATCAACGAACCGACAGCGGCGGCCCTGGCCTATGGTCTGGACAAAAAAGAAACACAGACAATCGCGGTCTATGACCTTGGCGGTGGTACATTCGACGTAACCATCCTGGAAATCGACGACGGTCTGTTCGAAGTTAAATCCACCAACGGTGACACGTTCCTTGGTGGTGAAGACTTTGACATGCGCATCGTGAACTACCTTGCGGATGAATTCAAAAAGACCAATGGCGTTGACCTGACCAAAGACAAGATGGCGCTTCAGCGTCTGAAGGAAGCGGCAGAAAAGGCCAAGATCGAACTGTCCAGCGCAAGCCAGACAGAGATCAACCAGCCGTTCATCTCGATGGGCAAAGACGGTTCGCCCTTGCACATGGTGATGAAACTGACCCGTTCCAAACTGGAACAGCTGGTTGGTGACCTGATCAAAGCGTCGATGAAGCCATGTGCCGCCGCGTTGAAAGACGCTGGTATCTCGGCCTCTGACATCGACGAAGTCGTTTTGGTTGGTGGTATGACCCGCATGCCGCGCGTCATCGAAGAAGTGACCAAATTCTTTGGCAAAGAGCCGCACAAGGGTGTGAACCCTGACGAGGTTGTTGCCATGGGTGCGGCCATTCAGGCGGGCGTTCTGCAAGGCGACGTGAAAGACGTTGTTCTGCTTGACGTTACACCGTTGTCGCTGGGTATCGAAACATTGGGCGGCGTATTTACCCGTCTGATCGATCGTAACACCACGATCCCGACCAAAAAGTCTCAGGTCTTTTCGACTGCCGAAGACAACCAGAACGCTGTGACCATCCGCGTGTTCCAAGGTGAACGCGAAATGGCTGCGGACAACAAGATCCTTGGTGCCTTTAACCTGGAAAGCATCCCGCCAGCACCACGCGGCATGCCCCAGATCGAAGTGACCTTTGACATCGACGCGAACGGTATCGTTGCTGTTGGCGCGCTGGACAAAGGCACAGGCAAGGAACAAAAGATCACGATCCAGGCCTCTGGTGGTTTGTCCGATGCAGACATCGAAAAGATGGTGAAAGACGCCGAAGACAATGCCGAGGCCGACAAGGAACGTCGCGCATTGATCGAAGCGAAAAACCAAGCGGAATCGCTGATCCACTCGACCGAAAAGTCGTTGGAAGAGCATGCCGACAAGGTTGACCCAACCACCGTCGAAGCGATCGAACTGGCCATCGCGGCCCTGAATGACGAGCTGGAAACCGACAACGTCGAAAAGATCAAATCGGGCATTCAGAACGTCACAGAAGCAGCGATGAAATTGGGCGAAGCCATCTATAAGGCCGCACAAGACAGCAACGAAGACATGGCCGAGGCAGCTGATGCACCTCATGGCGATGACGATATCGTTGATGCCGACTTCGAAGATCTGGACGACAACAAGCGCGCGTAAGCGTGCCATTGGAACCACTGATGGGGCCGGTCCGCTTGCCGGGCCGGCCCGTCACGTTCCAGCGTAGGAGCTAATTCATGGCCAAACGTGACTATTACGAGATCCTCGGGGTTGCCAAAGGTGCATCCGCTGACGAGATCAAAAAAGGCTACCGTACCAAAGCCAAAGAATTGCATCCCGACCGCAATGCCGACAATCCCAAGGCCGAAGCCCAGTTCAAAGAAGCGAACGAAGCGTATGAGGTTCTAAAGAACGCCGACAAGAAAGCAGCCTATGACCGTTACGGTCACGCCGCTTTTGAAGGTGGCATGGGCGGTGGCGGTCAGCGTCCTGGTGGTTTCGGCGGCGGCGGTCAGGGTGATTTTTCATCCGCATTTTCCGATGTATTCGACGATTTGTTCGGCGATTTCATGGGGCAACGTGGTGCTGGCGGCGGCGGACGTCGTGCCGCGCGCGGTGCTGACCTGCGCTACAACCTTGGCATCTCGCTTGAGGATGCTTTCACGGGACTGCAAAAATCGATCAATGTGCCAACATCCGTTGCCTGCGATTCCTGTAGTGGCACAGGTGCCGAAGGCGGCGCTGAACCCACGACTTGCCCGACCTGTTCCGGCATGGGCAAGGTGCGCGCGCAGCAGGGGTTTTTCACGGTCGAACGTACCTGCCCGACCTGTTCGGGTATGGGTCAAATCGTTAAAAACCCATGCAAATCCTGCCGGGGTGCGGGCCGCCTTGAAAAAGAACGCGCGCTTTCGGTGAATATCCCCGCGGGTGTCGAAACTGGCACACGTATTCGCCTTGCTGGCGAAGGCGAAGCCGGGATGCGTGGCGGTCCATCGGGTGATTTGTACATCTTTATCGAAGTGCAAGATCACGAGCTGTTTGAGCGTGACGGGCCAAACCTGTTTTGCCGCGTTCCCGTGTCAATGAGCACGGCCGCCTTGGGTGGCAGCATCGAAGTGCCGACCATTGATGGTGGGCGCGGGCGTGTTCAAATCCCGTCGGGCAGCCAGTCGGGCCGTCAGATGCGTTTGCGGGGCAAGGGTATGCCCCCCCTGCGCGGTGGTGGCACGGGCGATATGATCATCGAACTGGCGGTCGAGACGCCCGTGAACCTGACCAGTCGCCAAAAAGAATTGCTGCAAGAGTTTGAAAAGGAATCCGAGAACAACAACCCGGAATCCAGCAGCTTCTTTTCCTCGGTCAAATCCTTTTGGGATTCGATGAAGGGCTAAAATTAGGGTGGGGCTTTGGCCCCGCCTGACCCCACATCCTGTGTTTCTTCGGACGCGTTAACTTGTTTGTAACCAGTGGCCATAGATGCTGCTGCTATGCGAAAAAACGCCTCCTCTTTTGCTGATCCACTGCTGCCCTTCCTTCGGGATGAAGCACCTTTGGCGACCCCTGTTTCAGCCAAGCAACCTTCCTACATTGCCGATCACCGCCAACGGTTGCGGGCGCGGTTCATGCAAGGAGGTGCTGACCCGCTCCCGGATTACGAACTGCTTGAACTGGTCCTGTTCCGCGCTATCCCCCGCCGCGATGTGAAACCGCTTGCCCGTGCACTGATGGACAGGTTTGGCGATTTCAACCGCGTTATCACAGCCCCCGAGCCGCGCTTGCGCGATATTTCAGGGGTCGGCGATGCCGTTATTGTCGAGCTCAAAATCGTCGAAGCAGCAGCGCATCGCATGGCCCGGTCAAAAATCATGCAGCGCCATGTTGTGTCCAGTTGGGACGCCCTGCTTGATTATTGCCACACCGTGATGGCGCACCGCGAAACCGAACAGTTTCGGGTTCTCTATCTTGACCGTAAAAACGTCATCATCACAGACGAGGAACAAGGCAAGGGAACGGTTGACCATGTGCCCGTCTACCCCCGAGAGGTCGCAAAACGGGCGCTTGAATTAAACGCCAGCGCGTTGATTCTGGTGCATAATCATCCATCCGGCGATCCGACCCCGTCCCAGGCTGACATCGACATGACACAGCAGGTTATGGCAGCCTGCCAGGCCCTTGGGATGACCCTGCACGACCATCTGATCATTGGAAAATCAAACGAGCTGAGCTTTCGATCCGAAGGATATCTTTAAATCTGCGGCTGACCTGTTCGGATTTGCAGAATTTACGTGACGGCCCGTATCTTCTATCACGCACTCCATGACAGATATGAATATCCCCCAAGATTTGCTTCTTTCAAAACGCGACGGGTTGCCAGATGCACTGCGCGCCCTGATCAAAGCATACCCCCGTGCCGGTTGGGTTCAAAACCCCAACTATTCCCAGCTGATCGCCTTTTGGCTTGACCGTCACATGATGTTTCGCCGCTTGCTGGACCAGTTGGACAGCGACGTCAAAGCAGCGCTGGATGGCGCTGAATCCCAAGACGTTTATAAACGTAAACTGCACCGGTTTGGCGGCATGCTGATCAATGAATTGCACGGACATCATCAGATCGAGGATGCACAATATTTCCCCGTGATGGCCAAGCTTGAAAAAAACGTCGAGCGGGGTTTTGATATTCTGGATGCCGATCATCATGCCTTGGATGGCATCCTGTCGGATCTGGCAACCAGCGCCAATGGCGTCTTGCAACACGGCGGGGCGACTGAGGGGTTTATCGATGCGGCAGCCGCGTTCAAAGGGCGGTTGGATGCGTTTCGCCCGATGCTGAACCGTCACCTTACCGACGAGGAAGAATTGGTCGTGCCGGTCTTGCTGAAATACGATCCGCCGCAGTTCCGTTAACGGCCTAGCGCACCCAGACTTCGACGCGCCGGTTGGCCTGCCGGCCCCACGCGCTGTCATCGCAGGCCATTGGCAACGCCTCGCCGAACGCATCAACATCCAATGTCACACGTTCAAGGTTAACGGTTACGGCTGCGGTGGTTACGGCACGGCGCACGGCTTCTGCACGGCGCAGGGCAATCTCTCGGTTGGCGCGGGCAGCCCCTTCACCATCACTGAAACCTACGAACAAAAGGCGGCGCGCATCATACTGACCAACCTCAAGCGCGCGGGCCAATTGCTGTACGTTTGACCGCGATTGCGCATCCAGTCTGACCGACCCTGTTTCAAACCGGAAAGACGTGGAAAGCCGCGCCATCGGGGTCAGCGTCGCAGTCATGCGTTGCAGTTCTTCCAAGGTGGTTTCGGGGCCGGCGACACTGATCGCGTTGGCAAAACGATTGCCCTGATCATCGACCGGGATTTCTTCGGGGGTTTGATCCACAAATCCCGCCCGGCGGATTACGATCTGCGCCGTCGGGCTGCGGGTGAACGACAGAAAATCCCGCGCCAATTGCGGCAAACGCCGAGCCGGAAAATACAGAAACATCGGTGCCGTCAACGGATAGTCTTCGGTTTTGATCGTCCGGCGAGAGGCATCAAGCGCAAACCCGCAAGCGCCTGTTAACGTCAACACATTGGTATTTCGCCGCTCGGCATAGCTGGTGATGCCCAGGGAAAAAGTATCAGCTGCAACGGCAGTCGCCAAATCAACCGGCAGCGCATGGCGGGTGATACCTTTCGCCAGTTCCAGGTCGACAGGGCCCAAGACCTGATCCGTGATCGCCTGCGCCAGACCGCTGCTGTCATCGGGCAGGTGCAGATCAATCGGCGCGTCAGGCCCGCCCAAGCTGTTCCAATTCGTGATCTTGCCGGAAAAAATTCCAGCCAGGGTGACTGGCGAAATGGATTTAACCGGGCTCGACGCCGACACCACCGGAACAACCGCATCCAAGGCCAACACACGGCTACGGTTCAGCCCTGTCATGTCGCCCATTCCTGCTTCTCGGGCACGTTGGCGTTCCTCGGGGCGCATTTCGCGCAGGGACATCACGATATCGGCCTCATCGGCCAGTAGATCGGCAAAGCCCTCGTCGGTATTGCTGGCATGAAACATAAAGATGCCAACTGTCTTCCCGGTTTTCTCGTCTTCCAGAAGATAGGTAAACCGGTCGTCTTCCTCATCTTCACGGCGGGCGCGATAGCCGCTTCGAGCGGCAAAGGCGTCAATGAGGGCGGGCATCAGAACCTGCCCCATTGTGGCCGAGCCGGATAATTGCAGCTCAGCGACATAGCTTTCGAGGTTGGGACAGCCCGGACCAGAACATTGTACTCCTGACCCGTCGACGGTCAGTTCGCCATATTCGGTGTCGATCCGGTAAAATTCGCCGTCAAAACCCAGCAGTGTCCCGCTAAGTTCGATCTTGCCATCCCGCGACGTCAGCGCCACATCCTGTGCCACCAAGGATCCAGCCCAGCCAAATATGAAAAGTGCGGCGAAAACCGCCGCACGTAATGAAGTGAGCATGTACCCTCAAACGCTGATTTAGTTGCTGGCAACTTTCAGGTCTGTGAACAGATTATTCAACACCAGAAAGCTACCAACTGCATCACAATCGGGCACAGACAGGGTTAAATCTCGTGTTCGGATATCATTCCCCGAAACCAGTTCCAAGGATTGGGCTTCTATCTCCTGGCCGCAATTGCGTGAATTCACCTCTGCCTCGACGCTGATTGCAACGCCGCCATCGCGGCCAACACTGTCAGCAGGCAAGGTATACACTTCGGCAATCATCGGTGAAGTCGCGCTCAAATCACCGTTGATGGTGATAAACCCGCCTTCGCCTGTGATCGCTGACGCCATATCGCGCGGCTTGCCAGACCAGACATGGCCGGCGTCGCCGTATCCTGCGCCGAACTCAAGCGCGTGAATCTCGAAGCCGGCGTTGTCTTTCCATTGCAGGACCACACGGTCAAAATCGGCAAGGTCTTCGACTTTGGCCTGCGCCACGGCACCGTCACCATTGCCAAAGGCAAATACAAACACGGCTGTTTCGCTTAGGGCGGGAACGTTGATGTTCAGCCCGCCGGTGGACGACGTGGTTTGCGAAAAGATCATGCCGTTGTGATGAACGGTGATCCGTTCGTTCGGAAGGCACGGCGCATCAAGGGTAAGGTTTACCATTGCGGCGGCCATCGGGCGCGCCTCGGCGCTGATCTCGCAACTGTCAGAGACCACCTGTGCCGAAGACCCTGCCACAGGCGCTTCAACGTCTGATACGGCGGCAAGCGTTGCCTCTGTAGCGGGTACAGAAAACTCGACCTCGACTTTCTCTTGGTCCAGATCAAAGGCTGCCGATGTCAGTTCGATATCCTGCACCTCGAGGATCGACGATTCAGCGGCAAGGCCTTGCATCTCACGCTCATGCTGCGCCACGTCCGATGCGGCCCCGTAACGGTCGGTCGCCGCGTCAGAGCTTTGCATGATAAATCCGATGCCCAAAGCGCAACCAAGGGTGCCTGCGGCAGTAAAGATTTCTTTGGTACGTGACATGTCGATGACCCCGCTTGGAATGATTCCAGTCGAATATCGGACATAAGGACGTCGAAGCTAAGGCAACGCAAAGGTATCAATCAGGCAATTTTGAGGCAGCGACACCCGGTGGCGTCAGGTTTCGTAATAGCCCTGGCCATACGCGGCATATGCACCGCCCTTGGCACCATAGCCGTATCTTTTCATGCCCTTTTCATCAATCTGACCCAGAACAAACCCGGTAATACGCTGATTGGAATTGTGGAACATCCGCATGGATTCGTCCAATAGCGCCTTGCTGGTGCTGTCCCATTTCACCGAGAACAGGATCGCGTCAGCATTCTGGGCAATGATCCGCGCGTCGGGAACAACCAACACTGGCGGCGTATCGATGATGATAAAATCATATTGCTTGCGCATCTCGGCGATGAACGTCTTGAAGGTATCGGACGAGAAAATATCCGCCGCGTTCACGCTGGTTTTTTCACCCGCCAGAACATCCGCTTCAAAACCCTTTGGGCGGTGAATGGCATCGGCAAAATCAATTTCCCGGTTCAACACGGACGCAATGCCGACTTTTGGCAGGGAGGGGAAATATTCGTTCAACGTCCGGCGTCTGATATCACCTTCGATCAGCAGCACGGATTTCCCCAGACCGGACAGGAACTTGGCCAGAGCCAGCGAAACCGTGGTTTTACCCTCGCCGGGGATCGACGAAGTTGACACGATGACCTGAGGCTTCTTATCAAGATTCGACAACATCAAGGAGGTTCGCAGGTTGCGAATGGCTTCTGCTGCGGCCGATGTTGGCTTGTCCGAAAGATACTGCAACGTGTCCTGACGTTTACGGGTCGGGATCAGCGGTATTTGCCCCAGAACGGTATAACCTGTGTAGGCTTCCAGATCGCCCGCCGTGCGGAACGTGCTCATCCGGAACTCGCGCAGCAGCACAAGGCCGGAACCGATCATGGCCCCAAGGATCATGGCAAGCGCTACGATCTGCGATTTCTTGGGCGCGCTCGGGCGCGCGGGCACAACAGCATGGGACAAAACCCGGCTATCCGCTTTTTGAATGCCTTCCTGGGCGGATGTTTCTTTCAAACGGGTCAGGAAATATTCGTACAACAGCCGGGTTGCCTCGGATTCACGGGTCAACTGTTGCAGCGCAATCAGGTCTTGGCCTTGGTTCTCAAGCTGGCTGCCAAGCTCCGTTTCCGACAGGCGCAAGGCGGTCAATTGTTGCCCGGCCCGTGTGATATCTGTCTGCACGCGATTGATGATCGTCTGAAAGCGCAGATCAAACGTGTTCAGGTTCGCCGCAGATGACATCCCGCCACTGGCGATACGGTTAAGCGTCGCATCATTGGCCACGGCCAGTTTTTCGTCAGGCGTTTTGGCGGCGTTCAGCTCGTCCAGCGCTTTCTCAAGGCCAGCCTTGGTGATCTCGGCATTGGTGATCCGATCCCGCAGATCCTTGATCTGCCGCTCGAGTGCTTGCAATCCGTCAACAGAGACAAGCTGCGTTTGCGCGGTGAAATCCGATACTTTCTTTTCAGCGGTCTCCAACTGGACCTGCAATTCGGAAACCCGATTGCTCAACCATTCTGTCGCTTGCTCGGTTGCGGCGAACTTCACTTCGATCTGGTTCAAAATATAGATTTCGGACAGTGTATCAGCGATTTTTGCAGATTTGACCGGCGATTGGGTTTCAACTGCAATATTGAAGACCAGACTTTGCCGGATGTTGCTTACCGCAATTTTGCTCAGCAAGTTGGCAGTTACGTTATCGCGGATACGGTTCTTCTTTAGAACTTCATCCTGCGCGATTGCATCGGAACTGCTGGGGCGGATGATAGATTTGATCATGCCAATGACCGATCCGATCAGCGACGGTTCCCTCAAACTGCCGTTAAACTCCGGATCTTCGATCAGGTTTAGCCGCTCGACCACTTTTTCAGCCAAACCACGAGACCTCAACACCTCTACTTGGGTGTTTACCTCGGTGCTGTCGCCCGACAGACCGCCGGCAACGGATTGCAGGTCAACAATGCTATCCTGCTTTGTCTGCAAAATTACCACCGCAGTGGAGCGGTACATCGGAATTGCCACGAAATACGCATAGTAAATGGCCAGGGTCATTGCGATGCCGGTCACGATCGCGATCAGCCACTTTCCCCGCCATAGAGTCCCGATCAGGGCACCAATGTCGATTGTATCCTCTTCGGCTTCGGATCCGCCCTGAGGTTTCTGCAAAATATCGCGCATTGTATTCCTGTCGTTCTTCAAAAGGTGGCTCAATTCCGTGGAGGAAATCCGCCACCAAATCAATTTCAACCAAAGTTCGGCTCAGTAAAGTTTCATGTGCCAGCTACCGTGCTGATCCTATTGTCCTGCTAAGAATTGGCTACCCTGTCATATTTGGGGGACTACTAATGGCTTGGTCGGAAATTTCAACATAAAGTTGACTGCCACACACTAGTTCGCGTGACTTTCAGCGCTGCCATTACATCAACCCGTCTTTTGCAATAAATTCGGCCAGCTTGAGAATCACCTGCCCGCGTGCAGCGGCAATTCCGGCGGGGCCGCTCTTGGGGTCAAACGTGACGGTTTGATCGAACAGGCCCGACCGTTCCCGGCCACCGCCGGTGACGGCAACGAAATACTGGCCGGTTGCGCGGAACTGACCGGTTTCTGTCGCCAATAGCTCGGCAAAACGCAGCTCGAGCCGGGCATCGGGGTAGGCCTCAAAGGGCCACGGCTCGGATGCGATGCGGCGGTTGGTTAGGCGGGACAGGCTTTCACTCAGCTCAAGCGCGACGGCGCGTTCGGGCGCATCGGCCCACAGTTGATCTGAAGAGCTGACCAATGTGCCGTCATTTTTACGAATGTGGATTTCGTCGGCAGCTGCATAGCTGGGCAAGGACACATCGCGCACCTCGACCGATCTAAATGCAATGCGCACGGTTTCCGTCACAGGGGGGATCGTAACAGCATAGCGATCCACAGACCCGCAGGCCGCAAGCGCCAAGGCAAAGCCCAATGTTGCAATCGTTTTCAAAGCATTCATTTTTTAGCGTCCTAGCAGTAGCGAGTTTGGATTACGTTCAATGGTCCGCGCCAAAGAAGCAAGCGCGTCAGCCGCTTTTTGAATATCACGCAGTGTCTCTTGTGCGGTGCGGCTTATCTGTTCGCCTTGATCATATCCCTGAATTGTACGGCTGGCCTGATTGAACAGCGATGACAGTCGGTCAACGATTTGTGGCAGGTCTTTTGCCGATACGGCGATATTATCGGCGGCATTGCGTGCGGAAGCCAGGGTTTGGTTCACATTTTCAACAGCCCCGCCTTCACGCAGTTCTTGCAGGGTGTAATTCAGCTCGTCCAACGCATTTTTCAGCGATCCCGGCAATGCAATAGCATCAGGGGTACCGATAACGGCGTCGGCTGAACGGGTCAACGCGGTCAGCTCGTCCACCAATTGCTGCAACTCGATCTCGCCGGCTTTCGCGGCGACGGCCTGCATCTCTGTGATCAGTTCCGGCACGCCTTCGGTTGAGCTTGTGAACGCATCCGCGGCACCGGATACCGCGTCAACGGCATCCATCAACCGCCTGGCCATTTGCTCTTGCTCAAGCGTTGCGACCAGCGCTTCGACCCGCGACAAGGTCGCGTTCAAGGTAACCGGGATGTTTTGCACGGAATCCGATGCAACCAATCCGGTGACTTCGTTGATCAACGTCCGCACATCTTTGGGCGTCTGTTGCAATTCGTCACTGCCGATAAACGACTGGGCCGAATTCATCAGGGCAATGGCGCTGTTCAACAGCTCTTCGATGGGCAGGTTATTGATACGGGTGAACACACCTTCCACGGTTGCAGCCGCGTCAGAGGTTTCGTTTTTCGTTGTCGGCATGACAGGCAAACCATCAGGTGCCGCAACCAGCCGTGCCGTTGGCGCGCCTTCGACCGTCACCAGTTCAACCTTAAGGCCGCCGGTCAGCAGGCTGGCAGAGGCCAGACGCGCGCGCAAACCGTTCGCCACGCGGTCTTGCAGGAATTCCAGCGCGCTTTCTGCCGATACCTCGCCGGGAAGGCCAAGGCGCGCGGGCTGGATCGAAAGGGTCACATTCAAACGGACACGGCTGTCGCCAAACTGGTCGTAATCAACAATGCCGGACAATGCTTCGACCTGACCGATGTTCAGCCCGCTCAATTCAACTGCAGCCCCGACCGCAAGGCCCGAAACATTTTCATCAAAGATCACGCTTAGCTCCAGCGGATCGACGGCAGAGGAATTGAATACCGCGCTGCGGGCCTCTTCTTTGCTTGAAAAGATTTCAAACACGGTCCCGTCTTGGACCCGACCCCCGCCTGACACGAATGTGTCAAAGGTCACGCCACCCCCAATAAGTGTCGCGATGGATTGGAAATCGATTTCGGCACCGCTTGGCCCGATAGAGACGCTAAATCCGGAACTTTCCCAAAAGCGGGTGGATGTGTTTATCAGATTGCGGTGCTCTTCATAGATCAACGCCTCCACGATTGCGAAATTGCCAAGCGGTGCGATTTCGGCCTTGCCCAGACGGCCCACTTCGATGCCGCGATACAGGATCGGCGCGTCGTCTGTCAGTTGACCGTTCCCGACCGTACGAAACGCGATCTGCAAACCGTTCTGTCCCGCCCGGATCAGCGGCGCAGAGTCAGCCCCGCTAAAGCGGTTTTCAAAGGTGCCGATTTCGTCGTTCCAGGACCCTTCAATATAGACCCCGCTTAACACGGTACTCAGACCGGTAATCCCTTTGGCAGACACTTCGGGCTGCACGATCCAGAATGCGGCGCTGTTATCAATATAGGGTGCCACATCTTTATCGACGCGGATCGTGGCAACAACCTTGCCCAATCCCCGGGAGAACCCGACCGCTTCGACGCGGCCGACGGTCACATCGCGATACCGCAATTCGGTTTCACCCGCCTTGATGCCGGCACCCTTTTCGAATTCAACGTAAATTTCGGGCCCGCGCGCATTATAGCTGTTCCACGCGACACCCAGGGCAACCAAAAGCGCCAATAACGGAATGATCCATACGATCGACGCGCCGCTCAGGAATATCTTGCGTGCGGATTTGATCGACACGTCAGGTGGTGTATCAGTCATTTTAAACGGAGTCCCCATCCCTTGCCTGGTCATCCCAAATCATACGGGAATCGAAAGCCTGCGCCGAAAGCATCGTGAAGATCACGGAAAGTGCGAAAAACATGCTCGCGGGTCCGGGATTGATTGTTGCCAGTGTCTTGAGTTGCACCAGCGATGATAAAATCGCAACGACAAAGATATCGATCATTGACCAACGGCCAATGTATTCAACGATTTCATACATAAAATGCCGCGCGTGGTTTGACGCCATTTTACTGCTTTTGACGCTGATCGCCAAAAAGGCGATGGCCCAGAATTTTGCCAAAGGAATGACCACCGAGGCCAGCAAAATGATAAAAGCGATGCCGAATGCGCCGTGCTGGGCCAATTCAACGGCACCGCTGATAATCGTGCTTTCGTCTTTCTGAAACAACGTCTTGGTCTGAAGCATGGGATATAAATTCGCGGGAACATAGCACATCAGCCCCATCACCCAAAACGCCCAAACCCGCTGCAAGCTGCCAAAATCGCGCGACACCATTTTATGGCCACAACGCCCGCAGATTTGCGTGCCAAAAGGCCATGCCTTTGTGCAGCGCGTACAGGCCACAATGCCCATCTGGCGTGCGCTCAGGATTTTTTCGGGTTTTCCAGCGAATTCCATACCGACCATCTACAAATATAGTTGTCTTGGGCAACAACCAGAACCACCAAGCCGCCAAACATCCAGAACGCGGGGCCAAACCCCACCGTCGCCAGATCGGCAATCTTGACCAGCGCAACCGCGCAACCCAATGCGAAAATCTCTGCCATTGACCACGGGCGCAACGCCTCGGACAGGCGAAATGCCTGTATCGCGTATCGCGAAGGCGGCAGATCCAGCACAATCGGCACCAGCACATAAAGCGTGATCACCACACGTATCAGCGGCACAATCAGGATCAATCCTGCGGTCGCCAGGGCCAACATCAGCAAAGGCCCGCTGGAGAATGCCAGCGCCGCATCCATCACAGAGACCGAATTTTTGTTACCAGCCGCATCAATATCAAGAAACGGAAAGAACGCCGCGCCAATAATCAGAATGAAGGTCGCAAACGAGATCGCAATGATCTTTAGCCCGGCCTTGTGCCGTGGGGCGATCAGAACCGTATGACATTGCTGACAAATTGCCTTTTCGCCCATTTTCGGAATTTTCAGATGATACACGGCATCGCATTTCGGACAGACAATAATATCTGACAACGGCATGGATGTTTCATGATCAAGGGCGTCTTTCATGCTGGGCTTATACAGTGCCTTTCAGGGGTATAATATCCGAAACCTCACACGATTTAGTCATAGGGTTGCATCGTTTCACCATTTTTACGGGCGGTTTTCTCAACCGCAAAAACCCTGACCTGACGGTCAGGCCAGCGCTTGGGTGATGCTTTTACCCAGCTTTTCAACCAATTCGTCGATCTGCGCGTCGGTGATGATAAAAGGCGGGGCCAGCAGCACGTGATCTCCGGTTTTGCCATCAATTGTTCCGGACATCGGATAGCAGATCAGGCCATTCTCGAAGCCATGTTTCTTGATCTTGGCGGCGATACCACGGGACGGATCAAAGGGGGCTTTTGTCTCTCGGTCGGCGACCATTTCAACCCCCATAAACAGGCCACGCCCCCGGATATCACCAACATTCGGGTGCTGCCCAAAGGCAGCGGTCAACGCATTGCGCAATGTGTCGCCCTGCCGCTGCACATTGGACAGCAGATCGCGGCCCAGCACGGCAGAGACAACAGCAACCCCGGCAGCCGCCGCCGTAGGGTGACCGATATAGGTATGCCCGTGCTGGAAGAACCCTGTGCCGTCCTGGATGGTTTTATAGATATGTGCGGTACACAGCATGGCACCGATGGGTTGATACCCGCCGCCCAAACCCTTGGCGATACACAGGATATCGGGGGAAACACCCTCTTGAGTGCAGGCAAACAGCGCGCCGGTGCGCCCCATGCCGCACATGACCTCGTCAAGGATCAGCAAAACACCGTATTGATCGCAAATCTCGCGGATGCGTTTGAAATACCCCGGTGCAGCGGTCAACGCGCCAGAGGTCGCCCCCACCACAGGTTCCGCGATAAAGGCCATGACGGTCTCAGGCCCGACGCGCAGCAATTCTTCCTCAAGCAGGTTCGCGGCGCGAATGCCGTATTCTTCGGGCGTTTCACCGTCACGCTTCAGGCGGTATTCATAGCACGGGTCAATGTGGCTGATGTCCAGCAGCAGCGGCGCGAATTGCGCGCGACGCCATTCATTGCCCCCTGCCGACAGCGCCCCGATCGTATTGCCGTGATAGCTTTGCTTGCGGGCGATGATGCGGCCCCGTTCCGGCTCGCCGCGTTCCACGTGATACTGGCGCGCCAGCTTGAGCGCGGCCTCGACCGCCTCTGACCCGCCGGACACCAGATAGACGCGGTCCAGATCACCGGGGGCGTGTTTGATCAGCAGATCGGCAAGGGTTTCGGCAGGTTCAGACGTGAAAAAACCCGTGTGTGCATAGGCCAGACTGTCCAACTGCGCCTTGATCGCGTCGATCACCTCGACGTCGCCATGACCAAGACACGACACTGCCGCCCCCCCAGATGCATCCAGATATTGTTTGCCACTGGCATCGGTTAAATAGCACCCTTTGCCGCTGACAGCGACCGGCGGGAGGTTGCGGGTATGACGGGGAAAAATATGGGACATGGGCAGGCTCCTAGGGTGAAAGGGTCAGGCAGCACCGGGCAGCAGAACGTTACGCGACCCTTCTTCGAAAGTGTCGATGGTTTGGGACCAGACAGTGCCGGGCCAACGCAGTTCCATCTGACGTTTGCGGGGCCGGTACACAGCAGTATAAAGCGTTCCAAACCCGGCGTTAAAGGCATGGGAATACAGGGGCGGCTTTAGGAACGTGCCGATGAATTTTTCTTCGGGGTCGCGATGAAAGCGCAGCCGTTGCAACAAATAGCGTTCGCGTTCAACCGTCGCAGTGAAACGCGCGTGGCTGATCCATTCAACGGTTTCTTGATGGTTGGTGGCCACGGCGGCATTGGTGATGATTGTCTCGCGGTCGGGGGCCATAAACGCGGTCAGATACTTGCGTTTGCGGTCCAGCACAGTGACGTTATAGCTCATGTGGGTTGGGACGCGGGCCAATACTTCGCCCGCCTGTTCGGTGTTTTCGCACGTTTGCAGAACATAGCGCAGAATCAGCGGCACGCCAAATCCGACACCCACAACCCGCCTGCCGCCAAAGGTTAACGAAATCGACAGGCCCGCGTCATTCACGCCGTCCACCAACCCGAACAGCCCGTCCGACGTGCCCATGGCTTTGCGGCCTTGCCACCCCGTGTGCAAAACCAGACTGTCAAAGGCGTTGGTGTTATAATCATAATTGCGCACCAGCACGGGTTCCCTGCCGCCCCAAACCGCCTGACTGCACCCCGAAAGGTAAGGGGGCGGGCAGTAGAAGCTTAGGAACCGCGCTGCCAGATCGCCGCCGCCTGCTTGTTCGCACAGTTCTTCGTAGAGCGGGATCATCTCGGGCATGTGCTTTTTCAGCGCACGCACGCATTCGGCATAGGTCGGGCGCACGGATTCACCCTCCTTCAGCCACCATTTACGGTAGTGAGGCCAATATTCGGCGAAAAGCCCGGCCCATTTGGGACCGGGCGTTTCTTCTGATATCGCACGCCAAAGCATGTGCTGGCCTCTCGAACCTTAGAGGATTTTAAAAGCCGGGTCTGAAAACGCCGGACCTGCCTCTGCCACTGGCAAAGGACGGCCGTGAACCGACTGCTTGATGCCGTGAATCCACTTTTTCGCGCGTTCATTCAACTGGAATGATTTGGTCATCGACCGGCCACGGGTCACAAGGATGCCAATATCGGCCCCTTCATAGCGGTAATCGCCGGGCTGGAGGATGCGCAAAAAGAACGCTTCGTTTTCGGATTCAACCGCACGACGGTGATAGTCAAACCGGTCAAACACCACACGACCGTCTTCAAGCATCTTGTAGATGCCGGTTTCAGGCGCATCGCTACAGATATCGACGCTGTCATCGGTGTGCTTGATCACCATCTGCGACCAGCCATCGATCATCGCAGGATCGGCCCAACGGTTGTTCAGCTCTGTTGTGTCCAGATTGAATTTCTTTTTCGAGAATTCAAGCAGGTGGAACAGGAACAGAGGGGCATCGGCATGGGCGAAAGCCGCGTGGTTGGTCATGGAGGACGCGCCGGTGATGCGCGGGTTCAATTCGCCCAACCAAAGATCGCCGGTCTTTTTGTCGATCAGGAAATCGAGCTCGAAATAACCACGGTAGCCTTCCTTGCGCAGCTGTTCACCGAATTTAAACGTCAGTTCACGGGCCTTCTGGCGCACTTTCGGTGGGAAGGCGGTCGGCAGGATTTCGTTACCACACCAGCCACCCCGATAGGGTGTGAGGTCTTTGAAACCAACAAGTTCGGTCATCAACGGGCCAACGATCGTGCCTTCTTTGGTGGCACAGGCCTCGATCGCGGAACCACGGCAATCGATGCGCTTCATGATCTTGATCTCGCCCTCGCCGACGATCTCGGATTCGTGACGGCGGAAGTCGGCCTCGGATTTGATGAAGAACGTGGTGTGGCCACTGTCGCCAAAGGCCGATTGCAGCACCAGATCGTGACCGATACCCGCTTTCTCACAGGTTTTCTTGAGGTCTTCGTAATCCTTAACCTCGGCCAGCACGTTTGGCACCGACGGCACGCCCGCCTTGTTGCCGATGCGGACGGTTTCGATCTTGTTGTCCATCTTGGTGCGCAGCTTGGCCTTGGGGAACCAGACTTCGGCACCCAGCTCTTTCGACAGACGCTCGGTTTCTTCATCGAACATCAGGAACACGAACTTGGGCTTGCCACCGCGGCGCTTGATAAAGTCGATGACTTCTTTGTGCTGCAACAGATAGTTGTTGATGTCTTCGATGCTTTGGAATTCGGCATGGGGCTGTTCGGACGGGCAGAACACGTTCGGGTGCTTGCCGCCGTAGCAGTCGATGTAGCAGATATATTTAAAGTTCTTCACCCATTCATCGAGACCCAACAGGTTAAAATTGGTCGCCGAAATGAAATAGATCGGGTCTTCGTTTCGGTGAAAGAACCGGCGGATTTCCGAGATATTCTTGAGAACAGTCGTGGTCATAGGTTTGGGTCCTTTTCTTATTCAGGTGAAGACGAAAGATTTTTCTTCCGCACGCGTTTCAGCGCTGCTTCGGTAAAGACGCGTAGCCCCAGATCGGGGCGGTAGCCGTGTATTTCGCTGACATCCAAGGCACGCATGAACGACAGGATTTCCTGGCTGACGACCTGCCCGGGGACAAGGATCGGAAAGCCGGGAGGATAGGGGATGATAAAGCTGGCCGACACCACGGTTTTACCCGCATCCATCGCCTCGCGCAGGGTGCCGTCAAGATCCAGATAATCCGTGTTCTTTTCCTCATAAGCGAGGAAGAAGGCGGTGCGAATATCCCCTTCCGACGTCACGCTATCGGTACGGAACGCATCATGAAAACGACTGAAATCAGGCAGCGGCGGATAGTTTTCCATCAGGTTCGCCACGCGATTGTCGAATGACCGGCGCTCCATCTTGCTGGCGTCATCCAGTAGATCATCCAGCGATTTGGCGATCTCGACCAAAACCTCGATCAGATAGGCAACGCTGGACCGAGTCGTGCCGATGTTGGTCATGAACAACACGGTGTTGCGCGATGTCTTGTTGATCTGGATGCCGTATTTATCCATCAGGATATCGGTCTTGAACGTGTCGCCGTCCCAGCCTGTCCCGCCAACCAGCAAGGTCACACGGCTGGCGTCCAGAACGAACTGGTCTTTCTCCCAGCAGTCCCACATGTCGGTCCAGCCCTGTTCCTGATCGTAATAACTGGTCACCCCGCTTTCGCGATATTCTTCGGGGATCATGTCACCTGCGGTCAGCACCTTGAAGTATTTCGACAGCAGCGGATGGTCGGCAATGGCACGCCGCATCGAAAGCGCCGCTTCGATCTGGCGCTGGACGAATTCGAACCCTTCCAATTCCACCTGACGCCGGCCCACATCCAGTGACGCGATGATCTGGTAGTTCGGCGATGTAGACGTGTGGGTCATATAGGCTTCGTGGAACGACTGTTCGACCTCGCCCTTGAAATCCTGATCGTTGACGTGGATCATCGACCCTTGGCGCAAAGATGTCAGCGTTTTATGGGTCGATTGCGTGGTATAGACCCGCACCCGCGACTTTGGCGGCGGGATCAGGCGCGTGTTCATCAGCGTCTCGTCATCCGCGTCTTTCAGCTCGGCCTGTTGTTTTTCGTAGGCTTCGGCGTGCTTGGCGGATTTGAACTTTTCGCGCAGGGTGTTGGCGGCGTTCATGCCGGTGCGCTGGCGATAGGTCGGGTTGAACCGGGCAAAGGCAAACCACGCTTCGTCCCACAGGAAGATCAGGTCGGGCTTGATCGCCAGACATTCTTCCATGACGCGTTCGACGTTATACACCAGGCCGTCAAAGGTACAGTTGGTCAGCAGCAGCATGCGCACCTGATCCAGCTTGCCCGCCGCTTTCAGCGCCAGCAACTGGTGCTTGATCTCGCGCAGGGGCACAGCGCCATACATGGAATATTCGTTCAGCGGATAGCTATCAAGGTAACAGACCTGCGCACCGGCCAGCACCATGCCGTAATGGTGTGACTTGTGGCAATCGCGGTCGACCAGCACGATATCACCGGGACGTACCAGCGCCTGAACGACAATCTTGTTGCAGGTCGACGTGCCGTTGGTGGCAAAGAACGTCTGCTTGGACCCGAAAGCCCGCGATGCCAGTTCCTGCGCTTCCTTGATGGGGCCGTGCGGTTCCAGCAAGCTGTCCAGCCCCCCCGAGGTGGCAGAGGTTTCGGCAAGAAAGATGTTCGGGCCGTAGAACGCACCCATGTCCTGAATCCAGTGCGACCGGGTGATCGACTTGCCGCGGCTGATCGGCATGGCGTGGAAAACACCGGTTGGCTGTTTGGAATATTCGACAAGCGCCGTAAAGAACGGCGATTTGTTACGTGCCTGAACACCGCGCAGAATATTCAGGTGCAGTTCCATAAAGTCTTCCTGATTATAGAAAACCCGACGGCAGATCCCCAGATCAAGACCGGCGATATCTTCGACCGACCGTTCGGTCACCAGATAGGCATCAAGCTCGGGGCGCACTTTGGCGATCATCCGGCACAGCTCGGGGCCGTAGTTTTCCGGCTGCAACTTGTCGATCTCTTCCTGACCGCCTGCACGGGCCAGATACCGCGTCAAAATCGACTCGTCGTTTTTGGATTTCAGCGTCAATCCGGGACGCACGACAATGGCTTGAATATTGTGGTTGAACAGGACTGCGATCAGCGCGTCTTCGATGGATTTAACGACCACGGCCTCGTAATGAAACGGGTCTTCCGACCGGCGCATGCGGCTGACGTTGGATTTCAGCCAGCGTTCCTGCTGGTCGTTCACATCATCAACGATCAACACTTCGAAATACGGCTTGGTCAGGGCGCGCGCCTCGGGAGAGAGCATCGCTTCGTCATCATGTTCGTCGTGGTCAATGCTGTCGCGCTCCAGCGGAATCGACCGGCGGCGATAGGCCCCTGTGGTCAACGCGCGGGTGATGCGGTTGACGGCAAATGACAGATCTTCAAAGCTGTTGTGGTTCAGCATCCGTTGCAGATGCTCGAACGCGGGCATGCCCGGAAACGCCCAATAAGGTTCAATCAGCGCAAGCGACGCGAACAGAGCCTGGCATTTGCTCCGCAGCCTTTCGGTCTCTTCTTTGCTTGGGCCACGGGTCAGGGCCATGCTGGATTCGCGCAAGGCGCTCCACCGGTCTGATCGTAACTGTATAGCCGACGAATAGTCGTTCATAGAATGCATCAATCGTACTCCGCTATGGGCGTTTGGCTGCTGCATGCTATGACCCGACCAAAGAATGGTCGGGTCGAAATGCCTCAGCTTAGCCGCTGGATGTTTCTCCGCTGCCAGCATGAATGCCCGGCTTTACGGGTGGAATGGGTGTCTCTGCGGGGGCAACCGCATGAGCATGAGCGTGGACGTCGACCGGAACGGTCGCTGTTCCGGCAGTTGGGTTCGGCAAGGGTTCGGGTGCAAATTCAGGCTGAACCGACGCGAAACCGGGCTGGGTTTCTTGGCCCTTGAAAACAGGCGCATCGGGGATCCGTTGCGCGGGCACATCAACATGCAGACCTGCGCGGGTCCCCTGATGGGGCACCTCAAGCGGGCCGAGCGTGTTCAGATAGGCATCCGTTCCGCTGCTGCGATCATAAACCGAAAAATCGGTCGAACGGTCGCGGAAGGATTTCAGAACCTGACCCAGACCCTTCATGCCGGTTTCACGCTGACGACGGACCATCGACAGGTCGACCTCGATCGGGAACATGTCTTCCTGGCCAGCGGACTGGTGCAGAACCATGGATGTGGGATCAACAACCAGAGATTTGCCAACGCCGCCTGCGCCCAAACCGTTCACGGCGAAAACATAGCACTGGAACTGCGCCGCCGTGGCACGCGCGATGGCCAGTTCGGCATCGCGGTCGGTTGTGCCGGTCAACACAGGTGTCAGCAAAACTTCGACGCCCTGGCTGGTCAGTTGGCGCGTGGTTTCGGGGAACCACATGTCATAACAGATCGACAGGCCGAAACGGCCCACTTCCGGCACGTCGAATACGCAGAATTCTGTGCCCGCAGCGATGCCGGATTCGTAAGGCCGGAACGGAAACATCTTGGCATAACGGCGGATGATCTCGCCTTCGGGGTTGATCACCACGGCGGTGTTGTAAACGCGGCCGTCTTCGGGGTTTTTCAAGAACATAGACCCCGGAATCAGCCAGACCCGATGCTTGCGCGCCGCAGCTTGAAACAGCTCAAGCGTTTCATTTTCCTGCGGCAGGGCAAAGCGGTCCAACGGGCCAAAAGGGGCCAGTTCCGAAAACAGAACCATCTGTGTCCACGGAAAACGCGCCATCAGGATATCAAGCCGGTGGATCATACCCGCGACGTTGGATTCCAAGGCGTTCACGTACATTTGCACGCCGGCAATTGCGAAAGGTGTCATAACTGGTCACTCCGTCCAAAGGGGCTGGTCTGGCGGAAAACATCCCCGCCAGAAGCCCAAGTTGAACCGTCCATATCCCGTCTGTTCAGGATATTAAACAGGTGACATGCTGGTGCCCTCAGCGCCCTGTGCATGGCTTCTATGCGTAACTTGCACATCGGTTTTTTTGCTTAAACTGCTGCGGTCTTGCGGGAGCCGCGCGCGTTGCGGCCCCGTTGCAGCAAGACAACCAGCGCAAGCAACAAAAGCGCAGGGATAAACATCCAGTATTTGCTTGGTGTTGGCACAGGCTTGAGCACGCGCAGCACCTCTTGATCCCAGTCCAGACCGGCGGTCGACGCCGGTGAATTGTACAGCACATCATCAATGATCATCTTGTCGCCATCCATGCGCGTCACGATACCGGCAGCTTCCAGCTTTTCCTCGCCCGTGGTGCCCGCACCGATCGGCAGCAGCGCCACGAATTCGATCGGATCGCCCAGATCACCAACGCCGGACACGCGCAGGCGCAAGTCTTGGCCAATAGGTGTATCGGCTGCGGCCTGCACGATCTCGGCCGGGGCTTCCTCAAGATAGGGTGGGAAGACCATGTCCATCCAGAACCCCGGACGGAACAGCGTAAAGGCGATCAGCAGCAGGGCAATCGTTTCGTAGAAACGGTTTTTCGCCAGGAACCAACCTTGGGTCGCCGCCGCGAACAGCAGCATTGCAAAGGTCGCGACAATGAAGACGAATATGCCTTGGAACATGGTCACGTTGATCAGCAGCAGTTCGGTGTTGAAGATGAACAGGAACGGCAAGGCGGCGGTGCGCAGCGAATAGAAGAACGCGACCACACCGGTCTTGATCGGATCACCACCGGATACAGCGGCAGCGGCAAAGCTGGCCAGACCCACAGGCGGCGTCACATCGGCCATGATGCCAAAGTAGAACACGAACAGGTGCACAGCGATCAGCGGCACGATCAGTCCGTTCTGCTGGCCCAGTGTTACGATGACGGGGGCAAGCAACGCGGACACAACGATATAGTTCGCTGTGGTCGGCAGACCCATGCCAAGGATCAGCGACAAGATTGCGGTCAGGAACAGGATTGCAAGGATATTGCCGCCCGACAGAACCTCGACCACATCGGCAAGCGCTGAACCAACACCGGTCTGGCTGACCACGCCCACGATGATACCCGCCGTCGCCGTGGCGATACCGATACCGATCATGTTGCGCGCACCGACGACCAAGCCGTCGATCAGGTCTTTCAACCCTTCGACCACATCATTGGCGAATTTGCTTTCGCCGCGGAAAATCGCCATCAGCGGACGCTGGGTAACAAGGATGAACACCATATAGGTCGTCGCCCAAAAGGCCGACAAACCGGGCGACAAGCGGTCAACCATCAGCGCCCAGACCAGCACAACGATCGGCAGGATAAAGTGCAAACCGGACCGGACCGTTGGGCCAGGCATTGGCAAACGTGTGACAGGCGCGTTCGGGTCGTCCAGCTTGAGCGGCTCTTCTTTTGAACCGATATAGAGCAGGGCAGCGTAAACGGCTGTCAGCACCCCGAAGATGATGTAGCCCGCGCTGTTGGGGAATGCGGGGCGCAACCAGCCCATACCATAGTAAACGGCAAAGCTGAGCGCACAGATGCAAGCCACGATAAACGCGGAAACCAGCAGGCGTTGGATGATGGGTTTGGGGGTATAGGGGCGTTCAAGGCCGACCATACCGGCCTTCAGGGCCTCAAGATGCACGATATACACCAGCGCGATGTAGGAAATCACCGCTGGCAGAAACGCGTGTTTGACCACGTCGAAATAGGGGATACCGACATATTCAACCATCAGGAACGCGGCCGCGCCCATAACGGGTGGCATGATCTGGCCGTTCACAGACGAGGCAACCTCGACCGCGCCCGCCTTTTCAGAGCTGAACCCGACCTTCTTCATCAACGGAATCGTAAATGTACCCGTGGTCACCACGTTCGCGATGGAGGACCCCGAGATGAGGCCCGTCATGGCCGAAGAAACAACGGCAGCCTTCGCAGGCCCGCCCTTCATGTGACCCATCAGGCTGAACGCCACCTGAATGAAGTAATTGCCCGCGCCAGCTTTATCCAGCAATGCGCCGAACAGAACGAACAGGAAAACAAACGAGGTTGAGACACCAAGCGCGATACCGAACACACCTTCGGTGGTGATCCACTGGTGGTTCACGATCTCGGACAGGCTGTTGCCCTTGTGTGCGATGATGTCGGGCATGACCGGACCAAGCACGTTGTAGATCAGAAACACGGACGCAACGATCATCAAGGCAGGCCCAAGCGCGCGACGGGTCGCCTCGAGCAGGATCATGATGCCGATGACGAAAACAACGGTGTCTTGCATGTTTGGCGCACCGACGCGGCCCGAGATTTCACGGTAATAGACGAATAGATACAGGGCAGAAGCAGCCCCGACGACGGCCAAGATCCATTCCCAAACCGGTATGCGGTCTTTGGGGGATCCCAGAACAACAGTGGCGACAACAGCAATGGCAACCAGCGGAATCCACCATGTCGAAACGCCATCTTTGGCACCGACCATGAACAGATAGGCCAGAATAATGGGAACCGCGACGCCAAGGCCCAGTTGCACTTTGGTGCGGGCGGCAGGGAATGCGGCGATCCCCAGGAAAATAGCAAAGGCAAGGTGGATCGAACGGGTTTCGGTGTCGTTGAAAACACCCCAACCCACAATAAAGGGAACAGGTGACGCGATCCAAAGCTGGAACAGCGACCATGCAAGGGCGGTCATGGCAAGGAAAACACCAACGCCCCCTGTCGCAGAACGGCCACCGGTATCAGAGGAAGCAACCAGCTCATCCAGTTCCGTTTGGCTCAGGCCACCTCGGCCTGCGGCTTCGGCTTCGACGGCGGCGGCTTGCTGTTGATCGTTGTTTGACATGTTACGTCCCCTTGGCGGCCCCGTCTTAGGACAGGTGCACTTTTATTATCTTTGGGTAGATCGTCGGTAACGCAGGGCCGGAAGCGGGGCGCGCCCGCTTCCGGTTATTTTAGAGGGGTGGATTACTCCATCCAGCCACGCTCTTTGTAGTACTTCACAGCACCGTCATGCAGAGGGGCGGACAGACCATCCGTGATCATCTCTTCTTCCTTGAGGTTCTCAAACGCGGGGTGCAGCTTCTTGAAGCGGTCAAAGTTGTCGAAAACAGCTTTTACAACTTCGTACACAACATCGTCGGCAACATCAGAAGACGTCACGAAGGTTGCTTTCACACCAAAGGTTTTCACGTCGCTGTCTGTACCTTTGTACATGCCACCCGGGATCGACGCATAGGCGTAGAACGGGTTGTCAGCGACCAGCTTGTCGATTGCTTCGCCCTGGACTGGAACCAGCTTGGCATCCACTGTGGAAACGGCTTCCTGGATCGACCCGTTCGGGTGGCCAACGGTGTAGACGATTGCATCAACCTTGTTGTCGCCCAGTGCGGCGGCTTGCTCGGCTGGCTTCAGCTCGGATGCCAATGCAAAGTCATCCATTGTCCAACCCTTGGCGGCCAGAACGACCTCCATCGTGGCCAGCTGACCGGAACCGGGGTTGCCCACGTTCACGCGCTTGCCCTTAAGGTCGTCAAAGCTTTCGATGCCTGCATCGGCACGTGCAATCACGGTGAACGGTTCGGAGTGTACAGAGAAAACCGCACGCTCTTTGTCGAACTTGTCGCCTTCGAACTGCGAGGAACCGTTATAGGCGTGGAACTGCCAATCGGACTGGGCAACGCCCATGTCCATGTCGCCGGCCTTGATCGCGTTGATGTTGGCGATGGACCCGCCTGTCGAAGGTGCCGTGCACTTCAGACCGGTTGTGGCGCTGTCACGGTTAACCAAGCGGCAGATCGACTGACCCACAACAAAGTAGACGCCCGTTTGGCCGCCTGTACCGATGGTGATGAATTTTTCCTGTGCTGTCACAGCTGTACCCGCAAGCAGTGCGGAAGCGATAGCGATGGACTTGAAAATCGTCATTTTAAGTCTCCCAACTTTTTCTCAGAACCCCCGTCATTGTGCGCGGGGTTTCAATAATACCTCGAATGAGCGCAGATATTCAGGCGTAAAACAAGCAAATTTATCCCGCAAAAAGGGTTGTTTTGCGCTGCATGACAGCAACTGAACCTTTACCGGCCCGCTTGCTGCGCATTTTGCACAATCGCGCGTATGCGTTGGATTTAATACCCACACCTTCCAGTCGCTCCGGATCAATACGGACTAACCAATTGTTTTTAAAAACATATAGGAAAATTATTTTCACCCACTAAACCCCGATAATTTCCAGACGTTGAAAAAATCAAACGACCGGATTTCATATCTGACGGGGTAAAAGATGATCCGTTCGTGAATTCTCAAGTTTTTATGCTATAGGCTGTATCAACCTTACCGAATGCCCATCAAATGCCCATCCGCAGGAGCAAATATGAAAAGAATCTCTTCCCTCGCCCGCTTTGGTACGTTCGCGGGGGTGCTGCTTTTAGCCTTGCTGTCGCTTATCCTTTTGATCACCTGGTCGCTCTGGTTCATCGTGCCGCTTGTCCTGTTCGGGGTCCTGTCGGCGATGGGCGTCTACGACGTCATTCAGGAAAAACATTCCATCCTTCGCAACTATCCGGTGCTCGGCCACATGCGGTTCTTCTTTGAGGGGATTCGCCCGGAAATCAGACAATACCTGATTGAATCCGATCAGGATGAAGAACCCTTTAGCCGCGACGACAGGTCGTTGGTCTATCAACGCGCCAAGGGTCAAGAGGACGCCCGGCCCTTCGGGACCCGGATGCGGGTCTATGATGCGGGCTATTCCTGGGTGACCCACTCTGTCCAGCCCGTCCATATTGAAAACACTGATTTTCGCGTCCGTATCGGGAACAAGGATTGCAAACAGCCCTACGATGCGTCGATCTACAATATCTCCGCGATGAGCTTTGGATCGCTTTCCGCAAACGCCATCAGCGCCCTGAACAAAGGTGCCAAGATGGGCGGTTTTGCGCATGACACAGGCGAAGGCGGGGTCAGCCGTTATCATCGCTCCGGCGGGGGTGATCTGATCTATGAGGTCGGTTCGGGCTATTTCGGCTGCCGCACCGATGACGGGCAATTCGACCCCGAAAAGTTCAGGGATCAAGCCAGTAGCGATCAGATCAAGATGATCGAGGTTAAACTAAGCCAAGGCGCAAAGCCGGGGCATGGCGGCATGTTGCCAGCCTCGAAGATCAGCAAGGAAATCGCAGAGGCGCGCGGCGTGCCGATGGGGCAGGATTGCGTGTCCCCTGCGGCGCATTCGGCATTTACAACGCCGATCGAGATGATGGATTTCCTGGGTCAACTGCGGGACTTGTCGGGCGGCAAACCGGTGGGGTTCAAGCTGTGCATCGGCCACCAGCGTGAATTCATGTGTATGGTAAAAGCGATGCTGGAAACCGGCATTGTCCCTGATTTCATCGTGGTCGACGGCACCGAAGGCGGCACCGGGGCTGCACCGCTTGAGTTTGCCAACCATGTCGGTATGCCGATGGTCGAGGGGCTTACCTTTGTGCACAACACGCTTCGGGGTGCCGGCATTCGCGATCAGGTCAAGCTGGGCGCGGCGGGCAAGGTCGTATCGGCCTTTGACATCGCGCGGGCCTTGGCCTTGGGGGCAGACTGGTGCAATTCCGCGCGCGGTTTCATGTTTGCGATCGGCTGTATTCAGGCGCAGGCATGTCACACGAACCATTGCCCCGTTGGTGTCGCAACACAAGACCCCACCCGCCAACGCGCGTTGGATGTCGGCCACAAAAGCGAACGCGTTGCCCGGTTTCATCGCAATACCCTGAAAGCGTTGGGTGAAATGACAGGCGCTGCGGGGCTGGAAAACCCGAGTGAGTTTCTCCCCCGCCATATGATGCTGCGCCAAGGCGACAAAAGCATGGTGCAAGGCGACGAGGTCTATGGCTACCTTCCCGAAGGGTATCTGCTTGATGGCAAGGCACAGGACTACAAGGGCAACAAAACCCGCTGGAGCCGCGCGCAGGCTTCGAGCTTTGTGCCCTTCGATTAACGCAGACGCCGGAATTTTTCAAAATTCCGGACCGTTTTCTTTGAAAGAAAACGTCCACAAACGCAAAAGGCGCGCTGGTTTCCCGGCGCGCCTTTCTCAATTCGGGTGATCCCGGCTTATTCAGCCATTGCAGCCTGAACAGACTCTTCGAATATGGCCAGGCCTTCTTCGATGATTTCATCCGACGCCGTCAGGGGCACCATCACACGGATGGCATTGCCATGCATGCCACAGCTAAGCAGCAACAGGCCGCGCTTCATCGCATGGGCGATGACACGTTTGGTAAAGCCGCCGTCAGGCGCTGCTGTTTCAAAATCCGTCACGAATTCGACTGCAACCATAGCACCCAAACCGCGGATATCCCACATGCGGAACGGTGCGGAGCGTGCGCCGATCTCGGCAAAGCGCGCCTTGAGGTGATCACCCATCGACGCTGATCGCGCCAGCAGGCCTTCTTCCTCGATCGCGGCGATGGCTGCCAAGGCTGCGGCGCAAGCAACAGGGTTGCCGCCATAGGTGCCGCCCAAGCCGCCCGGGGCCATTGCATCCATCACATCGGCACGGCCAATCACGCCCGCCAGAGGATAGCCGCCCGCCATGGATTTCGCCACGGTGATCAGGTCAGGCACAACGCCGGAATGTTCGATTGCGAACCACGTACCTGTGCGGCCGAAACCGGCCTGTACTTCGTCAGCGATCAACAGGATGCCATGTTCGTCGCAGATGTCGCGCAGTTGGCGCATCATGTCGAATGGGACGGGGGTATAGCCACCCTCGCCAAGTACGGGTTCGATGATGATGGCAGCAACACGTTCGGGCTGCGCATCTGTCAGGAACAGGTTTTTCAGGCCGGTAATCGCATCCTGCACGGTGATACCGTCACGCTGGGACGGGAAAGGCGCGCGGAAGATGTCGGACGGGAAAGGACCCACGTCTTTTTTGTAGGGCGACACTTTGCCAGTCAGGCCCAGCGTCAGCAGCGTGCGACCGTGATATCCGCCGGAAAAGGCGATCACACCGGGGCGACCCGTTGCAGCGCGTGCAATTTTAACAGCGTTTTCAACCGCTTCGGCACCTGTGGTGACCAGCAGCGTCTTTTTCGGCATATCACCGGGGGCCAGCGCGTTCAGTTTCTCGGCCAGCTCGATATAAGGGCCGTAAGGCACAACCTGAAAGCTGGTGTGGGTGTACTGGTCTTCTTGGGCTTTTGCTGCCGCGATCACCTTTGGGTGACGGTGGCCTGTGTTCAGCACACCAATACCGCCAACGAAATCGATATAGCGGTTGCCTTCAACATCCCAAAGCTCTGCGTTCTCGGCGTATTTTGCATATATCGGCGCGGCAGAGGCAACACCACGTGGCACAGCCAGTTCGCGGCGGGCAATCAACTGCGCATTTGTTTCAACTGTCACGTTCGCTTGGAGCATATCTGGGACCACCGTGCTTTTGGCCGATTTCTGTGCAGCGCCTTTGCGGGACTGCTTTTTGACTGTGCTGGACATATACAATTCCTTTTGTAGGACGCAGGTGTTGCGTTTAAAATCCTCTTATTGCGTTTAATTTAATTGTCAATGAAGTTTGGTTTGCCCAGATGGGTAGAGTCGAGGCGCGGCTAAAATTCGCCTGTGATCGCACGCAGATACAGGTTAGAGGTCAGGAAAGAAAAATTCAGGGGCCAGACATGAACATCGGTCAAAGGCTAAGAACGATTCGCGAGGAGCGCGGGCTTTCACAACGGGAGCTTGCCAGTTTGGCTGGCCTAACTAACGGCACAATCTCGTTGATTGAAAAGAACAAAACCAGCCCGTCTGTCGCGTCGCTGAAAAGTTTGCTCGATGCGATCCCGATCAGCATGGCAGAGTTTTTCGCCACTCTCGAGGATCAGGAGACCCCGAAGGCCTTTTACCGCAAGAATGAATTTGTCGAAGTTTCGCCTTCAAGCGAGGGTCAGGTTTCCCTTCGCCAGCTTGGCAATGCGGAGCAGCACAGTTTGCAGGTTCTGCACGAAACCTATCAACCCGGCGCAGATACCGGGCCTGAATGGATCGTGCACGAGGGAGAAGAGGCCGGCGTCGTGATTTCGGGCGAGGTCGAAGTGACTGTCGATGGCATGATCGAGGTGCTTGGCGCAGGTGACGGCTATCTTTTTGATAGCCGGCTGCCACATCGTTTCCGGAATATCGGCGATACGGTCTGCGTAGTTGTCAGCGCCTGCACGCCGCCCAGCTTCTGAAAACAGGCGATCCGGGCCTGCCTACGTACCCGTCATGTTGTTGTTGTCGTCATCATCCGATCGGAAACCCGACCATCTGTTCTTGCGTTGGTCGCCGCGTCTGCGGGTCGTCAAGGAAATGATGGCGATGACAGCCAAGGTCAGGATCATCAAGGATCCGATGAACAAGTCTACTGTCACAGCTGCCTCCTTTCAAAATTCGTGTTTCAGGTCTCGGGGCCTCAACGGGCGTCACAGCTTATGGTTCCATATCGAAAATCGGGTTTCGGTCCCATTTTCGTGAACGCACAGCTGAAAATTCGCCGAAATATGGCTCGCGACATTATGGTTGGGCGCGGCCGACACGGAATATCGCCTTTATTTCAAGGCGTTTCGCATGATAATTCCAAAACTGTCGGTCAAGTTCTTTTGGCTCTTGAGCAGAGGCTGACGTATAGAAATAGTTATATATGTAACAATTCCGAGAGCGCGTTTCAGAGCGCAGATGCCCGTTAGTAATCGTAAACGATCTTGGATTTCTGCGGCACTGGGAATTCGACGGTCAAGGTATAGCTGTCGGCTTCTTCCAGCACTTGGAACTGCCCGTTCAACTGGCGCGAAAACGCATTGATCAGCCGTGACCCAAGTCCGGTACCTTCTTCGACTTCACCATGACCGGTCGAGTTTTTGACCGTCAGCAAAGCCATTTCTGGGCCAGTGTATTTCAAGCTAACCTCGATCGACCCTTTTTCGACCTGATCCACGGACACGTATTTTAGCGCGTTTGTAACGGCCTCCGACACCAGCAGCGTCAAAGGTGCCGCATCATCGGGGTCAAGCTGGATCGCTTCGTAATTCTGCCTGACTTTGATGCCCGACCCGCTGGGCAGGCCGACGCTCAGCAACTGGTTCACAATTTCATGCATCAACACGCCGCCATCGACACGCGTCAGGTTGTCGTTTTGATACAGGCTTTTGTGGACAGTCGCGAGGCTGAGGATACGGTCCTGAAGCCGCTGCAAGACGCGCTTGGCGTCGGGCGTTTTTGCCTGCCGGATCTGCATGTTCATGATCGACGAAATCAGTTGCAGGTTATTTTTGACCCGATGATGCACTTCTTTCAAAAGGATGTTCTTTTGGCGCAGGTTGTCTTCCAATTTGGCTTCGTCCCGCAGGATCGATTCCGCCATCCCGAGGAATGCTTCTTCCATGTCCACAATTTCGGTGGGAACAACGCCGCTCAGGGCGGTGCGTGGCAGCGTTCTGTTCAAAGCGAAATGCCGCATCTGCCGGCCAAGTTTGCGAATGTGTTTAATCGCCAGTCGGTTCAGCGCCCAAAACGCCACAACCAAGCTTGCGATCCACATCACAACCGGCAGCAACAGGTTCAACCGGGAAGCGGCACCGGCCTTCAGAAAAAGGGAATCAGGCGGCCAGACGCTCATGGCATAAACAACACCCGGAACAATGGGAAGGATCGCATAAACCCGGTCATCGCCTGCGCCATTGGTGTCACGGATCACCCGGCCCGATTGGCCAGTATACCACTTAAGCTCTTGAAAGGACGGGAGCTCTTTTTCTGCAAAAGCGCGATCATTTTCTGTGGTCAGGATGTCGCCATCAGCGTTGAAAGTCACCATCGCGGTGGGCCGGATTTCCAGGTCCGGCTCTAGAACCTGACGAAAGACACGTTCTGGGATCGACATATTTACAAAGCCCAGCAATTGATCTTCGACATTTAACGGCACGCTGACGATAAGCACGGGTTCTTTGCTGAAAGGGGGGGTCAACGACAAGTTTGCCGCACGTTTCTTATTATGCAGCAGCCTTTTGAAAATCACGTTTTCGCTCAGGTCCGCCGATGCACTCGACGAAACGCACTCCATCTTCCCGTCAGCAGCGACAAAGCTGACAATCGTATAAAGATTGGAGGATTCCTGATATTCACGTAAAAACGAGCTGCACGAGAAACTATCGGCCTTGATTAGGTTAACGACAGCCGCCAGCGCATCTGCAGCACCAAAGGCTTCCTGGATCAGACTGCTTTCGGTCGACGACGCCTGCTCTGTAATAGCAAGCAAAGACAGTTCGGCATTTACCATGTTCTGATCGGCGATCTCGCGGGTCTGCACCACCGAGATCAACCCGATCGGCAGCAACGCCAAAGACAGAAACAGCAAAACCCGAAAGGTCAGCCCCCGAAAGACGTCAGCACCAAGAAAACCTGAGGTCATCGTTAAAAGGACGAAACTTTGGAAGACGAGATAACCGACATCGTCGCGTCATCTGTCATCTCGAGGCTCTCATCATCCCGAAGGCCCATAAGCTCGGCGATTTTTGCACGTGCGCGGTTCGTGCGGCTTTTGATTGTCCCCACGGCAACGCCACACATCTCGGCGGCTTCCTCATAGGAAAAACCGGACGCCCCAACCAAAAGCAGTGCTTCGCGTTGTTCGACTGCCAGTTCGTTCAATGCCTTGCGGAAATCCGTCATTTGCATGTGGCCGTCATGTGCCGGCTTTTCAGCCAAACTTTCGGTAAAGACACCATCAACATCCGCAACTTCGCGGTTGGCCTTGCGACGTGACGAATAATAGGTGTTGCGCAGGATCGTGAACAGCCAGGCCCGCATGTTGGTCCCGACCTCGAATTTGTCGATGTTGGTCCAGGCTTTTACGACCGTATCTTGCACCATATCATCCGCAATCGCAGAATTTCGCGTCAAGCTGATGGCAAAAGCGCGCATGGCTGGCAGGTGTTCTACCAGCTCATCGCGTGGGTCTGACCTGCTCATTCGGACTTTCCAGTAGCTGGCTGCCCGGAGCTTTCTTCCTGCTCTTTCAGCTTTTTCAGCAAATCCTTGAACTTGTCAGGTATGCCTTCCTCGACAGTCTCTTCATAGACACGGCGAAGATTTTCGTCGATAAAACGCTCGTTGTCATCGTTTTTGCCCAGCTGCATCAACAATTTTCCTGACTTTACTTAAGATTTCTTGCACACGATATGGAACTAAACACATACCCGCGGGGTTTGGTTCCATAAATATTTTAAAAGGACAACGATAAATGACGGACGCCAAAGAAACCACCAGTGTCAGCGATGCGTTAAGTCAATGCCTGCCATATCTGCGCCGCTATGCCCGCGCGCTGACCGGTAGTCAAACCAGCGGCGATGCATTTGCGGCCGCAGCCCTCGAGGCAATTCTGGTTGATCGCTCTGTGCTGGACGGCATGGATGTGCGGACCGGAATTTTCAAAGTATTGTACAGCATTTGGGCCAGCGCCGGTGCCCCCATTGAGGAAGGCGAAAGCGGCGCACGTGCCCGCGCGCAAAAGCATCTGGCAAAGCTGACCAACCACAGCCGCGAAGCATTGCTGCTGCACACCATCGAAGGGTTTTCTTTTGCCGAGGTCGGTATGATCATCAACGTCGAAGAAGAAGAAGCCAGCCAGCTGGTGCAGATCGCCCGCCGTGAAATGGCCGACAGTGTCACAGGTTCGGTGATGATCATCGAAGACGAGGCGATCATTGCGATGGACATTGAATCCATCGTTGCCGACATGGGCCACCGGGTCACCGGCATCGCCCGCACCCGTGATGAAGCCGTGAAATTGGGCAAGGCCGATGTGCCTGACCTGATCCTTGCGGACATCCAGCTTGCGGATAACTCCTCGGGTATTGATGCGGTGAATGATCTGCTGGCCGATCTCGGGCACCGTCCGGTCATTTTTATCACTGCGTTCCCCGAACGTCTGCTGACAGGTGACAAACCGGAACCCGCGTTCCTGATCTCCAAGCCATACACCGTCGATCAGGTTGTATCGGCCGTATCGCAAGCGATGTTCTTTTCCTCGACGGAAACGCTGAACACCTGATCGGTTTTCGGAACAGCATTCAAAGGCCGCGCCCCAAAGCGCGGCCTTTTTCGTTGGGTCATCGCCACATGGTCCAACGCCGCTAAAAATCAAAAGCCCTTGTCACAGCTTTTAGACGCGGCATAAAAGAACCCATGAGCACATGCGCAATCACAATGGTTTACAAGGACTACTGGGCGCTCTCGCAATGGTACGCGCATTATGGCCGCCTGATAGGGTACGATAACCTTTATATCGTCGCCCATGGCGCTGACCCGATGATCGCCGAACTATGCCCCCAGGCAGATGTTATTACCGTGCCGCGTGAAACCCTCGAAGGGTTCGACCGGCGTCGTGGGCAGATGTTGAACAGTTTCGCGGATGGCTTGGGGCTGTCCTATGACTGGGTCATTCGCACCGATGCCGATGAACTGGTTTGCTTTGACCCGGCGCTTTACGCGTCTTTTGACGATGTTTTCAAAAATCCCACGTCGAATGCCATGTTCGCCTTGGGCTTGAATGTTGCCGAAACGATAGGCGACCAGATTTTGAACGCGGGCGAAATGGCCCTGGGCCACCGGTCCACAGCAGTTTTCACCGGCCATTACAGCAAGGCCTGGGCCTCAAAACGCGGGACAGCATTGTGGCGCCACGGCATCTGGGTCGGCCCCCGCAAGCTGGCCACGGCCGCGTTCCAGCTTCCTCAGGGGGTGTATCTGTTGCACCTTAAATACGCCAACCTGAAGGCCCTTGAGGATGCCAACCACCACCGGATGGAAGTTGGAAACGCCGAAGGCAAAGGTCTGCCCGGTGCCGCCTGGCGTGAGGCTGACAAAGACGCTTCGCGGTTTTACGCAAATTTGGCGCGGTACAAAGAAAAGGATTGGACCAGCGCCCGGGATGAAGCCTATCGGTCAATCACCACCGAGCCTATCCGCGATGAAAAAGAGAACGTACTCAGAAGCAGCTCCAATGTGTTCAAACACCGCGTGACATTGCCAAGTTGGTTCAAAACGCGGTTCGGTACCCGCTAAGGCACAACTGCCAATCCTAACCCAAAGCCAGACAGCCCCGACCAGGGGACTGCACTTCCTTGCGGGCCGTTTTCAGGCAACCCTGATTGATTTGCATCAAACCGTTCGTGCCCCGACCGCTATGATATAATGGAACTGAATCACAGCCCGCGCGTTTGTAGGACAGATAATACGTTAAGGAGACAGAAAATGGCTAAGGACATTAAAATGAGCAAAGACGTCACCGTAGAAGATCTATCCACGCAAATCGCAATCCTCAAGGATGACATTGCTGCCCTGACCAGTTCGGTCAGCCAGTTCAGCAAAAGCACAACACGCGATGCCGCAAATCAGGCAAAGGCAGCCGCCCATGATTACGCCGACCTTGGCAAAGAAAAGGTCGTTGACGCGCAGAAAACCGCAGAAGACTTTATTCGCACGCAGCCAGCCACAGCGATGGGTGTTGCAGCAGGGGTTGGTTTTCTGATCGGGCTGATCACGGCACGCCGGTGATGCAAGCCATATTGGACGCCCTCACCGACAGAGTAGCCCAAAGAGCGGCTGAAACAGCCCAGACCGCAGCAATCGGTCTGGGTGCTGGTTTGTGCCTTGTGGTTGGATCAATCTTTCTGTCTGCGGCAGCCTGGATATTCCTGCTCACGATCACCTCGACATTAATTGCATGTCTGGTCATTGGTGGCGTGTTTTTTGGCGCGGGTCTGGTAATGGTCGCTGCCACCAGCATCCGATCGCGGAACCTGAAACACCAAAGAGAAGCAGAACGCTTGCGCCTTCAGGCACAGCAGCGTGCTCAGGCGTTGGGCGGGGTCGAAGGTATCGCGACTTTGGTCGTCGCTTTGATCAACGGCTTCAACGCAGGCAAGAACGCGCGTTTATAACCGCTTGGGTCAAACTCTCATCGGTAAAAGGGGTTTGGGACCGCAGGCATCCATTAAAGGGCCGTCTATTCAGACTGGCCCTTTTCTGCTGTGATGAACGTCTCTGCAACGGCAGGCCCGCGCTTTGCCGGTTGATGCGGGTGCCCGATAGCGGTGTCCGGGCGCAGACGCATTTCGACCTGAGCATTCCAGGACGCGCCCATAAGCACCAGAAAACTGCTGATCCAAAGCCACACCAACATCGCAATCACAGCCCCAATGGACCCGTAAACCTGATTGTAGTTGCCGAAATTAGCGACGTAATAGCTGAATCCGATGGATACCACCGCCCAAGAGGCCACGGCGAATATAGCGCCAAAGCTCAGCCAGTTTGGCTTGGCTGTGCGGTGGTTTGGTCCGAACCGGTATAGCACCCCGATACCCGCCAGCAGCACCGTAATGGCAATGCTCCAGCGGATCAGATCAGCCAAAATAACTCCGAAGATACCCAAGGGGATGAAGGCCAGAACGATCGGCGCAATAACCACGGTGACCAGCGCAATGATCCCGACCATCACCAAACCAAAGGTCAGCATCAGCGCACGAAAGTAATGCCTTGCCACATTCCGATTGGGCTGGTGATAGACACTGTTCAACCCGATCATCATCGCCCCGACACCGGCACGGGCAGACCACAACGCCGCAAGCACCGATATCGCGCCGGCCCAACCCAATGTCTCGGAACTGGTGGTCACCAAAGACACGATTTGCTGGTTCATGATGTCATACACGTCGTCAGGCAGCAGGCCACGCATCTCTTCGAGCTGGGCAATCACAACGACCGGGTCCGAAATCAGGCTCAGCAAGGTGACAAGGGCCGCCAATGCGGGAAACAGCGACAACATCCCATAAAACGCCACACCCGCCGCAATCAGCGCAATATTCCGTTCGCTGATATCTTCAATCATCGCCCTGAAAGCAGTCCAATACAGCACGACCGTATCCAATGTTATTTTTCCCAAGGATCGGGTCCTTTCAATGCGGTCCGGCAATGCACCCACGGGCTGACAAACGCCTCGGGATATAGCTATTTCAATACTTCTACCTCATCGCGCCGCTGACCCCAAGCCGCGAGGGCAAAACTGATCACCCCCAGACGATATTTTCCGAAATTGCCGGAATAAAAACCCCGAACACAGCCCCCGGACCCGGTTGTCCCTTCAGGATCAACGCCACCATTTCGACCCACCGCGCCTAAATGCTGATGACCCAAGCAGATAATTGTGGTTGTGATTCAAGGGCGAACCAGCGCAGAAATCTCAAATCCACTCACGCCAACGCAGTCAGGGCCAAAATGTTCACGCACAACTCAGACCTCATGCAATCGATCCGCGCCAGCTTTGCCCATGTGGATACCTGCCCGTTCCAGGGGCCGCGCATCTTCTTCGAAAATGCCGGTGGCGCTTTGACGTTGAATTCGGTGGTACAGACCTCGACCCTGTTCGCGTCGATCCCGGACAATCAGGGCCGCGACAACCCCGCCTCACATGCGCTCGTTGAAACCATCAAACAGGCCAAGGCTGACATGGCCGTGTTTTTCAACGCGCCCAACGGCCAGTTTTTCGTTGGCGAAAGCGGCACAGAACTGTCCTTCCGCCTGATCCGCACCGCTGTGACGGGCACCCCCGATGGCGCTGTGATAGGCTCTAGTGTTGAACATCCCGCCTCGCGCAGCGCCGCGCTGCATTGGGCCGAAAAAACGGGCAAAGCCTATATCAACGTCCCCCATGATGATGCCACAGGGCAGGTCACACCCGCCGCCTATGCCGCCCTGATGACACCCCAAGTACGGGTCGCGACGATCCTGCACACGTCACCCGTCACCGGCATCGCCAATGATGTCGCCGGTATCAGTGCCGCGATCCGCGCCGTTGCCCCCGATGCGTTCATTTTCGTCGATGGCATCCAGCACGCCAGCCACGGGCGTATCGACATCGCCAGCTACGACATCGACGGCTATGTGATCTCGCCCTACAAACTGTTTTCGCGCCACGGCTATGGCATCGCCTGGGCGTCGGACCGCCTGAGCACGCTGTCAATTGAAACGCTCAAGGACGGCCCCGCCGGAAATTGGGAAATGGGCACGCGCGATACTGGCGCTTACGCCACCTTCAGCGATGTGGTGCGCTATTTCGAATGGCTGGGCCAGCAGGTTTCCGATGCAACCGCCCCCCGCGCCCAGATCGAAGCCGCCGGTGTCGCGATCCATGACCACGAAAAACACCTGACCGACGCCCTGCTGTTCGGCACAGGCAACCTTGCCGGTCTCGCCGATCTGCCCGATGCCACCATTCTTGGGGGCACGGGTAACCCCGACCGCGAAGGTCTGGTTTGTTTTAGCCTCAAATCGGTCCCCGCCGCCGAGATTGTCGAAAAACTCAATGCCCAGGGCATCCGCACCCATCTGCGCAAGGCGGATCACTACTCCGGAAACATCCTGACCCCTCTTGGCCTGGATGCTGCCGTGCGCGTTTCGCTGTGCCATTACAACACATTGGACGAAGTCCGCGCTTTGCTCACCGCAATAAAGGACATCGCCGGATAATCCCTCCGGCCCTGTTTCATTTTGCAAAATAAACTCAAATCCGACGGCGCAACCCAAGTCACCGCTTGCCATATCAATGCACACGATCAAACATGCACCTATGACAAGCACACTCTCCGCCGCCATTATCGCCAAGCGTGACGACCTGATCGCGCTGACCCAGGATTTGATCCGCATCCCGACGCTCAACCCGCCGGGGCGCGACTATCTGTTGATCTGCGAATACCTCGACAAAAGGCTCAAACAGCACGGGTTCGAGACGCAATTGATCCGCGCTCACGGCACCCCCGGCGACAGTGCGAAATACCCCCGTTGGAACATCATCGCCCGCCGCGAGGGCACGCAGTCCGGGGAAACGGTGCATTTCAACAGCCATACCGATGTGGTCGAAGTCGGCGCAGGCTGGACGTTTGACCCTTTCGGGGCCGAAATCTCGGACGGCAAGATTTACGGGCGCGGCACCTGCGATATGAAAGGCGGGTTGGCCGCGTCTATCATCGCCGCCGAAGCGTTCATCGAAACGCATCCCGAATTTTCCGGCGCGATCGAAATTTCCGGCACCGCAGATGAAGAATCCGGCGGCTATGGTGGCGTGGCCTATCTGGCGGAACAGGGGTTCTTTAACCCTGAACGGGTCCAGCATGTGATCATCCCCGAACCCTTGCAGAAAGACCGGATTTGTTTGGGCCATCGCGGTGGCTGGTGGGCGGAGATCGAGACAAAGGGCGAAATCGCCCACGGCTCCATGCCGTTTCTGGGCGATTGCGCCGTGCGCCACATGGGTGCCGTCCTGTCCGAGTTCGAGAACAAGCTGTTCCCCGCCATGGCCGCACGTCACACCGATATGCCCGTCGTCCCCGAAGGGGCGCGCAGTTCAACCATGAACATCAATTCGATCCACGGCGGTCAAAAGGAAAACGACGAAGATTTCGACGGCCTGCCCGCCCATTGCGTGCCCGACAGTTGCCGGATCACCATTGACCGGCGGTTCCTGATGGAAGAACCGCTCGACCAAGTGCGCGACGAAGTGCGCGCCCTGCTGGAAGGGTTGCGCGAAACGCGGGTCGATTTTGATTACGAGCTGACTGAGCTGAATTCGGTGCTGCCCTCAATGACAGACCGGGACGCCCCCATCGTTCAAACCGTGGCCAGCGCCATTCAGGATATCATGGGCAAAGCGCCAGAATACGTCGCCTCGCCCGGGTCATATGACCAGAAACACATCGACCGGATTGGCAAGCTCAAGAACTGTATCGCCTACGGTCCGGGCCTCTTGGAACTGGCGCACAAGCCTGACGAATATATTGGCATCGACGATATGATCGACAGCGCCTGCGTGATGGGTGCCGCACTCGAAACGCTGCTTTTGCCGAAACAATAGGCTCTATTCCGTCGCAAAAGCGTGGGACGCGGCAATTGCCAGCCCGTCGACGATCGCGGTCATTGCGGCACCCCGATGCAATTCAGCCTGCGGAAAGGTGCCGCGCATGGCGATGTCGATCACCCCCATCAGGCTCGACCCGCCGACAAAGATCAGCTTGTTCACATCCGAAGGCGCAAGGTCGGCCTGCGCGACCAGATCGGTGGCAACCTGCGCGATGCTATTGGCCATTTCATTCAATGTCGCGGCCATCATCGCGGGGGGCAGCGGCACGCGCAGACCACGCTCCAGAATATCGAGTTTGATTTCGGGCGGCGCGGTCGCTGCCACATCATTCGCCGCGATCTTCCCTGCCTCGACGGCAAAGGCGATGTCGTGGCCCAGCTCGTCCTCAAGCACCTTGACCAGACGGTTCAGCAAATCAGGCTCGACCGCATATTTCGCCAGATCATCGACGGCACGCCGTTGTTCGCGGGTATAAAGGAACGGGATTTTTTGCCATGTCGCCAGATCGGTGAACACGGCATGGGGTGCGGCATGGGTTTCATCGCCGAACACATGTTTGATCTGGCTGCCCATGCCCAGATGCGGCATGACGTGATGCAAGCTGAGCTCCCGGTCGAAATCCGTACCGCCCATGCGCAGGCCCTTGCTGGCCAAAATATGAATGCCTGCGTCGCCTTGCTGGCGAAACAGCGTAAAATCCGATGTACCCCCACCGATATCCACGATCAGCCCCAGATCACCGGGTTCAAGCACGCCGCGGTTGGCCAGGGCGGCTGCTTCGGGTTCAGGCATGAAACGCACGTCTTTGAAACCGGCAAGGTGATAGCATTCGGTCAAATCGACCAACGCCTGGGCATTGCGCGCGGCATCGGCGCTGTGAAACATCACAGGGCGCCCCGATAGCGCACGATCGAATGTCTGGCCTGTGGCCGCTTCGGCGCGTTTTTTCAGCTCGGCCAGAAAGCTGGCCACGATGGCGACAAAATCCATCCGCTTGCCCATCAACATCCGGCTTTCGCGCATCAAGGGCGTGCCCAGCAGGCTTTTGAGCGCGCGCATATACCGCCCCTCGTCGCCGCCGATCAGCGCTTCTTGGGCACCGCGCCCGTATATGATCCGCTTTTCCTCGACATCGAAAAACAACGCCGTGGGAAGGGTGTTTTCGCCTGCCTCGACATCAATCAGACGGGGCACACCGTCGATGGCATAGCCCGCCGCAGAGTTGGACGTCCCGAAATCAATTCCCAATGTGGAAGATACCGCAGTCATAACGCACCCCTGCCTGATAAGCGAAGGTGGCGCATAAACCGCCAGCGCAAGCGGCACAATACAAATTTGTTAGTGTTATGGCAGTGCTGGTCAAAGCGTTTCGAACTGGATAGACTTTTTTTGAAAGTTAACAGGAGACCTCCGATGTTTCACCTTCGCTCGCTTATTCTTGGTACTTGCGCTGCCGCGCTGATGGCCGGTGGTGCCGCTGCACAATCCGACATTACCGTCGCAATGCAACTTGAACCGCCACATCTGGACCCGACAAGCGCCGCTGCTGGCGCGATTGATCAGGTGCTTTATTCCAACGTTTTTGAAGGCCTTACGCGGTTCATGGGCGATGGATCGGTTGTTCCCGGTCTGGCAAAATCGTGGGAAATTTCAGAAGACGGTCTGACCTATACGTTCAAGCTGCAAGAAGGTGTGACCTTTCACGATGGCACCACAATGGACGCCGAAGATGTGAAATTCAGCCTTGACCGGATCGGGGCCGAAAACAGCGCCAACGCGCAAAAAGCGTTGTTTAGTGCCATTTCCGAGGTCAATGTGATTGATCCCACAACGGTCGAGATCAAGCTGAGCGAGCCGAACGGCAACATGCTGTTCAACCTTGCGTGGGGCGATGCCGTGATTGTGGCACCCGAAAGCATCGACAACATCAAACAGCTGCCCATCGGCACCGGTGCGTTCAAGTTCACCAGCTGGACGCAGGGCGATAACATCATGATCGAAAAGAACCCCACCTATTGGGGTGCGCCTGCCGCGCTGGACATGGCAACATTCAAGTTCATCTCGGACCCGACTGCCGCTTTTGCGTCGATGATGGCCGAAGATGTCGATGTTTTCGTTGGCTTCCCCGCCCCTGAAAACCTGCCCCAATTCGAGGCAGACCCGCGCTTTCAAGTGCTGGTCGGATCGACCGAGGGCGAGACCATTCTGGCGATGAACAACAAGCAAGCGCCGTTCGACAACGTCAAGGTGCGCGAAGCCGTCGCCCATGCGATCAACCGTCAGGCCATCATTGACGGTGCGATGTTCGGCTATGGTACGCCCATCGGCACCCATTTCGCACCGCACAATCCGGCCTATGTAGATGAAACCGCGATCAGCGCGTTTGATCCTGAAAAATCCAAAGCCCTTCTGGCCGAGGCCGGTTTCCCAGACGGGTTCGAGACAACGCTTGACCTGCCGCCCCCTTCCTATGCCCGCCGTGGCGGTGAAATCATCGCGGCGCAACTGGCCGATGTGGGGATCACCGCAAAGATCAACAATGTCGAATGGGCGCAATGGCTTGAGACTGTGTTCAAGGGCAAGAACTTTGGCCTGACCATCGTAAGCCACACCGAACCGATGGACATCGGAATCTACGCAAATCCGGATTACTATTTCCAGTATGACAACCCCGATTTCCAGGCGTTGATGGCCAAATTGAACGCAACCACAGATGCGGATATGCGGACCGAAATGCTGGGCCAAGCGCAAAAGATGATCTCGCAAGACTATGTGAACGGCTATCTGTTCCAATTGGCCGCCATGTCAGTCGCCAAGGCCGGGGTGCAAGGCCTTTGGTCAAACGCACCGACGCAGGCAACCGACCTGACGGGCGTAACCTGGGCTGAATAGACCTTCGTCTTTTAATGAAATTGAAACGCCTCCGTTTTGCGGGGGCGTTTTTCGTTGGGAAAGGGGCCGGGATTCACACGGGCTTTTGTTGATATACATCAAGGACGGGCCACCTGCCCCGCCGATAGTTTGCCCACAAACCAAACAACCGGAGAGCGCGACATGTTACGCCTTGCATCAATTCTATATTCAATCGTCGCAACATCTTTGGCAGGCTCTTTGATCATTGTCGCTCTGGCTTCAGGCTACGATACCCTCACGCCTATTCTTGGCGGGGCCGTGATTGGTGCGGTGCTTGCCATTCCGGTCAGCTATTTCGTGGCACGGGCGATTATTTCCAACAAACGATAGCGCCTGCCCTCAGCTGCGTGCGGCAAGCAGCTTTACCATCTGTCTGATTTCATCCCGAACGCCCCCTTGGCGCGGCGTGTCGCGCAAGGTTGTGAACCAGTGATCGGGCGGGTTTTTGCCCCGACGGTTGCCATCAAACCGCAAGGCGCGCAGCACGGTCTGGGCCTTGTCGGGCAGACGTTCAGGTATTTCCAACACGTTCAAAGTTGCCCAGACCCCTGTCCATAACCGCCCGACCGACCACGGGTTATACCCGCCCCCGCCAAGCACCAGCAGGCGCGGGGCCATACCCATCAGCCCGCGTAAAACATCCAAATGCGCGTTGTTAGAGAGTGATAGATGCGACAGGGGGTCTTCCTCCACGGCATCAGCACCACACAGCAACACAATCGCATCGGGCCTGAACGCCTGAACCTTGGGCAAGATCAGATGATCGCGGATATGGGCCATTTCACTGTCGTTCAACCCGCGCGGCACAGGCAGGTTAAACGCATTTCCACCCGCATCATTTTCGATGGGCCCACTGCGCGGCCAAAGACGGTCTTCGTGAATTGAAATCATCAGGCAGTCGGGATCACCGCCAAAACCGACCTCGACCCCGTCGGGATGATGCGCGTCGATATCAACATAGGCGATGCGGCGGACACCATGATGGCGCAGGGATTTCATCGCCAACACCGGATCGTTCAGATAACAAAAGCCGTTGGCGCGGTCTGGCATCCCGTGATGGGTCCCACCAGCAGGGTTATAGATCACGCCGCCATCGCGCAGCAATTCACCGGCAAGGATCGACCCGCCCGCAGCTGTGGCAGGTCTGCGGAAAATTTCACCAAAGACTGGGTTGGTCACACTGCCGATATCATGGCGATCCAAATCATCAGCGGTCGCTTTCTGGTCCGCTTCAACGCGCTGCAAGGCTGCGATGTATTCTGGCGTGTGCCAACCGATCAAGGCCTTTGGTTTCGCCCGAGGAGAGGTGATGTATTGCGATGGAGGCAACCATCCCATTGCACGGGACAGGTCGATTACCGTCGATACGCGCGGCACGCGCAACGGGTGCCAGCGCCCATAACTGGAACCCCGGAAAATTTCGTGCCCGATGAACATTGGTCTGCGCATAGCCAAGATATCTAACGCTTTGGCATCGGATAGCGAGGCATGTTTCACAAAAAAACGGGCGCAAAAATGCGCCCGTTCAAACTCGTTAACAAACAGCTATTACTTGGTGCCAACAAGGCCAGCTGCTGCTTCACCTACTGTCGCGTCAAAGTTGAGCGAACAAATGCGGTAAAGCTGCTTTGTTGCCGTCACAACAGTCGGTTCCGCCGTTTCATTGGACGCTTCGGTGTTTCCGCCTGTTGGCTCTACCGCTCTGGCTTCGCCGTCTATGATCGAATCGCTGACAGCCACACCATCAGTCGCGACTTCAGCGGTGACATCCGCTGACATATCGGTGGCACGGGCGTTATCATCAAAGGATTCGCCGTTATAGCCATCGTCGATTTCAGCAATCGCCATGGATGCGACGGTCGCTTGGTCTTCCTCGGACAGTTGGTTGAACTCGCCACATGTCATCTGCGGGCTGGCGTGAGCCGCGGCAAATGCCGGTGCGGAAATGGTACCCATCAGGGCGGCAATTGCGAGAGTTTTAAAAGTATTGGTCATCGTTAAGCTCCTTGTTACTAACTTCTGCATTACCAACACGACCAGTTGCCATATTGTTCCAACTTTTGCGAACATCCTGTAATTTTATTTTATTTCAGATGGTTAAAAGCTGCCAAATCAGCGGGTGACATTCCTTTCCTATCTGGACGCGTTCAAAATCCGCGCCTAACCTGTGAAAATGTTGCGTTATACAATCAAACGATTGCTTTCCCTTTGCATCAGCCTTGCTGTGGCATCCCTTGTCATCTTTTCCGTTATCGAAATCGCGCCCGGTGATCCTGCCTCGTTCATGCTGGGCATGAATGCACAGCCCGAAACATTGGCCGCCCTGCGCACGGAACTTGGCTTGGACGCCTCAAAACCCGAACGGTATTTGTCATGGGTTGGCGGTTTGCTGACCGGTGATTTCGGCACGTCCTATACATACCGCACCCCCGTCGCTGATATGATCGCCGCGCGCATGTGGGTGTCGCTGCCGCTTGCGCTTTATGCTTTGGCTCTGTCCACGCTGATCGCCTTTCCCGCCGGAATATATGCCGCCTCGCGTCGGGGCCGTGCGGGGGATCTGGGCGTTATGGGGGCCACGCAACTGGGTGTCGCTGTGCCGAACTTCTGGTTTGCGATGATGCTGGTGCTGATTTTTTCGATCAATCTGCGGTGGTTTGCAGCGGGCGGGTTTGTTGGCTGGGACAAAGGGCTGTTGGCCGGTCTGCATGCCCTGACATTGCCCGCAATCGCGCTGGCCTTGCCCCAGGCCGCGATCCTTGCGCGGGTGATGCGGTCATCGCTGCTGGATGTCTTGGGCGAGGACTACATGCGCACCGCACGCGCCAAAGGTTTGACCGAACGCCAGGCGCTGTGGCGGCACGGTTTGCGCAATGCGTTGATCCCGGTGCTGACGATCATCGGTTTGCAATTCTCGTTTTTGCTGGCGGGGTCCATCATCATCGAACAGGTGTTTTACCTGCCCGGATTGGGGCGGCTGGTGTTTCAATCCATATCCGCGCGCGATCTGATCGTCGTGGAATCTGTTGTGATGTTGCTGGTGTTCTCGGTTATTCTGGTCAATTTTCTGGTCGATCTGGCCTATGCCGCCGTCGATCCGCGCCTAAGGTCCCGCACATGAACCGCAATCTGATCATTGGCGCGGCGCTCACCGGATTTTTCATCCTTGCCGCTCTGGTATCATTCGTCTGGACGCCATTTGATCACACCGCGATGGACATCCCCAACAAGCTAAAGGGAATTGGCGGCGATCATCTGCTGGGCACAGATCACTTTGGCCGCGATATTCTAAGCATGATCATGGTGGGGGCCCGCACATCCATCGCCGTTGCGCTGGTGGCCGTTGGCATCGGCATGGGGCTGGGCATACCGTTAGGCCTGTGGGCGGCAGCACGGCGCGGGTCGCTGGTGGACGAGCTGATCATGCGCGGCAACGACCTGATCTTTGCCTTCCCCTCGCTGGTGATTGCCATCCTGATCACAGCAATCTTCGGGGCCAGCGCGATCAACGCCATCATCGCCATCGGCATTTTCAACATCCCGGTCTTTGCCCGCATCACCCGTGGTGCCGCGCTAAGCCTTTGGGAACGCGAATTCATCCTTGCTGCCCGAGTTGCTGGAAAATCCGCCACGCGCATATCGGTTGAACATATCCTGCCGAATGTGACCAACCTGCTGATCGTCCAAAGCACAATCCAGTTCAGTCTGGGTATTCTGGCCGAGGCGGGCCTTTCCTATGTGGGTCTAGGTGCCCAACCGCCGACACCGTCATGGGGGCGGATGCTGGCAGACGCCCAAACACTGGTGTCGATCGCGCCGCATATGGCGCTTATCCCCGGCTTTGCGATCATCCTGACCGTGTTGGGGTTGAACCTGATGGGTGACGGTTTGCGCGATTACCTTGACCCACGGTTGCGGGTGGCGCGGGTATGACATTACTCAGCATCACCAACCTGTCGGTCGCGATCCACAGCTATCCGATCTTGCATGATGTAACGATCACCGTGGATCAAGGCGAAATCGTCGCCGTCACGGGGGAAAGCGGATCGGGCAAATCCATGACAGCCCTGGCTGCGATGCAACTGCTGCCCAAGGGTGCCCATGCCAAAGGGCATATCATGCTGGGCGATCAGGATTTGCTGAAACTGTCCGAACAGGAACTTTGCGCGATCCGTGGCAACGACATCGGCATGGTGTTTCAGGAACCGATGACCGCGCTCAACCCTGTGCAAACCATTGGGGATCAAGTCGCCGAAACGATCCGTGTGCATGACCGGTCAGTCTCACGCGGTGATGCGCTGGCGCGGGCGGCGGAAACCCTGGAACGTGTCGGCCTTCCAAATGTGAAATTCCCCCTGTCCCGCTATCCGCATGAACTGTCGGGTGGCCAGCGCCAGCGAGTTGTCATTGCCATGGCGATTGCCCTTCGCCCCCGGTTGCTGATCGCCGATGAACCCACAACGGCGCTGGATGTGACCACACAGGCGCAAATCCTTGACCTGCTCAAATCGCTGGCCAAGGCCGATAATATGGGCCTGCTGATGATCACCCATGATTTGGCCGTCGTTGCCGATATGGCTGACCGCATTGTCGTCATGCGCAAAGGCGAAGTGGTCGAACAAGGCGAAACCCGATCCCTGCTGCGCGACATGCACCACCCCTATACGAAAATGCTATTCGCGGCTTCGAACCACAAGGTTGCACTGCCCCCCGCGCCACCACCCGCCCCCCTGCTTGAGGTGCAAAATGTCAGCCGTGATTACCGTCTGCCCCGTACCACTGTGCTTGGCAGTTCCGGCACATTCAGGGCCGTCGATAACGTGTCCTTTACCCTCAAACGAGGCGAGCGTCTGGGTCTGGTCGGTGAATCCGGCTGTGGAAAATCGACCCTGACAAAGGCAATATTGGGCCTTGAACAGATCCAGTCAGGCACAATCACCCTCGAGGGAGAGCCGGTTTTTTCCGGAAACAAGCCGAACCTTTCCGTGCGCCGCAAAATGCAGGTGGTGTTTCAGGACCCCTTTGGCAGCTTCAACCCCCGTCACCGCGTTGACCGCCTGATCACCGAACCCTTTCACCTGCTGACCGACCCGCCCAAAGGTGCCGCGCGTGAAAATGCCATAGCCGAGGCCCTGACCGCTGTCGGTCTGACCCCGGATGACGCGCGCAAATACATTCACGAATTTTCCGGCGGCCAGCGCCAGCGCATCGCCATCGCACGCGCCCTGATCATCCGCCCCGATCTGATCCTGTTCGACGAGGCCGTCAGCGCCTTGGATGTGTCCGTGCGTGCCCAAATCCTCGACCTGCTGGCCGATCTTTGCAAAGCCTATGATCTGACATATCTTTTCATCTCGCATGATTTGTCGGTGGTGCGGACCATTACGGATCGCGTGTTGGTGATGAAATCCGGCCAGATCGTTGAACAAGGGGACACCGAAACCGTTTTTGAAAACCCTCGGCATCCCTATACCCAAGCGCTGCTTGCCGCAGCGCCCGTGCTGCCCGAACTTGGGGGGATTAACCCGTGACGCTTTCAATCGCACCCGTTCCAGAACACAACCGTTCGGTGTTGGATACGATGGCCAAAACGTATTTCGCCGAACTGCTGCCCGATGGGCCGGTCTATTACCCCTCGGCGCTTGACCGCTACTGGATCGAAAAGGGCCGGCACCCCTATCTGATCAACCTCGACGGGGTGCCCATCGGGTTCGCCCTGGTATGGAACCATGCGGATGGCACCCACGAGCTGACAGAATTCACAATCCGCCCCGACCACCGCCACCAAGGGATTGGCACACAGGCCGCGCATCTGATATTCAACGCCCTTGGCGGCGATTGGACATTGGGCGTTGCCACCCATTCTCCCGGCGGCATGGCGTTCTGGGAACAATGCCTTTCCGACTGCGAAAACGTCTGCGAGATCACAGCAGGCCCACCCAAAACGGCGCAGCAGATCGGCTGCTTCACCTTTCGGATCGAACGCCCCTGATGTCCCCGACACCTTCTTCAACACGCCACTTGGCGGCGGCACAGATCCTGCGTAGCATACCTGCAACAAACCCCCAACAAGGAGACCCAAGATGCGACTGACAGGAAAAACCGCAATCGTGACAGGTGGTGCCTCCGGCTTTGGGGCCGGCATCGTGCGCCGTTTTTTGCAAGAAGGCGCACGCGTGATGGTCGCCGATATCAATGGCACCGCAGCCGGACAATTCGCCATTGAAATGGGCGATCATGCAATTGCCCAACAGGTTGATGTGGGCGACGGTGCTTCGGTTCAGGCGATGACAGATGCGGCTCTGGCGGCATGGGGCCATATCGACATCCTGGTCAACAACGCAGGCGTTTCGCATATACCTGCCCCCCTCGAGACGATCAGCGAAGACGATTTTGACCGTGTCACCCGCGTAAATATGAAATCCGTCTACCTGACGGCCCGCAGCATCGTACCGCATATGAAACAACGCCAAACCGGCGTGATCCTCAACGTTGCCTCTACCGCCGGTGTGTCCCCGCGGCCGAACCTGAACTGGTACAATGCTTCAAAAGGGTGGATGATCACCGCAACAAAGACCATGGCGGTTGAACTTGCCCCCCAAGGCATCCGCGTCAACGCGATCAACCCCGTTGCGGGTGAAACGCCGCTGCTGAAAACCTTCATGGGCGAAGACACCCCCGAAATGCGCGCCAAGTTCCTGTCCACCATCCCGCTCGGCCGTTTCAGCCAACCCGAAGACATGGGCAACGCTGCCCTGTTCTTGTGCTCGGACGAGGCAAGCATGATCACCGGCGTCGCAATGGAAGTCGACGGCGGCCGTTGTATCTAGGCCATTTTCATTTTGCCAAATAAACTCCCCGCGGAGCGTTCCGCCCTTGCTACAGGCACGAAGCCATGAAAACCGGTCCCAAAAACCTGATTACGGATATCGCCGGGCTTCGTGTCGGCAACGCTCAGGATGACCCCTTGAAATCCGGCACCACGGTCTTGACCGCCGATGCACCTTTTACCACCTCTGTCCATGTGATGGGCGGCGCACCGGGTACGCGCGAAACCGATTTGCTGGCACCGGACAAATCCGTCGCTGCCGTCGATGCCTTGGTCCTGTCGGGCGGGTCTGCTTTCGGCTTGGATGCCTGCTCTGGCGTGGTTGACCGTCTGCGCGCCGTCGGTCGCGGCTTTCAGGTGGGGCCTGCCACGATCCCCTTGGTGCCCGGCGCAATTTTGTTTGATTTGCTGAACGGCGGCCAGAAAGACTGGGCCGAAAACCCCTACCGCGCCCTTGGTCGTGCTGCATTTGATGCGGCCAGCGACAGTTTCGCCTTGGGAACGGTTGGCGCGGGCACTGGCGCGCTCAGCGCTATGGTCAAAGGCGGGCTTGGCTCTGCCTCGTTGCAATTGCCCGACGGCACGATGGTTGGCGCATTGGTTGCCGCAAATCCCGTGGGTGCCGTGACAACCCCCGGCGATCGTCATTTTTATGCTGCCCCGTTTGAAATGGGCAGCGAATTCGGCGGGCTTGGTCCTGATCCCGCCAGCGGCCTGGGGCTTACCCTTGATAGTCGGAAAATCGCAGCAATGTCGCCGCGCGAAAACACCACGATTGCGATTGTTGCCACAGATGCGACCCTAACAAAGGCGCAGTGCAAGCGGATGGCGGTTGCAGCCCATGACGGTATTGGCCGCGCAATAGTCCCCGCACACACCCCGCATGACGGGGATCTGGTGTTCGCGCTCAGCACCGCAGGTCATCAGGTTGAGGATCGGATGCTGGCCCTTATCGGCCACGCGGCATCATTGTGCCTTGCCCGTGCAATCGCCCGCGCGATCTACGAGGCCACCCCTGCCCCGGGTGACCTGCTGCCGTGTTGGAGGGATCTGAATGCCTGAGCATTCCCTTCCCAAGTGGGCCGGCATTTGCTTTGGCGGGGAATGACATGATTGTTCTGCGCGTCTTGCTGAACGATATCATGACGCATTTTGGCTCTAACACAGGGCATTTAGTAAAGGGTGCAGTATGACAACCGATCTATACGGTCTGCCGATCACCACGCAAAACCCGCAGACCCTTCAGGGGATCAATGATTTCATTCACGGTTTCATCGCCTATGAGACGAAGGCCCCGAATATCATTCCGACAGCCGATGCCGACCCGGCCTGTGGGCTGGCAAATGCCTATGCCGCGATGCTGTGGATGTTTCTTGAGGCCCCCGCCGCCCCGGCCAAGGCTGCACCCTATATGGCCCGCGCGCGTTCAGCCGACCCCAGCACCCAACGCGAGGCGCAGGTGATTGAAACCATCGGCCATTGGGTTGATGGCGATATCCCCGCGATGCTGGCAGGATGCGATGCCATTACCAACGACCATCCGCGCGATGTCACCATGCTCAAGCTGGCGCAGTATCATCTGTTCAACACCGGTGATGCCGCCGGTATGCTGCGCTTTGCCCTCAAGGCCCTGCCAGACGCCGTTGATATCCCCTATGTGCACGGTATGATCGCGTTCGGCTATGAACAATGCCACCTGCTGGACGATGCCGAAGCCGCCGCGCGGCGGGCCATGTCCCTGCGCCACGACGAACCTTGGGCCCATCACGCCTTGGCGCATGTCATGCTTACCCAAGGGCGCGTATCCGAAGGGGCCGCGTTTCTGGAAAGCGTTGCTGGCACATGGCAGCCCCTGAATTCCTTTATGCGCAGTCATAACTGGTGGCATCTGGCGCTGTTTTATCTGTCACAGGGGCGACATGACGACGTGCGCTGCGCCTATGACACGCATATCTGGGGCTTGGCCAAAGACTATTCCCAGGATCAGGTCGGTGCCGTGTCGCTGCTGGCGCGGATGGAATTCGCAGGCGTCAGCGTGGGTGACCGATGGGCAGATGTTGCCGATCACATCGCATTGCGCGGGCAGGATACGGTAAATGCATTCCTGACCCTGCAATATCTATATGCGTTAGGTCGCACAGCCAAACCGGAGGCACAGTCCCTGATGGCTGCCATCAAAGCCCGCGCCGCAGATACCCGCCAACATGATCATATTGCGTGGGCAGAAGTCGCCCTGCCTGCTGCCCGCGGGATCATCGCACATAGCAAGGGCGATTGGCCGACTGCGATCACGCTGTTGGGTCAGGCGTTGCCCCGCATGGCGGAATGTGGCGGCAGCCATGCGCAGCGCGACCTATTCGAGCAAATCCATCTGGATGCGCTGGTTCACGACGGGCGTGCATCAGCCGCGCAACAAGTGCTTGAGATGCGCCGCACCTATGACCCTGACGGCGTGCCGCTGAACATGCTTTTGGGCGATATCTATGAAAAAACAGGTTTGCCCGAACAGGCATCCAAGGCCCGTGCCCGCGCGGAAAAGACCCGCACATCGGTCGCATCACAGTAAAAGGCCCGCACAACGATACCGTTGGGCGGGCCTTTTGGTTATCCGTTCAAGGTCGTTTATTCGCTTTTAGGCTCTGCTTCGCCCGCGGCGGGGGAAACGCTGGCCAGATATGCAGCCACGTCTTCGCCACCCTTGCGCAGTTTGAACGACATGTTCGACCGCACCTTGGCGTCGTCCAATGTTTCACGCAGAAAATCGGTCGGGTTCGTCATATAGGCGGCCAAAGTGGCTTCGTCCCAGATCAGGCCCGCTGCGCCAGCCGCAACCAGTGCATCGCTATATTTAATGCCATCAACCGAGCCGGCCTGACGCCCAACGATATTGAACAGGTTCGGGCCGGTTTTGCCACCCTTCTGGATCACTTCGCCCGCATCATCGACGATCGCGTGACAGGCCTTGCACTTGCCAAAGTTCTTTTCGCCATCGGCTACGTCGCCTGCGAATGCAGGGGCTGCAAAGGCGGTTGCCAAAAGTGCTGTATAGATCAGTTTCATGTGTCGTCTCCCGTTTAAAGCTTGTGGATTAAGATAGCGCGCAACGGCACTAGTCAATATCGACCAATGGGCAGGTTTCAGCCGGCATCGGGCTGGTTGGGCGGTGATGCCTGCACCAAAGCGGGGATCGCCATGCAGTTCTCGTGGATCCGCCGGATCGTCGGGAAGGGTGTCATATCCACCTCGAACCGCACGTTATTGAGCACTTGCGCATAGAGGCAGAGATCGGCAAGACCCACCTTGTTTTCATGACAAAAATCGCCTGTTTCCGGTTCCGATGCCAACCGCTTTTCTAATGCCTCAAGGCCCGCACTTGCCCATTTGCGGAACCACGCGGCCTTGCCTTGGGCATCCACCCCAAACTCTGTCTCAAGATGTTTGAGGATGCGCAGATTGTTCACCGGATGGATGTCCAATGCGACAATATGCGCAAGGCTGCGCACCCGCGCACGGCCCCAAGGGTCGGAAGGCAGCAGCGGTGGCTCCGGATGCGACTCGTCCAGCCACTCGAGAATAGCGAGCGATTGCGGTAATGCACCCTGCGGTGTGACCAAAGTGGGGACGAGGCCCGAGGGGTTCAGCGCCAGATGTTCGGGGCTGGCCTGTTCGCCCTTGAGCAAAGACAGCGGGATATAGTCGTATTCCAACCCCTTGAGGTTCAGCGCCGCCCGCACCCGTACCGAGGTAGAGCTGCGGAAATAGTTATGCAGCGCAAAACCCGTCATGCTCGTGGGCCTATGGTGACCTCGAGCGTGCCAATGCCCTCAACGCCGCCCGTGACAACATCGCCCGCTACGATTGCACCAACACCGGCCGGTGTGCCGGTCATGATGATATCACCGGGGGCCAACGTCATCGCGCGCGACAGGGTCGCCACATGTTCACGCACAGACCAGATCAGATCGGCCAGATCGGCGTCTTGTTTCGTCTCGCCGTTCACGGCCAGCCAGATGCGCCCGTTTTCAACAGAAGGCACATCGGCAATCGGGACAATCGGCGCGATGGGGGCCGAATAATCAAACGCTTTACCCCAATCCCACGGGCGGCCCATCGTTTTGGCCTCGTTCTGCAAATCACGGCGGGTCAGGTCGATGCCGACCGATGCCCCCCAGACGTGATCCATCACGTCTTCCTCGGCGATATCAGCGCCGCCCTTGCCAATCGCGATGATCAATTCGATCTCGTAATGCAGGTTTTCGGTCAGTGGCGGATAGGGGATGGTGCAAGGCGTATCAATCGCCGCGTCAGCGGGTTTCGTGAAAAAGAAGGGGGCCTCGCGTGTCGGGTCTTTGCCCATTTCGATCGCATGGGCCTCGTAATTCCGGCCAACGCAAAAGATACGGCGTACGGGAAACCGTGCGTCTGATCCTTTGATCGCAAGACTTGCCTGTTTTGGCGGCTCAAATGCATAGGTTTCAGACGTCATGTGCGTGCCCTTTCTGAAGATTACATGTCTGGGATAGCGCCCAATTTTTCCGGCGTCATCCGTTAAGGATCAAACCTTTACATTTATGCGCCGCAACCGCAGAGCGTTGGTCAGCACAAACACCGACGAAAACGCCATGGCCGACGCGGCAAGGATCGGTGACAGCAAAATCCCGAACACCGGATACAGCACACCTGCGGCAACGGGGATCAACGCCACGTTATAGCCGAACGCCCAGAACAGGTTCTGGCGGATATTGCGCAAGGTTTCATGGGACACGGCAATGGCGCTGTTTACGCCGGTCAGACTGCCGGACATCAACACCACATCGGCGGATTCAATCGCGACATCGGTGCCGGTGCCAATGGCGATCCCGACATCCGCATGGGCCAAGGCAGGGGCGTCATTGATGCCATCCCCGACAAAGGCGATCTTTTTGTCCGATCCGCGCAGCTTGTCCAGCGCATCGATTTTACCATCAGGCAGAACGCCCGCAACGACGTGGTCAATGCCAAGGGTCGCTGCCACGCTATGGGCTGTTTTGGGGTCATCGCCGGTAATCATCGCGACCTGAATGCCGCGTTGGTGAAGCGCTGCAATCGTGGCTTTGCTATCGGGTTTGATCGGATCGGAAATTGCGACCAAACCTGCAATTTTCCCCGCAACAGAGACATAAAACACGGTTTCACCCTGTGCTGCGCGGGTGTCGAATTCGGTCACGAAGGATGATGTATCAACATTCAGCTCCTCCATCAGCCGCGCATTCCCGATGTGAATGTCCTGACCATTTACTGATGCGGTGACCCCTTGGCCATTAATCGCCTGAAACCCTGTGGCTTCGGGCAGTGTCATGTGTTTTGCGGCGGCGGTAATCGCGCTTGCGATCGGGTGTTCCGACAGAATTTCCACTGCCGCAACCTGCGCCAACAGGCTGTCGCGCGACCGGCCTTGCGCAGGGATCAGGGCGGTCAGCGCCGGGTGGCCCTGGGTCAGGGTACCGGTTTTATCAAACGCCACGATATCAACGCCACTTAAGGCTTGCAGCGCGTCGCCCTTGCGGAACAACACGCCCATTTCAGCCGCACGGCCAGTGCCCACCATAATGGATGTCGGTGTGGCCAGACCCATTGCACAGGGGCAGGCGATAATCAGCACCGACACCCCCGCAACAAGCGCATGGGACAACACCGGCGAAGGCCCGAAAAATGCCCAGATGGCGACCGTCAGCAGCGCGATCCCCAGAACGGCAGGCACAAACCAAAGCGTAACCCTGTCAACCAACCCCTGGATCGGCAACCGCGCGCCTTGGGCTTGCTGAACCATACGAATGATCTGCGCCAGCGTCGTATCATCCCCAACCGACGTCACGCGGCATGTCAGACTGCCTGTACCATTTACGGTACCACCGGTCACAGGATCCCCAGCCGTTTTGCGTTGCGGCATCGGTTCGCCGGTGATCATGCTTTCGTCGATGCCGGAATCGCCGCTCAGGATCTTAGCATCAGTCGGCAAGCGTTCACCCGGACGGATCAATATTTCATCACCGACTTTCAGGGTCGAAATATCCACATCAACCCAATCTGCCCCGCGTTTGACCCGCGCCGTATTGGGTTGCAGCCCCATCAGTTTTTGGATCGCGGCACCTGTCCGGCCCTTTGCGCGCGCCTCGAGCCAGCGGCCCAGCAAGATCAGCGCGATGATTGCGGCGGCGGCTTCGAAATAGACCTCGCGGGCGGTGGCCGGCAAAAGTTGCGGCAAAAACAGCGCGACGGTCGAATAAGAAAACGCAGCCCCCGTGCCCAAGGCAACCAGACTGCTCATGTCAGGTGCGCCGCGCAGAAAGGCCGGTATGCCCAATGAATAGAACCTGCGGCCGGGACCAAGGATCAGAACCGTGGTAAGGACAAACTGGATCAGCCAACTGCCCTGATGGCCGATTGTGCCAGCGATCAACCTGTGCATCCCAGGGACCATATGAGCCCCCATCGCCAGGATAACTACCGGCAACGCCAGCGCCGCAGCAACATAGAAGGCGCGCCCGACTTCCTCTGCCTCTTCGCGTTTGTGGATGGCGTGGTCTTGCGTTGTGGTTTTGGTCGCGGCCACGGCGGGATAGCCCGCATCTGTCGATGCTTTGGCAAGGGTTTGGATCGTTACCGCGCCCTTGGCATGGGTTACCATCGCCGTGTCGTCCGCAAGGTTCACACTGACCTCGGTCACACCGGGCACGGCCCGCAAGGCCTTGTCGACCCGCGCGGCACAGCCTCCGCAGGTCATACCGCTTACCGACAGTGTTTGTATTTCGTCCCGCGCCATTTCAAACATCCTAACCGAAAGGGTTACCCACTATATAGGCCTTCGGGGGATGCATTGAACAGGGGGCGCTGATCAAAGCGCCTGCGTCACAAAAACAAAGACCGACGCCAACGGGGTACGCTGGCATCGGTCTGACGATTTGTGCAGTCCGGCGGTTACTTTTCCGCAGGGGTATCCGGCTGTTTCTTATCTTGCTCGGCATCAACAGGGTCGTCGATCAATTCGGCGTCCTCAATATCAGCCCGCGTTGCAACGGGTGCTTGCGCATCCGCACCTGAATTATCTTCGATTGCGCCTACGATCAGCGGCAGCATTTGCAACCCGCCCGGCATCGCGACTTCGGACATGGGCGGTGTTTTCCACGCCAGCGTATCAAAGCTGTGGCAGTTTTCACAGGTCGGTGCCCATGCAGCGTGGATATGCTGGCAGTTGTCACAAATCCACTGCGGGCCACGCGATACGGTCAGCGCGCGGGCAAGCCAGCCTTTGACGACAGTATCAGACGCGCCCTCTCCCCGCTCAATCGCAGCCATCAAAGTGACGGACCGCGCTGTCGGATCGGTTTCAACCAGATCACCCAAAGACCGCCGCGCTTGCGGGAAATCTTCGTTGGCGATGTTCAGTTCAGCAAGCAACATCTTGGTTTCAGCATGATCCGGCTGCGCTTTGGTCAGCGCCGTGAACCGTTTCAACCGTTCGCTCGGGCTCTCGTTTGGTGCAATTGCGGCAAAGGCTGCGGCCAGATCGGGGTGCGGTTGAACGCTCCATGCCTTTTTCAGCAGACGGGCGGCGTATTTGGGTTTGCCTTGATCGATAAAACCATGCGCCGCCATCACGGCCGCCGGGATCAGGTCAGGCGACAAACGGTTCGCTTCGATCGCCGCTTCGCGCGCTTCGATGCTGCTGCCGTCGCTGATGATGTCTTTTGCTTCGGACAAGGCCAGAACGGCATCGCGGCGTTTGTGAACATCGCGCGGCAACTGGCCATTTTTCAACTTGGTGTTCAGCGTTTCGCGTGCACCCTTCCAGTCTTCTTTTTCAGCCTGAAGCTTTAGCAAAACATCGCCGGTTTCTTCGTGCTTTGGCTTCAATGCAAAGGCTTTCTTTGCCAGCATCAGCGCTGTGTCCGTGTCACCATCGGCCAATTTTTGCTTCATGATGCCGCGTATGCCCACAAAACGGGTCGATGTATTTTCCACCATCTTGCGATAGGATTCTTCGGCCAAACGGCGGTCGCCGGCCATTTCGGCGGCTTGGGCAATCAGCAGATTGGTCAGTTCAGGCTTTTCCAGATATTTGTCCGCTTTGGCGGCCTTGGCCAACGCCAACCGGCCCTCGCCACTGGCCAGCGCCATCAACCCTTCGGACAGGGCCTCGTAACCTTTTCTTTCGCGGTTGCGATCAAAATAGCGCGACAACGCGGTCTCATCGCCATTCAGGAAGTGCCAGATCGCCACCAAAAGCGCGATCACCTTGAGCAACACCCAAACTGCGATAACCAACAGAATAATCGCGATAACAGATTGCAGCGGCCCAAAGTTGAATTCCGTCCCCATGACGGTCACCTGCAATCCGCCCGAGCTTTCCAGCAGGAAACCGGCACCCCATGCCAAGGCGGCAATGGCCGCAACAAACACAACGATCTTAATCAATGACCAAAGCATATCAGTTTCCTTAATTTGCCGTCAGGCGTTGCGTCAGGGTGTCTACGGCATCTTGCGCTGCCTGACGGGCTTGCGCATCCGCGATCCAGTCGGCCAATGGCGCCTTGGCGCTGTCGGGCAGGGCGTCGATTTCGGTCAATGCTTGTGCCAGTTGCCCTTCGCGCATCGCCGCTTCGGCACGCGACAAGATTGCGTCGGGGTCATTGCCTTCGCGCGGGATAACAGATCGCGCCCCAAGCTGGTTTTTCAAGAAATTGCCCAAGCCGCCAGTGGCACCCGCAGGCTCTTCTGCACGCGCAACCGCCAAGGATGCCCGCGCGGCATCGGGGAAACGGTCTTGCAAATTCGCACTGGTCACAACGCCCGTTTCGGCGGCTTCTGCCAGAACGGTGGGCAGATCGTTGATACCGTTGGCCTGCAATTCGGCAAGTTCATCCGCAAACGGCTGGCCGGTGCTGATCGCCGCAACGATCCGGGCAAGGGCCGATTGTGCTGCTGCGGCCTTCGCGGCTTTTTCTGTTGCTTCCTCCACGCTCAGCGCGTTCTCCAAAAGCTTCGCGATTTCGTCACGTTGGGTTTCAACCGAAGACTTGAGCCCGGCCAGTTCGGCCTCGAACCCTGATGTGTCGATTTGTGGGCCATCACCCGCGCTTGGGGCTGGACGGCTGGCAATCTCGTCTACACGGGCGGACAAATCCGCGATCGCGGCTTCAATTCCGGACATATCTGCGGGGGCAGCAGCAGGCGCTGCGCTTGCTTGCTCAAGCTTGGCGATCCGCGCCTCTTGTGCGGCAAGGTCCTGCGTAAATGTGGCTGGTGCTGCATCCTCAGAACGCAGCCCCAAAACGTTCAGCTCTGCTGCGGCAAACCCGATGGCACCGGCAACGATCCCCCCCAGAACCATCGGAAAAAACACGCTTCTGGATTTTTCGGGTTCTACCTTGGGCGCAGCAGGCGGGGACGACACAGATGCGGTGCTGGCTGTTTTCACAGGCTCGGTTGCCGGCTTTGCAGGTTCGGCCTTTTTCTCAACCGGTTTATCGACGGTTTCGGCCTTGGCTGAGGTTTCGGGTGCGATAGCAGGCTTTGCGCTGTCCATCTTGGGCACATCCGGCGTCGAAGATGTCGTTGGATCTTTGGGTGCCTTCGCGGCGGCAGTGGGTGCCGGCGTCGCGGGTGCAGGCTGGGTCGGCTTTTTCACTTGATCAGCCTTCTCAGCGGGTTTCGTTGTTCTGGCTGGCGTTTTACGCACGGGTTTCGGCTTGGCCGCGGCAGAGGACGCACGCGAGGCCGTATTTTCCGTGGGCTTGTCGCCGCCAGTGGTTGGAGTTTTCGCTTTCGCCACGCTTGAAACCTTTCCGATTCTGACTGTTTGTCAGGCAATATCCTCAACCTTAGACGGCAATCAGGTTGGTCTTCAAGGTAACGTGGCCCAATCTACGGCAGTTTCAAGCGCAATATGCATGGATGCGGCGTTAGGGCAGTCGGCAACCACAAGTTTACCGATGTCGGACTGCGCAAGCGGCTTTGCCACAGCATCGCTTAGCGCAATCACCACGGCTTTGTGTAAGTTTGCGCAGTCAGCAACGAACTGCGTCGCCGTTCTGGGCGAGAACAGCGGCACGATACAGGGGATTCCAGCGGCAAGCGCGGTTTGTGCAGCCATCGAGAGCGGCAAAAGCTGTTGATCGTACACGGCAACAACATCCGTTTGCACCCCCGCAGCTGTCAATCGCGCAGCGATATCCCCGCGCTGGTGGACGCCGCCGATATGCAGCAAAGGGGCCGGGGGCGGGGCTTTGATCAGGTTTTCAATCAATTCATCTGCATTTTGACCCAAAACGCTGGCATTCCAGCCGCGCTGCCTTGCGGCCTCGGCCGTGCGGGCACCGACGCAATAGCCCGGAAAACCATCACCGTTCCCCGCATGATCGACCCCGTTTGCCGAAGTGAAAATCACCCCGCGATAACGCGTCAGGTCCACGACCGCATCTGTCGGCATAATTTTCAGCAAGGGGCTGGTAATCAGCGCCAGCTTTGCCAGCACCTCAGGCTTGATCGCGTCAACAAACCGCTGGGACGCAAGCGCAGGGCGGGTCATGATCAGCACAGGCAATGTCATTCGGCCAAGGCACCCCAAGGATTGTTCCGTCTGTCCCAAGGTGTTACTTGGCCCGGAACACCCTTGCAACGGAAACGGCCATGATTGTTCTTGGATTGGAAAGCAGCTGCGACGATACCGCTGCCGCAATAGTACGTCATACACCCGGTGAAAACGGGGTTGTTTTGTCGTCGGTTGTTGTGGGCCAAACGGATCTTCACGCCGCTTTTGGTGGTGTCGTTCCTGAAATCGCCGCCCGCGCGCACGCCGAAAAGCTGGACCTTTGCGTAGAAGAAGCCCTGAAAAAAGCGGCTCTAACATTGGGTGATGTTGATGCGATCGCCGTGACGGCTGGCCCCGGTCTGATCGGCGGTGTGCTGTCAGGGGTCATGTGTGCCAAGGGGTTATCGGCCGCAACGGGCAAGCCGCTTTACGGGGTGAACCATCTGGCGGGTCACGCCCTGACGCCGCGCCTGACCGATCATGTCGCCTATCCTTTCCTGATGCTTTTGGTATCGGGCGGCCACTGCCAGTTTCTGCTGGTGCACGGGCCGGACCGGTTTCAACGGCTTGGCGGCACGATTGACGATGCCCCGGGCGAGGCATTTGACAAGGTTGCGCGGCTGATATCACTGCCGCAACCGGGCGGGCCTGCCATCGAACAGGCCGCTTTGACCGGCGATGCCAAACGCTTTGCGCTGCCCCGGCCCCTGCTGGACCGTCCCGATTGCGATATGTCGTTTTCCGGTTTGAAAACGGCTGTTCTGCGGGCCCGTGACAAGGTTATTGCCGAAAAAGGCGGGCTTACCGTTCAGGATCAAGCCGACCTTGCCGCCGGATTTCAAGCCGCTGTCGTTGATGTACTGGCGGAAAAGACGCGACGCGCGATGAAGGCCTATATGGATCACGACCCTGCCGAGCCTGCCTTGTGTGTTGCAGGCGGGGTTGCGGCGAATCTGGCCATTCGCGCTGGGTTAGAGACTGTTTCAGACGAATATGGTGCCCTGTTTGTCGCGCCCCCGCTGGCCTTGTGCACAGATAACGCCGCCATGATCGCCTTTGCCGCAGCAGAGCAAAGCAGCCTGCGCGGGCCGGATGATCTGACGTTATCCGCACGGCCAAGATGGCCGCTGGACACCAACCAACCGTCAATGTTGGGCAGCGGAAAAAAGGGAGCAAAAGCATGAGCATTGCAGTTCTTGGTGCCGGTGCCTTTGGGACCGCGCTGGCGATTTCACTGGCGCATAAAGGGCCTGTTTCGCTTTGGGCGCGTGACAGTGGTGACATGGCGCTGGTGCGTGAAAATGCCAAACGGCTGCCGGGCTGCCCCTTTCCCGACCCGCTGTTTGTGACCGATATGATCGAGGACGCGACCAAGGCCGATATCCTGCTGGTGACGGTCCCCATGCAAAAACTGCGCGGATTTCTGACCCAGAACGCCGGCTATTTGAACGGCAAGAACATCGTCGCGTGTTGCAAGGGGATCGAACTGGAAACCGGGCTGGGGCCGATCGCAGTGATCCGCGAAACGCTGCCCGATGCGGTGCCTTCCATTCTGACAGGCCCCAGCTTTGGCGCTGATATCGCGCGCGGCCTGCCCACTGCACTGACCCTCGCCTGTGCGGATGCGAATGTGGGTAAAATGCTCCAGACCGCTTTGACCACCAATAACCTGCGGCTTTACCGGACCACTGACACAATCGGTGCCGAACTGGGGGGCGCATTGAAAAACGTGGTCGCCATCGCCTGTGGTGCCGCGATCGGTGCCGGTTTGGGGGAAAGCGCGCGTGCCGCTGTGATGACGCGGGGCTTTGCCGAAATGCAACGGCTGGCCGAACACCTGAACGCCAAGCCGGATACCTTGGTAGGGCTATCGGGGTTTGGTGACCTTGTGCTGACCTGCACATCGACCCAATCGCGGAATTACCGGCTGGGGCTGGCCTTTGGCGAAAAGCAGCCCTTTGACAGCACAACAACCGTCGAAGGGGCTGCCACCGCGCGCGCCGTTGATACGCTTGCCCGTGAACGCGGTCTTGACCTGCCGATCACCGCAGCCGTTGCAGGGTTGGTCGAGAATAGATTAGATGTGCCCAGCGCCATGAAAGCGCTTTTGAACCGTCCGCTAAAGGAAGAATAACATGTTTGTTGCCCTATTCGCCCACGACAAACCCGGTGCACTGCCCTTGCGTCAGGAAAACCGTCCCGCCCATGTCGACTATCTGAAATCGACCGGATGCGTTGCGCAGGCCGGCCCTTTGCTGGATGCTGACGGCCAAATGTGTGGATCGCTGGTGATCTTGGATGTGGCAGATATGGCTGCCGCGCAAAGCTGGGCCGACAATGACCCCTATGCCAAGGCCGGTCTGTTCGCGGATGTGCAATTAATCGCTTGGAACAGGGTCATCGGCTGATGGCGTTTTGGCTATTCAAATCCGAACCATCGACCTGGGGCTGGGATGACCAGGTCGCCAAAGGTGCCGAGGGCGAAGAATGGGACGGCGTACGCAACTATCAGGCGCGGAATTTCATGCGCGAGATGGCGTTGGGGGATCGTGGATTTTTTTACCATTCCCAAGGCGAACGCGCGATTGTCGGCATCGTAGAGGTGTGCGCCGAGGCGCATCAGGACAGTTCAACCGACGATGAGCGTTGGGAATGCGTCGATATCAAAGCCGTGCGACCGTTCAAAAAGCCCGTTACGCTGGATCAGATCAAATCAGATGACAGGTTTGACGATATGCCATTGGTCACAAGCCCGCGTTTGTCAGTGCAGCCTGTTACGGATCAGCAGTGGCAGCAGATTTGCGCGATGGGCGATACGGAAGCGTGATTTGTAAAAGGGTTCCGGCACCCCGCCAGAACCCTTTCTCACCCCACACGTCCCCCGAAAGGCCACCTCGTGTGTATCGAAATTTGTTCTGGCCATCCTGGCCGACTTGGTTTGGATACAGCCGCAACTGCGTCGGCGCAAGAATCTAATGTTTAAAAGGCCTTACAATACATAAACGCCCGATTAACCAACCGGGCGCCTATGACTTGGTCTTGGTTTCGTAATCTGTCCGGGCTTAACCGTAGACGGATTCTTTGCCGAAATGCTTGGTCAGCATATAATAAATCACCGCGCGGTATTTGTTGCGCTCTGATTTGCCGTATACTTCGATCACTTTATTGATCGCTTCCATCAGCTCGGGGCCGTCTTCCATGCCCAGCTTTTTGATAAGAAAGTTATTCTTAACCAGCTCAAGTTCGCTTGCTTGCGATCCGGCCACTGTTTGCGCATCCGCGTTGTAGATTGACGGTCCGCAGCCAATTGTAACTTTGGTCAGCAAAGCCATATCCGGCGTCATGCCGCATTTATTTGTCAGATCATCCGCGTATTTCGCGATCCATTCGTCTCTTTTTCCCATTTGATATCTCCCACAGTTGTATTTGACCGATGATTACGGCCTTGGAGCGAAGCCTAGTCAGAAATTTTCAGTCGCAAAAGGTTTTTTGTGACGTTGACGCAAAGTCACGGAAACCAATGCGGTGCCTTTTTTAATATGGGCCAGTCTTCGGGGCTGTGGCCAAAGATGATAAGGGCATCCCGCTCGGCCGCCATCTGCATCAACCGATCACCATGATGGATGGCAAGATCAACATCCCATGATCCCGCGAATTTCTCGTCAATCTCGGACGCGCGGCTGATCGCGTCTGACGTCAGCAACACCCAGCCGGTTTGTGGAAGCCGCAGCATAAACGCCAACTGACCCGGCGCATGTCCGGGGCACAGCAGCACGTCAAACCCATCCCCCAGCGCGAAATCCTGCGTGACCAGTGCGTAATCGGCATCCGGCCACTCCATCGCCTGTTTGCCGGACCAATAAAGTGGCCGTGGCAACGCGCGCTCGGCTGCGGCGATCAGAATTGGTGCTTGGGGATAGCCGCCCATATCGCCCACATGATCGATATGCGTATGGCTTTGGATCATCAGCGTCACATCACCTTTGGACAAGCCCAGTTTGGCCAATTGCGGCCCGGGCATGTTGTCGGCGGTCACTGACAAAACCTGACCAAAGCCACCCAGGCTGTCCTGAGCCGTGGCTGCATCTGCATCCTTCGCATATTTTTGCGGAAAACCAGTGTCTATCAAGACGGTTTCCCCTGCGTCCGTCTGGATGACGTACCCACAGATCCCGACATCACGGGGCCCTGAATGCACGCGGAATAACCCGTAATCCAGCACCGCCAGACGGATCGGTTTGCCTTTCAACGAAACTTGCATATTCATATATCCGGCCCCTATCGCGGGCATGTTAGCCCAAGGCGCGTCATGAAAGTCAAGATACACACCCTGTTCCAGTATCTGCTGGAAACCACCGATGCCGCCCCCGAGGCGATTGTCGGCTTTTCGCTGTCAGGGTCACCCAAGCTGGGGGATTATCTGGCCGACCTGAACCCCGAACAATCGCTGGATTGGAACAACCGCGACTTTCGCGGCCTGCCGGAACTGCGCGATCATGTCTTGGCCCAAGCGGGACTGACGGGCATTTGCACCCCCGCCGATGTCCTGATTACCGCCGGGGCAGCCGAGGCGAATTACCTCGCAATCATGCAAACGCTTCAACCCGGCGACGAGATCGTGATCGAAACACCCGGCTGGCCGCAAGCCGAGGTGCTGGCCAAGGCGATCGGGGCCAGAATCACGCGGATCGAACGGCGCGAGGCGGACGGCTGGCGACTGCCCATCGACCAGATTGCCGATGTGGTAAACGACCGGACCAAGATGATCTTTCTCACCAATCCGAACAATCCCACCGGCGATCTGCTGTCTTCAGACGAAATTGCCCGGCTGGTGCGCATCGCCGATCCGGTCGGGGCGTGGTTGCTGATCGACGAAGTGTACGCAGGGCTAGAATGGGATGGCCCCCGCGCACCGTCTGTCGCCGGTAGGTATCAGCGTGGGATCACCACCGGATCTGTCTCAAAGGCGTTGGGGCTTCAGGGGTTGCGCACGGGCTGGATGATTTGCCCCGATCCCCAGATGATCATGGACGCGGTTATTTTACGTGAAAATTCATCCGAGATCATGAACATCATGGGCGAAGTCATTGCCGAAATTGCCCTGCGGCCCGACCGCTTTGGCGCAGCCATGCACAAGGCCAGAGCAGAAGGCCGCGCAAACCTTGCCCAGATGAACGCTTGGGTGGAGGCGCAGGACGGGCTTTCTTGGGTATCGCCGCGTGCGGGGCTGATCGGGCTGGCACGTCTACCTGATGGTATTGACAGCGATCTATTTGCCCGCACCCTTTTGGCGGACCCGTATCGCACGTTCCTGCTGCCGGGCAGCGCCTATGACCAGCCGAACCACATCAGACTGGGTGTCGGCGGCGGTGCTGCGGTCAATTTGCAAGTCGGCTTGGAACGTGTTGCCAAGGCCCTGCAAAATTGGGATCACCAGCCTTGTTGAGACGGAAAAATTGCGCAATGTTGTCCCCATGATTTTACGTCGTTCATCCCCTGTTCTGTTTGCCTTCAGCGCGGTTGCCGCTTTGGCCGGCCCCTTGCCTGAACCTGTACCGGCATCAGCGTTTGATCCTGTGAACTTGGACGAAGCGATATTGGGGCAATTGCTGTTCTATGATCCGGTTCTCTCAGGCAATAAGAACATCGCCTGTGCAACCTGCCACCACCCGGATTTCGCCACCAGTGACGGGGTATCGCTGGGCTTGGGCGAAGGCGGCGTTGGTCTGGGGCTTGAGCGGCGCGGTGATCCTGACAACCTGCCAGAGCACCGGATTCCCCGCAATTCGCCCGCTTTGTTCAACCTTGGTGCATCGGAATTCACCGTTCTGTTCCATGATGGCCGGATCGAAGTTGACGCGGCCATGACCTCGGGGTTTCGCACCCCGCTGGACGACGACATGCTGGAGGGCTTTGCCTCGCTTTTGTCGGCGCAAACCATGTTTCCGGTTCTCAGCCCGGATGAAATGGCGGGGCAAGGGCGCGAAAACGATGTGGCCAAGGCCGTGCGACAGGGGCTGATCACAGGTGAAGGTGGCGCTTGGGATATTCTGGCGCGCAGGGTTGCGGCGCTGCCCGGCTATGCCCAGCGGTTCCAAGCCGTTTATGACCATATCGACAGTCCTGACCAGATTGCCTTTACCGATATTTCCAACGCGATAGCAGTGTTTATTGCCCATGAATGGCGGTCGGATACATCTATTTTCGATGCTTACCTGCGTGATCCCAAGACGGATTACCCCTTGGATGCGGCCAAGGGGCTGGACCTGTTTTATGGCGATGCGGGATGCAGCACCTGCCATTCCGGCCCGTTCCAGACCGACCATAAATTTCACGCGATGGGTGCACCGCAGCTTGGCCCCGGCAAGGCAGCGGCCTTCGAGACCCATGCCCATGATTTGGGCCGCCAAGGAGTTACCGGCGATCCGGCTGATGCTTTTGCCTTTCGCACACCGTCCTTGCGCAACGTGATGCAGACCGGGCCGTGGGGCCATGCCGGTGCCCACAGCCGGATCGAAAGGTTTCTTTACGATCACCTTGATCCGGCATCCGCCGCAAAAACCTATGCTGATGATACCGACGAACGACGCGCGGTGCGCTTGCCCCCGCTTGCCACCGATGACTGGCGTGAAATGGATGACCCGACCGCCCGCGACAACATCCTTCAGGCCGCGCTGATCCGCGCGCCTGTCGGGCTGAGTTCAACAGATATCGCCATGTTAGTCTCGTTTTTGCGCACACTGGATGATGAAACGGCGTTGAATGGCCGGCTTGGCATCCCGCGTGACGTGCCCAGCGGTTTGCCCGTGGGCGGTGCCCCGAATTAATCCGCTTGAACAATCACGGCTGTTTCGCCTGCCTTGGCGGTGATGGGCGCGCTTGTTGTACCATCGGGCCAGCGTACGGTGATCTGGGCCGTTTCCGCGCGCCCGATCCCGAAATGCAGCGGCAAGGCCACGCCGCCCGCATGACCCCCGCCAACAGTGACCTGCTGGCTTTGCCCTGATCCGCCCGCGTTGATCATGACCCGCGCGCCTATAGCAAAGCGGTTGCCACCAGCCCCGTCAAGCCGCACCGCGATGGCGTTGCCCGAATCTGTGCTGACGTTATGATACAGTCGCATCGGTGCGCGCCGGTTCACCACCACCAAATCCAACAAACCGTCGCCATCAAAATCGGCCAAACCCGCCCCACGGGACCGCGCCACATCGGCAAGACCAGCCGTTTCGCCTGCTTCGGCAAACCGGCCATCTGCGCCTTGGATCAACAGGTTGTTGGGGTCACGCATTGCCATCCCGGGCATCTGGTCGACATTGCCCTTTGCGATAAACAAATCAGGCAGCGCATCGTTATTCACGTCACCAAACGTCGCGTGCCAGCCGGTCGATGGCCGCCCATCGCCCTTGATATAGGGGTTATGCGCAAAGGTGCCGATATCGTAGGGCGCGTTTATATAGGTGCCATCCGGTTGGGCGATCTGCATCAGTTGATCCCCCATCGACGTCAACATCAGCTCGTCCCGACCGTCCCCCGTCAGATCACGGCTGGCAATTCCCATACCCCAAAGTGACACGGTCGCAAAACCGTCATCAGGACCCAGAAAGCGGCGCTCCTTGATATCCCACACCTGTTCCGACCCGCCGGAAACATAGTAATGCCGATCATTCGAAATGCGCAGCGACATTACACCACGCGCATCTTGGGCCGCCAGCATCGACAAGGTGCAATATCCGGGCGCAAGCGTTTCGGCGGCATAGGTTGGCGTATCGGTGGCGGCTGGGGACAGGATGGTTTGCGTATCACATGTGCCAAACGGGCCGTCAGGGTTGGCGCGGTCAACATAGTGACCGACAGCCAAGGTGGGAAACTGCGCGCCTTCGTCCCACCAGGCGGTAAAGGCGGTTGTCCATTGATCGGTCTGCGGAATGGCCCAGCTTTCGGTAACATCCGTGAAACCGCAATCAGGCCCGCCGCGCAACACACGGTCTGGCCCGACACGCATCACATACAGATCCAGAACCCCGTCGCCATCAATATCAACCGGATAGACCCCCGTTACGCCGGTCAGCTCGCCCGATACAGAGACCGGATCAAACGCGATAGCCCCTGCGTTAGAGACGTTTCTAAGCAAGATCATCGGTGACGTGCCGCCCGCTGCCACAAGATCGGGCAAACCATCGGCCGAACAGTCAAAGGCCGACACGCCACCGCCGACAAAATGTTCCCAGCCGCCGGTGTACATATGGTCGGGCAACGCGGTGGTGATATCGCTGAACACAGGTTCGGCCTGCAATGATCCGGCTGCCAGGACGCAGACAATAGACAGCCGGCAGATCATGCGGCGTTTTCCCCCAGCAGCGCATCTGTCACTTCGGACAAGGCAAGCGCCGCAGCACCCTTGGCCCAGACTGAGCCGCCCCAGGCGTGAATATCGACGGGGGTTGGCGTCCGTCCGGCAGGGAGAATCATGCTGTTCATCTCGGCTAACATATCGTCGGTGGTTAAATAGTCATAGCGCATCCGCTCGCCGCTCAGGATGATCCGCTCGGGATCAAACAGCTGGACGATATTCGCCAAACCCACACTCAGGAACCGCCCTGCCCGCCGGAAAATGGCCAATGCGGCCTCGTTTCCGGCATTTGCTTCCTCGTACAATGTCTCGATCATGGTCACCGCAGAACTGTTGGATCTGGGATCGCGGTCCAGCGCGGTGCCAGCCTCGCGGACAAGGGCGTAATCAGCGACATAAGCCTCAAGACACCCGCGCTGGCCACAGCGGCACAGCGCCCCATCCAGCTGCACCTTGGTGTGGCCCAGCTCCATCCCCGGGCCCAACGCGCCGCGGAACAGCCGGTTGTTCAACACCAGCCCCATGCCAACGCCGCGTTCAATGGTAACAACAACAAAATTCGACGTCCCCCGCCCCGCACCGAACCACAATTCGGCAAGCGTCAGCAGGTTGGTGTCATTGTCCAGCGATACGGGCAGGTCCAACTGCTCCATCAGCAATTCGCGCAGCGGAATGTCGGTGTCGGTCATCACCGGCGACCATTTTACAACCCCTGTACCTGCATCCACGATCCCCGGCAGGCCGATCCCGACGGCACTGATGGAATCATGCTCTTGCCCGGCTTTCTGCAAAAGCTTCTTAATTAGGGTCGAAACCTCGGCTAAAACTTCGGCTGTGCTTTGGCGTAATGCACCACTGGTCAACTGCGCCTCGGCGATGACCGTGCCCGCCAGATCCAGCAGGATAGCGGTATGGCGTTCGTCTGAAAGCTTCATCCCGACCACAAACCGGCTGCACGGGGCCACACGCAAGGCGATTGGCGGACGGCCACGGCTGGTGCCGCGCTGGCTGTCCTCGACCTCTTGCAGCAGGCCGCGCGTGATCAGGTCGGATGTGATCGTTGTGACCGAACCGGGGCTGATATCAAGGGTGCGCGCCACGTCCATGCGGGGCATGTGCCCTGCCGCACGCACCTGTTCGAACACCTGCTGACGCAGCGGGCGGGTATCTTCTTGCGACAGCATAAGTCGCGGCCCGCAGCCAAAAGGCGCTGCTTCGCTGCCTTCCAATCTGCCCTGCCGAATTAGTTCGCTAGCCAAACTTTATCCCCCCATAAGATCCAGTGATCCAAATACTTCTCCCCGGATCAGTCGAAATAAGCCGCCTTTTGCGGACATCTGTCAAATTATTTATCGTTTTTTTGAAAATTTATTTTGACAACTGAATTAAAACGCGCAACCTCAGGACACGGAGAAAAAATCGATGCCATCTGGGACATCGGAATCATTTCATCTGGGAGGAAAGAAATGCGTAAACTCTTTATGGCAGCGGCTGTCGCCACTGCCGGATTCACCCATGCCGCAGCAGCACAAGACATCACTGTCGGCGTGAGCTGGTCCAATTTTCAGGAAGAACGCTGGAAGACTGACGAAGCCGCGATCAAAGCTGCTTTGGAAGCTGCCGGTGCGAAATACGTCAGCGCCGATGCGCAGTCGTCTTCAGCCAAGCAATTGTCCGATGTTGAAAGCCTGATCGCCCAAGGCGTTGATGCCTTGATCATTCTGGCACAAGACAGCCAAGCGATTGGCCCGGCCATCACAGCCGCGGCTGATGAAGGTATTCCGGTTGTTGGCTATGACCGCCTGATCGAAGATCCTCGTGCGTTTTACCTGACATTCGACAACGTCGAAGTTGGCCGTATGCAGGCCCGCGCCGTTCTGGAAGCCATGCCAAAAGGCAACTACGTCATGATCAAGGGCTCGCCCACCGATCCAAACGCCGATTTCCTGCGTGGCGGCCAGCAAGAAGTGCTGCAAGCTGCAATCGACGCGGGCGACATCACCATCGTTGCCGAAGCGTACACAGACGGCTGGTTGCCTGCCAACGCACAGCGCAACATGGAGCAGATCCTGACAGCGCAAGACAACAAGGTTGATGCGGTTGTTGCATCCAACGACGGTACAGCTGGCGGTGCGGTTGCAGCCCTGACAGCACAAGGCATGGAAGGCACACCTGTGTCCGGCCAAGATGGCGACCACGCTGCGTTGAACCGCGTTGCAATGGGCACACAGACCGTCAGCGTTTGGAAAGACGCCCGCGATCTGGGTAAGAACGCTGCTGAAATCGCAGTTGCCCTTGCTGGTGGTGCAGAAATGGGTGCCGTTGATGGCGCACAGGAATGGACATCGCCCGGCGGCACAACATTGTCGGCCAAGTTTCTGGCACCTGTGCCGGTTACCATCGACAACCTGAACGCCGTTCTGGACGCCGGCTGGATCACCAAAGAGGCGCTTTGCCAAGGTGTTACAGACGTCGCAGCCTGCGAGTAATCAAAACAATTGCATCCCGGCCCCGGTCGGGATGCACCCCCTTATTCCTTTTATGCGCGGGCTGTTTTTCGAACCAATGCCCTGACCGCTGAAAGAAACCGCGACCCAATCCGGAAGCCAATCACATGACAGATACATCGACACCCGGGACAGATTCACATCGGTCACCGACAGCCTCTAAACGTTCTTTCCTGACCCAGCTTGAGATCGACACACGCCTGTTGGGCATGATCGGTGCCTTTGTTCTGGTCTGTCTGGTGTTCAACGTGCTGACCGACGGCCGGTTCTTGACGCCGCGCAATATTTTCAACCTGACCATCCAGACCGTCAGCGTCGCCATTATGGCCACTGGCATGGTGTTTGTGATCGTCACACGCCACATCGACCTGTCTGTGGGGGCCATGCTGGCGACCTGTTCGGCCGCGATGGCGATTACCCAAACCGACATTTTGCCCAAGATGCTGGGGCTTGGCCTTGGTCACCCGCTGATCCCTTGGATCTCTATTCTGGCGGGATTGATCGTAGGCACCGTGATCGGCGCGTTTCAGGGATGGCTTGTCGGTTATCTGACGATCCCCGCCTTTATCGTGACGCTGGGCGGCTTGCTGATCTGGCGCAACGTGGCGTGGTACATGACCGACGGTCAAACCATCGGGCCGCTGGATGAAACATTCCGCAATTTTGGCGGCATCAATGGCACCTTGGGCGAAACATGGTCCTGGGTCGTTGGCGTGATCGCCGTCGTCCTTGCGCTTTGGGCCCTGTCGGCGTCGCGTCGCAACAAGATCGGGCATGGCTTTCCGGTCAAACCCGTCTGGGCAGAAGCGATTGTCGGGTTGATCATCACTGTCGGCATCCTTGGCTTTGTCGCCATCCTGAACGCCTATGAGGTGCCCACCGCGCGGTTGATCCGTGAATTCAAAGCTGACGGCGAGGCGATGCCAGAGGGTTATACCGCCGCCTATGGCATTCCCTATTCCGTGCTGCTGCTGATCGCGATTGCCATTGGCATGACCGTGATTGCGAAACGCACGCGGCTGGGACGCTATATCTTTGCGACAGGCGGCAACCCTGACGCGGCAGAGCTGTCCGGCATCAACACACGGATGCTGACGGTCAAGATCTTTGCGCTGATGGGTGCCTTGGTCGCGCTGTCTGCGGTTGTCGCATCGGCCCGTCTGACCAACCATTCCAACGACATCGGCACGCTGGATGAACTGCGCGTCATCGCTGCTGCGGTGATTGGCGGCACGGCCCTTGCGGGCGGGATCGGCACCATTCACGGCGCAATCCTTGGGGCGCTGATCATGCAATCGCTGCAATCGGGCATGGCCATGGTGGGCGTCGACGCGCCACTGCAAAACATCGTTGTGGGGGCTGTTCTTGTCCTCGCCGTTTGGATCGACATTGTCTATCGCCGCCGCACAGGAGGGAAATGATGACACCTTTAGTAGAGCTTAAGAATATCTCGTTGTCCTTCGGGGGCGTGCGCGCCGTCGATAACGTGTCGCTTGATCTATATCCGGGCGAAGTTGTCGGCCTGCTGGGCCACAATGGCGCGGGCAAATCGACGCTGATCAAGATTTTGGCCGGTGCCTATCAGATGGACGAAGGCGAAATCTGGATCGAGGGCAAAAAGGTCAACATCCAGTCGCCCCGTGATGCGCGGCGTCACAACATCGAAACGATTTACCAAACGCTTGCGCTGGCCGATAACCTTGATGCGCCCAGCAACCTGTTTCTGGGGCGCGAATTGACCACGCGTTTCGGTCTGGTCGACGACGCCAAGATGGAGGCAGAGACGCGCAAGATCATGGCGCGGCTCAACCCAAACTTTAAAAAGATCAGCGAACCTGTTTCGGCGCTTTCGGGTGGCCAGCGGCAGTCGGTGGCGATTGCGCGCGCGGTGTATTTCAACGCGAAAATCCTGATCATGGATGAACCGACTGCCGCTTTGGGCGTGCACGAAAGCAAGATGGTCGCCGATTTGATCAAGGAGCTGAAGGCCCAAGGTCTGGGCATCTTCCTGATCAGCCACGACACACGCGAAATGCTGGATCTGTGCGACCGCGTATCGGTAATGAAAAACGGCACGCTGATCGGCACTGAAAAAGTCGGTGACGTGACCGAGGATGACATCCTCAGCATGATCATCATGGGTAAAGCGCGCGACGCCGCTTAGGCTCTAACACACGGGGAAACACATGTTTTTAGGTCTTGATTTAGGTACTTCGGGCCTGAAAGCGCTGCTGGTGGACGGTGATGAAAACATCATCGCCGAAGCCAGCGCGCCTTTGCAGGTATCGCGCGCCCATGACGGGTGGAGCGAGCAAACCGCCGATGATTGGTTCACCGCCTGCGCAGCTGCCGTGCGCGGTCTTGGCGTCGATCTTAGCGCTGTTCAGGGCATCGGGCTAAGCGGTCACATGCATGGCGCTACGTTGATTGATGCAAACGGCGCGGCGTTGCGCCCCTGTATGCTGTGGAACGATACCCGCGCTGCCGTTGAAGCGGCTGAAATGGATGCCAACCCGATCTGGCGCAAGGTCACGGGCAACATCGTTTTCCCCGGCTTTACCGCGCCCAAGGTTGAATGGGTCCGGCGGCACGAAGCAGATATCTTTGCCAAGATCGACAAAGTGTTGCTGCCCAAAGACGCCCTGCGGTTCTGGCTTACGGGCGAAGCCGTGTCAGAAATGTCCGACGCCGCTGGCACCAGCTGGCTGGACACTGGCGCGCGCGACTGGTCGGATGAACTGCTGGCGCTGTCGGGTCTGTCACGGGCGCAAATGCCCCGTCTCGTCGAAGGCTCCGAGGTTTCTGGCACCCTGACCGGATCAATCGCCGCCAAACTTGGCCTGCCTGCGGGCATTCCCGTCGCGGGGGGTGGTGGGGATAATGCCGCCTCTGCCATCGGGATGGGTGTTGTGAAACCGGGGCAGGCGTTTGTGTCGCTGGGCACCTCTGGCGTGTTGTTCGCCGCGACGCCCAACTATGCCGCAGCCCCCGAAAGCGCCTTGCACAGCTTTTGCCATGCCTTGCCTGATCTGTGGCACCAGATGGGGGTGATCCTGTCTGCGACAGATGCGCTGAACTGGCTGGCGGGGGTGTTGAACGAAGATGCCCAAACGCTGACCGGTGATCTGGGGCAGCTACAGGCCCCAAGCCGCACGATATTCATGCCCTATCTGGGCGGCGAACGTACGCCCCACAACGATGCGCAAATTCGCGCCGGATTCCTGCATTTGGGTCACGCGACAGATCGCGCCGCAATGGTCCGCGCCGTCCTAGAGGGCGTCACCCACGCCCTGCGCGACAGCTTTGATGCGATGGCGCTGACCGGTACCAAGATCGACAGCCTGATGGCAGTCGGCGGCGGGTCAAAGTCCGATTACTGGCTCAAGGCGATTGCAACTTCGCTGGATATGCCGATCCAGCTTCCTGCGGCTGGTGACTTTGGTGCCGCCTTGGGCGCTGCGCGTCTGGGCCGCATGGCCGCAACTGGCGAAGGTGCCGAAATTGCTGTGCCGCCCCCCGTTTCCCGCGTGATAGAGCCTGATCAAAAGCTCGTTCCAGCTTTTGCTGACGCGCACGAACGCTATTCCGAGACATATCGCGCAATCAAATCCCTGCGCTGACCTACACTTAAGGAGCCTCCCCATGACCGACTTTTTCGCTGGTATCCCGACGATCACCTACGATCCCGATGCGACCCATGATTTCGCCTATCGCAGCTATGACCCTGATGAGATTGTCATGGGCAAGACGATGGCGGAACACCTGCGCTTTGCCGTTGCCTATTGGCACAGCTTTGCCTGGGAAGGCGGCGACCCGTTTGGCGGCCAGACGTTTGAGCGCCCCTGGTTCGGCGACACGATGGATCACGCCAAGGTCAAGGCCGATACCGCGTTCGACATGTTCAAGATCCTTGGCCAGCCGTATTTCTGTTTTCACGATGCCGACGTCCGGCCCGAAGGCGATACATTCGCCGAAAGCACTGCGCGCCTGCACGAGATCACCGATTATTTCGGCGAAAAGATGGAGCAGACAGGCACCAAGCTGCTGTGGGGCACCGCGAACCTGTTTTCGAACCGCCGCTATATGTCGGGTGCGGCGACCAACCCGGACCCTGATGTCTTTGCCTATGGTGCCGCGACCGTCAAAGAATGCATTGACGTCACCCACAAGCTGGGTGGTGAAAACTATGTGCTGTGGGGCGGGCGCGAAGGCTATGAAACCCTGCTGAACACCGACATGAAACGCGAACGTGAACAGGCGGGCCGTTTCCTTCAAATGTCGGTCGAATATGCACGCAAGATCGGTTTCAAGGGCGGCATCCTGATCGAGCCTAAACCTCAGGAACCCACCAAACACCAATATGATTACGACGTCGCCACCGTTTACGGTTTCCTCAAGGATTTCGGGCTTGAGAACGAGGTGAAGGTAAACATCGAACAGGGTCACGCGATCCTGGCCGGGCATTCGTTTGAACACGAGCTGGCGCTTGCCTCTGCGCTTGGTATTTTCGGGTCGATCGACATGAACCGCAACGATTACCAATCGGGCTGGGACACCGACCAGTTCCCCAATTCGGTGCCCGAAGTCGCATTGGCCTATTACGAAGTGCTCAAGGCAGGCGGTTTCACCACAGGCGGCACCAATTTCGACGCAAAGCTGCGCCGTCAATCGCTGGACGCACAGGATCTGATCCTTGCCCATGTCGGCGCGATGGATGTCTGCGCCCGTGGTCTGAAAGCCGCAGCCGCGATGCTGGAAGACGGCAAGCTGGAAGCCGCCCGCGATGCCCGCTATGCTGGTTGGGGTTCGGCGCGCGGTCAGGACCTGTTGAACAGCAACCTCGAGGCTATCAACGCACAGGTCAAAGCAGACAACCTGAACCCGCAGCCAGCCTCGGGCCGCCAAGAGGCGTTGGAAAATCTGGTGAACCGGTATCTTTGACCTTTAGCCCGCGTCGGAGTAGCTGAACCCATGTTCAAACGCTACGCCATCTATTTCACGCCGCAGTCAGGCCGGTTTGCCCAATCGGGTGCCGCCTGGCTGGGGTGGGATTTGGCCAAAGGCTGCGCCGTTGCGCAGCCACATATCGATGGTATCGACGTTGCCGCGATAACAGACAGGCCGCGCAAATACGGGCTGCACGCCACGATAAAGGCCCCGTTTACCCTAGCCGCCGCCGTGACCGAGCAGGATTTGACGGAGGCGTTAGGGGATTTTTGTGCCTCGCATCAAGAACTGTCGATTGAAGGGCTGCACCTGACCCAGATTGGCCGATTTTTGGCTCTGACCCCCAAAGGGGATGTGTCGCAGCTGAACACGCTGGCCGCCGCAGTGGTGCGTTCGCTGGACCGGTTTCGCGCACCGATCACCACCGCCGAATTTGACCGCAAGAACCGACGCAACATGTCCGATCGCCAGCGACAGCTGTTGCGCCAATGGGGCTATGCCGGGGTCGAAGAATTCTTTCAGTTTCACATCACACTGACCGGGCCGATCCCCGACGATGTTAAAGACCGCGTAATCGACTTTCTGGATGGCTACCTTTGCCCAACGATCCCCGCGCCATTGAAAATCGACGGCCTTTCCCTGTGTGCAGAACGAACGGATGGTTGTTTTCAACAAATCGCGCGGTTTGCGTTAAACAAAGCTCCGAACAGTCTCTAACGCGCCGGAAAGCGCCTTTCCGTCGGGGTCTTGCAAGGCGGCTTCGCGCAGGCGGGCAACCCAATCGGACGCATCTTCGCGCCCCTTCAACATGTCGGCGGCGTTCATGACGCTGTCAAATTTCGCCAATCCCCGCGCATGGGTGTCGGAATACCCTTTCACCAGACGCCTGCACCGCAGCAGTTCAACGCAAAGCTCGTAATCATTGGTAAGCGGCGCAAGACTGCGGTCAAGCCACGCCTCAAGATGCGCAACCTCGACCGCATGGCGGCGGGTTTTCAGGCGGTAGGATTTCAGCCCGCCCAGAAGATGCAGCATCACAAAGGCAGGCAGACTGTCTGTGCGCAACCGCCGCCCCATGCCAAACCACCGATCCAGCCGCGCCATCGCCTTTGGCTTTCCTTCGATCCACGCGCCAAGCCTTGCGGGCAAAAGCCCGGCAATTTCCTCTGCCCTTGGGTGGAAATATTCGGTCAATTGCATGACCTGATCGAGTTTCGCGCCCATTTCGTTGCGGATGCGGTCGAATCTGGGGCTTCGCGTCTTGATGTCGGCAACGCGGATCATGTCGTCATAGGCCATCGCGTTGGCGATATATTTCGCGGCTGTCACGCTAAGCAGCCAATCTTGCGCGGCGCTGTCACGGGCGATCATCGCGTTGAGCCGATCCAGATAGGTCGCGCCATAGCCGCAATCCTGAAAATCGACGACCTTTCGCAGGCCCGCCGTAGCCATCTGCTGAACGGTTGGCGGCATTGCGTTGATGCGGTCGACCAGCGCGTTCCATTCGTCCAACACCCCTTGGGGTCCGGTGATCTTCTGTTCGGGTTCCGGTTTCTGCACGTCCACCGTTTCGCGATGCTGCGCCGCATCGAAGCCCGCTTTGAAGGCGCGCAAACTGGCATCGACTCCCTTGCCGCTTTTGCGGATCGCGTCCTCGAACGCCTCGCGCGGAAATGGCAAAGCGCCGGACCCGGCAAGGGCACCAAACAGGCTCGCCGAAATAACCGAGCTCTGATCGACGGCCAATTGCTCCATATTGGCCAATATCAGTCTCTGCGCAGCGATTTCAGCGGCGGCGCGGACTTCGTTGGCATCTGCAATACCGTCACCCGGCACCGTCTTTTCAGACACGGCGAGTGCGCGGTGGGTTGATCCGATCAACACGGTCCGGTCCGGCGTCACGAACCCCCGCAAGACGGCGCGCCCGACCTCCATCATCTCGGCTGCGATCAGAATATCAACATCGCCGGCGGACGGAGCCAGGGCAAAGACCGGCAGCTGATCGGTTCTGGGGATCATTTCGATGTAATAAATCGTCGCCCCGGTGCGTTGCGCCACACCTGCAACGCTGGTGGCCTGCACATCATAGCCCTGCGCACGGGCCAATGCCTCGATCCAGCTCGTCAGAACGCCGCCGCCCTGCCCGCCAACAGCCATCACCGCCAGCTTGGTGATCTTGGCAAGGCCCGCATCTTGGGGCTTTTCCGGAAACAGCGCGTTCATAGGGCCAACCGTTTGGCAGCACGGCGGTTTTGCAGCCAGCCGATAATCTTGATGCGTTGTCTTGCCCGCCATGCCTCAAAACCGGTCGGGTTATGCACCACATCCGCCTGATAGAATGACGGACACAGGATCGCCTCGTCCGCGACTTCGCCGCAATTGCCGCAGCCAACGCAGGTCTGGTCAATATGCGCCACAGGGTCGTCGCGCAGCGGGTCATCAAGCTTCTTTAACGACAGCGACGGGCAGCCCGACAGCCGGATACACGCGTGATCGCCCGTGCAAATATCGGGGTCCACGCCAAAGCGCGGGATATCAACGCGGCGGCCATCCTGTATCGCTTGATTGCGCAGCGGCTTTTCGCGGCGCTGTTTGTTCAACATACATTCCGACGATGCCACGATCACCTTTGGTCCGGCGTAATCGGTCGTTAACGCCTCGCGCAGAACCTCGCGGACTTTGCCAACGTCATAGGTGCGGTCGATCTGGCGCACCCATTCGACACCAACCCCCTTTAACGCTGCTGAAATCGGGTTATTCGTCGATTTAGTGTCGTTTATTGCGCGGCTGGACAGCACGTCCTGCCCGCCCGTTGCGGCGGAATAATAGTTGTCGACAATCACCGCGACCGTGTCTGATTTGTTGAACACCATGTTCCCGATCGAGGAACTGAGCCCGTTATGCCAGAACCCGCCATCCCCAAGGATAGAGATCGCCCGCCGTTCGCCACCGCCATCAAAAGCGGCGTTTGACGCAGGCCCCAACCCATAGCCCATCGTCGAACCGCCAATTTCAAACGGAGGCAAGGCGGCAAATAGATGGCAGCCAATGTCGCCACTGATCTGATGCTTGCCAAGTTCCTGTTCCGTCAGCTTCAACGCAGCGAAAATCGGGCGTTCGGGGCAACCCGTACAGAACCCCGGTGGCCGGATCGGCACGGTTTTGGACAGGTCCGGTATCTGCGGGGCCTTTGCATTCGGGGCACGAACGGCACCCGGCAACATTTCAGGCGCGGCGGCCTTTAGAAATGCGGTCACACCGTCCAGCATCACCTGCCCGGTATATTCGCCAGCCATCGGCAGCATGTCTTTGCCATGCAATTCGACCGAGCTGCGCGCTTTGTACAGAAAACTGCCAAGCTGCTGCTCGATAAACTCAGGCTGACCTTCCTCGACAACCAGCACATGATCCTTGCCCTCGCAAAACCGGTTAAATTCGTCCCTAACCAAGGGATATGTGACGTTCAGAACATAAAGCGGCACGTCGCTGTTGCCATAGATATCTGCCAGCCCCAACCGCTGAAGCGCCCGCACCACGCCGTTATACATGCCCCCCTGAACAACGATCCCCAAAGGGGCGCGGTTGGGGCCGATGATTTCATTCAGCTTGTTGTCGATGATGAATTTTTCCGCCGCAGGCCAGCGGTTTTGAACTTTGTCCTGTTCGTGAAGATAGCTCATCGGAGGAAGAACCACGCGGGCGAAATCACTGCGCGGGGCAGACAGGGCATCGCGCACCGTCAACGGCGGCGGCACGTTATCGCGGGTTTCAAAGCTGCCTGTAACGTGGCACGATCTGATCCGTACCATCAACATCACAGGGGTATTGCTGGCCTCGGACAGTTCAAAGCCATCTTTCACCGCTTTGGTAATGCTGGGCAGGTTCGGGCGCGGGTCCAGCATCCAGAATTGCGATTTCATGGCAAAGGCGTGGGATCGCTCTTGCATGATCGACGACCCTTCGCCGTAATCTTCGCCCACGATCACCAAAGCGCCGCCCGTCACACCGGATGAACTGAGGTTCGCCAGCGCATCCGACGCCACATTTACGCCAACCGGCCCTTTGAACGTCACGGCACCACGGATCGGATAGTGGACAGACGCCGCCAACATCGCAGCGGCTGCCCCTTCGCTTGCGTTTGCCTCGAACCTGACGCCAAGTTCGCCCAGCACGTCCTGGGCATCGGCCAGCACGTCCATCAAATGGCTGATCGGCGCACCCTGATAGCCGCCAACATAGCCAACGCCGTTTTCCAACAGCGCTTTGGTCAGGGCCAATATCCCTTCTCCGGTAAATACGTCTCCGTCGCCCTTGCGCAGATGCTCTACCTCTTTTTTGAAGGAACGTTCGGCCATCTGAGCCCTTTCAGAAATCGTGTTTACGAATGTTTTTCAGCACTTTTTGCAATGTGCCGATGAACGCCTGTTTTTCGTCACCCTCAATGCCCACAAACATCGCGTGATATGCATCAGACATATGTGGCCATAGACGCCTAAATGCCTCTCGGCCGGCATCGGTCAGAAAGATGCGGGTCGCACGGCTGTCGTCGGGGTCAGGCTGACGCAGAACCAAACCGTTTTGCGCCAATGTATCCAAGCCCCGGCTAAGGGTTGATTGCTGAACAACGGCATAAACCGCAAGTTCGCGGATCAGGATCCCGTCGCGCACAGACAGCACGGCAAGGGACCGCATCTGGGGCGTCGTCAGACCCAGCTTGGACATTTCTTCCTGCAAGGCAGCGTTGTAGCGCCCCATGATCCTGTTCATCAGATAGGGGGCAAAGCCGTCCAGCCCCATATCGCCCAAGGAGTCTATTTCAGCAATTTCCTTGCCAGTCATCCGAAAGGTCCCTTCCAATAGCCGACCCCAGGTTAGGGCCGAAAGTGGGGTGTTAAATCTCAAGCTTTGGGGATCAAGGCAAGGGCGCGGATCGGGCTGCCGGTGCCCCGTTCGATCTTGAGAGGCGCGGCAATCAGAATGGCCCCCTTTGCAGGCAGTTTGTCGAGATGTGCAAGGGAGGCGAGGCCAAAGCAATTGTCACGGTGCAGCAGGTTATGGGCGGGGTATGGCGGCTCCATTCCTCCGGCTTGGCCGGCGTCGGTGCCGATACATTGCGTGCCCCATCCAACGATCCCTTTGGACAATAGGTATTCGATACAGTCGGGGGTCGGGCCGGGGCTGTGCGGGCCTGTGTCGTCAGCGTTCAGGAACTTTGCCGCATCATCAGCGCGTTTGTCCCAATCCGTGCGCATCACGACCCATTCACCCTTGCCGATCGCGCCATGTTCGGCTTCCCAGGCTTTAACGCCATCCGCAGTCAAAAGGAAATCTTCGTTCTGGGCAGATTGTGCCGCGCAGTCGATCACGTTGACGGGTGCCACAAGGCGCTGCACATCCAGCGTATCGGTATAGCCGTCTTCGTAATCCTTGCCCGTGATCCAATGGTGCGGCGCATCAAAATGGGTGCCGGAATGTTCGCCGAGTTTCAGCCAGTTCCACGCGAAAAACGGGCCGTCGCTGTCGTATTCGCTGATTTTGTGGATCTCGATTTTCGGGGTGTTTTTGGCAAAATCTTCGGGCAGTTGCAAAATCGGCGTATCGGGGCCAAGGCTGCCAGAGCAGTCGATCACTTCGACAGCCCCTGTCGCCAACATCATCGCAAGGTTCGTCAGACTATCTGCGCCGCTCATATTCATTTCTCCCCTGACTGTGTGGCTGCACTGTTGTTGATATAAGATGCTACGTAGCGTTATATGCGTTTGCAACTAAATTCACATGCCATCTGGGTTCTACATTAAAACGAGGGGCTTATGCCTGATCCTGCTTACTTTCTTTACCATTCCATTGGTCAATATCCCGGCAAAGCACAGGATATGGCAGCCGCCCTGGCCGCGTTTTCAACTGTCTGGGGTCAGCCGGATGATGCGCAGTGGCCCACTGTTTTGGGCAAACGCCAAAAGTTTCTGACCCTTTGGCGTGATCTGATCGACGCACCGGCTGACACCCTGACCAGCGCCGAGAATGTGACAACCGCGTTGTTTTCGATCCTTGGCGGGCTGCCCAAGGGACAATTGCGCGGCAAACGGGTGTTGATCGCGGCAGATTGCTTTCCCTCGCTGCATTTCCTGCTGAACGGCTTGGCAGATCGGATGGGGTTCACCTTGCACACCGTGCCGATACGCGATGGTGCATTTTGGGTAAATGATGATGATCTGCTTGACGCTTGGGGCAGCGATGTCGGCCTCGCGCTTTTGACTTTTGTCACCTCGACCAGCTCGCACCGCTGCGATTTGCAACGGCTGATCGCCCACGGGCGTGAAATGGGCTCGCTGATCGGGGTCGATCTGACCCAAGGAATCGGGATCATCCCGTTTTCGTTAAACGACTATCCCGCCGATTTCGTGATCTCGACCAGTTTGAAATGGCTGTGCGGCACACCGGGTGCGGGCATTATCCAGATGCGCAAGGAATTGATCGACGACGTGACGCCCGAATTGCGGGGGTGGTTTTCGCAGGACAATCCGTTTTCGTGGGATCTGGATGCGTTTGATTATGCGCCCGATGCACGGCGTTTTGACCATGGGACACCATCTGTTTTGGCCTGTTTAGGGTCTATTCCTGCCCTGCGCTGGCACGCGGCGCAACCTGACTTGCCGGGCCAGAACCGCGCATTGACCGATCTGATTATCGCTGCCGCAGACGATGCCGGGCTGACCATTGCGACCCCGCGAGACCCTGAAAAACGGGGCGGGTCCATCATGGTGCAATTGTCGCCCGCCGTTGATGCGCAGGCGCTGGTTGGCCAATTGCGGGATCAACATATTCACGTTGATTGCCGTGGCCGGATTTTACGGTTGTCACCGGGTGCAGTCACCACAGCGGCGCATGTTTCAAACCTGTTTATCGCGTTGAAAACACTGATCTAAAGACCGTTAAAGAACCGTTGCATCCTGTCCATCGCATCGGTCAGCACGTCAATTTCAGCGCACCCGAAACACACACGCAAATGCCCCTCGCCTGCGTCACCGTAAAAGCTGCCTGCCTCGACCACCACACCGATTTCCTCCAGCAGGCGGTCCGCACAATTCTGCGCCGTCAATCCGGTCGCCGTAATATCCGGAAAGGCGTAAATCGTCCCTTCGACCGTGGCGCAGGTCACACCGGGCATCTGGTTCAGCCGCCCGATCACCAGATCGCGCCGCGTGCGATCCCGTGCGACCATGCCCGCCAAAATGGACGGGTCGCCCGTGACCGCCGCAAGGGCACCGTGCTGAATGAACGTGTTCACATGGGTCACTTCGTTGGTCGTGATCTTCATCAACGGTCCCATCAAATCGCTATCGGCGACAACATAGCCCAAGCGCCAACCGTCCATCGCATAGGCTTTGGTAAAGGCAAACATCGAGATCGTGCGCGCCTTCATGCCGGGCAAGGACGCAATGGAAATATGCGTCGCGTCATAGGTGATCTCTTCATACACCTCGTCCGAGATCACCAATAGATCGTGTTCCTGTGCAAGATCGGCGATGACTTGCAGTTCATCACGGGTATAGACGCGGCCTGTCGGGTTGCAGGGGTTGATCAAGGCAATCGCGCGGGTCGCCGAGGTGATATGTGGCTCTATCAAGGCGCGATTGATGGAAAACCCGTTTTCAGCATCCAAGGGCGCGATGGTGACCTTGGCACCTGCCAGCTCGGCTTTGCCGATATGTTGCGGATAATAGGGGGCCAGCAACAGTGCCTCGTCGCCGTGATCCAGAAACGCCATGAAGGCAGCAAATGACCCTTGGGTCAGACCGTTGGTGATCAGCACATTATCGGCTGTCACGTCCAGCTTGTTCTGGCGGCGCAGCTTATCCGCCAAGGCGCTGCGCAGTTCCGGCAGGCCTTGCAGATCGGAATAATGCACCGCCCCCCGTTGCAAGGCAGCAATCGTTGCGTCCTTGATGTGTTGGGGGGTATCTTCGGCTGGCATGCCAAGCTCCAGATGGATCAAATCGCCTGTCCTCCCGACCGCCTTGGCAAACATTCCAAAGTTCTTTGGGCTGGTATCGGTAATTCTGCGGGCGGGTCGAATGGGCATCTGGCTCTCCTTGCATGGAAAAATACATGCGTTTACATCTATTTTGGATAACGCGGGTTTGATGAAAATGCCAACCGCAAATGGCGTGGGGGACTGAGATGAAGAAGATTGCAGTGGTTACAGGGGCCGCAGGCGGCATGGGGCGGGCGATTGTAGACAGGCTTAGGGCTGACAATTTTCATGTCATCGGCTTGGATATCGACGCAATCGGGCTGGCTGACATGCTGTCGGACGGTTTCGAAGGTATCTCCATCGATCTGACCGACCCGAAAGAGATCAAAAAGGCGTTCAAGCAGATTGAGGCCAATCACAAGGGTGTCGATGCGCTGGTCAACAACGCAGGCACCTGTTTCATGTCTGAATTCCCCAACATTCCTGTGGGCGAATTCGAAAGGCAGATGGCGCTGAACTTTTCCGGTGCGTTCCACTGCTGTCAGGCCGCGATCAAGCTGATGGCCGGGCGCGATGGCGTGCGAAAAATCGTCAACATCAGTTCCAACGGGGCGTATAATTTCGACGCCTTTGACCCGCCCCATTATCGCGCCTCAAAAGCGGCATTGGACACACTGACCAAGGATCTGGCGCGGCGCTACGCCACCGACAAGATCGCCGTGAATTCGATTGCACCCGCGATGACAGAAACGCCCCTGTTCGGTGTGGTCAGCAAGGAAGTGCTGGAAAAAGCCATCGCGCAAATGCCCCATGGCCGTGCGATGCAGCCGTCAGAGATTGCGGCATGGGTCGGGTTTCTGATCTCGCCTGCGGGGGATGTTTCCAGCGGGAATGTGATCATCCTGAACCAGGGGCGCGATGTCAGATAAAAAAACGCCGCCTCGCATTTCTGCAAGGCGGCGTTGATGTGATCGTAGGGTGGGGTTAACCCCACACCCCGCTTAGTAGCGATAATGCTCTGGCTTGAACGGGCCATCAGCGGATACGCCGATATAGGCCGCTTGTTCGTTGCTCAACTGGGTCAGTTTAACGCCGATCCGTGCAAGGTGCAGACGCGCAACCTTTTCATCCAGATGCTTGGGCAGGATATATACGTCGTTTGTATATTTGCCGGTGTTTTCCCACAGTTCGATCTGTGCCAAAACCTGGTTGGTAAAGGACGCGGACATCACGAAAGACGGGTGGCCAGTCGCGTTACCAAGGTTCAGCAAACGACCCTCGGACAGCAGGATCAGACGGTTGCCCGAAGGCATCTCGATCATGTCGACCTGTTCTTTGATGTTGGTCCATTTGTGGTTCTTCAACGCAGCAACCTGGATTTCATTGTCAAAGTGGCCGATGTTACCAACGATCGCCATGTCCTTCATCTCACGCATATGCTCGATGCGGATCACGTCTTTGTTGCCTGTGGTGGTGATAAAGATGTCGGCAGTTGCCAGTACGTCTTCCAGCAGCACAACTTCGAAACCGTCCATCGCGGCTTGCAACGCGCAGATCGGATCAACTTCGGTGACTTTTACGCGGGCACCGGCACCAGCAAGGGACGCAGCCGACCCTTTACCAACATCACCGTAGCCCATGACGACGGCAACTTTACCGGCCATCATGGTGTCGGTGGCGCGGCGGATGCCGTCGACCAGCGATTCCTTACAGCCGTATTTGTTGTCGAACTTGGACTTGGTGACGCTGTCGTTCACGTTGATCGCAGGGAACGGCAACTGGCCTTGCTTGACCAGTTCGTACAGGCGGTGAACGCCGGTTGTTGTTTCCTCGGAAACGCCTTTGATCTGGTCGCGCATTTTGGTGAACCAGCCGGGGCTTGCTTCCATACGCTTTTTGATCTGCGCCTTGATCGCGACTTCTTCTTCGGATTGCGGCACTGCAATCACGTCTTCACCGGCTTCGGCACGGGCACCCAGCAGGATGTACAGTGTCGCATCGCCGCCATCGTCCAAAATCAGGTTCGGGCCTTCGGGGAACATAAAGGATTTATCAAGGTAATCCCAATGCTCTTCCAGCGACTGGCCTTTGATCGCGAATACAGGCGTACCACCGGCAGCAATCGCCGCAGCAGCGTGGTCTTGGGTCGAGAAGATGTTGCACGATGCCCAGCGGACGTCGGCACCAAGCTCAACCAGCGTTTCGATCAGAACAGCGGTCTGGATCGTCATGTGCAGGGATCCAACGATGCGCGCGCCTTTCAGCGGCTTCTTCGTCCCGTATTCCTCGCGCAGCGCCATCAGGCCCGGCATTTCTGTTTCAGCAATATCAAGTTCCTTGCGGCCATATGCAGCAAGGTTAATGTCTTTAACGATATAATCGTTGGCCATTTGGCATCCCTTTTCAAAAGATCGGATATTTGCCACGCGCGTAGCACTTTAAAGCGGCAATCTCAACGATTGATGGGAAGATGCATTAACAAGTGATCTATTTTGCACCATTCCGGCGCTCGGAACCGGGCCGCCCTGCGCATTTCCGGTTCCATGATTGCGGGCTACGTGGGATGAACAGGGCAAAACCGAATGACGGAGGATCATCATGGCGCAGCAACCCCGTGCATGGCAACGCATGCTGTCGGGCCGCAGGCTGGACCTGCTTGACCCCACCCCCGTCGATATCGAGATTGAAGATATCGCGCACGGGTTGGCTTTTGTCGCCCGCTGGAATGGTCAAACCCACGGGGATTACGCCTATTCCGTTGCTGAACATTCGCTGTTGGTCGAAACATTGTTTGCGCGTCTGAATCCGAAATCACCCGCCAAATGGAAGCTGGCCGCACTGCTGCATGATGCGCCGGAATATGTGATCGGCGATATGATTTCACCTGTAAAGGCAGCCGTCGGGCCCGGCTACGGTGCGCTGGATGAGCGGTTAACGGCCGCAATCCACATTCGTTTCGGGCTGCCTGCCGCGATACCAAAGACCGTCAAACAACAGATAAAGAAAGCGGATAAAATCAGCGCCTGGATGGAAGCGACCCAGATCGCAGGGTTTTCAGAAACCGAAGCAACACGGTTTTTTGGCAAACCCGACACCCGCATCATCGAAAATCTGGCAATCGTGCTGCGCCCGCCTGTTGAGACCCGCAATGATTTCACCGCCCGTCACGCGATCCTGCTCAAGGAGATATCATGACCAAAGTCAGACCCCCCATTGCCCTGGATGCCCCCGATATGGCGCGACTGTTGAACGAGATTATCGAGATTGGCGGCGCCACCGCAATCACCCGGCCTGTCACGGGGGATGATCTGAAACAATGGATGGCGTCAAACGCGGAGCAAAGCGCGTGGCATGTTGCCTTGGACGAGAATGAAAAGGTCGTCGGCTTTCAATGGATCAGCCCCCATCCCGATTTGCCAGCCGAGGCCTGCGATGTCGCGACATTTGTGCAGGTCGGGCGCACCGGTCTTGGCATCGGGTCGGCGTTGTTTAACGCCACATCAGCGGCGGCAAAACAGCTGGGCTATGTCTGGATCAACGCAACAATCCGCGCCGATAATTCGGGCGGGCTGACCTATTATCAAAGCCGCGGGTTTCGCGACTGGCATTTTGACGAAGGGGTGTCGCTTGCGTCTGGCCAGATCGTCGACAAGATCAACAAACGATACGACGTTTAGATCCTAACGCGGGCTTCTTTTCGCAAGAATGCGCTGCAATGTCCGGCGGTGCATGTTCAGGCGCCGTGCTGTTTCAGACACGTTGCGATCGCATAATTCATAGACCCGCTGGATGTGTTCCCATTTCACGCGGTCCGCGCTCATCGGGTTTTCGGGGGGCGGGGGCAGGTCATCACCATTCGCCAACAGCGCATTGGTGATGTCATTGGCGTCAGCCGGTTTGGACAGATAATCCGTTGCGCCGATTTTCACGGCAGCCACCGCAGTCGCAATCGCGCCATATCCGGTTAGCACAACGACCCGCGCGTCAGGGCGTTTCTCGCGCAGAACTTCGACAACATCCAGACCGTTCCCGTCCTCAAGCCGCAGATCAATCACGGCATAAGCTGGGGGGCGGGCTGTTGCGATGGCACGACCCCCGGCGACGGAACCTGCGGTTTCCACCTCGAAGCCGCGTTTTTCCATGGCTTTGGCCAGACGACGCAAGAACGGTTCGTCGTCGTCCACCAAAAGCAAAGTCCGATCATCGCCTAGATCAAGCGCCTGCGTCTCAGCCATGTTGTGCCTCGCTCTTGTCGGGTTGGTCGTCACATTCATAAACAGCTATGTAGTGCTTCTTTGTGCAGGTCAAATTTTCTACTGATTTTCGATGAAGCAGCCGATCTTGTCTGCCATCTGGTCAGGCGACACATCGCGCCGGAAAAAGTCGACAAATCCTTCGCCGGGCATCACCAGATAGCTAAAGGTCGAATGATCAACGAGATAGAACTCATCCTTGGCCTCATGGGCTTTGTAATACGTGCGGTACGCTGCACTTGCCGCTGCGACCTGTTCAGCCGAGCCGGTCAGCCCGATCATCTTTGGGTGCATGTTATCGGCGAATTCGCCAACGGTTTCAGGCGTATCGCGTGCCGGGTCGATCGAGATAAAGACAGGCGTGACCGACATGCCGCGTTCTTCCAGAATATCAATGGCAGTGGCATTGCGCGCAACATCAAGCGGGCAGACATCGGGGCAGAACGTATAGCCGAAATAGATCAGGCTTGGTTCGGTGATCACATCCGTATCGGTCACCGTCTGACCGGCTGAATTCACCAGTTCGAACGGGCCGCCCAAATCACTGTCACCTGCAACGGCAGAGTTCTTGCATTGCGCATATTTGTCATCGCTATCCCCGCCAGTGCCCAGATAAAGGGTCAATGCCATGAAACCGAGCGCCACCACGGCGGCACATATTGCAATTATTCGCGTCATCATCATTCTCCTGCGCCAATTGGGGCTCTTGATCACTGTGTATAGCAGACCTACGCTTGTGTCCTATCTATGCAATGTATCAAGTTGAAAAGATGCGCCAATGACGCAGGCCACAATTACACCCTTGGGCGATCGTACCCGGGCGAACTGGATCAGACTGCGCACAATGATCGTGCTGCGGTGGGTTGCCATCGCCGGACAGTTAACCGCGATAACCGTGGCAGAACGGCTGTTTGGCCTCCAGCTTGAGCTTGGGCTTTGCTATCTGGCTATTGGTGTGTCCGTTGTGGGCAACCTGGTCGCGATCTTTGTATTCCCCGAAAACAAGCGCCTGTCAGAGCGTGAAAACCTGTCGATGGTGCTGTTCGACCTGCTGCAACTGTCGTTTTTACTGTTTCTGACGGGCGGGCTGCACAATCCGTTCTGCTTGCTGCTTTTGGGTCCGGTCACCATTTCAGCAACGACACTTAGCCTGCGATCAACGGTGATTTTGTGCACCACCGCAATCGTTCTTGTCAGCCTGTTGTCGCTGTATCATTTGCCGCTGAAAACCCAGACTGACGGGGTGTTGGTGATCCCGGGTATCTTTGTTTTCGGCCACTGGGTCGCGCTTGTCATCTCGATCCTGTTTTCGACCGCTTATTCCCGTCGGGTTACGACCGAAATCCATTCCATGTCGGACGCGTTGGTTGCCACACAGATGGCACTGGCGCGTGAACAGAAGCTGACCGATCTGGGCGGGGTGGTCGCCGCCGCCGCGCACGAGCTGGGCACCCCGCTGGCAACGATCAAACTGGTCAGCGCAGAGCTGCTGGATGAATTGCAAGACAACCCCGAACTTGCCGAAGATGCCGCGTTGATCCGCGATCAGGCCGATCGGTGCCGCGATATTTTGCGCGACATGGGCCGCGCCGGAAAAGACGATTTGCATCTGAGGCAGGCACCGCTCAGCGCCGTGATAGAAGAGGCCGCTGAACCGCATAAAGACCGTGGAAAAGCGATCGAGTTTTCATTCGGGAAAACCGCAGGTCCGGCGCAAGAGCAACCTTCTATCCTGCGCAAACCCGAAATCATTCACGGTCTGCGCAATTTGATTCAAAACGCCGTCGATTTTGCCGATAGCACAGTCTGGGTCGAAGCGAATTGGACAGATACCCAGGTTTCAGTCCGCATTTTCGATGATGGCAGGGGCTTTCCTCCGCATCTTTTGGGCCGGATCGGTGACCCGTTGATGCGCAGACGCAGGTCACAGCAGACCTCGGCCGAGCGTCCCGAATACGAGGGGATGGGCTTGGGGTTGTTCATTGCGAAAACCCTGCTGGAACGGTCGGGCGCTGAGCTGAGCTTTGCCAATGGATCAGACCGCGCATCACGTGCAGACCGGCGCAGGCTTGGCGCGGTGGTCGAGGTCGTTTGGCCCCGTCGCAAGATTGATGCCGTGTGGGGAGAAACCCAAATCCCGCAGGGCGAAAATATGCCCATCGTTGTCTAGGATCGTCGCGGGCAAACCTCACGTCGGTCAAAAATTAACCATTAGTTAACATTTGAACCGCAAACATTCCGCTACAGTCACAAGGAATGTCGCGTGATCGATCCAATCGATTTCATTTTGATGATATGTTTCGCCATTGTTTCTGGCGGACTTGCCCTTGGCTGGATCAACAGCCCGACAAAACACCAAAATCCACATCACAAAACCGCCGCTGACGATCAGGTTTATCATTTTGATCACGGGGTTTTGCAGTACACATCCGAAGGGACCCGAAATCTTGTACCGCTCGAAGCCGGATTTCACGAATGGGACGATCTGCGCGAAAAAATACTGGACCGCTTTACCCTTTTTCCAAAACAGCCAAGACTGGAAGGTGCGGGCAGCCTGACCCTTGAGGCAATTGACCTGAACGGGCCAACGCAGATCCATATCAGTTGGGACAATGGCCTCAGCAGGGTCCAGTTTCTTTGCCACGAGGATCACCAGCATGCAGAAGCTTCTGAAAGCAGGATTTTATCCAACGGATTGACCGCCTCTTTGACAGTCCCCGTGTGGCAAGCAACCAAAGACGGCACAGTGCTTTGGTGGAACCCCGCCTACGAAGAATTACATGCGCGGATATTCCCGAACGAAGCTGTCGAGGAAACGCCGCTGTTTACGCCCGAAAGCGCTGCATCATCCCAGCGCGTTTCCCTGCGCGATACCGTTTCAGGCAAGAAAGAATGGTTCGATGTCCAATATCGCGAGGTTGACGGGATGTTAAACTTTCAGGCCATTTGCATCAGCAACCTTGTCCATGCCGAAGAAGCGCAACGCAATTTCGTGCAAACCCTGACCAAGACATTTGCGCAACTGTCTATTGGTCTCGCCATTTTTGATCGCAACGGTCAGCTTGCCCTGTTCAACCCTGCGCTGGTCGATCTTACCGGTCTGCGGGCGGAGTTTTTGAGCGCGAGACCAGCCTTGCAAACCTTCTTTGACCGTCTGCGCGAAACCCGCAAAATGCCCGAACCAAAGAACTATGCCGATTGGCGCACCGCAATCTCTGAACTGGTCAACGCGGCCCATGATGGCAGGTACGAGGACATCTGGTCGCTGGATTCAGGCCAGACCTTTCGCGTAAAGGGGCGCCCGCACCCCGACGGGGCCACCGCATTTCTGATCGAAGACATCAGCGCCGAGGTCAGCCTGACCCGCAATTTCCGCGCCGAGCTTGAGCTGGGGCAATCCATGCTGGACACATTGGACGATGGCATTGCGGTATTTTCCGGCACCGGCATTCTGACATTTTCCAACACGGCCTACCAAAATCTTTGGAAAGTCGACCCAAATACCAGCTTTGCCGATATTACGATCCACGATGCGATCCAGGATTGGAAACGAAAGGCCGCTGAGAATCCGATGTGGTTTGAAATTGAAAATTTCGTGCGCAGTTTCGCAGACCGCAAAAGCTGGAGCATCCCAGTCTATCTGACAGACGGCACCCATATGACCTGCATGATTTCTCCGATTGTTTCAGGGGCGACCCTTATCAGGTTTCACATTATCAAACCCCCCGATGTGGTTGTCCCCCTCAAGCCCTTCCTTGGCTTTCCGCAAGACAGCTAAGCACCGCTTTCACCTTGCAGCGCACCTGCCTGGCCAAGTAGCTTGGGCATATGTCTGACCACACCCTTACCCTTGAGCTGCCAGATGCAGACCACACCAGCCAAGCCGCCCGTAGCCTGGGTGCTGCTTTGGCGGCTGGCGATACAATTTTGCTGACCGGCGATGTCGGGGCGGGCAAAACCCATTTCGCGCGGTCCCTTATCCAGTCGCTGCTGACCGCCCCCGAAGATGTGCCTTCGCCGACGTTCACCCTTGTGCAAACCTATGACACATCCGCCGGCCCGGTTTGGCATGCGGATTTATACCGCCTGACCTCAACATTCGAGATCGAGGAACTGGGCCTTTCAGATGCGTTCGAGGATGCGATTTGTCTGGTGGAATGGCCGGATCGTCTGGGGCCGCTCAAACCTGAAAATGCGTTGGAGATCACGTTGACGACAACCGGCGACGACGGCCGCGTTTTGACGGCAAGCTGGGACGCCGACAAATGGGGCCCGAAATTGAAAAGCTGGCGCAAATGACACCCCGCACCACCGCAGCACAAGATTTTATCAAAACCGCAGGATGGGGCACCGCCACGCAATCCTTGGTGGCTGGCGATGCATCAAACCGCCGCTATGACCGGCTGACACAGCCCGATGGCACCACGGCGATTTTCATGGATGCCCCTGCCGACAAGGGCGAAGACGTCAGACCCTTTGTGCGTATTGCCAAGTTCCTGATCCTGAACGGGCTCAGCGCCCCGCGCATTCTGGCACAGGATACTGAAAACGGGTTTTTGATCATCGAAGACTTGGGCGATGCGCTGTTTGCACGGTTGATGGTCGACACACCCGACATGACCGCCCCGCTTTATACTGCCGCCACCGACATGCTTGTGGCCTTGCACAACGCCCCACCGCTGGAATTGCCCATCTGCAATTCCGACTGGCTGGTGAGTATGACCGATCTGGCCTTTGGCTGGTATGCAAACGACGAAACCGCATTCGCCGGTTTTGATGCCCTGTTCCGGCCACTGGCCCGGCGGCTTGATCAGGCCGCCCGCGTTGTGATCCTGCGGGATTTCCACGCCGAGAACCTGCTGTGGCTGCCCGACCGGAAAGGCGTTGCGCAAGTCGGTGTGCTTGATTTTCAAGACGCGCTGCTGGGGCATCCGGCCTATGATCTGGTGTCGATCCTTCAGGACGCCCGCCGCGACGTTCCACCCGCGATCGAAGCCGATATGATTGCGCATTACACGAGCGTCACAGGCACAAAGCCTGATGCTTTCAAAAACGCCTATTCCGTTCTTGGCGCGCAGCGCAACCTCCGCATTCTGGGGATTTTCGCGCGGTTGTGTCTGCGGGATGGCAAGGCGCATTATGTTGATTATATCCCGCGGGTCTGGGGCTATTTGCAGCGCAACCTTGATCATCCCGATCTGGCTGAACTGGCCACGTTTCTGGGCAAGACCCTGCCCTATCCCAGCCCCGATTTCCTTGAGGATTTGAAAGCACGATGCGCAACACACCCCACGCCGTGATGATGTTTGCCGCTGGCTTTGGCACGCGGATGAAACATCTGACACATGACCAACCCAAACCGATGGTCAAGGTCGCGGGGCGGCCCCTGATTGATCACGCGCTGGATCTGGCAACGGGTATTGCTCAGGATCGCATTGTCGCGAACCTGCATTACAAACGCGAACCCTTGCTGGCCCATCTTAAGGGGCGCAATGTTCAAACCATTGTTGAACATCCCCAGATCCTCGAGACGGGCGGCGGATTGCGCAATGCATTGCCGTTGTTGGGGGATGATCCGGTTTTCACCATGAACACCGATGCGATCTGGGCCGGACCGAACCCTCTGGCGATGCTGCTAGACGCCTGGAACCCCGACCTCATGGATGCCCTGCTGATCGGAATTCCGACAGATCAGGCTGTGGGCCATTCCGGCAAGGGTGATTTCATACTGGGGCAAGACGGGCAGCTTTCCCGGGGAGCCGGGGTGATTTATGGCGGCGTGCAAATCATCAAAACCGGCCTGTTAGAGACTATTCCAGATCAGGCATTTTCCCTGAACCTGCTGTGGGACAAGATGCTGGCCAAAGGCCGCATGTACGGTATCAGCTATACGGGGCAATGGTGTGATGTCGGCCACCCCGAAGGGATCACCCTTGCGGAAACCATGCTAAGGGATGCCAATGTTTGAGCCCTCTGACACGCCACGTATCTTTGGCCTCGCCCCCGGTGTGGATTTCCCCCAAGAGCTGCTGAACGGCCTGCTTGACCGGTTGAACGGCCATCCCCCCCAAGCGATCGGGCGGATTGATCTGGTTGTTAACACCCGCCGGATGCAGCGCCGCCTGCGCGAGCTTTTCGACAAAGGCCCCGCCAGCCTGCTGCCGCGCATTCATCTGATTGATAACCTTGATACCCTGTCGTCCGGCATCGCCCTTCCCCGCCCCAGCCCGGCGCTGCGGCGACGGTTGGAACTGATCACGCTGGTTTCAAAACTGCTGGATCAAGCGCCCGAATTGGCCCCGCGCGCATCGCTTTATGACCTGTCCGACAGTCTGGCTGGCCTGATCGACGAAATGCAGGGCGAAGGCGTCCCGGTCGAGGCGGTCACCAATCTGGATGTCAGTGACCAGTCGGGTCATTGGGAACGCGCTAAGCAATTCCTGGACATCGCCCATCGTTATCTTGGGGAAAGCGTCACCCGCCCCGACCCGCGCGCGCGTCAGCGCCAAGTCGCAGCGCAACTGATTGCCAGCTGGGCAGAAACACCACCCCAACACCCCGTGATCGTTGCGGGGTCAACCGGATCACGCGGGACATCCGCCCTGTTGATGCAAGCGGTTTCGCGGTTGCCGCAGGGCGCTATCATCTTTCCTGGTTTTGATTTCGACATGCCCGGCAATGTCTGGACAGATCTGGGCGACGATCAGGAAAAGCTGTCGCAGGATCATCCGCAATACCGGTTTCGCGACATGTTGCGTGCGCTTGATATGTCGCACAGGCATGTCACCGCCTGGACAGACAGGCAGCCCCCGTCGCCCGAACGCAATGCCTTGGTTTCCTTGTCACTGCGCCCTGCCCCCGTCACCCACGTCTGGCTTACCGAAGGGCCCAAATTGCCGGACCTTCAGGCCGCGACCCAAGGGCTGACGCTGATCCAGGCCCCGACCCCCCGCGCCGAAGCGATTGCGATTGCGCTGCGCTTGCGGAAAGCCGTCGAAGACGGGCAGACCGCTGCGCTGATCACGCCGGACCGGATGTTGTCGCGGCAGGTCACATCGGCGCTGGACCGCTGGAATATTGTGCCCGATGACAGTGCCGGATCGCCCTTGCACCTGTCGCCCCCCGGCCGTTTCCTGCGCCACATTGCCGATCTGTTCGTGCGCAAGCTGGATTCAGAGGCGCTGCTGACCATCCTGAAACATCCGCTGACCCATAGCGGCGGCGACCGTAACCTGCATCAGCTCAACACCCAGCGGCTGGAATTGCAGCTGCGCCGCGACGGTCTGCCCTATCCTGACGCCGAAGGCATCCTGCGGTTGGCGCGCAAATCGGTGGCCAGATCGCCGGACCCTGATCAAATGGATGTCTGGGCGACCTGGGTCGGCCAAAGCTTTGCCGATCTTGAGGGCACGGGCGACGGCCCTCTTGAGGCGTGGGTGGCGCAGCATCTTAGCCAGGCCGAAACAATCGCCAACGGATCAAACCCCACAAGGGAAAGCCGGCTGTGGCACCATACGTCGGGCGAAGAAGCCCGCAAGGTCATGACCAATCTGGCGGAAAATGCGGAATATGGCGGTGACATGTCTGCGTCGGACTATGCCGATCTGGTCGGTGCCCTCCTGCAAAGCGGCGAGATCAGGGAACGTGATGCACCGCACCCCCATGTGATGATCTGGGGCACGATGGAGGCCCGCGTTCAGGGTGCCGATCTGATCATCATGGGTGGTCTGAACGACAGTACCTGGCCCGAGGCACCGCCGCCAGATCCGTGGTTGAACCGCCAGATGCGGCTAAAGGCCGGATTGCTGTTGCCCGAACGGCGCATCGGGTTGTCTGCGCATGATTACCAGCAATCCATCGCCGCGCCCGAAGTCTGCCTGACCCGCGCCATCCGGTCGGACGAGGCTGAAACCGTGCCATCCCGCTGGCTGAACCGCCTGGGCAACCTGCTAAACGGCTTGCCCGATCAGGGGGGCGATGCGGCGTGGAAGGCGATGATCAAACGCGGCGATCACTGGCTTGAACAGGCTCGCGCCCTTGAAACGGTGACCCGCGTCGCCCCTGCTACGCGGCCTTCGCCACGGCCACCACGTGCTGCGCGGCCCCATGCCTTGTCAGTGACGGAAATCAAGCGACTGATCCGCGACCCTTACGCGGTTTATGCCAAACACAGCCTGAAACTGCGGGCCCTTAATCCGCTGGTTCAATCGCCTGATGCCCCAGTGCGCGGCATCATCGTTCACGAGATCATGGAGCGGTTCATCAAATCCGTATCCGCAAACCCTGCAAATCTGACGAAATCCCACTTGTTAGAGACTGCCGCGCAGGTTCTGGAAGTCGAAGCCCCCTGGCCTGCCGCCCGCGTCATGTGGCTGACCAAAATTGAACGCATCGCGGATTGGTTTGTGGAAAACGAGATCAAACGCCAAAGCTATTCCAGCCCCGCCGCCTTTGAAAAAGCCGCTAAGGGCAGCCACAGCTTTGCCGATCTTGGCTTTACCCTCACCGGCTTTGCCGACCGGATCGACCGGACGGATGATGGTGAGATCCTGATTTATGATTACAAAACCGGCGCACCGCCCAGCAAGGCCGAACAAAAAGCATTTGATAAACAACTGCTGCTTGAGGCCGCGATGGTCGAGGAAGGCGGCTTCAAACAGATCGGTGTCGCCCGTGTTGCCAATGCCGCCTATATCGGGCTCGGCAGCAATCCGGTTGAGCTTTCTGCCCCGCTAGAGGAAGAGCCCCCGCACGAGGTTCTGGCCAAGCTGCATGCGTTGATGACCAGCTATTTGTCGGATGATCAGGGGTTCACATCGCGCCGCATGGTGAAAACCACCGATTTCGCAGGTGATTACGATCAGCTTGCCCGTTTTGGCGAATGGGATGGCACGAATGACCCCGTTCCAGAGGATCTGACATGACATCGGAATTTGATGATGCAACCCGCGCGCAAATTGATGCCGCCCGGCCCGATGCGTCAACATGGTTGGGTGCGAATGCGGGGTCCGGCAAGACACGGGTGTTGACCGACCGTGTCGCACGTCTGCTGTTGAACGAAGTCGAACCACAGCACATTTTGTGCCTGACCTATACCAAGGCCGCCGCGTCAGAGATGCAGAACCGGTTGTTCAAACGCTTGGGCGCTTGGGCGATGCTCAAGGATAATGATCTGCGCGCGTCATTGGCTGAACTGGGCGTGACCGATGCCTTCACCCCCGAAAAGCTGCGCATGGCACGCACGCTGTTTGCCCGCGCGATTGAAACCCCCGGCGGGCTGAAAATTCAAACGATCCACTCGTTCTGCGCCTCTTTGCTGCGACGGTTTCCGCTTGAGGCCGGGGTAAGCCCGCAATTCACCGAAATCGAAGACCGCGCTGCTGATCTGCTGCGGGCCGAGATCGTGGATAAAATGGTCGAAGGTGATGACGCGGAGCATGTGATTGCTTTGGCCCGGCATTACACCGGCGAGGATTTCAGCAAGCTGACCAGCGCCATTGTCGGCGAACGCGAAGGGTTCGAGTTGCCGCTGGCCTGGGGTGACGTGCTGGCGCTGTTTGATCAAGCCCCTGACCTGACCCCCGAAACCATCGCATCGTCGGTATTTTTGGGATCAGAGGCCGCCATCATCGACGAGATGATCGCCGCCATGAAAGACAAATCCGTCACCGACCAGAAAAACGCGGAAAAGCTGCGGTCGATTGGCGCGCTCGACATCACCGCCCTGCCCGTTCTTGAGGGGGTCTTTCTAACCGGCGGTTCAGCCGCGTCACCGTTTACCGCGAAAATTGGCACCTTGCCAACCAAGGCCACACAAAAGGTTTTGTCGCATATCATGCCACAGATCGACGATCTGATGGCGCGGGTTGAAACTGCCCGTAATGCGCGGCTTTCGCTTAAAGCGGCGCAAAAGACGTTTGTTCTGCACCAATTCGCCCATGCGTTCCTGAAACGCTATGCGCTTGAGAAACAAAAACGCGGCTGGCTGGATTTCGACGATCTGATCCTTAAAGCGCGGGCATTGCTGACCGACCCCACCGTTGCTGCATGGGTTTTGTACCGCATTGATGGCGGCATCGACCATATTCTGGTGGACGAAGCGCAAGACACCAGCCCGCGTCAATGGGACGTGATCGAACGGCTGACAGACGAATTTTACAGCGGCGATGGTGCCAACGAGGGCGATGCGCGCACCTTGTTCGTCGTGGGCGATAAAAAGCAGTCGATCTATTCCTTCCAAGGGGCTGACCCACGGGAATTCGATCACAAGCAAACCCTTTTTGAAGGTAAGATCACCGATGCCGGACAGGTATTCCAACGACGCAGTCTGGATTATTCGTTCCGGTCGTCATCGGCGATTTTGCAACTGGTCGATACCAGTTTCATCCCCCATGCCAGCGCCGGCTTTGCAGCAGATAGCCAACATATTGCGTTCAAATCCGCCCTGCCCGGCCGTGTTGATCTATGGCCTTTGGTCGAAAAATCAGAAGAGCCGGATGATCGCGAATGGTCCGATCCCGTCGACCAGCAATCGGGTCACCATCACACGGTCGTGCTGGCGGATAAAATCGCGGCGCAGATCAAAACCCTGATCGAAGGGGATCATTATCTTCCTGTCGATGCGGAAACACCGGGCGGGTTTGAACGGCGGCGCATTCGGGCGGGTGATTTCCTGATCCTTGTCCAGCGGCGCAGCGCCCTGTTTTCCGAGATCATTCGCGCCTGCAAAACCGCTGGCTTGCCCATTGCGGGTGCGGACCGCCTGAAGGTTGGTGCCGAACTTGCGGTCAAGGATCTGGCGGCGCTGCTGTCGTTTCTGGCCACACCCGAAGACAGCCTGTCACTGGCCACGGCGCTGAAATCGCCCTTGTTCGGGTGGTCCGAACAGATGTTGTTCAAGCTGTCGCACTACCGGACCCAAGACCACCTTTGGCAGGCTTTACGCGATAATCCTGATTACCCCGAAACCGTCGAAATCTTGCGTGATTTACGCGACAAAGTTGATTTTCTGCGGCCATATGACCTGATCGAGCGGATTTTGACGCGTCACGAGGGACGGAAAAAATTGCTGGCGCGTTTGGGACCCGAGGCAGAGGACGGCATTAACGCGATGCTTGCCCAGGCGCTGTCTTATGAACGCGGCGCGATCCCCAGCCTGACCGGGTTTCTGGTGTGGATGCAGACCGACGACCTCGAGATCAAGCGCCAGATCGACAATGCCTCTGACCAGATCAGGGTGATGACGGTGCACGGCGCAAAGGGGCTTGAGGCACCGATCGTGATCCTGCCCGACACCGGCAAACGCAATCTTGTGATCCGCGACGAGATTATCAAAATGGGCGAAACTCCCGTTTGGAAAATGTCGGATACCGATATGCCGAACGCCATGCGCGCAGCGCTTGAGGCACGCAAAGACCGGGAACGCGACGAGCGGTTGCGGTTGCTCTATGTGGCGATGACGCGGGCGGAAAAATGGCTGATCGTCGCCGCCGCCGGTGAGCTGCCAAAGGATGACAGCAGTTGGTACCAGATGATCGGTGCTGCAATGGGTCAGGCCGGCGCTGCACCGATTGGAAAGAACGGGAAACTGCGCTTTGAATATGGTGATTGGGATGGGCTGCCCATTCGGGACCAACGGTTTGAGACGCCAAAGCGCCCCTTATTAGAGCCTGTTTTCCTCGAAAAACTCGACAAAGTTCCGCAGCGTTTCGCAACGATATCACCCTCTAACCTCGGGGATGCCAAGGCGCTTGCCGGCGAGGACGGGATGACCGAAGCAGAGGCCAAAGCATATGGCAACCTTGTCCACAAACTGCTTGAAACCATGCCCGCCTTGCAAAGCGATCTGTGGGATGACCAGCTGCGCAGCATCAGCGACGGCTATGACCCCGCAATAGCCAACCGCACCCTTCAAGAAGCTGTGGGCGTGATGACCAAGCCAGAGATCGCACATATCTTTGCGCCTGATGCCCTGGTCGAGGTGCCGGTTACCGCGACGATCCCCCTGGGTCGCATTCACGGAACGATTGACCGGTTGCTGGTGACCGATACCGACGTGCTGGCGATTGATTACAAGACGAACCGCGTTGTGCCGACCACGCCTGCCGCCTGCCCCGGTGGGATTTTGCGCCAGATGGGTGCTTATGCCGCAGCGCTGGCGCAGGTATTCCCAAACCACCGTATTCGCACTGCAATTTTATGGACGCGGGGTGCGACCTTGATGGAACTGCCCGACGATCTGATCACAAATGCCTTGTCCCGCGCTGTCGATCTTGACGAAGTCACGGCGGCTACATAGGTTCCCACTCTAATCATTCCTTGTGCAGGAGAGCATCATGGCCACGGTCGCAGTCACAGACGCAACATTCGACGCTGAAGTTAAAAATTCCGATATCCCCGTTGTGGTGGATTTCTGGGCAGAATGGTGTGGCCCATGTAAGCAGATCGGCCCATCGCTGGAGGAGCTTTCTGCTGAGATGGACGGCAAGGTAAAGATCGTCAAAGTAAACGTTGACGAAAACCCCAACAGCCCAGCGCAAATGGGTGTTCGCGGCATTCCGGCCTTGTTCATCTTTAAAGGTGGCGAAGTTGTTTCGAACCTGTCCGGCGCACGCCCAAAAGGCCAGATCCAAAGCTGGATCGAAGAGTCGATCTAAACCTGATCTGAGTTCAGTTTTTCAAAGGGCGTGCCGGAAACGGTGCGCCCTTAATCTATGGGCCAGTCAAATCGCCGGAACCGCGCGGCGATCTTGCCATAAACATCATCCCGCCCTGCGTTGATGCTTTGGTCTTGCCAGAACCAGTACAGGTATTTCGCATAGTCAGGGCGATGGGTTTGTACCTGGGCAAAGCTGTCTGCCAGCCTGTCCATATCTGCGCGCACGGCAATGTGGTGAAAATCAATATCGCCAAACAGCAGCGCCGGTTTGCCAAAGAAATATCCGGCAAAGGCAACGCTGGAATTCTGGCTGACAACGTAATCACAGGTTTGCAGCAGCGGGATCATATCACCCACATCCACGCGCAAACGCGGGTATTTCCGCTCCAGCGCCTCAAGCGCGGCAATTTCGGTATCGGTATAGGTTTCGGTCGGGTGGATCGTCGCAATCACCTGACGGGTTTTGTCATGGGCCAGACAGTGTTCGACCATCGCGATCGGACTGCACGACTGGAAAGACCGATGCTCGGTCAGGTGCCCTTGCAGGGGAATATAGACAAAACCGTCACGGGACGTGGTTCGGGGGGCATTCTGGTACTGGCGCTTTTGCCAGAACTCATAGAATTGCGCAGCCTCTGGCCCAGAAATCAGCGCCGGATCGAATGCAGATTTGGCAACATCCCATTCCCAGCGCTGGGCCGACCCGTCAATTTGCCAGAACGGGTATTCATAGACGCGCCGGAATACCAAGCCACGCTTTTCCGGCGGCGGCTTCATATGGCTTAAAACATAGGTGTCGTTGCTGCGATCTGTATCGCCATGGTCGCGATATTCGACCCTGAACCCCGCAGATTCCAGCACAAACGCCATTTTTGCGATGAACGGATGCTCACCCAAGGCCGCCGCCTGTCGCAGGTCTGGTTCGAGGTGAAAATGCAGATGATGTGCGTCGCTCATAGGGGCAGGCTAGCCTTGGCAAGTCTGTGCCACAAGTGGCGGCACCCTTGTCCCCCGCGTTTTCGGGGACCATATAGAAGATCAAAGAAGGAGACCGCGCATGTCTAGCCAAGAATTCCCCGGATGGCACGGGACCACGATCATCGGCGTCAAGAAAGACGGAGAGGTGGTCATTGCAGGCGACGGTCAGGTCAGTCTGGGCCAAACCGTGATCAAGGGTACCGCGCGCAAGGTGCGCAGGTTGAACCCCGGCGGTTTTGACGTGGTGGCAGGTTTTGCCGGATCAACAGCAGATGCATTTACCTTGCTGGAACGGCTTGAGGTCAAGCTTGAGGCAACGCCGGGGCAGCTGGCGCGCGCAAGCGTCGAGTTGGCGAAAGACTGGCGGACTGACAAATACCTGCAAAAGCTTGAAGCGATGTTGATTGTCACCGACGGTACCGAATTGCTGATCATCACAGGTGCCGGCGACGTGCTTGAACCTGAACATAACGTGGCTGCCATCGGGTCGGGCGGAAACTATGCGCTGGCCGCAGCCCGCGGCATGATGGACAGCGACCGCGATGCCGAAGCTGTCGCGCGTGACGCAATGAAGATCGCAGCGGACATCTGCGTTTACACAAATGGCAACCTCACGGTGGAGAAAATCAAACCATGACCGATCTAACCCCCCGCGAAATCGTATCCGAACTTGACCGGTTCATTATTGGCCAGAATGACGCGAAACGCGCGGTTGCCGTGGCCTTGCGCAACCGCTGGCGCCGCAAGCAGTTGGGCGACGACCTGCGCGACGAAGTGTACCCCAAGAACATCCTGATGATCGGGCCCACAGGCGTTGGTAAAACCGAGATCAGCCGCCGCTTGGCCAAGCTGGCCCGCGCGCCGTTCCTGAAGGTTGAAGCCACCAAATTCACCGAAGTCGGCTATGTCGGGCGCGATGTTGAGCAGATCATCCGCGATCTGGTTGACAGCGCCATCCTGATGACCCGCGAACATATGCGCGAAGACGTCAAAGCCAGCGCCCACAAGGCTGCCGAAGAACGTGTGATTGATGCCATCGCCGGTGAAGACGCCCGCGAAGGCACCCGCGAGATGTTCCGCAAAAAGCTGAAATCAGGCGAGCTGGACGCCACGATGATCGACCTTGAGGTAAGCGATACCTCCAGCCCGTTCCCGACCATGGATATCCCCGGTCAGCCCGGCGCTGGCATGGGCATGATGAACCTGGGCGACCTGTTTGGCAAAGCCATGGGCGGCCGCAAGACAAAGAAGCGGCTTTCCGTATCGGAAAGCTATGAAATCCTGATCAGCGAAGAGGCTGATAAACTGCTGGATGACGAAACGGTAAACCGTGCGGCGATTGATGCGGTCGAACAGAACGGCATCGTGTTTCTGGACGAGATCGACAAGGTTTGCGCGCGCTCTGACGCGCGTGGCGGTGATGTGTCCCGCGAAGGGGTGCAGCGCGATTTGCTGCCGTTGATCGAAGGCACGACCGTTTCGACAAAATATGGCCCCGTGAAAACCGACCACGTCTTGTTCATCGCCTCGGGGGCGTTTCATATTGCGAAACCGTCTGATTTGCTGCCTGAATTGCAGGGTCGTCTGCCGATCCGGGTTGAATTGCGCGCCCTGACCGAAAACGACTTCGTGCGCATTCTGACAGAGACCGACAACGCGCTAACCCTGCAATACACCGCGCTGATGGGCACCGAGGAAGTGGAAGTGTCCTTTACCGAAGACGGTATCAAAGCGCTGGCCAAGATCGCGGCAGATGTGAACCATACCATCGAAAACATCGGGGCGCGGCGGCTTTATACTGTGATGGAGCGGGTGTTCGAAGAACTGTCGTTTAGCGCACCGGATCGCAGCGGTGAAAAGATCGTCGTCAACGGTGATTTCGTCGAAAAGAACCTGGGCGAACTGTCGCGGTCCACCGATCTGTCGCGCTACGTGCTTTAACGCTTTCCATTTCACCATGCGCCTGAGAATGATGGCGCATGGTTTATCTTCAGTTTATCCGCGCCAATTGGCTGTTTTTATTGGCTGGTTTTCTGCTGACCTTTACGTCTTCCTATGGGCAGACCTATTTCATCTCGCTTTTCGCAGGCGAGATTAAGGGCGAATTCGGCCTGAGCGATGGTCAATGGGGCGGTATTTACACCATCGGCACGACGCTTTCGGCGATCACGATGGTCTGGGCGGGGGTTCTGACAGACCGGTTTCGTGTGCGCCGTTTGTCATTCTGGGTGATGATCGCGCTGGCAACGGCCTGTCTGGCGATGGCCACTGTGCCCAATTGGATCGCGCTGATCTTTGTGATCTACGCGCTGCGCCTGACCGGACAGGGGATGATGTCCCAACTGGGGTCCGTCGCCATGGTGCGCTGGTTCGAAGCGACGCGGGGCAAGGCGCTGTCGCTGTCGTCTATGGGTTTTGCAGCGGGGCAGGCGATCTTGCCAGTTGTCTTTGTGGCCTTGTTCGCCAGTTTTCACTGGCGCAGCCTGTGGATGCTGGCCGCCGCGCTTGTGCTGATCACCATGCCGGTAATGCTGATGCTGCTACGTCAGGAACGCACCCCGCAATCCATGGCCGAGACCACGCAAAGGACAGGGATGGACGGGCTGCACTGGACGCGGATGCAAATGATGCGTCACGGGCTGTTCTGGCTCATGATCCCGATGATTATCGGGCCTGCTGCCTGGGGAACGGCGCTGTTCTTCCAGCAGGTCCACCTGACCGAGGTCAAAGGCTGGACGCTGGTCAGTTTTGTCGCCCTGATGCCGCTTTATACCGTGACATCCGTGATCTCGACCTTTGTTTCGGGTTGGGCGGTTGACCGTTTTGGTGTCAACCGTGTGACGCCCGTGCAAATGCTGCCCTTTGCCCTTTCATTCGCAGTGCTGGCCTATGCCGATACGATCGTCATGGCGGGCGTCGGGCTGATGATCTTCGGCGTCGGGCAGGGGATGCAGGCCACTGCGACATCCGTGTTCTGGGCAGAGTTCTACGGCACGCGCTATATCGGGTCGATCAAGGCGGTCGCAGCGGCGTTGATGGTGTTCGGATCGGCAATCGGGCCGGGCGTTACCGGCCTTTTCATTGATTTGGGCGTGAATTTCCCTGAACAGATGATCCCGATTGCGATCTATTATGTGATCGCCGCTGCCATGGCGACGACTGGCATCCTGAAATACCAAGGCAGGCTAGGCCGATTTCAGCGGTGACGCCGCAGATAGACGTAATAAGCGCCGCCGCCGCCGTGGCTGATATGGGCCTGACTGACCTGCAACACAGCACTGGCCAACGGTGCCATCGACAGCCATTGCGGCACCTGATGGCGCAAGACCCCGTGCCGCACGGGGATTGGCCCGCCTTCGTCGCGCATTTTGCCTTTGCCGGTGATCACCAGCACCAGACGTTTGCCGTTTTTATGCGCGTTCAGAATGAACCGCGTCAGGGCAGGGTGGGCACGATCCAATGTCATGCCATGCAGATCGATCCGGCCTTCGGGGCTTAGCTTGCCACGTTTCAACCGCGTAAAGGCTTTGCTGTCCATCTGGACAGGGGCCTTGCGGATCTGATCTGGCAGGGACGGCATCAGGTCGTGGGTAGACCGGCGCGGTTTGGGCTTGGGTTTGCCCAGAATAACCGACGTCGTTTTGCGGATCTGCGGTGCGCTGGGCGCGGGCGCATCAATTTCGGGGCGGAAAAGCTGGTTCATGTCCAGTTTCTCTGTCCGTTCGGTCACTTTCTGCCACAGCGACAGGTCATCCTTGTTCAACCGCTTCCGGGTCATAAGAGGGGCTCTGACAGCAGGGCATAGGCGCGTTGGATTGGCATCAAGACCATCATCCGCCCGGGATCGCGCAGCTTGCCGGCAGCCCGGCCCGCTTTGTCGCCCGTCCCAAAGAAGATATCGGCACGTTGGGCCCCTTTGATCGCTGATCCGGTATCCTGGGCGATCATCAACCGGTGCAGCGGTTTCTTACCTTCCTTTTCAATCCAGACTGGCGCGCCAAGGGGGACAAACTTTGGGTCAACCGCAACGGTCCGCATATCGGTAACAGACCGGTTCATCGCGCCAAGCGGCCCCTTGTCTGTGGGCACTTGGCTGACCTCGCGAAAGAAAACATATGACGGGTTGTGATACAGCAAATCGCGCCCGTCTTCGGGGTTACGGCGCACCCAGTTCTTGATGACTTGGGCGCTGACCTGATGGGCATCATAGACACCGCGCCGCACCAGTTCGACACCAATGGACCGATAGGGATGCCCGTTTGCGCCACGGTATCCGACACGGATATATTGCCCGTCTGGCAGACGAATACGGCCAGACCCTTGGATTTGCAGGAAAAACAACTCAACGGGATCATCGACATAGGCAATCTCGAGGCCGCGGCCCTTCATCACGTCTGTGTCCAGAATATCCCTGCGGGGCAGCCAGGGGTTGTTCGTTTTCGCCTCGTCCGGCATGGAATAGATCGGATATTTATACCGCGATGACGGGTAGAGATCACCGTCAAGTTCAGGTTCGAAATAGCCGGTAAACATCGCCTCTGCGCCGTCTTCGATCAGCACGGGGCGAAAAAACAGCTCAAAGAACTGGCGCGGTTCAGGTTCGGCTTCGGCGAATTTGCACAGATTGCGCCAATCCACGTCTTTCATGTCGCGGCAGGTGTTCAGAAACGTCGTCAGCGCGGCCGCGTGGTCATCGGTTTCCCAAGCGGCCAGCTGGTCGTAATCCATGATGGTATAGGTCACGTCTGCAAAAGCGGGCGGCACCGTTAGGCCCGCCCACAGCATTGTACCCGCACAGGCACGAATTAACCGTCTGTAGAAACGAGCAGCCAATTTGGATCATCCGAGCCCATGACCCGCGAGAATACCCACGTGTCTTTTTGACGTTTCACTTCGGTCGGGCTCCCTTCGACAACATTGCCGTCCTGGTCTTTCACAACCGAAGTCATTTCAGCAACGAAACGAATGGTCAGGTCAGCCTCGTTGGTGGCTTTGTCCATTGTCGCGCTGTCCAGTTCCATTTCGCGAATGCCAATGAAATGGGATTCAACAGTCAGGCCCTGATCTTCGCGGGCGGCAACACCGTCCACAAAGCTTTCGTAGATTTCTTCGGACAGGAACGGTTTGATTTCGTCCAGATTGCCATGCTCATACCCCATGACGATCATCTCATAGGCACCGCGCGCACCGCCCAGAAAATCGCTGACGCCAAAGGAGGGTTCGACGCGCTTCATATCGGCCAGAGCGATTGCAGTGTCAGACCCTTCGGGAGCGTGATCGGTGATGTCCAGATCGGGGCCGCCCTCGATGACTTCGAATGCGGGACCGGCATGTTTTTTCGGAGACACGTCGACCTCGGGTGTTTTTTCAAACCCGTCGCGTGTGCCCAAGGCGTTTTTCAAACGCAAGATCAGGAATACCGCAATGCCGGCAAGCACCAGAAGCTGTATCATAGGCGAATTCATAGGAACCTCTTGGTGAGAAACATGGAAACGTCGTGTCGTTGCCCTTATGTAGGGTGTGAACCGGGCCAAGTCCACTCTGGCCCTTATGAAAGGACCCGCGACATGTGGTTGTTTTTGGCATTTCTTGCCGTACCATTGATTGAAATCGCTTTGTTTATCCAAGTAGGTGGGGCAATTGGCCTCGGCTGGACGCTTGCGATTGTTGTTTTGACGGCCCTTATCGGCACGTCATTGATGCGCACACAGGGGGCGATGGCAATGAGCCAGATCAAATCCTCCCTTTCCGAAGTCCGCGATCCGACTGAACCGCTGGTAAACGGCGCGATGATCCTGTTTGCCGGCGCATTGTTGCTGACGCCGGGGTTTTTCACCGACGCCCTTGGCTTTGCCCTGTTGGTACCGGGTATTCGGCGGGCTGCATTTCAGGCCATGCGGTCGCGCGTCAAGGTCAGCGGCTCCATGAGCTTTAGCGGCGGGTTTACCAACACCCGAAAAGAACCACACCGGCCCATGCAAGGTGATGTGATTGACGGCGAATACCACGAATTGTCCGAAGACGAAAAGAAAGCCCAGCATCCATCGGGTTGGACAAAGCATTGAGCGCCGCCGCCAGGTCTGATAAAGCCAGCAAAACGCATTTTTTACCCTCAAGGAGCCCGCAACATGGCTGAAGAAGCAGCACCACAACCGACACAAGCAGCCCAGCCGCAAATGCGCATTTTGGGTCAGTTCATTCGCGACATGTCGTTCGAGAACATCATGGCGCAAAAAGGGGCACCAAGTGATGTGCAGCCTGACGTTCAGGTTCAGGTAAATCTGGACGCCAAAAAGCGTTCGGCAGACAACCAGTATGAATCTGCAATCAAGTTGCAGGTCACATCAAAGGCTAAAGACGGCGACGCCATGCTGTTCCTGTTGGAAATCGACTATGTCGGCATTTTCCACATCGAAGGTGTGCCAGAAGACCAGATGCACCCGTTCTTGCTGATCGAATGCCCACGGATGATCTTCCCGTTCCTGCGCCGCGTTGTCAGCGACATCACGCGCGATGGTGGTTTCCCGCCGCTGAACCTGGAAAACATTGATTTTGTTGCGCTTTACCGCAATGAAATCGCACGCCGTCAGGCCGAGAATCCCCCAAAAGCCGACGCCTAAAGCGTCTTCCACACCGCGCCGTCGCCCAGCTTGCTGACAAACTCAGCATGGGCGGCGGCCTCGTCCTGCGAAATCCGCGAGGGCAGGGGATTGGGCCGCGGCTTTGGCGTCCACTCCACCGACATATCACCGGCCTTGCGCTCCGGCTTGGTTGACAGACCAAAGTCAGGCTGACGCCCGCCGATCAGTTCCAGATAAACTTCGGCCAGAATTTCACTGTCCAGCAACGCGCCGTGAAGCGTTCGTGACGTGTTGTCGATGCCAAAACGGCGGCACAACGCATCCAGCGACGCGGGTGATCCGGGAAACCGCTTGCGGGCAATCGCCAGCGTATCCAACGCTTGTTCCCAAGGGATAAGGGGCAACCCCATCCATCTCAGCTCCGCATTCAGAAACTTGATATCGAATGCAGCGTTATGGATGATCAGCTTGGAATCTCCGATAAAATCAAGAAATCTTTGCCCGATCTGCGCGAACTTGGGCTTATCGCGCAAAAAGTCGTCACCAAGCCCGTGCACCTGAAACGCCTCGTCCGGCATGCTGCGTTCCGGGTTGATATATTGATGATAGGTTTCGCCCGTGGCCACGTGACCCATCAGTTCAACCGCACCAATTTCGACAATCCGGTCGCCGCTTTCGGGGTCAAATCCGGTGGTTTCGGTATCCAGAACGATCTCACGCATGGTTCATTTTTCCTTTGATATCGTCGATAATGGCCAGCACCTGGGCGCGGGCATGGTCAAGGGTATCAGTCTCGATCACGTAGTCGGAAAGCGCACATTTCTGGTCATTCGGCATCTGTTTGGACCGGATATTCTCGAACTGTTCCAAGGTCATCGTCCCGCGCGCCATCACGCGTTCCTGCTGGGTTTCTGCCGAAACAGTGACACATGCAACCGCATCCATATTTTTATTGCCGCCGGTTTCAAAGATCAGCGGAATATCCAGTACAACAATGTCCGAAGGTGCCTGCGCCAGAAACGCGGCACGGTCCTGACCGACCAGCGGATGCACAATCGCTTCGATCTTTTTCAATGCTCCCGGGTTCTGGCCGATGATCGCCTTGAGCGCGGGGCGCGAAACGGCACCGTCGATCACAGCCTCAGGAAATGCCTCTTTAAAGGCGGGCACGGCCGCGCCGCCCTTGGCATATAAACGGTGCACTGCGGCGTCGGCATCCCAAACGGCGCATCCCGCCTCTGCGAACATGGCGGCGGTTGTCGATTTACCCATCCCGATTGAACCGGTCAGACCTAGCAGAAACATCAGCGCAGCGCCGCCGCACGGGTGGCGCGGTCAATCTCGGGGCGGGTACCGAACCAGCGTTCAAATCCGGGAACCGCCTGATGCAAAAGCATACCCAACCCGTCCACGGTCACGCAGCCAACTTCTTCGGCTGTCAGAAGCAGGTTCGTCTTGAGCGGCGCATAAACCAGATCGGTCACAACAGTCTGCTTGCGCAACCCGTCCAGCGGCACACGCAATTCCGGCTTGCCGACCATCCCGAGCGAGGTTGTGTTTACCAAAAGGGCGGCATGATCCAGCATATTCCCGGCCTGCACCCAATCATAAACGGTCACGCGGGGCCCAAAGACCGTTTTCAAATTATCCGCACGCACCCGCGTCCGGTTGGACAAAAGGATTTCAGGCACGCCTGCGTCCAGCAGCGATGCAATAACGGCGCGCGCGGCCCCGCCGGCACCAAATATCGCTGCGGGCCCAGCCTTTGGGTCCCAATCGGGCGCGCCGCTTTTCAGGTTTTCCAAAAACCCGTAACCATCTGTATTATCGCCTTGAATCTTGCCGTCGGCGCGAAAAATAAGTGTATTTACCGCCCCGATCAAAGCTGCGCGATCCGTGATTATATCGACAATCTCCATCACTGCTTCTTTATGCGGAACAGTGATATTTGCGCCGACGAACCCCATTTTCGGCAGGGTGCGCAACACCTGTTCCAGATCCTCAGCCGCAACATCCATAGGGATGTAAGCGCCCTGAATCCCCAGATTTTTCAGCCAATGGCCATGAATTTGGGGTGATTTTGAATGTGCTATTGGCGATCCGATCACGCCAGCAAGCGGAATTTTTGGCAAAGTCATGCGGGCAGGTCTCCCCTGATCGTTAGGTAGTTAATAAGCTCAATCAGCGGCAATCCTAGGACATTAAAGTAATCCCCTTCAATGCCACTGAACAGGCGCACACCCTCTTCCTCAAGTTTATATGAACCCACAGCATGTTGGATGCTATCCCAGTTTCGTTCAACGTAGTCGGCAATATAGGCGTCAGACGCATCGCGCATGCGCAACCGGACCTGACCCACGTGACGCCAGATCGGTTTGCCATCCTCTACGATAACGGCTGCTGACAGCAGGCTATGGCGATCCCCGCGCAATCCGGTCAGCTGTTCGATCGCGTCCTGGGGTGTTTTCGGCTTGTTTAACAGCTTTCCACGATGATCAAGCACCTGATCGCAGCCCAGAACCAAGGCACCGGGGTTCTTGTCACTGACCCTGCGGGCTTTCATCTCCGCCAGAGAGTCGGCGATATCACGGGGCGGGGCCCCTTCGGAAAGCAAGGCAGCTTTGATCATTTGTTCATCAATCCGCGCGACGCTGACCTGATGCGGGATGTTTGCCTGCTGCAACAACTGCGCCCGGATGGAGGAGCCGGAGGCAAGGATGAGGGTCTGAACCATGTGGATAACCTGTGTGCGATGTTAAGGAGTTTTTAAGGACTTATCCCCGAGAATGCGAGGGCAAGCACGTTGCCACGGGATATCCGTGAATTCCGCTGCGACTATCCCGATTTATGCGGGGTAGGATAAGGATAACTTTGCAAAGCCCTGGATCGCGTTTATAACAAGATTATCCACAGTCTTGTACAGTAGCATCACTTGATTATTTTACATTAAACATCTGTTATATATTTATTATTTTTGGCACTTTGATATTTCTCGTTCATCTGTGATCTAAACGTTAACAAGTGGATAACCACTCGTATATCTCGTTAATCCACAGAAAATCGCCTCCCTACTTACATCATCATCTTTCTTCTTTTCTTATTTATATTAGAAAGGAGGCAATGAACGGAGTGTGACATGTCTGACTTTCTGGCCCTTGCCTATCCTTGGACAAAGTCGATCCATATCATGGCGGTGATCTCGTGGATGGCAGCCTTGTTCTATCTTCCCCGTTTGTTGGTCCATCACACGGAACGGGTCGGCCTTTCCGGGGAAACTCATGAATTGTTTACCATGATGGAATTCAAGTTGGCCAATGTGATCATGCGCCCAGCAATGATTGCCACCTGGATTTTTGGCCTTTGTCTGGTTTTTACGCCCGGTATCGTCGATTGGTCGATGATCTGGCCCTGGACCAAGGGATTGGCCGTGATCGCAATGACAGGCTTCCATGAATGGCTGTACGCACGGGTTAAGGGGTTTGCCACGGGGCAGAATACCCTAACCGGCAAACAATACCGGATGATGAACGAAGTTCCGACAATTTTGATGATTGTCATTGTCTTGTCGGTTGTCGTAAAATTCTAAGCGGATTGACGAAAGCACCTGTCCTGACTATGTATCCCTTCGCACCCTGTTCTGGGATTGCATCCGTCTGACAAATTTAACGATACGACCCGCCTGATGTGATCTGGCCGGTACAGGATATTTCCATGACAACCGAAACGCTGAACCTCGCTGATCTTAAGGCGCAGACCCCCAAGAACCTTCTGGCAATGGCCGAAGAGCTTGAGATCGAAAACGCGTCGACGATGCGCAAAGGCGAGATGATGTTCCAGATCTTGCGCGAACGCGCGGATGAGGGCTGGGAAATCTCGGGCGACGGTGTGTTGGAAGTGTTGCAAGACGGGTTCGGCTTTTTGCGTTCACCCGAAGCAAACTATTTGCCGGGCCCTGACGATATTTACGTTTCACCCGAAATGATCCGCCAGCATTCGCTGCGGACAGGTGACACGATTGAAGGGTTGATTAAGGCCCCTGATGACACGGAACGCTATTTCGCGCTGACCGAAGTCACCAAAATTAACTTTGAAGATCCTGAAAAGGCCCGCCACAAAGTTGCGTTTGAAAACCTGACGCCGCTTTACCCTGACGAACGTCTGACGATGGAAGTCGAAGACCCAACCGTCAAAGACCGTTCTGCCCGGATTATCGATCTGGTATCGCCCATCGGTAAAGGCCAGCGTTGCCTGATCGTGGCCCCGCCGCGCACTGGTAAGACGGTTCTGCTTCAAAATATCGCCAATTCGATCGAAAAAAACCATCCTGAATGCTATTTGATCGTTCTGCTGATTGATGAACGCCCCGAAGAAGTTACCGACATGCAGCGTTCGGTTAAGGGCGAAGTTGTATCTTCGACCTTTGATGAACCGGCGACACGCCACGTTGCTGTTTCCGAAATGGTGATCGAAAAGGCCAAGCGTCTGGTTGAGCACAAGCGTGATGTTGTCATCCTGCTCGATTCGATCACCCGTCTGGGACGTGCATTCAATACGGTTGTCCCATCGTCGGGCAAGGTTTTGACCGGTGGTGTTGATGCGAACGCCTTGCAGCGTCCGAAACGGTTCTTTGGTGCCGCGCGCAACATCGAAGAGGGTGGATCCCTCACCATTATCGCGACTGCATTGATTGATACCGGCAGCCGCATGGACGAGGTGATCTTTGAAGAATTCAAAGGGACCGGTAACTCTGAAATCGTTCTGGATCGCAAGATTGCAGACAAACGTGTGTTCCCGGCCATTGATATTCTCAAATCTGGTACCCGCAAAGAAGACCTGCTGGTTGATAAAATCGATTTGCAGAAAACATTTGTTCTGCGCCGTATTCTGAACCCGATGGGTACAACGGATGCGATCGAATTCCTGATCGGAAAACTGAAACAAACCAAGACGAATTCCGACTTCTTTGATTCAATGAACACCTAAGTTATTAAATTATAACAGTGGGTTAGACCAATGGATACGATTTTTGCCCAGGCCACCGCGCAAGGGCGTGCTGGGGTTTGCGTTATCCGTATCTCTGGCGCTCATGCGTTCGAAATTGCGGAGAAAATTGCACACCCGCTGCCCCCTGTTCGCCACGCTGCGGTCAGGCCGATTGTCGGTCTGGATGGCGGGACAATTGATAACGCTTTGGTTTTGGTCTTTCAGGGACCAAGCAGTTTTACAGGTGAAGATGTCGTTGAACTGCATCTTCACGGAAGTATCGCTGTTGTAAAAGCGGTTCTGACCTTGCTTTCGACGTTTCCGGATACCCGTTTGGCTGAGCCGGGGGAGTTTACCCGCAGGGCGATGGAAAACGGCAAGCTTGATCTGACCCAGGTTGAAGGTTTGGGTGATCTGATCGAGGCAGAGACAGAAGCACAACGCAAGCAGGCGTTGCGCGTTCTATCCGGGCATCTTGGTCAGCGTGTTGACGATTGGCGGGAAAAACTGATCAGAGCGGCGGCACTTTTGGAAGTTACCATTGATTTTGCCGATGAAGATGTTCCCGTTGATGTTTCCGGTGAAGTTGGTGAGCTTCTTGCATCTGTTAACAATGATATATTGAATGAACTCAAAGGCTTCCATACGGCGGAACGTATTCGGACAGGGTTTGAAGTCGCAATTATCGGCCGGCCAAATGCTGGAAAATCGACGCTTTTGAACGCACTTGCGGGGCGGGATGCTGCGATTACGTCTTCTGTCGCCGGCACAACCCGTGATGTCATCGAAGTCCGGATGGATATCGGTGGTCTTCCGGTGACTTTGCTGGATACCGCTGGCCTAAGAGAAGGCGCCGATGAGGTAGAAGCGATTGGCATAGATCGCGCGATGACCCGCGCGGCACAAGCAGATTTGCGTGTCTTTCTGTTAGAAGAGGGCGAGGAATTGCCGGTCTTGGCTGAACCGGAAGACATCCGCCTTTTGCCCAAAGCAGATTTGCGCGACGATCCTTCCGGTGCTGTCTCTGGCACAACGGGGCAGGGGTTAAGCGATTTGATCGCTCAAATTCAGTCTGTTTTGGCAAAGCGAAGCCTGACTGCTGGCCTTGCCACGCACGAGCGGCATAGAAATGCTCTGCAGAAAGCCGCTGATGGTCTGGAATTTTCGATGTCAATTCTGGATCATGGACCGGATCAGTATGATATAGCTGCTGAAGAGCTGCGGCATTCGATTCGTGCGCTGGAAGCCTTGGTTGGGCGAATCGATGTAGAAAATTTGCTGGACGTGATCTTTTCCAGTTTTTGTTTGGGTAAATAGATGGAGTGTTTCACGTGAAACATTTTGACGTCATTGTTATCGGTGGTGGTCATGCGGGGGCAGAGGCCGCCCACGCATCCGCGAGAATGGGCGCATCGACAGCGCTGATTACAATGTCGCGCGACGGAATTGGCGTTATGTCTTGCAACCCGGCAATCGGGGGGCTTGGTAAAGGTCACCTGGTCCGCGAGATTGACGCAATGGATGGCGTGATGGGGCGGGTCGCCGACAAGGCGGGCATTCAGTTCAGGTTGCTTAACCGCCGCAAGGGGCCGGCGGTTCAAGGTCCTCGCGCACAGGCGGACCGCGCCATATATCGCACCGAGATGCTATCAGAGACCGAAAAGCGAGATAATCTTGAGATTATCGAGGGTGAGGTTACCGATTTTGTTGTCGAGGATAGCCGCGTTTGTGGGGCAGTTCTGGCGGATGGTACGACGATAAGGTCCAAAACCGTAATCCTGACTACGGGCACCTTTTTACGTGGTGTTATTCACATTGGTGATGTGTCCCGCTCCGGTGGCCGGATGGGGGACAAAGCGTCGGTCGATCTCGCAAACCGGATCGATTCATTCAATCTGCCTTTGGGCCGCCTAAAGACCGGTACGCCGCCGCGCTTGGATGGGCGCACAATTGACTGGGCCAATCTTGAGATGCAACCGGGTGACGATGATCCCGTTGTGTTTTCGTTTTTGTCGAAAGGTGTGTCGGCCAAACAGATTTCTTGCGGAATCACGCATACAAACGAAAAGACCCACGAGATCATCCGATCGAATCTGGAACGCTCGGCGATGTACGGCGGTCACATTGAGGGGATCGGCCCGCGCTACTGCCCATCGATCGAGGATAAAGTCGTTCGTTTCGCCGATAAAACGTCCCATCAGGTGTTCTTGGAGCCTGAAGGTGTTGATGACCACACGATATATCCGAACGGTATTTCCACATCCCTACCTGAAGATGTGCAGCTTGAATATGTTCGATCGATGGCGGGGCTGGAGAATGTAAAGATTCTGCAACCTGGCTATGCCATTGAATATGACTACGTTGACCCGAGGGCGTTGGATTTGACGCTGAAAGTCCGGACAGTCCCTGGGCTTTACCTTGCTGGTCAAATCAACGGGACAACCGGTTACGAGGAAGCGGCAGCACAAGGCCTTGTCGCCGGATTGAACGCGGCACTTGAAGCGCAAGGCAAAGAACCTGTGATATTCAGCCGTGCACAAAGCTATATCGGGGTGATGATCGACGACCTTACCACGAGAGGTGTTACCGAACCGTATAGAATGTTCACGTCGCGTGCTGAATTCCGCCTGTCGCTGCGGGCTGATAATGCGGACCAGCGGTTGACGCCGCTTGCGATGAAGCTTGGATGTGCCTCTGAGGAGCGTTCCGCCGTTTTTCTAGACAAGATGGAACAGATGGACAAGGCGATGCAGCTTTTATCCGATGTTACTTGGTCGCCGAAAGAGATCGCGCAAGTGGGTATCAAAATCAATCAAGACGGCACCAAGCGGTCTGGTTTCCAACTCTTGGCTTTTCCAGATGTTGTTTTTGAGGATTTGTTAAGCTTGCAGCCAAATCTGGCTGAGGTTTCCGATGAAATCCGCCGCCAGGTAGAGCGTGACGCGCTTTACGCGAACTATATCGCGCGCCAACAGAGGGATATTGATCTTTTGCAGAAGGATGAAGCTCACGTCATTCCGGCGGATTTTCATTACGGTCAAATTGACGGCTTGTCGAACGAGCTTACGTCAAAACTCGAAAAGACAGCACCTACAAATCTTGCGCAAGCAGCTAGAATTGATGGCATGACCCCCGCCGCGCTTACGTTGCTGCTATCGCATTTGAAGCGGGATAGCAGAAAGAAGTCAGCGTGAGTGCGTTTGAGGGTGCAGATGTTTCACGTGAAACATCTGATCGGCTGGCGCAATTCGCGCAGTTGGTCGAGAAGTGGACCGCCAAGATTAATCTGATCTCAAAGCCAAGCATACCGCATATCTGGGAGCGGCATATCATTGACTCCGTTCAACTCTATCAGCACGCGCCTGTCGCAAATCATTGGGTTGATCTGGGAAGTGGCGGAGGTTTCCCTGCAATAGTCTTGGCAATTTTGTCAGCAGAAGATGGTCGCGAGACGAAGTTTACGATGGTCGAGAGCGATCAGCGTAAGTGTGTGTTTCTGCGAACCGCCTTGAGGGAGCTGGGCTTGGAAGGTCAGGTGCTGAACAAGAGAATTGAAGAACTGCCAAGCCTTGAGGCTGATGTTTTGTCCGCAAGGGCGCTAGCGGATCTGACAACCTTGCTACAGTTTACCGATTTGCACCTCGGAAATGATGGAACGGCGCTTTTCCCGAAGGGTGAAAACTGGCAGGTTGAGGACGCAGCTGCAAAAGCTGCTTGGCGATACACCTGCGAGCCCATCCCAAGCGTTACAAATCCTGCCGCCGCTATTCTTAGAATCAAGGAATTAACCCATGTCTGATCTTTCGCGCCCTGCAGGACCAAAAATTATTGCAGTCGCAAATCAGAAAGGCGGCGTGGGGAAAACCACGACGACAATTAACCTTGCTGCAGCCCTTGCCGAACAGGATCAGCGGGTTTTGGTCGTTGATCTGGATCCGCAGGGCAACGCGTCGACGGGTTTGGGTATTGATCTTGATGACCGCGAATTCACTACCTACGAACTGCTTCTTGAGGACATTTCGCTGGATAAAGTGGTTCTGAAAACCGAAACGCCAGGCCTGTATATCGTGCCTGCAACCGTGGATTTGAGTTCGGCTGATCTTGAACTTATCTCGAATGAGAAGCGGAGTTTTCTTTTGCATGACGCGCTGCGGCAGACGCAAATGGACAGCTATGCGTTTGATTATATTCTAATTGATTGCCCGCCGTCGCTGAATTTGCTGACCGTTAATGCTATGATTGCCGCACATTCGGTGCTTGTTCCGTTGCAAAGCGAGTTTTTCGCGCTTGAGGGCTTGTCGCAACTTATGCTGACAATTCGAGAGGTCCGGCAAAGCGGCAACAAGGATCTCAGGATTGAGGGGGTTGTCTTGACGATGTACGATCAGCGCAACAACCTTTCCCAGCAGGTCGAACAGGATGCGCGGGCAAATCTGGGGGAGCTTGTTTACAAGACTGTCATTCCTCGAAATGTTCGGGTCAGTGAAGCGCCCAGTTTTGCGATGCCGGTGCTGAGCTATGATAGCGGATCAAAAGGCGCAAAGGCGTATCGCGATCTGGCGCGGGAAGTATTAGAAAATAGCGTAATTTAAGGGGTCAAACATGGCAAACAGAGAAAAACGGCGCGGATTGGGGCGTGGGCTTTCGGCTTTGATGGCAGATGTTGCTGAAACACAGACGGTAGCTGCCCAGGGGAGTGCCGAACAGTACATCCCGATCGAGAAAATATCCCCGAACCCCGAACAGCCAAGAAAACGGTTTGATCCAGAGGATTTGAACGATCTCGCGAACTCGATCAAGGAAAAGGGGGTTATTCAGCCTCTTATTGTGCGTCGCAGGGAAGATGGGACATTTGAAATCGTCGCCGGCGAACGCCGCTGGCGCGCGTCGCAAATGGCAAAACTGCACGAACTTCCTGTAATCGTTCGTGAATTTACAGATCTCGAAGTTCTCGAGGTTGCGATTATCGAGAACATCCAGCGGGCTGACCTCAACTCCATCGAGGAAGCCGCCGGGTATCGCCAATTGATGGACAAGTTTGGTCATACGCAGGAAAAGATGGCCGAAGCGCTTGGTAAAAGCCGGAGCCACATCGCCAACTTGTTGCGCCTTTTGAACCTGCCGGACACCGTGTTGGAAATGGTTCGCACAGGCGATCTTACTGCAGGACATGCCAGAACTTTGGTTCCTGCCGATGACCCCGTAAAACTAGCCAAGCAGATTATTGCGGGTGGTTTGTCTGTTCGGGCGGCGGAAGCTTTGGTTAAGAAAGAGCAAAACGCTGGAAAAGACGACGCGCCACTTAAGGCCCCCAAGGCGCTAACCGAAAAGGACGCAGATACGCGTGCGCTTGAGAGCGATCTTTCGGCAAGCTTGGGGATGAAAGTGACATTGAACCACAAGCCGGGGCAGGAAGCCGGGCAAATGGTTCTAAGCTATAAAAACATGGACGAACTGGACGAGCTTTGCCGCCTTTTGTCGGTCAGCTAGTCGGCCAATAGCTCAGCCAGAATAGCGTTAAGGACCATAAAACCCTGATCCGTTACTTTCAGCTGATCACGCTCCAAACTGATCATCCCGATGTCTTGCATCCGGATGATCTTTTTTTGTGACAGAGGGGTGCCAGCGAGCGCCGAATATCTTTTCAGATCGACCCCCTCTTTGAGACGCAGGCCCATCATAAGAAATTCACTGGCTTGATCCTCAGGAGAAAGCGCCTCTCGGGGTTTTTCTGTTTTGCCAGAGGCCGCGGCATCCAGCCAGCGCTGCGGATTGCTGAAACATTCAGTCGCAAAGCGGTGGCCGTTCTGGGTTAACCGGCCATGTGCGCCGGGCCCGATCCCAAGATAGTCGCCATAGCGCCAGTAGATCAGATTGTGCCGCGATTGAGCCCCGTCGCGCGCGTGGTTTGAAACCTCGTAGGACGGCATGCCCATCTCGTTGCAAATGTCTTGGGTGGCGGCATACATATCTGCGCCAAGATCGTCGTCGGGCAACCCGCGCAACTTGCCAATTGCGTAACGGTCACCGAAGGCCGTGCCTTGTTCGATCGTGAGTTGATAAAGTGAAATATGGTCTATCGCTAGGGATAGGGCCTGTTTTAACTCGGATTGCCACGCTGGCAAGGTCTGGTTTTGCCTGCCGTAAATCAGATCAAAACTCACCCGATCGAAGGTAGAACGCGCAATATCAAAGGCTGCCAATGCCTCTGCCGTGTTATGGATACGACCAAGACGTTTCAGATCCGCATCGTTCAGCGCCTGAATCCCCATTGAAACGCGGTTGACCCCGGCGTCGTGAAATCCCTTGAACCGTCCTGCCTCGACCGAACCGGGGTTGGCTTCCAGGGTGATTTCCAGATCATTTGCTGTTGGCCACAGACGGTAGATCGCAGCGATCACATCTGCAACGATATCCGGGTCCATCAGGCTGGGGGTGCCACCGCCAAAGAACACTGCGTTCAACACGCGCCCTTGGGTTTCGGCAGCACCACGTTCAAGCTCGGCCAGGTAGGCATCGCGCCAGGCTCTCTGGTCAATTTTGCGACTAACATGGCTGTTAAAGTCACAATAGGGGCATTTAGCCTCGCAAAATGGCCAGTGGATATAAAGGCCAAAGCCGCCCTGGCACCAATCTTCAGTCAAAGCAGGCAGAGGTCAGTTTGGCGAATGCATCCGCGCGGTGGCTGATCCGGTTCTTGGCATCATGCGACATTTCACCAAAGGTCTGTTCGTATCCGTCAGGTTGGAACATCGGATCATACCCGTGACCAATTTCGCCCCGCATCGGCCAAACCAAGGTGCCGTCAACTTTGCCTTCGAAAATCTCTTCGTGACCATCGGGCCAAGCCAGGACCAAAGTTGCGCAAAACCGTGCGCGACGGGGGTGAGGGGCGTTCTTTCCTTCAAGCAGGTTGTGGGTTTTTGTCATCGCCATGACGAAATCACGGCCATTTGGTGTCTCTGACCAATCCGCGGTATAAACGCCGGGCGCTCCATCCAGAGCTTCGACCTCTATCCCTGAATCATCGGCCAGCGCAGGAAGGCCAGTTGCCTTGACCGCCGCAACCGCTTTGATCCTCGCATTACCGATAAAATTGTCCTCAGTTTCTTCAGGCTCGGAGAGGTTCATTTCGGCGGCACCCACAACGCGCACGCCAAAAGGGGCAAAGAGTTCGGCCATCTCTGCCAGTTTGCCCGCGTTATGTGTGGCGATCAGGATTTGATCGCCAGTGAATTTACGTGTCATGCAGTTGCGGCTTTCTGTATTTCGACCAACTCGGCGACGCCTTTTTCGGCAAGATCCATCAGATGGTTCATCTGTTCGCGCGAATAGGTGGACCCTTCGGCGCTCATCTGGGTTTCGATCAGGCGGCCAGTGCCCGTCATGATAAAGTTGCCATCAACACCGGCTTCGGAATCTTCGGGGTAATCCAGATCAAGAATGGGCTGGCCCGCGTAGATGCCACAGCTGATCGCGGCGACGGGATCAATCAACGGGTCGTTCTTTACGTCGCCAGCTTTCATCAGCTTGTTCACAGCCAGTTTCAAGGCAATCCAGCCCCCGGTGATCGACGCGCAGCGGGTGCCGCCATCGGCCTGCAAAACATCGCAATCGATGGTGATCTGACGTTCGCCAAGGGCGCTGCGATCAACGCCGGCACGCAGGGCGCGGCCGATAAGACGTTGAATTTCAACGGTGCGCCCGCCTTGCTTGCCCATTGCGGCTTCGCGGCGCATGCGGGTGTTTGTTGCGCGGGGCAGCATCCCGTATTCAGCGGTAACCCAGCCCAGACCGGACCCCTTGATAAACGGGGGAACGCGGTCTTCGATGGTCGCGGTGCATAGCACATGGGTGTCGCCCATTTTGATCAGCGCCGACCCTTCGGCATGTTTGGTAAAGCCTGTTTCAACAGACACAGCACGCATTTCGTCAAGTTTCCGTCCGGAGGGGCGCATAAGATTATCCTTTATGAGTTGCATTGGGGATAACTCTGCACGCCATCTTGATGCAACCCCGATTGACGTTTGCCCCCCGAGCCCCTTTATTAGGGCATCATGGAAAAAACACCCACAGTTCTAGATGAAATGAATGACCGCTCGCGCGAAGTGTTTCGCCGCGTGGTCGAAGGATATCTGGCGAATGGTGATCCTGTTGGGTCGCGAACCCTCACGCGTGACTTTAGCGAAAAGGTCAGCGCGGCGACCATTCGCAATGTGATGCAGGACCTGGAATATATGGGTCTGCTGGGCAGCCCCCATGTCAGCGCTGGGCGTATTCCGACCCAGATGGGGTTGCGGATGTTTGTCGACGGGATGATTGAAATCGGCGATCCGACCGATATCGACCGCGAGAAAATCGACGCAACCATGGGCGATAACGGTGCCGATGTGGGTGGTATTCTGGACCGCGTCGGATCGGCGCTGTCGGGAGTTACAAAAGGGGCTTCGCTGGTATTGACGCCCAAACACGAAGCACCGATCAAACATATCGAATTCGTCTCTCTTTCGCAGGATAGAGCCTTGGTCGTTCTGGTTTTCTCGGACGGCCATGTTGAAAACCGCTTGTTCACGCCACCGCCCGGCCAGACGCCAAGCAGCATGCGCGAAGCGGCGAATTTCCTCAATTCATTGGTTGAAGGAAAAACCATTTCCGAATTGCAGCGGACCATTCTGACCCAGATCAACCAACGCCGGCAAGAAATCGACATTCTTGCGCAACAGCTTGTCGAAAGCGGCCTTGCGTTGTGGCAAGGCGACGGCGAACACCCCGAGCGTTTGATCGTGCGGGGACGGTCGAATTTGATCAACGCAGAAGGCGAGGCGGAGAACGTCGAGCTGATCCGGCAACTGTTTGATGATCTGGAGCGCAAGCGGGATATTGCCGAATTTCTTGAACTTGCGGATGGCGGCGACGGTGTGCGCATTTTTATTGGGTCTGAAAACAAACTTTTTTCACTTTCGGGTTCCTCTCTCGTCGTTTCCCCTTATATGAACGCAGATCGTAAGGTGATTGGTGCCGTCGGTGTGATTGGCCCCACACGCCTTAATTATGGACGTATCGTGCCGATTGTGAATTACACGGCGCAGCTGGTTGGGAAACTGATCTCAAACCGCAGCTAGAGGTGGACTATGGCAGAGCCGAGAGACAACGAATTTTTGGACGACATTGATGACGCAGAGGCAGAGGCCTATGCGGATGAAATGGAAGAGATCGACGATGAAGCGCTGGAATTGGACCAGCTGCGCGCCGAACGTGATCTGTTGAAAGACCGCTTTATGCGGGCACTGGCCGATGCAGAAAACGCACGCAAGCGGTCCGACAAAGACCGCCGTGAGGCCGAAAACTATGGCGGGTCAAAGCTGGCCCGTGACATGCTGCCGGTCTACGACAACATGAAGCGCGCGCTGGAAGCCGTGACCGACGAGCAGCGGGCGATTTCGGGCCCATTGCTGGAAGGGATTGAACTGACAATGCGCGAGCTTTTGAACGTGTTCAAAAAGCACGGTATGGAAGTGATCGCGCCCGAAGTCGGCGATAAGTTTGACCCGCAGCTGCATCAGGCGATGTTTGAAGCACCTGTGCCAGGCACAAAGGCCGGTGAAATCATTCAGGTCGCAGCCGAAGGGTTCATGCTGCACGATCGCCTGTTGCGCCCTGCGCAGGTTGGCGTTTCGTCCATGCCCGCAAGCTGAGGCGTTTTGCCTTAGCGGCGGACCCTTCGGGGAGGATTTATTTCCATTTGGAATTTAAGGGGGCGGTCAATCTTTGGCCGCCTCTTTTAGTTTATAGAGCAGATCAAGGGCTTCGCGCGGGGTCAGTTCATCTGGTAGAATATCAGCGAGGGCCGCTTCGACTTTTGATGCCTTTGCCGGTTTCGGTGGTGGCGTGGGGTTGATAGCGAAAAGCGGCAAATCGTCGATCAGGGTTTTTTGCGTGGCACCCCCTTCGCGTTCGCCTTTTTCAAGCGCCTCAAGAACAACGCGGGCGCGGGCGATGACAGAGGGCGGCAGGCCAGCCAGTTGGGCAACTTGCACACCATAGGATCTGTCGGCCGCACCTTTTTTCACCTCGTGAAGGAAGATGACTTCGCCTTCCCATTCCTTGACGGTGACGGTCGCGTTTTCAACGCCGTCCAGCTTGTTCGAAAGCGCGGTCATTTCGTGGTAATGGGTGGCGAACAACGCGCGGGACCGGTTCACATCATGCAGGTGCTCAAGGGTTGCCCATGCGATGGAAAGCCCGTCATAGGTTGCCGTTCCGCGCCCGATTTCATCCAGAATGACCAAGGCGCGATCATCGGCCTGGTTCAGGATCGCCGCGGTTTCGACCATTTCGACCATGAAGGTCGACCGGCCACGGGCCAGATCATCAGAGGCCCCGACGCGGCTGAATATCTGGCTGACCAAACCGATATGCGCCTGCGACGCGGGCACATAGCTGCCCATATGCGCCATCAAGGCGATCAACGCATTCTGACGCAGAAAAGTTGATTTACCAGCCATGTTCGGGCCGGTGAGCAACCAGATATGCGCGTTTTCGTCATTTGCGGAAAGGGTGCAATCATTGGCGATAAAGGCCGCGCCCGATTGTTGGGCAAGCGCGCGTTCGACAACCGGGTGACGCCCGCCCGTAATGTCAAAGGCGCGCGAGTTATCAACGCGTGGTTTCACCCAGTTTTCGGACTGGGCAAGTTCTGCCAAAGCGGCGGCCAGATCGACTTCGGCCAAACCGGCAGAGACCACACCAATAGGCCCGGCCTGTGCCAGAATAGCGCTTTTGAGGCTGTCATAGAGCCGCTTTTCAATTTCCAGCGCATGATTTCCGGCGTTGAGGATCTTGGTTTCCATCTCGGACAGTTCGACCGTGGTAAAGCGGACCTGGTTCGCGGTGGTTTGGCGGTGGATAAAGGTTTCGGACAGGGGGGCCGACAGCATTTTATCGGCATGGGTCGAGGTTACTTCGATGAAATACCCCAAGACGTTGTTATGCTTGATCTTGAGGGCGGTAATGCCTGTGGTCGACACGAACTCTTGTTGCATCTGGGCGATAACGCTGCGGCCTTCGTCGCGCAGGGTGCGGACCTCGTCCAATTCGGTGTCATAGCCGGGTGCGATAAATCCGCCATCACGGGCCAAAAGCGGTGGTTCGGCGATCAACGCCTGATCCAACAGGTCGATCAAATCATCATGGCCCCGCAAACCCTTGATGGCTTGGGACAAGAGATCGGGCAAATCCGAGGTATCGGTTTTTTCTGCCAATTGGCTGGCTTCTGCCAAACCGTTGCGGATGGCAGCCAGATCACGCGGGCCGCCACGGTCAAGCGAGAGGCGGGACAAGGCGCGTTCAAGATCGGGCACATTCCGCAGATGCTGGCGCAAGTCTTCGCGCAGACGGGTGTTTTCAACGGCAAAGGAAATTGCCTCAAGCCTTGCGTGAATCGTCTCTAAAACCCGGGATGGGGATGAAATACGCCGTTCCAACAGTCGGCCTCCACCGGCGGTAACCGTCTTGTCCATGACCGCCAGCAACGTGCCGGCACGGCCGCCCGAAAGCGCGTGCGTCAGTTCAAGATTGCGACGTGTCGCTGTGTCGATCTGAACGCTGCGGGCTTCGGATTCTTTCACGGGCGTGCGCAGCAGGGGCAGTTTGCCCTTTTGGGTGATCTCGAGATATTCGATGACCGCGCCCATCGCTGAAATATCCGCGCGTTCGAAATTGCCAAAAGCATCAAGCGACCCAACGCCAAACAGGTCGCAGATGGACTTTTCGGCGCTGCTGCTGTCAAAGGCAGAGCGGGCGAGGGGCGTGAGCGACAGGTTGAAATCGGCAACCAATTCGCGGAGTTCCGCTTCCTTTGCTTCGGATACGATCAATTCGGAAGGGGACAAACGCGCGAGTTCGGGGCCAAGCCGTGCCAGCGTGACAGGCATCACGTGAAAAGCACCGGTGGAAATATCCACCCAAGCGAGCGCATGTTGGCCGCGGACCTCGGCGAAGGCAGCCAGATAATTATGGCGGCGGGCATCAAGAAGGGATTCTTCGGTTAATGTGCCGGGCGTCACCAGGCGCACGACATCGCGTTTCACGATCGCCTTATAGCCGCGTTTTTTGGCTTCGGCCGGGCTTTCCATCTGTTCACAGACGGCGACGCGAAACCCTTTGCGGATCAGGGTGAGCAGATAGCCTTCGGCGGCATGAACGGGAACGCCACACATTGCAATGTCTTCGCCGCCGTGTTTGCCCCGTTTTGTCAGCGCGATATCCAGTGCTTCGGCGGCCGCGACGGCGTCATCAAAGAACATTTCATAGAAATCGCCCATGCGATAAAATAGCAAAGCGTCGGCATATTGCGCCTTAAGCTCAAGATACTGAGCCATCATTGGCGTGATTTTTTCGTCGCTCACCACAAACCCCCGTTCAACATATGCCTGTTTACAAAACCAATGGCGGGCATGAAAGGGGCGATCCTGATGGACCTGCGTCCGGACTGTGCTAGAAAGATGTTCAATGACCTAATTTGAAGAGTTTTCTGTGCGTAATCAGGTGGACCTTGCCCAAGAGCCAGAGCAGGTTTTTTTGAACCCCTGGTCGGATGGCGGCGTCACATTATTGGCGCAGCCCCCCTATTACTGGCGCAAGATCGCGCCTGCGTTGATCGACGGTGTGGGGGCCAGCGACAGCCCTGCCTTGAACGAAAAAATCGAGGCGTTTCTTACGCAAACCCGGCGGCATCGGAAATTCAAAGAGCCGATCATGTATGCGACCGTGCCAGCCGTTCTTGAGAATGTCGGCTTTCGAAAATCGCTGCTGATGGCCCAGGGTAAGATTGTGTTAAGCGGTGCGCCGGGCGTACGCGCATTGAACAAGTATCGTTGGGCAAATGAGCAGGCAGAGTTTGATCCGCAGCAGCGGCTGATGGAATTTTTTGCCAAGGGGTTGAAGGAAAACAAGGGGAAAACGTTAAAGCTGGACCCCGATGCATTGGGGCCGGATGTCGATTTCGCCATCATTGCCCGCAACACGTTCAACTATTACCACTTCATCACCGAAACGCTAAGCCAGCTATGTGTTTTGGACGATCTGGATTTTCAGGGCCGCGTCTTCATCCACTTCCCGAACCGCGAAGATAAAACGCGGGATTTCGCGAAGAACTTTGTTGATGTGCTGTTTCCCGAGCTTAAGGACCGCGTCTTCTTTGAACGGGCACCGAAAGACTATGATCGGGTGTTAACGGCCTATGATCTGGTCAGTGTCCATTATCTAAACCCAATGTTAGAGCCTGAAAAACTGAATGCGCTGGCCCCCTCCGACCAGTTCTGGAACGGTCAGGCCGCGACGATTTCATCGCAAAACCTATTGCAGATGAATGTTGTTCAATCGGGTCTGGCCGCCCTGCGTGACCGTGCATTGCGCCGGATCGAGGGGTTTGATTTCAGTGATCTGCCCAAAAAATTCTATGTCGGGCGGGATACGCGCCAAAGCCGGACAAGACATATGGAGGGGGAGGACGAGTTGTTCGATCATCTGCGGCTGTTCGGTTTCGAATATGTTGTGTTTGAGAATATGCACCCGCTGGAACAGATTGCGCTGATGGCCAATGCCGAGGTGATGATTTCGTATCACGGGGCGGGGTTTACGAATATGTTGTTCGCCAACCCCGATGCCTATGTGATCGAGGTTGGAACCTTGCAAACTGCGATGACCCGTTGGGGTGATTTCTGGCCCGTCGCGAATGCGGCGCAGTGTAAATACATGAGCTTTTTCGCCGACTATAAAGGAGTCAAAGCCGGGCAGGAGCCGAGCCCGTTCAAGGACGAGCTGTTGCCTGCCGCGCTGAGCCGTCAGGCGATCGGGCAGTTGATGGCTTTTGTCGTGTCTCTGGATGGTCATGTGCCCGAAATGCCCAAGCGTCGCGATCTTCTTCGGCTTGCGCGGTCGCTGTTTCGCGCGGACGAGTTTGCAAAAGCGCTGGCCGTTCTTGAGGCGCATCCAAAGCTGACTCTGGGGCATTTCGATCTGCAAATGCTGATGGCCGACTGCTATAAATCCGTGGATGAGCCCAAATCCGAGCTGAAGGCCCTTGATGCGGCCTTCAAGGCTGACAAATCGCGGTGGCAAACCCTGATCCGGATGATCTGGTGCGCGAACCGCTGCGAAAGGCCGCAGGTGATCCGTTGGGCGGTTTCACGTTTGCAGGCGGATTTCCCCGAACGGCATGACGCATTTGTCGAAAATCACGACTGGGTTCGCTACGTCGTCTGACTGTGAGCGCCATCATGATTGTACGCAGGGCTGTTCGTCGATATTAAACCCTGAAACAACAGGGAAGCTTTGTCAGTGTCCAAGAACCGTATCACATCCGAAGAGGCGCTTGCCTTTCACCTAGAGCCAACGCCCGGCAAGTTCGAGATTACTGCGACTGTCCCGATGACAACGCAGCGCGATCTTAGTCTGGCCTATTCGCCGGGTGTTGCCGTACCTTGTGAATCCATCGCGGCGAACCCCGAATTGGCGTATGATTACACCAACAAGGGCAATCTGGTTGCGGTGATTTCAAACGGGACGGCGGTTCTGGGCTTGGGCAACCTAGGCGCGTTGGCCTCCAAGCCGGTGATGGAAGGCAAGGCAGTTCTGTTCAAACGGTTCGCCGATGTGAATTCGATTGATATCGAACTGGATACCGAAGACCCCGAAGCGTTCATTAACGCGGTCAAACTGATGGGCCCGACCTTTGGCGGCATCAACCTTGAAGACATCAAGGCACCTGAATGTTTCATCATTGAACAGCGCCTGAAAGAAGAGATGGATATCCCTGTCTTTCACGACGACCAACATGGCACGGCGGTTATCTGTGCCGCTGGCCTGCTGAATGCGCTGCATATCTCGGGCAAGAAAATCGAAGACGTCCGCATTGTGCTGAACGGTGCCGGTGCTGCCGGGATCGCCTGCCTTGAATTGCTAAAGGCGATGGGCGCACAGCATAACAACTGCATCATGTGTGACACCAAGGGCGTGATTTATCAGGGCCGTACCGAAGGTATGAACCAGTGGAAATCGGCCCATGCCGCGTCGACCGAATTGCGCAGTCTGGAAGAAGCTATGGTGGGTGCCGATGTATTTTTGGGCGTCTCGGTCAAGGGTGCCGTGACCCCGTCGATGGTTGCCAGCATGGCCGATAATCCGGTGATTTTCGCGATGGCGAACCCCGATCCCGAGATTACCCCCGAAGAAGCGCACGAAGTCCGCCCCGATGCGATCGTTGCCACGGGCCGCAGTGATTACCCCAACCAGGTCAACAACGTTCTGGGCTTTCCCTATCTGTTTCGCGGTGCCCTCGATATTCACGCCCGCGCGATCAATGACGAGATGAAGATCGCTTGCGCCCATGCTTTGGCAAACCTTGCGCGCGAAGACGTGCCGGACGAGGTCGCGTTGGCCTATGGCAAAAACCTGAGCTTTGGCCGTGATTATATCATTCCGACGCCGTTTGACCCGCGTTTGATCCACCGTATTCCGCCAGCCGTTGCGCGGGCGGGGATGCACACCGGTGTGGCACGGCGCCCGATTATTGATATGGACGCCTATGAGCTGAGCCTGAAATCGCGCATGGATCCGACGGCAAACATTCTTCGCGGTATCAACGCTCGCGCACGTGCGAACCAAGCACGCATGATCTTTGCCGAAGGGGATGATCCCAAGGTGTTGCGCGCTGCGGTCACCTATCAACGGTCCGGTCTGGGCAAAGCGTTGGTTGTCGGCCGCGCGGATGACGTAAAATCCAAGCTGGCAGCCGCCGGTCTGGAAGATGCGTTCCGCGAACTTGAGATCGTGAATGCGGCCAATACCCCGCATTTGGAAACCTATAAAACGTTCCTTTATGATCGTCTGAAACGCAAAGGGTTCGACAGCAAGGATATCCACCGGCTTGCGGCGCGTGACCGCCATGTTTTCGCATCGTTGATGTTGGCGCACGGACATGGTGACGGCCTTGTCACTGGCGCGACACGCAAATCGGCGCATGTTCTGGAACGCATCAATCATGTGTTCGATGCCGATGCCCAACACGGTGCGGTTGGCATTACAGCCGTTTTGCACAAAGGCCGCATCGTCTTTATCGGCGACACTTTGGTGCATGAATGGCCGGACGAGAATGATCTGGCGAACATCGCAGAAAGCGGTGCCAAGGTTGCACGGCATTTGGGGCTTGAACCGCGTGTGGCTTTCGTCAGCTTTTCAACATTCGGGTACCCGATTTCCGAACGTGCAGAAAAAATGCAGCGCGCCCCGAATGTTCTGGATCAGCGCGGCGTGAATTTCGAATACGAAGGCGAGATGACTGTTGACGTGGCGCTGAATGCGGAAAGCCAAAAGAACTATCCTTTCTCGCGGTTGACGGGTCCGGCGAATATCTTGGTCGTACCAGCCCGCCATTCGGCCAGCATTTCCGTCAAACTGATGCAGGAAATGGCCGGCGCGACTGTTATTGGTCCGATTTTGACAGGTTTGGACAAATCGATCCAGATTTGTTCAACTACATCGACGGCCAATGACATCTTGAACATGGCAATTCTGGCGGCGTGTAAGGTCGGCGAATGATCTGGAACCTCGGCTCGATTAACGCGGATAATTTCTACTATCTGCGCCATTTGCCGCAACCCGGTGAAACAATCGCCGCCGAGGAATTTCGCCAGGGTTTGGGCGGCAAGGGGGCCAATATGTCGGTCGCCGCCGCCCGCGCCGGAGCCCGTGTCATGCATATCGGGGCTGTCGGGCCAGACGGTAAATGGGCGGTCGAACGTCTGTTGGAATATGGCGTTGAAACCCAGCATATCCACATGATCAACATGCCAACGGGCCATGCAAATATCTGCGTGGCCGAAGATGGCGAGAATTCTATCGTTTTGTTTGCAGGCGCAAATCACGAGGTGAACGACCGGATCATCGGCGCAGCCCTGGCCGAGGCGTCGCCGGGTGACTTTTTGCTGATGCAGAATGAAACATTGGGTCAGGAATTTGCAGCCCCTACCGCCAAGACGCTTGGGATGCGCGTTGTCTATGCCGCCGCCCCCTTCGAGGCCGAAGTCGTCGCGGATGTGATGGCTGATGTTGACCTGCTGGTTTTGAACGAAGGCGAAGCCGCCGAACTGGAAGAGGTTTTGGGGCAATCGCTGGAGGAGCTTCCCATTGATGATATCATTGTCACCTTGGGGGCCGACGGGTGTAAATGGGTCTCTAACAAAGGGAAAAGCGAAGAGATTTTCCCAGCTTATCCGGTCGAGGTTGTCGATACCACGGGTGCGGGTGATACATTCACCGGCTATCTGGTCGCCGCACTTGACCGCGGCCTTAGCATGCAAAGCGCGATTACCCTGGGCATGCAAGCTGCGGCGTTGATGGTTATGCGCAAGGGCACGGCAGACGTGATCCCGGACCTGAAGGAGATCCAGGATCACGATTTCGACGGCGATCTTAGTGAGTAAAAGCGGCAGCTTTGCCCCATAATTGTTTCACCCGCTGGTCGCGGCCACATCCGTTCCGGTAGCGTTTGTAAGCGACTGATTTTTTCACGCCCAAACCAACGCTGCTGAACGCCAAGCGGTCATCGCTTTTGTAGTAATTTTGGTGGTAGTCATCAGCCGGATAAAACGCTGTCTTGCCCAAGATCGGCGTGACCACCGTTTTGCCCAATGCCGCTTGCGCGTCTGCTTTGGCTTTTTCGGCTGCGGCCTTTTGGGCGGAACCATCCGCAAAGATTGCGGAGCGATAGCTGTCGCCGCGATCGCAGAACTGGCCACCTGCATCTGTCGGGTCAACCGACCGGAAGAACAACGCCAGCAATTGATCGACGCTGACAACCGCCGGATCAAACTGGATTTGCGCGACTTCATAATGCCCTGTGCCACCTGCGACGACCTGCTTGTAGGTCGGGTTTTTGACCGACCCGCCGGCAAAACCGGAAACGACCTCTTTCACGCCTTTGACGCTTTCGAAATCGGATTCAACGCACCAAAAGCATCCGCCAGCAACCAGAAGCGTCTCTGTTCCAGCGGCTTTTGCGCTGGTTCCTTGGACGATCAGGCCCAGACCGATGGTCGCAGACAGGGCGATCAACTTCAGATTTGTTGCGATACTCATCATTCTTCTCCTCTTTGCGGAAACGGTGACGTGGTTCGCGCCGTCACGCAACACACGGCTTGGCGATGTCACGGCCTAGTGATTTCAATTTCAGGCTTGGCGCGGGCTGGCGAAATTCATAGCGTCACGTTCAAAAGGGGATTCCAGATGCAAGATCACGTGACCACACATCAAGCCGAAGAAGACGCGCGCAATGACGAGATCCTGATTTATCTGAATGGTCAGATCGTTCCCAAGGCGCAAGCGATGGTCAGCGTGTATGACAGTGGTTTCATGTTGGGCGACGGCATCTGGGAAGGCTTGCGCCTGTATGACGGCTGCTGGGCCTTTATCGATGAACATTTTGACCGCCTGTTCGAGGCCGCAAAAGCCATTGATCTGAACATTGGTATGACCCGTGAAACATTGATTTCAGCCTTGTTAGAGACGCAAGAGGCCAATGGTATGACCACCGATGCCCATGCGCGGCTCATGATTACGCGCGGCGTCAAAACGCGGCCTTTCCAACATCCTTCACTGTCGCAATCCGGCCCGACGATCACGATTATCATGGAGCATTCGCGCCCCAGCATCCCGCGCCCGATCCGGTTGGCGACCGTTCCGCATTTGCGCGGCTTGCCGATGACCCAAGACCCCAAGCTGAACAGCCATTCCAAACTGAACTGTATTCTTGCCTGTATCGCTGCGGAAAAGGCGGGCGCAGACGAGGCGTTGATGTTGGATATCAATGGTTTCGTGAACACGACCAATGCCTGTAACTTTTTCATTGTCCGGAAGGGCGCGGTTTGGACCAGTACGGGCGATTACTGCATGAACGGGATTACCCGCCAAAAGGTGATCGACCTGTGTCGCGCCAATGATATTCTGGTTTTTGAACGCAATTTCTCGCTTGTTGATACGTATGGCGCAGACGAGGCGTTCTTGACCGGCACCTTTGGGGCGCAGACGCCCGTTGCGTCGATTGACGGGCGGCAGATTGGGACAGGTGACATGGGGCCGATGACCCAGCGTTTGCGCGATTTATACAAGGGTCTGATCAAGCAGGAGTGTCGCTGATGCGGATTGCGATGTGGTCCGGTCCGCGCAACCTAAGCACGGCGATGATGTACAGCTTTGGCAACCGCAGTGATTTCGCGGTGATGGACGAGCCGTTTTATGCGGCCTATCTGGCGGCGACCGGCGATGATCACCCGATGCGCGCCGAAATTCTGGCAGCCCACGAAGCCGATCCACAAAAGGTGAGCGCGCTGTGCCAGCAGCCGGGAAGCCCGCATATGTACATGAAGCATATGCCGCATCACATGCTGGATGGTTTCCCGATGGATTGGGCCAAGGATTGCGTGAACATTCACCTGATCCGCCATCCCGCCCGCGTGATCGCCAGCTATACGGCCAAACGCGAAGCCCCCAGTTTCGATGATATCGGGTTTGGTCAGCAGACCGCGCTTTATAACAAGATCGGCGGGCTGGTTATCGACAGCGCCGATATTCGTGCGGACCCCGAGGGGATGTTGCGCAAACTATGCGCTGCGATTGATCTGCCGTTTGATCCTGCGATGTTGACCTGGCCCGCAGGTGCGCGGCCCGAGGATGGGGTATGGGCATCCCATTGGTATGGTGCTGTCCATCAAAGCACAGGCTTTGCCGGGGCCGAAGGGCCATTGCCAACATTGTCCGGCGCCGGAAAACTGCTTCTGGATAAGGCTTTGCCCTATTATGATCAGCTATACCGCCAACGTATCACGTAAACTTTGGCCAGCCGGAAACGGTTGATTTAGCATAAAAAAGGCCCGGACAGATATCCGCCTCTCCGGGCCTCTTTCGTCTCTAACGCTTAGCTTTTCAGGCGTTTGTCGCGGGCAGCCAGCAATTTCAGGCGCAGCGCGTTCAACTGGATGAACCCGGCGGCGTCTTTTTGATCATAGGCTCCGGCATCATCTTCGAATGTTACATGCGCTTCGGAATACAGCGAATGATCCGACCAGCGGCCAACAGTGCGCGCGTGGCCTTTGTACAGCTTCAGGCGCACAGTACCGGTCACATGGGTTTGCGACGCGTCGATCGCGGCCTGCAACATGGTGCGTTCGGGGCTGAACCAGAAACCATTATAAATCAGTTCGGCATAGCGCGGCATCAGTTCGTCTTTCAGGTGCATCGCGCCACGGTCCAGCGTGATCGATTCGATCCCGCGGTGAGCTTCCAGCAGCAATGTGCCGCCGGGGGTTTCATAGATGCCGCGTGATTTCATCCCGACAAAACGACCTTCGACCAGATCAAGACGGCCACAGCCATGCTTGCCGCCCAATTCGTTCAGCTTGGTTAGGATCGTGGCGGGCGACATTGCTTCGCCGTTGATGCTGACGGCATCGCCGCGCTCGAACCCGATTTCGACATATTCGGGCGTGTCAGGCGCATCTTCGGGCGCAACAGTGCGCTGATAGACATATTCTGGCGCATCAATTGCGGGGTCTTCCAGCACTTTGCCTTCGGAGGAGGTGTGCAGCAGGTTCGCATCAACGCTAAACGGTGCTTCGCCACGTTTGTCTTTGGCGACAGGAATCTGGTTCTTTTCGGCGAATTCAAGCAGCTTGGTGCGGCTGGTCAGATCCCATTCACGCCAAGGCGCGATTACTTTGATATCGGGGTTCAGCGCATAGGCGGCCAGTTCGAAACGAACCTGATCGTTGCCCTTGCCGGTGGCACCGTGAGCGACAGCATCGGCACCGGTTTCGGCAGCGATTTCAACCAGACGTTTGGAAATCAGCGGGCGCGCGATGGAGGTGCCAAGCAGGTACAACCCTTCGTACAACGCGTTGGCGCGGAACATCGGAAATACGAAATCGCGCACGAATTCTTCGCGGACATCTTCGATATAAATCTCGGATGCGCCCATCATTTCGGCTTTGGCGCGGGCGGGCTCAAGCTCCTCGCCCTGACCCAGATCGGCGGTGAATGTGACCACTTCACAACCGTATTCGGTCTGTAGCCATTTCAGGATGATCGACGTATCTAGCCCACCGGAATAGGCGAGCACAACTTTTTTGGGCGCTGACATGTTATTTCCTTTGCGGTTTGCATCGCGAGGTATCGGGTTTTAAAGGCGTGAGCAAGATTGAAGGCTGCGTTGACCGCACGCATTGGGGGTCGTATCGACAGTTATTCAACGCAAAGGCCGATGAAATGACTGATACGTTCAAAACCGCAGCGCAAAAAGCAACCCAAGCCATGCGTGACGTGTTCCCGCAGACACCGCTGATGCGCAACGAACATCTGTCGGAAAAATATGGCGCTGACATCTGGCTCAAGCGCGAAGACCTGAGCCCGGTAAGGTCGTACAAGCTGCGCGGTGCGTTTAACGCCATGCGCAAGGTGATCCCTGAACAAAAGCTGTTTGTCTGTGCAAGTGCGGGCAATCACGCGCAGGGTGTCGCGTTTATGTGCAGCCATTTCGGGGTGAAGGGTGTGATTTTCATGCCGGTCACGACGCCACAGCAAAAAATCCAGAAAACCAAGATGTTTGGCGGTGCCCAGATCGAAGTGCGGCTGGTTGGCGACTATTTTGATAAAACGCTAGCTGCGGCGCAAGAATTTTGCGTAGCTGAAGGCGCGCATTTCTTGTCGCCGTTTGACGACGATGATGTGATCGAAGGGCAGGCGTCTGTCGCGGTCGAAATTGAAGAGCAGTTGGGCCGCATTCCTGATCATATTATTCTGCCGGTTGGCGGTGGCGGGCTTTCCTCGGGTATCTACAGCTATTTCGGGAAATCCTGCGAATACACGTTTGTCGAACCGAAAGGCGCGCCAAGTCTGGCCCGCGCTTTGGCCGAAGGCAGGCCTGTTGATATTTCGCCGATCAATAGTTTTGTGGACGGTGCCGCGGTGGCCAAAATCGGACAGCGGAATTTTGACCGGCTCAAGGGGGTTGATCCGAAAGACGTGATAAACTTGGCCGAGGACCGGATTTGCGTAACGATCATCGAAATGCTGAATGTTGAAGGCATCGTTCTGGAGCCCGCCGGTGCCCTGTCGATCGAGGCGCTGGGCGATGTTGCGGATCAGATAAAGGGCAAGACCGTTGTGTGCGTCGCGTCAGGCGGCAATTTTGATTTCGAACGTTTGCCCGAGGTCAAAGAACGCGCCCAGCGCTATTCCGGTGTGAAAAAGTATTTCATTCTGCGCATGCCGCAGCGCCCCGGTGCGCTCAAGGAGTTTTTGAATCTTCTGGGGCCGGACGATGATATCTGCCGGTTCGAATACCTCAAGAAATCGGCCCGCAACTTTGGGTCGGTTCTGATCGGGATCGAAACGCGCAGCCCTGACAGCTTCGGGCCATTCCTGACGCAGCTAAAAGACGCCGGTTTTACCTATACCGACATCACAAATGATGAAACATTGGCGCAATTCGTGCTGTGATTTCAGCGGGTCAGGGCCATGGGTAGTGCCGACAGGAATTCCGCCTTCGATTCATAATAGGCTGATAATATTGTTGGGATATCGACCTGATCCGCGCGACCCGCCGCCGAATTTGCTTCGCCCTGCTGGCATTGTTCTGAAAATGTCGAAAACCCAAGGTTCAGGGCGCTGCCTTTAAGAAAGTGCAGATCATCACCCAGATTTTTCAGGTCGGGTGTCGTGCGCAGCCTTTCGAAAACGCTTTCTACCTCCTCGATAAAAATATCGATAATTTCAGCAAATTCTTCTTTTCCAACGTCATCACGCAAGGTGTTGATCTGTGCCCAGTCAATCATTGTGCAACCTCCATACATTCAATGGATAGACGACCAAGATTAACGGCGCGTGGGCCTGAGCCGTTTTTCTGTTCAATTTTTATGCTTCATGAGCTGTTAAATAACCGTGCAGTAGGGCGGTGTTTTCAGCTTGAGAGTTGCGCAAATAAATGCCCCAGAGCCAGCCAATCCCAGATTCAGCGCAACGTCTTGGCGTTATGCAGCTTGCCATGGTCGTGGATGATAGCAAATTGCAGCGCCGTATCCTTGGTGCGTCGCTGAAAAAATGGGGTTTCAAGGTGGTGGAAGCGGCATCAGGCCCCGAGGCCATCGAGAAATGCAAAGATCGCCTGCCTGATCTGGTCCTGAGCGATTGGGTTATGCCCGGTATGTCCGGTCTGGAATTCTGCCGTGAATTTCGCGCGTTGTCCGAAACGCAATATGGCTATTTTATTCTACTGACCTCAAAAAGTGAAAAGGCCGAAGTTGCCAAGGGGCTGGACAGTGGTGCCGACGATTTTCTAAGCAAACCGGTCGATGTTGACGAACTGCGCGCACGGATCGCGGCGGGCGAACGTATCTTGGAAATGCAGCGGCAGTTGACCGATAAAAACCTGATTATCACCCATACATTGGACGAACTTCAGCGCGTCTATGACCTGCTTGATAAGGATCTGATAGAAGCAAAGAAATTGCAGCAATCACTGGTTCGCGAACGCACCCGTGATTTTGATGGTGGAACGCTTTCGCTTTTGTTGCGGTCCAGCGGCCATGTTGGTGGGGATCTGGTGGGGTTCTTTCCGGTTAACGATACCAAACTGGGCCTGTTCGGGATCGATGTGTCCGGCCACGGCATCAGTTCCGCCCTGATGACAGCGCGGCTGGCAGGCTATCTGTCTGCTGCCGTGCCCGATCAAAACATCGCTTTGATCCTGCAAAGCAACGGAACCTATGCCATGCGTCCCCCGGACGAGGTCGTGTCCGAGCTGAACGAACTTGTGCTAAGCGAAATGGAGACAGAGCATTATTTCACGCTGCTTTTGGCCGAGGTTGATTTGACCACAGGGCATGTATCCATGTGTCAGGCCGGCCACCCCCATCCGGTTGTGCAGCGGCGTGGTGGCCAGATCGAACAGAACGGGCCGGGGGGGTTTCCTGTCGGGCTTATGGCGGGTGTCGAATATGGAAAATTCGAATTGAAATTGTTGCCGGGTGACCGGCTGCTGATTTTATCGGATGGGGTGACGGAATGCCCCAACCTCGATGGCGTAATGATTCAGGAGGAAGGCCTTGCCGATCTGCTTTATGAACTGCGCGACGTTACAGGGCCGCCCTTGCTTGAGGCGATGCTGTGGAAGCTGGCCGAATTCGCGGGTCAGGGGGATTTTCCGGATGATGTGTCGGGAATTCTGTTCGAATTCACCGGGCGCTAGCGTGATATTTCTCTAGAAATGACCGGTCCCCGTCATTGCCCAGCACAGTAAGCGCTTCTTCGGCAGACAGAACGATGGTGGTGTGATCGGGTTCGATCGGATCTTTGATCTGGCGGATGGGGTGCGCAACATAAATATGGCACAGCTTTTCAGCCCAAAGGTCATATTCAGGCATATAGACAAACCGCCTGAATGCACCCAAGCGGCGGGGGTACGCGATGGACCAGCCGATTTCCTCCATCACCTCGCGGTAAAGCGCCTGAAGGGGTGATTCGCCTTGATCAATACCGCCGCCGGGCAGTTGCACATCCACCTGCGGTGACAGTTGCGCTGTCATCAAGAACCGGTTTTTCAGGGGCAATATCGCGTAAGCACCGGGCCGCAAGGTATAGGTTTTCCCCGCCAATGGCGGCTCTCCGAATCTTCGCATGACGTGACACCCCTTTTCGTGTGGCTTGTTGCCCTTATATAGACGCGGTATGCCAATCGTCCGCCTGTAAGGAAAGCCTGATGAACCAAGGAACTAAAATCGCGTGGGACGACACCGTTCTTCCCTTTCAACTTGATGCGTCCGACATCCGGGGCCGCGTTGCCCGTCTGGATGGCGTCCTTGAAGGGATTTTGCGTCAGCACGATTACCCCGAAAAGGTCGAAGCCCTGGTCGCTGAGATGGCTTTGCTTGCCGCGTTGATTGGCCAAACGATCAAATTGAGGTGGAAATTGCAGTTGCAGGTCCAGTCAAATGGCCCCGTGCGCATGATCGCTGTTGATTATTATGGCCCCTCCGACGAAGGCGAACCGGCCCGCATCCGCGCCTATGCCAGCTTTGATGCGGATCGCATTACCGACGCGCCTGCCTTTGATCAGGTTGGCGAAGGGTATTTTGCCGTGATGATCGACCAAGGCAAAGGGATGACCCCGTATCAGGGGATCACACCACTGGCAGGTGGGTCGCTGTCTGCCTGTGCCGAAGCGTATTTTGCACAGTCCGAACAGTTGCCGACGCGGTTTCAGCTGAGTTTTGGCAAATCGTCGATGCCGACCGAGGCCGAGCATTGGCGCGCAGGTGGTGTGATGTTGCAGCATATGCCCAAAGCGTCCCCCTTTGCGGCCAAAGCCGAAGGAACCGGCGATATCCTGACGCCTGATGATCTGGTTGACGGAGAAGAAGGTGAAAACTGGCGGCGCGCCAATGTTTTGCTTGATACGGTTGACGAGCTTGAGCTGATCGGGCCGACCTTGCCGCCCACGGATTTGTTGTTGCGCCTGTTTCACGAGGAAACACCGCGCGTCTACGATACCCAACCGGTACGTTTCGGTTGTTCCTGCTCCGAAGACCGTGTGCGCCAAAGCCTGTCGATCTATTCTGCCAAGGACATCGAAAAGATGACCACGGAAGATGGCCGTGTGACCGCAGATTGCCAGTTCTGTAGCGCGCATTATGATCTTGACCCAAAGACGGTTGGATTTGAGGCCGAAGCCGCCCGTGGTGAATGATCAGATCAACCGTTTTCGGACGGCGCTGGCGCAATCGGGCGTCATGTCGTCCGATTTCGACCTGAACAAGGATGTCGTGCTGCCTGCGGATCGCGTCTTGCGGCCTGCGGGCGTCCTTGCCCCGATCATTGAAAAGAACGGCCGGCTTGAACTGATCCTGACCAAAAGGTCATCGTCGCTAAAGCACCATCCGGGGCAAATCGCGTTTCCGGGTGGCAAGCAGGACGATGGCGATGTCGATGTGATTGCCGCCGCCTTGCGTGAAGCGCGCGAAGAGATTGGGCTGCCGACTGAACTGGTCGAGGTTTTGGGCACGTTGCCTGCCCATGAAACAGTGACCAACTTTCACGTGACCCCTGTTATTGGCCTTGTTAGAGACGTTTTTGACTTTCTTCCCGAGCCCGGAGAGGTCGAAGAAGTGTTTACTGTGCCGCTAAGCCACGTGTTGAACGCCGATAATTATTTGATCCAATCGCGTCGTTGGCGTGGAAAACAGCGGCATTATTACGTTGTTCCCTACGGCCCCTATTACATTTGGGGTGCAACCGCGCGTATGCTGCGAGCATGGACAGAACGTATGACTTAACCCTTCCCGGCGACACCAGCTGGCTGGCCGATTCGGATGCGCAGGCGGTTTGCGAAGCTGTGGAAGCAGGCGGGCATCGCATTTACTTTGTTGGCGGCTGTGTGCGCAACGCGTTGTTGGGCGTGCCTGACAGCGATGTGGACATGTCGACCGATGCATTGCCTGAACGGGTGATGGCCTTGGCCGCGCGCGCTGGGCTAAAGGCCGTGCCAACGGGTGTCGAGCATGGAACGGTTACGGTCGTCTCGGGCGGTAAACCGTTCGAGGTGACAACCTTTCGTCGGGATGTTGAGACCGATGGTCGCCGCGCTGTTGTTGCGTTTTCGGACAATATTGATGACGACGCGCGCCGCCGCGATTTCACCATGAACGCGCTATATGCCGATGCGTCTGGTCGCATTATTGATCCGCTCGAGGGGATGGCAGACCTGCGTGCCCGCCGCGTGCGGTTCATCGAAGATGCGGATGCCCGCATTCGCGAGGATTACCTTAGAACGCTCCGGTATTTCCGGTTTTGTGCCTGGTACGCGGACCCAAATACCGGGTTTGATCTAGATGCCTTGTCGGCAATTGCGTCGAATACCGATGGGTTAGAGACACTTTCGGCAGAGCGGGTCGGTGCCGAGATGAAAAAGCTTTTGCTGGCACCGGACCCGGCACCATCCTTGGCAGTTATGCGCCAGACCGGGGTGTTGCCCACGGTATTGCCCGGATCGGATGACCGTTGGGTCGGCATGTTAGTGCATTTTGAACAGCTTGCAGGGCTGTCGATCAACTGGTTGTGGCGGCTTGCCGCACTTGGCGGGGATGATGTGGCAGAGCGGCTTAAGCTAAGCAAAGCCGACGCGCGAGAGTTGGAGCGCTTGAGGATTGCCGCGTATGAAGGGCCGGGCCTTGCAGAAATCGCCTATCGAAATGGTGAGGGGATTGCGCAGGGTGCGTTGCTGCTTCGGGCCTGTATGGCTGAAACTCCGCCCGATTTACCAATGTTAGAGACGATTCATCACGCAGCCCAAGCCGTCTTTCCTATCAAGGCAGGTGATCTGATGCCTGACTATTCAGGGCCCACGCTTGGCAAACGTCTAAAACAGCTAGAGACGGTATGGATCGCATCGGATTTTACCGCCGATCCTGCAACTTTATTGAATACACCGGATAATTGATCGCAACGGATGGCTTTTTGTCACCAACGGTCAATATTTCAAACCAAACCGTTGGAAAATGCCTGCCATGTTTCGTTTTTTTGAAAACCTCGTCGACCCCTATGTCGATTACCCCGAGCAGGACACACCGCCAACCGGGCTGTGGGCGTTTTTTCGCGACTATAGCCAGCCGTTCAAAAAGGTATTCATCCTGACTGGCATCATGTCGATTGTCGTCGCCGCGATCGAAATCGGGCTGATCTATTACATGGGGCGTCTGGTGGATCTGCTGGATGGGTCGCCGGCAGAGGTTTGGCAAACATACGGGACTGAATTCATCTTGGTCGGTTTGTTCATTCTGATCCTGCGGCCTGCGTTGCAAGCTTTGGATGTGTTGCTGCTGAACAACGCGATTATGCCCAACTATGGCACGTTGTTTCGCTGGCGCGCGCACCGGCAGGTGTTGCGGCAATCGGTCGGCTGGTTCGAGGATGACTTTGCCGGGCGCATTGCCAACAGGATCATGCAAACACCCCCCGCCGCCGGAGAGGTCGTGTTTCAGGTTTTTGACGCGATATCCTATTCCTTGGCTTATCTGATCGGGGCTGCGATCTTGCTGACAACGTCGGATTGGCAGTTGCTGGTTCCGCTGGTGATTTGGTTTACGCTTTATGCGCTGCTGACCCGTTGGACGGTCAAGCGTGTCGGCGTCGCGTCCAAAGCGGCGTCAGATGCCCGGTCCGAGGTCACGGGGCGGGTCGTTGACAGCTATACCAACATCCATTCGGTCAAGATGTTCGCGCATCATGACCGCGAGGTGAATTATGCCAAGTCAGCGATCGAAAATGCCCGCAAAACCTTTCAAAAGGAAATGCGCATTTTCACGGTGATGGACGTGAGTCTGGTCACTTTGAACGGGTTTTTGATCGTTGGTGTCGTGGGCTGGGCGTTCTTTTTGTGGTCTAACGGGCACGCCACGGTTGGTGCCGTGACAGCCGCCGCTGCGCTGACCTTGCGGCTGAACTCCATGACCGCCTGGATCATGTGGGCGCTATCGACGTTCTTTCAGCAGCTTGGCGTCGTCGCCGAAGGGATGGAGACGATTGCCCAGCCGATAACCCTTGTGGATGATGCGGGTGCGTCGGCGCTTGATCTGACCAAGGGGCGGGTCGAGATGATCGGTTTGTCCCATCACTATGGCCGCGGGTCGGGGGGATTGGACAAGGTTGATCTGGTCGTGAAACCCGGTGAAAAGATCGGGTTGATCGGGCGGTCGGGTGCCGGAAAATCGACCCTGGTAAAGCTGCTTTTGCGGTTTTACGATCCCGAAACCGGTCAGATTTTGATCGACGGTCAGGACATCACCAAGGTCGGTCAGGACAGCCTGCGCCAGAACATCGGCATGGTGCAGCAAGACAGCGCGCTGTTGCACCGCACCATCCGCGAAAACATTCTATACGGCAGGCCAACCGCCACGAATGACGAGGTGGTCGCCGCCGCCAAGCAAGCCCAAGCGCATGATTTCATCACCGATCTGGCAGATGCCGACGGACGGTCGGGCTATGACGCGCAAGTCGGTGAACGGGGGGTCAAGCTGTCGGGTGGGCAGCGGCAGCGCATCGCCTTGGCGCGTGTCATTCTGAAAAACGCCTCGATCCTGCTGCTGGACGAAGCAACGAGCGCGCTGGACAGCGAGGTTGAAGCCGCCATTCAGGAAACGCTGTACGGGATGATGGAAGGCAAGACCGTCATCGCCATCGCGCACCGTCTGTCTACGATTGCTGAAATGGACCGCATTCTGGTGATGGATGCAGGGCGCATCGTCGAAGAAGGCACCCATGACATGCTTTTGGCGAATGGCGGGCTATATGCTGATTTCTGGGGCCGGCAATCCGGCGGGTTCCTCAAGACGGAAGATTTGTGAAGATGAAGATTGCCAATTGGATTGACCCCTTTGCTCCCGCAGATGGCGACCCGCCGCAGCGTTTACTGCCGTTCTTTGGCTGGACGCTCAAAGGGTGCGGCTATGCGTTGGCTTTGGCGGCCGTGCTTTCCATCGCGGCAGGTGTGGTCGAAGTCTTGGCGGCGCTGGTGTTGGGCTGGGTGGTGGACGCCGCATTGTCATCGACGCCAAGCGCGGTTTTCAGCGATCAGACGGGTTTGATGATCGGCTGTCTGGGGTTCTTTTTGGTCCTGCGGCCGCTGATTTTCGGCGTTAGTTCTTATATGCAGTCCATTGTCGTGGGGCCGAATGTGTTCAACATCGCCCTGTCGCGGCTGCACCGCTATACCTTGGGGCAGGCGGTTACGTTTTTCGACAATGATTTTGCGGGCCGGATTTCGCAAAAGGAAATGCAGACCAGCCGCGCCCTGACCGATGTGGTGATCGAAATGATCCACACAGTGTTGTTCGCGGCGGCGTCTTTTGTCGGGGCTGTGATGCTGCTGGGAACGGTGGATTGGCGGATTGCGGCAGGGCTGGTGTTGTGGATGGTCGGATATGTCTTTTTGATCCGTCATTTCATGCCCCGCGTCCGCAAGTTTTCGCAGGCGCGTGCCGGTGCGCGGGCGATGGTGACTGGGCAGGTGGTTGATACCATCACCAATATCAAAACCGTGAAACTATTCGCCCATGCCGATTTCGAAGACCGTGCCGCCCTTGGCGCGATGAACAAGTTTTTGGACACAAGCCTTGATTTTGGCCGTGTTAGTGTCTCTTTTCGGTTTTGGCTGATGACGATTGCGGGGCTTTTGCCGGTGCTGCTGGTTGGCGGTGCGCTTTGGTATTGGTCGCTGGGTTTGGTGACGGCGGGCGATATCGCGGCAACGGGTGCGGTGTCTTTGCGCTTGGCGCAGATGACAGGCTGGGTCAGCTTTACGCTGATGGGGCTTTACGCAAACATGGGCGAAGTCGAAGACGGCATGCGCACATTGACGCCGCGCCAGCAGTTGCGTGATGTCTCTGGTGCGCAGGATCTGGTTGTGGACCGCGGTGCAATCACGCTGGACGATATCCGCTTTACCTATGGCCGCGAGGCCGGAGGCGTCGAACATCTGGCGCTGGATATCAAACCGGGTGAAAAGCTGGGCATCGTCGGGGCGTCAGGGGCGGGCAAGTCCAGCCTCGTTTCGCTCCTGCTTCGGCTCTATACCTTGGAGGAAGGGCGCATTCTGATCGACGGTCAGGATATCGCCAACGTCACGCAGGAAAGCCTGCGGCGTCAGATCGGGATGGTCACGCAGGAAACCGCGATGTTCAACCGGTCGGCCTTTGACAACATCCGCTATGGCAAACCCGACGCGACCGAGGAAGAAGTGATTGCCGCCGCCACCAAGGCCGAGGCGCATGAGTTTATCAAGAACATGCAAGACCACACAGGGCGCAAAGGCTATGCTGCGCATCTGGGCGAACGGGGTGTAAAACTGTCCGGCGGACAACGCCAGCGCATCGCCTTGGCCCGTGCGATCTTGAAAGACGCCCCGATCCTGATTTTGGACGAAGCAACAAGCGCGCTGGACAGCGAGGTCGAAGCCGCCATTCAAACCGCGCTGACCCGGGTGATGGAAGGCAAAACCGTTGTTGCCATCGCGCACCGTCTGTCGACCCTGACCGAGATGGACAGGATCGCCGTTATGGACGCTGGCCGGATCGTTGAAATCGGAACCCATGATGCGCTGCTGGCGCAAAACGGGTTGTATGCGCGCTATTGGCAACGCCAGTCCGGCGGGTTTCTTGATATCAAGGCCGCTGAATAGGGGCTTTTGCTGGCGCTCCCTTCGCGCTATGCGCGGTGTATGACAGAATATGTAATTCAGCGACTTGGTCACCTGGGCGACGGCATTGCCGCTGGCCCGCTTTTTGCCCCCATGACTTTGCCGGGAGAGGTCGTCACAGGCACGCCCGACGGGCAGACCCTGACCGACATCCGCATCGTTAAGCCTTCGGAAGACCGCGTTGCGGCCCCGTGCAGGCATTTCAAAGCCTGCGGCGGTTGCCAGTTGCAGCACGCCTCGGACAGTTTCGTGGCGGATTTCAAGATGGGTGTCGTCAAGGCATCGCTTGATGCACACGGGATCGAGACGGTTTTCAAGCCGATCCAGACCTCGCCACCGCAATCACGTCGCCGCGCGACCTTTGCCGCCAAGCGCACCAAAAAGGGCGCGATGGCCGGGTTCCATGGGCGCGGATCAGACGTGGTGATCGAAATACCGGGTTGCCAGTTGCTGGACCCTGCGGTGATGGCCGCGATCCCGATCGCGGAACAACTGGCCGTTGTTGGCACCAGCCGCAAGGCTGCCTTGGCCGTCACCGTGACGACCTCGCGGGCGGGGCTGGATATTTCGGTTCAGAACGGCAAGCCGCTGGATGGGCCGTTGCGTCAGGAGCTAGCGCATCTGTGTGATAAGCTGGGCCTTGCCCGTCTGACGTGGGATGGCGACGTGATCGCCATGCGGACGCCGCCGGTTCAACGCTTTGGCGTGGCCAAGGTAACCCCGCCCCCCGGTTCGTTTTTGCAAGCGACCCCGCAAGGCGAGGCATCTTTGGTGACTGCCGTGCGTGACGCGGTCGGGTCTGCCCGTCAAGTGATCGACCTGTTCGCCGGTTGTGGCACGTTCAGCCTGCCGCTGGCCGAAAACGCCGAAGTACACGCCGTTGAAGGGGACGCTGGCATGACAGCGGCGCTGGATCACGGCTGGCGCATGGCAAAGGGGCTAAAGCCCGTTACGTTTGAGACACGCGATCTGTTCCGCCGTCCGTTGTTACCGGATGAACTGGCCAAAACCGATGCGGTCGTCCTGGACCCGCCCCGCGCCGGAGCCGAAGCGCAGGTGGCCGAGATCGTCAAAGCAATGCCGCCTGTCGTGGCCTATGTGTCATGCAACCCTGTGACTTTTTCGCGGGATGCTGCCGTTTTGATCGCTGCGGGATATACGCTTAATTGGGTTCAGGTTGTTGACCAATTCCGCTGGTCTTCCCATGTGGAGCTTGCGGCGCAGTTCACTGCCCCCGAGGTCAAACGCAAACACAGATAGGCAGCACATCCATGGGCGAACGTCTTAATGCCTGGGTCGAATCCCCGGCAGTCGGCAATTTCATTATTGGTGTGATTGTTTTCAATGCGGCATTGCTTGGGATGGAAACCTCGCGAAGCCTGATGGAATCTTTTGGCCCGACGATCCTGTTTCTTGATTCCGTCTGCCTTGCGATTTTCATCATTGAAATCACGCTCAAGATCATCGGGCGGGGCACCGGTTTTTTCAAAAACGGCTGGAATCTGTTCGACTTTGCAGTTGTGGCGATTGCTTTGGTGCCGGCGGTGCAAGGGCTGTCGGTTCTGCGGGCGCTTCGGATTTTGCGTGTCTTGCGGGTGATTTCGGTCGCCCCGCGTTTGCGCCGCGTCGTCGAAGGGTTCATCACCGCATTGCCGGGCATGGGGTCGGTGTTCTTACTGATGACGATCATTTTCTACATCGGGTCTGTGATCGCGACCAAGCTGTTTGGCAGTGCGTTCCCTGAATGGTTCGGGTCGCTGCCTGCCAGCGCATATTCGCTGTTCCAGATCATGACATTGGAAAGCTGGTCCATGGGAATCGTCCGCCCCGTAATGGAGGTTTACCCCTATGCGTGGGTGTTTTTCGTGCCGTTCATTCTGATGACAACCTTTGCCGTGGTGAACCTGTTGGTCGGTTTGATCGTCAATTCGATGCAAGACGCGCATCAGGCAGACGAGGTGCAGCGCACGGATGTTTACCGCGAAGAAGTCATGCGCAAGCTCGATTTGATCGAACGACAGTTGGCTGGAAAACAGCAACAGTAACGGCTTTTTGACCTCGAAAATTTTTGCTACATGCTAGGCGAAGCTGATAAAGGTCGAAAAGGCCGTGGCGAAACGAGGCATGTAAATGAAACGCAGAAATTTGATCTTGGGGGGTACCGCATTGGTGGCCCTTGGTGCGTGTGGCGGTGACAGCAAATTCAAGCGGTATAGTGGCCCCGAGGTCACCTATGTGATCGTCAACAAGGCGGACCGCCGGATGTACTTGATGCACAAGGACAAGGTGCTTGAGTCCTATGACTTCAAGTTGGGCTTTGCGCCTGTCGGGCATAAGCTGCACGAGGGCGATGGTAAAACACCCGAGGGTTTGTATCTGATTGACCGTCGCAATCCGAACAGCAAGTTCCACTTGTCGCTTGGAATATCGTACCCCAACGAAGAAGACCGCGCGCGCGCTGCAGCGTTGAATAAAAAGCCCGGTGGCGATATCTTTATTCACGGGCAGAAAAGGCCCGGTGAAAAGAACCGTCACGATTGGACGTGGGGCTGCATTTCAGTCACTAACAAAGAGATCGAGGATATTTATGCGATGGTGGGAGATGGCACGCCTATCGCGTTGAACCCCTAGCGTATCCTTCGGGGAATTGGCGAAAAGTAACCCGCCGGGTTACTTGCCAATGACCAAGGTCCACCAGATTTTGCCATTGCTTTCCTGGTGCCACGAAAAGCCCATGTTCACGGCATCGGATGCCATGATGATGCGGCGGGTATCGGGCTGTTCCATCCAGGCAGCGAGGGTTTCCATCTCGGTTTCGTAGGTTTCCGAGATAACTTCGCCAACCAACGCGCCTGTGTATCCAACGCGCTGGATGCGATCCACTGGGGATGATCCGTCAGAGCCAAAGTGCCAAGGGCGGTTCTGGTTCGCCATATCGCGGGAATGTGTCGCGGCGGCAGCGTTCAGTTTGGCATCAAGCTGAAGCTGGGACAGGCCGGATGCGTTGCGCAATGCGTTGACCGAATCAAGCATACGGAACTGGAGTTTTCCGGAATCGCTGCGGCCGATGCGGTATACTTTTGGCAGCGCTTTGCCATCGGTGCCCATTGTGGTTGGTGCAGGCGTACAGGCGGCCAACGCCACGGACAGGGCAATCAGGATGGAAAATAGACGGATCATGGCGCAGCTCCACTCAATTTGGTTTTTGATCCCTTACCCTGACCAGCGTTGCAGATCAAACGCACATCAGCGTGAGTGCGCCTGTTAACGTCGGTTTGATTTGATACTGCGACTTTCGGGTCATATATGAGTAACAATATCGGGCTTTTCTCATTTCCAGGAGACATCCAATGTCTGACCACAAATTCAATCTGTCGTCGCGCCGTGCATTTTTGGCCGGCAGTGCTGCAATGTTGGCCAGCCCCGCGCTGGCGCAAAGCAGCGTAAACGGTACCGAAACCACAGAAACCGAGAGAGACGTCACTGAGACCGTGCGTCGCAACATCTCGAGCTTTCGGACTTTGGATTGGCGGCCGTATTTTAGCAATACCAACAAAGGTGCTGTGCTGGTCGATATTGACAGCCGCGCCGTTCACTTCTGGTCCGACGACCAGTCGGTCTATAAGCTCTACCCTTCCAGCGTTCCGCTGACAGCCGAGCTGACCCGCCGTGGCCGTACGAGTGTCATTCAAAAGGTGGTTGGTCCGACATGGCGCCCGACACCATCCATGCTGGAGCGCAACCCTGAGTGGCCGGCCGTGATCGAAGCGGGCCCTGATAACCCCTTGGGTACGCACGCTTTGTACCTCGGCTGGACATATTATCGTATCCACGGCACCCACGATACGCGCAAAATTGGCCGTCGGTCGTCAAACGGCTGCATCGGGCTTTATAACGAGCACATCGCCGAGCTTTTCGAACTGACGAACGTCGGTACCCAAGTGTTGCTTATTTGACGATATTTCGGTGATTGTGGGGCTGAAACGCTGAATCCGGGTTTGCAATTACCCGGATATGCTGTTTAGAAAGTTTCACGAGGTAAGTCTTGGGCGCGTGCTATCACCTTGTGAGGCACGCCTTTTCTGGAGGTTATGATATGAAGAAACTCGTTCTCGCCGCTGCACTGACAGCTGCTGCATCGAATGCATTTGCTGGCTCGCTGGCAGATCCAATCATCGAAGCACCCGTAATCGTTGAAGAGTCCACCTCTTCTTCTTCGGGCATTTTGATTCCTTTGCTGCTGCTCGTTGTTGTTGCTGCTGCTGTTGCTGACTAATTCAGTCACGTGACACGAATAAAAGGCGGTGTTCTGCACCGCCTTTTTTTATGTCTTTTTTCCAAAGAAAAGACCCAAAGCTATGCCCGCCTGAATGCGTAAGCGGGCAAAAGCTTGAGGATCAGGCAAACTGGCCTAGTCGATCCACCCCTGCAGGTTTTCTTCGATCACGTTAGACAGCGCTTTGATGTGCATGTCGTCGTCGTTCAGGCAGGGGATATAGTGAAATTCCTCACCGCCCGCATGTTCAAAGCTTTCCTTGATCTCTTCGTTGATCTCTTCGAGCGTTTCGATGCAATCCGCTGAAAACGCAGGCGCGCAGACGGCGATCTTTTTATTGCCTGCTTCGGCCTGACGCGCGACTTCTTCCACGGTATAGGGCTGCAACCACTCTTCGGGGCCGAATTTCGACTGGAAGGTGGTCATGATCTGGGTGTCGTCCCAGCCCAACCGTTCCTTAAGCAAGCGCGTCGTTTTCTGGCACTGGCAGTGATAGGGGTCGCCCTCCATCAGATAGCGCTGCGGCACACCGTGGTACGAACACAGCAGTTTGTCCGGCTTGGTTTCCATCTTCGCATAGGCGTTTTCGATCGAGGTCGCCAAGGCGTCGATATAATCGGGACGATCGAAATAGGGCTGAACCGTGCGGGCCGCCGGTTGCCATTTTTCCTTGGCCAAGGCCGCAAAAAACGCATCATTTGCGGTGGCCGACGTGGCCCCGGCGTAATGCGGGTACAGCGGGAAAAACAGGATCTTTTGACAGCCTGCCTCGACCAGTGCCTCGACCTTGGATTTGGTCGACGGGTTGCCATAACGCATACAGAAATCGACCATCACTGCGTCACCATACCGCGCCTGCATCGTCTCTTTGATCTTGGCAGTTTGGGCTTTTGTGATCGTCATCAATGGGCTTTCGCCGTCTTTCTCGTTCCAGATCGACTTGTACGCAGCGCCGCTGGTAAAGGGGCGTTTGGTCAAAATGATCAGCTGCAGCAGCGGCTGCCACAGCCACGGGCTGTAGTCGATAACGCGACGATCCGACAGAAATTCACCCAGATAACGGCGCATTGACCAGTAATCATAGTTATCCGGCGTGCCTAGGTTGGCCAGTAGAATGCCCACCTTGGGTGTCGGGATCATGGGGTGATCCGGTTGGGCATGGACTGGGCAAGACTTGGTCATCAGGATATCCTTTTTACGTGAATAGCGGTGAGATAGACGGTTTGTCTGTTACGTCAATCGTTCAGCGGGGTTTCATTGGTGGCAAGCGCATCTGCCAGCCGCTGTTGCGCTGATCCGGGGCGCAAGGGTTTTGGCTGGCTATCCGCAGGGGCCCACCCCGCCAAAAAGACCATTTCAAAGGTTGCTGAAATGCGCCCTGTTTCAGTGCCAAAGTTGTCTTGGTAGAGCTGTGCTGCTGATTGGAACACCGCGCGGCGCGTGGGGCGGCGCAGGCGTGACTGCATTGCGTTGGTTTCACCCATCGCCCGCAAGTCGCGCATCAGGTGCCAGATGTCGGTGTATTCGGTCTTGAGCGTCACAGAATCAGCGACAGGCAGGGCAAGGTCGGCCCGCTGCAACAAGCCGCCGATGTCGCGCAGTTCGGCCATCGGGGCCACGCGGGGCGACAGGCCGCCGGTGATCTGTGCCTCGGCCTGGGCCAGACAGGCGCGCAGTTCGTTCAGGGTTTGCCCGCCGAAACTGACCGACAGAAACAACCCGTCAGGTTCAAGCGCGCGACGGGATTGGATGATCTGGCCCACAGGGTCATTGGCCCAATGCAGGCTCATCGCATGAACCACCAGATCATGCGCCTTTTGATCCAGCGCCAACGTGTCGGTATCCGGCACAACCGGCGCTTGGGGATAAAGATCGCCCCAGACCTGCGGAAATCCGGTGACAATGGCCGGTTTGGTAAACGTCCTGTTAACCAAGCTTAGCCGATCATCGACCTCGTCCAAGGCTGCGCGATGCAAGAACAGCCCGTCATCGCTGGCGCGGCTTCGGCTGCGGGACAGGGCGGTGATGTCCGTGAGGATATTTTGTGCGTTCATGCAAGGAATAATACGGTGATGCTGGCCCAGATACAAACCACTGTTGGTCTAATTTATCCGCCCGCCTGCCTGAGTTGTGGCGGGGCGGTTGACCGGCACGCAGGCCTGTGCGGCCCGTGTTGGCGCGATACGGCGTTTATTGGCGGCGTGGTCTGTGACAGCTGCGGCATTCCACTGCCCGGTGGCAGCAAAGGCGAGGTTTCGCACTGCGACGGGTGCCTTGCCCATCCGCCGCCATGGGTGCAGGGCAGGTCGGCGTTTTTATATGCCGATGCGGGTCGCAAGATGGTGCTGGCGCTGAAACATGGCGACCGGCAGGAAATCGCAAAACCCGCTGCTCTTTGGATGGCCCGCGCGTTTCGCGGAAAATTGCCAGCCGAAACGCTTGTCGCGCCGGTTCCGTTGCATTGGCAGCGTTTGGTCAAACGGCGGTATAACCAGTCGGCGTTGCTGGGGCGGGCATTGGCGCGGGAAACGGGGCTGGCGTGGTGCCCTGATCTGTTAAAACGCGTCCGTAAAACCGCATCGCTGGATGGCAAAAGCCGGATCGAAAGGTTTGAAATCCTGCAGGACGCGATTTACGCCCATCCAAAGCGGCAGCACCTTATGCTGGGCCGACCGGTCTTGATCGTTGACGATGTGATGACCTCCGGTGCGACTCTATTTGCAGCGGCGCGCGCCTGTATTGATGCTGGTGCAGGTCCGATACGCGTTGTTACACTGGCAAGAGTGGCCAAAGACACCTAAGTCTGTGTTCAACTGATTTGCTGAAAAGGACACAGCCATGAAACCCGTTGAGATTTACACCTCGCCGCTTTGCGGATTTTGCCACGCGGCCAAGCGGTTGCTGAATGAAAAAGGCGTGAGCTTTGCCGAGGTTGATGTTCTGGCGCACCCCGAGCGGAAGGCCGAAATGATCAAACGCGCCAATGGTGGTCGCACGGTGCCGCAGATTTTCATTGGCGATATCCATGTGGGCGGTTGTGATGACCTGTATGCGCTGGAACGCGCGGGCAAGCTGGATGCGTTGTTGGCAGCGTGATGAAAGCAGCCCTGGTTCAACTTAACGTCACGGATGATCCGGCCCGCAATCTGGCGGGTACGTTTGAAATGGTGCGGGATGCCGCGGACCAGGGCGCGCAATTTGTGCTGACGCCCGAAGTTACGAATTGTGTGTCGACCAGCCGTGACCACCAGCGCACGGTGCTGACACACGAGGCGGAAGATATCACCCTTGCTGCCCTGCGCGATGTGGCGCGGGACAAGGGGATCTGGCTGCTGATCGGTTCGCTGGGGCTAAAGACGGACGATGCGGACGGGCGATTTGCCAACAGATCGTTCATGGTCGACCCCAATGGCCAGATCGTCGCCCGCTATGACAAGATCCACATGTTCGACGTCGATATCGATGCCACCGAAAGCTACCGCGAATCAGCCGGCTACCGTCCGGGTGACAAGGCGGTCGTGGCTGATACCGGTTTTGGCAAAGTGGGGATGAGCATTTGTTATGATATGCGGTTTCCGTTGCTTTATCAGGCATTGGCGGATGCCGGCGCTGATATTCTGACGATGCCCGCTGCGTTTTCGCCGGTTACTGGTGCCGCACATTGGCATACCTTGCTGCGGGCGCGGGCGATTGAAACAGGATGTTTTGTTTTGGCCCCAGCGCAAACGGGCGAACATCTTAGCGAAACCAACAAAACGCGGTTCACATACGGCCATTCGCTGGCGGTTGCGCCTTGGGGCGAGGTGATCCTGGATGCGGGAGAGGCCCCCGGCGTATATCCGTTCGAGATGGACATGAACCGCCTTGCAGATGCGCGCCGCCGCGTTCCAAGCCTTGCCAACCGCCGTGAATTTCAGGCACCTTGACCAAGTTATGATGGAAAACCGAAACTCACTCGCGATTACGTTGATCAGCGAATTGCTGTCTGCTGATCAAAAGATGCGCAACCGTTTGACGCGGGTGCTGCCCAAAGGCATGGAAATTTCGCATTTTTCGGTGCTGAATAATCTGGCCTGGCACGAGGGTGAAAAGACACCCGCGCAGCTGGCCGAGACGTTCAATGTTACACGTGGTGCCATGACCAACACCCTGAACAAGCTGCTTTGGGCGGGCTATGTTCACATCCGCCCCGATTGGGATGACGCACGCCGCAAGATGGTGGCAATCAGCCCCGCCGGTCGAAATGCCCGCGATGACGCGATACGTTCGATTACGCCACTGATTAACAATGTTGCCGATGAATTGGGCGAAGATCAGGTGCGTGCGACCCTCGAAACCCTGCGCGCGTTGCGCAGGCATTCCGAGGACTAGCGCAAGACCTTACGCAGGCTTGGTGCTTGCGGTTACATAGTTCACGCTCAGGTCGCGATCAGACAGGCTCCAGGACCACAGGATCGGATTAAACACAAAACCCTTGCGATCAACCGGCGTAAGCCCCGCGTTGCGCAGCAGGTCAAACAATTCATCCGGTGTGATGAATTTTGACCATTCATGGGTGCCCTTTGGCAGCCAGCGCATGATGTGTTCAGCGCCAATAATCGCCATCATAAATGACTTTGGATTGCGGTTTAGGGTCGAACAGATGTGCAAACCACCGGGTTTCAGCAACTGGCGGCAGGCGGTCAGATAATCAATGGGGGAGGCAACATGTTCAACCACTTCCATGTTCACAACGACATCGAATTGCTCGCCTGCTTCGGCCAGTGTTTCGGCTGTGGTGTGGCGATAGTCGATGGTCAGGCCGGATTGTTCGGCATGAAGCTGCGCGACGGGAATGTTACCCGCAGCGGCATCTGCACCGACGACATCGGCCCCCAGACGCGCCATCGGTTCGGACAGCAACCCGCCACCGCAGCCTATATCAAGGATGCGCAGCCCCTTGAACGGCAGGGGGGCTTTTAAATCACGGTCAAATTCGCCTGCAATCTGGTTGGTGATATACTCCAACCGGCAGGGGTTCAGCATATGGAGCGGCTTGAATTTGCCATTCTCGTCCCACCATTCGGCGGCCATGGCCTGAAACTTTTCAATCTCGGCGGGGTCAACGGTGCTTAGTGGCGCTTGCATTCTGATCTCTCTGTGCTCTTTTAGGTCCAAAGACTATATAGGCCTGTAATGGACAAAATCCCGGACCAAAAGCACGCAGTTCAATATCTTTATCCGCCCGTTGATCCATTTGATCAGCGGATGATGGACGTGGGCGATGGTCATACCGTGTATTTCGAACAATGCGGAAACCCCAACGGGATACCTGTTGTCGTTTTGCATGGCGGGCCCGGAGGCGGGTGCAGCCCGTCGATGCGGCGCTATTTCGACCCTGAAAAATACCATGTGATCCTGTTTGACCAGCGCGGCTGTGGGCGGTCAAAGCCCTTTGCCTCGGTGACCAATAACACCACTTGGGATCTGGTAGCCGATATTGAACGTATCCGGGCAGCGTTGGGCATCGACAAATGGATCGCCTTTGGCGGCAGCTGGGGTGCTACGCTTGCGTTGATTTATGCCCAGACCCATCCCGATCGCGTGCGTAACATCGTTTTGCGCGGTGTGTTTATGATGACCCAAGCCGAACTGGACTGGTTTTACGGTGGCGGTGCGGGAAAATTCTGGCCGGATTTATGGGTGCGTTTTGTGAACCTGATCCCCGAAGACGAACGCGATGATCTGATTGCGGCCTATCACCGGCGGCTTTTCTGCGGCGATATGCAGACCGAGATCAAATACGGCAAGGCATGGGCCGCATGGGAAAATGCGCTGGCGTCGATCCATTCGTCGGGCGGCGGTCACGAGGGGCCGGGGGAATATTCACGCACCTTCTCGCGGCTCGAGAATCACTATTTCACGCATGCGGGCTTTCTGGAATTTGACGGCCAAATCCTTGCGCATGTGCCGCGCATTGCCCATATTCCCGGCGTTATCGTCCAAGGCCGCTATGATATGATTTGCCCCCCCACAAGCGCCTATAATCTGGCCCAAGCCTGGCCGAATGCGGAGCTGAAGATGGTGCGCAATGCGGGTCATGCCTTGTCTGAGCCCGGAATCAGTGCAGAATTGGTGCGCACGATGGACAGGATTGCCGCCCAATGACCAAAACCCGTTCCTTGATGGATCGCCGTGCGTTGTTTGCCACGGGTGCTGCCGCCGCGTTGCTGGCGGCGACTGGTGTGTCTGCTGCTGCGATGCCACAGCAAGGCGGGCGTTTGCGGATGGCGCTTTCGGGCGCATCACGCAGCGACAGTTGGGCCAAGGGCGATGGTCTGTTCATGAAGGTCGCGCGCCAGGGGCTGATTTTCGACACCCTGACCGAAGTTGCCGCCGATGGCACCTTGCGCGGTGAATTGGCGACCGGATGGCAAGGGTCTGATGATGGCCGGGTCTGGATGTTTGATCTGCGTCAGGATGTGGCGTTTCATGACGGTCAGCCAATGACGGCGCGCGATGTTGCCGGGTCTTTGCAACTGAACGGGCGGGTCGAGGTTTTGAACGACCATCAGATTTGTATTGCCCTTGATGCCCCTGCGATGGACCTGCCTTTTACGCTGGCGGGGCCTGATCATGTTATCCGGCCCCTGCATGCCGCTGATCAAGGGATCGGTACAGGGCTGTACCGTCTGAAAAAATTCACCCCCGGTCAGCAGGTTTTGGCCGAACGCGTGGCGGATCACTACAAGGGGAACACTGCCGGATGGTTCGATGCGGTCGAACTGGTCTCTGTTCCATCTGATGCCGTTCGGGCGCAGGCGTTGGCAGAATACCTGGTAGATGCCGCCGATCTTGATGATGCCGGATTGGTGCAAGGGTTTGATGACATTGCCCAACTCCCGTTTTCCCGCGCCATGACACATGCTGTTTCGCGCAGCGTGGCAATGCCTGTCAGAATCGGCCAGCATCGCCCCCTGGACAACCTACGCGCGGCTGAACGCTGGTGGTTCGCCTAACGGGGCTTGCAGTTTCGGGCATCACGGCGTATATCCCCTTTCAACAGCGGCGCATTCGGGTCCACACCAGATGCTCCACCGATCTTGAACACGGGCCGCGCGCCCGTTTTTTTATGCCTGCTGAAAATTGCAGGATGATAAGAGAGACTATGAACAACGATCTGATTGCTAAAGCCGCCATCGACCGCCGCATGGCCGAGATCATCACACCGGTGATCGAGGATCTGGGGTTTGAACTGGTGCGCGTTCGCCTGATGTCGGGAAAACAGACCACGTTGCAGATTATGGCCGACCGCCCCGATGGCGGGATCGAAGTTGATGAACTGGCATTGGTAAGTCAGGCCGTCAGTGCCGTGCTGGACGTCGAAGACCCGATCGTCGAGGAATATACGCTGGAGGTTTCCAGCCCCGGTATCGACCGGCCCCTGACACGTCTCAAGGATTTCGACATGTTCGAAGGCTATGAGGCCAAGATTGAAACCGGTGATCTGATTGATGGCCGCCGCCGCTTTAAGGGTACGCTGGCCGGGGTCGACGGCGACGAAGTGTTGATCAATGTCGAAGAAGGCACGATCGGCCTGAAGTTCGACTGGCTTACGGATGCCAAACTGGTCCTGACCGACGATCTGATCAAAGAAATGCTGCGCCAGCGCAAAGCGTCGGGTGCAATTGACGAAACCAAATTCGATGACATCGAGACCGAAGGGTCCACCGAGGGAGACGACTAAATGGCCATTACATCAGCCAACCAGCTTGAACTGCTGCAAACCGCCGAGGCTGTTGCCCGCGAAAAGATGATCGACCCCAATCTGGTGGTCGAAGCGATGGAAGAATCGCTCGCCCGTGCGGCGAAGTCCCGCTACGGCGCTGAAATGGACATTCGCGTGGCCATCGACCGCAAGACAGGTCGCGCGACGTTCACCCGCGTGCGTACCGTTGTGGCCGATGACGAGCTGGAAAACTATCAGGCTGAATTTACCGTCGAGCAGGCCAAGCAATATATGGCCAACCCCGAAATCGGTCAGGAATTCAGCGAAGAAGTTCCGCCCGTCGAAATGGGCCGGATCGCAGCACAATCCGCCAAGCAGGTGATCTTGCAAAAGGTCCGCGAAGCAGAACGTGACCGTCAGTACGAAGAATTCAAAGACCGCGCCGGCACGATCATCAACGGTCTGGTCAAGCGCGAGGAATACGGCAACGTCATCGTCGATGTGGGCGCTGGCGAAGCGATCCTGCGCCGCAACGAGAAAATCGGCCGCGAATCCTATCGCCCGAACGACCGTATCCGCGTTTACATCAAGGACGTGCGCCGCGAGCAGCGCGGCCCGCAGATTTTCCTGAGCCGTACGGCGCCGGAATTCATGGCCGAGCTGTTCAAGATGGAAGTGCCCGAAATCTATGATGGCATCATCGAAATCAAGGCCGTTGCTCGTGACCCCGGTTCGCGCGCCAAGATCGCTGTGATCTCTCATGACAGCTCCATCGATCCTGTTGGTGCCTGCGTTGGTATGCGCGGTTCGCGTGTTCAGGCCGTGGTAAACGAGCTTCAGGGTGAAAAGATCGACATCATCCCGTGGAACGAAGACCAGCCCACATTCCTGGTGAACGCGCTTCAGCCTGCTGAAGTATCCAAAGTTGTTCTGGACGAGGAAGCTGGCAAGATCGAAGTCGTCGTTCCAGAAGAGCAGTTGAGCCTTGCGATTGGCCGTCGTGGTCAAAACGTGCGCCTTGCATCGCAGCTGACCGGTTTGACCATCGACATCATGACAGAAGAGCAGGAAAGCGCGCGCCGTCAGGCCGAGTTTGAACTGCGTACCAAACTGTTCATGGACAACCTTGATCTGGACGAATTCTTTGCCCAGTTGCTGGTCTCCGAAGGGTTCACCAGTCTGGAAGAAGTCGCCTATGTCGAAGTTGACGAATTGCTGGTGATCGACGGCGTTGACGAAGCAACTGCTGGCGAATTGCAGGCACGTGCCCGTGATGTGCTGGAAGCGCAGAACAACGCGGCCCTGGACGCAGCGCGTGCATTGGGCGTGGATGACACGCTTATTGAATTCGAAGGTCTGACACCCCAAATGATTGAGGCGTTGGCCAAAGACGACGTAAAAACGCTGGAAGACTTTGCAACATGCGCAGATTGGGAGCTGGCCGGTGGCTGGACGACAGTCGATGGCGTGCGGACCAAAGACGATGGCACGCTGGAACCGTTTGACATGTCGCTGGAAGAAGCGCAGCACCTGATCATGACGGCCCGCGTCTTGCTGGGTTGGGTTGATCCGGCCGAACTGGAAACAACCGAAGTCGAAGAAGACGACGTAGAAGACGAGGAGGCCGAGGCCTGATCGTAGGGCCTTGGGGAACGATATGGTGCGCGGTGGCGTTTCGAAAGACCGGGAAGACGGTCCAGAGCGGAAATGCATCGCCACGGGCGAAGTGCAGCCGAAAAATGGTCTGATCCGCTTCGTTGTTGGCCCTGACTTGCAGGTTTTCCCGGATATTCTGGGAAAGCTGCCGGGTCGGGGTATGTATGTGGCGGCCGATCGGGATGCGCTGCTGCTGGCTGTGAAAAAAGGGCTGTTTGCCCGCGCAGCTAAACAACCTGTTAAGGTTGATGAAGGATTGGTAGACGAGGTTGAAAAGCAACTCGTCCGCCGTGTGGTTGATCTGATTTCGCTTCAGCGCAAGGCCGGTAAGGCCGTGGCGGGATACGAAAAGGTCAAAGGTTGGCTGCAAATGGAAGAAGCCGAAGTCCTGATCCAAGCAGTGGATGGATCGGGTCGCGGCAAATCGAAACTAAGTACGCCGCACTTCGGTCACTACATTGGCTGGCTGACGGCAGACGAATTGGGTTTGGCATTCGGACGCCAAACTGTGATACATGGGGCGCTCGCCTCTGGTGGACTCACCTCTCGTGTTGTAGAGGAAGCCCAACGGCTAAGAGGCGTACGCATAAACGAGGGTGGCAACGGTCACCCGAAAGGATAGACGAGCTAGATGAGCGATAGTGACGGCAAAAAGACATTGGGCCTGCGTGGCGCGCCAGCGCGCCCGGGTAACGTAAAGCAAAGCTTTAGCCACGGGCGTACCAAAAACGTCGTGGTCGAGACCAAACGCAAGCGCGTTGTGGTGCCTAAACCTGCGGGTGCCAAAACCGGCACCGGTGCCAATCCGTCACTTGGGGATCCCAAGAAGCGGCCGGCAGGTATCACCGATTCCGAAATGGAACGCCGCCTGAAGGCAGTTCAAGCTGCCCGTGCGCGCGAGTCCGAAGAAGCGGAAGCACGTGCGACTGAAGAAAAAGAACGCGCAGCAGACCGTGAGCGCCGTCGTGCCGAGATCGATGCCAAAGAGGCGGAAGAGCGCGAGCGCGAGGAAAGCCTGAAGGCGAAAGCCGAAGAGGATGCACGTCGCAAGGAAGAAGCCGAAGCAGCAGCTGTTGCAGCGCCCGCACCTGCGTCAGTGGCGCAGCCGGCATCGGCTAAATTGCCGAACACCAAGGGCGGTGCACCAGCACCTGTCGTGCGCAAGAAAGAAGGCGACCGCGAGGAAACCAACAAGCGCAACAAGGGCAACGACGACCGTCGCTCTGGCAAGCTGACAGTGAACCAGGCGTTGACCGGTGGCGAAGGCGGCCGTCAGCGTTCTATGGCGCAGATGAAGCGCAAGCAGGAACGTCAGCGTCAAAAGGCGATGGGCGGCACGGTCGAGCGCGAAAAGGTCGTGCGCAACGTGAACCTGCCTCCGGCGATTGTGGTTTCCGAATTGGCGAACCGTATGGCTGAACGCGTTGGTGCTGTTGTAAAAGCGCTGATGAACAACGGCTTGATGGTTACGCAGAACGAAACGATTGATGCGGATACTGCGGAACTCATCATCGAAGAATTCGGCCACAAAGTGGTTCGTGTTTCTGATGCTGACGTCGAAGATGTCATCAAAGAGGAAATGGACGATCCGAAAGATCTGGTCACACGTCCTCCGGTTATCACGATCATGGGCCACGTTGACCACGGTAAGACATCGTTGCTGGATGCGATCCGCAAAGCCAAGGTTCAGTCCGGCGAAGCAGGCGGTATCACGCAGCACATTGGTGCCTATCAGGTGACAACCGACAAGGGTCAGGTGCTTAGCTTCCTCGATACACCCGGCCACGCTGCGTTTACGTCGATGCGGTCGCGCGGTGCTCAGGTGACTGACATTGTTGTGTTGGTTGTTGCGGCGGATGACGCTGTGATGCCGCAGACGATCGAAGCGATTAACCACGCAAAAGCGGCCAAAGTGCCGATGATCGTGGCAATCAACAAGATCGATAAATACGAGGCGAACCCGGACAAAGTGCGCACCGATCTGCTGCAACATTCGGTCATCGTCGAAAAGATGTCCGGTGACGTTCAGGACGTCGAGGTTTCGGCCACTACCGGTCAGGGCCTTGATGAGCTGCTTGAGGCGATTGCGCTGCAGGCCGAACTGCTGGAACTGAAAGCCAACCCGAACCGCGCCGCAGTTGGTGCCGTGATCGAGGCGCAGCTTGACGTTGGCCGTGGCCCTGTTGCGACTGTTCTGATCCAGAACGGTACGCTGCGCCAAGGTGATATCTTTGTTGTGGGTGAGCAGTACGGTAAGGTTCGTGCACTGATCAACGATCAGGGCGAGCGCGTCAAAGAAGCGGGTCCATCCGTCCCGGTCGAGGTTCTTGGCCTGAATGGTACACCTGCTGCGGGCGACGTTTTGAACGTAACTGAAACCGAAGCCCAGGCACGCGAGATCGCTGAATATCGCGCAAACGCTGCCAAGGACAAACGTGCCGCTGCCGGTGCTGCAACGACGCTGGAACAGTTGATGGCGAACGCCAAAGCTGATGAAACAGTGTCCGAGTTGCCGCTGCTGATCAAAGCCGATGTTCAAGGTTCTGCCGAAGCGATCCTTCAGGCGATGGAGAAAATCGGCAACGATGAAGTTCGTGTACGGGTTCTGCATTCGGGTGTTGGTGCGATTACCGACACGGATGTTGGCCTGGCCGAAGCATCAAACGCACCGATCATTGGTTTCAACGTACGTGCCAACGCATCGGCCCGTGCAACAGCGAACCAAAAAGGTGTCGAGATCCGGTATTATTCGGTCATCTACGACATGGTTGACGATGTAAAAGCTGCCGCAAGTGGTTTGCTCAGCAACGAAATCCGCGAACACTTTATCGGCTATGCGTCGATCAAAGAGGTGTTCAAGGTGACCGGTGTTGGCAAGGTTGCTGGTTGTTTGGTCACCGAAGGCAAGGCAAGCCGCGCCGCTGGTGTACGTTTGCTGCGCGACGATGTTGTGATCCACGAGGGCACATTGAAGACGCTCAAGCGCTTCAAAGACGAAGTGTCCGAAGTACCGTCGGGTCAGGAATGTGGTATGGCGTTCGAGAATTACGAAGACATCCGCCCGGGCGATGTCATCGAAATCTTTACCCGCGAAGAAGTTGTTCGCACGCTCGACTAATCAACCTCGAGATCAGGAATTAGCAAAAGCCCGGCTGAAAAGTCGGGCTTTTGTCGTTTCGCGCGGCTGTATTTCGGAAGATTTTAGGGGGATCGCTGGTGCCTCGCAAAGTAATAGGTCAACTTTGACGCCAAGGCGTACACTGCGGAATGCGATCGAACCGCAGTCTGTAATAGGGATAATCTGCCGGCCTGAACCCAGAACCCGCCATTACGCAGCGGATTGGCACCGCAAGTCGTTGGTCGGCTGAAAACTCTAGCGGAGGCAGTTAGCTTTTGCGGGTGATTGGCTTGCCGGTAAAAATGTCATTGTCGACTTTGACCGACACACGCCCATCAGGCATATCGCGTACGAAGATGCCCTGAACAGACACGGTCGTGCCAATTGTAATTGTACGTAGCATTTACTTTCCCCCCAGAAACTTGGCTATGTTTCACTTATAAGTAGTATCTCGATTGTGTCTAGCAATAATCGCAACAATCTACTCAAATTTGGCTTCAATCTGGAACAATCAGTCCCTTCAAGCTAGAGCCAGTCCCTGAGGATTGGAATCAACGGCACATCTGCTGCCGGCATCGGGTAATCCTTGAGGGCGTTTGCACGAACCCATTTCAAGGTTTGCCCTTCGCGTGCGCGCGGTGTCCCTTGCCATTTGCGGCAGGCAAACAGCGGCATCAAAAGGTGAAAATCATCATAGGCGTGACTGGCAAAGGTTAACGGGGCCAGGCACGACGCCCAGGTGTCGATCCCCAACTCTTCTTGCAATTCACGGATCAGCGCCGCCTCGGGCGTTTCGCCGGTCTCAACCTTTCCACCGGGGAACTCCCACAAACCAGCCATAGATTTGCCGGGCGGGCGCTGTGCCAAAAGCACGCGCCCGTCCACGTCGATCAGGGCTACAGCCGAGACCAACACCATCTTCACGAACGGTAATCCGCGTTGATATCAATATAGCCGTGGGTCAAGTCGCAGGTCCAAACGGTTGCTTTGCCGTCACCCAAGCCCAAATCGACGCCAATCACGATGTTCTGGCCTTTCATGTGGGCTGCTGCTGCTTCCTCCGAGTAATCGGGGCTGCGCCAGCCGTCTTTGGCGACCTCGATATCGCCAAAGCGGATCGACAGGCGGTCACGGTCTGCCGCGGCACCGGATTTGCCGACCGCCATAACAACGCGACCCCAGTTCGGATCCTGACCCGCAATCGCGGTTTTGATCAGCGGAGAGTTCGCAATTGCCATGCCGTGGATCTTGGCATCTGCATCAGTTGCGGCACCGGTTACTGCGATTTCAACAAATTTTGTTGCGCCTTCACCATCTTGCACAACCTGATGCGCGAGGTTCAGCATCAGCCCGTGCAGGGCCTCCGAGAAGTCGGCACTGTCGCTGGCATCGACGCGCGAAGCGCCGGTTGCCGCCAAAATCAGGCTGTCTGATGTGGATGTGTCGCTGTCGACGGTGATGCAGTTAAAGGTGCTGTCCGTGTGTTTCGACAGCATTGCTTGCAGCGCGGGTTGGTTCACGACTGCATCGGTAAAGATATAGACCAGCATCGTGGCCATATCCGGCGCAATCATCCCCGAACCCTTGGCAATCCCAGCGATAGAGACTGTTTTCGACCCGATCTGGACCTTTGCAGCGGCACCTTTTGGAAAGGTATCGGTGGTCATAATCGCCTTGGCGGCGTCAGAAATGCCACCCGCATCAAGCTTGCCCTTGAGGTCGGACAATACCGCGGTCACGCGGTCATAGGGCAACGGTTCACCGATCACGCCAGTGGACGACGTGAACACCCGCGACTGGGGAATGTCACAGACCTTGGCGACCGCTGCTGTGATTGCTTCGACCGCAGTCACACCGCCTTTTCCGGTAAAGGCATTCGCGTTGCCGGAATTCACCAGAATGGCAGCACCTGTATCAGAGGTGCCACCGATCTTGGCCTGACAATCCAGAACCGGCGCTGCCCGCGTTGCGGATTTGGTAAATGCACCGGCAATGGTGGACCCCGGTGCCAATTCGGCCAGCATCACATCGGTGCGGCCCTGATACCGGACCCCAGCTGCGATTGTGGCAAACCGAACCCCGTCAATGACGGGAAGGTCGGGAAATTTCTCGGGTGCGAGGGGGGAAACGGCAGTTATCTTGCCCATGTTTGCTTACTCCAGCAAGCCGAGGTTGGTCAGCACCGTTGGGTCAACCCCTTCGGAGGCGGAGCGGTCAACATCAGCTTCTTCAGTCATCTGCTCGATCGCTTTTTGAACGCGGACCTGACGGATTTGCGTTTCAAGCTCTGCTTGTACTTCTTCCAGCGGGGGCGCATCTTTCAGGCGCTTTTCTGAAAGCTTGATTACATGCCAGCCAAACTGCGTCTTAACCGGTGCGGATACTGCGCCGACTTCAAGCTCAACAACTGCTTCTTCGAATGCGGGGACCATCATGCCAGGGCCAAACCAGCCCAAGTCGCCACCACCGGGGCCGGAAGGGCCGGTCGATTTTTCTTTCGCGACTTCGGCAAAATCAGCACCACCTTCGATTTCTTCGATGATGGCGAGCGCTTCTTCCTCGGTTTCGACAAGGATATGCGCGGCATTGTATTCTTCCGAAGGCTCGGCCGATCCATATGTCTCGGCATAGGCGGCGTTCAGCTCGTCTTGGGGGATCGGGGCCGCCATGTTTTTCTCAATGACTTCGCCTGCAACCAATTGGCGTTGCTCGTTCTCGATCGCCAAGGTGACGCGCGAAGGCAGGGCACCTTCAAAGCTTTGTGCAAGCGCTGTTTGCTGCACCAGCTGATCCAGAATGCCTGTGAACAGAACCTCGGGTGGCAGCTGTTGATACTGCTCGGGCAGGGTGGCCCGTGCGATGATCATGTGACCAATCGTGATATCAGTTCCGTTCACAGTTGCCACAACGGTATCGGCCTTAACCTCGTCTTGCGCGGCGACAGGCAGGGCAAGCGAAGCGGCAACCACGAAGGGTGCCAAGAAAGTGAGGGTTTTTTGCATGTATCTGTCCTAGGTTTGGCCGCCACGGGGGGCTGCACATTGACACGGTTTGGTACGGCCCTTACATCGCCCTATGGGCGCGGCTTTGGCGCACGTTCAACCCTTTATCTAGGGGTTGTCCGGCGGCTGGGCAAGCAGATCAGCGCTACACATCATAACTTCGGCAGGAGATTACATGCTGGGCATCGGAACACTCGCCAAAAAAGTCTTTGGGACACCCAACGACCGTAAAATCAAGGCGACCCGCCCGCTGGTTGAACAAATCAACGCGCTGGAAGATCAATTTCTTGCTCTGACCGATGAGGGTCTCAAGGAAAAAACCGAAGAGCTGCGCAAGCGGGCACTGGATGGCGAAAGTCTGGATGATCTGCTGCCCGAAGCCTTTGCCAACTGCCGCGAGGGCGCGCGCCGCACCTTGGGTTTGCGGGCGTTCGATACGCAGCTGATGTCGGCGATTTTTCTGCATCAGGGCAATATCTCTGAACAGAAGACCGGAGAAGGTAAGACACTGACCGCGACGCTGGCCGCATATCTGAATGCGCTGACGGGCAAGGGTGTGCACATCGTCACCGTGAACGAATATCTGGTGCAGCGCGATGCTGACTGGATGGGCAAAGTGTTTGCATCGCTGGGTCTGACGACCGGTGCTGCCGTGTCGAACATGACCGAAGAAGACAAGCGCGCCGCGTATAATTGCGATGTCACCTATGCCACGAACAACGAGCTGGGTTTCGACTATCTGCGCGACAACATGAAATCCGAGCTAAGCCAGATTTACCAGCGTCACCACAATTTTGCGATCGTGGACGAGGTCGACAGCATTCTGATCGACGAAGCACGGACGCCCCTGATTATTTCCGGCCCGTCGCAGGACCGCTCCGAGATGTATAAAATCGTCGATGATGTGATCCCGCTGCTTCAGGATGATCACTATGAGTTGGACGAAAAAACCCGCAACGTGACCTTTACAGACGAGGGTAACGAATTCCTTGAGGCAGAACTGCACGCGCGTGGTCTGCTTGAGGAGGGGCTGACCATGTATGACCCTGAAAGCACATCCATCGTGCACCACGTGAACCAAGGTCTGCGGGCGCACAAGCTGTTCCAGCGCGACAAGGATTACATCGTGCGTGACGGCGAAGTGATGCTGATCGACGAGTTTACGGGCCGGATGATGGCAGGGCGCCGCATGTCGGACGGCCTGCACCAGGCGATCGAAGCCAAAGAACATGTCGACATCAAGCCAGAGAACGTGACTCTGGCCTCGGTGACATTCCAGAACTACTTCCGTTTGTATGACAAGCTGGCTGGTATGACCGGTACAGCCGAAACCGAAGCAGAAGAATTTTCTGAAATCTACGGCCTTGGCGTTATTGTTGTTCCGACAAACGTGCCTGTTGCACGTGTTGACGAGGACGATCAGGTTTTCCGTTCAGCGCTTGAGAAATATAAGGCGATGATCGAAGAGGTGAAGATTGCCCACGCCAAAGGCCAGCCTTGCCTTGTTGGTACGACATCGATCGAAAAATCCGAGATGCTTAGCCAGATGCTGACGCAAGCCGGAATTGAGCACAACGTTCTGAACGCCCGCCAACACGAGCAAGAAGCGCAGATTGTTGCCGACGCCGGTAAATTGGGTGCGGTGACCATCGCGACCAACATGGCCGGTCGCGGGACCGACATCCAGTTGGGCGGTAACGTCGAGCTGAAAGTTCTGGAAGCGCTTGATGCGGACCCTGATGCAGACCCGGTCGCAATCCGCACCAAGATCGAAGCAGAACATGCCGATGAAAAGAAAAAGGTGATCGAGGCAGGCGGTCTGTATGTTCTGGCATCAGAGCGTCACGAAAGCCGTCGCATTGATAACCAGTTGCGTGGCCGGTCAGGCCGTCAGGGTGACCCGGGTCGTTCGTCCTTTTATCTGTCACTCGAAGACGATCTGATGCGTATTTTCGGGTCGGAACGGCTTGAAAAAGTGCTGACAACCTTGGGCTTGAAAGAGGGCGAAGCGATCATTCACCCATGGGTCAACAAGTCGCTAGAGCGCGCGCAAGCCAAGGTCGAAGGTCGCAACTTTGACATCCGCAAGCAGCTGTTGAAATTCGATGATGTGATGAACGAACAGCGCAAGGTGGTGTTTGGCCAGCGCCGTGACATCATGGAAGCCGCTGACCTGTCAGAGATTGTTTCGGACATGCGCGAGCAGGTCATTGATGACCTGATTGACCAGTATATGCCGCCGAAAACATATGCAGATCAATGGGATACAAAAGGTTTTCAGCAAGCCGTTCTTGAACAGCTGAACATTGATGTGCCGGTTGTTGCGTGGTGCGAGGAAGAAGGCGTGGACGACGAAGTCATCCGCGAGCGCCTGACAGAAGCATGTGAAGCGCAGATGGCAGCCAAGGCCGAGCAGTTCGGCCCCGAGAACATGCGCAACATTGAAAAGCAGGTTCTTTTGCAGGCAATCGACGCAAAATGGCGTGATCACCTGCTGACGCTAGAACACCTGCGGTCTGTTGTGGGGTTCCGTGGCTACGCGCAGCGCGATCCGTTGAACGAATACAAGAATGAATCCTTTCAATTGTTTGAATCGATGCTCGACAGTTTACGTACTGATGTGACCCAAAAGCTGGGTCAAATCCGGCCAATGACCGAAGCCGAACAGCGCGAGATGGTTGCGCAGATGCAGGCAAGTCAGCCACAGGCTGCCGCGCCAGCGGTTGAAAACGATGCCGCCGCAAACGGGTTTAAAGAAGATGATCCGGCGACATGGGGCAATCCGTCGCGCAATGATGAATGCCCCTGCGGTTCCGGTAAAAAGTTCAAGCACTGCCATGGCCGTGTCGTCTAACCCATAGACTGAACCAAACGAATAACGCGCGTCCTGTTCCACAGGGCGCGCGTTTCGTTAAGGAAAGCTACATTTTCGTAAAGGATGGTCTGGCAACCTCATTACGGAGACGGGTATGCCTACATTTGATAATTTCCATGACTATAGCGCCGGGTTGACCGGGCCAATTTGCGGCGGGTTTACAATCGCGCCCGATGACGCAACTGATGTCGCGCAAGTCACCCGCGCAATCATGGTGTCGGTGGCGGGGAATGTTTCTGTTGTGCTGAAAAGCGGCGATACAGTGACCTTGCCAAACCTGATGGCCGGCGTTGTTTATCCCTTTCGGGTTGCCCGGGTGCTGGATACGGGAACGACCGCAACAGGGATCACGGGGTTGGTATAAGGCTCGCCGCATTGAACCGCAGTGGCAGGTAGCCCGTTTATATGGCCGGTTACCGGCCCGTGGGGCGGAAAAGCACGGGCAGTGTCCAAAGCAATATCCGCAAATCCCCGGAAAATGTCACATTGCGCGCATATATGCGATCAAGTTTGACGCGGCGAATGTAACAGGGCGTCCGGCGTGCCTTGACCTGCCAAAGACCGGTAATGCCGGGTCTGATCGCCAAATAGTCGTTCGTACCATCGCCAAACAGTGACATCTCGGACCGGGTGACGGGACGGGGGCCAACCAATGACATATCGCCCCTGATCACGTTCCAAATTTGGGGAAGCTCGTCCAGGCTGGTTTGACGCAAGTATTTACCAACGGGCAATATGCGCGGATCGTTAGAAAGTTTACGGCTAAGAGCCCATTCAGACTGTTTTGCGGGGTTTTCTCTAAATACCTCTAGCAATGCATGATCGGCATTTTCGACCATTGTCCGAATTTTCCAGCACCGGAAGGTAACACCGTTTCGCCCGACCCGCGGGTGCGCGAAAAATCCGGTTGATGCACCTGACCTTGCGATAAGCCACAAAAGCAGAACAATCCCCCCGACCGCCGGTAACAAAAGCAGGCAAACCGTTACGTCAAAGATACGTTTGCCGCCCTGGGCATAAAAGCCCTGAGCGGGTTGTTGATACCCCAACCTGATATGTTTTGATGGATGGTCGAGAAACGCCATAATGTGCCCGCGCGGCCCTTTTGCCAATCAATAAGTGATCGGCGGATCATGCAGAGCGGGTGCTAAATTCGCGTTAAATCCGGCAGAATGTTATGGTCAAATATATTCAAACGAGACATCTCCGGACGTGATCGTTGCGGCTGTCAGGTTTCCGGTTGCGTAGGCACCGGTGTCAATTGAAACGATACCGGATTTGAGCTCGGGCGTATCGGTGATGGTGTGGCCGTGCACGACCCACATTCCGTCCTTGCGCGGCACAGTGCCGAAATCCTTGTGACCCCAAAGCAGTGTGCGGTTGCTTTGGGCGTCGATGGGCAATGCAGGATCGGCCGCTGCATGTACAAAAGCGACGTTTCCCGATGTCCAGCATTTGGGCAGGTTCGATACCCAATCCAACAAATCACGCCCCATCGCATCGACAAGCGCATCGCGCGCACGCTCAAGCTCGCCTCCGGTTGAGGTTTCAGAGATTCCGGAGACGCCAAAACTATCAAGTGTTTGCAACCCGCCATAGCGCAACCACCGGCCACCATGGGCCTGCGGCTGGGCAATGAAGTCGAGCATCATTTCCTCGTGGTTGCCCATCAGGCAAATCAGGCCAGGTACGGCGAACAGAACTTTCAAAACATCTGCGCTGTGATCGCCCCGGTCAATCATATCCCCCAAAAAGACAATCTGCGCGCCAAGACGATTTTCAGGAAACCGCTGGAGTAGATCAAAGCGGCCGTGAATATCACCAATGGCAAGGAAGGGTTCATCGGGGCAGATCGGATCAATATGTGTGGTCGGTTCCTCGGAACGTTTTAACCATTTTCCCAACATTTAATCAGCCCGTTAATCTGTGTTGCAAAACTGGCGCATTACTGCGCTAAAAGCCGGAATTGTCGCCCCAACGAAGTGAAATCCCCAGCAAAACTCTGTATTGCTCGCCTACTGAGCATAAATAATTAGAAGGACCGCAGATGCAAGAGCGGGCTACAAGAATAGTCTATGCCGCAGGTTTGCTTCTGGTCGGTATCACGGGTGCGTCGAGTCTTTCTGGTCAGTCTTTAACGACTTACGGCACGCCGGGTCTTATAGAAATGCCAACTGCCGAAGTGATGAATGATGGCGAATTAGCCGTCACCGCAAGCGCATTTGGCCCTAATTTCCGGTACACGGCTGCTTTTCAGGTATTGCCACGTGTTTACGGAAGTTTCCGTTATTCAAAGATCAGCAATATTGGCCCGTCAACGGCGAGATTGGGCGGGGATACGTTTGACCGCAGTTTTGATATCCATTTTCAAATGCTTGATGAGACGAAATACCGCCCGGCTGTTGCCGTGGGTCTGCGTGACTTTCTTGGGACCGGTATTTTAAGCAGCGAATATGTCGTTGCGACCAAAAGCTTTGGTTCGAATATCGAGGTTACTGGCGGTATGGGCTGGGGTCGCCTGGCCGGGCGCGGGTCGTTTTCCAACCCTCTGAGCATTTTTTCAGACAAATTTGACACCCGAAATAAGGGGTCAAATACTGGTGGCCAGCTGGAAACCGGTAACTGGTTTCGCGGCGAGGCTGCGCTGTTTGGCGGTGTGAAATGGAAGATCAACGACAAGGCGACCTTTTTTGCCGAATATTCACCTGATCTGTACACACGGGAATCTGTAAATACCGGGATCGACATCGCATCGCCGCTGAACTTTGGGCTGGAATACCGGTTCAAGAACGGCGTGAATCTCAAGGGGTTTGTGGTTGGCGGCAAGGAGGTCGGGGCGCAACTGAGCTATGTCATCAATCCGGCCAAGCGCAGAGTTCCAGGGGGCTTAGAAAACGCGCCACGTTCTGTTGGGCAGCGCAACCGGCTGGCGATTGCGGATTGGAACAACTCTGAAAAGGGTGGTGGCAAGGACGCAGTGCAACGTGTTCTTAAATCACGCCTGGCCGCTGATGGCCTTGCTCTTCAAGGCTTTACGATGAGCGGCACACAAGCGACCGTGCGTGTCGAGAATGACCGTTGGGACGTTGAGGCGCAAGCCGCTGGCCGTGCTGCGCGGGTGATGGCAGAAACATTGCCGCCTGAGATCGAAGAGCTTACAGTCGTTTTCCAAAGCAACGGTATGCCGATCAGCCGGATCGTAACGCAGCGGTCCGACCTCGAAGAGCTCCAGTTCGATTATGACGGATCCTGGCGTACGCTGGCGCGGGCAGATATCGAAGACGCGCATGACGAAAGCCGTCTGGGCGAGCTTGAAGATGCCTTTCCGGTTTTTGAAACGTCGTTCGGCCCGTATATTGCAACGTCATTCTTTGACCCTGACAGCCCGCTTCGCGCTGATTTGGGCGTGCAGCTCAAGCTGGCATATCGCCCGACAGCGGGCCTGACCTTTGCCGGTCAGTTCCGCTATCCGCTGGTCGGCAATATTGCGGATTCAGATCGGGTTTCGAATTCATTGATCGAACCCGTGCGCACCAACGCGGTGCGCTACGCCCAGCAATCCGATCTTGAAATCAACAATCTGACAGCGGAATACATGTTCCGTCCGGGCAAGGATCTGTTTGGCCGGGTTTCCGCAGGCTATCTGGAAAGCATGTTTGGCGGCGTATCGGCGGAACTTCTTTGGTATCCGACATCCAGCCGTTTGGCCTTGGGTGCTGAAATCAACTATGTGAAACAGCGCGATTTCGACATGCTATTCGGCTTTCAAAGCTATGATGTCGTGACGGGCCATGCGTCCGCCTATTATGATTTCGGCAATGGTTTCTTCGGCCAGCTGGACGTGGGTCGTTACCTTGCCGGTGACTATGGCGCGACGGTTTCAATCGACCGGGAGTTCAACAACGGCTTCAAGATTGGCGGCTATTTCACGTTGACAGACGTGCCATTCGACACCTTCGGCGAAGGGTCGTTTGATAAGGGTCTGCGCGTTGAAATTCCGCTATCGTGGCTCACAGGGAAGCCATCGCGTACGACCGTTTCCCAGAAAATCCAGCCGATTACACGTGACGGTGGCGCGCGTTTGATTGTTGAAAACCGCTTGTACGGTGTCGTGAGGGATTATCGCGGCAAGGAACTGAGCGACGGTTGGGCGAGGTATCTGCGATGATCACACGTGTTCTTGCGAGCTTCCTTGCGCTTGCTTTGTTGGGTGCCTGTTCCAGCGCCGATCGCCTGGTTGATCGCGGTATTGCAATTGCGACGAATGATCCCGGACAGAAACCGTTACCGAAAGGGCAGTTCCCGCCCCGCTTTGCGGCATTGGTGGCTGATACATCTGTGCCGCTTATGGTTGTCACGGTCGAAAGCCGTGGCCAGTCGGGCCGATTGCTGCTGGAAAACACAGTGAATGGCATAGAGACTTGGCTGAGCGCCGACATGAGCGCCTTGATGATCCAGAATGGTATGCTTCAGGGCACGCGGGGCGTCGGGTCTGAACTGTTTGCCGCTGACATTTCCGAACCGATCGGCCTGATCCTGTCTGGTAGCACGGGATATACGGACCGTTTTCACAGCAATCTGACCGGCGATGACAAAATCAGCACGCGTACCTATCGCTGCTTGGTCGAAAACAAAGGGCCGACTGTCATCAATCTGGAAACAGGAAGCATACCCACGAGGGTGATGACCGAAGACTGCAAAAGTCTGGACCAGTCGTTTACAAACACCTATTGGGTTAGCTCGAATACAGGCGCAATTGTACAAGCGCGCCAGTGGGCCGGAAGCGAACTTGGGTATATCAAAACCCAAGATGGTATCCGCTAAATTAAAGTGAAGTCGGAAGCGTTCTGCTGCTGACACCGAATACTGGATGGGAGTGACGTATTGTGAGATACTTATTGGTGGCCGTATTGGGCCTAAGTCTTGCAGGTTGTGGATCCGTTTACCGCACCCCCAAAGTTGTTGAGGGTGTCGCAGGCGGCGCGAATGTTCGGGTTCTGGATCTAAATCCGGAAACAGTCATTCAGGCCAACCGCTCTCCTTACTCTCCGCAAACGCTTCCTGCGTTCTTTTCGCAGACAGCCGGGTCGGGTTCCGGCCCGCGCGGCACTGGTGCGCTTCCTGTTCCGCCGCTTGAAAGTGAATCGCGTCCGGCGGCGCTTGAGATGCGGCTGCCACCGGCTGCGGATCCTGGCCCTTATGAAATTGGTGTGGGTGACGTTGTCTTGCTTGCGACGCCACGCGCCACATCGTCGGTCGAGCAACTTTCGGGTTTGCTTGCTGCGCAGAATTCCCGTCAGGGTTATACCGTTCAAGATGACGGATCGATCAACATCCCCGATGTCGGTCGTGTTCGGATTGCCGGCCTGACGATCGAAGACGCCGAAGCGGCATTGTTCCAGCGGCTTGTCGAAAACCAGATTGATCCGACGTTCAGCCTGGAAATTTCCGAATTCAATTCGCGCAAAATCTCGATCGGGGGGGCTGTTGCCTCGCCGACTGTGGTTCCTGTGACGCTCACACCGCTGTATCTGGAAGAGGCGCTGGCCGCTGCCGGTGGCATCACGGTTGAGGATCAGGACTATGCGTCGATCCGCTTGTACCGCGATGGCACGTTGTACCAGATTCCGCTAACCCAGCTATATTCGCGCGCAAGTCTGACAAAGACACGCCTGTTGCCGGGTGATGCGGTGTTTGTGGATACCGAATACGAACTGTCTCAGGCTCAGGATTATTTCACCCAGCAGATCACTCTGGTGCAGGCACGCCAATCTGCACGTTCCTCCGCCTTGGCAGAATTGCAGGCCGAGGTCGGCTTGCGCCGTGCGAACCTTGACGAGGCACGCAGCAACTACAAGGCACGCGTCGATCTGGGTGCCGATAAGCGCCAGTATGTCTATCTTGCTGGCGAGGTTGGCAAGCAATCGCGTTTCGCCCTTCCATACGAGCGGACAGCAAGCCTTGCGGATGCGTTGTATGATGCAAATGGTGTTGCGTCTTTGACGGGTGATGTTTCGCAAATCTATGTGTTGCGGTCCTCGTCTGATCCGCGCGAGTTCGGGGCGATTACAGCGTGGCATCTTGATGCACGTAACGCTGCGCATTTTGCATTGGCCCCACGGTTTGAACTGCGCCCGGATGACATCATCTTTGTCGCGCAGCAGCCCGTCACCAAATGGAGCCGTGCTGTTTCGCAGATCCTGCCGCAGATATTGAGTGTTGGAAGCGCCGTTACCAACTGATCTGTATCGAGTTATACCAGAAGGCCGGGTTCACGCCCGGCCTTTTGCGTTGCGACCCCTGCCCAATTCAGACTGTTTACGCATAAAGAACAGTCTGATCCTCAAATTCACCCAATCCTTGCCCAATTTCGGCCACATCACCGGATTATTCCTTAAAAGGTCAATAATCTGGGCGGAGTGCCGGAATGTATCTTTCAGTTGTTATCCCGTGCATGAACGAGGAAGAGTCGATCCCCGGTCTGGTGGAGCGTCTTGCGCAGGCCATCAAGCCCTGGAAAGATCAGGCTGAGATCATCCTGGTCGATGACGGATCAACCGATGCCACCTGGAAAGCTATTGAAGCTGCGAAACTGATCTGCCCCCAGCTGGTCGGTGTCAGGCTGTCTGCGAACCGGGGTCATCAGATTGCGCTGACTGCGGGCCTCGAGGCGTCGCAGGGCGACCGCATCTTTATGCTGGATGCCGATCTGCAAGACCCGCCAGAGCTGCTGACCGATATGATGTTCATGATGGATCGCGGTTTTGATGTTGTATACGGCCGCCGCAGCGAACGTCGTGGCGAAACGATGTTCAAGAAAGCCACGGCGCATCTATTCTACCGTTTCCTGAATGCCATGTCCGATGTGCCGATCCCGCAGGATACCGGCGACTTCCGCCTTGTGAACCGTCGTTCGCTGGACGCGGTTCTGGCGATGCCGGAAAAAGCGCGGTTTATCCGTGGCATGTTTGCCTGGGCCGGGTTCAAGCAGGTTGGCATCGAATACATCCGCTCACCCCGCGAATTGGGCGAAACCAAGTACCCGTTCCGCGCCATGCTGCGCTTTGCGATCGACGCGATGACAGCGTTTTCGACCAAGCCGCTCAAGCTGGCGACGCGCCTGTCGTTTATCAGCTTGTTCATGGCGGCCCTGATGGCGGTCTACGTGATCTACTCGCTTGTTGTGTACCAAACCGCGCCCGGTTGGGCATCTGTGGTGCTGGCCGTCAGTTTCTTCTCGGGCGCACAATTGCTGACCTTGGGAATTCTGGGCGAATATATCGGCCGCCTTTATGTCGAAGCCAAGAACCGCCCGATGTATTTCGTCAGCGAAGACACCCGCGACGTCGCACCTGTTAGCCGCCGTTTGCGTGCCTGATGCAGATTCTGCAACATAAACTGATCCGGTTCGGGATCGTCGGGGGCGGCACGGCATTAGCCTATGTGTTGCTGTACCTGACGTTTCTGGCGGCTGATCTGCCGCAGGTTTTGGCCAATGGTTTGGCCTTTTTGCTGGCCGTGATGCTGCAATATGTCGGGCAGGCCGCGTTTACCTTTGGCCGCCAGTTGAACGACTTTGGCCAGATTTTGCGTTTTGTTGTGATGGTTGGTCTCGGCTTTGCCAGTTCTGCGCTGATTACGGCGGTTCTGCCTGCCATGACGGGCACGCCAGATTGGACCGCTGCGGCGATCGTGACGGTCTATCTGCCCGTACAGAATTACATCTTCATGACCCTGTGGGTCTTTGCTTCTCCTTTTTCTAAAACGGAAATTACATCATGAGCCATATATATAACGATACGTTTTTCGACTATATCAACCAAAGTGCGCGCGCCTCGGCCAAGCCGATGATTGCCTTGCTGTTCCCCAAGCTTGCGCCGCAAAGCGTGATCGATCTGGGCAGTGGTCGTGGCGTCTGGCTGGATGAATGGCAAAAAGCCGGTGCGTCCGATGTTCTGGCCGTCGATGGTGATTATGTGAACCGCGATCAACTTGCAGTCGCGCCCGAGGATTTCTTGGCCGCTGATCTGACACAGCCTGTTGAAACAGGCCGTCGTTTCGATCTGGCACAAAGCCTTGAGGTCGGTGAACATCTGCCCACCAGGGCATCCGAAACGCTTGTCGATAGTCTGACAAATGCGTCGGATCGCGTGTTGTTTTCGGCTGCGGTCACGGGGCAAGGCGGAGAGTTTCATGTGAATGAACAGCCGCTGTCCTTTTGGCAGGATTTGTTCGCTGCCCGTGGGTATGTCGCGTTTGATTGCGTCCGTCCCGATCTGAAAAACAACACGGATATCGCCCCTTGGTACCGGTTTAACGCGATCCTGTACGTGAATGCCGCTGGTCGCGAGGGGCTGCCACAGGATATTCTGGATACCGAAATCGCTGCTGGTCAGCCCGTCAGGAATGCGGGTAATTTGGGATGGCGTTTGCGTTTGGCGACAGTCAGATTGCTGCCGCGCCCTGCGGTCACCTTTATCGCTCAGGCACGGGCCTTGATTTTGGCCATTCGTGCCCGCCGCGCAAAGACAGTTGGCACCGTATCGGCATGACTGCGGCGATGACGACGAACATCGGAGCTGCGCAAGACAGCAAAACTTTGCAGCTTTTTCCCACATTTCTGGTGGCGCTGATTGCTGTAACGATCATGTCGGCCATGAATCTGGCTGATCCGATGATCAGGCATGACGATTATCCCGCACTTTTCGCTGATGCGCCGTTGTTTTGGAACAAGACGCTGCACGAAGGGCGCTGGCTGAACTATATCTGGCACCTTCGCGAGGTGGTGACGCCGGCGTGGTTGAACTTTGCCGTCTATCAATCTTGCTGGGCTTTGTTTGTTGCGTCGCTTGCTGTGGTGGCAAGTGGTCGCAAGGGCACCAATTGGTTCACCTTGCTCATGGTTTTGATGCTGATGGTATCACCATCCGCGATGCTGATTTCGGTCTGGTTTAACACGTTGATCCCCGGCCTTGCCGTCGTCGCCTTGTTCGGGCTGCTTGCCTGCAAGGTTTCAAGCGGGACGTTGCGCGCGCTTTTGCCCGGGTTCGTGATCGTCAGCTTTATGGCTTACACGACCTATCCCCTGCTTTTGCTGGCGGTCTGTATCGCCAAGACCGAGGATCATTCCCTGCGTGATCTTGCGGGATTGCTGTTCTTGTTCTGCGCCAGTTTTGTTGCAGCGGTTCTAACCGTTTATGCGATCAATTGGCAGGTGCACGGGGTCTTCGGTGTGCCCATGGCAGACTGGCGCGAGGCCACATCGGCGAGCGGGTTTGCCGGTATCGTTCAAAACATCCCCAAACTTGAGGAATCGTTCAAGGTTATCTTTAACCGCAACGGTTTTGCCTTCCTGCCGTTGATGTTGTTTTTCCCTGCCCTTTCGATCACGTCTTTTGTCGTTCTGTTCAAACGTGCCCCCTTGGAAGGATTGTACATCCTGAGCGGGCTGGCTGTTGGCATGGCGCTTGTGATTGTGCAGGTTCTCAAGATCGGGGTGATCGTCCCGCCCCGGGCTTTTGTCTTTATGTGGGTGTTCGCCGTATTGGCGATTGTCCGTGCGGTTCAGTTGATGAGCGTTAAAAAAGGGTTGCCAGCGCGTCTGGGTCAGAATGCGATTTTGCTGATCATCTGCGTTTATTTCATTCAGATTTTTCTGTTCTACGGTCAATTCCGCGCCTGGCATGCGGACACAAAGGCAATCGCGCAGGAAATCGCGCCGCTCAAGGGTGAGGTATTTGTTTACGGCAATCCGATGTTCATCGCGTCGGGACAAAAGGCCAGCATTCAGTCGAACGAGGCGCTGACCCTCCGGTTAAAGCACCTGACTGGCCGTGATGTGATCGCCTGCGATAAAACGCCCGATCTTTGCCCGGCGCAGCCCGATCTTGGCGATACCGGTCTAACCGAAATCCATGTGCGGACCACAGATGCAGGTATATTTGTGATCTTTACCCCGCTCAAAAATTTCAAATCAAACGGGGTTTGAAAGCTCGGCCAGCAGGGGCGGGTTTGCACCTGCGCGCGACACGGTGATTGCGGCGACTTCGGCACCCAGACGCAAAGCCGCCAGCGCATCGTCGGCAGATAGTTCTGCAATGCCCTGTTTCGTTAGGCAGCCCAGTTGCGACAGCTTGGCCAGCACCCCTGCGTTAAAGGTGTCACCGGCACCGACCGTATCGACGACCGTGACCTTGCGGGCTGCGGCCTCGACGGTTTCGCCGCTTGCAAGATAGGCCTTTGCGCCAGCGCTGCCTTTGGTCACAATCACGACTTTTGGCCCCTGCGCCATAATTTGGGCAGCCTTTTCATCAAGGGGTGCAGCGCCGTCGATCATCCAGTGCAGGTCATCATCGGATACCTTGAGAATATCGCAAGCAGCGATCATGGTGGCCAACCGCACCCGATAGGCGGTGGGGTCGGTTATGAATTGCGGGCGAATGTTGGGGTCAATCATGATGACGCGGTTCGCTGATTGATCAACAGCAAGCGCTGCATAGAAATCGGCGGCGGGCATGCCAATCAGGCTGATGCCCCCGAAATACAGCGTGCTGACCGTGCCGGGGATTGCCGGAAGGTTCGCTGCATCAAGCGAGCGGCCCGCGGTGTTTTCATCATAGAATGTGTAGGTGGCATTGCCGCCGGACAGTTGCACAAAGGCCAGCGTTGTTGGCCGGTTTGCGAAGATGACCTGCGACGTGTCGATGTTGCTTTCTTGCAAGGCGTCGCGCAATTGGGTGCCGAACATGTCGGTCGACAGGCCAGAGACAAAGCCGACGGGCTGTTCAAGCCGCCCCAACGCGCGGGCGGTGTTGAACACGGCACCGCCAACATGGGGCGTGAATGCGCCGTTATCTTCGATCATGTCGATCAATGCTTCTCCGCAACACAGTATCATGGTGTCCCCCAGCCCTTGCACTTTGGAATTTGATAAGGGTGTGAGCGCTAACGGTCCAGAGAAAACTTAGACCATTGCCCATGGTCAGCCAGACGGTAAGATGCGGTAACTCGGGGAGTATCCAGTGGAATTTGACTATATCATCGTGGGGGGCGGCACTTCGGGCTGTGTTCTGGCCAACCGGCTTTCTGCCAACCCCAAGACCCGCGTGCTGCTGCTTGAGGCGGGAAAAGACGATAATTATCACTGGGTACATGTGCCGATCGGGTATTTGTACTGTATCGGCAACCCTCGCACCGACTGGATGATGAAAACGGCGGCAGAGCCGGGTTTGAACGGGCGGTCTTTGTCTTATCCACGGGGCAAATTGCTGGGCGGCTGTAGTTCTGTGAATGGCATGATTTATATGCGCGGGCAGGCTGCGGATTACGACGGCTGGCGGCAGATGGGCAATGTGGGCTGGAGCTGGGATGATGTCCTGCCCTATTTCCTGAAAAGCGAAGACCACCATGATGAGGCCAAGCCATTGCACAGCTCTGGTGGTGAATGGAAAGTATCGCGGCAACGGTTGCGGTGGGACGTTCTGGAAGCGGTTCAGGAAGGCGCGAAAGAGTTCGGCATAGAGCCTACGTTAGACTTTAATTCAGGCACAAACGAGGGATCAGGCTTTTTCGAGGTGAACCAGAAGAATGGCGTGCGCTGGAACACATCCAAGGCATTCCTGCGCCCTGTGATGCAGCGGAAAAACCTAAAGGTCATGACGCAGTCCCATACACGGCGGGTGATTTTGGATGGCAAGCGCGCAACGGGGGTGGAGTTCGAGCATAATGGCCGGGTCGTAAAGGCCACTGCGGCGGCAGAGGTTATTTTGGCAGCCGGCGCGATCAATTCGCCCAAGCTGTTGGAGCTTTCGGGCATTGGGCAGGCTGACCGCTTGTCAGATTTGGGAATAACGCCGCTGCACGAGCTGCAAGGGGTCGGTGAAAACCTGCAAGACCACCTGCAAATCAGAACCGTATTCAAAGTTACCGGTGCAAAAACCCTGAACGAGGTGGTCAATAGCCTTTGGGGGAAGGCCAAGATCGGGATGCAATACGCGCTTACCCAAAGCGGGCCGTTGTCGATGGCCCCCAGCCAGTTCGGGATGTTCACCAAAAGCGATCCGAGCCTTGAGACGCCTGATCTGGAATATCACGTCCAACCCTTGTCGACGGACAAGCTGGGCGATCCTTTGCATCCGTTTCCGGCGATCACGGTGTCGGTGTGCAACCTGCGCCCGGATTCGGTTGGCGCGACGCATATCGACAGCACCGATATCAACCGGCAGCCTGATATTCGCCTGAATTACCTAAGCACAGAACGGGACCGGATGGTCGCCGTTCAATCCATCAAGCAAGCGCGGCAATTGATGACTGCGCAGGCGCTGGAAAAATACCAACCGGAAGAAATGTTGCCCGGCACACATATCGCGACAGATGATGAATTGCTGCGTGAAGCCGGAAATATCGCCACGACGATCTTTCACCCTGTTGGCACATGCAAGATGGGCAGCGACGAACGCGCCGTTGTTGATACGGAATTGCGGGTGCATGGGATTGAGGGGTTGAGGGTGGTTGATGCGTCGATCATGCCGAAAATCGTATCGGGCAACACCGCGTCGCCTGTTATCATGATCGCGGAACGTGCAGCTGATATGATATTGTCGAAATCGCGCTAGGCGTTTTGGGCTGATTAGAGACGGCTATAGGCTCTGATACGGGGTTTTGGCGACTATATTATCAGCGGGCAAAAATGCTGTCTTTGTGCTGGGCCAGATAAATGCGAAGCCATGGGGTGAATTTTTCCGGCTCATCGCGGGTCTGCTGGGCGAGGTCGTCCAGATCGACCCAGGCGGTGTCCATGACCTCGTCCGGGTTTGGATGAATGCTGGTAAAGGCGATTGCTTCGGCTGTGTAGATATCGACCAGTTCATGTTCGATCAGACCGTTGCCGACATCAGCGCGGTATTCGATCTGGTCGCGATGTATCAGGCGCAGGCCGCTGATCCCCAGTTCTTCGTCCAGACGGCGATTGGCGCAGGCCAAAGCGGGTTCGTCCCAAAAAGGGTGCGTGCAACAGGCGTTCGCCCAAAGCCCCGGTGTATGATATTTTGACAATGCGCGGCGCTGGATCAACGTTTCGTTTTCACGCATGACAAAGACCGAAATCGCTTTGTGACGCAGCCCGCGTTGGTGCACCTCCAGCTTTTCAACGGGGGTCAGCGCCCCGCCAACCCATGCCGGGATCATCATGCTCATGTCGTTTTCCGAGTGATTTGGCGGATTCGAATTGCCAATGTCCTGATCCTAGTTTCGATACGCGGCGGTCGCCGCGGCCTCGTGGGCCTGTTTTAAATATAGTTCCTGATTTCCGCTTTTGTATATCTAACACAGCAGGGTGGTGAATATACAATTTCGCGGCGGATCAATGCCTGTCGCTTAAGCCGTCACGAGACCCCGCCAAGCGACAGCGTGGTTTCGATCTGTTCATCCGTGTAGCCCAATCCCGCGAGGAGTTCGCGCGTGTGGGTCTGCCCGTTGGACATTTCAGGCGGGGTTGTTTCGATCGAGGAATAGCGCGGTGCAGGGGTCGGTTGGCGAACACCGCCAGCTGTTACAAAGGTATCCCGGCTGCGGTTATGGGGGTGATCCGGCGCTTCGGTCAGGGACAGGATCGGGGCATAGCAGGCATCAGAGCCAACCATGATACCATCCCATTCGTCACGGGTTTTCGCGGCGATCACCTTGGCCAGTTTGTCGCGCATGTCGTCCCATTTTTGCGGATCATTTTGCGCAACCATATCAGGATCACCGGCAAGGCCGGTCAGTTCCAGCATCTTCGCATAAAACTGCGGTTCAATCGGACCAAGAGAGATGAATTTGCCGTCGCGGGTTTCGTAGACGTCATAGAAATGCGCACCGGTGTCCAACATGTTGACCCCGCGTTCATCCTTCCACCAGCGTTGGCCATGAAAGCTGTAGATCATCGACATCAGCAAGGCAGACCCGTCGGTCATGGCAGCGTCGATTACCGTGCCGGTGCCACCCCGTTGGACGTGCAAAAGCGCAGATACCATGCCAAAGGCCAGCATCATCGCACCACCGCCGAAATCGCCCATCATATTGATCGGCGGCGTGGGCTTTTCCCCTTTGCGGCCAAAGGCATGAAGGGCACCAGACAGTGCGATGTAGTTGATGTCGTGACCGGCCATCTGGGCATAGGGGCCGGTCTGGCCCCAGCCTGTCATGCGGCCGTATACCAATTTCGGGTTCAGGTTCAGCATGTCGTCGGGGCCAAGGCCAAGCCGTTCCATGACACCGGGGCGGAACCCTTCGATCAGGCCGTCTGCGGTCGCGATCAGATCGCGCAGAACCGCCTTGCCGCTGTCGGTTTTCATATCAATCGCGATACGTTTGCGGGACCGCAGCAAGATGTCGGTGCTGGCGTCGCTTTCGGGGCCGCCCTGAGTGCCACCGGGGCGTTCAATACGGATCACTTCGGCCCCGTGATCGGCAAGCATCATGCAGGCAAAAGGGCCGGGGCCAAGACCCGCAAATTCGATGATGCGCAAACCGTCGAGTGGACCGGGCATGGGGGTTCTCCTATTCGAAATTAGCTTTGCGTTTCTGCAAGAAGGCGGTGACGCCCTCGGTAAAGTGTGGATGTTTTCCGGCTGAGGCCTGGGCATCGCGTTCTTCATCCAGTTGCGCCTCAAAGCTGCCATCGCCCGCTTGCCACAAAAGCTTGCGCATCAGGCCAAGCGCGTGGGTCGGCCCCTTGGCCAAGCGCGTTGCGTAGTCTCGGGCGGTGGCCATGACGGCGTCGTCCTCGACAACTTTGGTGATCATGCCCCAGTCGAACGCCTGTTGCGCAGGGAGCTTTTCACCCAGAAGGGCCAGTTCGGCGGCACGCACACGCCCGACATTGCGCACCAGCATCCACGTGGCACCCCCATCGGGCACCAAGCCGATATGGCAAAATGCCTCGAGGAAATAGCTGTTCTTGCCAGCGACGATGATGTCACCCGCCATTGCGATTGACGCGCCGATGCCCGCGGCGGGGCCGTTTATGGCTGTGATCAGGGGCACATCCAGATTGCGGATCGTCATCATCATAGGGTTATAGGCCAGACCCAGCGATGATCCTGCGTCGATATCGCCGGGTTTCGCGGTTGGGCTGGCATGCAAATTCGCACCGGAGCAGAACGCGCGGGAGGAGCCGGTAAGGATAATCACCCGGCTGGTTTTGGCCGCGTTTTCCAATGCAGCGCTCAGCGATACCGCCAGATTTGGGGTCAAGGCGTTCAGGGTGGTTGGGTCGTCCAGCGCGATCGTCGTTACGCCGTCCGAGGTGTCGATTTTTAGGCCGTTTGTCATATATATCTCCCGATTTTGGGCAGCAAAGCATTGATCGCGGGGATAGGCAAACGGGTGTTTGCCGTTCGGCGGCCCAACGGGTCGTTAACGGGTTTCACGCAGCTTGGCCAAGAACCGATGCCCAAGCCATGGAGCCCAGTAATGTCAGATACTTCACCGATCCTGTCGATGCCCTATATCCAGCCTGCGCAAGCGCAAAAGCACGTGACCCACAACGAGGCCCTGCGGCTTTTGGATGTGGTTGTGCAGTTGGCGGTTGTGTCTGTGGATCACTCCGTTCCGCCCGCCACAGCGGTCGAGGGGGACCGCTATGTCGTGGCATCGAATGGTCAGGCGGAATGGGCGGGGCAAAGCGGAAATATCGCGGCTTTTATTGACACGAGCTGGCAGTTTTTTACGCCCCTTGCAGGGTGGACGGCGCAGGTGCTGGATACCAAAACCACAGTCGTTTTTGATGGCGCGGCTTGGGTCGCTGCTGTTTTGGATAATTTGCCGGGCCTTGGCATCGGGGCAAGCTTTGACAGCTATAACAAGTTGGTTGTGTCATCGGATGCGGTGTTGCTGAACAATGCCGGCGGCGGGCATCAGCTCAAGATTAACAAGGCATCCCAAGGTGATACAGCAAGTCTGTTGTTCCAGACAGGATATGGCGGGCGTGCTGAAATGGGCATCGCAGGCAGTGATGATTTCGCCCTGAAGGTCAGCGCGGATGGCGCGAGTTGGGTTGAAGCGTTGCGTGTTGATGCGGTGACGGGGCGCATTACGACTGCGATTGCAGGATGGCGCGAAATGTTGACCGCGCCGCGCAATTATTTCGTTGACCCGGCATCGGGGAGTGACGCAAATGACGGCTTGTCAGCCGGTGCGGGTGCGTTTGCCACGCTCCCCAAGGCATTTGCGGCGGCGCAGGCAATTGATACCGGTGGCCACGATATCACCGTTCAGCTTGCGCACGGCACCTATGGTTTGGTGCAACCGATTGTGGTCAGGCGCGCGTTGGTCGGCGGCGGGCAGTTGATCGTCCAGGGGGATGTGGCGGCACCGGGGATGGTCGTCGTTGATGCCGTGGAACAGGCGTTTGCCATTTCTGCTGGTCAGGTTTTGCTGCGCGGCATCAAGGTGCAAAACGCGAGTGCCGTGGCGGCTGCATTATCTGTGACAGGTCAAGCGCATCTGATGGTCGATGCTGTTGTTTTCGGTGATGCCGGTGGGCATCTTGAGGGGGTCGCCGCCCGCCTGTCATTGGAAGGCGCGTGTTCGATCGACGGGAACGCCGGCTTTCACCTGCGTCTGACTGACGGGGCGCAGTTTAACGGGAACGGGCATAGTGTGACCTTGGCGGGGACGCCGGAATTTCTTGATGCGTTTTGCATCTGTACACACGCCAGTGTCGCGCGTTTTGCCGGGCAAAGCTTTGTTGGGAGCGCCCTTGGCGCAGGCTATGATCTGGCCGCGAATGGCGTCATCGACAGCGGTGGCGTGACCCTTCCGGGTGACAGTGCCGGGGTGGTGCAGACGGGCGGGATTTATCTGTGATGTCCAATCGATCAAATTCGCGGTGAATGCCATTAAGTTGCCACAGAGCACATAGGAGCGGTTAACGAAGCTTGCGCATTATCATCCCCGATGGACGTCTGGGGATTGGAATAAATGGAGTTCGAACACAAGGTAACATTGTCGGGCAGGCCAGATTTTTTTCTGACTGGGGTGACCGACATGGTTGTGTCCGACACGCCTTCGGGGGCGATCCTATACACGACCTCGCGCTTTGGAGGCGGTGATTTATTGGCCTACCGCATTGGTGCTGACGGGGGGCTGACACAGCTTGATAGCCGGGCGATTGCAGGTTCGACCCAATCGGGGTCGGTCAATAAACTGACCCTTGTTGGCGACAGCTTGTATCTGACCGGCGTTCAAAATGCAGCGTTGACGAAGATCGACCTTGCGGCGGATGGCACATTTTCAAACTTGGCGGCTGTGACTGGCGCGCCCTTGCCGCAGCAGATGCTGGGGGCCGAAGTCGCCGAAATTGACGGCCTGCCCTATTTATACGGTATCGCCCGTGGGTCCGATACTGTCGGGGTGTGGCGGATCAATGACAACGCATCTGTCACAATGGTTCAGGACGCGGGTGCGGGGGTATCATCGCAGGCGGCCCTGACCGGGCTGTGTATTGCCGATATTGGCGGATCACCTATCCTTTTGGTCGGCTCTGCCTCTGAAAATGCGCTGATCAGCATGACGCTGGACAGCGCTGGCCGCCCGATAGAGGTGTCCAGGGTATCGGCCAATGATGGTGTGGGTATTGCCAGCCCCAGTGCGGTTTCGATTGTCACTGTCGGGGATCAGTCCTTTGGCGTGATGGCATCATCGGCCAGCGGTTCCCTTACCGTTGTGCGGTTGGGTGCAGATGGATCGATGCAGTTGACAGACCACCTGCTGGATACGCTGGACACCAGATTTGATGATGTATCGCATTTGCGAACAGTGGTGCACAACGACCGCGCCTATCTGGCGGCGGCGGGCGGGGATGATGGTGTATCGGTTTTTGAACTCTCCCCCGATGGGCGGTTGTTACACCTGAGCACGATCGTCGACGGGATAGACACCACCCTTGATGCGGTGTCGGCGCTAGGTTTTTCTGTGCAGAATGATGCCTTGCACCTTGTTGTCGCGTCAGGGGCCGAGGCAGGGCTAAGCGCCTTTACCCTCGATATCTCTGGCCGTGCTGCGCCGGTTTCGGGCACATCCACGGCCGAAGTTATGTCCGGCACCACCGCGGATGATTTCCTGATGGGGAATGCGGGGAATGACACGATTTCTGGGGGGGAGGGGGCCGATTTCTTGGTAGATGGCACCGGATCCGACCTGCTGACCGGCGGCGCGGGTGCTGACAGGTTCATCATGACGGCGGATGGGTCGTCGGACACAATCGGTGATTTCGACATTGCGCAAGATCAGCTTGATCTTTCGGGCTGGCCCCTTGTGCGCAACATACCGCAATCGGCGTTCCAGTCGACCAGTACCGGTGCCATTCTGACCCTTGGCCAAGAAAGCCTGACCGTTCAATCCGCGGATGGAAAGCCGATTTCATACGCGGAAATGATGCCCCGGATTACGTTGGGAACATCGTATATTCCGCAAAATCTGGTGCTGCCTGACGAACCGGACAGCGAAACGGCCCCTGCTATCCCTGTGCCGCAGAACCTGAGCGGCACCCCTGCGGCCGACACGTTAAATGGCGATGACGCAGCCGATATTATTCAGGGCCTTGCGTCCAATGATACCCTTTCGGGAATGGGTGGCAATGACACGATCAACGGGGACGAGGGCGATGATGACATTCTTGGCAACGCCGGCAGTGATGTTCTTGAGGGCGGTCTGGGGGCCGATCAGATTTGGGGAGGCATCGGTTGGGATACCCTGCGCGGCCAAGATGGTGACGATTTCATTTGGGGCGGGGACGGGTTTGATGCCATCGGCGGTGGCAGTGGCAACGATGTGATAAACGGGAATAATGGCGCTGACCGGCTTTATGGCGATGACGGCAATGATCAGCTGACAGGCGGTCTGAATTCTGACAGTCTGTGGGGCGGCAACGATCAGGACACGCTGGCAGGAAGCGCGGGTTCGGATGAGCTGTATGGCGGGAATGGCAATGACCGCCTGTACGGAAATGCAGGGGCGGACAAGCTGGAAGGCCAAAGCGGCAATGACTGGCTTGCTGGCGGGATCAACAACGACACGTTAGACGGCGGTGACGGTGATGACCGTTTGCAGGGCGATAACGGCTCCGACTTTCTGACCGGCGGGTCTGGGAATGACCTGCTCAAGGGCAACGCCGGCCATGATACATTGGATGGTGGGGATGGTGATGACCTGTTGGCCGGGGGGATTGGTGCGGACAGGTTCATTTTCACCTCCGGCCATGATCAGATTTTCGACTTTCAGAATGAAATTGATACGCTGGTTCTTGATTCGATGTTGTGGGGCGGCGGAACGCGCACCGTGTCGCAACTGTCTCAATATGCCAGCCTGACTGCCGAAGGATATGTTTCGCTGGATTTTGGGAATGGCAACATCCTTGATCTGCTGGATGTGGAATCCCTTGATATACTGGAGAATGATCTGGATTTGGTCTGATGTCTTGTCTTCTGGGTATGCCTCTGCCCGCTCAAAGCTCCATGATGTCACGGTGATATCTGCGCAGGAACACCAGCCCCAAGAAGCCAAGCAGACCTGAAAGCGCAAACACATAGGTCTGGTTTGCATAGACGGCATCATAGCTGTTGTAATAACCGGCGCGCATGGTCCCGATAATATGCACAAGCGGGTTGTACCAAAGCCAGTCCTGATAAGGGTGGGGAACGGCCTCCAGTGTGAAAATGACGCCGGAGACCAGCAAAAGAGGGCGGGTTAGAATGCTGTACACGCGCTGCCAGATCGGGAACATCGACATCAGAAAACAGTTGAACGTCCCGACCCCCAGCCCAAAGGCGGCGGTCATCGTGAAAGCGCTGATGATCTTTCCCCACTCAAGACTTGTTCGGGTTTCAAAGGCAATAATGATGCCTGAAAACACGATAATCCCCACAAGGAGCTGCGTCAGAAGGTTGAGAATGAACCGGCCCGCGATTGCATCGACGAAAGTGACCCGCGGGTAGGAGAGCAGTTGTTTCGAATAGTTGATCGCCTGCGCTGTCTTGGTGCTAAGGTCATTGAACATCAAAAAAGGCAGCAGGCCAGTTGCATAAAACATCGCAAAATTTGTGCCCAGCAGGGGGCTGCGAAACCCGATTGAAAAAATCACCGACAGCAGCGCGATGCCAAGAACAGGTTCCGCCAAGGCCCAGAGATACCCGCCGGGGGACCGACCGTAGCTTGTTGTCATTTCTCGCAAAATGAGCGCGCAGATCGTTCGTGCGGTCATAAAGCGCTGGGGGCTGCGGACCCTGCGCAATGGGCGCGCTACCGTGACGGGATCGACGATCATCAGGCGGTCCCGGTTGGGGGAAGCGTTGATTGAAACCCGCCATCCCATTGATCGGGTAACAGATCGCCAAAGCGTTCCTGAACGAAAGCATATTGCGGGGCAAAGGCATCAAAAAGCCCTGCGCGAACATCCTTGGGCATAACCGCCTTTGTGCCCGGATTAATATGCGTGTCTGGGTCTGCCGCGATCTTTCTGATCCCCAAAAACCCGCAAAGGCGATCCATCGAAGCAGGTTTGAACAGATCCTCGTAAAACAGGTACTTGATCCGGTCGGATGGGATCGCGGCCTCTAACTCATTAATAGTGCGCCGGTAATCCGCTCTTTCGATCTTGGTCAATCGCCCGGTTGAAATCAGATGTTGCGCGCGGGCAATGCAGGCATCCTGAAAACAGGGGGGCGGCGGATTGGTCGTTTTGATCGCCATTCTGATCTGTGACCACATCCGGTCAATCGGGTCGCGCAGGATAAAGATGAATTTGGCAGACCCGATCTGCCCCATTTGCGCGAAAACCTCGCGATCCAGAACCGCATAGGCTGGCGTGATATCACATACGACAGGTTGGCCGTCATACTGATCCAGCAAATAATCAAGATAGGCCGAGTGGTCGTCAGCCTGAGAAGTATAAATATCCAAAAGATCGGTGAGGTCGCGCAGCTGTTGCAGGTTGGCGCGGTTTCGGGGGCCCAACTGTGGGACCAATCGTTGCGCCAAGGTCTGGGCCGCGTGAATACGGATGTCGAACACCTGTCTCGCCTTGCCGGCAATCACATCGAAATAATGCAGTTCCTTGTTCCGCGAGAAATATACCTCATCGCTTTGTCGCAAAGCGTCGTAAAGCCAGGTCGTCCCTGCCTTTTGGGCACCAATGCAAAAAACCATCGTGGCCGTTGATGGAAAGGAATAATCAGGCATGAATGAAACCTTGTCCAAACGCGTGGGGTCAGGGTTTCATGTTGTACTCGTGCAGTTCTATCGCTTCGTTAATATCGTCAAAGTAAATCAACTGACCTTTCTCAAGAACCGCACCCGCGCTGCACATCTCGCGCAGTAACCCGATGGAATGGCTTACAAAAATCGCCCCGGCACGCGACATTCTATCGGCAAAGACGGCTTTGCTTTTGCGTTTGAACGCGGCGTCGCCAACGGCGGTAATTTCATCAATCAGATAGGTATCAAAGGTCAGCCCCATCGACACACCAAAGGCAAGGCGGGACCGCATCCCCGATGAATACGAGCGGATTGGCGCATGGAATTGGGGGCCAAGTTCGGCAAAATCCGCGACATAATCCATAAGGGCGTCACTGTTGGCACCGTATATGCGCGCAACAAATCTGGTGTTTTGCGCGCCAGTCATATCGGGGTGAAAGGACCCGGCAAAGCCAACCGGAAACGACACATTACCATCGCTCAACACTTCGCCGGATGTCGGGTCGGCCGTGCCCGCAATCATCCGCAACAATGTAGATTTTCCTGCCCCGTTGCGCCCTAACAGCCCCACGGAAACTTGGCCGGGAAAGGCTGCATTTATCCGATCGGCGACAAGTTTTCGGGTGCCGTTCACATGATAGGATTTTGTCAGATTGCGCAAAAGGATCATGGCGAAATCTAGCGCCGATCCCTTAAGGAATAGCCAATCATCACAAGAATTGCCCAGATCAGAAAGCTGAATAATGCAACCAGCGCCATGGTGAGCAGCCGGTCGGGGCGCATAGATTTTTCAGCCAGGGTCGGTTTGACGTGCGCGGCAAGGTAACGGGTCTGGCGGCGCGATTCCGCGACTGCGGCGTCATAAGAGGCCAGCGCCGCAGTATAGGATTGTTCGGCAAAATCGCGGTCAACCGACAGGCTCTCGAACTCTCCTACCAGATCGGCGAAACCGCTGTCAGCCGTGCCGTTGCCACTGCCGATCCCCAGTTTCGCACGCTCTTGCTTCAGCCGTTCTTCGATCACGGCCTGACGCCGCTCTGCCTGCTTGGTGCGGGGGTCTTTTGCCGTGCTGGTCTGTCGGAGCATATCAATATCAATCAGCGTTTCGGCCAGTTGCGTTTCCAGCGAAGACAGCAGCCCCGTCTGGATTTGCAATGTCGCATCGGGCGATACCACCTGATTGAGATTGCGGAACCTCGTCACCTCGGATCGGGCAATTTTCAGCCGTTGAACGGCGGTCTCCAGCTCTTCGCGGGCATGGCGTGTTGCGTCTTCTCTCGCGATATCGGACAGCTGGTTGATCATCCGGCTGCTTTCTTCATAGATCAACCGCGCGATGTCTTGGGCGTCTTGTGGGGTAAACGCCTGCACTTCCAGATCAATCAGACCGGTGCTGCCATCGCTATAGACATCGACCATGCGCGCCCAATAGTCGGTCAGATCCTCGATCGTGCCCGGGGGGTGATAGCTGAAAACCGGGTCGATTTCCGGATCGGCCTTTGACCAAAGACTGCGCAGATCAAGCGCCTCGTCCACGGTGCGCACCAGATCCTGGCTTTGGATAAACTCGTACAGAATATCTTCATCGGAAGACCCGGATCCAGACAGCTCTGCAACGCCGCCCAACAGTTCAATCGCCGAACTGGTATCTTCGGTACGAACAGAAAACCCGGCAACCGACACAAAGCGGTCTGCTGCGCGTTCCCACAAATACCAAGCCGACACGAGGTTTGTGCCCAAGACGCAGATCACAAAACTCAGGAAAACCGCACGGTGGCGCGGTTTGATACGGGCATCCCGCACAGGGGGGGCAACCGGATGGTGCGTTTGCCGCAAGGCGGGCAGATTACCCTGCGCAAGGATCAAATCTGTTTGCTGCACTTTCGCGGCGATCTCGGCCTTTTTGGCACTGCGCTGTTTTTCAATTCGCGCCAGGGCGGTCTCTCTCTCCCTCATCTTTAGCGCCTTGCGGATGTCATGGGTCAATTTGCGCGTGCGGGCAGGCGTGCCATCGGGCAGCGGATCTGTGTGTGCCATATCCTAAACCCGATCACTGAATATTAAGCGGACTGTGTTTTTTGTTGGCCTGTAAACGAGTGGTGTAAGGGGTGAATTGTTTTGAAATCGCCGCATGTTCATATCTTGCTTTGTACGATGAATGGCGCGCCGTTTATCGGGGCGCAGCTGAATTCCATTCTTGCCCAAACCCATCGGGAATGGAGCCTTTGGATCAGCGATGATGGTTCGACCGATCAGACCGTCGAATGCGTCAAAAGGTTTATCGCAGACCACACCGATCGTAATATCCGTTTGATTTGCGGACCCGGTCAGGGATGCGCGCAAAATTTCATGACAATGTTGGGGCACTCTGAATTGGACGGTGCTTGGATCGCCTTTGCCGATCAGGATGATGTTTGGTTGCCCCATAAACTGGCGCGTGCGGTTGATATGATCTGGCGCGGGACAGGTGCTGAAATCTATTCGAGCCGCAGTATCTATACCGATGCCAGCCTGAACACAGTTGGCATATCTACCGATTTCCAGCGGCCGTTCGCATTCGGGAATGCCTTGGTGCAGAATGTTTTGCGCGGCAATACCCTTGTGATACCGCCCGACGTCACCGATTTTTTGCGCAGTGCCTTGCCTTTTGCGTTGAATGCGGGTGTCCCGTTTCATGATTGGTGGGTGTATCAAACTGCGACTGGGGCCGGTTTTGATATCATCCATGATGCGAGGCCCGGCCTTTTTTACCGTCAGCATGGCGGTAATCTTCTTGGGTGTAGTCAGGCACATGCGGGGCGCCGGGCGATGGCAGTGATCCAGCATGTATTTGCGGGTTGGGTCGACCGAAACCTGAATGTACTGACCGGTCTTTCGCCCGTTCTGACCCGCCGAAATCGCCGCGTTTTGTTCGATTTTGCGGATTGGCGGGCGCAGCCGGCGATCAACTGGCGGCCATCCCCGCAATCGCTTGGTGTCTACCGGCAAACTCTGGCTGGTGATTTGGCCCTGCGCATATTGGCGCGATTGGGAAAGCTGTGAACGGCTCATCCGTGCAAAACTCCTTGATGGCGCAGACGTCGCATCAACTCGATATCCTTGACGGCAAAACCCGTCAGCTTTTCACGATTGGCATCACTTTCGATTTTCTCAAGCAGTTGGGGCCAGCGTTTCGTGCCCTCTGCTTGCGGCCCCGCGTTGACCCGCTTTTCTGCGACTGAAATGCGCGCCCCCGTAAGGCGGGCAATATCCGCTTCAAGCAGGGTTAGCCCTTCGATGGGGTATATGCGGTCCAGCAGGTCTGCCTGCTTTTGGGCCATCTCAATCAGATCATTGGGGTGAAGTTTTGCGACGTCGCTTGCCCCGCGGATTTTCCGGGTCGCGAAATACGTGCAATAGAAGTTGTCGTAGTGATCAAGAATGAACTGCTGCCAATTGGCAGCACCGCCAAAGAAATAATCATCAACCGTCCGTTCCCTGATGTTCCTAAGGCCGGTGTGCGCGGGTTCGTTCAGCGTCGCCGGGGGCAGCGCCAACGACTTGTGATGCAGATAGAAGTAAAATGACGCGATACGTTCAAACGGATTCCGCAGTATCGTGAAAACGAACCGGTCTCCTTGCACTTGATCAAGATGTTCCCAATCCAGATGCCCGGAATATAGCGTGTATCCGGGAGGAAACTGCCCGTTTTGCTCCGCTTGAGTGTGCACGCGGACCGGCGATGTCTGGCCTGGCCCCACGATACGTGAAAGTTCCGAGTGCACCGTTTGCCCGGCGGTTTTAGGGATATGAAGGAATACGATTTTCCTCACGCTGGAATGCCATTTCGCAGGTCGACTGGGTCAGGCTGATAGGGGGCCGTTCCGGCAAGCATATGATGAATGCCCTTGCAAAATTCGGTCGGGTCTGACGGATCAAGGTGGTCCATTTGCCACGGCGCAAATCGCCACCATTGGCTGCGCAACATCGGAGTAATGAGCGAGGCGGGCAGTCGCATTTTTTTGATGCTGGCAGGGTTTCCCGCGACCACGGAAAATGCTGGAACGTCGCGTGTGACAACGGCGTGGGCACCAATAATCGCGCCATCGCCAATCGTCACGCCAGCGGCAATATATGCGCCATGGCCGATCCAAACATCATTGCCGATCGTCGTGATTTTGACCTTGGTTGGTGGCCCTTTGAAGGTAAATTTATAGTTGTGGTAATGTTCGGCCGCCGCAAAACCATCTGCAAGATCAAACAGTTTATCCCCCAAATAAAAGGCCGGGCTGGTGGATGCCCAATGCGTCGGATGGTTCTGCCGACCGATTTGCACACCTTCGCCAAATGAACAGTACCGTCCAATCCGTGCGGCAAAACAATATCCCGAAACCTGATAAGAAAAGGCACCAAGCTCGATCGAATGTTCGTACTGGGTCCACTTCAGGCTTGCGGGCGCTTCGATGATCGTATGCTGCGGCAAGTTCACAGCAGAACCGCCGCGGTTCAACACCTCTACACCGACAGCCTGTAGCTTTTTGATGGGGACAGACATGGGGCTCATTACGCAGCATTCCGGTGCGGGTGAAGGTATCTGTGGAAATGCTCGATCAGGTTTTTGTGCTGAAGGCCGCCTTGCGAAAATTCAATCGGAAACCCGTTCTTGGCCTGCCTGACTGCGGCCCCTTGCGCACCAAGGTCAAAGGCGTGGACAGGCAGACCCGTTGCCAACGCTTCATGGGTCGTAAAGGAAAATGTCTCCGGCCAGATTGACGGAATAAGCCAGTCGGTCACCCCGTATCGTGCACAAATATGCGTAAGGTTTTCAATCCGGTAGCTGCCATGAACGGGCACGGAAGGCGGAATGGGAAAACTGTTGTCAAAGTTGCCGATAATGACGAGGCCGATGTCGTTTTTCTCAAAATTCCGGGCGAGATCCTTGATGATCCCTGCGCCTTTCTGAAGGCCAATGTCCCCTAGAATCGCAACGACCCGCCGCGACCCGACTGGGCGTGCAGGGATGATCGGGACATCTTGCAACAGTCGGTGAGGGCGAATTGAAATTTTTTCCGAAATGCCCGGATATACGGATTTCACAATCTCTGCGCTGCTGGGCGAAAAGACGATGATGTCTTTTGCAGTTTCCAAAATCATGGACCAGGCGTTTTGCCAGTCTTTAAGTGTTTGCGATGGAAGGGAGCCCGCAGGTTTGACGCCATCAGTGTTCAAGGCTGGGGGCACGCCGTGATAGATGCCTGTATCATCCAGTAGCGTATAGGATGGAGATATGGGGAAGTAATCGTGAAAGAGAACTTCGATCGTGTGGCGACCGTTGTTGCTGAGCTTGAAAAGCGCACCGGGTAAACCGATGGGATCATGGTCACCGACGCCGCAGGAATAGACGATGCGACGGCGCGAGATCGGTGCCAGCATCTGCAACACGTAATCCAGGCTGTTGGTGTTGCCGGATATGGTTCCATCAGGGGTTACAAGTTCGATCTGCCACCGCTGTTTGCCCCCCACCCGCAGCACCACAGCAGACCGGTCAAGGGTGTGGTGCTTCGTGGCGATCCTTTTTGCAAGATAGGCATCTGCGCCGCCCCCCATGCTGTGCGCGAGATATGGTCTTGTCACGGTTACGTTCCGGTCTCTCAACTCATTTATGCGGCCTTTCGTTCGAATGCCAAGGGGCTTTTCCCGCCGAGCGATGAGTGACGTCGGCGTGGATTATAGAAGCCATTGATATACTGGAATATCGCGCCTTCTGCCTGGCGGCGTGTGTCCCAACGATTGCGCCAGATCAGCTCTGCCTTGATGGATTTGAAGAATGTCTCAACCATCGCATTGTCGTAACAATTGCCCTTGCCGCTCATCGAGACCTTGAAGCCGTGCTTTGACAGGCGGCGCTGATACTCGTTGGAACAGTATTGCGACCCGCGATCCGTATGGTGAATGCAGCCTTCGGGCGGTTGCCGTAGCGCCACAGCCATGTCCAACGCCCGGATCGCCAAATCCCGTTTCATGCGGTTGCTGACAGCCCAGCCGATGACGCGGCGAGAGTAGAGGTCGAGGATGACAGCCAGATATAGCCAGCCTTCGCTGGTCCAGATGTAACTTATATCACCGGCCCATTTCTGGTTCGGGCCATCCGCAGTGAAGTCCTGATCCAGCAGGTTGGGCGCGATGTTGAACGTGTGATCGCTATCTGTTGTGACCTTATATTTTTGGGTCCTGACGACCTTGATGCCGTTCTCGCGCATCAAACGGCCCACACGCCCGTGGCCGACGCTCAGCCCCAGTTCTTGCAGTTCTTCAGTCATCCGTGGGCGTCCGTAGCTTTGCAGGCTAAGCCGATGCTGCTCACGGATGTGGGCGAGAAGTACCATATCATCTCGCTGCCGTTGGCTCATTGGGCGTATCCGCCACGCACGAAACCCACGAGACGTGACCTGCATGATACGGCAGAGAAATTCTACGGGCCAAGCTTCCTTCCAGGCGTCGATGAAGGCGAACCTCACCGGCTTTCGCCTGCAAAGAAGATTGCCGCCTTTTTTAGCACTTCCCTCTCCTCGCGCAGTAGCCGGACTTCTTTGCGAAGGCGGATGTTTTCCTTCTCAACATCCTCATGCGGCCCAGACATCAGATCGTCGTGCTGATGTTGCTGAACCCACTTGTTCAGCGTGGAGACGCCAACCCCTAAATCCGATGAAAGCTGCGGGCGCGTTAAGCCGCTGGTCGTCGCCATTCGCACAGCATCACGCCGAAACTCGTCTGTGTATCGCTTTGCCATTCCTTATCTCCTTCATAGCAAACATTGCTCGAAAGAGACCGGAACTAAAACGGGGCAAGACCAATATATGGAAACCGGATAGTTGTCTTGTGCCCCCACCCAAGCGAGCGCGAGCGCCAGTCTGGTGGACCGTAGCGGATCAGATTGAACAAAGTGTTGAACGTCGCGGTCGAAATCCGGATATCTTTGGCGAATTTTCTTATTATTTTCAGCAATAAGGCGCTGCTTTTCCTCATTTCCGAAACTCTGACCGCCGCGGTGTTCAACGAACAGGTTATTCGCGCTTAGATGCAGGCCGCCCAAATCGCGGACCCGCTGGCACCAGTCGACTTCTTCGCCATAGCCACGCCCGAAAGCCGTATCGAAATTGGGGATTTTCCAAAGATACGCAAGATTCATCGCCATGCAGAATCCGACCCCTGTTGGCATCGCGATTTGTTCAGCCGTCGGGTTCAGGGATGCTGCCGTTTTGTCAATAAGATCCCCTTGCCCTGTGGTTAATTCTTGTGGATGGCAGATCAGCGGGGCCGAAAAAATCTCGGCGTCGTTGGACATGGGGGTCACCGTTGCGACGTTCTTGCGTGCAAAAAGGGGCCCAATCAACCGGGCCGCCCAGTTGACCGGAACAAACGCGTCAGAGTTCAGCAAGACCACAGGGTCATACCAAAGCAAGGCCTTTTCAAACCCTTTGTTAACACTTCGGATGAACCCAAGGTTCTCCTTGTTTTCTATAAGGATAACCTGATCGGAATGCCCGTTTTCCCAACTTCTGAGGAAGGGGCGGACGCGGATATCTGTCGAGGCATCTTCGATCAGGATGAGCCGCCATGGCAGTTCGGTGTGGTTTTTGACCCGTTCAAGGGCGTCTTGCAGTAGCTCAAACGCGTTGAAAACAGGCATAATGATCGTGATACGGCTGTCTGGTCGCAGCTGTGGCAGTTTGTCGGGAATGCGAAAAAGATCGGGATCCAATTCGCGCGATTGCGGCAGCGCGGTAAGCTGCAAACCCTGTTTGATGCGCCCGCGGTATTTGGGGTTGCTGGTCGCCAGCCATCCAATCCCAGGGGGGATTTGCGTAAAAATCGCAACAAGAAAGGCATAGAGAACCTGCAGGCGAACCAGGTGCAGATGGTCCAAGGGCAGTGTCATCGCGATCGTTGGCTGGTCTGGTCCAACGCTATGAAATTCCAGCCCAAAGCGCGCGATTTCAGTCAATTTCAAGGGCCCCAACGGCACGGTGATATCGAAACCAAGATGTGCATCAAAACCATAAGCCTGCGCGACATCATCGCGGCGCAAACCGGGCTGAACGCTGGCCTTGATGCCGTTCATATGCAGAACAATTTCATCGGCGCGTGACCAGCCAGCCAGCCGGATATGCCCCTTGTCCAAGGTTATGACGTCCAGCGCGCCAATAACCCGCCCATCGGAACCAGTAAGCGCCTGCGGTTTCCCCTGCGCTTTCAGGTGCGCAGCGGTGTATCGGGCAAAAAGAGCGGCGAGCTGTTTATACAAAATCAGTCTTTTCGATTCTAAGTTCTTTAGATTGGATGTCAGATCTGCACGCCTTTGCTTAAGGGGAGGTTAAATTGAAAAGATCGATTTTTTTCGGGAGAACCGCCAGGCCGCTTGTCGATAGACCCACCATGAGAAGGCTGGATATAGTCGATAACGGATTGAATAATCAGGTGGATATTGATGCATCCGCCGAGCTGGGCAAAGGAGTCCAGATACGGATTTTTGGCCGAAACAATCACCTTCTGATTGGTGCGAATACGATCCTTGGCACCGGAATGATCGAGCTCAGAAACAGCGAAAGCTCGATCAAAATCGGCGAGGATTGTGTGCTGAACGGGAGTTTTCGATGCCGTGCCGGGCAGACCCATCTTAGGGTTGGCGATAAAACCACGATGATGATGGCGCATATTTCACTGCATGAGGCGGGCAAAATAACGCTTGGGGACAACTGCATGTTGTCGGGCGATATCACAATGGATGTGAGCGATATGCACTCGATTTTAGACGTTCAATCAGGTGAACGGCTAAATCCACCGCGTGATATCGTGATCGGTGACCATGTGTGGCTGGCGCATGGCGTGCGGATCATGAAGGGCGCGCAGATCGGGCAGGATTGCATTGTCGGTAGCCGCGCTATGGTGTTTGGCGAAATTCCTGCGAATTCGCTTGCAGTCGGGTCGCCAGCGCGGGTGGTGCGGAGCGGCGTTACATGGGATCGCAGGCGGATACCGAAGTCAAACGGGGCCGAGATTGAGCGCGCCGTGATCTGATACCTGTTATCCATGATCCAGACCTAGATAGGCACCGACATTTCCAACAACGACGTCTTCAGCGACGATTTCAAGGCTGCACTCGATGCGATCGAATTGGGGGCACCTTGCCGGAAACCCGCAGCATTTGCGTGAAGATGCGGCCGCAATCTGGGGGGCGGTGAAGAAGTTTCTTGCAGAGTAAGAGGTAGGATATTGGGCTTTCGGGACAAACCCGTCATTCGGTTCACGACCCGCACCCAGCGCAGCTTCGCAGTTCCAGTACCCCCAACGACAGACAGGGGCGGCATGCTCCGGTTGTACCTGCTGAATTGAGCAGGTTTTTAACTGCGCCAATTCTCCACGTCACGCGCCACCTTGTCGAGAAGACATAGCAGATCAGTCTGTTCCTGCTTTGACAGGACGCCCAGCATCTTTTGTTCGGCTTGTGCGAACCGCGTCATGATCTTGTCATGCATAACGCGCCCTTCGGGCGTGATCCGCAATACCTGTCGCCGGGTGTCGTCCGTGTCGCGCGTGCGGGCCAGGTAGCCCTTCTTTTCCAGCGAGGCGACGCCGCGGCTGACTGTGTTCGACGGCTGTTCCGTCACCTCGCAAATGTCGCGGGCATGCACGTCGTCGCGAAAGCTCAGGCACATCAGCACAGTCAGTTCCGGGCGGATGATGCCAAAGTCCTTCTCCATCTGCCGCAGGATCGGTTCCCGCCAGAAGTTGGTCAGGAAGGCCAGCCGGTAGCCGATGCCAAAGGGCGTCGCGTCAAGAATGTCAATTAGCTTCATAATGCGATCATAGCCTAAAAAAAAGATTGCTCCAGATGGAAATATATTGTTCCATGTGGAACTAACTGGGAGGAGAGACACATGGGCAAGACGCTGGAGCGCCTGTCCCTGACCGCGCTTGGCGCATGCATGGTGGGCATGATGGGCGTCATCGTGGTGCAGGTGGCCTGCAGTGCGCTCGACGTGAATCCGGTGGTTGCGTTCGACCGCGCTTGGGCACTGGTGGGCACTGCGATCACGTTGAATTCGCTGCTGGATCTGCAATGGCACCTGCTGGTCATCACCGGGCTTTTGCCGGCCGGGCTGGTTTGGCTGACAGACAGTCATGTACGTGTCGATTTCCTGTACCAGACCCTTGGCTCGCGCACGCAGACGCGGATCAATCTGGCCGGAAACCTGCTTTTTGCCGCGCCCTTTCTGGCGATGGCGCTGCCCGCCGCGTGGAACTTCACCGCGCGGGCCTGGCGCGCCGACGAAGGGTCAAGCAACGGCGGACTGGCCGACCTGTGGCTGATAAAGGCGATGTTGCCGCTCGGACTGGCGCTGCTGGCGGTGGCTGTGCTGGTGGAAACCTGGCGCTTGCTGCGGGGTGTGCGCTGATGGACATGGTGCTTCCGCTTGCCATGGCCGCCCTGACGCTTGCGGGGATCATGGCCGGATACCGCGTCGGCATGGTGCTGGCGGGATCGGCCGCGCTGTTCATCCTTGTGTCTGATCTGCCCACCGCGTTTTTCAACCTGCTGGTCAGCCGGATTTACGCCAACGTCCTGTCGAACTGGCTGCTGGTGGCGATCCCGATGTTCATTTTCATGGGGCTGATCCTGGAAATGTCCGGCGCCGCGGAACGGTCTCTGCGTGCGGCGCAGCGCGCCTTGGGCGGCAGCGCCGCGGGCATGGGCATTTCGGTGCTGGTGATCGGCGTATTGCTGGCGGCTTCTTCGGGAATCGTGGGCGCTTCGGTCGTGCTGCTGGCGATGCTGGCACTGCCAAGGTTGCAGGAGGCGGGGTTCGACAAGCCCACCTCGGCGGGGCTGATCGCGGCCTCCGGCACGCTGGCGATCCTGATCCCGCCCTCGATCATGCTGATCGTGTTGGGTGACCAGTTGCAGACCCCGGTGCCTCAGATGTTCGCCGGAGCCATGGGGCCGGGGCTGCTGCTGGTGACGGTTTACGGTGCCTTCGTGATCTGGAAAGCACGCGGGCTGCCCGCCCTGCCGCGCAGCGACCGCCCCTCGCCCTTGCGCTTGCTGTTCGATCTCGGGCCGTTGCTGGCGCTGGTGATCACGGTCCTCGGCTCCATCGTCGCGGGCCTGGCCACCCCGACCGAGGCCAGTGGGTTGGGTGCCTTCGGCGCGCTGCTGATCACCGTGATCTATGGCAAGTTCAGCACCAATATGCTGATGAATGCCGCGCGCCAGACTGTCGTCACCACGGCGCTGGTGCTGTTCGTGATGATCGGGGCGACATGCTTTTCTGCGGTGTTCAAGGGCATCGGCGGCGATGACATGGTATCGGCGGCGATCACCGCCTTTGGCACCGACCCCTATACGGTTCTGGCGGTGGTCATGGTGGCCATCTTCGTTCTCGGCTTTGTGCTGGACTGGTTGGAAATCACGCTGATCCTGCTGCCGATCTTTGCCCCCGTGGTGGCGGGCCTTGATTTCGGCAACGGGCTGGCCGGGCAGGACACAAAAATCTGGTTCGGCATCCTCGTGGCAGTCAACCTGCAGACCTCGTTTCTGACCCCGCCGTTCGGCTTTTCGCTGTTCTACCTGCGCGGGGCGGCAGGAAACGCGCTGACGACCCCGCAGATCTATCGCGGCGTGCTGCCCTTCATCGGTTTGCAAGTGCTGGTGCTGGTGCTGCTGATCCTATTTCCCCGGCTGATCACCGGGTTCACATCATGACCAAAATGACCATCATGAAAGGGAGGAACCTCATGAAAAAGACAATGCTGATGGCCGCGCTGGCGGCCCTGACGGCCACCGCTGCGGTGGCGGACAAATATACATTGCAAAGCGCCTTTCCCGGCCTGCCCGTACTGGACCCGACGGCGAAACGCTTTGTCCAGAATGTAGGAACCCTGACCGGCGGCGAGGTTGCCTTCGACTACCTTCTCGCGGGGGAACTGTCGCCTCCGGGCGAGATATTCGACAACGTCAGCGCGGGTGCGATCGACGCGGGCTGGTCCTTTGCGGCCTATGCGGCGGGCAAGGAACCGGCGGCGGCGCTGTTCGGCTCGGTGCCTTTTGGCGGTGATCCGCTGTCCTATATCAGTTGGCTGAACCATGGTGGCGGGCTGGAGCTTTGGCGCGAAATTTACGCGCCCTACAACCTTGTCCCCATGGCCTGCGGGGTGATCCTGTCCGAGGCGGGCGGCTGGTACACGAGGGAAATCAACACCCCCGAGGACATCCAGGGCCTGAACATCCGCATCGGCGGCCTGGGGGGCACGATCCTGGGCAAGCTGGGTGCCAACGCCATGAGCCTGCCTGCGGGCGAAATCTCGACCTCGCTGGAAACCGGTCGGCTGGACGCGACCGAGCTCAGCTTTCCGCTGGTCGACAAGCTGATGGGCTTTGATGCCGTGGCCAAGAACTATTACTTCCCCGGCTGGCATCAGCCCGCCGGTTTCATCGAATTCTACATGAACAAGGACAAGTGGGAGGCGCTGACCGACGCGCAGCGCACCGCGATCGAAGTGTCCTGCGCCGATGCGGACCTTTACGCCATGGGCGTCGCCGCCGGTGCCCAAGGCGAGGCGCTGGAGGAGTTCCGCGCCAATGGCGTGAATGTGCAGCGGTTCCCTGACAGCGTTTTGGACGCGCTTCGCAAGGCTGCGGACGAGGTCTATGCCGAGGAATCCGCCAAGAACGCGATGTTCAAGCGGGTCATCGACAGCTACCGCGCCTATGCCGCCAGCTACAACGAGTATCAGGCCTTGTCGGACCTGAACTGACCCCAACGACCCCTGCGGCGCGCGCGTGCCGCAGGGACAGAACCGGAGGGTTTCAGTGTCCCAGACTCCACCTTATCTTTTGCGCGATTTCGGGTCTTATACCGCGGGCGGGCGTATCGCAGAGGTCACCACGGGGACGCCGCGTCAGGTGAATTTCACCCGCACCGCGTCGCTCGAGGTCGACCCGCGCGGCCATTTCGCCATCGAACACGCCTATGTGCAGTATTTCATCCCCCAAGCCCGCAATGATGCGCCGCCGGTGGTGCTGCTGCACGGCGGTGGCATGTCCGGCAGTTGCTGGGACAAGACCCCGGACGGTCGCCCCGGCTGGCTGCAGCTGTTGCTGGCGCAGGGCTACGAGGTGCATGTGGTCGACAACGCAGAACGTGGCCGCGCGGGCTTTGCCCCAGGTCATTGGCAAGGTGAGCCGTTGTTGCGCAGTATGGAGGAGGCCTGGACCCTGTTCCGCATCGGCCGGCGCGAGGGGTTCACGTCCCGCACGCCGTTTGAAGGGCAGCAATTTCCTGTGGCGCAGTTCGACAGCTTCGCCCGCTGGTTCGTGCCGCGTTGGTTGACCACCTCGGGCGTGCAGACCGATGCCCTGCTGGCTGTTCTGGACCGCACCGGCCCCGCCACCGTAATCTGCCACAGCCAAGGGGCCGAGATTGCGTTTGACGCGCATCGCCGCAACCCGTCCGGGTTTGCCGCGATCATCGCGCTCGAGCCATCGGGCTATCCCGAAGATCCTACCGAATTGCACGGCACGCCGACCCGCATCCTTGCCGGAGACTATCTGGAGGCGGATCAAGCCTGGATCGCACGCCGCGCCGCCTGGCGCGCACTGGCGTCAGGTGACAGCGTTGCGTTTATCGAGGCACCAGATATCGGCACCGGCAACAGCCACATGCTGATGTGTGACAGGAATGCGCACGAAATCCTCGACCTCGCGCTGGCCCTCTGATCTGCACGGAAAAAGGCATGACGCAGACCTTGATCGCCCCGAGCCCCTGAAGCGCAACAAGAGTGGCGCAAGCGGCCGTTGAGGATGGCGACCTTCCACCCGACAGCTTCCGATTGGCCCTATCGTGATCAACCGGGCACCCGCGGCTCCTTTGCGAAGTGGAGGGAAGACCCGCTGATGGTTGGGCCCGAATATCTCTGGCCCAGACGTTTTCACGAGCGCCTTGACACCTCACCGCGCCAAAACGGTCGGGTTATCAGGGATCGGGTTGGTAGTGACGGCTTATGGTGCGCATTGAATGCGGCGGACAAAGGCCACCCAGATATACAAGAAAGGCGGGCAACCTGCGCGCCGTTCAGCTCTTGCAGCGGCGCGGCCCGCGAGGCCGGCCATTCGCTGCAACGGCCACATCCGGCTGAGGGTGAACCTACAGTGTGCGGTCTTTCCAGCAGGATGCGACTGCTGCGTAGAACCGTGGGATAGACATATGCCCGAGACCCCAGTGGCATAGCACATTTCCCCGAACCGGCCCTTTGTCTTTCCGAACTGGCAAGGTACTACAACCTGCCCATTTCCAATGTCGGCGTCACCTCTCCTTCACCCGGCAAATTGGTGCATTAGCCGAGCAGGAAGCGCCAAGCATGGTGTCGATACGTCGGCGCATACTGCCATCGCGCATGGTCCAACAAGGTGGTGCAAATTGCGAGACGCGCTTCCCGCCCCAATGTCGCGAATGTCCGTCAATACAACCAAGCAACGGCTTGGGGCCCGCTCTCTTCTAAGGCGGACCCACCAAAATAGGCTGGCGTATTACGTTTCCCGCGAACTAACGCTGATCCATATCTAAGACACCATAATCTTGAGCGCGCGAAAACCTTTGCGCAAATTGTGAAAACTTATGGCGCGAATACACCTATTGTTGACGCGCAGGTAACGGCTTGCATCTTTCATTGATTTGAAAAGAAAAAATTCCCGAAAGTAGCGCGAAATATTTCATGGAGTTTGCGCAATAATTTTCGTATTTAGCTACGCATATTTTTGTGAAATCTGTTTCTGATAGCAATGAAACGAACCAACCCCCTTAAATCTGGGAAGTGTATAGAAGTCAAAATTGAAAGGAAAAATTCTGGAAATTTGAGCTTGAAGCGCACCTGGATGTAATCAACTTCCGCTCTCGATTCCCCCAAATGCCAGAATTGACGGCGGAACGTGACCAGCCAGCCGAACATCATTGTCGATCATGAATAACTGATCAGTTGCTTCAAACATCTCTTGGGCAGCAACACGTAGAACGACTGGCTTGCCATTTCTGCTGCCAGCAACTGAGGCAGTGATCGGATATGAAGACAAGTGCACAGGATTGCGTCTAAGTGGCCTGCGCCCGTCTTTGAACAGAAGACCAAGATTGTCCTGAGCCGTACCGTGGCAAAGCCATGTAGGGGGTTCGAGCGGCTGTAGGCCCAGGTCGGTGTCTATGGAATGGCCCTGCGCAGCTCTAATTTGCAGTGCATCCTTCAGAGATCGTGAAACGACGTTTGTCGTCAGTCTCCACGATGTTCTCCATTTGTTGCCGCGATATCGTCCGGCCCACGCGTTCGAGCAGGCGTCGCAAGTCCTCGATTAATATCCAGCCGCTTGCGTCGCGCCGATCTTTTCAGGGCCGTGCCCGAAGTACCATGCAAAGGAATTTGCAATCTCGACCCATCGCTAATCCGTTTTTAATAGGCGATATAGATCATGATGGTTTAAGTGATGCTGAAAATAAACGTTTTAGTTTTGCGTACGAAACTGTAGGCCAGTAATGATCGGCTATCTAATTAGCGCATTGAATACTGATACGAATATTCTAAAAAGGGGTCTGAGAATATGGCAAAGAACATTCTGATATTCTCGGACGGAACTGGTCAAGTTGGCGGCCTGCATCCAGATCAACGCTTGTCTAATATCTATAAAATGTATCGGGCAATGCGTCCTGGCCCCTCTTCTCCAATCCGTCCGGAGGAACAGGTCTGCTATTACGATCCGGGCCTTGGTGCAGGAGAAGTGGGTGGGCTGACGCTCAAGCGCATTCGGAACACTCTTTCCGCTGCCGTGGGCACAGGGATCGATGAGAATGTTATCGACTGCTACGAGAAGATCATTTCATATTACGAGCCTGGCGACCGAATACTTCTTTTCGGCTTTTCGAGAGGCGCATACACAGTGCGTGCAGTCACGAATGTGATGAACCTCTGTGGTGTTCCAACACAAATGCCGGACGGATCTGCCGTTCCGCTGCACGGACCGAGACTTCGCAAGATTGCAAGCGACGCGGTCAACTTCGTCTATAACCATGGCAACGGTTTCCCCAGGGGGCTCCAACCCTACTACGAGAGGCGCGAAGAACTCGGGCGGCGGTTTCGAAAAAAATACCGAAGCTTCGTGCCCGGGGCACAGGTAGATGTGCAAGGCAATGTCCAGCCGACATTCGTCGGTGTATTTGATACAGTGGCTGCTCTTGGAAGTGCTATCGTGGGCGTCATTACTGCAGTGGTTGTCGCGGTTCTTTTGACCGCGACCATTGTCATGATGATGCTGGACCTTCCTTGGTATGCTTGGATATGGTCTGCAATTCCGTTGGTCCCAGTTTCATATTGGTATGGCCGACTCCGCTGGTCCCAATGGAAATATTTCTCCCCCAATGAAAATAGGCCCCTCAGAATCTCTCGAATACGGGACTGGCCGGAAATTTGGAAATATGGTCATCGTGCCATGTGGAACCGCCAAAACTACGATAGATGGCTGGATTCCGATGTACAGTTTGCGCGCCATGCTCTGTCTATTGATGAACATCGCCGCGATTTTCCGCGTGTCAAATGGGCAATGCCGGCAGAGGAGAAGAAAACTGAGGGGCGAGATCCAGTTTGGTTGAAACAGGTTTGGTTTGCAGGTTGCCACAGCGATGTCGGAGGAAGTTATCTCGAGCCAGAATCGCGGCTGAGCGATATTGCCTTAGAATGGATGCTCGATGAGCTACGCGAGTGCGTCCCTGAGATTCAGGTGAACGCGGACATGCTCTACCTTTCTCCTGATCATAAGGGCATGCAGCACGAAGAGACCTTCATGTTCAAGATTGGCCCAGTAAAGGGCTTTGTTGCACAAATCGGGTGAAGGACGTTTTTCCCCTTCCCCCAGACGGACTTAGCTTACAGGCTCAGTGATGGGTATGCCAAGAGCGGTGTAGCGGTTGAGGACGGCGATACGGACTTGGATTTCCGCGACCTGCCTTTCGAAGTCCCTGGCCATTAGCGATTGGCCGAGTAGTTTTATACAATGCATCTTCGTTTCGACGCGGCTTCGGCGATGGTATCCACTCCAGCGTCGCCACAGAGTGCGACCCAAGTATCGCTGCGCACTGACCGCGTCATTTCGGGCAATAGCTCCGGCGCTCGTCGGTTTCCAGGGCTTGGCATTCTTGCGTGGCGGGATCACTGCATGGGCCTCTCTGGCGGCAATCGCCTCGTGGCATTTACGCGTGTCATACGCCCCATCTGCGGTGACGCTGCCGATGTCTTGATCGGGCGGGATTTGGTTCAGAAGTTCGGGCAGAATGGGAGCGTCTCCGACGTTGCTGCTGGTGACCTCAACCGTCCGAACCTCCAGTGTTTCCTCATCGATTCCAATATGAATCTTGCGCCAGATGCGTCGTTTGGAGACACCATGCTTACGGGCATTCCATTCGCCCTCTCCTTCGGCTTTGATACCGGTGCTGTCGATGAGCAGGTTCAGCGGTCCTTTGGACCCGCGATACGGCAAGCTCACGTTCAGTGTTTTCTGACGTCGACATAAGGTGCTGAAATCCGGCGCGGCCCAATCCAGCCCGACCAGTCGCAGCAGGCTCTGGACGAACCCAGTTGTCTGTCGAAGCGGCAGGCCAAACAGGACTTTCAGCGTCAAGCAGGTCTGAATGGCGGCGTCACTGAATTGTTGCTGCCGACCGCGCTTGCCGCTTGGCGGCGGCGTCCAAACCATCTCTGGATCAAACCAGATCGACAACGATCCACGTTGCTTCAAGCTGTCATTGTAGGATGACCAATTCGTGGTCTTATATTTGGTAGGGGTCCAACTGCTCATGCCTTCCAGTTATCACGCTGGATTCATACAGTGAATCCCATCCGAGGATTTGTGCAACAAAGCCCCGGAGCAAGCTACGCTTCTCCAAAGCGTGTTTTGATTCAATGTCCGCTTTCCATGATGCATCCAATCCACAGCGCCGCTGCAGCGGAGGTCAGCTTTCCGCCCCTCATTTCGAGGAATACGAGCGGTCCTAAAGACCCTGACCTTGACTAAGCCTACAGTCAAAGCACACCTTTAAGTTGTTTTATTTTTAAAGCTTCATGCAAGAGTGGAATATCGTGCAATAGTACTCGCTTGTAGTGCAGACTTATGGGGTGGATGCAGCATTATCCGCATCCCTACACCTATTTAAAAGTCGAGGTTTTCAACGTTCAGAGCGTTCTGTTGGATGAACTCTCGACGCGGTTCGACCACATCACCCATCAGTTTGGTAAACAGGTCATCCGCTTCGGCCATGTCCTCGACGCGGACCCGCAGCAAGGTGCGGGCATCCGGGTCGAGCGTTGTTTCCCACAGCTGGTCGGGGTTCATCTCTCCCAAACCTTTGTAGCGCTGCAATGACAGGCCTTTTTCACCTTCGGCAAGGATCGCATCAAGCAGATCCATCGGCCCGTAGATCATCTGCGACCGGTCTTTTCGGACCAGTTTTGCGGGCAGGTTATAGACGTCTTGCAGGTGCTGGGTAAATCCACCCGAACGCTTTGCCTCGCCGGAGCGGAGCAATCTGCCGTCGAGGGTTCTTACTTCCTCCACGCCGCGCAGGATACGGGCCAGGCGGACGCCGTGATCTTGGGTAATGCGGCCTTGCCAGCCGCGTTCCCATTCCAGCGCGATCAGGTTCAAGCGTTCAGCAACCTTGTCGGCCACACCTTGCAGGTCAGCATCGACCGCGCCGGGCACGAAAGCACCCGCAATCGCGGCTTGTTCCAGAATGTGGCGGGGATAATGCGTTGGAAATGCCTCGAGCACCCGACGCATTTGGCGGGCCAGATCGACAACGCGTGCCAGATCCTGACCTGTGATTTCCTCGCCATTGCCCTGCCGCAGCATCGCGCCGTCAATGCCTTGCTGGATCAGGTAATCCTCCATCGCGGCCTGGTCTTTCAGGTACACTTCGGACTTGCCGCGCGACACTTTGTAAAGGGGCGGTTGGGCAATATAAAGATGACCGTTTTCAATAAGTTGCGGCATCTGGCGATAGAAGAACGTCAGCAACAATGTCCGGATATGCGCCCCGTCGACGTCAGCATCGGTCATGATGACGATCTTATGATAGCGCAGCTTGGCAATGTTGAATTCGTCGCGGCCAATGCCTGTGCCCAGGGCCATAACAAGGTTGCCGATTTCCTGAGAGCCAAGCATCCGGTCAAACCGTGCACGTTCGACGTTCAGAATCTTACCCTTCAGCGGCAGAATCGCCTGGGTTTGACGGTCACGTCCGGTTTGCGCAGATCCACCAGCGGAATCACCCTCCACCAGGAACAATTCGGTCTTTGACGGGTCTTTCTCGGAGCAATCCTTGAGCTTGCCTGCCAAAAAATTCACGTCCATCGCGGTTTTACGGCGGGTCAGATCGCGGGCTTTGCGCGCAGCTTCGCGGGCATGGGCGGCCTCGATGATCTTGCTGACCACCATTTTCGCGACTTGGGGGTTCTCTTCGAACCACTCTGACAGTTTCTCGTTCACCAGACCTTCAACGGCGGGGCGAACTTCGGAGCTGACCAGCTTGTCTTTGGTTTGCGAACTGAATTTTGGATCGGGCACTTTGACAGACAAAACACATGTCAGCCCCTCGCGGGCATCATCGCCGGTAAAGGTGATTTTTTCCTTTTTGGCGATGCCCGAGGCTTGCGCGTAGTTGTTGATCGTGCGGGTCAACGCACCGCGGAAACCGGCCATATGCGTTCCGCCGTCGCGCTGCGGGATGTTGTTGGTAAAGGGCAGGACATTTTCGTGATAGCTGTCGTTCCACCACATGGCGACTTCAACGCCGATGTCGTCTTTCTCTCCGGTGATGAAGATCGGTTCCGGCATGACGGGCGACTTGGAGCGGTCGAGGTATTTAACGAACTCCTTAACACCACCTTCATAAAACAGTTCGCTGCGCAGGGGCTCGGCGGGGCGTTCGTCCGTCAGGATGATCCGCACACCCGAGTTCAGAAACGCCAGTTCGCGCAAGCGCTTTTCCAGCGTCTCAAAGCTGTATTCGAGGTTCGAGAATGTATTGGTCGAGGCCATGAAACGGACTTCGGTACCGGTGCGATCTGTCGGGCCGACAACCGACAGGTGTTCTTTGGTAAAGCCGCCTTCGAAGCGGGCAACGTGTTCCTTGCCTTCGCGCCAGATACGCAGTTCCAGCCAATCGGACAGGGCGTTCACAACCGAAACGCCAACGCCGTGCAGACCACCGGAAACCTTGTAAGAATTGCTGTCGAATTTACCGCCAGCGTGCAACTGGGTCATGATAACCTCGGCTGCGGAAACGCCTTCTTCCTGGTGAATCCCCACGGGAATGCCACGCCCGTTGTCGCTGACCGAAACGGAGCTGTCTTCGTGAATTGTCACGTTCACAGCGTCGGCGTGACCAGCCAAGGCTTCATCGATACCGTTATCAACCACCTCATAGACCATATGGTGCAGACCAGACCCATCATCAGTGTCGCCGATGTACATACCGGGACGCTTGCGTACAGCTTCTAACCCTTTGAGAACTTTGATAGAATCAGCGCCGTATTCCTCAGTGATCTGCTCTTTGTCGGACATTTTGGGAAACCTTCTTTTGTTACCCATTTTATAGGCGTTTTCGCCGCTACTGTCACGTCTTTGGCACAAGATTTTGTGTCAGAGGAAGGGGATCAACAGCCCCACCAGAATAAGCAGGCTTCCGGCCACGATATTGATCCGTTTTAGGGTCGCAGGATTGGTCATCAGGGTGCGCATCTTGCCCACAAAGGCCGCGATCACGAGGTTGCCAATCAGCGGGATGGCAACCGACACAAGGATGATTGCCACGACGTCCGGCCAAGTGACTGTGCGCAGGTCAAAGAAGCCGGGCAAGACGCCCATATAGAACAGAACCGCCTTTGGATTTCCCAAGATCGCCAGCAATCCGGCTGCAAACCCTGACCATGCGCCGGGTTTGGTCAGGCGGCTGTCGCGGTCAATCTTGTCACCCGCATGCCGAATCAGCAACGCGCCCATGACCAGAAACACCCCGCAGGCGATCCATCGCATGCCCAGCATGAAAACGTCAAAAACAGACAAGATCCAGCTGATGCCCAGCACGGCAACCAATGGCCAGACCATGTCGCCGACGGAAACACCCAAGGCAAGCGGCCAGGCGGATTTGAACCCGCCGGACAAGGCGCGGGCCATGATGGCAAGCCAGACCGGGCCGGGCGTCAGGAAAAGGATGACCAAGGCCCCGCAATACAGCAGCAGGTCAGGCAAAGCGATTGTCATGGCAGCATCCTTACTTCCGAAACGCCGTCTGTCTCAGTGACCTCGAGGGTTTGAGCCCGCGCGTTGAGGGTGTCAAATAATTCTGCCCCCGTTCCGGTCATCCACGCCTGTGCGCCAAGGGCCGTGATTTCATCATAAAGCGCGGCACGCCGGCTTGCATCCAGATGGGCGGCGACTTCATCCAGCAAAAGCAAAGGCGGTGCCCCGAAATCAGCGGCCAATGCCCGGGCATTGGCAAGGATCAGCGACACAAGCAGCGCCTTTTGCTCGCCTGTGGAGCAGTCCCGTGCGGCCACATCTTTGGCAGCATAGACCGCTTCGAGATCGGCGCGGTGCGGGCCGATCAATGTCCGCCCTGCCGCCAGATCGCGCATCCGGTTGTCGGCAAGTGCTGCGCGTAAATCCTGCGCAGATGCGGGCATGTCGCACACAAGCTTTAGGGTGGCTGTCGGAAATGCTGTCTCGGCCTGATCCTGTGCTTCGGTAATGGCCTCAAGTGCTGCCAGCCGGTTGGCGTGGATGGCGGCCCCGGCTTCGGCCAGTTGCTGTTCTAGGGCAATGTACCAAGACGGCTCGCGGACCATGTCCTTGAGCAAGCGATTGCGTTCGCGCATCGCTTTTTCATAGGCGAGGGACTGTTCCGCGTGATCGGGCAGAAAGCTGAGCGTCATCCGGTCAAGGAAACGTCGGCGGCCATCGGCTCCTTCGATCCACAAACGGTCCATTGACGGAATGAGCCAGAGCACGCGCGCGATACGCCCAAGCCCGGTCTGAGGGGTCGCCTTGCCGTCGATGCGGACTTGCCGTGCGGCACCGTTTTCGGACCAGGTTTCGATTTCGTGCACCTGACCGAGCGAATGCACGATTGCGGTCAGCTTCCAGCCAAGCGCCTCGGGCCGGCGCGTCATGTCCATGGCGCTGGCACGACGCAGGCCACGGCCGGGCGAAAGGAGCGAGACAGCCTCGAGGATGTTGGTTTTCCCCGCACCATTGGGGCCGTGTATCGCAACGGAGCGCGCATCAGTTTCGATCACAGCCCGCTTGTGTGACCTGAAATGCGACAGCGTCAGATTAGAGATAAAAAGCTGTGTCATCGTTCAGCGCCGTTTTCTTTCAAAGAAAACGGGCCGGAATTTTTGAAAAATTCCGGCGCGTTACACACGCATTGGCATTACGACATAGACGGCAGACATGTCATTGCCTTCCCGCATCAATGTCGGATCACCGGATGAGTTGAACAGGAACACAGCGTTTTCGCGGTCTACCTGGCTTGCGATCTCAAGCAGGTATTTTGCGTTAAAACCGATTTCCAGACGTTCATCCGCATAGGCCACAACCAGTTCTTCCTCGGCTGCACCGCTGTCGGGCGCATTCACGGAAAGAATCAAGCGGTCTTCGTCCAGTTGCAGTTTAACGGCACGGGACCGTTCAGAGCTGACGGTCGCCACACGGTCAACGGCGCGAGCAAAATCGCTGGCGTCGACTTCCATTCTGCGGGTGTTTCCTTGGGGAATCACGCGGGTGTAATCTGGGAAGGTGCCGTCGATTACTTTCGAGGTCAGGGTAATATCGGGTGTTGCAAACCGGATCTTGGTTTCGGAGACCGACACGGCGATCTCCATCTCGTCATCATCCAGCAGCTTGCGCAATTCGCCAACGGTCTTGCGCGGCACAATCACGCCTGGCATGTCAGCCGCACCATCGGGCATCGGTGCATCAATGCGGGCCAGGCGGTGGCCATCGGTGGCAACACAGCGCAAAACCTTGCTGCCGTCGCTTTCCGAAATATGCATGTAAACACCGTTCAGATAGTACCGTGTTTCTTCGGTCGAGATCGCGAATTTCGACTTATCGAACAGGCGGCGCAGCACGGGTGCGGGGGCCTTGAAGTTCGATTGATATTCAGACGTCGCCATGACGGGGAAATCTTCGCGCGGCAATGTCGCCAGCGAGAAGTTGGAGCGGCCCGCTTCGACTGTCAGTCGGCCAGCGGCGCTGTCGGATGTCAGCGTAATCAGCGCGCCATCGGGCAGTTTGCGAACGATTTCGTGCAATGTTGTGGCGGAAACGGTGGTAGCACCTGCGCGCTCTACCTGAGCGGGGGCCTTGTCCACGACTTCGATGTCCAGATCGGTGGCGCGGAACGAGGCATCGCTGCCTTCCGCTTCGATCAGCACGTTGGCAAGGATCGGAATGGTATTCCGGCGCTCGACGACTGATTGAGCCTGTGACACTGCTTTAAGCAGAGCGGCGCGTTCGATGCTGAATTTCATATCCATCTCCATTCCGGCAGTCCGGGAGGGCAAACTACCCGATACCGGTGTATTCACAAGAGTTTTATTGACTTTTCAGCGCGAAACGAAGGCCCGTCAAGGCCTTCGCACCTGTTCTGTCATAGATATGGGTATTATGCTTCCAACGCGCGGCGCAGCAATTCCAGATCTTCGGCAATCTGGCCATCACTTTGCTTGAGCTCTTCGATGCGTTTCACGCCGTGCATGACGGTTGTGTGATCACGTCCGCCAAAACGGCGACCGATTTCAGGCAGGGAACGGCTGGTCAGTTTTTTGGACAGATACATCGCCACCTGACGGGGGCGCGCATAGCTGCGCAGGCGCTTTGGGCCAACCATGTCACTGAGACGGATGTTATAATGTTCGGATACCTTGCGCTGGATCTCTTCGATGCTGATCTTGCGCTCCGAGGCACGCAGGACATCGGCCAGACAATCCTGGGTCAGGTCCATGTTGATTTCACGACCCACAAGCGACGCAAATGCGAACAGACGGGTCAACGCCCCTTCTAGTACGCGCACGTTTGTCGTGATCCGGTGCGCCAGAAATTCGAGAACGCCAGCTTCGACTTCCAGACCCGGATAGTTTTTCTGCTGGGTTTCAACCTTGCTTTGCAGGATGCCCAAACGCAATTCATAGTCGGTCGGGTGCAGGTCAACGACCAAACCACATTGCAGGCGTGATTTCACGCGGTCCTCGAGATCCTTGATCTCGCCGGGGGCGCGGTCGGCGGAAATGATGATCTGTTTGTTTTGATCGACCAGCGCGTTGAAGGTGTGAAAGAACTCTTCCTGAGTGCTGTCCTTGCCCGCAATGAACTGGACATCATCAACCATCAGCACATCAACAGACCGGAAGATTTCCTTGAAATCCATCATTTTGCGGTCCCGCAGGGCCTGAACGAAACGGTACATGAACTGTTCTGCCGACAGATACAGCACGTTCAGCTCTGGCTTGCGGATGTGCAGCTCTTGGGCGATCGCGTGCATCAGGTGGGTTTTACCAAGGCCAACGCCACCATACAGGAACAACGGGTTGAATGTGACGGGGCCACCTTCGGCCACACGGCGGGCAGCGGCATGGGCCAATTCGTTCGGCTTACCGACCACGAAATTGTCAAAGCTGAAACGCGCATCCAAAGGGGCAGTGTTCAACGGATTGCTGTTAGCAGCTTGAACGGGTGCAGGTCTGGCAGGGATTTTGGCGGCTTCGAGTGCTGCGGGCCTTTCAGCGCCGCCAACGGTGAATTTCAGGCGCGTGATTCCATCATTCTCGTTCTGCATCTCGTGCAAGATCAGATCAGCAAAATTCTGGCTGACGTAATTGCCGAAGAAATTCGTCGGAACGAACAGCGTGCTGACGCCGTCTTCGGTGGCCCCCAGCGAAAGCGGGTCGATCCATGTGGTAAAGTTATTCTGCCCGACCGTTTTCAATAAACGGTTTCTGATATTTGCCCACTGCGCCTGCATCATTTAACCAACTGTCCCCATCGTCTGCTTCAACCCGTTTCGGTTGAATACAAATGTTACTCTTGTCAGAAGGCATAAGACCATTGTTCCGGTCCCATCAGAAAACCGGTCAAACGTCCCTCGGACATATTTTATAAGGTTCATTCCGACATGGATGCTTGAGGCAGAATAAGCCTAGCATTGCTGTCGAACGCACCGTTCGAAGTATCAAAGACAGGGCAAATGTGCCGTTAGCTACATCTGCAGAATGATTGGAAACCCCTAGCAAGGTGTCCAAAATATCCCCGTCTGGATCAGAGCATTCTAGCAAATGCAAAGGTCCGTTCGGGCCCATCCCCCCAAGCGAAGTGAATCGCGCTCAACACTTCTAGCAATGTAAAAGGCGCCGTTTCAACACATCTTCAAACTTGACTCAGGGATTGGTGGAAAAGAATCTAATCTCGTAAAAAGTGTTTCCCGGAAAATAAAAAAGGCACCGCCAAGCGATGCCTTATTCTTTCAACAGCTTAGGTGAAACGTTCCCGATTCAGCCCAGTGCTTTTACGCGCGATGCAAGGCGCGACATCTTCCGGGAAGCGGTGTTTTTATGGAACACACCTTTTGTAACGCCACGCATCAGTTCTGGCTGTGCAGCGCGAAGCGCCGCAACCGAAGCTTCCTTGTCGCCAGATTCGATGGCTTCTTCAACTTTGCGCAGGAACGTGCGGATGCGCGAACGACGTGCTTTGTTGATCTGGAAACGTGCTTCGTTTTGACGGGCGCGTTTTTTTGCCTGTGGTGTATTTGCCATGAGGATCATCCTTCATCTTGGGTCTGTTCAAATTGCGAATACGCGACACAAACCCAAAGACCGGAGCCAATATCCGATAAGGTGATTCTAGCCTGAGCGGGCTGCACGCGCATGTATTGGGGTTGCCTATAGTCCAACCCGATGCGCTTTGCAAACCCGCAAAGGCGTTTTTACTTGTCGCGGAACTGTGCTTCGCGTTTTTCGAGGAAAGCAGACATGCCTTCCTTCTGATCTTCGGTCGCAAACAGCGAATGGAAGACGCGGCGTTCAAACAACAGACCTTCGCGAAGCGGTACTTCAAAGGCGCGGTTCACCGCTTCTTTGACAACCATCGTGGTGATCATGGATTTCTCGGCGATCTTGCCAGCGGCGGCCAGGGCTTCTTCCATCAGCTTTTTGACGGGCACAACGCGCGATACCAGACCTGCGCGCTCTGCTTCGGCGGCGTCCATGAAACGGCCGGTCAGGTTCATATCCATCGCTTTGGATTTACCAATCGCACGGGTCAGACGCTGGGTGCCGCCGATACCGGCAACAACGCCCAGGTTAATCTCGGGCTGGCCGAATTTCGCGGTTTCGGAACAGATGATAAAGTCACACATCATCGCCAATTCGCAGCCACCGCCAAGCGCATAGCCCGACACTGCGGCGATAATCGGTTTGCGAACACGCATGATCTGGTCTGTTTCCGGGGTGAAAAGATCGCCCGCGAACACATCAACAAAGCTTTTGTCGCGCATCATGGCAATATCGGCGCCTGCTGCGAACGCTTTTTCAGATCCTGTGATGACGATACAGCGGACTTTTTCATTGTCCTGCGCTGCTTTCATCGCATCGGCGAGCTCTTTCATCAGCTCGTCATTCAGGGCATTCAATGCATCCGGTCGGTTCAACGTAACCAGTGCTACGTGATTATCTACATCGACCGTGATTGTTTCATACGCCATCAAGAATGCTCTCGCTTGTTACACTTTGAAACATGTGAATATCACGGGCGCGTGGCGTTTCAAGTTATCTTTGGCATTGCGCACAGTAGAACGATGATCTTCCCGACTGAACGTTTCGACCGATATCTTCGCTGCATCCTTCTGTGCGGCAAGGTTCCCCCTCGCGGCCATAGACGTCAAAGCTGTGCTGGAAATAACCCAATTCGCCATCCGCTTGTTTGAAGTCGCGCAAGGTTGATCCGCCTGCGGTGATTGCCTCGTCCAACACTTGCCGGATGATCGGCACCAGCCCTGCGACTCGCGCCGCCGAAATGCGCCCGGCCTTGCGTGCGGGATGAATGCGCGCCCGGTAAAGCGTTTCACATACATAGATATTTCCAAGGCCCGCCACGATGCGTTGATCCAAAAGCGCGGATTTGATCGGCATGTTGCGCCCCTTTAGGGCCGCCACCAGATGCGCCTCGTGAAAATCATTGCCCAAGGGTTCTGGCCCGATCGAGGACAGCAATTTATGGACGCCTGCGGTTTGCGTATTCAGCAGGTCCATCGCGCCAAAACGGCGCGGATCGTTAAAGGTGACCCGCGCCCCGTTCGCCATGTGGAACACCACATGATCGTGCTTTTCAGGTGACGGATGGTCATGCACGAATTGCCCCAACGGATCACCCGAAATCAGCATCCGCCCCGACATGCCCAGATGAATCAGCAATGATTCCCCCGATGACAGATCAGCCAGAATGTATTTCGACCGCCTGCGCAGCCGTTCCACCTTTTGACCTGTCAGCCGTGCAGCCATGTCTGGTGGAAAGGGCCAGCGCAGATCGGGCCGGTTCACATCGGCGCGCGCAATGACCTGTCCCTCCATCACGGGGGATAGGCCGCGGCGCACTGTTTCGACTTCTGGCAGTTCAGGCATGTTGTTTCCCCTGTGACAAAAGGGGCGCATTGTACCCGCCCCCCTACGCCCTATAACAAAGGTGCAGATCAAAGGACCACAAGACCCCATGACAAACGATAGCGACAAAACCACCCACTTCGGATTTGAAACCGTGGCCGAAGGCGACAAAGCCGGGCGCGTGCAGGGTGTCTTTAACTCTGTCGCCAGTAAATACGACATCATGAACGATGTCATGAGCGTCGGCATCCACCGCATCTGGAAAGAAGCGATGATGGATTGGCTGGCCCCGCGCGCTGGTCAAAAGCTGCTGGATGTGGCCGGCGGCACCGGTGATGTGTCGTTCAAGTTTCTTGAACGCGCCGGATCGGGCCATGCCACAGTGCTGGATCTGACCGAACCCATGCTGGTCGAGGGGCGCAAACGTGCCGAAGCGGCGGCGATGGTCGACAGCCTTGATTGGGTCGTGGGCGACGCAATGGCGCTGCCGTTCGAGGATAACACATTCGACGTCTACACAATCAGCTTTGGCATCCGCAACGTCACCCGCCCCCAAGAGGCCCTGAACGAAGCCTACCGTGTGCTGCGCCCCGGTGGCCGTCTGATGGTGCTGGAATTCAGCCAGCTGCCGAACCCGATGATGCAAAAAGCCTATGATCTCTACAGCTTCAACGTGATTCCCCGGATGGGAAAACTGATCGCGAACGACCGTGACAGCTATCAGTACCTTGTTGAATCTATTCGAAATTTCCCCGATCAGGAAACGTTCCTTGGCATGGTCAAGGCCGCCGGTTTCGAGCAGGCTAAATACCGCAACCTGACGATGGGCGTCGCGGCACTTCATTCAGGCTGGAAAATCTAAAATGCGCGGACCACATAATATCTGGCGGCTTGTCCGCACCGGTGCCACTCTTGAACGTACAGGTGCCATGAATGTCGTGCTGGATGCATTCGACGCGACCCCGGCGCTGCGCTTCGTGGCCAAGGCGCTTGGTAAACCGTTCAAATTTCTGGGCTATGCGGGTGATCCGTCAATGCCGCCCGCGACCCGCGCATTAACCGCCCTTGGCCCGGCCTACATCAAATTCGGTCAGGTTCTGTCGACCCGCCCCGATGTGGTGGGCGATGAACTGGCCGTTCAATTGCGCGTGCTCCAAGACAAACTGCCACCATTTTCAATCGAGCAGGCCAAAGCCGAAGTCGAAAAAGAACTCGGCCTGCCGGTCGATGCGATCTTTTCCACTTTCAGCGAACCCGTGGCTGCGGCCTCGATCGCGCAGGTACACCGTGCCACCATCGCCGAAACCGGCGAAGATGTGGCCGTCAAGGTCCTGCGCCCCGGCATCGAGAAAGCATTCCGCAAGGATGTCGACGCCTTCTATCTTGCCGCGCGCATGGTTGAACTGTTTTCCCCCGGGTCACGTCGCCTGCGCCCGACCGAGGTGATTGAGCATTTCGATGGCGTCGTGCGCGGAGAACTGGACCTGCGGCTTGAATCCTCTGCCGCGTCCGAGTTTGCCGCCAACACCAAGAATGACGAAGGCTTCCAACTGCCCGCGATCAAATGGGAATTTTCTGCGCGCCGTGTGATGACCCTGGAATGGGCTGACGGTGTACCGATGGGCGACAACGCTGCGATTGATGGCGCAGGTCACGACCGCGTCGCCATCGGGGACCGTGTGTTGCAACTGTTCCTGAACCACGCGCTGCGCGACGGTTATTTCCATGCGGATATGCATCAGGGCAACCTCAAGGTAGCACCGAACGGCAACATTATCGCCTATGACTTCGGCATCATGGGCCACATCGACGAATACACCCGCCGCGTCTACGCGGAAATCCTGTTCGGGTTCATCCGCAAAGACTACAAACGCGTGGCCGAGGTGCATTTCGAAGCAGGCTATGTGCCAGCCGACAAAGATGTCGATGAATTTGCCCGTGCCCTGCGCGCTGTCGGAGAGCCGATCTTCGGCATGGATGCCACACGTATCTCAATGGCCCGACTGCTCACCTATCTGTTCGAGGTAACAGAACGCTTCGGCATGGAAACCCGCACCGAACTGATCTTGCTACAACGTACAATGGTGGTGGTCGAAGGCGTGGCGCGCTCTCTCAACCCGCATATCAACATCTGGCAAGTCTCGAGCCCGATTGTGACCGATTATATTTCCAAATCCATCGGTCCCAAAGCCGTCGTGCGCGACCTTACCAATACCGCCCGCGTTCTGGCCCGTTTCGGCCCGCGCTTGCCCGCCTTGGTCGAAGCAGCGCTTATCCGGCAACAACAAGAAGCCGAACCGCCGCGAAAAGGCTTCAAACGCTGGATCGCCCTTGCCGCACTTCTGGGCGCTCTCGGCGCGATGGCTCTTGCGGCCTTTGCCGACCGGTTCTCTTAACCGGCTTCTCTGGCTCGGAAATATCCTGCGGGGGTCCGGGGGTGCAAAACCCCCGGCGCTTTGCAAAAAACACAGCCATTGACAGGGGGGATGCCCGACGTGCAGTTATCCACTATGACGGATAACCCTGACGCTATTCTTACCCAATTGCCCTCGCGCCTCAAATCGGCCCGTACTGCACAAGGCCTCAGCCTTGATGCCGTGGCCAAGCTTTCGGGCGTGTCCCGGTCGATGGTCAGCCAGATTGAGCGTGGCGAAAGCAGCCCGACAATCGCAACATTGTGGAACCTGACACGGGCCTTGCAGGTCGATTTTGCGGGACTTCTGGACAGCACTCAAACTCCGGCCCAGATCGAAATCTTGCGCGCCGCCGAAGTGCCCACGATCCATAATCTGGGAACGGGATGCCACATCCGCATCCTTTCTCCGCCCGAAGAGGCCGGTAAGCACGAAGTTTACGAACTTTTGATCGATGCGGGCGGGAAACTGGACAGCCAGCCCCATACCCGCGGTGCCCGCGAACATCTGACAGTTATCCAGGGCACAGCAGGCCTGCAAAGCGGCGACGCCGAAAGCACGATCAACACTGGCGACACGGCGCGGTATCCTGCCGACGTTCCCCATGCGATTACGGCAATAGGCGGGGCCGTTCGGGCATTTCTGGTCGTTCAGAATGCTTGATTCCAAAATACAGGAATAAATCCGTCATATAGGATTTCCCCTGTTCCGGAAAATAATCCGCTATGATAGAAGTTCTGAAAAGGAGCTTCATCATGACCCAGACTTATCTCGACCACGTCACAGCCACACTTGCGCAAATCGAGGCGGAAGGCATGATGAAGCGCGAGCGCATGATCACCTCGCCCCAGTCGGGCATTATTGATGTCGCCGGGCGGCATGTCATCAACCTTTGTGCCAATAATTACCTAGGGTTGGCCGATCACCCCGACCTGATCAAAGCAGCCCAGGATGCCATGGGCCCCCGAGGGTTCGGCATGGCGTCGGTCCGGTTCATCTGTGGCACCCAGGATATCCACCGCGAACTTGAACAGAAGCTGGCCAAGTTTCTGGGCAAGGATGATTCGATCCTGTTCGCGGCGTGTTTCGATGCCAATGGCGGCTTGTTCGAACCGCTTTTCGGGCCCGAAGACGCAATCGTCTCGGATAGTTTGAACCACGCGTCGATCATTGACGGCATCCGCCTGTGCAAGGCCAAGCGCTATCGCTATGCCAATTCCGACATGAACGACCTTGAGGGACAGCTAAAGCTTGCCCGTGAAGAAGGGGCGCGGTTCATCATGATTGCGACGGATGGCGTGTTCAGCATGGACGGCTATCTGGCTAATCTGCCGGACATTACCCGCCTCGCAGAAAAATACGAAGCCCTCGTTATGGTCGACGACTGCCATTCCACCGGCTTTATGGGGCTGAAAGGGGCAGGGACGCCGGCACATTTCGGTGTGGATGTGGATATTCTGACGGGGACGCTGGGCAAGGCGCTTGGCGGTGCGATCGGTGGCTATATCGCGGGGCCGCAGCCTGTGATTGATCTGCTGCGCCAGCGCGCGCGCCCCTATCTGTTTTCGAACTCCCTGCCGCCGTCTATCGTGATGGCAGGTATCAAGGCGCTTGAGCTGGTCGAGAAGGGCGATGATCTGCGCGCGAGATTGTTTGAGAACGCTGCCTATTGGCGCAAGGGGTTGACCGATCTGGGCTTTGATCTGTTGCCTGGTGAACATCCCATCATCCCGGTGATGTTGGGCGAGGCCCAATTGGCGCAGGATATGGCGACCAAACTGTTCGAGGAAGGCGTCTATGTCAGCGGGTTCTTCTTTCCGGTTGTCCCGCGGGGTCAGGCGCGGATCAGAACGCAGATGAACGCTGCGTTGACGAAGGATGAACTGGACCGCGCGCTTGTCGCCTTCGAGGTCGCGGGCAAGGCCTGCGGGGTTTTGTCATGAGCAACCAGATGAAAGCGCTGTGTAAATCGGAGCCGCGCGAAGGTTTGTGGATGACCCGCGCACCGGTTCCCGAAATCGGGCCGGATGATGTGCTGATCAAGGTCAACAAGACCGGTATTTGTGGCACCGACATTCACATTTGGAACTGGGATGAATGGGCGCAGAAAACCGTGCCTGTGCCGTTGATCACAGGCCATGAATTCGCCGGAGAGATTGTGGAGTTGGGGCGCAATGTCACTGATCTGACCATTGGGCAAAGATGTTCCGGCGAGGGGCATTTGATTGGCAAGACATCCCGCCAGTCACGGTCGGGGAAGTTTCATCTTGATCCGGCAACGCGGGGCATTGGCGTGAACGAACAGGGTGCCTTTGCGCAATACCTGCGTCTGCCCGCGTTCAATGTGGTGCCGCTGCCGGACGAGATTTCCGATGACATCGGGGCGATCCTTGATCCGCTTGGCAATGCTGTTCACACAGCGCTTAGTTTTGATCTGGTGGGCGAGGACGTGTTGATTACCGGTGCAGGGCCGATCGGTATCATGGCCGCAGCGGTCGCGCGGCATGTCGGTGCGCGCCATGTTGCGATCACGGATGTTAATCCTGCGCGTCTGGAACTGGCAGCGCAGGTTGCGGATGTGACGCCAGTCAACGTCGCCAAAGAAGATCTGAATGATGTGATCGCAAAGCTGAAGATGAAGCAGGGCTTTGACGTCGGCATGGAAATGTCAGGCAACCAGATGGCGCTGGACCAAATGGTCGAAGCGATGACCATGGGGGGCCGCATTGCCATGCTGGGGATTCCCCCCGGCAAGTCGCCGGTGGATTGGAGCCGGATCGTGTTCAAGGCGATCACCATTAAAGGCGTCTATGGCCGCGAGATTTTCGAGACATGGTACAAGATGATTGCCATGCTCGAAAACGGGTTGGATGTTTCCAAGATCATCACCCACCGCTTTGGTGCGGATGAGTTCGAGGCCGGGTTTGCAGCGATGAAATCGGGCTTGTCCGGCAAGGTGGTTCTGGACTGGACCGGGGTTTAGGGGGCCAGCCCCCGTCCCGGCGATGCCGCGACTCCCCCGGGATTAAGTCCATTTGGAATTAGCTTGCGGGGCGGAGCGGCACCCTGCCTTTTTCGGATATCACATGGACGTCCTGACCTTCGAAAACTGCCGCTTGGAGCGGCTTGAAATAGCCCGCGCCAGCGTCAAGGTTGATGCGGTATCCGTGGTGTTCGGGATAGTCGACGGCGGTATGCCCGTGCACGACGGGGCGGCCGAAATCGTGATATTCGGTCAGCCAGTCGCCGCGGATCCAGATCAGATCGTCTTCGACTTGATCCTGGATCGGAATGCCGTAGCGCAGGCCTGCGTGGGCGAAAATCAGGTGATCGGTGATGTGAATATTCGGCAGGTTATCCAGAAAATCGCGGTGTGATTGCGGCACCGCCTGTAGCGCTGCTTGATGGATTGGGTCGACGGGCGCGTAATCTTCGCCGACAACGCCATATGAAATCAGGGTTTTATCCCCGCCCAAGCGTGGGTTCATCCAGAACAGATCTGCGCGGGTGGCTGGATCGAAGACGGTTTGGTCGTCCAGAAAACGGGTGAAATACCGGTCATGATTGCCGCGGATGGCGGTCCAGTTACGGCCTTGGGTGATCCCTGTCATCAGCAGATCAACGACGCCTTTGCTGTCGGGGCCGCGATCGACGTAATCCCCCAGAAACACGATTTCGGCGTCTTTGCCACCGTCTGCTTCGATCAACTCCAGCACGCGGTGCAGGTCGTCGAGTTGGCCGTGAATATCACCGACGGCATAGATGGGCGTGGACATGAACATATTTCCTTGTTGCTTGGTCTTATGATGCCTGATCTGCGGGAAAAGGGGAAGCCGGGCTGGCGTTGGTGCTGTCTGATTTGACGGCTGCGGTTTGGAGGCTGTCGGGCCGAACGAAAAAAGCGCCCCTTGAAGGGGGCGCTTTGGAGAAATCATGCTGGAGGCGTTTAGGAAACGTCGAACTCAAGCTCTTTGACCTGGGTGAACAGGCCTGTGTCTTGCAATTGCTTGATCACGGCTGGAGATACAGCGTCATCGATGTAGAGCAGCGCAATCGCCTCGCCTTTGGCAGCCGAGCGGCCCAAGGTAAAGTTCGCGATGTTCACACCGTTGGCACCCAGGGTCTGGCCCAATGTGCCGATGATGCCGGGGACATCTTCGTTGGTGGTGTACAGCATGTGCGCGCCGATTTCGGCGTCGATGTTGATGCCTTTGATCTGGATGAAACGTGGCTTCCCGTCCGAGAACACGGTGCCCGCGATGGAGCGTTCGCGCTTTTCGGTCACGACCGTCACCTTGACATAGCCGTCGAACACGCCGGATTTGTCCTGGTTTGTGGTGCTGATCTGGATGCCTTTTTCACGGGCAACCACAGGTGCGCTGACCATGTTCACATCGGGGTTCGCGCGTTTCATGATGCCTGCAACAACCGCGCAGTTCAGCGCGTTCAGGTTCATTTCAGATACCTGACCGTCGTACAGGATGTTGATCGCCTTGATCGGCTCGTCCGTCATCTGGCCGATAAACGCGCCAAGGTGGCCGGACAAAGTGATCCATGGGCCCATGACTTTGGCTTCTTCAGCTGTAACCGATGGCATGTTCAAGGCGTTGGAAACAGCGCCTGTCAGTAGGTAATCGGACATCTGTTCGGCGACTTGCAGGGCCACGTTTTCCTGAGCTTCGGTCGTGGCGGCACCAAGGTGTGGGGTGCAGACCACGTTTGGCAGACCGAACAAAACGTTTTCGGTTGCGGGTTCTACTTTGAACACGTCAAAGGCAGCACCAGCGACATGGCCGGATTTCAACGCTTCGGCCAGGGCTTCTTCGTCTACCAGACCACCGCGGGCACAGTTGATGATGCGCACGCCTTTTTTGGTCTTGGCCAGGGCTTCCTTGGACAGGATGTTGGCGGTTTGATCGGTATAGGGGACGTGCAGCGTGATGAAATCAGCGCGGGCCAGCAATTCGTCAAGCTCGACCTTTTCGACGCCCATTTTCTTGGCTTTTTCTTCGCCAAGGAAGGGATCATAGGCGACGACTTTCATCTTCAGCCCGCGCGCACGGTCGCACACGATGCCACCGATGTTGCCCGCACCAATGACGCCAAGGGTTTTGCCTGTCAGCTCGACGCCCATGAACTTGGACTTTTCCCATTTACCGGCGTGGGTCGATGCAGAGGCTTCGGGGATTTGACGGGCCACGGCGAACATCATCGCGATGGCGTGTTCGGCGGTGGTGATCATGTTGCCGAAAGGCGTGTTCATGACGATCACACCTTTTTTCGATGCGGCGTCTTTGTCGATGTTGTCTGTACCGATACCGGCGCGGGCGATAACCTTGAGGTTCTTCGCATTTGCAAGGATCGCTTCGGTCACTTTGGTCGCCGAGCGGATGGCAAGGCCATCGTAGTCGCCGATGATGGCGGCCAGTTTTTCTTTGTCCTTGCCCAGATCAGGCTGGAAATCGACCTCGATGCCACGGTCTTTGAAGATTTGAACGGCGGCTTCGGACAGGCTGTCGGAAATGAGAACTTTGGGGGCCATGTTTGGCGCTCCTTTTTTAAATAGAAGGGGGGTGTGGGTTGGCACCCACCCTACGCGCGGCGCAGGGCGGGGAACCCGGAATTATGCGTTGATTTCGGACTCAAACGCCCAAGCAAGCCACGGCAGCATTGCCTCGATATCCGAGGTTTCAACCGTGCCGCCGCACCAGATGCGCAGGCCCGGAGGGGCATCGCGGTAGGCACCAACGTCCAGTGCTACATCTTCGTCGGCCAGGCGTTTTGCAACGGCTTTGGCGAAGGCAGCGCCATCAGCGATACGGTCATCTGTGAACTTGAGGCAGACAGATGTGTTGGACCGTGTCGCGGGATCGGTGGCAAGGAAATCGATCCAGTCGTGGTCTTGCACAAACTCGGCAATCGCGGCGGTGTTGGCATCGGCGCGACCGATAAGGCCTTGCAGGCCGCCAACAGATTTCGCCCAGTCCAGCGCCAGCAAGTAATCTTCGACACACAGCATGGAAGGCGTGTTGATGGTTTCACCCTTGAAAATGCCGTCGATCAGCTTGCCACCTTTGGTGAGGCGGAAAATCTTGGGCAGGGGCCATGCAGGCGTGTAGTTTTCGAGCCGTTCAACCGCGCGCGGGCTGAGGATCAGCATGCCATGCGCCGCTTCGCCGCCGAGCACTTTTTGCCAGCTGAAGGTGGTCACATCCAGCTTGTCCCAGGGCAGGTCCATCGCGAAGGCGGCAGAGGTCGCGTCGCACAGGGTCAGGCCCTTGCGATCGGCGGGGATCACATCACCGGTCGGAACGCGCACACCGGATGTGGTGCCGTTCCAGGTAAAGCATACGTCGTTGTCATAGTTGAGCGACGCCATATCCACGATCTGGCCGTAGTCGGCAGTGTGGACGGCATGTTCGATTTTCAGCTGTTTGACGGCATCAGTGACCCAGCCAGCGCCGAATGATTCCCAGGCGACCATTTCAGCGGGGCGTTCGCCCAGCATGGTCCACATGGCCATCTCGTAAGCGCCGGTATCGGAGGCGGGCACGATGCCGATTTTGTAATCCGCAGGCACGCCGAGAATCTCGCGCGTTGTCTCGATCGCGGCAAGCAGCTTGGCTTTGCCCGGTGCAGCACGGTGGCTGCGGCCCAATGGCGCGCTTGCAAGCTTGGTCAGATCATATGCGGGGGGTTTGGCGCAGGGGCCGGAGGAAAAACGCGGATTCGTTGGTCGCGTGGTAGGTACTGTAATAGCCATTTAGCTACCCTTTCAGATAAGCGCCCTTCGTTGGGGAAGGGTGTCCCATCGCTGCATCTAGAGGTGCGGACGGTCTGGCACAAGCCGGAAAATATCGCTAGAACGCCGCTTGATTGGCTTTTTACGACAGCTCTGACGCGGATCGGAAACTCGACGATGCATAGTGTGACTTTGTTAACCTCTCCTCAAAGACCAAAGCTGGAGGCTGCGTTGGTCGATAGCCTGCGCAATGCCTGGGGCGGCGGGGACGCGATCTGGCTGGCCCCCGACGAGGCCGCGACATTCAATATGATGCGAATGCCGGGGAACCGCTGGGATATCTGGGCCGAATGTCAGGGTATGGGTGTTGATTTGATCATTGTGCCAGCGAGTGGGCGGCGCAAAAAAATGCTGTTGGCCGATATGGACAGCACGATGATCCAGCAGGAATGTATCGACGAATTGGCAGATGAGGCGGGCGTGGGCGCGCGGGTCAAGGATATCACAGCGCGTGCCATGAACGGCGAGCTGGATTTCGAGGGGGCATTGCGTGAGCGGGTTGGCCTGCTTGCCGGTCTGGAAGAAGCCGTGATCGGCCGCGTTCTGGAGCAGCGGATCACTTATATGCCGGGCGGGCGGGCCCTTTTGGCGACGATGAAGGCGAACGGCGCTTATGCGGCGCTTGTTTCGGGCGGTTTCACGGCGTTCACGTCATCGGTGGCCAAGGCGTTGGGGTTTGACGAGAACCGGGCGAATACGCTGCTGGTCAGTGAAGGCAAACTGACGGGTGAGGTTGCTGAGCCAATTCTGGGCAAGCAAGCCAAGGTCGACGCGTTGGACGACATCACGAAACGGCTTGGCCTGGCAGAAGCGGATGTGCTGGCTGTTGGCGATGGTGCCAATGATCTGGGCATGTTGCACCGCGCGGGTATGGGTGTTGCGTTGCATGCCAAACCGGTGGTGGCCGCGGAATGTGATGTCCGGGTCAACTTTGGTGACCTGACGGCGCTGCTGTATGTGCAGGGCTATGCCAAGAACGAGTTTGTCGTTTAGGCGGAGAGGTGCATGGGGCGCTGCCCCATACCCCGGGATTCTTAACCATTTGGAAATGGGGCACCGCGTGTTTTAAGCGAAGGTTGCGGCGGGTTTAATGCTGCCAGTAATAATGCCGCGGCGGTTTTCGATTGGTGCATTGCGGTATTTCAGCGCCTCTGGGTGGTTGGGGTCGAGGGCCCCAAGTTTCACCAGAATTGAGGCGATGGCGCAGTTCGAGGCCCGCACAGTGCCGCAGGACGCTTTGAGGGCAACGCCAAGTTTTTGTTCGGGCAGGATCGCGATGAAGAACCCTTCTGCGCCTGTTTTTATTGCCACTTTGCCGTTCATCGCCCGCATGAGATCTGTGCAAGCGCGGGTTTCACCGGCGACGAGTTCGGGGTGCAAGCGCATCGCCTGATGCAGTCTTGCCTCGGCCGAGCCATCGGGGGCTGCTGCGAAATGCGCCATCGCGCGGGCCATGCCGTGCAATGTGGTCGCGAAATTCGGCACGGAGCAACCGTCGATCCCGTATCCGAAGGAGGTCAGGTCTGTGACACCTTCGAATGCCTCGAGGCAGGCCTTTTGTACGGGGTGGTCGGGTTTTTCATAATCCGCATCGCCGCCGAGATGTTTGTTCAACGTCAGGAAGCCTGCATGTTTGCCCGAGCATTCATGATGAATTTGGCAGGGCTTTTCATCGGCGCGGATCAGGGCGTCGCGTGCATCCATGTCGCCTGGAACGGCGGAGCCGCAACGAAAATCGCTGTCGCCAAGGCCCATGGTATCAAGCCATTTCCCGATGATCCCCGTGTGAAGGCTGGCGGCCTGATGTGAGGCGCAAGCAAGCGCAAGATGTTGGGGCCCCAGGCCCATCGCATCCGCAGCGCCAGAGCGCACCAGAGGCAGAGCCTGTATCATTTTGGCGGATGACCGCGGGAGGATGACGGCCTCGGGATTTCCCCAGGCGTGGACGATCTGGCCCTTTTCATCGCACACAACCGCATGGCCCGAATGCACGCTTTCAAGGAAGGTGCCGCGCCAGATTTCTGCAAAGGGGGCCGGTTGTGTCATCTTTCATCCTTTTGTTGGGCGAATTCCTGCCAATCAGGGTTTCGCAGGTCGCCTGTTTGGCGTTAATATGCTTGTTGTCGAGAGAAATACAGTTCCTTTAAAGAGCGCCTCCCGAAAGGCTGCCGGTGGAGTTGATGGAAATGTTGAGGATAATGGCGGCTGGAGGCCTAGGTAGATGATGAAGTTAAGAACAATTGGTTTGGCCGCAGCCCTTGCGGGGTTCGCTGCGGGTGGCGCGATGGCGCAATCGCAAAGCACTAATCGTGTTGCTGCGGAAACCGATTGGAGCGTTTTCGTCGAAGACAATCCGACCGAATGCTGGGGTGTTTCAACGCCCAAGGAAATGGTGAATTCGCGGGACGGGCGCGTTGTTGCTGTGAACCGTGGCCAGACATTGCTGATGGTTTTTTACCGCCCCAGTGCGGGGGCCAAGGGTCAGGTTGCATTCACAGGCGGTTATCCCTTTGCATCTGGATCGACCGTAAACATGGATATCAGCGGCACCACGTTTGAATTGTTCACCGAAGGTGAATGGGCGTGGCCTGCAACCCCCGAGGATGACAACAAGATCATCACTGCGATGAAGCGGGGGGCGAGCGCCATCATGACGGCCCGTTCCGGTCGCGGCACACAGACCAAAGACACATTTTCATTGCTGGGCTTTACCGCAGCTGTTGAAGACGCGGCAAAGCGCTGCGGCGGCTAGGCTTTGGGCGATATCTTAGAGGGCCTCGCCAGTGGCGGGGCTTTTTTCATTTAGATCTGGGCGCGAATGCCTATATAGACCGCTGAAACACCCACATCCCGGAGAATCCCAATGTCTGCGACCGCGCCGATCACTCAAGATGTCATGACCATTCCGCGCAAATTGCCGGAGGGGCCGATCAACCTTGTCGGTTTGACGCGTGACGCGATGCGGGATGTCTTGATCGCCCATGGCACGCCGGAAAAGCAGGCCAAGATGCGGGTCGGCCAGATTTGGCAGTGGATTTATCAATGGGGCACGCGTGATTTTGCGGATATGACCAACCTGTCCAAGACATTTCGCGCGGAACTGGCTGAGAAATTCGTGATTGCCGTGCCTGAGGTTGTGACCAAGCAGGTGTCAGAAGACGGCACACGCAAATATCTGGTGCGCATTGCTGGCGGTCACGAGGTCGAGGTGGTGTACATCCCTGAAGAAGGGCGCGGGACATTGTGCGTGAGTTCTCAGGTCGGGTGCACGTTGACCTGTTCGTTCTGTCACACGGGCACGCAGAAACTGGTGCGCAATCTGACCGCAGCCGAGATTATCGGTCAGGTTATGGTCGCGCGGGATGATCTGGGAGAATGGCCGGTTCCCGGTACGATCACCGAGGCACCGCGCCTGTTGTCGAACATCGTTTTGATGGGCATGGGCGAGCCGCTCTATAACTTTGAGAACGTGCGCGACGCGATGAAAATTGCGATGGACCCCGAAGGGATCCAGCTATCACGCCGCCGCATTACCTTGTCCACGTCTGGCGTTGTGCCGGAAATTGCGCGTACGGCGCAGGAAATCGGTTGCCAGCTGGCCATATCATTTCATGCCACAACAGACGAAGTGCGCGACAAGCTGGTGCCGATCAACAAACGCTGGAATATTGCCGAACTGGTCGAGGCGCTGCGGGCCTATCCAAAGGTCAGCAATTCAGAGCGGATCACCTTTGAATATGTGATGCTGGACGGGGTGAATGACAGCGATGCGGACGCCTATCGGCTGATCGAGCTGATCCGGGGCATCCCGGCCAAGATCAACCTGATCCCGTTCAATGAATGGCCCGGCGCGCCTTACAAGCGGTCGTCGAACAATCGCATTCGTGCATTTTCAGAGATTGTTTACAAAGCGGGCTATGCATCCCCGGTGCGCAAACCACGCGGCGAGGATATCATGGCGGCTTGCGGGCAGCTGAAATCAGCGACCGAACGCGCGCGCAAATCGCGCAAGCAGATCGAAGCAGACGCAGGCCTTTAAGGACCCGCGCCCCCTTAAACACGGGTTTAAATCCACTCTGGCGCTGGGATGTCGCGCCAGAGAAGCACCGTGGTTGGCGAAAATTGTTTAAATTCAGGGGGTGGCAAATTAAGGCAAAGACGTCCTGAAATGACCTTTGGCCTGCCACAGTTCGGCGGAACTTAAGACATCATCCCCCAAGATATTGTTTCCATCGACAACACAATTAGGAGCAATATCCAATGTCTGTTATCATTAAGAGCGACGCCTTCCTGACTGCCGAGGTTATGACCCTGGTCACCAATGAACGTGAACGCGCCTTGTCTGTTCGCGAATGGAAGCACCGTCTGGCCGGTTATGGCTACAGCGTGCGTGATACGGAAAACGGTCACGTGCTTGAGACCCTTCCGCATCACGTCGAAGTATGTACGTTGCCCGCCGAGCTGTGCGCCTGAACGATACCGCTTGGTCTTGTGAAATCACCTGCCGGGCAAAGAATCCCGTGCCGGTGCCGTTTCCCAGTTATCAATCACGTGCATCGCTTCGTCAGCGGACTCAACAAACCTAAACAGGTCAAGATCTTCGACTGAGATGGTACCGGCATCTGCCAGCGCTTCCCAGTTTATGATTTTTTCCCAGAAGGCACGCCCAAACAGCAAAAACGGCACCCGCGACATGCGGCCGGTTTGAATGAGGGTCAATGCTTCGAATGTTTCATCCATGGTGCCAAAGCCCCCTGGAAACACACAAATTGCACGCGCCCGCATCAGGAAATGCATTTTGCGGATCGCGAAATAGTGGAAGTTGAAACACAGCTCTGGCGTGACATATGCGTTCGGGGCCTGTTCAAACGGAAGCACGATGTTCAATCCGATGGAACGCCCGCCCGCGTCCACGGCACCGTGGTTACCGGCCTCCATCACGCCGGGGCCGCCGCCGGTCACGATGACGTTTTCGCGGCCGCCTGTTTCTACCGATTTCAACGTCATCAGGCGCGCAAATTCACGCGCTTCTTCATAGAAATGCGACAGCTCGGCCAATGTCTTGGTCCGCGCCTTGTCTTTATCTGCCGGTTTGGGGATGCGTGCGCCGCCAAACAGCACGATCGTTGATGTGATGCCATGCGCATCCAGCCCCATTTCTGGCTTGAGCAGTTCCAACTGCAACCGGACCGGACGCAAGGCATCGTGGCCCATAAATTCCTGGTCGGTAAACGCCAGCCGATAGGCCGGCGCGCGGGTTTGTGGTGTGTCCGGGACTTCCCTGGCCTTGGCGCTGTCAGCAACGGCATCGCGCAGGGGGTGGCGTGTCTGTTCGGTCATCAAATTCTCCGGTTTGATCCTTGTCGCTAACATGCCCGCGTTCTACGCAAATGACCACGCCAGCCGTTATGATTGCGCGCACAACCTGACGAGGGTATAGCCATGCGCAACACCTGACCCCATATTCCGGAGCCAACCATATGTCTAATGCACAACTTGAAACCGCAATCGAAGCTGCGTGGGATGCCCGCGACACGATCACTTCTGCCACCAAAGGTGAACAGCGTGACGCCATCGAGGCCACATTGGCCGCATTGGACAGCGGCAAACTGCGGGTTGCTGAAAAGCGCGAAAATGGCGATTGGCATGTAAACCAATGGGCCAAAAAGGCGGTTCTGCTGGGTTTCCGCATTAAAGACATGGAACATCAGACTGGCGGCCCGCAGGGTGCCGGCTGGTGGGACAAGGTCGATAGCAAGTTCAAAGGCTGGGGCGACGACGAATGGAAAACAGCCGGTTTCCGCGCTGTGCCCAACTGCGTTGTGCGCAAATCGGCCTATATCGCGCCGGGCGTCGTGTTGATGCCATCCTTTGTGAACATCGGTGCCTATGTCGACAGCGGTACAATGGTTGATACATGGGCGACAGTCGGGTCCTGCGCGCAGATCGGCAAGAACGTTCACCTGTCCGGCGGTGTGGGTATCGGTGGCGTGCTGGAACCCATGCAGGCGGGCCCGACAATCATCGAGGACAACTGCTTTATCGGGGCGCGGTCCGAGGTGGTCGAGGGGTGTATCGTACGCGAAGGGTCCGTGCTGGGCATGGGCGTTTTCATCGGCCAGTCGACCAAGATTCTTGATCGTGACACCGGCGAAGTCATGTATGGCGAAGTTCCTGCCGGTTCGGTTGTTGTTGCAGGGTCGATGCCATCAAAGAATGGCGTGAACCTGTACTGTGCCGTGATCGTCAAGCGCGTGGATGAACGGACCCGTTCGAAAACGTCGATCAACGAACTGTTGCGCGACTAACGCGGAACAAAATGGTGCCTTTGGCGGTTAGACTGCCAAAGCGCATATAAAGGAAAGCACTTATGGGACTGGGATTGATCGGATCGATTTTCGTCGGTGGTCTTGCGGGCTGGATTGCCAGCATGATCATGAAGGCGAATACCGGAATATTTTCGAACATCGGTTTGGGGATCATCGGTGCTGTGGTGCTGAACTTCATTCTTGGGCTGCTCGACATCTATGCCGCTGACGCTTGGTTGACCCAACTTTTTGTGGGTTTGGTCGGCGCATGTCTGGTGATCTGGGTCTGGCGCGCGCTGCGCGGCCGCAGCTGACCCTTTTCAGACGCTTCAGAACACGATAGGGCTGCCGCATCTCATTGCGGTGGCCCTTTTTATGTCTGACCAGAAGAAACCCAAAAAACCCTCACGCCAGCAGGTCTATACCTTGCTGGTCGAAATCGGGCGCAAAGAAGGTGACGGATTGCCGGACAAGGCGACGGGTGCCGCGCTGATGTGCTTTGCCTCTGGCATAGACGAGGCCGAAGCCGTGCGTGAAACCGTCGCGATCCTGAAACAGGCCGATACAAACCCGCTGGATGTGACCGGCTATGGCACATTGGCTGAACGCGAGGCCGAGGGCCACGAGATCGACGAAGAAGAACGCGCCTTGATGGCACGGGCTTTGGACGAGAACTCGGTCATTATTGCGCAGATGACGCCGTTTTTCGACTGATCAGGCGGCGCGGCGGCTGGCGAGTGTGATTGCCTCGAACCACTTTAGGACAGGATGCGCCGGCTGACCGTGTTCGGGCAGCAGGTTGCGGTCGAAACCGGCCAGAACGCTGCTGGCCATGTGCACAGGCTGGCGGCGCAGGCGACCGATATAGAGGCTTTCCGCAGGGGCACCTGCCGCGAGCATCGTTTCATGGGCGGGCAGCAACAGTTGCGAATAGGTGATCGTGGGCCCGCAGGTTTCTTGCAAGGCAGCAAACCCGTTGACCAGATGGCGTGCGGGGATCAGCACAGCCTCTTTGGCGAAAAGATACTCGACCTCTGGCCCATCGATAACAAGCCGCTGGTCGGGGGCAACGACGATATCCTGTTGCAAGCCGAAATAGGGCGCGCGTAACCGGATAGGGGCATAGCTGCCGCGCGCCGGGACCGTTCTGGAAACGGTTTCCAGCACAGGCACTACGCCTGAATCCTGCGTCATCACGGTGTCACCGCGTTTGAGCTGCGACAGCGGCTTGAACCCCCAAGGCGTCGCAAGCGGCGTTGATGGCAAAAGCGATGGCATCGGGCCGATCGGTTCGACCCTGCTGGAAAGTGCTGCAAAGATCACATCGGATGAAAACGTCTGATCGCCACGGCCCAGCATCATATTGCGCAGGTCTTCGATCGAGATCGGTTTAGGGTTGCAAACAGGCACCGTTACGACGCGATTGCTTTCGGGGTGTTCCATGGCAAGGCGGCCCCATTTCGCGGTGCTGTCCCACGAATAGGTAATGCGCAGCACTTCATTCCGGCCACTGTCTTTGTGCTGGATTGCGGCATGGGTGATATCGTTGCCCTGCACCTGCACCAAGGCGACACCACCGCCCGGAATCGCCTGAAATGTCAGGCTGCGAAGCCATGGGAATGTCGACTTGTACCCCAGCAAAAGCTGCGGCCTGCCATCGGGGGCCTGCCGCGTTTCGAACATGATACTGCCGCTGGTCAGCAGGTCGTCATCTTGGGTGCCGCACACTGGGGCATCCCGTTTGTCGTGGCCGATCCCGAAGCAGGAAAACCGGCGGTCGTCTTTATCTGCCAATGCGATCCAGGTCATCGGTCAGGCCACCATGCCGGAACAAAGAATGCCGGCCTCGAACCGTTTCAACGTCCTGCGCGCCGCCTGAGAATATCCCTGCCCCGTTTTAGGGTCGATTTCGGGGAAGATCGCACAGATTTCCGCAATTGTTTCGGCCTCAAAGCTTTCACAGGTTTGCGGGCCGGGCAAATAGCTTTCGGTTTCCAGACCCTCTGAAAAGACCACCTGATGACGGTCAAACATCAGATGTACGTATTCGACCTGCCCTCCTTCGCGGCGTGTGACGGTGGCGTCATTGACCAGATCTCGGGCGGCGACCAGCACTTCGGCCTCGCCAAACAGTATTTCGGCCAGATTATCCCGGATCAAAACCCGGTGCAGCGGCGATACCAGCAGATCACGATGTTCACCAAAAGTATTGGCATGAATATGGATCGGCGCGAATTTCCCCGTGGCGGCAACTGTGCGCGTCCCGATCCAGCGCAAGGGTTGCGGGCCGTCATCCTGGGTCAATACCAGATCGCCAGGCATCAAGTCTTCGGCTGGACGTTCGCCATCGGGTGTCGCAATCAACGTGCCCGCCACAAAGCAGGGAATGGAACTGGCATTGACCATGCCAATATCTGTTTCGACGCCATCTGTGACCGTATAGGTAAAGTTGAAATCTTCGGTGTCACCGTCCCCGTCAACGGTCAAGGTTCCATCGCTGTTAAGGGTAACAGACTGGCCCGTGGGCAGCAGGATTTGCGCGCCGACAGCCGCGACCTGCCCGTTGATATGGGTGATCGTCAGCAAGCTGTTGTTGGCGCTGACATCATTGCCAAGCACATCAACGACTCTGGTTCCGTTCGGGTACACCGCGAAGCTGTCCGTCAGGGCGACCAGATCCGTCTGGACCGAATTGGCCGCGATCATCAGGTTTGAATCATATCCCGAGTCGCTGACATCGGCGATGGCGATCCGGATGGAGTTGGTCTCGTTGGGGATGACATTCATGGTCAGCGTCATCGTGATGGTAAAGCCGTCCATCTCGGTGTTGTAGGCATCGTTGGTGTTATCAACATACATGTTGATGTTGTTGGCAGTGTTAATGTTTCCGGGGTCCATGTCGCCGTCACCGACGGCCAGTTGAACTTCTTGGCCATTGATCCACACGCCAAAGAAATCCTGATAGATCGAGTTTTGGAATTCCGGATACTCTTCGGACGAGAAAACAAATTGCATCGTCATCAGGCTGCTGGTGGGTATGAAATCAACATCCAGGATCGCGGCATCGTAGGTGTTGGCACCTGCTGCGGCATTCAGCTGTGCGTTATCGTTGATGCCCGATGTATTGGTAGAGGTGCTGTTGCTTTGGTTCGAAGAGCCGAAAAAATTGGTGAAATCCTGGGCGTCGCCCGTCGACAAGATGATTCCGCTGTCGCTCGGGGCCACGCCGGGTGCGATTGTATCTGCATTTGAATAGGTGCCCGCGCTGTCGATATCGCCGGAATAGCTTGCGCTGATAACGGTGACGCCGCTGCCAAAGATGGTCTGCGCAAGATCAAGGGCGGTCGTGCCCTCGCGCATTGTCTCAATCGGAAGTTCAGATGCTGCTACCATTGCCTGTTACCCCAAAGCGTAAACGAGACAGCGCAGTTCAGCATGATCCATCACGGATTGATCCCGTGTTTGGTCAGTTTTTATTTTTGATGGATGACCCGGTTTTCCGGTGCCATGCCTGCTGATGCCCTGCCTCGGGTATATTTATTGCTCTAATGATAGCACGGAAATTTACTGAGTGTTAATCTTTTCCTTGCCATCCCCCTTGGCACCGCGCTTTTTTCGCCACAAGTGTAGGGAAATGAACAGAAAACATGTGTAGAGGATCCGAGAATGCCCAAGATTGACCCTGTCGAGTTGACTGCAAAGCTGGTGAAATGCCCTTCGGTGACACCTGCTGACGCGGGGGCGTTGGACATTCTTCACGATTTGCTAAGCGGTGCTGGCTTTGACTGTGCTTGGGCGGATCGCGGCGGCATCCGGAATCTGTTCGCGCGGTGGGGCAACAAGGGCAATACGCGCAGTTTCGGGTTTAACGGCCACACCGATGTGGTGCCCGTCGGCAACGAGGCGGATTGGAAATACCCCCCCTTTGGTGCCGAGATCAAAGACGGCATCATGTACGGGCGCGGCACAACGGATATGAAATCAGGTGTCGCGGCGTTTGCTGCGGCTGCGGTTGATTTCGTGCGTGACACGCCGCCGGACGGGTCGATCGTGCTGACCATCACCGGCGATGAAGAGGCCGAAGGCGTCGACGGGACGCTGGCGCTGCTGGATTATATGGAACAAGCGGGCGAGCGGATGGATGTCTGTCTGGTTGGCGAACCCACATGTCCCAACAAAATGGGCGAGATGATCAAGATCGGCCGCCGTGGATCACTGAACGCGCATTTCCGCATTATCGGCAAGCAAGGCCATGCTGCCTATCCGCACCGTGCCAACAATCCGCTGCCCGCGATGATGCGCCTGATGGACCAGTTGGCGTCGCACAATCTTGATAATGGGACCGACCATTTTGACCCCTCCACGCTGGCGGTGGTCACGGTTGATACCGGAAACCCTGCCACCAATGTCATTCCGGCCGAATGCCGTGGCACGGTCAATATCCGCTTTAACGATACCCATTCCGGTGCCAGCCTGACCGAATGGCTGGAAACGCAGGCTGCTGCCATTCGCGATGCGTTCGGCGTTGTTGTCGAACTAACGGTGAAAATCTCGGGGGAAAGTTTTATCACGCCTCCGGGTGCGCTGTCTGATCTGGTGTCCAGGGCGGTTGCCGCCGAAACAGGCGTGACCCCTGAACTGTCCACGACCGGGGGCACATCTGACGCGCGGTTCGTGAAAAACCACTGTCCGGTCGTCGAATTCGGCCTTGTCGGGCAATCCATGCACGCGGTCGATGAAAACGTGGAAGTCGCGCAAATTCACCAGCTCAAGGGGATTTATTCGCGGATTCTAAAGGATTATTTCGCATGAGCTTGGACATTGCCGTGACCCAGGACCTTGCCAGTTGCCATCTGTTGCGCCGGATTGTGTTCATCGAGGAACAGGGCGTTTCCGAATCCGAAGAACTGGATGATCTTGACGGGTCGTCGATCCATCTTCTTGCGACGGAACATGACCTGCCCATCGGAACGGCCCGCATGCAGATCAAGGGCGATATCGCCAAGATCGGTCGGGTTTGCGTGCTAAAGGCGCACCGTGGGACGGGGCTCGGCGCGGCGCTGATCCGCGCTGCGATTGATGTGGCACGCCAGCACTCCGGTGTCACAACCGCCAAGCTGGGCGCGCAGGTTCACGCATTGGGGTTCTATGAGAAACTGGGTTTCGTCGCGCAGGGGCCGATCTTTGACGATGCGGGCATAGATCACCGCGAAATGGTGCTGCCCCTTTGAAGGGGACGCTGGTTGTCATGGTGAAAGAGCCACGGCCGGGACGGGTGAAAACCCGTTTGGGCCGTGATCTGGGCATGACGGCTGCGGCATGGTGGTTTCGCCACCAAACCCGCCGCTTGATCCGCAACATTCAAGACCCGCGCTGGAACGTGATGCTTGCCGTTGCCCCTGATCGCGCGGGCCTTGCCAGTCGTGTCTGGCCCGCGCATCTGGCGCGCGTGCCGCAGGGCCGTGGCGATTTGGGCGACCGTATGGGGCGCATGTTGCGGGGGATGCCACCGGGGCCTGTCTGTGTGATCGGGGCGGATATCCCCGGTATCAATCGCGCGGAAATCGCGAAAGCCTTTCGTGCCTTGGGCGGTCATGATGCTGTTTTCGGGCCTGCGCCGGATGGTGGCTATTGGCTGGTTGGGTTGAAACGTATGCGCCCTGTTCCGCCCAAGCTGTTCACGGGTGTGCGTTGGTCGACGCAGCATGCGCTGGCTGATACGATCGCCACATTGCCGGATCATCGCATCACCCAAATCGCGACTTTGCAAGACGTTGATACAATCGACGATTTGCCCATGACGAAGCGGGGTGCGCGTGCTACCTCGTAATGCATGAGCAAAATACCATCCAAGCCCGAAATTCTTGATTGGATCGCCGCCAATCCGACCCTGACCGCCAAGCGTGACATCGCAAAGGCCTTCGGGATCAAAGGTGCTGCGCGTATCGATCTTAAGCGTGTGTTGAAAGAGCTGGAAGCAGACGGCCATCTGGAAAAGCGCAAACGCAGCTATAACAACCCTGACCGTTTGCCGCCTGTGTCTGTTTTGCAGATCACCGGGCCTGACAAGGACGGCGATCTGTTCGCCAAACCGATGGAATGGGCAGGCGAAGGGGTTGAACCCATTGTGCTGGTTATTCCGCGTGCCTCTGACCCGGCTTTGGGGGCAGGGGACCGCATTCTGGCCCGCCTGACGTTGGTCACGGGCGAGGATTACCATTACGAGGCACGGCTGATCCGCCGCATTGGTGCAAACCCGCAAAGGGTGCTGGGTATTTTCCGCAAGGCGACCGAAGGCGGTCGTATAATTCCCATCGACAAGGGCAGCGACAAGGAATGGACCGTCGCCGTGGATGCGACCTATGGCGCAAAAGACGGGGAATTGGTCGAGGCAGAGCAGGCGGGCCCCAAGGGCCGTATGGGCCTGCCCCGCGCGCGTATCGTGGACCGGCTTGGCGACCCGTCCGCGCCCAAAGCGGTGTCGCTGATTGCCATTCACCAGCATGGTATCCCTGATGCATTTCCCGATGATGTGATGGCGCAGGCTGACGAAGCCACGCCCGTTGGCCTGAAAGGCCGCGAGGATTTACGTGACCTTCCGTTGATCACCATCGATCCGTCGGATGCGCGTGACCATGATGATGCCTGTTACGCCCATGCCGACGAAGACCCGAAAAACGAGGGTGGTCATGTGGTCTGGGTCGCGATTGCGGACGTGGCTGCTTATGTCACGCCCGGATCTGCGCTGGACCGCGAGGCGCGCAAGCGGGGGAATTCGACCTATTTCCCCGACCGTGTTGTGCCGATGTTGCCGGATCGTTTGTCGGGTGACTTGTGTTCCTTGCACGAAGGCGTGCCACGCGCCTGTATCGCTGTGCGGATGGTGCTGGATGCCCAAGGCAAAAAGCTCGGTCACAGTTTTCATCGTGGTCTGATGCGGTCCCCCGCATCGCTGCATTACGAAGAAGTCCAGGACGCGATCGAGGGACGCCCGAATGATCGTACAGGCCCTTTGTTAGAGCCTGTACTAGAGCCTATTTATGCAGCCTACGCCGCGCTCAAGGCGGCCCGCACCGACCGTCAGCCGCTTGACCTTGATCTGCCGGAGCGGCGGATCGAGCTGGACCCTGACGGGACAGTGAAGTCGGTGAATTTCAAGGAACGGCTGGACGCACATCGGCTGATCGAAGAATTCATGGTGCTGGCAAATGTCGCCGCTGCCGAAACCCTGCTGGAGAAAAAGACCCCGCTGCTGTTTCGCATCCACGAGGAACCATCGGTCGCCAAGCTGGACGCCTTGCGCGAAACGGCACAAGCGGCGGGATACACCTTGGGCAAGGGCCAGGTGCTGCACACACGCCATCTGAACAAGCTGCTGAACGATGCGGCTGGCACGGATGATGCGGAGCTGATCAACATTTCGACCCTGCGGTCGATGACCCAAGCCTATTACGGGCCGGCACATATCGGGCATTTTGGTCTGGCACTTCGGTCTTACGCGCATTTCACGTCACCGATCCGGCGCTATGCTGATCTGCTGGTGCACCGTGCGCTGATCACCGCGCATGGCTGGGGCAAGGATGGCCTGTCACCTCAGGATATCGACGAGATCGAACAAACTGGCGCGCATATTTCGGACACCGAACGCCGGTCGATGACAGCGGAACGGGACACGACGGACCGCTATCTTGCGGCCTATCTGTCCGAACGTGTGGGCAACGAATTCTCGGGCCGGATCAGCGGTATCGCCCGGTTCGGGGCCTTTGTGAAACTGGATGAAACCGGTGCCGATGGCCTGCTGCCGATGCGGGCCTTGGGGCGGGAGTATTTCCACTTCGACGCTGAGGCGAACACGTTGATGGGGTCGGATACCGGGCTGTTGATCGGCATTGGCCAGCGCGTGACCGTGCGCCTGACTGAGGCGGTTCCCGTCACGGGCGGCATCGCGCTTGAGCTGCTGACGCTGGAAGGCAAGGCACTGCCGCAAGGCGGGCGGGGCGGTCGTGGACCTGCCGGGCGGACAAATCCGAAACGCAAAGGCGTCAAAGCCAAACGCAAGGCGGATAAGGTCAAACGCAAGGTAAAGCGGACTCGGCAGTAGCTTGCCCATGCCGCTGAAGGGACTTTCTGCTGCGCCTGCTTGCCGGTAGGATTCGGGCGACAGGTGGAGGGTTGGCTGGATGACATATGCAAGGGTTTGGGTGTTGGCCGCTGCGTTTGCCTTGGGGGCAGGCGCGGATGCCGTTGTGGCGCAGACAACACCCGATCAGGTCGAGGCGGGCAGCGATGCGGGGTTAGACCTGTGGATCGCTGAGTTTCGCGCACGGGCGCTGGAGGCGGGTATCAAGGCTGATGTGTTCGATGCCGCGTTCGCTGGCGTATCTTACGATGAAAATGTCATTCGCAGAGATCGCAACCAGTCGGAGTTCACCAAGACGATTTGGGAATATCTGGAGACAGCGGCTTCGGATTTGCGGATCGCCAACGGTAAAAAGGCGCTTGAGAGCCAGCGGGCGGCGCTGGAAAAGATCGAAGCGCAATACGGGGTCGATAAAGAAGTCATTGTGGCGATCTGGGGGCTGGAAAGCGCTTATGGCACGTTTCGCGGCAGGGATAGCGCGATCAGATCACTCGCGTCGCTGGCCTATGACGGGCGGCGGCAGGCGTTTTTCGAGGCAGAACTGATGGACGCGCTACGGATTTTGCAGGCGGGCGATACCAGCCCTGCGCAAATGACCGGCAGTTGGGCGGGGGCCATGGGGCATACCCAGTTTATGCCGTCATCTTTTCAGCTTTATGCGGTTGATTTTACGGGCGACAGCAGGCGCGACATCTGGGGGGATGACCCGCGTGATGCGCTGGCATCCACCGCGGCCTATCTCAAGCACTTTGGCTGGACGCTGGGGCAGCCCTGGGGTGTCGAGGTGACGCTGCCGGACGGGTTCGACTATTTGTTGGCCAATCGCGAGATACTGAAAGCCCCCGAGGAATGGGCGGCGCTTGGGGTCGTGGGGGTTTCGGGCAAGGCGGTGCCAAACCATGGACCTGCGTCGATCTTGTTGCCGGGCGGTGCCGAGGGTGCTGCCTTTATGATCTTTTCGAATTTTGAGGTTATCGAGCGGTACAACACGGCAGATGCCTATGTGATCGGCGTCGGCCATTTAAGTGACCGGATTGCAGGCAGTAAGCCGATCGCACAGGGCTGGCCGGTGCAAGACAGGGCGCTGACCTTTGATGAGCGGATCGAGTTGCAAACACGTCTGACGGCGCTTGGGTTTGATACGGTAAAGATCGACGCCAAGATTGGCCCGCTGACGATCAATGCTGTTCGGGATTTTCAGGTCGCGCAGGGGCTTTTGCCTGACGGGTATGCGTCCCCCCGGTTTCTGGACAGCGTGCGCGCGGCGCGGTAGCAAAAGAAAACCCAAGACCCTGAGGGGTCTTGGGTATGCCTTCGGCGAGGATTTTAGTCCATTTGGAAGGGGCTGTTAGCCGGGTGACATGCCGCGCAGGCGTTCTGATCTGCGACGTAGCAATTCAACCACCGTCAGCAAGCAGATCGAGATGCCCACAAGGATCGTGGCGACCGCAAGGATCGTCGGGCTGATCTGTTCGCGCAGGCCTGTGAACATCTGCCAGGGCAGGGTTTTCTGACCGGCGGAGCCGACAAAGAGCACCACGACGACTTCGTCAAACGAGGTGATGAAGGCGAAGAGGCCGCCGGAGATAACGCCTGGCAAGATCAGCGGCATCTGGACGCGGAAGAAGGTCGTGACCGGGTTTGCGCCCATGTTCGCCGCAGCGCGGGTCAGCGAGCGGTCAAAGCCCACAAGTGTTGCGGTCACGGTGATGATCACAAAGGGAATGCCAAGGGCGGCATGGGCCAGAATGACCCCCAAGGTGGTGCCTTGCAGGCCGACGCGGCTGTAGAAGAAGTACATGCCAGCCGCCGAAATGATCAGCGGTACGATCATCGGAGAGATCAGGACTGCCATGATTGCGCGGCGGAACGGGACGTGGGGTTGGCTGAGGCCGATGGCTGCCAATGTCCCGAAGCTGACCGATAGCAAGGTCGCGGCGGGTGCGATCTTGAGAGAGTTCCAAACGGCACCCTGCCAGTCAGAGCTGTTAAAGAAGTCTTTGTAGTGTTTCAGGGAGTAGCCCGCAGGATCGAAGCGCAGCATTTCCGGGGTGAAGGTAAAGAAGTTTTCGGCGTTGAAGCTGAGGGGCATCACGACGAGGATAGGTGTAATCAGGAATACGAAGATTGCGCCGCAGATCACCCGGAAGGTGAAGTGCCACAGGACCTGACCAGGGGTGAGGTAGGGTGCGACTTTGGCGCGGTAGCGGCCTTCGTAGAGCCAGAACACGAACCAGCCGAAGAACCAGCCGAATGCCGCGCCGATCAACATGGCCGGAATGCCGCCCATGAAATAGCCGACGACCGCCAGCCCGACAAGGGTGGCCCAACGGCCGATCGTTTCGTTTCTGACGACCGTTGTCAGCACGAACGCAAGGGCGGCCATGACAACGGCCCCTATGACAACGCCTAGAAGGCCACTGCCGTTGGCCGTCCCTACGAAAAGCCCTGCGACAGCACCGGCTGCGCCTGTGACGGGTACATAGAAGGAAACGGGTTTGCGGGAGATTGGTGTGAGTGCGACCATTGCTTTAGCCCCCCAGTTTCACGTTATCGATGCCGACAATCTTGTCGTATGCATAGTATAGGCCCAACACCACAGCGAGGAGGATTGCGCCAAGTGCGGCGGCAAGACCCCAGTTCAGTGAGCTGGAGATGTGATAGGCGATCCGGTTGGAAATAAACGTACCGGTTGTCCCGCCCACGATCTCGGGGGTGATGTAGTAGCCAATGGACAGGATGAACACGAGGATGGACCCCGCACCGATCCCAGGCACTGACTGGGGAAAGTAAACACGCCAGAAGGCTGTCCAGTTGGTGGCCCCCAGTGATTTCGCGGCACGCAGATAGCTGGGCGGCACTGTTTTCATCACGGAATACAAGGGCAGGATCATGAAGGGCAGCAGGATATGTGTCATGGCAATGATCGTACCGGTTTGGTTGTTGATCAGGGCCAGACGGCTGTCATCGGCCACAACGCCAAGCCAGACCAGCGTATCATTCACCACACCTTGTTGCTGAAGCATCACCTTCCAGGCGGATGTCCGTACAAGGAGCGATGTCCAAAACGGCAAGAGCACAAGGATCATGAGCAGATTGGCGGAGCGTGCGGGCAGGTTGGCCAAGATCCAGCCGACCGGATACCCCAGCAGGATACAGCTGAGCGTGATGCAGACCGACATGAACAGGGTGCGCAGAAAGAGCGTGCCGTAGATGCGTTCGTTTTCGGGACGGAGTTGCGGGCCATCTGCCGATTTTTGCATGTCTACCGCGTTGAGAAAGTAGCCGCTGGTGAATTTCGGGCTGTAGGCGCGGATCGTTCCCCAGATCGGGCTTGCGCCCCAGTCTTTGTCGATTTTGACGAAAGCGGCTTTGTAATCAACGGTTTCAAAACCGGGTGCGGCTGCTGCGGCTTCGGCAATCTCGGTTGCGCCGGGGCCAGAGTAGCTGGCAATCGCGGCTGCGGTATCACCGGCCATGTCGTCATAGAAAGCCGAATAGATCAGCGGCCATGGGTCTTCTTTGTAGAGGTTGTCTTCGTCTACGGTTTGAACGAAATCGGCGAAAATCAGATAGTAGCTGGCTGTTTGCGGAAAGATACCGGCGATACCGTCGCGCATTTCAAACACGGGCTGCGGTGTGCCGGAGGCCTTCTTCCAGTCTTTGATCTGGGCCAGCCAGGCGTCGGAGCCAAATATCTCGTTCCAGTTTTCGCCTTTCTTCCAGAACGCGTTCAGATCTTCGAACTGGTCTTGGTAGACCTCGCCGATGTCATCCACGCCGCGGCCGGATTTGCGAAACAAAGACGACGCGCCGGTCAGTTCATAATTCAGACGAGACCCCAGACGCGTGTGCAGTTTGCGTTCCTGAGCGACGTAAATGTCCTGATAAAGCGCTTTGTAAACGGGGGCGTCGGGGGTTGTGCCGTCTTCGCCGCTCCATTGGTCCAGTGCTTTGGTGGTGCGTGGCAACGTGTTCTGCACGATTTCGTTTTCGACAGACCGGAACAGCATGTCGGCGATGGGGGCGATGAATGTCACCAGTACGAAAATCAAAAGCGGCGCAATCAGCAGCAATGCGCGCATCTTTTGGCGACGTAAGGCGCGGTTCAAGCTGCGCTTTAGCGGTGTGCCATCGGCCGCCAGCATCGGGCCTGAGTATTCTTTTTCGGCACGCTCGGCATCAAGTGCTGTGGTCGCAGTGTTTACATCGCTCATATCGGCCCCACGGGGTTGGATCTGTGTGAAAATCGGAAAAGGGAATAACAAATGAGGTGGGAGGGGCCGAAATGGCCCCTCCCGATAGGTCTAAGCGCTTATTGCGCCAACCATGCCTGGAACTTCGCGTCGATGTCGTCGCGGTAGTCAGCCCAGAACTCGTAGTTATACAAGAACGTGTTTTCGGCGTTCTTGGGATCGGTTGGCATGTGTGGTGCCATGTCGATGCCCAGATCTGCGTGCTTGCCAACCATAGGAGCGGAGGACAAACGTGCAGGACCGTAGCTGATGTACTGTGACTGATCGGCCAGACGCTGTGTGTCTGTCGCGAATTTAACAAAGTCCATCACGCGGGCCAGACGATCTGCTGGCAGGCCTGCTGGGATGATCCAACCGTCAAGGTCAAACACCTGAGCGTCCCAAAGCATTGCAACAGGTTGCTTTTGCTCTTCGATGACGCTGAACAAGCGACCGTTGTAGGTCGAACCCATGACGATTTCGCCATCAGCCAACAGCTGTGGTGTGTCAGCACCGGCGGACCACCAGATTACGCTGTCTTTGATGGTGCCCAGTTTGGCCAAAGCTTTTTCCTGGCCTTCTGGTGTTGCCAGAACGTCGTATACGTCTGCTTTTTCAACGCCGTCACACAGCAGAGCCCATTCCATGTTGTTGATTGGACGCTTTTCCAAGGCGCGCTTGCCTGGGTATGCTTCCAGATCGAACACGTCACAGATTTTGGTCGGAGGCGTGTCGCCAACCATGTCTGTGCGGTAGCCGAATGTGGTCGAATAAACGATCTGTGGGATAAAGCAGTCGCTTACCAGCAGGTCGCCAAAGTCTTCGGATGCAGGTGTGCCATCGGGTGCTGCTGCCAGCACTTCGTCGGCGTCGATTTCCATCGCCAAGCCTTCGTCACACAGACGGATTGCGTCGGCTGCTACGACGTCGACCAGATCCCAGGTTACGTTGCCGGCTTCGTTCATGGCGCGCAGTTTGGCGACGGCTTCAGCCGAGCTTTCGTCCCATACGGCCGAAACGTCGGAGTTCATGCCCAGGTAAGGCTGAACATATGCTTTGTCTTGGCTGGACTGGTATGCACCACCCCAGGAAACAAGTGTCATCTCTTTTGCCATGTTGCCGTGTGCATCGGCGAACGCCAATGTACCAGCGCCAACAATCGCAGAGGAAGCGAGTAGCGTTGTCGTGAATTTCATTCAGTAGTCTCCCAACTATTGCCCGTTTGGTTTTTGAGGGTGTGATATCGGGCCTAACCACAGCCTCTTTGACGCGCCGCCCGACATTGGGGCGGCGCACTACCGTTAAGCGCTATGCGTCAAGCGCGCGGCAATCTTCTGCAAGCCAGCCGATTTCGATCTGCTGGCCAGGCTTCAAGCGTACCTGATCCGGTGCGTTGCGTGTCTTGATGATGAAGTTGTCCGTTCCGGCGACGCGCAGGCGCGTGCGGAAAATGTCACCCATATAAACGAACTCAAGCACTTCCGCTTTCAACGTGTGGGCACCCTCGGGCATCCGGTCTTTGTTGAATTCAACGCGCTCGGGGCGGATCGACACGCGAGTGCGTTCGCCTGCCTGGGTCACATTGATCGGCTTTGCCTCGATCAGGCCGCCACCGTCCAGCTGCACCAGACAGGTACCGCCTTTGATCTCTTTTACCACGCCTTCCAGCGTGTTGTTTTCACCGATAAACTGCGCAACAAAGCTGTTTTCGGGTTCTTCATACAGCAAATCTGGCGGGGCCAGTTGTTGAATGCGGCCATTTTCAAACACGGCAACGCGGTCTGACATTGTCAGGGCTTCGGTTTGGTCGTGGGTCACATAAACAACGGTAATGCCCAGTTCGTGGGCAAGATGCGTGATTTCGAACTGCAAGGTTTCGCGCAGCTGTTTGTCCAAGGCACCCAAAGGTTCATCCATCAAAACCAGTTCGGGTTCGAACACCAAGGCGCGGGCCAAGGCGACGCGCTGTTGCTGACCGCCGGACAATTGCGCAGGACGCCGGCCACCAAAGGCCCCCATCTGCACACGATCCAGCGCGATCTTCACTTTTTCCTCGCGGTCGGACTTGCCCATTTTGCGGACTTCCAGAGGGAAGGCCAGGTTTTCGGCAACCGTCATATGCGGGAACAAGGCATAGTTTTGGAACACCATGCCGATGCCGCGCTTGTGTGGCGGGATGTTATTGATTGATTTACCATCAAGGCGGATGTCGCCGTGGGTGGCGGTTTCAAACCCTGCCAGCATCATCAGGCAAGTTGTCTTGCCTGAACCCGATGGCCCGAGCATCGTCAAGAATTCGCCCTTTGGCATGGATAGGTTCAGGTCTTTGACGACAAGATTTTCGCCGTCATAGCTTTTCTGCACGCGTTCAAATTCGACAAACGCATTTGTTGCTGAAGTATCTGCCAAAAGCTGGCTCCCCGGTTATTCTGACGTTCATGCGCCATTGTTGACAGGAAGTTAAAGCTATCTGATCTATAGTTTGCAACCAATTATCAGCTATTTTAGGCGAATCCGGGAAATTACAGGAAGAAATCCTGCAATAACGACAGATTCAGTTGATATGACTGCGAAACGGGCAGCGATTTACTTTTTATTTCATTGCCGGGAGGGGAAAGCTGGCTAAAGCTAGGGCCATCGCAGTTTGAAGGATACCTAGAATGCCCGCAATTGATTTGCCGTTTTCCCCCGCAGAATACAGCCGCCGCCTTGAGCTGGTGCGCGCCGAAATGGCGAAGCGGGGGTTGGATGCGTTGTTTGTGACTGACCCAAGCAACCAAGCCTGGCTAACGGGTTACGACGGATGGTCATTCTATGTGCATCAGGGTGTGATTGTCTTGCCCGATGCCGATCCGGTCTGGTGGGGCCGCAATCAAGACACCAACGGCGCGCTGCGAACTGTCTGGATGGGCCCCGAAAATGTGCGCGGGTATGCTGACGGGTTCGTGCAATCGACGGAACGCCACCCGATGCAGGATCTTGCCAAGCATCTTGCGGCTGCCGGTGTCGAGGCCGGGCGCATCGGTGTCGAGATGGACAATTACTACTATTCTGCCAAGGCACATGCGTCGCTGTGCGAAAGCCTTCCGAAGGCGCGGATCGTTGATGCGACTGCATTGGTGAACTGGAAGCGGACGGTGAAATCGGAACCCGAACTTGCCTTCATGCGCAAAGCGGCGTTGATTTCGGAAAAGATCGTTGATGGCTTGCTAGAGCGGGTCGAACCTGGCGTGCCCAAGAACGAGATCGTCGCGGAAATTTACCGCGATGCGATCCGCGGCGTGGATGGCGCATGGGGTGATTATCCGGCGATTGTGCCTTTGCTGCCCTCAGGATCGGATGCCGCAGCGCCGCATCTGACGTGGGATGGCCGGCCCTTCGCAACTGGCGAAGCGACGTTTTTCGAGATTTCAGGCTGCTATCGCCGCTATCACGCACCGTTTTGCCGGACGCTGTTTTTGGGCACGCCGCCCGACTTTCTGAAGCGCGCGGAGGCTGCTTTGGTCGAAGGGTTGGAGGCTGGCCTGGAGAAAGCCCGTGCTGGCAACCGCGCTTGCGACGTTGCAAACGCGCTGGCTGCACCTCTGGAAAAGGCGGGAATCGAACGCGGTGCGCGCTGTGGTTACCCCATCGGGATCAGCTATCCGCCCGACTGGGGCGAACGCACGATATCGCTGCGCGCCGAGGATGAGACCGTGCTTGAGCCGAACATGACCTTCCATTTCATGCCCGGCCTGTGGATGAAGGATTGGGGCATCGAGATCACCGAAAGCATCCGCATCCGGGAAGATGGCGCTGCGGAAACATTCTGTAACCGTCCGAGGAAGATGTTCGTTAAATGACGTTGCAAGCCACTGTCGACCTGCTGGACCGACTGATCGCCTATCCGACCGTTTCGACCGATAGCAATCTTGAGATGATTGTTGACCTGTCCGGCAGGTTGCAGTCGCTTGGTGCGCGCACGCATATCTTTGGCGATGAAACGGGCACCAAGGCGACCCTGTTCGGGACGTTGGGGCCGGACGTGGCGGGGGGTATTTTGCTGTCGGGGCATTCCGACGTTGTGCCCGTCACGGACCAGGACTGGTCAAGCGATCCATTCAAGATGCGGCAGGCTGACGGGCTGCTTTACGGGCGCGGTACCTGCGACATGAAAGGGTTCATCGCGGCAAGTGTCGTGATGGCCGAACGCTATGCCGCGCTGCCGTTAAAGCGCCCTGTGCATTTCGCATTTACCTATGATGAGGAAACCGGATGTTTGGGGGGGCAGGCGCTGGTTCCTGAACTGAACCGCCTTGGCATCAAACCCGACATCGCCATCATCGGCGAGCCGACAGAGATGCGGGTGATCGAGGGCCACAAGGGCTGCTGCGAATATACCACGCGATTCGAGGGGCTTGAGGGGCACGGGTCGTCACCCGATCTGGGCGTGAATGCTGCGGAATATGCAGTGCGCTATGTCACGCGGTTAATGGCGCTGCGCGAGGATTTGCGGGCGAGGGTGCCAGTGGGCAGCCGGTTCGAGCCGCCCTTTACGACGATCAACATTGGCCGCATTCAAGGCGGTCATGCGCATAACGTGATTGTTGGCAAAGCCGAGGTGGATTGGGAATTCCGGCCTGTGCAAACCAGCGATTTGCGGTTTGTCAAAGACGCGATGGAAGCGTTTGTGGAACAGGATCTTTTGCCACAAATGCGCGCTGTCTATCCGCAGGCCTATATCTCGACCGAGACATTGGGCGAGGTCGTGGGCCTTGAGCCGATGACCGAAAACGCAGCGCGGGATCTGGTCGCGGGTCTGCTGGGGGCAAACAGCGCTGGCGTTGTTCCCTTCGGGACCGAAGCAGGGATTTTCCAGCAGATGGGTATGGATGTGATCGTGTGCGGACCGGGGTCAATTGCACAGGCGCATAAGCCCGATGAATTCGTCAGCCTTGATCAGCTTGAAGTCTGTCTGGGTATGTTGGAACGGCTTGGGCAGAAGTTGGTGTAGGGGCGCGTTTGCGTCGCGCCCCTGACCGTTATTAGCCCAATGGTGAATCTGCATCGTGGATGTGGTCTTCGGCGGCTTTCAACAGGCCGTCATCCTTGAGTGCGGTATAGGTTTCGTCCAACGCTTTCGTGGCGCGGGTCATGAAGATGTCGATTTCTTCGGGTGTGATGACCAGCGGCGGGGAAATGATCATCCGGTCGCCGACATGGCGCATCACCAGATTGTTGGCAAAGCACCGTTCGCGGCACATGTAGCCGACGGTGCCGGTATCGGTGGCAAATTTCGACCGGGTTTCCTTGCGCGGTGACAGCGGCAGGGATGCCATCAACCCGGACAGGTTCACGCCGCCGACAAGCGGGTGTTCGGACAGTTTATCCAGCCCCGCCTTGAGCGCCGGACCAGCGACATTGTTCACGTGATCCAAGACCTTCTCATCCTGCAAGATGCGCAGGTTTTCCAGCGCAACGGCCGAACAGACAGGGTGACCGGAATAGGTGTAGCCGTGGTTGAATTCGCCCGAATTGATGACTTCGGCGATTTCATCACACACAATCGACCCGCCGATGGGCTGGTAGCCAGAGCTGAGCCCCTTGGCGATGGTCATGATATGCGGCTTGATCCCCATGGTTTGTGAGCCGAACCAGTTGCCGGTGCGACCAAAGCCACAGATAACTTCATCTGCGATGACCAGAACATTGTATTTGTCGCAAATGCGCTGGATTTCGGGCCAGTAGGTGCTGGGCGGCACGATAACGCCGCCAGCGCCTTGGATAGGTTCACCAATAAAGGCAGCAACATTGTCGGCACCAAGCTCCAGGATCTTCGCCTCAAGTTCCTGTGCGCGGGCAAGGCCGAATGCTTCGGGCGTCTGATCGCCGCCTTCGGCCCACCAGTCGGGCTGGTTGATGTGGTGAATGCCGGGGATCGGCATGCCACCTTGTTCGTGCATATAGGACATGCCGCCCAATGATCCCGACCCCATCGACGACCCGTGATAGGCGTTCTTGCGGCTGATAAAGTGGGATTTTTCAGGTTTCCCCTTCATTGCCCAATAGGTGCGGACCATGCGGATGTTGGTATCGTTCGCCTCGGACCCCGATCCGGCAAAGAACACATGATTCAGGTCGCCGGGGGCAAGGGTGGCAATTTCCTTGGCCAGCGCGATTGCGGGCACGTGCGAGGTCATGAAGAACGTGTTGTAATAGTTCAGTTCCAGCATCTGGCGCGAAGCTACATCGGCCATTTCCTGACGGCCATAGCCGATGTTTACACACCAAAGGCCAGCCATCGCATCCAGGATTTCGTTACCTTCGCTGTCGGTCAGGTACACGCCTTTGGCCTTGGTGATGATCCGCGCGCCTTTTGCGGCCAATTCGTCATTCGTGGTGAAAGGGTGCATATGATGCGCGGCATCCAGTGCCTGTAGTTCAGCGGTGGGCAAGTGATTTGTGATGTGGGACATTTGGATACCTCAAGGCATGAGAAAAAGCGTTGCTTCGGACAATATGATCAAATTGTGCCGAGTCAATCGAATCGCAGTCGTTGTTTTGAAATTTAAAGAGACGCTTTGATCTGAAGCATACCTTGGGCAACATCTTCGGCCATGGCATGGGCGGCAGAATCAGCATCCCGGTTTGAAAATGCTGCCAGCAGTTCGGCGTGTTTGTCGGGCAGGTTCGACGTGCCGAAGCGCCCGCAGACCACGCGCAGCGACGGCCCGAAACGCAGCCAAAGCCGGTCAACGGTTTCACTGATAATCGGCGCATCAGCGCAGGCGTAAATCTGGAAATGGAACTGGTAGTTTTGGGTCAGGTATTCCCCAATATCACCCCGTTCAATGGCCGAATTCAGCAAGGCATCTATCTGCGTCAGACGCTCCAGCACCTCGGGTGTCATGCGCGATGTGGCGCGGCGGGCCAGTTCAGGTTCCAGTGTTTCCCTAACAAATCCAAGCTCTTGGATGTTGGCGGCGGATAAGGTGGGCACAACAACACGCCTGTTGCCTTGATGGATCAATGCACCTTCAGCGATCAGGCGGCGCAACGCCTCGCGGACGGGGGTCATCCCGGCATTCAGCAGGCTGGTCAGACCCTGAATTGTGACCGCCTGACCGGGTGCCAGATCGCCAAACAAGATCAGCGTGCGCAGGTGTGAATAGACCAGTTGATGCGCCGGAATTTTGGATGCATTTTCCGGTGTTTGATCTGGTGTAATCATGATGTCTGCTATGGTCATCTTGTTTGCTCAAAATATAGTCAAAAGGGAATGCTTAAGAAGGATTGCCTTGTGGGGAGAAAAAAATCAACTTGTCGCAAGACGTAAAACTTGATCAAATTGGCGAAAGGCCGGGAAAAACCCAGCCTAACCAACGGGAGTAATCGAATGAAATACGGTATACTAAGCGGCGTGGCCGCAACAGCCATGATCGCAACATCGGCTTTTGCCGAAGAAGTACGTGTTTACAACTGGTCCGATTATATTGACGAATCCTTGCTGCAAAAGTTTGAGGATGAAACCGGGATCGACCTGATTTATGACGTGTTCGACAGCAACGAAGTGCTTGAGACCAAGATGCTTGCGGGCGGGTCCGGCTATGACGTTGTGGTACCATCGGGCACATTCTTGCAGCGTCAGATTTCTGCGGGCGCGTTCCAGAAGCTGGATAAATCCAAGCTGCCAAATATCGCCAACATGTGGGACGTGATCGACAACCGTGTGTCGAAATATGACCCCGGCAACGAATATGCGATCAACTATATGTGGGGCACGACCGGTCTGGGCGTGAACATTAACAAGGTCAAAGAGGTTCTGGGCGAAGACGCACCGGTGGATTCGCTGGCATTGGTATTGGACCCTGCAAACATGGAAAAGCTGGCCGCTTGCGGTGTCCAGTTCCTGGATGCGCCAGCCGAGATGATCCCGGCAGCGCTGAAATATATCGGTGAAGACCCCGATGCGCAGGACCCCGAAACCATCGCTAAAGCAGAGCCGGTGCTCGCCGCAATTGCACCGTTCGTTCAGAAATTCCACAGCTCGGAATATATCAACGCATTGGCCAACGGCGACATCTGTGTGGCTTTCGGCTGGTCCGGTGATATTTTGCAAGCACGCGACCGTGCAGCAGAAGCCGATAATGGTGTCGAGATTGAGTACTACGCCCCAAAAGAGGGTGCGTTGATGTGGTTCGACAACATGGCGATTCCAGTGGACGCGCCAAACCCGGACGCTGCGCATAAATTCCTGAACTTTATCATGGACGCGCAGAACATGGCCGCTGCGTCGAACTATGTTTATTATGCGAACGGCAACAAGGCGAGCCAGGAGTTTCTGGTCGAGGACGTGATCGGCGATACTGCGATCTATCCTGATGCGGCGACGCTGGATAACCTTTATACCACGTCGCCTTATGCGCCCAAAGTTCAGCGTGTTGTGACGCGTCTTTGGACCAAGGTTAAATCCGGCACCTAAGCTGGTTTTGAGGGGGCAAGGTCAATCGACCTTGCCCCATTTTTCCGCCCCCGCCCGGATGTCGGGCTGTGAAAAGGAATACCCTAAGTGAGCCAGAAAATATTTGCCCCTTGGGATGACCCGAACGAAAAGCCTTTGATTCGATTTGAAAATGTCACCAAGAAATTTGGTGACTTTACTGCGATCGATGATCTGACGCTGAACATTTACGAAAAAGAATTCTTTGCTCTGCTCGGCCCATCAGGCTGTGGCAAGACCACGATGATGCGCATGCTTGCGGGTTTTGAAAATCCGACCTCGGGCAAAATGGAATTGGCCGGAAAGAACATCGCCGGCACCCCGCCCAACAAGCGGGCGGTGAATATGATGTTCCAGTCCTATGCCTTGTTTCCGCATCTAAGTGTTTGGGAAAACATCGCATTCGGGCTCAAGCGCGGGAGTATGGACAAGCGCGCCATTGCTGCCCGTGTCGAAGAAATGCTGAAACTGACCCGATTGACCAAATTCGCGGGTCGCAAACCGCATCAGATTTCAGGTGGCCAACGGCAACGGGTCGCCCTTGCGCGGTCATTGGCAAAGGCACCAAAGCTGTTGTTGCTGGATGAACCGCTTGGCGCTTTGGACAAGAAGCTGCGGCAAGATACCCAGTTCGAACTCATGGATATCCAGGAAAGCACGGGAACGACTTTTGTAATTGTGACCCACGACCAAGAAGAAGCGATGACCGTGGCAAGTCGGGTCGCCGTGATGGACGAAGGGCGGATTATTCAGGTTGCGACCCCGGACGGCATCTATGAGGCACCGAATTCTGTTTATGTGGCTGATTTTATCGGTGACGTGAATATTATTGAAGGGACAGCCAAACCCGCAGGTGATGGGGTGTATTTTCTGGATTGGACAGAGAATGAACCGCCGTTCCTGGCAACGTCTGATGTGCCTTTCAGCGACGGTCAGAAAGCACATCTTGCGATCCGACCAGAGAAAATTTCGATCACGACCGAGAAACCGGATGATGCAAAAAATACGGTGCAAGGCACTGTTCTGGATATCGCGTATCTGGGCAACCTAAGTACCTATTATGTCCAGCTTGCTGACGGCAGGATCATCAAGGCACAGACGGCGAATACCCGACGTCTTTCACGGCGCAGCATTACTTGGGAAGACAAGGTTTGGGTCTCGTGGAACGCCACCGCCGGCGTGTTGCTAGAGCAATGAATATGCGGCGCTTTTTCCTCATCGCAGTCCCATATGTCTGGTTGTTGGCGCTGTTCCTGATCCCGTTTTTTATCGTGTTCAAGATTTCGCTGTCTGATCTGGCGCTGTCCATTCCGCCCTATACGCCGACGATGAAAGACGGCATCGGGCAGATGATCAAAGCCTTTGATTTTGAAAACTTTGTCTTTCTGACAACCGATGATCTGTATTGGAAGGCCTATCTGAGCAGTCTGAAAATCGCTTTGTTTTCAACGGTTCTGGCGCTTTTGGTCGGATATCCGATGGCCTATGGCATGGCGCGTGCGCCCGAGGAATGGCGACCCACCTTGATGATGCTGGTGATCCTTCCGTTCTGGACCAGCTTTTTGATCCGCGTTTATGCCTGGGTCGGAATCCTGAGCAACGAAGGGTTCTTGAACCAGTTTTTGTTGTGGACAGGGGTGATTAGCACACCGCTTGCAATCATGAATACGACGACTGCGGTCTATATCGGGATCGTCTATACCTATCTGCCCTTCATGATCCTGCCGATTTACGCGGCGCTTGACCGGCTTGATGAATCCCTGATCGAAGCGGCCCAGGATCTGGGGTGTTCGCGCACCAAAGCGTTTTGGCTGGTGACCGTTCCGCTTTCGCGTAGCGGCATCATTGCCGGCTGCTTTCTGGTCTTCATTCCCGCGCTCGGTGAATTTGTCATTCCGTCGCTGTTGGGCGGGTCCGGTACGCTGATGATCGGCAAGGTGCTGTTTGAAGAATTCTTTAACAACCGCGACTGGCCGGTGGCCAGCGCTGTCGCCGTGATCTTGTTGCTGATCCTGATCGTGCCCATCATTCTGTTCCAGCGCAACCAGCAGCGCCAAGCGGAGGCAGAAACATGAGGCGTGCAAGCTGGTTTAACGTCACCGCGCTGACCTTGGGGTTCGCGTTTCTGTATCTGCCGATGGTTTTACTGGTGATCTACAGCTTCAACAGCTCAAAACTGGTGACGGTATGGGCCGGGTTTTCCACCAAATGGTATGGCGAATTGCTCCAGAACGAGGCGTTTTTGGATGCGGCGGTGATCACCCTCAAGGTTGCTGTGGCGTCTTCGACACTGGCAACGATTTTGGGGACGATGGCCGCCTATGTGTTGGTGCGCGGCGGGCGGTTCTTGGGCCGGACCCTGTTTTCCGGCATGATCTATGCACCGCTGGTGATGCCCGAAGTGATAACGGGTCTGTCGCTCTTGCTGCTGTTCATCGGAATAGGGTTGGACCGCGGCGTGCTGACAATCGTCTTGGCGCATACGACATTCTCGATGTGTTATGTTTCGGTCGTCGTGTCGTCGCGGCTGGTGTCATTTGACCGCTCTCTCGAGGAAGCTGCGCTTGATTTGGGGTGTTCGCCCTTTGATGCGTTTCGTCTGGTCACCCTGCCGATCATCGCACCGGCTGTTATTTCCGGCTGGTTGCTTGCCTTCACCTTGTCACTGGATGATTTGGTTATCGCCTCGTTTACCACGGGCCCGTCATCAACCACCCTCCCGATCAAGATCTGGAGCGCGGTGCGGCTGGGTGTCTCGCCAGAGATTAACGCCTTGTCGACGATCATGATTGGTATCGTGACGGTTGGTGTTATCAGCGCTTCGTTGGTGTCCAAGCGCAACGCGGTCAAGGCACAGCAGGACATGCAAGCGGCGGAACGTGGCGCAACGTGAAACGTGTTTATGACGGCTTTGCCTATAGCGATGCACCGCGCGCCAACTGTTGGTGGGATCAAACCTGTGCGACGGTTGACCGCCCTGCGCTAGAGGGTGACCAGAGCTGCGACGTTGCGATCATAGGCGGCGGATTCACCGGGCTTTCTGCGGCGCTGCACCTTGCCCAGGCGGGGGTAAATGTCACCGTCTTGGAAAGCCGGTATGTTGGATGGGGTGCTTCGGGCCGCAACGGAGGGTTTTGCTGTCTTGGCGGAGGCAGGCTGAGCGATCAAACGCTGGATAAGAAGTTCGGGCGTGCGGACCGACTGGCCTTTCGTCAGGCAGAACTGGCCGCCATCAATCTGGTGGATACCTTGACCACGCAGCATAACATCCAGATCGACCGCCATTCAGAGGGCGAAACCGAACTCGCCCACCGGCCCAAAGATATGGATGATCTGCGGGGGCGGGTACAGGATATCAAAGAAAACTATGGTCTTGCGGCGACCCTGATCGAGAAAAACGCCCTTGCGGATCATGGGCTAAGTGGCCCGTTTCACGGCGCGCTGACCATTCCCGCCGGATTTGCGTTGAACCCCCGGAAATATGTTACGGGGCTGGCGCAAGCGGCAGAACAGGCCGGGGCGCGAATTCACCATGGCACAGCGGCGCAAAAGATCACCAAAACACCGGGCGGCTATCAAATTGAGACGGATAACTGCACGCTTAGCGCCGGGAAACTGCTGATTGCGACGAACGGGTACAGTTCGGAAGACGTCCCAAGCTGGCTTGCGGGTCGCTATATGCCCGCGCAATCAAGCGTGATTGTGACCCGCCCGTTGACTGATGCCGAACTGGACGCCGCTGGCTGGTTCAGCAACCAGATGGTCTATGACACCCGGCATCTGCTGCATTATTTCAGGTTGATGCCTGACCGCCGGATGTTGTTCGGTATGCGCGGCGGGCTGTTGACGGGGCCAACTGCTGAAAAACGCGCAATTTCAAATGTCAGACGGGATTTTGAAGCGGTTTTTCCTGCGTGGAAAAATGTTGAGACACCTTTTGGCTGGTCGGGGATGGTGTGCATTGCGCGCAACCAGATGCCGTTTGTAGGGCAGGTGCCAGATAACAACGGCATGTTTGCAAGCCTATGTTATCACGGAAACGGTGTGGCAATGGGCACGTATTGCGGCGCGCTGGCGGCCAATGCCATTCTTGGAAATCCTGACGGGCGTCCCTATCCGAACGCCATGAAAACGCCGTTGTCGCGGTTTGAATTGGGTGGTTTCAGGCGGGCGCTTTTACCGCTCGCCTATCTGGGCTATGCTCTCGCGGATCGATAGAATACATTGGCAGAAAGTGGCCTTTGGCCCGGTTTATACGAGATATTAAGGAGTTAGGCCGATGAAAATTGCGATGATTGGGACCGGCTATGTCGGGTTGGTATCTGGTGTTTGTTTTTCGGACTTCGGCCATGATGTGATCTGTGTTGACAAGGACCCTCGCAAGATTGCGCAGTTGGAGCAGGGCATTGTGCCGATTTACGAGCCGGGTCTGGACGATCTGATGGCCAAGAATGTCAACGCCGGACGTCTTTCGTTTACAGTCGACCTGCACGCCGCAGTTGACGGTGCCGATGCAATTTTTATCGCGGTCGGGACACCCACGCGCCGTGGCGATGGCCATGCGGATTTGACCTATGTGATGGCCGCCGCCGCCGAGATTGCTGATGCAATGACGGGCTATGCGGTGATCGTGACCAAATCGACTGTTCCAGTCGGGACGAACCGGCAAGTGAAGCAGGCCATTTCAAAGGCCAACCCAAAAGCCGATTTTGATGTCGCATCGAACCCTGAGTTTCTGCGTGAAGGGGCGGCAATCGACGATTTCATGCGGCCGGACCGTGTCGTTGTTGGTGTGCAAAACGAGCGTGCGGCAGAGGTAATGGCAGCCATCTACCGACCGCTTTCGCTGCGCGAGTTTCCGATCATGTCCACCGATCTGGAAAGCGCCGAAATGATCAAATATGCGGCCAACGCGTTTCTGGCGATGAAAATCACCTTTATCAACGAGATCGCGGCCCTGTGCGAACGCACTGGTGCAGACGTCAAGATGGTTTCAAAGGGGATGGGCCTTGATAACCGGATCGGGTCCAAATTTTTGCACGCGGGCCCCGGTTATGGCGGGAGCTGCTTTCCAAAGGATACGCAAGCCCTGGCGCGCATGGGGCAGGATCATTCCAGTCCGATGCAATTAACCGAAACCGTGATCAAGGTGAACGACGAGGTGAAACGCAGGATGGTCGATAAAGTTGTCGACATTTGCGGTGGATCCGTGAACGGCAAGACTATTGCCGTTCTTGGTGTCACGTTCAAACCGAATACGGATGACATGCGCGATTCACCCAGCCTGACAATTATTCCGTCACTTGTTGGCAACGGGGCGAAAGTTCGGGTTGTCGACCCGCAAGGCAAGCGTGAAGGAGAGGCGTTGTTGCCCGGGGTTTCATGGTTTGATGACGCCTATAAAGCGGCACAAAATGCGGATGCTGTGGTGATCCTGACGGAATGGAACGAATTCAGGGCATTGGATTTGAAGCGGATGGCCAAACGAATGGCAAAGCCCGCGATGGCGGATTTGCGCAATATCTATACGCCAAAAGATGCCAAGCGGGCTGGTTTTGAAGCCTATGTGTCCATCGGCCGGGAGGGTTTCGGGGCTTAATCGGCGGCACGCAGCGCCGTGACTTCCGCTGCTGTGGTCTTGCTCCCGCCAGCAAGGATAAGGTGCGTCGCGCCGTTTTCGATCCGCGCTTCGGTGATACGGGAATAGGTGGCAGCGGCGGCAATATCTATACGTTCGCCAGCCTTAAAGCTTTCTACCTTGAAGCTGTAATTGCCATATGGAAAAGCCCCCCCATCCGAGGATACGCCAGCCCATTGAACAGGCTCTTCGGACAGCGGAACAAGGTTTCGTTGTACTTCGTGACCCCGCGCGTCGTAGATAACCAGTTCGGCCTTGTCCGCCGCATTGGAAGGGGTTGGCAGGACGGTGGTCTTGTCACGGTTACGTTCCGGTCTCTCAACTCATTTATGCGGCCTTTCGTTCGAATGCCAAGGGGCTTTTCCCGCCGAGCGATGAGTGACGTCGGCGTGGATTATAGAAGCCATTGATATACTGGAATATCGCGCCTTCTGCCTGGCGGCGTGTGTCCCAACGATTGCGCCAGATCAGCTCTGCCTTGATGGATTTGAAGAATGTCTCAACCATCGCATTGTCGTAACAATTGCCCTTGCCGCTCATCGAGACCTTGAAGCCGTGCTTTGACAGGCGGCGCTGATACTCGTTGGAACAGTATTGCGACCCGCGATCCGTATGGTGAATGCAGCCTTCGGGCGGTTGCCGTAGCGCCACAGCCATGTCCAACGCCCGGATCGCCAAATCCCGTTTCATGCGGTTGCTGACAGCCCAGCCGATGACGCGGCGAGAGTAGAGGTCGAGGATGACAGCCAGATATAGCCAGCCTTCGCTGGTCCAGATGTAACTTATATCACCGGCCCATTTCTGGTTCGGGCCATCCGCAGTGAAGTCCTGATCCAGCAGGTTGGGCGCGATGTTGAACGTGTGATCGCTATCTGTTGTGACCTTATATTTTTGGGTCCTGACGACCTTGATGCCGTTCTCGCGCATCAAACGGCCCACACGCCCGTGGCCGACGCTCAGCCCCAGTTCTTGCAGTTCTTCAGTCATCCGTGGGCGTCCGTAGCTTTGCAGGCTAAGCCGATGCTGCTCACGGATGTGGGCGAGAAGTACCATATCATCTCGCTGCCGTTGGCTCATTGGGCGTATCCGCCACGCACGAAACCCACGAGACGTGACCTGCATGATACGGCAGAGAAATTCTACGGGCCAAGCTTCCTTCCAGGCGTCGATGAAGGCGAACCTCACCGGCTTTCGCCTGCAAAGAAGATTGCCGCCTTTTTTAGCACTTCCCTCTCCTCGCGCAGTAGCCGGACTTCTTTGCGAAGGCGGATGTTTTCCTTCTCAACATCCTCATGCGGCCCAGACATCAGATCGTCGTGCTGATGTTGCTGAACCCACTTGTTCAGCGTGGAGACGCCAACCCCTAAATCCGATGAAAGCTGCGGGCGCGTTAAGCCGCTGGTCGTCGCCATTCGCACAGCATCACGCCGAAACTCGTCTGTGTATCGCTTTGCCATTCCTTATCTCCTTCATAGCAAACATTGCTCGAAAGAGACCGGAACTAAAACGGGGCAAGACCAAACTGAGCAAGCTGCGCAGAGTATTGTGACGAATCGATAGGTTCTAGTGGATCTTGATAGCGGGCCTGTGTGGTCAACATTTTCAAGAACGTTTCAAAATCCGACGAGATCACGCTCTCGGCTTTTCTGATTGCTGCTGTTGTCTTGGGGGTTGAGGTGGTTAACCCCGTCGCGGTGAGTGTCATAAGAAGGTTCCCTACAGGCGGATGTCGACGCCAGATTGAATTTTCGGATCAAGATTGCGGTCAGCCGTGGACGGGATGCGGGAAGCGCTTGCGTGTTCTTCAATTGGTGGAGGGCTCGTGATGGTTTTGTCCGGCGCTCTATCGGGCTCGCCGCCCTCGCTGCTGAATGAGAAACCCGGTTCTGCATATCCAAGCAGTTGCAATTCCTTGTCCAATTGCTCGATGTTCCGACGCAACATCTCGAGCGTTTCGGGCCGTTCCGCCTGGATGTTTACCAACAGGCCACTCTCGGCTTGCGTGATCGACAGCCTGACCCGGCCAAGCTCCTCTGGGCTTAGTGTGACGTCCACGGATTTGCTGCCGCTCGTATGGATCACTTCCGCCAATTGTTTTGGAATATGGTGCGGAACACCTGTCTTGATCGCAGTGAGTTGGGGGGATGCAGACGTGCCCCGAGATTGCTCAACCATCTGAACCGAGGTCAGCTCCTGATCCGGGCTTTCGTCGCTCAACCCCGTTCGTTGATCGTTGCTGATCGGCTCATCGAATAGTTGATCCGCACGGGGGGATTGCAGTGTCGGTAAAGTAATGGGTTTTGCTCGTTGGAGTTGGCTTTGGATTGAAGTCGTCGCCCCATGCGCATCATCTTGCGCAGGTGCGCTAAATTCTTTCCTTTCAAGGCTCTTACTCAGGTCCGGAGCGGGCGAAATTGCTTTGGCCCGCGCAACAAAAGCCCCTATTTCTGGAGGATCACTTCGATTTGGCAGAAGCGGTGCTTGTCCCTCGGTCAGATCATATCGAGCCATGGGGTGTTGTCCAGTTCGCGCGGGGTGGTTGTCTGCTCTGCCCTCAATGCTGTTCCAAGCTTTGGGAACTGATTGACCGAGCTTGCTTTTTTCCACATCGGAAAGAGGTGTATTGGTCGGAAAAGAAGGACGAGGTGAAAGCGCGTCGCGCATTTGGTTCATGGTTGAGGTCAGAGAAGCATGAGGCCCCGAATGACCCGTCCCGATAGGTGAGTCCGAGACAGCGAGTTGAAGCGCCGATGGGTATGTCGTTTTGGACGGCTGTTTGACGCCGTCCTGCGGGAGAATAGAAGGGGAAGCCGAAATTGCGCGGTCCTTCTCGCCTGGTTCATTTGGTGGGGACAGTGATTTTTGCGTTTCTGTTGGATTTGAGGTGCTTACTGTTTCGGCACGCCCATCTCGGACCAATTCTTTGTATTCGTGTATATCACGGCGGGCCTCTGACTTGAGGGGCATAGCGGAATGACCCTCCGGAATTCCAATTTTTTGGCTTGCCCCACCGACGCTGCGCTGGAACCCCTCGCCTTGTAAAAAAGATCGATCATGCAAAGATCCGCGGTTGGTTTTGACGCCATTGGCTTGGGGGGGCAGATCATCTTGAGCACGCGGCTTTTCTGAATTTAAGTTCTTTGTGGTGGCGGCTTTTGAAACAAGGTGAAGCTGGTGGTTCAATCGTGTCTCATCCGAAACGCGCATCGATTGGATACCGTTCTTGGACCTGGCCAATGAAACTGGGCCCCCCTGCCCGATGAATTCAGGATCAGTGTCGGATATGGGGGAATGTTGCCCTGTATCATTGCCCTGCCTATGCTCTTGAACTTGAGCAGCGCGCGGCGAGGCCGATGTGTCAAATTGGCTTTGAAAATATCTTGGATGGGACAGGTTCGCGGATATGTTTGACGCGGTAGCGTTCCCTTGGAAATCAACTGCGGTCTTTGGCGCATTACCGTTTTGCCTTAAAATTCCACCCGCTTCATCAGAAAGATTATCCCCAGTCGATTTAGATCGCTCAAGATTATGGCCTGTGGGGGCTTCTTCTTTGTTTTGGGGGTCAAGCCGGTCAATTGGCTGATCGATCGCAGGGCTATTAGGTTCTTCAATTTTATTTTTGTCCGCTAGCTCCCTAAAGATTGTCGAAAAATGTTCGGACTGTTTGGGTGTCCTGAGTGAACTTTGGCCGTTCGAGTTCGTCGGGTTTTCCGAGGATGAAACGCCTCTCATCGCAACATTGCTTGATACTCTATTCGAGTCGGGCATCTGCATTTGGCTTCTCCATAGAGTGCTTCGATTTGAGCCAACTATGATGAAAGATAGTTACCGGTTATTTACTGATTTCTGCACATGATCATTAAAGTAGCTGCAATTTAAAGGATAATGGCATGGATATCCCGGATGTAGGGAATAGCACGCGCCCCCAAAGTGGCCCGCAAAAACGTCTTTATGAAACAGCCCAGAAACTCGAGGCGGCGTTTTTGGCTGAAATGTTGAAGTCCGCCGGGTTTGGTCAATCAAGGGAAAGCTTCGGCGGGGGGGCAGGCGAAGACCAATTCGGTTCTTTTCTTTTGCAGGAACAAGCCATGAAAATTGTGAAGGCCGGGGGTGTCGGGCTTGCTGAATCCTTATTCGAAGCATTGAAAGACAGGGCAAATGACCAAAGAAATTGAACTATTAATAGCAGAGTTGGACCAGATTTTGGAATCTGAACGGACTGCGCTGATGTCGGGAAAATTGGATGTCCTCAGCGGTATGGCTGCGGAAAAGGAGGCGCTTATGGGAGCGATAGATCTCACAAAAGTCGATGATCCTGAGGCGCTTGAACATCTCATTGAAAAAGTGAAGCGCAACCAAGGCTTGTTAAATAACGCGCTTGAAGGAATCCGGAAAGTTGCGCGGCGGATGGCTGCCTTTCGTCGCGTGCAGGGGTCGCTCGAAACATATGACAGAAACGGCGAAAAGCGGGTTGTCAGTATGACACCCATTTCTTCAGTTGAACGACGCGCCTGATTTTAAATCAAATCCAGAGCATTGGACCCAGCTGCGTTAGGGGGCTGTTAAGCGAAATACGAACATGGTGCTCGTGCATCCGAGGTCGGATGGCGCACCATCCGGTAGTTGAATGTGTGCACAGGTCAGAATGACATTCTGGTCCAGCCCCAGGGGGGAGGGCCGCAAACGGGCGCAAAGCGTCCTTGACTAAAGGAACATGTTCATGTCGAGCATTAATACAAACAACGGCGCAATGGTTGCGCTTCAAACACTTCGTTCTATCAACAAAGATCTGTCTGCAACACAAAGTGCGATTTCGACGGGTAAAGACATCAACACTGCAAAGGATAACTCAACCGTCTGGATGACTTTCGCATTTGAAGAATAGGCGCGCTGTGTGCGGATCATCGTGGTCAATTCAGTTGCCACGTCGGTTGTGGATTCTTCACGCGCATAGCTTTTGATGTCGCCCGTCGGCCCGTCCCCGGCATTCCAAAGGAAATATGCGCCGCTCTCAGGAGAGATTTCGTAAGTCTGAGCATCCACAGAAACCAGCCCTTCGGCGTTCGGGAGGTCGACCAACGGAACCTGATAGATTGTTTTGCGCAAGCCGTTGTCGTAGATCGCGTTAACATATCCATTCGCGTCTACTTCAACTGCTGCCATGTTCCCGACAGGCGACCCGTCTTTGCTAAGCGCGATCGGGGCAAAGCTGTCGGACAGTTGGGAAAGACCAAAGGAACTGTTGACGGCACCGATGTTGAATTCGATCGGGCCGCTGGCAGCGTTGATGATCATCTCGCCAGTGACGGGATCATAGGCACCACCTGAGACTGTGGTCACAGACGCAATCGTCCCCCCCGCCTGGCGACTGTCATCGAAGGTAATGATGTATTCGCCGACGACAGCATTGTCTTGAGCAGAATCCGCCAATGTCGCGGTCCACTCGTTGGAACTGCCGGTCGCGGGCACGGTCGGCGTGAATTCCATCGTTATACTTTTCGACGTGCCAAGGTTGTCGAAATATTCGATCGAAAGTACCTGAGCTTCGCCGGACGCGCCCGCGGTTGTCGATGTCGCAGGCAAGTTCAGGCTCATATCGACCTTGGTCGTTGGATCACCGCTCAGGTTGAGGGCAAACTGTATCGGGCGCAGGCCGTCATTGGTATCGCGCGGGAAATTTGGCATGGTGCCATCTTGATTGGCGGGCCAGCCAAGCAATAACAGGCCACTTTCTGTTGTCAGCAAACCGTCTGCATCCAATCGGAACGAACCCGTTGTGGAAAGCATCATTTCATTGGCGGTTTCATTGGCCTCAAAACCACTTTTGGTGGTGACAGGCAAAAATCCACGTCCGCGCACAGCAAGATCGGTAGAGTTCGAGGTGCTGATCAAAGCGCCGCTTTCGCTGATCAACCGTTGAGAAGAGGCCCGAACGCCGCCAGCAGTATAGCCGCTGACCCCGTCACTTAGCACCAGTGAATTGAAGTCGGTTACGACGCGCTTATAGCCATATGTGGAGGAGTTTGCGATGTTATCCGAAACCGCTGCCAATCGGGTTGCGTTTGCTTGAAGTCCCGCAACCCCTGCATTGAGCGAAGATGAAATAGTCATGCGCTAGCCTTTTTGCTGTTCCAATCGAAGTTGGATCAACACATAGGCCCCTCAGGCTTAACACCCGACTAACAGATAAAATGCGCCATAGTTTCCAGCTATTATTCCCGCAAAAAGATGACCTCAAGGCGATTGTTCCGGACATCCATCTTGTTCACTGTTTCAGGTTTTCTATCCGCATAACCCGTGACTTTTTGCACTCTTTCCCGATTATTCAGATATTTCTCAAGCAAGAGCCGCCCACGGGTCGCGCGTTGGGATGAAAGATCCCAAACAGGGTTTTTGATCGCTACAATTGGGTTGGAACGGACATGCGCCGTCACTGCTATGTCATTTTTGACGATTTTGGCCGCATCCGCGATGACGTACATGAGCGTGTCAAGAAGCTCCGAAGGGGTATCCGTGCCGGGCGCAAACAGCGCCGTTTCTTCATCATCGAAGAGTTCGATCACCATTCCCTCGTTGGTCACTTTTGTGACCACGTGGCGCTTTAGCTCGTCCATCACCATGGATTCACCACCGCGCCCCATCAACGCGGCATCAACAACCTTGAACAGTTCATTGATACCTTCAGCATCTGGTCCGTCGCTGCCATTCCCCGCGCCGGTGCCTTCCTGACCTTCTGTCGGTTGGTCAGGCGTCGTGGCACCGGTGCCATTTTTTGGCAAGGTCATTTCCGAGAAAATACTGTCGCCCGAAAACGCCCCATTGCCACCACCCGATACCCGCATAATCGGAATCGTGGGGGAAAAGTAATCCGCAAGCCCCTTGCGTTGTTGTTCTGTTGTCGCATTCAGCAGCCACATCAACATAAAAAAGGCCATCATCGCGGTCACAAAATCCGCGTAAGCGACTTTCCAGGCACCGCCATGGTGCCCGCCGCCTTTGATAATCTTCTTACGTTTAATGATGACTGGTGCCGCATTTGCCTGCGCCGCCATTCTCACCACCCTTATTCACCCGAAGTCAGGTGTAGCGGTGCAGGTGTTACGGCCAGCTTAACATCTTCAATTTTCAGTACTTGCCGCGCGAAGCAGGTCAGCTCAGGTGATCTTCACCCCGGCTGCGTGCCAGCGCGATCTGATGCTGGCGCTCGCGAAAGCGGGCTTTATCTGCATCGGATGTCTCATCAACACATTGGTGGCAGCTGACGCCAACCTCATAGCCTTCGCGCGATGTGTCTTGCGGCAATATTGGCCGGCGACACCCGTGGCACAGCATATGCGGGCCTTCCTTCAGCCCGTGGCCGACGCTCACACGATTGTCAAAGACGAAACATTCACCCTGCCAGTTGCTGTCTTCCTGCGGTACTTCTTCGAGGTATTTCAGAATGCCGCCCTTAAGGTGAAACACGTCCTCAACCCCTTGCCCGACAAGGTAATTCGTTGATTTTTCGCAGCGAATACCACCCGTGCAGAACATCGCGATCTTTTTGTTGTGGAACCGGTGCTTGTTTTCCTGCCACCAGGCCGGGAACTCGCCAAAGCTTTTGGTCTGGGGATCAATGGCACCATCAAAGCTCCCGATGGATACCTCATAGTCATTGCGGGTATCGATCACAGCCACATCGTCGCGGTTGATCAGCTCGTTCCAGTCGGACGCTTCGACATAGTGGCCAACCCGCGCGGTCGGGTCGACATCGGGCTGCCCCATCGTGACGATCTCACGTTTGAGCCGGACCTTGATTTTTCCGAAAGGCGGGGATTTTGCGGTGCTTTCCTTCCACTCTAACGCGCTGCAACCGGGCAGTTTCTTGATGTGGGCAATAACAGCATCTATGCCGGCGCGCGGGCCTGCGATGGTGCCATTGATCCCTTCGCCAGCAACGAGCAAAGTGCCTTTGACGTCCTGCGCCTCGCACAGCGCCTTTAGCGGTGCGCGCAAGCCATCAGGATCGCTGAATCGGGTGAAGTGGTAGAGAGCGGCAATAATATACATGCGCGCTCAGATACGCCCCCTATGCGCATCAGGCAAGAGGGTGGTTTCACCGCTGACCTGATCGCGAAGTTGTGGTATCGCGGCACAAACAAGGAGACAGCAGCATGACCAGAGCATTGATCGTGATCGACGTGCAAAACGACTTTTGCCCGGGCGGCGCGTTGGAGGTTCCCCAAGGCGATGAAATCATCGCGCAGATTAACGATCTGATGAAGGATTTTGATGCGGTCATTCTGACCCAAGACTGGCATCCTGCGCGCCACTCGTCATTTGCGTCTTCGCATTCCGCAAAGGGTCCGTATGAAGTGATCGAAATGCCCTACGGCCCACAGGTTCTGTGGCCGGATCATTGCATTCAAGGCACGTCCGGGGCCGAATTCCATCATGATCTGAATAAGGTGCCCGCCGATCTGATTATCCGCAAAGGCTTTGACCCCGCAATTGACAGCTATTCGGCATTTTTTGAAAACGACCGCACAACGCCAACCGGTCTTGAGGGGTATTTGCGAACCCGTGGCATAACCGAGCTGGTATTGGTCGGGCTCGCCTTGGATTTCTGCGTCAATTACTCGGCGGTTGATGCTGCAAAGCTTGGGTTCAAAACCGAAGTCAGACAAGATCTGTGCCGTGCCATTGATCTGAACGGGTCGCTACAATCAGCAATCGACGCAATGACGACTGCGGGTGTTATTCTGACCCGGGTTTAGGTTTCGCAGCGCGCAGCAATTGGAACAGACCGGATATTATCGCCCCGTTGATCGGAATGCTTGCAACTATACCATAGGTTTATATTAAACTCAGCGGCAATTCCCTTGCCCCGTCAATCGGGATGGGCCACAAACACACCGCCTATGGGAGCCTAGGATTATGGTCGATATCGCCAGCCGCGTCTGGAATCACAAGTGGAAGATAGACCCGATCGTGCGGTCGTTGATTGATACGGATTTCTACAAATTGCTGATGTGCCAATCGGTATTTCGCAATAAACCTGAAACCCAAGTCACCTTCAGCCTGATCAATCGGTCAAAGCATATTCCCCTTGCCGATCTGATCGACGAAGGCGAATTGCGCGAGCAACTTGATCACATCCGTTCGCTTTCCCTCAGCCGGGGAGAAAGCACCTGGCTGCGCGGCAATACGTTTTATGGCAAACGCCAGATGTTCCGTCCTGATTTTATGGAATGGTTCGAAGGGCTGCGCTTGCCCCCCTATCACCTTGAGCGCAAAGGCGACCAATACGAGCTGACATTTGAGGGCACATGGCCCGAGGTGATGCTTTGGGAAATTCCTGCCCTTGCGATTCTGATGGAATTGCGCGGCCGCGCGGTGCTGGACCGGATGGGTAAATTCGAACTGCAAATCCTTTACGCCCGCGGCATGACCCGTGTCTGGGAAAAGATCGAAGAGCTGCGCAAGATACCTGATCTGTCGATCGCCGACTTCGGCACGCGCCGCCGCCATTCGTTCTTGTGGCAGGACTGGTGCGTTCAGGCGATGCAAGAAGGGCTGGGCCAAGCCTTTATCGGGACGTCGAACTGCAAGATCGCCATGGACCGCGAGGTCGAGGCGATCGGCACCAATGCACATGAATTGCCAATGGTTTATGCCGCCCTTGCCGAGGATGATGCCGCGCTTGCGAAGGCACCCTATGATGTTTTGCAAGACTGGCACGACGAACACGATGGCAACCTGCGCATCATTTTGCCTGATACCTACGGGACCAAAGGTTTCTTGGAAAATGCGCCTGATTGGCTGGCGGGTTGGACCGGCATCCGCATCGACAGTGGTGATCCGGCCACCGGTGCCCAAACGGCAATCGATTGGTGGAAATCCCGGGGCGAGGACCCCAGCAGCAAGCGGATCATCTTTAGCGATGGCCTGGACGTGGCCAAGATCAAGGAATTGCATGGTCAGTTCGCGGGCAAGGCGAGGATCTCTTTCGGCTGGGGCACCTTGTTGACCAATGATTTCCGAAATCTGGTCCCTGATGATGCGCTTGCGCCCTTTAGTCTGGTCTGCAAGGCCGTTTCAGCAAATGGACGTCCCACCGTTAAACTGTCGGATAATCCCAACAAGGCGATGGGCCCGCAAAGCGAGATCGAGCGCTACAAGCGGGTGTTCCATGTTGGTGCGCAAGATACGCAAAAGGTCATCGTTTAGGCGGTGACCTTTGCCTTTGTCGCGCGATTTTGGCCTTCCCGCCAAACGATGAGCAAACCGCCGACAATGATAAAGAACGCGCCGGGAAACAGATCAGACCACGGTGCCTCGCCGTAAAAGACCCAGCCAAGGACAAAGGCCAGCGGAATGCCGAAATAGCTGAACGGGGCGAGGTTGCTTTGTTCGGTCATGCGGTAGGACATGATCAGGAACAAAACCGCCGTTCCGCCAAACCCGCCCATGCCGATGATCCAGAACAGATCGGCGCTTGACCCCAGCGGGTTGAAACCGCCGGTCACAAACGCAAGCGCCAGCGACCCGATGGCGGCAATGCCGGACGAATACAGATTGATCAGCGCGCTCGGGACATCATCATCGACCATGCGGGTTGTCACAGCCACCAAAGCATAGCAGACAGCCGCCGCAAGCGGCAAAAGCGCAGCGGGTTGGAAACTGTCGCGCCCTGGTCCCACGACCATAATCACCCCGACAAACCCCAAAAGCACAGCCCCCCACCTGAGCGCGCCAACCTTTTCACCAAGCAGCACAACAGCAAGCGCAACCATGATCGGCGCATTGGCATAGGTGATCGTCGATGCCGTGGCAAAGCTGAGCAACCCAAGCGACAGATAAAAGAAATACTGCGCAAATGTCAGGATAAAGCCGCGCAAAAGGGCGAACCGCCACTGACGTATCTTTATGATGCGACCACGTTTATGCCAGTCCGGCGATACCCAAAGCGCAATGCCTGCAGGAATGAGGCCCGCTATATTGCGATAGGCTGACAGCTCGGCAGCGCCGAAATGCGGGGAAAGATGTTTGATGATCAGCCCCATCAGATCAAACAAAACCAACGCCAGTAATGAAAAGATGATCGCGAGGGTAGTGCGGTTCATCGGCACATTTTTGATCCTAATCGATTTCAGCGTCGACGCTAACAGACAGTGGGGGTTTGACCATCCCTATCCCGACCGTAGGATCAGGTTATTTGGCCGGATCGACCTTGCCGCGCAGCGCTTTGACCTCTCCGCGGACTTTCTTTTCCTTCAGGCGACGTTTCTTGGACCCCAAGGTGGGGCGGGTCGGAATGCGGCGTTTGGGCGGGGTGAGCGCCGATTTTATCAGATCTTTCAGCCGGCCACGCGCAATCTCGCGGTTGCGGGCCTGGCTGCGGGTCTCGTCGCATTGAATGACCAATGCGCCTTCGTTGGTCCATCGGCGGCCTGCAAGCCGACGCAGACGGGTTTTGACCGGGTTGGTTAACGAAGGGGAAGTCGCGGCCTCGAAGCGCAATTTGACTGCGCTGGACACCTTGTTCACATTTTGCCCGCCCGGCCCCGATGCCCGCATAAAGCTTTCGGTCAGTTCCCAGTCTTGGATGGCGATATTGTCGGTAATGTGCAGCACTGCGGTCTCCTTGGGGGCAGTATCGCATTGCAGCCTGCCAAGGGAAAGAGTGGCGGGAAAATGCGAAAAGGGCCGCCCTGAAAAGAGCGGCCCAATCGAATGGCTTACGGAGGTGGGATCGGTTAGATCATCGATCCACCTGGGGTTCTGACCGCCAAGGGCTGCCCTAGCGGTTATCCTCCCAAGCTGTTCCGACACCTCGCTCCAATACCGTTCTTGACACTGGATCACCTCCTTTACATTTGTTGAACTCACCCAAAGTTTTGCACAGGAATTTAAAAAGGCAAAATGTTTTTTTTTGTTACCGTTAACAACCATGGGCGCAAAGTGCCGCCGGACTGGCAGGAACTTTGCGCCCTCATAAATTTGGTGCATGGAAAAGGGTTTTTACCGGCCAGACAGCAGCCGCGCCGTGATCAACCTGAACGGAACCAATGCGATCAATGCAAGGCTTAGCTTGACCGCCCAGTCTGCCACAGCCAGCGATACCCAAAGCGGCGCAACAGGCCCGCTGCCCAGCAGTGGCAATGTCTCGGCAGCCCAAGACACATCCGTAGACGGGCTGAGGAACGACAATGCCCCCGAAAACGCGATCGAGAAGAACAAGATCGTGTCGACTGTGCTGCCGATCAGGGTGCTGGCGAGCGGCGCGCGCCACCATTTGCCGTCCCGAAGGGCTGAAAAAATCGCGACATCAAGCAGTTGCGCGATCAGGAAGGCCAGACCGGACCCGATCGCGATACGGATTGTCACCATTGGGCCGAATTCGCCCACAATCTGTGTGCCGATCAACGAACAGATCAGCCCGACAACAAAGCCCACCAGAACCACGCGCCGCGCGGCGGCTTGGCCGTAAACGCGGTTCATCACGTCGGTCACGAGGAATGCCAAAGGATAGGTGAATGCGCCCCAGGTGAGCCATTGACCGTAAAGGAATTGAACAAGGATATTGGAGGCCACAACGATGGCAGCCATGGCAATAATGCCGGGAAGATATGTGCGTGTCATGTGTTAACCGTTTTTTGCAAGGGTGCGGCGACTTGGCCTGCGGGAATCGCAGACAAAGCGGCCTTAAGGGGTTGCACAGGGTCTTGCAAGCTAGTCGGTAACTGAAAACTCGATGATCTGGGTGCTTTGGAACGGCAGGAAATTATCGTCTGACACCAGTGTCAGGTGGGTTTGCCCTGAGCCGTCCCGCCAGACCGTGATCCCTTCGAGGTTGTCAAACCGCGACGGCAGGCTTTTCAGCAAGGTGATTTCTTGCGGTACCGGGGTGTCCAGATCGAACCGCCTGATCTGCGTCCTGAAACCCAACGGGGTCACGGTGCGTTCCAACAGGTAAAGCCGCCCTTGTCCGTCAAAATCCGCGCCAACGGGCACAAAGGGCCGATGCTTGGGCAGTTGTGCTGTCACCACCCGCGCCCCGTCTTTAAAAGCGTAAAGCGGAAAGTGGTCGCCATCGGTATCTTCGGGAATGGCAAAAACAGTGCCATCAGGGCCGATTGCAAGCGCCTCAAGGCCGCTATTCTCGCCCAGAAACTCCGATTTCGCGAGGCTGGCATAAGGCGTGGTCACCCCATTTACGACATCAAGCTTGGCAATCCGGTGCTGGCCTTCAAAGCTGACATAGTATTGACCTTGTGCATCGACGGCCAAGCCTTCCGCATCGGTAAACGGCTTTCGTAATATGGTACCCGCCGCGTCACGGATTGCGACAGAATGGACGATCTCGACCGAGGTGATTGACCCAGCCTCGCGATGCACGATCGCTTGAAGGGCGCGCCCCCGGTCTGTGACAACGGTCATCATCCCGCCATCAGACGAAAGCTCGACACCCGAAAGGCCACCGAACCAATTGGCGCTATCTTGCCAGAAAAACTCAGAATCCAGCTGCAAAACGCGTTCATCCCCGACCGCCATAACGGCCGAGATTAAGAATAATGTAACGATCCAGCTAATAAAGTTCAGTTCGCTTCCAGTACCGATTGGCATTGGGCTGGCAGGTCCGCCAAGATCAGTTCGCGTTTGGGTTTGCGTTTTGGCGCATTTGGATTTGGCGGGGGCGGGTTCAGGATATTTGCCTGCCATTGTCTGGCATCCGCACAGCCATCACCGGGGGGCGGTGGTGCTTGGTTAACGCATCCGCGCGCGCCCTTGGGGCAGCTTAGCCGGACGTGGAAATGATAGTGATGCCCGTACCACGGGCGGACTTTTCGCAACCAGCTGCGGTCGCCTTTTTCATCAGCACACATTTGGACTTTGGCACCGGGGAAAACAAAAATGCGGGCGACGCGGGGGTCGGATGCGGCTGCTTTCAGGACCTCGTGATGTTGACGTGTCCAGCTGCTGTTTACGTAAGCTCCGTTTGACCGCCGCATCGAGATCGAAGAGATTTTCTCGCGCTCGGCGCGGCTTAGCTTTAGCGATTTGGGGGGGAGCATCCAGATGTCTGCGTCCAACCCCATTTGGTGGCTGGCATGTCCGGTCAACATCGGGCCGCCGCGCGGCTGGCTGATATCGCCGATGTAAATCCCTTCCCATCCGGGCTGCTGGGCGGCTTTGGCGCTCAACTTTTTGACGAAATCAATCATCTCGGGATGGGCCCAGTTGCGGTTGCGCGACAGACGCATTGCCTGCCAGGTCGGCCCGGTTTCGGCCAGCTGCTGTGCACCTGCAACGCAGCCTTTTGCGTAGCTGCCAAAGGGGGCGGCGGCTTGCGGGGAACCGTTGCTTTTTGCGCCGAACAGCTTTTTGGCCTGAACATTGCCAAGCGCCCCACCGGACGATCCGATTGTCGGTAGAATTTTGGACGCTTCACGGTTCGGCTTTGATGGTGATCCGCCGCAAGCGGCGACAGCCAAGCCAAGGACCAGAGCTGTAAGAATGCGGGAAAAGTTCATTTCGCGAAATCTCCTTTCGGCTTGACCCATGCTAGCAGAACCAGACCGATGATGAATAGCCCCACAACAGGTGTAATGCCGAGTCTTTGACTTCCCGTTAAATCGCTCGCAATCGCGATCAATGCAGGGGCCAAAAACGATGTCGCTTTGCCCGACAGCGCATAAAGGCCAAATGCTTCGGTCATGCGATCGGGATTCCCCTGTAAGGTCAACATGTTGCGCGAAGATGCCTGCAAAGCACCGCCCGCGGCTCCGATCAATGCGCCTGCAACGTAAAACAAGATATCAGGCAGCGCAGACCCTTCGCTTAGGGTGATCCCCATTGCGGATGTCGGGGTAAGCGAAATGATCAGACAGGCGGTCGCGATCAGGATAACGCAGCACGCGACGATCACGGGCATCGGTCCGATTGCACGATCCACCCGACCGCCAACCCAACAAAAAACAGCACCTGAAATGGCTGCCAGTATCCCGAAAATACCGATGTCGATAATCGACCAGTTCAACACGCCAAGCGCATAGATGCCACCAAACGTATACATGCCATTCAGGGCATCGCGGTAGAACATGGACGATCCCAGATAGGCCAGAAGCGAAGGATGCTGCGGCAGCTTTCCAAGGGTGCGCGCCAAGTCTGACAAGGCTTTGCCAACCTGATATTTCGGGGCATTCGGGTTTGGCGTGTCGCGGATGTACAAGAAAAACGGGACCATGAACACGGCATACCAGATCGCGGTTAACGGCCCGACAATACGTGTGTCGGCTTTGGTGGCCGGATCAAGGCCAAATGCGGGGTCAAGACCCAGCATGGTGAGCCCGTTGCCGCCGGCCTGAAACAGGAACACCATGATGATCAAGGCAAATACGCCGCCGACATAGCCGAACCCCCAACCTGATCCCGAAATACGCCCCCGCTCTGCAGGGTCGGGGGCCAGTTCCGGAAGGTACGAGTTCGTGAAGATTGTCGCGAATTCCATCCCGATCAGGCCGATCCCAAAGAAAAACAGCGCCCAAATGATCGAGAAATCTTGTGGGGCGGTCCACCAAAGCGCGGCGGACCCGATGAAATAGAGGGCGGAGAATAGCCATATCCATGGCATGCGCTTGCCTGACGAATCCGCGACGGCACCCAGCAAAGGCGCAAGAATAGCGATGGAAATGCCAGCGACGGTCAACCCATACCCCCAATAGGCCTGGGCCTGCGCTTTAGCGGCGTCCAGATCCATACCGCCATCGACCAAAGCTGCTGTTGCTGTTTGTGCAAAATACGGACCGAAAATGAATGTCAAAAGCAATGTATTGAAAGGTTGGCTTGCCCAGTCAAAGAAGTACCACCCCCAGATTTTCTTGCGCGCTGAAATCTTCGACATATGCGTTCTCCGGTTTTGAATGGACGGTAGTGCAGGGGGGTGGTGCCATGCAAGACGCGTTTTACCCAAGCCGTAGGGGGCTCAGGTATGGTCGCGTGCTTTAGGTCGGAGGGTGGACCTTTGCAGGGGCATTAAGATGCATTGGAAGAGATCAAAGCGCGCCAATTTCCGGACTGACCGAAGCAATTGGTGTAGAAGTTTGATTTTTAGGTCGTGCTTAATTTGATGCAGGTATAGAAGGGGTGTTGCCCTTGTTCTTTCATGGGTCGCTGCTTAACTGCGTCTAAATCAATCGAGAGGCCACATTATGACATCGTTGTTCCAGATCCTGATGCTACTTTTGAATATCGTGTGGTTTGTCATTATCGCCCATGTGATCATGAGCTGGTTGATTAACTTTCAGGTATTGAATTTGCGCCAACCTTTGGTCGCGCAGATTTGGGATGGATTAAATCGCTTGCTTGAACCGGTCTATAGCCGCGTGCGCAGCTTCCTGCCTCAGATGGGCGGGCTTGATCTGGCACCGCTTGTTGTCCTGATCTCGGTCGCGATTTTGCGTATTCTTTTGATAAACAACGCCGCACTGTTTTATTGACCGACCCTTCGGGGAGGATATTTGGAAAGCCAGAGAAGCAGGGGCCAGAGAAGCAGGGGATTGTCCCCGGTTTCTGAGTGTGGGAGTCTGCCCGCGAAGAGCAGATAATAGTTAGGTTTTCCATGTCAGGCGCTGCCACGCTTTTACGTGACGTATTTGGTTTCGACGGGTTTCGGCCCGGTCAGCAAGAAATCGTTGAAGCGGTGATCGCGGGCGAAAATGTCCTTGCCATCATGCCGACCGGTGGCGGCAAGTCCCTTTGTTTTCAAATGCCTGCTTTGTTGCGCGAGGGGGTGACGGTTGTCATCTCTCCTCTGATTGCATTGATGCGGGATCAGGTCAGAGCCCTTCAGGAACTGGGCGTTGGCGCTGGTGCGCTCACGTCGGGGAATACTCCCGAAGAGACTGACGCGGTCTGGGAGGGGCTTGAGGCGGGCACTCTTAAGCTTTTGTATATGGCACCGGAACGTTTGGCGGCGGGGTCGGTGATTGGCATGCTAAAGCGCGTTGGCGTGTCGTTGATCGCCGTGGACGAGGCGCATTGCGTCAGCCAATGGGGGCATGATTTCCGCCCTGACTATTTGCGTATCGGTGAATTGCGCAGGGCGCTGGACGTGCCTTTGGCAGCGTTCACAGCGACGGCGGATGCGGAGACCCAGATCGAGATTGTTCAAAAGCTTTTTGACGGGGCGGCCCCGCGTGCGTTTTTGCGTGGGTTTGACCGGCCGAATATCCATCTGGCCTTTGCGGCCAAGAACTCTCCTCGTGCGCAAATCCTTAGCTTTGCGGCGGGGCGGAAGGGGCAGTCCGGCATCGTTTACTGTGGCACACGCGCCAAAACCGAAGGGCTTGCCAAGGCCTTGCGCGACGAGGGGCATGTTGCCCTGCATTATCACGGTGGGATGGAAGCCGAGGACCGGCGCATCGCCGAACGGCGTTTCCAGCAGGAAGACGGTTTGATTGTCGTGGCGACCGTTGCCTTTGGCATGGGGATCGACAAGCCGGACATCAGATGGGTGGCCCATGCCGACCTGCCAAAGTCGATCGAAGCCTATTATCAGGAAATCGGCCGCGCCGGTCGGGATGGGTCCCCGGCTGAGACCCTCACGCTGTTCGGGTCTGATGACATTCGACTGCGCCGGAGCCAGATCGACGAAGGGATCGCCCCGCCAGAGCGGCGGGCTGCCGATCATGGACGGTTGAATGCATTGCTGGGTCTGGCCGAGGCGTTGGAATGTCGCCGGAAAACCTTGCTTGGTTATTTCGACGAGGCCGAAATAACCTGTGGAAAATGCGACTTATGCGATACGCCTGCGGATGTTTTTGATGGGACGACAGCCGTGCGCAAGGCCCTTTCGGCCATGCTTCGGACGGAAGAATGGTTCGGATCGGGTCATCTGATCGATATTCTGCTTGGCAACGAGACCGACAAAATTCGCGAACGGGGTCATACCAGCCTGCCAACCTATGGGGTGGGCACCGAATATGATAAACGGCAATGGCAAGCGGTGTTCCGGCAGATGATGGGGCATGATCTGGTGCGCCCCGATGCCGAACGTCATGGCGCGCTGCGGATGACGGACGCTGCTTTGCCGATCCTTCGGGGCGAAGCGCAGATTTCATTGCGGCGCGATAGTATTCGTGCGGCGGGTGCCATGCGCCGACCGGCCGTCAAAATGCTGGTCAGCGAGGAAGACGCCCCGCTGTTGTCTGCCCTGAAAGCCAAGCGGCGCGGATTGGCCGAGGCGGCTAAAGTGCCTGCCTATATCATCTTTAACGATCGTACTTTGATTGAAATGGCCGAAAAACGACCCGACAGTCTGGATGCGATGGCGCGGGTTGGTGGCGTTGGCGCGAAAAAGCTCGAAAGCTACGGGCGGGCGTTTCTTGATGTTATCAATGGGGCCTCTGAAGGCATGCATCCGACGCGCCGCAAGCTTGCCGGGCGCGACGCTGGCACAGTTTATGACCGACTGCTTGAGGTGCAGGCAGAATTGGCGCGGGGCGCTGCGGGCACCGAAAAACCACTGAGCTGTTCTGCGTCGCTATTGGCCAAGGTCGCGCAGATGCGAAGCCCTGACGATGCAGCGCTGGAACGCGTGCTGGGGGATAAGCGCGCCGAAAGGTTTGGCAGCGCATTTCTGGACGTTCTGAGGGAGGCGGGCTAAGTCAAAGCTCATGCCAGAAAGAGGATGACCATGCTCACTGTTATTTCGCCCGCCAAAAAGATCAATTGGGACGCCCGCGATGTGGCAATGACGACGCCGGATATGTTGGGCAATGCCGCAGACCTTGTGCGGTCAGCGCGTGACTTGAGTGTGGATGACCTGAAATCGCTGATGCATCTGAGCGAAAATCTGGCCAGGCTGAACCGTGATCGTTTCGCCAGCTATCAAGACAACCCGAATGACGATGCGCTGCGGCCTGCAGCACTGGCCTTTGCCGGCGACACGTATCAGGGTCTGGAAGCAGCCAGCCTCGACGCCGATGAACTTGTATATGCCCAAGATCATTTGCGTATTCTTTCAGGACTTTACGGGGTTTTGCGTCCGTTGGACGGAATCCAGCCTTATCGCCTTGAAATGGGCAGCCGGCTGAAAACGCAAAAGGGCAAGAACCTGTATGAATACTGGGGCTCAAAAATCTCGGAGGCATTGAACGCGCAATCTGATGCGACGGGCAGTGATATCTTGATCAACTGTGCCAGTCAGGAATATTTCGGCGCTGTTGATCTGAATGCTTTGAATTTGCGCGTCATTACCCCCCAGTTCATGGAGGATAAGAGCGATGGCAAAGGCCCGAAAATCGTGAGCTTTTATGCCAAAAAGGCACGCGGTGCGATGGCACGGTTCGTCATCCAGAACCGGCTGAAAGAACCGGGGTCCATTCGCGATTTCGACATCGGTGGCTATGCCTGGAACAAAGACATGTCGACACCTGAAAAGCCGGTTTTCCTGCGCCCTTATCCTGCGGCTTGATGTTCGCTTTGCGGGGTTAACGGGACGGTGCCCGCGGGTTGATGTTTCCTGATCTGGGCAATGATATCCGGTTTTCGCAGTGGCTTGGTAAGATAATGATCAAGGCCGGTCGCAAGGATAGCCGTATCGTCACCATTCATTGCATGGGCCGTGAGGGCGACGATCGGACAATGGCTGCCAATCTGGCCTTCGAGGTTTCGAATGGCAGTGGTCGCCTCGTTGCCATCCATCTTGGGCATGGAAATATCCATAAAAATCATATCGGGCTGAAAGGTTTCAAACAGCGCGACCGCCTCCTCGCCGTTGTTGGCAAGCTTTAGGTCGATATCAAGGCTCTGGATCATTTTGGTGAAAACAAGCTGGTTCGTCTTGTTATCCTCGGCGGCCAATATCCGCATTTTGCGCGCTACGGCCTTGTCGCGCGGGGCCTCGGGCACACAGATTGTCGCCAATTGCGCAAGCAGATCACTGCGCGGGATCGGCTTTTTCAGGACAGCTTTGACCAGTTTGCGCGCAGGATCGTTTTCAGCGAAGGCCGGATTTGAACTGATAACGATGACCTCGCACAGCTGGTTCATCTTGCGCAGCTCTGTGGCAAGTTCAAAGCCGTCCATCTTTGCCATGATGTGATCGGCGATGATAAGCCCCACGTCAGCATCGACCGCCTTCAAAGCGATTTCCGCAGTGTCACAGCAGGTTACCTTGAGCCCAAGCTGTTCGAGTTGTTTCACCAAAATCGAGCGGTTTATCGTCTCGGACTCCACCACCATGACGTGGCGCAGTTGTTTCGGCAGGGGCGGGTGCGAGGTGTCAATCTGGCCATCCGCTTTCAACGGCAATTCAAATCCAAAGCACGACCCGACCTGTTCTTGGGAGGTTACCCAGATTTCGCCCTCCATCATCTGGATCAGACGTTGGCAGATCGCCAGCCCCAGACCCGTGCCGTCAAATTTGCGATTGCGTTCGTTTTCGACCTGATTGAATTCACCGAATATGTGGCCAATCATGGCCGGAGCGATACCGATGCCGGTGTCTTCTATCGCGATTTTCACCAAAACCTTGCCGGTTTCGGCGTCAGGCACACCTGTGACACGCACCAGAACATGGCCGTGGCCGGTGAATTTGACCGCATTCCCCATAAGATTGGTCAAGACCTGCCTGATACGCCCGGGGTCGCCAACCAGATGGGTGGGCATGAACAGATCATAATCCAGGGCAAGACCCAGACCCTTTTCCCGCGCCAGCGGCTGCAGCAACATGATGACCTCTTGGATCGCGCGTTCGAGGTCAAAGGGTTCGACGTGAAGATCGAGTTTTTTGGCTTCGATTTTCGAATAATCCAAAATATCGTTGATGATCACCAACAGTGCTTCGCCGGAATTCTTGATCGTATCAACATAAAGCTGCTGGTCTTCGGTCAGTTCCGTGTCACGCAAAACATCTGCCATTCCGACAACGCCATTCATCGGTGTCCTGATTTCATGGCTCATGTTGGCAAGGAACGCCGATTTCGCGCGGTTGGCGCTTTCGGCGATGGCGCGAGCCTCTTGCAGCTTGCGCTCGTATTCGACGGTTGCGGAAATATCCAACCCCAAAGATACCATGTCGCCGCTTGGGCCGCGTTGATCAGTCAGCTTGATGTGATGCCCGTTCCATAACTGTATGACCGTCGGCTCGGGCTCGGGATCCTGCAACCGTTCTGTCATCAGCCGCCGCCAGCTTTTCGGACAGAGATTACCGGTATTCACGATCCCTTCCTCGGTCAGCACCTGAAGGATCGTTACGTAATTGACACCCGGACGTATCAGCTCAAGCCCGTCAAACACCGAAAGAAAGGCACGGTTGGCCATGATCATTTCGTTATTGTGATTGAACAAAGCAAAGCCGTCCTTGATCGTTTCAATCGATTGCCACAGCCTGCGTTCGGTCAGTTCGATCTTTTCGCGCGCGGCGTTGAGGTCGGATTTGACCCGCTGGTTTTCACCACGAATGTTTTCCACTTCGGCGCGGGTTTCGACGATTTCATCGGTCAGCCTTTGCGCATGTTGGCCCAGCTTGCGGTTGGCGGCGAACAGCTCTGCTTGTTTCAGCTCAAGCATCCGCTCCGCCGCAAGTCGACCGCGCCGTTCCTGCGTCAGCTTGTCTGCCAGGTTCATGCCCCGCTCCGAATCCGTGATATTTCGTCTCCCCTCAGACATTCCGCGAACGAGGTGAACAACTGTTTAAGAAATTCCCTGATGCTTGCCAGACAAGGCGGAAGCGTGCGACGATAAATCATCATTCAAAGGAGACGTCCCAATGACACTCATCCGCCACCTTTTGCTTTCTGCAGGCTTGGTTGTTGGCTGGGTCGGGCTATCGCCCCTTGCCTTTGCGCAGCAGGCAATGCCCAAGGACCGTTTCGTTTTCGTCCGTAACATCGACTATTACGGGGCCGATCTGACCAACCTGTTCGACACCACGCTGGCGGCGTGTGAACGGGCCTGTGTCGCGCAGGACAGGTGTCAGGCGTTTACTTATAACACCCGATCCAATTCATGTTTCCCCAAGGCGGCAATTTCCGATCAGCAGTTCTATGACGGTGCCATGTCCGCGCGGCGTGTGGCGGTTGATCCTGCGATGCTTGCACAGGCGCAGATGCGGGCCGGGGATTTGACGTTTCTGCCCCGCGATGATTTGACCGCAGCGTTCAATCTGGTCGCTGATATTGCCCGAACCTACCCCTTGGATGCGCCGGATCAGTCATTCTCGGCGCAGACATTGCGATCGACGGGGCAAGCAATCGCGGCCACGGATGACGCCATGTTCTGGCTGCAACTGGCGCGCATTGGCCTGCGCGAGAATGATGAACTGAATTATCAGCAGCGGACCGCTTTGCGCAGCGACGCGGTTGGGGCCGCCATAAACGGATACTTGCGCGCGTCCGATCCATCGGGGCAGACATTGGCGCTGGAACTGCTTGCCCAAGCGCTCGAGGCGAATAATCGTGGGCGCGACATGATCCCTGTTTTGCGCCTTGCACACGCAAATTCCCAACGCCCCGATCTGTTGGCCGCGCTGGATGACGCGATTGGGAAATACGGGTTTCGGATCACGGACCACCGCGTGGATAGCGATGCCGCTGCCCCGCGCATCTGCGCCGAGTTTTCGGAGCCGTTGATCCAGGGCGGAACAGATTACACGCCGTTCGTCAGGATTGATGGTGCCGGTTTTGCGGTCGAAGCCAAAGACCAGCAGATTTGCATTGATGGCGTGGAACACGGGGCGCGGTATCAGGTGACGTTTCGCGCAGGCTTGCCAGCGGCCAGCGGCGAGGTGCTGAACAAGGATGTGCCGCTTGTCCTCTATGTGCGTGACCGCACCCCGCTGGTCCGGTTTCCGGGGCGGGCCTATGTCCTGCCCCGCAGCGCGGATGCCGCCCTGCCCATCGAAAGCGTGAATACTGATCGTGTTGATCTGGTGTTGCGCAAAGTCAGCGATCGAAATCTGGTCGCCGCGATAAAGGAAAACTATTTCGGGCGGCCCCTGAACAACTATGAGGGTGAACAGTTTGCCGAAAATCTGGCCCAAGAGGTTTGGACCGGCACCGGAGACGTCAAAAACACCCTGAACGCCGACATGACAACGCGCCTGCCCTTGGGGGATGTCCTTGGGGGTCAGCCCGCCGGAATCTATACGTTAAGCGCGTCAATTGATGGTCAGGACCCTTATGATTTCCCCGCAGCCACACAGTGGTTCGTGCTGTCCGATTTGGGCATTTCAACGTGGCAAGGTGTGGACGGGCTAGAGGTCGCTGTGCGCAGTCTGGCTGATGCAAGCGCTGTTTCGGGTGTGACGCTGTCGTTGATTTCGCAGGCGAATGCCGTTTTGGGCACCGCGACAGTTGGCGAGGACGGATTTGCGAAGTTTCCAGCCGGATTAACACGCGGTTCGGGTGCCGCAGCCCCTGCTTTGCTGATGGCTGAAAACGGTACGCAGGACGTGGCATTTCTTTCGTTGAACGATCCGGCCTTTGATCTGTCAGATCGTGGCGTCGAAGGGCGTGCCCCCAGTCCGCCAATTGATACCTTCATGACCACAGATCGCGGCGCATATCGCGCGGGCGATACGATCTATATCACAGCCCTGAACCGCAACGACCAAGCCGCCGCCCTGCTCGATTTACCGGTCTCAGCGGTTCTGCACCGGCCTGATGGTGTCGAATACAGCCGCACTGCCAGCCGGAATTCGGTCGCGGGCGGGCATGTGTTTGCGCTGCCCTTGGGGGGGAATGTGCCGCGTGGCGTCTGGCGTGTCGACATCATGTCAGACCTTGATGCGCCGGCCTTGGCCAGCCAGACGGTCTTGGTCGAAGATTTCGTGCCCGAACGGATCGACTTTGACCTCGCGCTGCCTGATGCGCCGATACGGTTGGGCGATACGCCCCCCTTGCGTGTCGATGTGCGCTATCTGTTTGGCGGGGCGGGGGCCAATCTGGGTGTTGAGGGCGAAGTGCGCTTGCGGGCGACCCGAACCCTTGACGGTTGGGACGGCTATCGTTTCGGGCGTTACGATACGCAGTTCACGGCGCGAACGTCCTATTTGGGTGACGCGGTCACGGGTGCCGATGGCACTGTAACGATCCCGTTGAAGCTGCCCGTGCTGCAAGAGCGTCCAGACCAGCCGTTGCTGGCCGAAACCATCATTCGCGTCGCCGAAGGATCAGGCCGCCCGGTGGAACGTCGCCTGAGCAAGGCGCTGCGGCCCGAGACGTCATTGATCGGCGTTAAGCCGGGTTTCGACGATGTGCTTGCCGAAGGGGCCGAGGCGGTTTTTAACATTGTAGCAGTGAAACCGGATGGCAGCGCTGGCCAGATGGATGTGCGTTGGACCGTCAACAAGGTTGAAACGCGATACCAGTGGTATCAGCTTTATGGAAATTGGGAGTGGGAGCCGATCACCCGCCGCATTCGCATGGATACCGGTGAGCTGACACTTGACGGTCAGCCAACGGCAGTGACCCTGCCCACGCAATGGGGCCAATACGAACTGGTCGTCGAGGCGTTGGACGGCAGCGGCGCGATCACATCGGTTGATTTTGCCTCAGGTTGGTATGGCGGCGATGGCAGCACGGATACCCCCGACCGTCTGACGGTGTCCTTGGATGCTGCCGACTATTCCGTCGGGGATACTGCAAAGCTGCGGATTGTCCCCGATGTTGACGGCACGGCGCTTGTCTCGGTCCTGTCGAACAAGGTGATTTCGCGCCAAACGGTATCCGTGGTGGCTGGCGAAAACGTCATCCCGCTGCCCGTGACCGCCGATTGGGGGACAGGGGCATATGTCACGGTATCGGTGCTGCGGCCAATGGATGTCGCCCAAAACCTGAACCCCGCCCGCGCGTTGGGGCTGGTCCATGCAAAGGTGCGGCCGGGCAACAAGCAGTTGAACGTCAGCTTTGATGCACCGGAATCTGTCGACGGGCAGCCGGGCATCCTGCGGGCGTCTGTCTTGGTCGATGGTATTGCTGCGGGAGAGACGGCCTATGTCACCCTTGCCGCTGTTGATGTGGGTATTCTGAACCTGACACGGTTCGAAACCCCAGACGTGACAGGGCATTATTTTGGCCAGCGCCGCATGGGCGTCGAGTTGCGGGATATTTACGGGCGTCTGATCGATGGCATGAATGGGGCAATGGGGGCTGTGCGATCTGGTGGCGATGCTGCGGCCAACGCCCAACTGCAATCGCCGCCACCCACCGAAGAATTGATGGCGTTCTTTTCCGGCCCGATCACGGTTGACGCGAACGGGCGCGCCGAAGTCGATATCATCCGCCCCGCTTTCAACGGCGCGATCAAGCTGATGGCAGTCGCGTGGTCTGACACAGCAGTCGGGGACGCATCAACCGAAGTCTTGGCCCGTGATCCGGTCGTCGTAACCGCATCTGTGCCGCGGTTTTTGGCACCGGGCGATGAAAGCCGGTTGTTGTTGGAACTGGTCCATGCCGATGGCCCTTCCGGCGACATGAACCTCTCTGTGCTGGCGGATGCCGAGGTTGGCTTGGCTGACGTTCCGACCCTTGTGACTTTGCCGCAAGGTGGTGCGCAGACCCTGTCGATCCCCCTGACCGCGCGCGAGCCCGGTGATCCGCTGATCACGGTCGAACTGACCACGCCGGACGGAAAAACCCTGCGCAAGGTTTTGACGCTTCCGGTGCGGGACAACGACCCAAAGGTGGCGGTGACCCGTCAGTTCAGCCTTGGGGCGGGGGAGCGTTTTACCTTTGATGGCAACGTCTTTGCCGGTTTGCGGGTGGGAAGCGCCAGTGCCACTTTGACAGCGGGGCCCTTGGCGCGTTTCGATGTGCCGGAACTGTTGCGGCAATTGGACAGCTATCCGTACGGCTGCACCGAACAACTGACATCGGGTGCGATGCCGCTGTTGTACCTTAGCGGAATGGCCAGCCAGTCAGGCTTGGGTGAACCCGCCCGCCTGAACGACAAGATCACCAAGGCACTGACCCAAATCCTGACCCGCCAGTCGCGCAATGGCAGCTTTGGGATGTGGGGGCCTCAGGGCGGTGCCTTCTGGCTTGATGCCTATGTGACCGACTTCTTGTCGCGGGCCCGTCGCGAAGGGGTGGATGTGCCCGATCTGGCGTTTGCATCAGCGATGGATAATTTGCGCAACCGGATCAGCTATGCCCCTGATTTTGATTTCGGCGGCGAAGACATCGCTTATGCCTTGCTGGTCCTTGCCCGCGAAGGTGCGGCCAATATGGGCGATCTGCGCTACTATGCCGATACAAAAGCAGACAGCTTTGCCACGCCGTTGGCTTTGGCCCAATTGGGCGCTGCGCTGGCGTCTTACGGTGATACATTGCGCGCCGATCTGATGTTCGCAAAAGCCGCATCGCGCCTGAGCAAACCTGCCGATCCCCTTGCCTGGAGAGACGACTACGGCAGTGATCTGCGCGATACTGCCGGGCTGCTGACCCTCGCGGTGGAGGCGGGAAGCACTGCAATCAATCAGGCCAGTTTAGTCTCTGAAATAGGATCTAACACGGGGGCTTTGTCGACCCAGGAAGCCGTACAAGTCGTGCTTGCCGCCCATGCGCTGATGGCACCCAACGCCAATTCGGGCATTCTGGTGGATGGCAAGCAAAGCGAAGGTGCGGTGATCACCACCCTTAGTGACGCAAACCCTGTTGCCTCTGTTATCGAAAACACCAGCGCTGCTGCAATCGACGTGAAAATGACGACCTATGGCGTACCTGAAATTTCGCCCTCCGAAGGCGGCTATGGCTATGCCATCGATCGCAGCTATTTCTCGATGGAGGGCACCCCGGCGGCGACAGATTTTGCATCCGGTGACCGTATGGTGGTGGTTCTCAGGATCACCCCGTTCGAGGAAATGGGCGCGCGGCTGATGGTCGATGATCCATTGCCCGCAGGGTTTGAAATCGACAACCCCAACCTTATTCGCGGCGGCGATATCGCAGCGCTTGATTGGCTGACCACTGCCGAGGCTGAACATGCCGAATTCCGGTCAGACCGCTTTTTGGCCGCCGTAAACCATCGCGGTTCCGACCCGTTCCAGCTGGCCTATGTCGTGCGGGCCGTCACGCCGGGGCAGTATCATCACCCCGCAGCAACGGTTTCGGATATGTACCGTCCTGAATACCGTGCAAATACCCCAACGGGCCAAGTGACCATCTCGCGATGATCGTCCGCTATGGTCTTTTCATTGTGGTGCTTACCCTCGGGCTTGGGGCTGGCGCGCGGGATTGGGCCGATCACTGGGTTGCGACCACCGACCTGCCCCTGATGTCGGTAGAAACTTCGGTCGAGGTGCATGACCGCAATGGCGTTTTGCTGCGTGTTTTTCCGGTGGAAAACGGGCGAACCCGTATGAAAACCGCAATGGCCGAAATCGATCCGGCATATCTTGAGATGCTGATCACCTACGAAGACAAACGGTATTATTCCCACGCAGGCGTCGATCTGCGCGCGGCGCTTCGGTCAGTATTTCAGGCTGTCTGGGAGGGAAAGGTCGTCTCCGGCGGATCGACGATTACAATGCAGGTCGCGCGGCTGCTCGAGAATTCCGGCACGGGGCGCTGGCCCGGTAAAATCAGGCAGATCCGCGTGGCTCTGGCGCTTGAGCGCGCATTTGGCAAAGATGAGATCCTGTCGCTTTACCTGACGCATGCGCCCTATGGCGGGCCATTAGAGGGGGTGCGCGCCGGATCGTTGGCGTGGTTCGGAAAAGAACCCGCACGCCTGAATATGGACGAGGCGGCATTGCTTGTCGCCCTGCCACAGTCCCCCGAAAGCAGACGCCCCGACCGTCATCCGGATGCCGCATTGCAGGCGCGTGACCGTGTGCTTGATCGGGTGCAAGCCCCTTCGCGGATGCGGCTTGCGCCGGTGCCCCGCCGTATGCGGCCATTTCCCCGTCTGGCCCCTCATTTGACCGACTTTGCCCGTGACCGCGCGCCCGCAACGCAGCGGATTGACCTGACCGTTGATGCGGGACTGCAAGGGCAGATGGAACAGTTGGCGCGGCGGGCTGTGCAAGGACGCTCTGCGCATCTCTCTGCAGCGATTGTCGTCGCGGACCATCAGACGGGGCAGGTCATCGCATCGGTGGGCTCGCCCGATTATTCCGATGCGGCAGGTGCTTTGGGGTTTGTTGATATGACGCGCGCCTTGCGGTCGCCCGGATCGACGCTCAAGCCCTTCATCTATGGGTTGGCATTTGACCAAGGCTTGGTGCATCCGGAAAGCCTGATCAACGATGCCCCGACAAGTTTCGGTCGCTATGCGCCGCAAAATTTCGATGGCATGTATCGCGGCGAACTGACCGTGCGCGAGGCATTGCAACTTTCCTTGAACATCCCGCCGGTCCTGCTGACCCAGGAAATCGGACCGGCCCGGCTGATGGGATTGCTGAAAAAAGGCGGTGCACAGGCTGTCGTACCGGGTGGCAAACCCGGGCTGGCGGTGGCCTTGGGGGGCGTGGGGCTGACCCTGAATGATCTGGTGCAGCTTTACGGCGGGGTCGCGAATGGCGGCAAAGTGCAGCCGTTGGTCTGGCAACAACAGATGCCGCAGCCTGCGGCAAAGCAGATCATGTCCCGCGCATCCGCCTGGCATCTGTGGGATATTCTGGCCGATTTGGCACCGCCGCCGGGGGTGGCCGCCCATCGACGCCAGATCGCCTATAAGACCGGCACGTCCTATGGTCACCGCGATGCATGGAGCATCGGTTTCGACGGCCAGCATGTCATCGGTGTTTGGCTGGGGCGTCCGGATGGCACACCGGTACCGGGGGCCTTTGGCGGTGATCTTGCTGCGCCGATCCTGTTCGAGGCGTTTGGCCGCGTTTCAGGCACGCGCAGCCCGGGGCCGATGCCCCCGCCGGAAACGCTGATGGTGAGCACGGCAGAACTGCCTTTGCCCTTGCAGCGGTTTCGCAGCAGATCCGCCGCGTTCAGACCCGCCACAAATAGGCCCGTCGTGCAGTTTCCGCCCCAAGGCGCAGTTCTGCACCGGGCCGGCTATGGTGTTCCGCTCAAGCTGGATGCAGGGGAGTTGCCGCTGACGGTTCTGGTCAACGGTGCTGCGGTTCTGACGGGGCTGAGAGAGCGCTCTACCGTCCTGCCGCTGGACGATCTGGGCTTTTCACGGATATCCGTGATTGACGCCAAAGGCCGCAGTGCCGAGGTCGAAATCAGATTGCAGTAGCCATGGCTGGCTTAGGTCCGTCGTCCCTCGCGCAGCCATGCGGCCACGATCAGCAGCGCACTGAGCAGCAGAACCAGCCAACCGGGCAGCAGCGGGGTTTGGCGCACATCGCGTGTCTCGTAGGCGTTGCGAGGTGTCAGGCCGATCCAGCCACGCCCTGCGGCAGGGCGACCGGGCCTGACCTCGCGGATACGGGGCAATCCGTCTTCGACCCGCACCATGCCACCGCGCATTGCGGCAAGGATCGGGGCCATGGTTTCATCACTCGCAATCGTATCGACGAATTCACGCGGTGCCGCTGGCCCCAGACCGATAACGCTGACCTGATCGCCGTTTTCAAGACGGTACAGTCCAATCTCAGGCCCCTCAAAAAGCCCCTCGAACACACCCGGCGCGGTTTCAGAAAGCGGGATGTTGACCGTGCTGCCGTCGGGCGCAGTGATAGTGACATCAGGAACGGCGTCGCCCAGACTGCGGCGTATGATGCGCATGGTTTGCCCCTCGGCGGTTGCAGTCAGGGCTTCTTCCTCCAGTTCGGGTTCTTTCATCATCCAATGGGCAAGGCGGCGCAGCAGTTCCAACTGGGGTCCGCCACCTTCATAGCCACGGCTCCACAGCCACGCATGGTCAGAGGCAAGCAGCGCCACACGGCCTTCTTCAACCCGGTTGAGGATCAACAAGGGGCGGTCGTCTTTGCCGGTCATGACCACATCGCCTTGGGGGTCTGTGACATCAATCTGGCGCAGCCACCGGCCCCAATCCCCGCGACCAGGCAGGTTTGTGGTGACGGGGTGGCGTTCGCCCAAATCGGATATGATGGGCAGAAACGGTTCTTCGATCACGCGCGCGGAGGGTGTTGCCGGCAGCACCGCGCCAAGCGGCGACCGAAACAGGCTGTCGGCGCTGGCAAAATCACGCCCCGCGGCCACCAGAACGGCACCGCCCTTGCGCACATAATTCGCAACGTTTTCGAGATACAGACCGGGCAGGATGCCGCGCCGTTTGTAGCGGTCAAAGATGATCAGATCGAAGTCGTCGATCTTTTCCATGAACAATTCACGGGTCGGAAAGGCGATCAGGGACAGTTCGTCAACGGGGACGCCATCCTGCTTTTCGGGGGGGCGCAGGATCGTGAAATGCACCAGATCGACCGAGCTGTCGGATTTCAGCAGATTGCGCCATGTGCGCCCGCCGGGGTGTGGTTCACCGCTGACCAGCAACACGCGCAAGCGGTCACGCACGCCGTTCATCTGGATCAGCGCCACGTTGTTGCGGTCGGTCAGTTCCCCGTCGGCTTCGGGCAGGGAAAACCGGATCACGTTGCGCCCGCCGTGGGGCAGGGTCACGGGCAGGTCTAGGTCTTGCCCGATCGGCACGCGAAAGGATTGCGCCTCTTCTCCATCAACGGAAATATCGATCCGCGCCAAGCCGCCCGCATCAGGGGCTGCACCCAGATCGTCAATCCGCAAGGTCAGCGTGACCGGTTCGCCGATAATAGCAAAGGCAGGCGCGTTGCGCACGGACAGGCGGCGGTCCCAGTCGGTTTCCTTGCCGGTCATCAGCAGATGCAGCGGAGCGGGCAGATCGACTGGCAGATCGGCATCGTGAATACGCCCGTCGCTGACTGCCAGAATGCCAGCAATCCGCGCGCGCGGTTCTTCGGCCAGTGCTTCGCTTAAGGCGGTCATCAGCTGTGTTCCGGCATCGCCTGCACCATCGGGGATGGCCACGCGGCGCAATTCGGTGTTGTCCCGCGCTGCGATTGTCGCAGCAATCGCGTCAGCGGCCTGGGTGCTTTGGTCTGTGCGGTCGCCCAGATTTTGGCTGGCGCTTTTGTCTTCCAGCAGGATCACGATGTCGCTTAGGGGCGCGCGGTCTTCTTGTTGAAAGGACGGGCCAGACAGCGCGGCAAGCACCACCAGCATGGCCAGCCCGCGCAAGGCCCATCCTTGCAAACCGCGCAGCACAGCCAGAAGTGTCGCGACAAGGGCAATCGCCGCGACCACGCCCAGCAAAACCATGGGGATCATCGGATCAAAAACGATTGTGGAAGTCATTGGCCCAACCGATCCAGCAGCGCAGGCACATGGACCTGATCCGATTTATAATTCCCGGTCAGCACATGCATGACCAGATTGACGCCGAACCGGTAGGCCAGTTCACGTTGGCGTTCACCTGCAAACCCGCGTCCCACCGGTACCATTGGCACGCCATTGGGGGACACGGCCCAGGCCGCCGCCCAGTCGTTGCCCCCGATGACAACCGGTGTGACCCCGTCGTTGAGGTTGCGAAACGGCATGCCTTCGACCTGTTCGGCATCGGGGGGGGATGCTTCGACCCAGATATCACGACCTGTATGGCGGCCGGGGAAATCTTGCAGCAGATAAAAGGTGCGGGTCAGCACGTGGTCGCCCGGCAGCGGTTCAAGCGGGGGGATGTCCAGCGGTGCAGCAAGGTCTTGCAGCTTGCGGCCATTCGGGCTGGACCCGCCGAAACCTGCGATATTTGCATCGCGCGTGTCGAACAGGATAAGCCCCCCCGACCTGAGATAGGCATTCAGCTTTGCATAGGCATCGCCGGACGGGCGCGGCTGGTCCGGTGTGATGGGCCAGTAAAGCATCGGAAAGAACGCCAGCTCGTCCACCTCAAGATCGACGCCGATGGGGTTTGCGGGTTCTACCGAGGTGCGGAAAAACAACGTGTCCGACAGCCCGCGCAAGCCCGCCTCTGACAGTTCGTCAACGGAGGGGTTCGCGGTGATCACATAGGCCAGCGTCATCTCGGCGGTGGCATTCAGGGCAAATTCATCAGCGGTTTGCGCATCGGCCGGGGCAGGGATATGCATCAGTGAAACCAAGATGATCGCCGCGGCATTGCTGCGTTTCAGCAACCGACCGGACAGGGCCAGTGACGCCACCACATCTGCAAGCAACAGCAGAATCGACAGGCTAAGCAGCCATCCGGCCAGCGGCATTTCGGGCGCAACAGCCAGACCGCGCACAGGCACGTCGCCGGGCCATGTGGCTGCCGCCAGTGTGGTCTGATCTGTGACCACATTGCGGGCGATGCGACGATCACCTGATGCATATATCCCCGGTTGCAAGGTTGGTCCGGCGGGGGTTGCCGCCAGATCGGCACCATCGACGCCGGGCAGGTTACCTGCGTCTTTCAGCTGGCCAAACCCGTCCATCACCCGCAGCGGCGTCCATGTGGTGCCTGCCAGATCCTGCGCCTCTACCGACGCGGTCGAGGATGAAATCGCCAAGCGTTCCATCATTTGCACAAACAGGCCAGACAGCGGCAAGGTCGACCATTCGGCAGTCGCTGTCACGTGGAACAAGACGACCTGACCCTGACCAAGCGCCTTGCGCGTGACCAGCGGTGTGCCATCGCTAAGCGATGCAATTACCCGGTCGGCAAGGGTGGGGTCAGGTTGGGCAACCACCTGGGCCGACACCACCACATCATCCGGAACTTCGAGCCCGAAGAAGGGCGAGGATTCGCGGAATGTATCCAGCGATTTAGGCTCTCCCCAGCTCATCGCGCCCCCAACGCTGCGGCCACCCGCGCGCAGGCGAACCGGCATCAGCGGGTCTTCGGCGTCGCGCGAAATGTCACTGGCGGCAATACGCGGGCCTGCGAAACGTACCAGCATGCCACCGGCTTCGATCCATTTTTCCAAGGGGGCTTGTTCAGCTTCGGACAGGGTTGCGATGTCGGCCAGAACGATCACATCGGGGTTGGCGGGCAGAACATCGGCAAGCGACCCGTGGATAATATCGGCAGCCGGTGCAAGGGCCTGTTCGATATAGTGCAAGGGCGAAAGCAGTTCCAAACCTTCGCGGTTTTCGCGGCTTGCGATCAGGGCAACTTCGCGGCGGCGCAATCCGTCATCCACCAGCGTCGTCGCTCCGGCTGATCGCTGCCCCGCAATGTCGAACCGTGTGATCCGCGCGCGCAGCTCGGCTGGCAAGGAAAGCGCGGCGGAGGTTTCGGTCTCACCGTTTTTAAACTGCGCAGGCACGGTGGCCAGAACACGCGCGTTTCCGGCGGGGTCACGGCCCTGGGCGTTCAGGATAACCTCGCGGGCATCCCCGGCCACAGCGCGTTTTACGGTCAATGTGATGGCACCGTCCTTGTAGCTGGCAGGGGCCATCGCCAGCACATTCGCACCGGTCTGATATGCTTCGACGGCACCCTGATCTTGCAGCGCATCCAGCATGTTGCTGCGGCTTGCATAATCCAGCCCGTCGCTGAACCAGAGCGTGTCAAACCCGTCGAGCGTTTTGGATATTTCAATCGCCCGAATGATGTCAGCGTCCGAGGGTTGCCAGGCGGCAGGCTGCAAACCGGCAAGCCGCGTGCGCCACACATCCGCGGATTGAAATGCCGGTTCTTCGGGGCGGGTGAGGGTCAGAAAGCCCACGGTGCGGTTCGCGCGGGCGGCACGGGTCAGCTGCGCGTCGATCACTTCGCTTTGTTGCTGCCACCGCGTGGCCCCGGCCCATGACCCGTCCAGCACGATCAGCAAGGGGCCAGACCCGTCGGCCTGTTGTTCTTGCGGGTTCAGAATGGGGCCGGCCAGCCCGATGATAATCGCGGCAACGGCCAGCATACGCAAAAGCAGCAACCACCACGGGGTGCGGTCAGAAACGCTTTCGTCATCTTTCAGGCCTAAAAGAAGCGCCACACCCGGAAATCTTTGGCGGATCGGCGCGGGGGGAACGGCCCGCAGGATGAGCCACAGAATAGGCAGCGCAAGAAGCGCCAGCAAAAGCCACGGCGCTGAAAAACCGATGCCGCCCAATACCGTCATGCTGCCATCCCCGCGCGGGTATCCAGCGCCGAATACAGCCACAACAGCGCCGATTGCGCAGAGGCGTTCGTGTGATGCACGCCGTAATGCCAACCGGTCAGCGCACACAGGCGTTGAAGCTCGGATTTGCGTTCGGCAAGGCGTTCAAGGTAGCGGGATTTCAGATCACTGGCCTTTAGGGTTTCGTGGCTTAGCGTGCCGCCGATGCTTTGAAATATGGTTCTGCCCGAAAAGGGAAACGCTTCCTCTGACGGGTCCAGCAGATGGCACAGAACACCGCGCACCCCGCGATCTGCGGCTTTGGTCAGGGCAAGGGTCACCCCCTCAAGATCACCCATGAAATCCGAGATGAACAGCGCGCGGGCATGGGGGATCATGGCGCGGTGTTCTGGGGGGGCATAATCGGCGGGGTCATCCTTGCAGAACATCTCGGCCAAACGCAGGATTTGCGGCCTGCCAGAACGTGGGGGCAGTGCTGTGCCCGTGAGCCCCACACGTTCGCCGCCGCGTTGCAGCATGATCGCAACGGCAAGGCCCAGCAACCGCGCGCGGTCAATCTTTTGCGGCAGTTTCACGTCTGATGAAAACCGCATGGACGCCCCTTGATCGACCCAAAGCATGACGGATTGCGCAATCTGCCATTCGCGTTCGCGCACAAATTCCTGATCGCCCATCGCCGAGCGTCGATAATCAATCCGGCGGCGGCTGTCGCCCGCCTGTGCGGGGCGGTATTGCCAGAAATCATCGCCGACACCTGCGCGTCGTCGTCCGTGCGCACCCAGCAAAACAGCGCCCGCCAGATGTTCCGCCCGCGCCAGAAGATCCGGAAACCGGGCTGCCTGAGCTTCGGCATCGGCGCGAAGGGTTGCGGGGGTTTTCACGCTGCGGCCTTTTTCCCGGTCAGGCTGGTGGCGGTCGTGTCAATCAGATCGTTCAAGCTGTCGCCGCGTGCGCGTGCGGCAAAGTTCAGCGCCATGCGGTGGCTAAGCACCGGACGCGCCATATCAATCACGTCTTCTGCTGAGGGGGCCAAACGACCCTGCAACAAGGCGCGGGCGCGCACGGTCAACATCAACGCCTGCGCCGCACGCGGGCCGGGGCCCCAAGCGACGGTTTCACGCACCCTTGCGCTGGCTTCCGGTTCGTCGGGGCGGAAGGCGCGGACAAGGTCGAGGATCATTTCAACCACTGAGTCGCCCACCGGCATACGGCGCAACAAGGTTTGCGCGGCCAGCAGTTCATCGCTCGAAAAGACCTGAGTGGATTGCGCATCATTTTCGCCCGTCGTGGCCAGCAAAATATCACGTTCGGTTTTGCGGTCGGGATAGGCCACGTCGATCTGAACGAGAAAGCGGTCAAGCTGCGCTTCGGGGAGCGGATAGGTGCCTTCCTGTTCGATCGGGTTTTGGGTGGCCAGAACGTGGAACGGCTTGCCAAGGGGGCGGTCCTGACCTGCTACCGTGACGGTCTTTTCCTGCATCGCTTGCAGCAAGGCGGATTGCGTGCGCGGCGAGGCGCGGTTGATCTCGTCGGCCATCAGCAACTGGCAAAAGATCGGCCCTTCGACAAAGCGGAAGGCGCGGGTGCCGTCGGGGGCGGTATCCAACACCTCGGAGCCCAGAATATCGGCGGGCATCAGATCGGGGGTGAATTGCACGCGGTTGCCTTCAAGGCCCATCACGGTGCTGAGCGTTTCTACCAGCCGCGTCTTGCCCAGACCCGGCAAACCGATCAGCAGGCCATGCCCGCCGCATAGCAGCGCGGTCAATGTCAGGTCGACAACCCGTTCCTGACCGATAAAACGATTGGTGATAGACGCTTTTGCCTGCGCCAGCTTTTCCCCGAGTGCTTCAATATCGGCTACCATATCGCTGGCTTCGGTCATGACTTTTGCGTCCTCTGAATTATATAGGTTATGTGTAAGTGTATCTTGTGAACTGGAAATGGCAAAAGCAATGAGTGGACAAAAAACCGTGACCCCGACCGCCGCAGGCCTTGCTGCCTCTGTTTCCGCCACAAAAACACGCGGATTGCCGCCTGTCGAGACGTGGAACCCGCCGTTTTGCGGTGACATCGACATGGAGATCAAGCGCGACGGTACCTGGTTCCACGAAGGGACGCCGATTGGCCGTCGTGGATTGGTCAAATTGTTTGCATCGATTCTGATCCGCGAGGACGATAAATACTTTCTGGTCACGCCCGTTGAAAAGGTGGGGATCAGGGTTGAAGACGCGCCATTCATTGCTGTTGATTTCGATGTGCAGGGCGAAGGGCGCGATCAGAGGTTGGTTTTCAAGACCAACCTTGATGACATCGCGACCGCCAGTGACGATTTGCCGATCCGCGTTGTGCGGGATGCCGAAACCGGCGAGCCGTCGCCCTATGTGCGTGTGCGCCGCAATCTGGAAGCATTGATAGATCGCAAAAGCTTTTACCGGCTTGTTGACTTGGGTGAACACCACGAAGGCTGGTTTGGCGTTTGGTCGGGCGGTGTGTTTTTCGGGCTGATCCCCTCGAACGAATTGCCTGATTAGGGTCTGTTCTACTGGTCTTTCCCTGCGGTTTTGATAGCATGAACCGACAGAAAACAAGACGAGCACAATGCGCATGAAACCTGCCGCAAACCTAAGCCTTTTGTGGCAGGAGATCGACTATCTCGACCGGTTTGAAGCCGCCGCACAGGCCGGGTTCACGGCTGTCGAAATCCTGTTTCCCTATGACGTGCCCGTAACCGCCACCAAGGCTGCGTGTGAGGCGAACGGGCTGACGCTTGTCTTGATCAACGCACCACCGCTGAACCCCGCAGGCGGGGAACGCGGCTTTGCTGCGGTGCCTGAACTGGTCGATGTGTTTCGCAAGGATATCTTGCGCGCCTTCAAATATGCAGAAGCGCTGGGTGCGCGTTTTTTGCATGTGATGGCCGGCCCCGGACAAGGCGACGCAGCGTTCGAAACCTTTTGCCGCAACCTGATCTGGGCGGCGAATGCTGCGCCCGACGGGCTGGTGCTGACGATTGAACCGCTCAACCCTGTGGCAATGCCGGGGTATTTCCTGAATGATTACGGATTGGCCAAGCAGGTTCTGAACACCGTTTCGATGCCGAATCTGGGGCTTCAGTTCGACAGCTATCATGCACAGATGATCCACGGCGATGCTGCACGGGTTTTTGAAACCTACCAGCCCCATATCGTTCACGCTCAGATTGGCGACACCCCTGATCGCGGTGCCCCGGGCAGTGGCGATATCGATTTTACCAAGCTTTTTGCGGTGATGGCTGGTGCTGGCTATGACGGTTGGATAAGTGGTGAATATAACCCCGGCCCACGGACCCAAGACAGTCTGAATTGGATGAGAATGCTATGATACCTGCCCGTTTTGCGCCGATCGCCTTTGGTTTCTTCCTGTCGGGAATCATGTCTTTTATCGTTTCCGGCATTGCGATTATCCGCGCTACAGGTTGGGAAACCGGGCTGTTCGGGGTGTGGATCGGCGCGTGGCTCACCAGCTGGCTGGTGGCTTTTCCCACGGTATTGATCGTCGCGCCGCTGGCCCGGCGTATTGTCGCCAGACTGGTCAGAAACGAACAGGTCTGAGGCCAGCGAAAGACCGCGATATTATCGATTCCGCGGCGACTAGTGTGCCTCGGCCCAGTTCGCACCAACGCCCGCATCAACGGTCAGCTTTACATCCAGCTTAACCACAGGGTCCGCGGCATTTTCCATCACGTGGCGGGCGGCCTTGATCAAATCATCTTCGGCCCCTTTTTCGACCTCGAACAGAAGTTCATCGTGAACCTGCAACAACATCGTCGCCGGAATATCCTTGATTGCATCCGGCATGCGGATCATGGCGCGGCGAATGACATCGGCCGCTGTGCCCTGGATCGGGGCGTTGATTGCGGCGCGTTGGGCGAAACCGGCACGCGGGCCTTTGGCACCAATCTCGGGGGTGTTGATCTTGCGGCCGAACAGCGTCTGAACATAGCCGTGTTCTTTGGCAAAGGCCTTGGTGTTGTCCATATAGGTGCGAATGCCGGGGAAACGTTCGAAATAGCGGTCGATGAACCCCTGCGCTTCGGCGCGAGGAATGCGCAGATTGCGCGCCAGACCAAAGCCGGAAATGCCGTAAATCACACCAAAGTTGATCGCCTTGGCCTGACGGCGCACGTCTGGTGTCATCTCGTCCAGCGGCACGCCGAACATCTCGGATGCGGTCAGGGCGTGAATGTCGATGCCATCGCGAAACGCCTGTTTCAGCTCGGGAATGTCGGCAATATGCGCCAGAATACGCAATTCGATCTGGGAATAGTCCAGTGCAACCAGCGCCTTACCCTGCTCTGCGACAAAGGCCTCGCGAATGCGGCGGCCTTCTTCCGACCGGATCGGGATGTTTTGCAGGTTCGGATCGGTCGACGCCAAACGGCCTGTGGACGCCCCCGCAATCGAATAGGATGTGTGCACGCGGCCGGTGTCTTTGTTGATGTGCCCCTGAAGGGCGTCCGTATAGGTCGATTTCAGCTTGGACAGTTGCCGCCAGTCCAGAATGCGCCGCGGGAAATCATGTTCGGTGGCAAGGTCTTCCAGAATGTCCGCACCGGTGGAATATTTCCCGTTCGCACCCTTTTTGCCGCCCTCAAGGCCCATGTCGTCGAACAGAACCTCGCCCACCTGCGCAGGCGATCCGACATTAAACTTGCGCCCGACCATCTCGTAAATCTCGTCCTCCAGCCCGGCCATTTTCTGGGCAAAGGCATTGGACATCCGGCTTAGGGTGTCGCGATCAACCTTGACGCCGGACCGTTCCATCGCGGCCAGAACCGGCACCAAGGGGCGCTCAAGGGTTTCGTAAACCTTGGTCACCTGGACGCGGTGCAATTGCGGCTTGAACAGCTGCCACAGACGCAAGGTGATATCGGCATCCTCGGCGGCATAGGGGACAGCATCGGCAAGCGGCACCTTGTCAAAGGTGATCGCGGATTTACCAGACCCCAGCAGCGGTTTGATCGGGATCGGCGTGTGCCCCAGATAGCGTTCCGATAGCGTGTCCATCCCGTGCCCGTGCAGACCCGCATGCATGACGTAGGACATGAGCATCGTGTCATCAATCGGCGCGACCTTGATGCCGACCTGCGCGAAAATCTTGCTGTCGTATTTCATGTTCTGGCCGATCTTGAGGATCGACGGATCGGTCAGCATCGGCGTCAGCATCCGCAGGGCTTCTTCGGTCGGCATCTGCCCCTCAGCCAGATCATCCGAACCGAACAGGTCGTCGGCAGAATGGGTTTTATGGATCAACGGAATATAGCAGGCCTTGCCCGGCTCAACGCATAAGGAAATGCCAACCAGATCGGCAACCATTTCATCCAGGCCGGTTGTTTCGGTGTCCACGGCAACATAGCCGAATTCGTAAATCCGGTCGATCCAGCCCTGCAAGGCCTTGGCATCGCTGACCTGTTCATAGCCCCCGGCATCAAAGCCGACTTCCGCAACGACGGGGGCATCCTTGGCCTTGGGTTCTTCGATGACCGGGGCTTCTTTGCCCAATACTTCGGCCACGCGCTTGGACAGGGTGCGGAATTCCATTTCGGCGAGAAAGCCCAGCAGCCTGTCTGCATCGGGCGCGCGCACCTCAAGATCGTCCAGAGTAAAGTCCAGCGGCGTGTTTTCATCCAGCAACACCAGTTTGCGCGACAGGCGGATCTGGTCGGCATGGTCGATCAACGTCTGGCGGCGCTTGGGCTGCTTTATCTCGGCCGCCCGATCCAGCAGGGCATCCAGATCGCCAAATTCATTGATCAGCAGGGCCGCCGTTTTAATGCCGATACCGGGCGCGCCGGGCACGTTATCGACTGAATCGCCGGCCAAAGCCTGCACATCGACAACACGTTCGGGGTAGACGCCGAACTTTTCGAACACGCCCTCACGGTCGATGGTCTTGTTCTTCATCGCGTCCAGCATTTCCACGCCGCCGCCCACCAGTTGCATCAAATCCTTGTCCGAACTGATGATCGTGCAGCGCCCGCCAGCGGCCCGCGCCTGAACAGCCAGAGTGGCGATGATGTCATCCGCCTCATAGCCTTCCTTTTCCTTGCACGCGATATTGAATGCCTCTGTCGCAGTGCGTGTCAGGGGGATCTGGGGGCGCAAATCCTCGGGCATGGCCTCGCGGTTGGCCTTGTAAAGGTCGTACATGTCGTTGCGAAACGTATGGCTGCCCTTGTCGAAAATCACGGCGGCATGGGTGGGCGCATCAGGGCCGGTGTTCCCTTCGACATAGCGGTGCAGCATGTTGCAAAATCCGGCCACAGCCCCGATCGGCAACCCGTCCGATTTGCGCGTCAACGGGGGAAGCGCGTGATAGGCGCGAAAAATAAACGCCGATCCGTCGATCAGATGCAGATGGTGACCCTTGCCAAATGTGCCGGACATATCAGTGCTCCCCTAGATGATTGCGCTCTTTTGCCACGAAGCCGCCGCACCTGCCAGCAGACATTCTGCACAGCCCCGTGTTCATTTTGCCAAATAAACTCCCCGCGGAGCGTCCCGCCGCTGCATCACCTGGATTGGTAAAGATCAAAGGACAGGCTGACCGACAAAGGCATCGGCGTCCAAATGCCAAACCGAATCCCTGCCTCCCGCAATCTTTCGCCGATCCAGACATTGCAGGTGCGCAGAATGTGGAATGTGCCTTTGGCCTCGAAAAAACCGTCGGTTTGCGTGTAGCCGGCAACATCAGATCTGATGGGCTCGCCGTCGGCATCTGTTTTCAGGGTCGCCCATATCCCGTCCAGCAGGGCGGCATATTCGCGCTCTGACAGCGCAAGAGGTCTCGCGGGCAGGTCGTCGGGCAGTGCCCCTGCAATATCAAGGCGCAGGACAGATCTGTCCCCGATGATGCCACGCCAGATCGCAGGCAGGCTCATATCGGCATAGGTCGGGGTTTGGGTGTAGAAATCATGGGCACCCCAGCCAACTACGAGCCATTCAGCGGCAGGATGGTCAAGCCAGATCCCCAACTCAGCCAGCGGGGTGAAGCGTTTCACACTCAGTGCGTCAAGCGGCAGCACCAGATCATAGTGGATCGGGCCGCTTACCAGTAAAACTTCGCGTGTTTTGGCATCGGTATCAGGTGCTGCAGGGCTGGGGATAATCGCCCCGAGGATGGCCGCCGACAGATAGAGCGCGGGCACAAGCGCAAGCAGGCTCAGCCATCTGGCGAGTTTCCTCAGACTTTGCCCTCAAAATCCTGATGGATGAATTTGCAATCGCAATAGCCGCATTCAACCCAGCCTTTATCATGCGGGATTTGCAGCCAGACGCGGGGATGGCCCAAAGCGCCTTCGCCGCCGTCACAAGCGACGCGCCAACTGTTCACGATGCGGGATTCTGGGGCTTGCGTAGTCATGTGGTCGTCCTTGGCTTTGGATGCGCTGTTGTTATGACCAAACCAGACCGTCAGGGCAAGGGGTGGCAATGTTTTGAGCGGTGGAACTCTACAAGTTTGTAATCTGGGTTGAATTGGGTTCACCAAAGGGCAATCTGCCGCTAAAAGACGCAAAACATCCCAATCTGTCGGAGCAATCGTCACATGGCATCCCCAAAACCCGTCGTATTATGCATCCTGGATGGATGGGGTCAGCGCGCCGAGGCTGAAGGCAACGCCCCTTTGCTGGCGAAAACCCCGAATTTCGACTGGATCATGCAAAATTGCCCCAGTTCCACGTTGACCACGTTCGGGCCGGATGTCGGTTTGCCCAAGGGGCAGATGGGCAACTCCGAAGTGGGGCACACCAATATTGGTGCGGGCCGAGTCGTGGCGATGGATTTGGGCCAGATCGACCTTGCGATCGAGCAGGGAAGCTTTGCCACGCATCCGCCCATGTTGGCATTTATCGAAAAGTTGAAGAAAACCGGTGGCACGGCGCATCTGATGGGCCTGGTCTCTGATGGCGGGGTGCATGGCCATCTGTCCCATTTGGTTGCCGCCGTCAAAGCGTTGCACGACCAGGGCATTCCTGTGGTCATCCACGCTCTGACGGACGGGCGCGATGTGGCCCCGCGCTCGGCGGTCGGGTTTTTCGAGACGTTGCATGACGCGCTGCCCAGTGGTGTGCGGATCGGTTCTGTGAGCGGGCGTTATTTCGCGATGGACCGTGACAACCGCTGGGACCGCGTTGCCAAAGCATATGGCGCGATTGTGCAGGCCAGCGGCGAGACGGCGCAAACGGCGCTTGATGCGGTAAACGCCGCCTATGGGCGCGACGAAAATGATGAATTCATCCAGCCGACTGTTATTGCGGGCTATGAAGGTGCCAAGGATGGCGACGGCCTGTTTTGTCTGAACTTCCGCGCCGACCGCGCCCGCGAGATCATGGCCGCCATCGGCGCCCCTGATTTTGATGCCTTTGATACCGGCGACAGGCCGGATTGGGCCGCCTTGATGGGGATGGCCGAATATTCCGAAGCGCATAGCATTTACACCTCGACCATGTACCCGAAGCCACAGATCGTGAACACGTTGGGGTCTTGGGTGGCGCAGCACGGCTTGCGTCAGTTCCGTCTGGCCGAGACTGAAAAATACCCCCATGTGACGTTCTTTCTGAACGGCGGCGAGGAAACCCCCGCCGCAGGTGAAGACCGCGTCATGCCGAAGTCGCCCGATGTCGCGACCTATGATCTGCAACCCGAGATGTCATGCGCCGAAGTGACCGACAATTTTGTCAAGGCAATCAACGATGGGTATGATCTGATCGTGGTGAATTATGCCAACCCCGACATGGTTGGCCACACCGGCGATCTGGATGCCGCCATCGCCGCCTGTGAAGCCGTGGATCAGGGCTTGGGGCGCGTGTTGCAGGCGTTGGATGCAGCGGGTGGTGCGATGGTTATCACCGCCGATCATGGCAATTGCGAAACGATGATCGACCCCGAAACCGGTGGTGCGCATACGGCGCATACATTGAACCCGGTCCCCGTCGCGGTTGTTGGCGGGCCGGCGCATGCGAAACTGCGCAGCGGGCGGCTGGCCGATCTGGCTCCGACCGTGCTGCAACTGATGGGGCTGGAACAACCCGTCGAGATGACCGGAAAGTCGCTGCTGGAATGATGCGGCTTTGCGCCTTCTTACTCCTGATCTGGCCTTTGGCCGGACTTGCGCAGACCGAGGCCGCCGATCAGGCGCGCCGTGCGATGGGCGATCTTGAGCGGGCATCGGCGCAACTGGATGCCGCAGAGGGCGCGCGTGACCGCGTTCAGGCGTTGACCCAGACCATTCAGGCGTTCGAGGTTGGCTTGGGTGCCATGCGAGAAGGTCTGCGCCAAGCCGCGATAAACGAGGCGCAGCTTAGCAAAAAGCTGCAAGCCCGCGATGGCGAGGTGGCGCAATTGCTAGGGGTGTTGCAAAGCATTGGTGGCAACCCATCGCCCACGCTGTTTCTGCATCCGGATGGGCCGATTGGCACGGCACGGGCAGGCATGTTGCTGGCAGAACTGACGCCTGCGCTAAATGCGCGCGCTGACCAGTTGCGGCAGGATCTCGAAGATGTGCAGACCCTGCGGGTTTTGCAGGCCGATGCAGCCAAGCGACTGCAAGAGGGGCTGACCGAGGTCCAGCGCGCCCGTACCGAGTTGAACCAAGCTATGGCGAACCGCACGGACCTTCCCAAGCGGTTCACAGAAGACCCGGTGCGCACGGCGATCCTGATTTCGACCTCGGAAACGCTGTCGGGGTTTGCCAGCGGTCTTTCGCAAATGACCTCTGAACAGATCGAACCCGCGCCGTTGAACATCGACGGAGAGGTGGGCACGCTGCCGTTGCCGGTTCAGGGCCTTGTGCTGCGCCGCGCAAATGAGACAGACGCAGCAGGTGTCACGCGGCCCGGCATTATCCTTGCCACACGGCCCCGTGCGATCGTGACCACCCCTACAGCAGCGACAATCCGCTATATCGGGCCGCTTTTGGACCTTGGCAACGTGATCATCCTTGAGCCGCGTGCCAATACGCTGTTTGTGTTGGCCGGACTGGATACCGTCTATGGAGAGGCCGGTCAGGTGATCGCATCGGGGACGCCGATTGGTTTGATGGGGATGCCCGCTTCTAGCACTGGCAATGTGTTGTCACCAAATGGTGATGGGGCTGGCATAGAGCGTTCAGAAACGCTCTATATAGAAGTAAGAGAAAATAATATTCCACAGGACCCGGCAGAGTGGTTCCTAACCGACAAGGATGGATGAGCATATGAAGAAATTTGTGATGGCCGCCGTTGGTGGCACGCTGGCAGGCGTGATCGCAACGACGCAAATCGCCGGACCTTTGCTGGCACAGGAAACGGCGAAGGCAAGCAATGTCTATGAGCAGCTGGATTTGTTCGGTGACATTTTCGAACGCATCCGCGCCCAGTATGTGGAGGAAGTCGATACGGAGGAGCTGATCGAGGCGGCCATCAACGGGATGCTGACATCGCTTGATCCGCACTCCAGCTATCTGTCGCCCAAGGATGCGCTGAAAATGCGCGACCAGACGCGCGGTGAATTCGGCGGTCTGGGTATCGAAGTCACGCAAGAGGAAGGCTTTGTCAAAGTCGTTTCCCCGATTGACGATACACCTGCATCAGAGGCGGGGATCGAGGCGGGTGATTTCATCACCCATGTAGACGGCGAAAGCCTGCTGGGTCTGACGCTGGATGATGCAGTTGAACTGATGCGCGGGCCGGTCGGGTCGGAAATCATCATCACCGTTGTCCGCGAGGGCGAGACAGAGCCGTTTGACGTATCCTTGATCCGCGACACGATCCAGTTGACTGCCGTGCGCAGCCGGACTGTGGGCAACGCTGTTGTGATGCGTGTCACCACGTTCAACGAACAAACCTATCCCAAGCTCAAGGAAGGTCTGGAAGAACAGATCGCAGAAGCCGGTGGCATCGACAAGATCAGCGGCATCGTCATCGACCTGCGCAACAACCCCGGTGGTCTGTTGAACCAGGCGATTGCAGTTTCTGATGCGTTCCTTGAGGAAGGCGAGATCGTGAGCACCCGTGGCCGCGATTCAGCGGATAGCGACAGAACCAACGCCACGCCGGGTGATCTGGCCCAAGGGAAACCGATTGTTGTGTTGATCAACGGCGGGTCTGCTTCGGCGTCTGAAATTGTGGCTGGTGCGTTGCAAGACCACCATCGCGCAATCGTGGTCGGCACCAAAAGCTTTGGCAAGGGATCTGTTCAAACCATCATGCCGTTGCGTGGTGAGGGTGCGATGCGCCTGACCACAGCGCGGTATTATACGCCATCGGGCCGGTCCATTCAGGCGGTTGGCGTATCGCCTGACATCGTTGTTGCACAGCCCCCGGTCAAGCCCGCAGACCAGGAAGAAGATGCAGCGAAAAACCGTCCGCTGCGCTCCGAAGCGGACCTGCGCGGCAGTCTGAATAACGACAGCCTGTCCGAGGACGAGATCGAACAGATCATGGCAGACCGCGCCAAGGCAGACGAAGCCGCGGCCCTGCGTGAAGAGGATTACCAACTGGCCTATGCCATTGATATCCTGAAAGGTTTGTCGGCTCTGGGCAATAAAGACTGATCGGCATTCGCGCCAAAACCTTTGCAGGCAGGTATCAGATCAAAGGCCGTCCCATCGAGGGGCGGCCTTTTTCGCTGCGCAGCATAGAAAAAAATGCTGCGCAGCATTTTGAGGTAATTTGGTGGCTTTAGCCGAGGTAAACCTTGCCTTCGGGATAGCGTACGCGGGGGACCGAGCGCGTCGCCAGAAAGAACCCGAGGGTCAAAGGCCCGACCCGCCCGAGGAACATCATCAGCATGATGACCGTGCGCCCGATGGTATCCAGTTCGGTCGTGGCACCACGCGACAAACCGACGGTCCCAAAGGCGGATGTGACCTCAAAGGCAAGATCAATGAATTCTCCGTCATGGCTGATGGATATGATGAAAATCCCGAACAGCACCAGCAAGATGCTCATCGTGGTCAGCGCCATCACCTTAAAGACTTCCTCTGACCCCATTGACCGGCCAAAGGCATGCAGGGTCTTGCTGCGGCGGAAAAAGGCTATGGTGGCAAGGATCAGAACGATCAGGGTTGTGACCTTGATCCCGCCCGCGGTTGATGTGCTGCCCCCGCCGACCAGCATCAACGTCATGGTCATCAAGGCAGTGCTCTCGTGGACGTTGCCGTAGTCAATCGTGTTGAACCCGGCAGTGCGCGGGCTGACAGCTTGGAACCAGCTTGCCCAAAGGCGGCTGCTGGTTGACCCGAGTTGCCCCAAGGTGCCGGGGTTGTTCCATTCAAGCAGCGCAAAGGTCAGCCAGGCCCACAGGATCAGCACGAGGGTGCCGACCAGCATCAACTTGCTGTGCAGGCTCAGGGTTTGCCAGTTCCGCTTGTTCCAGATGTCCGCGAGCACGATGAAGCCGATGCCACCCAAGATGAAGAGGGCAGGGATCACAATATTGATAACCGGATCGCTGACCCAGCGTATGAGGTTGTCTGGAGACAAGCCAAACCCGGCGTTGTTAAAGGCCGACACGCTGTGGAATACGGCCTGCCATATGCCATTGACCCAACCATATTCGGGCACGAAAACAACACATAAAAGCGCGGCACCGATCAGTTCGATCAAAAGCGCGATCTTGAGGATCACACGCACCAAGGCCGTCAGGTTATTCAGGCTGGACTGGTTCAGGTCTTCGCGCAGGATGATCCGCTGCGGCATACCTACGGGAATGCCTAGGGCGGAAAACACCAGCACGGCAAAGGTCATCAACCCAAGGCCGCCCAACTGGATCAGGATGATCAGAACCGCCTGCCCGAACAGCGTGAATGTCGTGCCCGTGTCAACAACCGCAAGGCCGGTCACCGTCACGGCAGAGGTGGAGGTAAAGAACGCATCCGACAGGCTGAGGTCGGTGGTATTGGACAGGGGCGACCACAGCACCAGCGCGCCGATGACAATCACCGCCAGATAAATGAACACCAAAACCGCTGGCGGCGGCGGAAGCTTCCAGCCTTTGCGCTTCTTGGAGGGGACCGTTTTCAAAGGCTTGCTGCGAAGTTGCGCAAATCAGACCGCTGCCCCAGCAGGATCAGCAGATCGTCACGTTGCAAGCTGCACGGGTTGCCGTCCTGGCCGATAAATTCGGTGCCCCGCATGACACCGATGCAGCGCAGATCAAACTTCTTGGCATGGTACAGCATGTCGAGGGATTTGCCTTCGAGCGATTCCGGGATCCGGAAATTCACCACATGGTAGCCATTGCCAAGGCTTACATAGTCACGCACCAGCGGATTATTGATCACTTGGGCGATGTGCTGTCCGACTTCGACTTCGGGGTGGATCACCCGGTCGACGCCCAGCTTGGCAAGAATGCGATGATGGGTTTTGGTTTTCGCCTTGGCCCAGATTGTTTCAACACCAAGCAGCTTGAGGTTGATGGCAGACAGAATGCTTGATTCCAGATCAGACCCCATCGCCACCAGCGCCATATCACAATCGGCAAGCCCTGCTTCGCGCAGGGCGATGTCATCGCGCGCGTCAGCAATTACGGCCTGGCTCAGGCGTTCGACATGGTTGCTGACACGTTGTTCGTTCAGATCAACGCCGATCACATAGTTGCCAAAGCGGGTCAGTTCTGTCGCGACGGTGGACCCGAAATTCCCTAGGCCAATAACCCCGATTGTACGTTTTTTTGCGGACATCATGCCCTCCTGATTTTACCGACCTCAAGTGTCGGGTGGTAGGCCAAGATATGATACCACAGCCATTCAGGGTAAAGGGGGCTCAGGTTGTCTCGACGCAATGCCGCCTGAATGCACGTTTCATCATTTCAAGCTCGGCCCGCAGCAGCGCCATTTCGGCCCGCAGATCGATGCTGGTCACGTCGTCTCCGATGATGACGATATCGCCAATTTTCTGATCGGTTTCCAGATCGGTCACCAGAATGACCTGAATGCCATCCGCAATGGCGGCGGCGGGCACAGGAATGGTAAGCGACCAGTGATCGGCTGTCTCGTTTCGGACCAGCTTGAAATCGGCGACGTTCGAATTGCCGTGGGTGACGGTGATTTGGGGGGTTTCATCGCCGGTCCCTGTGAGGATTCCCTGCCACACCCCTTCAAGCATGCGGGTTTTTGTCAGTTTCAAAGTGCTCATCCAAAAACTCCTAAAGCTGGGCGCGGGGGCGGCGCGAGAATGTCAGGTCACGCAGGACGATTTCGTTCATTTCGGGGCCTTCAAAGATCAGGTCGATCCACGCCTTTTCCACGCGCTTTTCGTTCATCGTTGAATAGGCCAGATCGAATTCGACCATGACATCGGGTTGATCCAAGGGCAGTTCGCGTACGATTTGTTCGGTGTTCGGCCCGTGGCGAATGTTGAGCCGTGCAAAAATCTCGATGGGTTTTTCCATTTCGACAATGGCGCTCATCCGTAACAGGTGGGTACGTTTCAGCCCGTTTACGCAATCATCCGGCAGGTCAAGAACGATCGACAGGAACGACCCGTCAAACCGGAAAACATCAAGGCGCAGGCCGTAAGGGGCCAGATCTGCCTCGCGGAGGTTTCGCAATTGCCGGATGCCCATTTCGGACAAAGCACAATCGTGGAAAACAGTTACTTCCTCGCCCAGGGTCGCCTTGGTCTTGACCGAAGACAGGCCAGGCACGGGCAGCGGCCCACGCCATAGCGCCGGACGCCAGGACCAATCCGCATTATGCGGTTTGAAAAACTTCTTTGACCCGACCATGGGCAGCGAAAGCCGTTCTTCGGCGACATGGATAACGCTGTCCAGATGCGCCTTTAAGGCCCACGCGTCCCGAGACTGCTTGCGCAACCTGTCCAGAGGAACATCTTTTGCTTTCTGGGCCCTGCGCGCCCATTTGCGCAAAAGCCGCGCAGACAATGCTTTGTCCAAAAGGTGAGTGCCGAATTTGGCCATATGTGCCTGATGCCCCGTTTGCTCGGTCGTTCATTTTGCCAAAGTCTATCGCTTGAAACACATTCGTTCAAACGAATTGCTGCCAAATCAGAAGGTCAGTTCCGGCTGGCCGGCTTTTTCACGGGTTTTGGCGTTGCCTCGATACTGGCATTGGCCAGTTCGATCACGATTCCGCGTCCGGTACGGGTGGTGATTTCGCCATGCTCCGGGCCATATACTGCGATGCCAGCGGTCTGGCTGCCAATGCGCGCGGTACCGCGCCATTGGGTCGGTGACAGCCCACCCACGGGTATTTTCCCCTGTGCACGAAACGTGATGAGATCCTCTGTCGCCTCTATGTCGCTGATATTGGTCAGGTCGGTGGCCGCAGCGATCTGTTTTGCAGAAGGGAGCGGGCCGGGTCTGGATTTCGTTAGGCTGACCGTAATCAACCCGCGGGGTGCCGCGCCGGCGGCACTGGGCACGCCCAATGCGTCGCAACGTGCCATCACCAAAAAGCGGGAGGTTAGCGTCGCCTGATCGATACAATAGCCGCTCGGTGCAACCAAAATCGTGCCACTCGCCATCATGCTCCGCGATAGGGGCGCGTCAGAAGTGTCGGTGGATTTCAGGTTAAACCCGCCCCCCAGATCAAGACCCTGACCCGCTTCGCAAGCGGTCAGGGCCATTAATCCAAGGGCCGCTACGGGACCTTTAAAGGTCCATGTAGTCATGGGTTTCGGCCTTTGCGCCGGGATGCGTCACGGCACCGAGATAGGTTGGGCCGACAAGCTGTGCATATTTCCACAGCGCACCGCTTTGGTAGTTGGTTGTGCGGGCACCGGGCCATGCTGCCTTGCGCTTGGCCATTTCCTCGTCGCTGATATCAACGCTGATGGACCCTTCGATGGCGTTCAGCGTGATCATGTCACCCTCTTGCAGCAGGGCGATCGGGCCGCCGTATGCTGCTTCGGGGCCGACATGGCCGACGCAAAAACCACGTGTCGCGCCAGAGAAACGGCCATCGGTGATCAACGCGACCTTTTTGCCCATGCCCTGACCGGACAGCGCTGCAGTTGTCGCCAGCATTTCGCGCATGCCAGGGCCGCCTGCGGGGCCTTCGTTGCGGATGACGAACACGTCGCCTTCCTTGTAGGCGCGGTTTTGCACAGCCTCAAAGGCATCCTGTTCGCATTCAAAGATCAACGCGGGGCCGGTAAAGACGATGTCTTCTTCGGACATACCGGCGATTTTCACGATGGCACCTTCGGGGGCAAGGTTGCCTTTCAGGCCAACCACGCCGCCAGTCTTGCTGATCGGGTTTGAAATCGCGTGGATTACTTTGCCATCAGCTTCGCGTTCGATCATATCCAGTTCTTCGCCGATGGACCGGCCCGAGGCTGTCATACAATCGGTGTGGATCAGGCCCGCTTTGCGCAGTTCCTTCATCACGACGGGCACACCGCCTGCGTCATACAGGTCTTTTGCAACATACGCCCCGCCGGGTTTCATATCGACAAAGTAAGGTGTGTCGCGGAAAATTTCGCAAACGTCATCAAGGAAGAAATCAATCCCCGCTTCATGCGCCATGGCTGGCAGGTGCAGGCCCGCATTTGTCGAACCGCCGGTACACGCGACAATGCGCGCTGCGTTCTCGAATGCTTCGCGGGTGCAGATGTCGCGGGCGCGAATGTTCTTTTCGATCAGGTTCATCACTGCTTCGCCGGACGCTTCGGCATAGGCATCGCGGGAAATATAGGGGGCTGGCATACCCGACGAATTCATCAGCGCAAGGCCGATCGCCTCGGATACACAGGCCATTGTGTTGGCGGTGAACTGGCCACCACAGGCACCCGCAGTCGGGCAGGCAACGCGTTCAAGGATATCGAGTGCGGCTTGTGACATGGTGCCATTCTGGTAGTTACCAACGGCTTCGAACATGTCCTGTACGGTCAAATCGCGGCTTGCGAAATCGGCAGGCACATCCGCACCTTCTGGTGCTTTGCCCGGCAGGATCGACCCACCGTACAAAAACACCGACGGCACGTTCAGACGGATCATCGCCATCATCATGCCCGGCAGGGATTTATCACAGCCCGCAAGGCCCACAATCGCGTCATAGCAGTGACCGCGCATGGTCAGCTCGACCGTGTCGGCAATCGCTTCGCGTGACGCAAGCGACGACCGCATGCCTTCGTGGCCCATCGCGATGCCGTCGGTCACGGTGATTGTGGTGAATTCCCGTGGTGTGCCTTGTTGGGCGCGCACGCCGATTTTAACGGCTTGGGCCTGACGGCTCAGCGAGATGTTACAAGGCGCGGCCTCGTTCCAGCAGGTTGCGACACCGACCAGGGGCTGGTGAATTTCTTCTTCTGTCATGCCCATCGCATAGTAATACGACCGATGCGGCGCGCGCTCTGGCCCTTCGGTGACGTGCCGGCTGGGCAATTTGGATTTATCAAAACGGTTATTGGTGGACATCAGAACGCCTCCCTGATTGGACATTTACACCGGAATAGCCATCCAGCCCTTTCGCTGCAAGGCTCAAGCGGTCGGTTGAAGTGAGAGGCGTGTCGCCTTAGGTTGCTTTTGACCTTCAGGCGCGACGCCTGCCCCAGCGAAAGTAGACCTGCATGGAGCGATCGATTTTTTCCTTTATATGGAAATATTCCAGCCGAGATCAGATTGTTCTATTGATCCTGACGCTTGTCACCTTCCCCTTCTTGTACATCACACTCGAACTGCCCAAGCGCATTATCAACGATGCGATCGGTGCTGAGTCGAGCGTGATCGACATCTTTGGCTTTGAAATGTCACAGGTGCAGTTCCTTTTTACCCTGTGTTTTGCCTATCTGGCGTCGGTGCTGGTGCACGGTCTGATGAAGATGCGGTTGAACACAATGAAAGGTGTCCTGTCAGAGCGGCTTTTGCGGCGGTTCCGGTATCAGTTGATATCCCGCATGATGCGGTTTCCGCGCAGCTATTATGACAACACCAGCCAGGGCGAACTGGTATCCATGGTCACCTCAGAAGCCGAGCCGATGGGTGGTCTGATGGGGGATGCTGTCGCCCAGCCCGTGTTCCAGGCCGGGCAAATGCTGATTATTCTGCTGTTTTTGTTCATTCAGTCGTTCTGGTTCGGCTTGGCGGGTGTGGCACTGATCCCCTTGCAGGCCTATCTGATCCCGATGCTGCAACGGCAGATCAACCAGCTGAACAAGGAGCGGATCAACGAGGTGCGTGCCCTGTCCTCCGAGATCGGGGAAACAGCGGCTGGCATCACCGATTTGCGCACGAACGGCGGGTGGCGTTTCAGACTGGCCAAGTTCACGGACCGTCTGGGTGCGTTGTTCATCATCCGCTTTCAGATCTACCAGAAAAAGTTTTTCATGAAGTTTCTGAATAACTTTATCACCCAGCTTACGCCGTTCTTCTTTTATGCGGTGGGCGGCTATCTGGTGATCGCCGGCAACATCACTGTTGGTGCCCTTGTCGCGGCGCTTGCCGCCTACAAAGATCTGTCGAACCCGTGGAAAGAATTGCTGACCTATTACAACGAAACGCAGGACATGGCCATTCGCTGGGAAATTGTCATCGAGCGTTTTGCCCCGCGCAACATGATCCCTGAACGCCTGTTCGAAGGGGAACCTGAGGAGATTCCGCATCTTAAGGGGCCCATCAACCTTAATCATGTCACTGTGCGTAGCGCCGATGGAAATCTGGTGCTGGATGACATTGATATCGACATTCCCATGGGCGCGCGTGTGGCCATCCAGATTCCCAATCAGGTGGAGCGTACGGCGATGGCCGAGTTGCTGACCCGAGAGATCAGCCCGACCCATGGTACAATCAAAATAGCAGGTCACGATCTGGCCGAACTGCATCAGGCCGTGCTTGCGGCGCGGATCGGCTATGCCCATGCACAGCCCTATCTGTTCAAGGGAACAATCGGTGAAAACCTTTTGATGTCCCTGCGGACCAGCCCCAAGACGGTGCTTTGGGACCCCGAGAAAAAGGATATGGGGGCGATTGAAACGCTTCGCGCAGGCAACAGCCCCGACAGCACGCGGGTAGATTGGCTGGACCCCGGACTGGCAGATCTGAATTCGCCCGAGGATGTTAATAACTGGTGGTACGAGCTGGTCAAAGCCATCGGGACCGATGAATTGATGTTCCGGCGTATGGTTGTGGACCGGATGGACCCGAAAGAGCGTCCGGCGCTGGCTGAAAAGATCGTTGGTTTGCGGGACGAAATCTATGAAAAGCTGAAAGAACGCGGGCTTGATAAGGCCATTCACCGGTTTGACCCGGACGAGTTCAACCCGTCGATGGCTTTGGGGGGCAACTTGATGTTTGCGTCTCCGATATATGATATTTCGCAAACGGTGCTGGCTTCGGAACGCAGCTTTCTTGCGATGATCTTTGATCTGGGTCTTGCCGAACAGGGCATCGCGATTTCCCAGACGCTGGTCGAAACCTTGCACCAGACCTTTGGGCGCGATGGTACCGATCACCCGCTTTTTACCGCTTTGGGGATCGACGAAGAGCTCTACGAGCGATTGGTCGACATCGCCTTGCGCCGCCGCAACGACGGGGACGGGGCGCTGACCGAAGATGAATTTTCGCTGCTTTTGACCGTGCCATTCGCCTTTACAGCCGAGCAAATCGGCCCGGCATTCCCCGAGACGTTCAAGAGCGAAATCTTGGAAATTCGCAAAAAGCAGGGTCGCGCCATGCGCGAGAAAACCAAAGATATGTTCATCCCCATTGCGCCGCAAACCTATCTGCCGCGTTTGTCCATTCTGGAAAACGCGCTGTATGGGCGGATATCCAAGGTTGCGGGGCTACAGGCCGATCTGGTGATGGATGTCGTGTCGGACGTGTTCAGGAAAAATAATCTGCAACAAGAAGTGACGAGCAATGTGTTCGATCTGCCGACCAACATTGGCGGGTCGAATATTTCGAACGTATTTCAGGAAAGGGCAGCGTTCAGCCGCGCCGCGATGAAGAGACCGGACATATTGGTGTTGAACCAGTCGCTGGCCGGGCATGACGCACAAAGCCTGTCCAGGTTGCGCGACAGGCTTAGCGCCCTGCTGCCGGATACAACTCAGATCTATCTTGATTCCAGTTTCTCGCGGCCCGAGGATTTCGACATGTTCATCGAGATGAAAGGGGGACGCATCGATGGCATGGCCCAGATTGACGCGCCGCATGACGATGACAGCATTTCAGACGATCTGCGCCGCAAGTTGCAAATTGTTTCTCATAATGCGCTGTTCGGAGATCTTGACCCTCGCAACCAGCGGCTTTTGGCTTTTGCGGCACAATGGTTTCCCGTGGAGAAAGACCAGACGATCTTTCATCAGGGGGACCGGCCCGATGCCGTGTATCTGTGCCTGTCGGGCACCGGCGAATTGTTCTGGAAGGACGAAAGCGGCAAAAGGCACCATATATCGACCGTTAAAAAAGGCCGCCTGATCGGCGATCTTGCCGTGATCCTGAATGACCCGCGCCAGTTTGATTTTGTGGCCCTCGAGGATAGCAAGTTTCTACGGATAGATGCGGATCAGTTCCGGTCGGTCATTGAGGATGACAGGGTCATCTTGATGAGCTTGCTCAAGACCGTTTCATCGCATTTGTCGAATGCGACCGATCTGCTGCGTGCCGCGTCTGTCGACATTCCGCGGGGCGCTGAACAGCGGCAACCGACCAAAGGGGAAAGCAGTTGATGGACCGCTATGCCGCACATCGTGACTTTATCGCCCCGGCTGTCCCAACCGCCGCGCTGTGGCGGGTCTTTGTGGGGTTTCTGGCGGCTTCGGCGGTTTATCTGCTGCTGAACAATCTGTTTTTCACGTTGGTTTTCAACCTGCTGGGGTCGCAGGATGGCAGTTTTTATGATGACTTGCTGACCGGCAAGACGCCCGTCGCGATGTTTATTCTATTGGGCAGCTTTGGCCTGATGACGGTGGGTGTCGTGCTGGTGGCACGGCTTCTGCACAAACGGTCACTTTCCAGCCTGATCGGGCCAATGTCCCTGGCTGTGCCGCAGTTTGGCATGGTTGTGCGCATGTTGGTGATCGTGGGGGCGATCACCTTTGTGCTGCCACCTTGGGGCTTTGGCGAAGACAATGTTTCAAACATGCCATTGGGCAAATGGGTGCTGCTGCTTCCGCTATCGCTGGTGGCTGTATTCATTCAGGTCAGCGCCGAGGAAATCGTGTTCAGGGGCTATGTTCAACAGCAGCTTGCGGCACGTTTCAAATCGCCGCTTGTGTGGATGGTGCTGCCGTCGGTTCTGTTTGCGCTTGGTCACTACTTGCCCGAGGAAGCGGGCGAAAATGCCGTGACGATTGCGCTTTGGGCTGCGGTATTTGGCATTCTGATGGCGGACCTGACGGCGCGTGCGGGGTCCCTTGGGCCTGCGATTGCAGTTCACTTTTGCAACAATGTGACGGCGATCCTGATCACGTCCCTGCCGGATAATTTGTCTGGCCTTGCTTTGTATGTGACACCTTTCGGCATGGAGGACACCGAGGCGCTGCGCGCATGGCTGCCGGTGGATTTCGCGCTGATGTTTGTCAGTTGGCTCGCGGCAAGGCTCGCGATCCGCCGTTGATTGCAATTTACTCTGGGGCAGCATATCTCAGGGTCGAAACTGGAACAGAGGTTCGCCATGAACTGGATCAATAACTACGTTCGCCCACGCATCAATTCGATCTTTTCGCGTCGCGAAACACCGGATAATCTTTGGACGAAATGCGAAGAATGCGGAACCATGTTGTTCCACCGCGAGGTGTCGAACAACCTGAATGTTTGCACGAGCTGCGGCCATCACATGGCGATCACCCCCCGCGAGCGGTTTTTGGCGCTATTCGACGGCGGTATTTTCACCGAAGTTAAGGTTCCGGCACCGGTCACGGACCCTTTGCATTTCCGCGATCAAAAGAAATATCCGGATCGTTTGAAAGCAGCCCAAAAACAAACGGGCGAAGCCGAAGCGATGCTGGTTGCCACCGGTGAAATCGGACGCACGCCGATCGTTGCTGCCGCGCAAGACTTTTCCTTTATGGCGGGGTCCATGGGTATGTATGTGGGCAATGCGATCATTGCCGCCGCCCAAGAGGCCGTTAAGCTGAAACGCCCGCTGATCCTGTTTTCCGCCGCCGGTGGCGCGCGGATGCAAGAAGGTATCCTGAGCCTGATGCAAATGCCGCGCACGACCATTGCCGTGCAGATGCTGAAAGAAGCCGGATTGCCCTATATCGTGGTGTTGACCCACCCCACGACCGGCGGCGTCACCGCCAGCTATGCCATGCTGGGCGACGTTCATATTGCCGAGCCGAATGCGCTGATCTGCTTTGCCGGGCCACGCGTCATTGAACAAACGATCCGCGAAAAGCTGCCCGAAGGCTTCCAGCGGGCGGAATACCTGTTGGATCATGGCATGTTGGACCGCGTGACCCCGCGCCCCCAGATGCGCGACGAGTTGATCAACATCACCCGGATGCTGCTGAGGCTGCCGCCTGCGGTGCGGGGCGATCTGCCCGCGCCCACAGAAGGTGGCGATGTACCCCATGCATTGGCATCGGACGACAAGGCAAGTACACCAGCAAAATGACGCAACAGACATCTGATGCTGTGCTGGCGCGCATGATGGCGCTGCACCCCAAGATCATTGATCTGACCCTTGACCGGATGTGGCGGCTGCTGGATGCTTTGGGCAATCCGCAAAACACCCTGCCGCCCGTGATCCATATCGCGGGCACCAATGGCAAGGGGTCGACGCAGGCAATGATCCGCGCCGGTTTGGAGGCAGCAGGGCACCGGGTTCATGCCTATACCTCGCCGCATCTGGCGCGTTTTCACGAACGCATCAGGGTGGCCGGTGATCTGATTACCGAGCCTGATCTGACCGACGTGCTGGACGAATGTTATGACGCCAATAATGGCGGCAACATTACGTATTTCGAGATCACGACATGCGCGGCGCTGCTCGCTTTTTCCCGCAGCCCTGCGGATTATACCTTGCTTGAGGTGGGTCTGGGGGGCCGTTTGGATGCCACCAATGTGGTTGAAAAACCGGCCCTTACCGTGATCACGCCGGTGTCGATCGACCATCAGCAGTATCTTGGGGATACTCTGGCCCAGATCGCGGGCGAAAAGGCAGGGATCATCAAACGTGGCGTGCCGTGCGTTGTTGGCCCCCAACAAGAAGAAGCGATGGACGTGATCGAAGCCGAGGCACTGCGTCACCACGCGCCGCTGTTGGCCTATGGCCAGCACTGGCATGTCGGGCAGGAAGCCGGGCGTATGGTGTATCAAGACGAACAAGGCTTGCTTGACCTTCCCAAACCGAATTTGCTGGGGGCACATCAGATCAGCAACGCCGGTGCGGCCCTTGCGGCCTTGCGTCACCTTGGTGTAGCGAATGATCATTGCGAGGCGGCAGTTACAGGCGCGCAATGGCCTGCACGCATGCAGCGTCTGAAAACCGGCCCATTGGCTGAAGCTGCAGCACAGGCGGAACTTTGGCTGGATGGGGGGCACAACCCCGCCGCTGGCGAGGCGATCGCAGGTCTGCTCGGCACGCTGCCCAAGCGCCCGACCTATCTGATCTGCGGGATGTTGAATACCAAGGACATTTCCGGCTATTTGCGCCCGCTTGCTGCGCAGGCGGAAAAGTTGATTGCCGTTTCAATCCCCGGAGAAGCGGCAACACTGCCTGCGCATGAGACTGCCCAGGCTGCTCGTGCCGTTGGTATGAACGCGGACGAGGCAGCATCGGTGCAATCCGCCCTTGCAGATATCCTTGCGATTGATCCATCTGCGCGGGTTTTGATCTGCGGGTCATTGTACCTTGCCGGCAGCGTTTTGCGGGAAAACGGTTAGAATTTTCATCTCTCAAATTGGCGATGTTTACGATTTATAGTCGTCTCGGACCCTAAGGTTCACGGATAGTTTTCTTTGTCCGTGGGGGTCGATCAATGGCGAAATTCCAACAAAACCAAAGCGCGATTCCGCGCGTTTTATTTTCTGTCTTCTGTTTGACGGTGATCATCGCTGGTGGTGTTTTCATTCTGGATCAGGGGCGGTCACCCTATCATGCGGGTGCAATTCCATTGGCCGAACCGGTCACACAGACGGTCCTTCCTGCGCCGCCCGTGCCCGTTCCCGCCAGGGTTGCCACGGCTAGCCTGACACCTGCCAAGGCGCTGCACCAATTGGGTATGGACACGGAAACAGATTTGCGTGACCTCATTGGCGGTGTTGTAAGGGCCTTTGATGATACGTCATCGGGTCGCGTGTTAGAATCCTACGTGGTTTGGGCGGTGAAGGCCGGGAAATCTGATGCCTATGTGGATTCCCTGCTCAACAGCGCGGCGGCAAAGGGGCATTTCGAAATCCCTTTGGCCCTCACGACCTTGTCGGGCAGATTGGATACCCAAAGCCTGCTAAAGTCGGTCCTTTTGGCAGCAACGCACGACGGTCCGGCACCAAATACAAAGGTGCCGCAAAAGCATCCCCTTCGTCTGTCGGATAGTCTGGTTGGCCTGTCACTGGCTTATTACGGCGATCCGCGAGATCACATGCGGATCGCTGATGCGAATGGCCCGATCAACCGGATGGCCGAAGCGCAAGTCGGGCAGATATTTGAAATACCGGGGCTTTAGCTGCCCCAACCTTCGGCCTGCATCTCGCGCAGGCGCGATGCGGTACGTTCAAACTCAAAGGTGCCTTCCCCTTCAAGATACAGCATTTCAGGACTGGCCGCGGCAGAGCAGATAAGACGTACTTTTGCCTCATACAGCGCGTCGATCAGGGTCACGAAACGTTTGGCTTCGTTAAAGTTGGTCCTGCCCAACGCCGGGATATCGTCCAGCACCAGAACGCGGCATGCTTCGGCCAGGCTAAGGTAGTCGGCAGCACCCAAGGGTTGCCCGCATAGCGCATGGAACCCCGCGCGCGCGATGCCGTTGCGAAACCGGGGGATGATGACATCGCGCCCTTTGACCCGCAGCGTGAGCTTTTCGCCCTCGCCGCCAGTCAAATCCTGCCAAACGGCATCCATCGCGGCACGGCTTTGGGCATTTACGGGGGTGAAATACGATTGCGATCCTGCAAGGCGATCCTGGCGATAATCGCGCGGGCTGGTCAGCTCCAACACGACCATCTTGGCCTTGATCAGCTCGATGAACGGCAGGAAAATCTCTCGGTTCAGGCCATTTTTGTACAGATCGCCAGGTGTCCGGTTCGACGTGGTAACAACGACAACACCCGCTGCAAAAAGCGCCTGAAACAAGCGTCCCACAATCATCGCATCGGTGATGTCGGTGATCTGCATCTCGTCGAACGCCAGCACCTTGACCGATGCGGCGACGCTGGCGGCAACCGGCGCAATCGCGTCATCGACACCGGTTTTGCGCGCCTCGTGCATTGCGCTGTGGATTTCCTGCATGAAGGCATGGAAATGCACACGCCTTGCGGGGATGTCGCCCATATGACCGGCGAACATATCCATCAGCATCGATTTCCCACGCCCGACGCCCCCCCAAAGGTACAGCCCCTTGGGCGGTTCGGGGGCGCGCTTGAAAAACCCCTTCTTCTCGGGGTTGAGCAGGGCGTTCCTGATGCGGTCAAACTCGGGCAAAACCGCCTCTTGGGCAGGGTCCGGTGTCAGGCTGCCATCAGCCACGCGTTGATCGTAAAGAGTGCGTAAATCTGTCATGCCAGTGACTTACATCTTGCCCGCAGGTTTGGAAAGAACCCCAAACCTGCTGCCAGCAGCCGACTATTTGAATTGACCCCAATTCCGGCGGATGTATGGTGGCGCATCTGCAGAAGGATCAATGTCTTGGAAAGAAACCCGTCCATTTTCACCCCGGTTCTGATCGTAGGGTGTCTGATTATCATGGTCAGCTTTGCGGTGCGGGCATCATTCGGCGTGTTCCAGATACCGATTGCTGCTGAATTCGGCTGGCTGCGCAGCGAATTTTCGCTCGCGATTGCGATCCAGAATTTGGCATGGGGCATCGGGCAGCCCATTTTCGGGGCGGTTGCGGAAAAGATTGGTGACCGCCGTGCCATCGTCATTGGGTCGGTCGTCTATGCCATCGGCTTGGTGCTTTCGGCGAATTCCATGTCGCCGATCGAATTGCAGAGCTATGCGTGGCTGGTCGGTTTCGGCATCGCGGGCACTGGGTTCGGCGTGATTCTGGCAGTCGTCGGGCGGGCCTCAACGGCTGAAAACCGGTCCATGTCACTGGCGATTGTGACCGCAGCAGGCAGCGCAGGGCAGGTGTTCGGGGCCCCCGTTGCGGAATGGATGCTTGGGTTTTTGACCTGGCAAAGCACGTTTATCGTTTTTGCGGGTGCAATCCTTGCGATGATCCTGACGTTGCCACTGATGCGCGCCCCTGAAATGGCCAGCAAGGCAGAGCTGGAGGAAAGTCTGGGTCAGATTCTGGTCAAGGCATTCAAAGACCCGTCCTTCACCCTGATCTTTGTTGGTTTCTTTTCCTGCGGCTATCAGTTGGCTTTCATCACCGCGCATTTCCCTGCTTTCGTGACCGAACTTTGCGGTCCGATCCTTGCCGGGGGCATCTTGCACAACATCGGCATCACCACGACATCTGCCTTAGGGGCCGTTGCGATATCATTGATCGGGCTTGCAAATATCGCGGGCACGTTGCTGGCGGGATGGGCAGGCAAGCGCTATTCCAAGAAGTATCTGCTGGCGGGCATTTACACGGCGCGCACGTTAATCTCGGCGGTCTTTATCCTTATGCCCATCACGCCGCTGTCGGTGATCCTGTTTTCGGTCGGGATGGGGTCGCTTTGGCTGGCTACCGTCCCGCTGACCAGCGGTCTGGTCGCGCATATTTACGGCCTGCGCTATATGGGCACGCTTTATGGTATCGTGTTTTTCAGCCATCAGCTGGGCAGTTTCATGGGCGTTTGGTTGGGCGGTCGCTTGTATGACGCCTATGGCGGGTACACCGCAGTCTGGTGGATCGGTGTGGCCGTCGGTGCATTCAGCGCGCTTGTCCACTTGCCGATCCGCGAAAAACGACTTCCGGGATTGGTGACCGCCTAGCCCTTAGCCATCAGGTGATTGCGGACCAGATCGATCACCTGATTTGCATGGGTATAGGGCAGGCCATGACCGGCTTCGGGGATCACTTCGTGTTCTGCTGCGCGGTTCCATTCGGCGAGGGTACCAATCGCCGAGGCGGGTATCACGCTGTCTTCTTTTCCCCATATCGCTAGGACGGGAATGCCAGCGGCTTGAATGGCGCGATGTTCGTCACGCAACACATCCGTCAGAATGCCACGGCGGCTTGCCAGAACAGCGGAAACATACCCTTTGTACTCAAGCTGTTCCGCCTGTTGTTCAAAGACGTGGGGCACGTTTGTTGCCTGCGTGCTCTCGGCCTTGATGCCCTTGCGAAAAAAGGACGCGAACAACGCCAGCATCAGCCAGTCGCCGATCAAAGGGGCCTTGGCGATGAAGTCCATGATCTTGTTCGGGGTCAGCCCCATGCCGGCGGGCGCAAGCAGAACCAGACGCTCGATCCGGTCGGGGGCCGCTGCGGCAAAACAGGTCGCGATGGAGCCGCCCATGGAATAGCCAAACAGGGTAATCCGGCCATTTACGCCTTCGCGATCCAACAGTTCGTTAAGCTGGGATAGGAAATACTGCCGGTCCTGCACTCCGGATGGGCGGTCTGAATAGCCCCTGCCATAAAGATCATAGACCAAGGTGCGATACCCCATAAGCGCGAGGCCCTTGGTGATGCCGCGCCAGACAAAGCTGGGGGTCGTCAGGCCATGGATACACACTGCGACAGGGCCGTTTTGCGGTCCAAACCAGAAATAATGGGTGACGCCACGACTCAATTCGGCGAATTGTCCGGGTGCGCTGCCCCTCGCGGCGTCGTTCATGGTCAAACGGTTGCGTTCGATCAGCAGCGGGGTTGCGACCACTGCCAGAAGGATAAGGCCGATCCAGATCACGACCGCGCGCGCCAGCGATCCAGAACATAGCGGCTGGTCATCAAGTCAAGATGGGCCCCGCCGCCGTTCTTGAACACCGTGATTTCATCATCGGTTTTTCGGGTGAATTTCGCCAGATCATAATAATCGGCAATGATCGTGTCGCGGCTGATCACCCCTTGCGCGATCGGGATTTTAAGCTCTCCGATATGATCAACAGTGGTGTCCAGACTGTCGACAAAGATACGTCCGCGGGTCAGTGCGGTATCATCGGCTTCGCGCATGTCGGGACGATAGGCACCGATCAAATCCAGATGCTGGCCCGGCTGCAACCATTCGCCCTTGATAAAGGGGGTGGCGGACATTGTGGCCGAGGTGATGATGTCCGCGTGGCGGATTGCATGTTCCAGATCATCCGCAACCTTCAGATTTGGCAGCGCGTCCGCCATCGCCCTGGCATTGGCTGCGGTCCGGTTCCAGACGGTGAATTCGGCGTCTGGAAAGGCGGCTGAATAGGCGGAATACAGGCCCCGACCTTGGGTGCCGGCACCCAGGATCAAGATATTCCGGCTGTCTGCACGGGCCAGCCGCCGCGCCGCAAGAAGGCTGTCGCCTGCGGTTTTCCACTTGGTCACAAGGTGGAAATCGACCAGCGCTTCCAACATTCCGGTGCTGTCAGAATAGAGCGATACACCACCATTCACCATTGGCTTCCCTTTTGCGGGGTTGCCGGGAAAAATGGTGGCGGATTTCACCGCAAGACCCAAACCGTCAATCCACGCTGCACGGTTCAAGAGCGTATCGTCGCCGCGGTACAAAAAGGTGTCGGCGATTTCGGCCTTGGGCAAACTGTGACCTGCTGCCAAGGCATCGGTCAGGCCGATCCAGTCCAGCGTGGCCTCGCCTTCAGTGAAGGGAATGATGTCGATTTGTGTCACGCTGCCTCTTCCTCGGTCAGCAGCCCTTCGGCCACAAGGCGGGCGGCCCAACCGGCAGGACCGGTGAACAGATGTGTCCGCCATCCGCGCGCGTCGGCCGCAGCAATATTGTCCGGACGGTCATCGGCAAAGATCAGGTCACTACCCCTGAGCCCGCTTTGATCTTCCAAAGCCGCATAAATGGCGGGATCGGGTTTGATGATGCCCAGATGGCCCGAGATAAAGTCCCGGTCGAATTCACGCAGAAACGGATAGTGTTTGGCAGCCAGATCGTAAGACTGGATGCCGAAATTGGTCAGGGAAAACACCGGGACATTCTTGGCTTGAAGCGCCTTCATCAGCCGCAGTGAATGAGGAATGAACGGTGCCGCCATTTCAATCCAGCGATCGTGCCACAGCCGGATTTCATCGCGCCATTCGGTATTTGCGTCTGCGGTGGCATAAATTGTATCGGTAAAGTTTTCACCACTGTCGACGCGGTCGTTCATCGCATGCAGATCAACTGTCGCGAACATCGCCTTGCGGCGGTCCTCTCCGATGACGGAATCGAAAAATCGTTCGGGTTGCCATTCAATCAGTACATTGCCGATATCAAAAACAACTGCAGTTGGCTTCATTTCGCTGACCTTTGGGTGGGTGCGGAATTTCCAGAAAATTCCGTTTCGTTTTCTTTGAAAGAAAACGGCCAGCGCTATCGCTGAGCCGCTCTGATTTCACGTTCCAAGGCTTCCAGAAAACGGGAGCGGTCCGCTTTTGTAAAGCTTTTCCCGCCGCCTTGCCGGAAGGGGTCGGCGGCACGCAAGTCTGCCATGAGATCACGGGTCGCAAGGACGTTGCCGATATTCGCTGCGGTCAGCGCTTCGCCGTTATGTTTCAAAACGCGCGCGCCCGCTTCGACGCAACGCGCGGCAAGGGGGATATCGCCGGTTACGACGACATCGCCAGCGCCACAGCGTTCGGCAATCCAGATATCCGCAACGTCCGGCCCGTCTGGCACGATGACGTTTTCGACCAATGGGTTTTGCGACGGACGCAAGCCGCCATTCGACACGATGTACATCCGGATTTTGTGGCGCGTTGCGACGCGTTCGGCCTCGGCTTTTACGGGGCAGGCATCGGCGTCTATGTAGAGGGATGTCATGACAAGTTGATCAATCTGCGTAGAGCGCGTCGGCATGGAAGGCGATGTGGTCTTCCATGAAGGTTGAGATGAAGAAATAGCTGTGATCATACCCCGGTTGCATGCGGAAGGTGGCATTCTGGCGGCGCTTGGCGATTGCTGCGGCCAGGGCTTCGGGTTTGAGAAGGTCAAGGAATTGATCATCTGTGCCCTGGTCGATCAAAACCGGACCGGGAAAGCCTTTTTCGGCCATCAAAAGCGTGGCGTCGTGGTTGGCCCATGCGGCCTTGTCCGGGCCGAGATAGGCGCTGAGCTGTTTGCGGCCCCAGTCGCTGTCGGAGGGGTTTGCAATTGGCGCAAAGGCCGACACTGATTTGAAGCGCCCGTCGAGATTCATCGCGAGGGTCAGTGCGCCATGCCCGCCCATGGAATGGCCGCTGATGGCCTGGCGGTCCATATCAAGCGAGAATTCTTCGGCGAGTAGCGCTGGCAGTTCGTCGGCGATATAGTTCCACATCTGGAAATGCGGCTGCCAAGGGTCCTGGGTGGCGTTGACATAGAACCCGGCACCTTTGCCAAGATCATAGGCATCATCATCCGCGACATCGTCGCCCCGGGGGGAGGTGTCTGGGAAAACGACGGCGATCCCGTGTTCAGACGCCCAGGCCTGTGCACCTGCTTTGGTCATGGCGTTTTCATGGGTGCAGGTGAGGCCTGAAAGGAACCAAAGCAGCGGGACCGGCCCTTGTTTGGCTTCTTCGGGCAGGAAAAGGGCGAAGGTCATTTCGCAATTGCAGGAGGTGGACAGGTGAGAATAAACGCCTTGGGTGCCGCGGAAGCTGGCATTTTCGGAAACGGTTTTCATGGGGTTTCTCCTGTGGTGCGATGTTGCTTTATGGCTAGCGGGCATTGGCGCGGGCGGCAAGGGCTGGACGCTTCGCGATGAGTATTTGGAAAAGGGTGAAGCCTAGAAGGTTGTGACCCACGCGATGATCGCGCTTACCGTAAAGATGCTGAGGGCGGTAGAAACGAGGATGGCTGCGGATACGCGGGCCGGACCGACGTTGTAGTGTTGTGCAAGCATGTAGACGTTGCCTGCCACCGGGAGGGACGCGGCGGCGATGATAACGCCCGCTTTGTAGGGGTCGACCTTGAAGAACCACAAGGCGGCCATGGCGACAAAGGCAGGGTGTAGCACGAGTTTGCAAAAGGTCAGCCAGCCGGCGACCTGAAGCTTTTCAGCTGATTTTGACGCGAGTGATGCGCCAATCGCGAAGAGCGCGCCGGGGGTTGCGGCACCGCCCAGGATGACCAGGAAATCGTTCATCGGGGTCGGGATCGGGATGCGCAGGCCGGACCAGACAAAGCCCAGAGTCATTGCGACAATCATCGGGTTTTTCAGAAGGCCCATGCCGATTGTGCGCAAGACGCGCAGGCTCATCTGGCCATCGCGGCTGCCGGTGATGAGGATCACGATCAAGCTGGAGAAGACGATCAAATCGACAGCAAGAACCAGCACGACGGGGCCAATTGCGTCGGGCCCCAAAAGGAGGGTGAGCATCGGCACGCCCAGAAAGCCGGTATTGCCGATAACGGCGCATTGCGCTTCCATCGCGTTATTCGCGACATCAAGGTTGCGCAGGAAACCTATGATCGTTGCGATGCCATAGACGAAGGCGGTGCCCCAGAGATAGGCCGCGACAAGGCGGCTGTCCCAGACGTCGGCCAAAGACAGGTTCGCCGCAAAATGGAAGAGCATTGCCGAGAGGGCAAAGTAAAAGACGAATTTGGTCAGATAGGCTGTTGCTTCGGTCGTAAAGAAACGGGTTCGGCCGGCCCAGTATCCCAGACCGATCAGCGCGAAAAATGGCAGTGTTTTGAGGAAGATCGCCAGCATGTTGAATTCGTAGCGGGCAACGGGGTTAGGTGCAACTGCGTGTTGCGGTCGCCCTGACCCGATCACAACCCCAACGGCGAATACCAATGCGCCGCCCAGGACGATCTGGAATGCGGCGCGGAAAAACGGTGTGTTCATATAGCGGTTCTGGATCCAGACAATGGCCCAAACTTCAACGAACACAACGGCGAAGGCGCTGAGGGTCGCGGTCCAGAAATCGGTGATCAAATAGGGCAGCGCGTGGCCCAACCCGCCAAGTGTTGTCATCACGCCAGCCGACAGGCCGCGTTGACCGGCGAGCCACGGCCCGAAATCTGACCATCGTCAGAGGCGGCTTCGGTGAAGCCCATCGAGATGCCTGCCCCCAGCGATGCCGCAAGGCCCACCAGAAATGTTGTCCATGTGGCTTGCTTCGGCAGCGGCCAGATCACCAAGCAGCTTGCGGGTTGAGGCATCGGTGGTGCGGGTGGCGGCCAGAAGGTAGAATGCCTCGGCTGATTTTTCCATCGCGGCGGATCAAGGGGATCATCGGGCCAAAGCGTTCGGTGTGCAGGTCAATCGGCCGTTGGCGATGGCCGCCTTCCTCGGAGGAGATCGCGAGGGCGATGATTTTCTGCTCGGACAAATCCTTGAGACGTTTGCGGTTAAGGGAAAACAGCCCCGGACATCTTTTTCATGATTTAGAATGACTCTAAACTTGAGGGCGGCGATATCAAGATCGTTTCGCGAGGCTAACCCGATAGCGCAGGGGATGCGCTGTCGGGTTAGCCTTTTGGTCGCTTGTCGATGATACGCACTGCTTTGCCTTCGGACCGCGCCACACCGCCCACGTCACTGACGTCAATCTTGACGCTGATGCCAACGGTTTCCTTGATCTGCGCGGCAAGGGCGGCTGCGGCAGCAGTGCGGGCATCTGCGCTGATGTAGGGTCTGGCGCATTCGCACAGCACGCGCATTTGATCCATGCGGTCGGGTTTGGTGAGCTCGATCTGGAAATGCGGGGCAAGGTCAGGGATGGACATCAATGCTTCTTCGATCTGGGTCGGGAAAACATTTACGCCGCGCAAAATGATCATGTCGTCACTGCGGCCGGTTACTTTTTCCATCCGGCGCATGCTACGCGCGGTGCCTGCCAGCAGGCGGGTCAGATCACGGGTGCGGTAGCGGATGATCGGGAAGGCCTCTTTCGTCAGCGAGGTGAATACGAGTTCGCCTTTTTCACCATCGGCAACGGGCTGACCGGTTTCGGTGTTGATAATCTCGGGATAGAAATGATCCTCCCAGATATGCAGGCCGTCTTTGGTTTCGACGCATTCGCAGGATACACCCGGGCCCATGATCTCGGATAGGCCATAGATATCAACGGCATGCATATCAAACGCCTGTTCGATTTCGACGCGCATGGCGTTTGTCCAGGGTTCGGCACCGAAAATCCCCACCTCAAGCGAGGATTGGCGCGGGTCGATGCCTTGGCGGGCGTATTCGTCAAGAATCGACAGGGCATAAGACGGGGTGACCGTGATGCCGGTCGGCTTGAAGTCTTCGATCAGGCGCACCTGACGGGGGGTCATCCCGCCAGAAATCGGCACCGTGCTGATCCCCAGCTTGTCTGCACCCAGATGAATGCCCAAACCGCCGGTAAACAAACCGTATCCATAGGCGTTGTGCAGCATGTCACCGGGTTTCAGGCCGGCTGCACGCAAAGACCGCGCCACGACGCTGGCCCAGTTATCAAGATCGGTTTTCGTGTAGCCTACAACGGTCGGCTGACCGGTGGTGCCAGAGGACGCGTGAATGCGGGCGAGCTGCTCGCGGGGGACGGCGAACATCCCGAAAGGGTAATTGTCGCGCAGGTCGGTTTTGACGGTAAAGGGAAACCTGGACAGATCGCTGAGGTCGCGCAGATCGTCAGGATGGACCCCCGCATCGTCAAAGCTTTTGCGGTAAAACGGCACATTGTCATAGGCGTGCCGCAAGGACCATTTCAGACGCTCCAATTGCAATGCGCTTATCTCATCCCGGCTGGCGATCTCAATAGGGTCAAGGTTTTCACGGGCGGGGGTGAGGTCTTTCATTGGGTCATTTCCTCCTCGAAATGCTGGCCTTTTATGGTGCGAGACAGGCCACGGAACAGCGCGACGATGCGGCTGTCCTCCCCCGTGACTGTTACATCATAGATGCCGGATCGTCCGGTTTTTGTTTGCTCAATTGCGGTTGCTGTCAGGCGTTCACCCGCCTTGCCGGGGGCAAGATAGGTGATTTGATTTTGCTGGGCGACGACAAGCTGATTGTAACTGTTGCAGGCAAAGGCAAAGGCGCTGTCGGCGAGCGTAAAAATATAGCCGCCATGGCAAATACCGTGCCCGTTCAACATGTTATCCCCCACTGTCATGGAAAGCGTTGCGGCACCCGGCGCGATGTGGTCGATCCGCATGCCAAGGTTCTGGCTTGCCTTATCGGTGGCCCACATGGTGGACGCGGATTTTTCAGCACGTGCTTGAGGGGTCATGTCTGGCGGCCTTCATGTTTCATAAAGATATCATTTGCATATATTTTGTAACGCTTTCAAGGGATTTCATCCCACATAGGGCTTGATTTGACCGATGATCGACGCAACTGTCAAAGCATGACCTTGCACTTACATTCGTCAAACAACAAAAACGATCGCGCGCCTGAGCAGGTAGCGTTTCACAGAACCGAATTGTCGCCGATCCTGTCGCTTTACGGTCGCATGGTCGCGGCGGGGGAATGGCGCGATTACGGGATCTCTTGCTTGCGAGAGGTCGCGGTGTTTTCGATCTTTCGAAGGACTGCGGAAATGCCGCTTTACCGGATCGAGAAACGGCCAAAGATGCGTTTGAAGCAAGGGATGTATTCGGTTGTCGGGCCCAACGGGCAGGTGCTGCGTCGCGGTCACGAGCTGGGCGCGGTTTTGCGGGTGCTGGAACGCAAGTTGATCCGTGCCGTTGACATCTAGCTGGTCGCGCCTGCCGAGGGCGACGATGGATTTAAGACCATTTGGAAGACGTTAGACGTTTGTGCCCGGTCATCAGGCCGTCCGTTTTTGCGATACGTTCAAGAGCCGCGGTAATCGGTTCTAGCGTGACGGCCATCTTATGGGCGTTTGCATGGATCATCAGGTCAGGCTCAAGCACGAGTGCAACATGACCTTTCCAGAACAACAGGTCATTGCGCTGATAAGGGGTGCCCGCAGGCGGGGCATAGCCGACCATTGCCAGCTGCTGGTCGCTGTCGCCGGGGCAAGGGATGCCGCAAGCAAGAAACGCCGCCTGAACAAGGCCCGAACAATCAATGCCCCAACGGCTGTTGCCCCCCCAAAGATAGGGCGTGCCCAGAAATAACCGGGCAATATCAGCAGGGTCTGACGCAAGATCGTCTATCGGTTTCAGGTGCTGGATCGGGATGTAGCCTATTTGGGTTTCGGCAAAACCGGCCACGTGATCAAGAACGGTGATCTTGCTGCCAAAGCTAACAGACACCTGATCAGGGGATTTGAAATCGGCCTTTAGATAGGCGTGGGTCGCTGGCACGGACACAAAATGGGTGGCGTGCGACTGCGGGCCAATCGCCGTTTCGCGAATATATCCGCAATAATCGTCTTTGCCGAGCTGCACATAGCACCAGCCGTCATCTGCGGCCAAAACCGTCAGCGCGTCCCCATAGATCGCCTGTCGGTCCCGCGCGCCCGATGGGCTGCGGCACAGATCGGCAACGGCGATCACGATCTGCGCCGGCTGTTGTTGCTGAACCTTGGCAGGATCAGGGGACAGTCGAAAATCGGTCATTTTTTCAAAAGTGTATCAAATGCCGCGAACAACGCGCGTGTCGCCTGGCCGACGCCGCCTTTGGGGCGGGCGGGTGCTGCGGTTGGCTGCCAGCCGTATATGTCGAAATGCGCATAGGGGCTGTCTGTTACGAAACGGCGCAGGAACAATGCCGCGGTGATACATCCTGCAAATCCACCGGTGGGCGCGTTATCAAGGTCTGCTATTCCGGGTTCGATCATGGCCTCGTATGGCGTGTGGAAAGGCATGCGCCACACCGGATCAGCGTGAGTTGCGGCGGCAGCTTCGACCGCTGACACGAAGGTCTGGCTGTCACTGAAATAGGGTGCAAGGTCGGGGCCGACAGCAACGCGGGCCGCACCTGTCAGGGTGGCCATCGAAATAATCTGATCGGGTTTTTCTTCGTCTGCAAGCGCCAGCGCGTCAGCGAGGACCAAGCGACCTTCGGCGTCGGTGTTGTTCACCTCGACCGTCAGCCCCTTGCGCGAGGTCAGAATATCCTGCTGGCGGAATGAATTTGCCGACACAGAGTTTTCAACCGCCGGAATAAGCACGCGCAACTGGATGTCCATGCCCGTGGCCATGATCATACGGGCCAGGCCCAGCACCGCCGCCGCACCCCCCATGTCTTTTTTCATCAGACCCATGGATGCCGCAGGTTTCAGGTTCAGGCCGCCGGTATCGAAACACACACCCTTGCCAACCAAGGTCAGTTTTTTACCCGTTGCGCCCCACCGCATGTCGATCAACCGAGGAGCACGATCCGCCGCACGACCAACGGCGTGGATCATCGGCAGGTTCTGCGCCAGCAGGTCATCACCGGTAATAACGCTGATCCGGGCACCGTAGGCGTCAGCCAATCTGCGTGCGGCGTTTTCCAGATCAGGCGGTCCCATGTCCGAGGCGGGGGTATTGATCAGATCCCGCGTCAGCATTTCGCCATCGGCAATGGCAATCATCAGGTCGGCATTTACGCCTTCAGGTGCCACAAGCTCTGCCAGCATGGGGCCGTTTTTTGCATAGCGATCAAACCGGTACGCGCAAAGCAGCCAGCCCAATGTCTCATTCGCGAGCACATCCTTGGGAAGGTCGGTTTCAAGCCGGTAGGCCCCTTTGGGCAGCTTTGCGGCGGCGTCGGCCAAATGGAACCGGCCCCTGCTGCGCGATGTTTGGGTGCCATAGCCCGCAACGGCCATATCAACAGACCCGTCAGGCCCGGCGAAAACCAAGGCCTGACCCAACGCAGCGGTAAAGCTGTTTGCCGCAACCCAACCCGACACGGATGCAGGCTGGTTGGCCAGCCAATCATCAAGCTGGCTTTCGCCGATCAGATGAAGGGGGATGGCTTTGGCTGTCGGTTCGGCGAATTTTGCGGGCATGGGTCAGCACCTTTTGGGGCAATGGGTTCAGGTGCAGCCTAGTGGTATCCCAGCCAACCGCAAGCGGTCAGATTGACAGGTCCTGCACATCCCAAATGGCGGTTAATGATCGTTCCCCGACACGGATGAGCCGCGTTAATGTGGCGGCAATTGCAACCGGATCGGCCTGGTCGACGGCCGACATCACATCATTGGCGACGGCTGCCATCTTTTGCAGCCCGACCTGATCTGCAATGGCAATCAGGGACCGGCTGTTTTTGCGCAATTCCTGCCAGTCGGAAGTGCGGTACAACCGGTCGCAATGCGAGATCCGCAAAGCCAGTTCTTCCAAGGCGCGGCACACCACGTCTTCGGCATCTGTTTCGCCCAATTGTTTGTAAAGTGTACCCAACCTTTCTTGGTCGACGCAGACCTGTTCGGTTGGCCGCATTTGCAGAACTTGCATTTCAATCACCCCTTAAAAAGCCCCCATGACTGACCCCGTATATGTTAAGGGATGTGTTTAAATGGTTGAGCGCCAAGCGCCTTTTTGCTCGAATGTGATGAGAATTCAGGATAGTTACAGCGAGACACAAAAGGAGCGGATGATATTATGGATCGGGCGAAACCACTGCCATCTTATCTGGCACAACGATATCACGGTTGGAAAGCAACCACTTACGCCGAGAATCAAGCTTGGTACAAACGTCTTGCCAGCGACGGGCAGCACCCCCGTGCAATGGTGATTTCGTGCTGCGACAGTCGTGTTCATGTTACGTCGATTTTTGGTGCCGATCAGGGCGAATTCTTTATTCACCGGAATATTGCCAATCTGGTCCCGCCCTACTTGCCCGATGGCGAACAGCACGGTACGTCCGCCGCCGTCGAATACGCGGTCCAATCCTTGAACGTCGCGCATTTGATCGTGCTGGGACATTCCAGTTGCGGCGGTGTGCAAGGCTGCATCGATATGTGTCAGGGCAAGGCCCCGCAGCTGGATGCAAAGGACAGCTTTGTCGGCCGCTGGATGGATATTTTGCGTCCAAAATACGAGATCGTAGCCGAGATTGAAGACCCCCAGGAACAAGTGCGCCAGCTTGAAAAACACGCGGTGATGACGTCGCTTGAGAATCTTATGACTTTCCCGTGGATCGCGGAGAAGGTCGACGAAGGCAAGCTGACCTTGCACGGATTGTGGACCGACATCGGCGAGGGCGGGCTTGAGTGCTATAGCGCTGACAAGGAAATGTTCCTGCCGGTTTAAAGGCGGTCGGCAGAAATCAGATCAGTATATTTTTTGTACTTGCTCAGGGGCGCGAGGGGTGATCTGTTCTTGCTATGATTGTACCGATATTGCTATTTCTCGTATCGCTATTTGGCACGGTTGTGTCGATGTCTTCCGCCGTTTGGTCGGACATGATCCTGATCGCTGGCCCGTGTACCGTTGCAAGCGTTTTCATCCTGTACAGCGAAACCCGCAAGTGGGTGGCAAGCCGGAGCGAACCTGCCGGTCGTTTGATCGTGATTGACGGGTCTAACGTGATGTATTGGCGCGATGGCACCCCGCGTATCGAATGCGTGCAGGAGGTTGTTGATCATCTGAAAAAGCAGGGCTTTGATCTGGGCGTCATGTTCGACGCAAATGCGGGCTATCTGTTTTCTGGTCGGTATCGGGATGACAGGGCGATGAGCCGGCTGCTGAAATTACCACTGGAAAACGTGATGGTTGTGCCCAAGGGGATGCCCGCAGATCCGTATATTCTGAACGCCGCGCGCGACATGGGGGCAGTTATCCTTACCAATGACCGTTTCCGCGACTGGGCCGTGGAGTTTCCGGAAATTCACAAACCGGGGCACCTGATAAAGGGTGAATACAGGCAAGGCAGGCTGTGGTTCGACTTTGCAACGGAGGGCGGTGTCGGGGTGGCGGCCTAGGAAATCTGGCTGAATGTGATGGCAGTACTTTGGCGGCTATGGGCGTCCAGTAATGGGATACTCGATCCTGTAGCCTGAACGACAAAGGGCCCGCGACATGCGCGGGCCCTTGTTTGAACTCATGAAGAGTAGAAGGGCTTAGCCTTTTTTCAGCACTTCGCGGCCCAGCAGTTCTGCGATCTGCACCGCGTTCAACGCAGCGCCCTTGCGCAGGTTGTCGCTGACGCACCACAGGTTAAGACCGTTGTCGATTGTGCTGTCCTGACGGATGCGGCTGATGAAGGTCGCAAAATCGCCGGCACATTCAACGGGGGTTACGTATCCGCCGTCTTCACGCTTGTCGATCACCATAACGCCTGGGGCTTCGCGCAGGATGTCGCGGGCCTCGTTCTCGTCCAGATGCTCTTCGAATTCGATGTTGATCGATTCGGCATGGCCGACAAAGACAGGGACGCGCACGCAAGTGGCGGTGACTTTGATCTTGGGGTCGACGATTTTCTTCGTCTCGACCATCATCTTCCATTCTTCTTTCGTGTCACCGCTGTCCATAAACACGTCGATATGCGGGATCACGTTGAAGGCAATCTGCTTGGTGAACTTGCGCGCAGGCGTGCTGTCGGTCGGGTTATAGATCGACTTGGTCTGGTCCCACAGCTCGTCCATCCCGTCTTTGCCCGCACCGGACACCGACTGATAGGTCGAAACGACAACGCGCTTGATCGTTGCGCGGTCATGCAGCGGCTTGAGGGCCACAACCATCTGAGCAGTCGAACAGTTGGGGTTCGCAATGATGTTTTTCTTGGAATAACCGTGAATTGCCTGAGGGTTTACCTCGGGGACGATCAACGGGATATCCGGATCGTAGCGATACAGCGACGAGTTATCGATGACCACACAACCGGCCTTGGCGGCTTTGGGGGCGTATTTTTTGGTCGCTTCCGAACCTACGGCGAACAACGCCATATCCCAGCCCGTAAAGTCGAACGTATCCAAGTCTTTCGTCTTGAGTGTCTTATCGCCAAAGCTGACTTCGGATCCCATAGACTTGCGCGAGGCAAGTGCCACGATCTCATCCACAGGGAAGTGGCGCTCGGCCAGAATATTCAGCATTTCACGGCCCACATTACCAGTGGCACCCGCGATGACGACGCGATAACCCATCTTAAAACTCCAATACTAAAATGTGATGGTGCGCGCCTCTTATACCGCTTGGGACTGCGGGGGAAGGGGGTGTGCGTTAATGGGTTGTGTCACGTGAAAACAGATAGACAAACAACCCAGCGGCCATCATCCCGGCAAACAAGGTGAAAATGACGACATATGGGGCCTGTGCGGTGATTGCAGGTTGGCTGGCCCCGAAGGCGCGACCCGATAAAAACTGCGCAACGCCGACGCCGCCAATGCTGCACAGGTTCAAAAGGGTCATGCCCCGTCCGATCAGATGGGGCGGCAGAAAGCTGCGCCCATGCGCGATAATCACGGCATAGGTTGCACCGAAAAAGCCGATGGCCGCCATCAGACATGTCGCCAGTATCAAGCCGCTTGCAGGGAAAAAGATCAGGCCACATAGCGCCAGCAGGTTTACGGTGGTCCCTGCGACAACGACCCATTTCGTGCTGCCCGCCAAGCGGTCAAGCGGGCCATAGGCGAAAGTGCCTGCCACCATGGCGGCCCCCATCAGCAATGTCGCCAGACCGATTTGATGCGCATCTGCGTTAAAGACGTCTTCGAAATAGGGGCCGATCCACAGACCCCGCAGCGCGCCCACCTGGGCATAGCTGACGGCCATGATTGGAAAAATGAACCACAGGGCTTTGATCTTGAAAACGGCCAACAGGCTGCCACGGACTTCGCCTTCGGGTGTGGCAGGGTCGCGCACCACGGCCCAGATGCCCAGGGCGGTCAAACTGGTGATGGCGCAAAGCCCCCAAAGTGACGCGCGCCAGCCGATCGTCTCGGCCGCGATGGCCATAGGGTAAGACGCGACAAGGTTTCCGCAGGTGCCGACGCCGACCATGACGGATGCCAGAACCACGAAACGCGCAGGCGGGTATTCACGCGCAAAGATATAGTAGGACGCCATCAAGACGGGTGCGCAGCCGATGCCGATCAGGACCATCGCAATGTCGATATGCAAAGGGGTCGTCGCCAGCGCAAAGATCGCGGCCCCGCCACCGCCGCCCAAAAGCAGCAAGCTGGCAGCAGTCCGTCGTGGCCCGACAGTATCAAGGGCCCAGCCGACCGGCAGTTGCATTGCGGCAAAGGCAAAGAACCAAAGGCCCGACGCAAAGGCGAGGTCTTCGGGGCCTGCACCGATATCGGCGCGCAGGGCCGGGCTGAGGACAGCCAGAAAAGCGCGGAAGAACTGGCTGAGCACATAGGCGAGGCCCAGCAGGGCAATACCGCGGGTCATTTAAGGGTATCTTGCCATTTGGAGGCCAAAGCCTGCGCTGTATGGCTGAGGATCAAAATATCGGCCCCCACAGCAACAAAACGCGCGCCTGCCTTGATCGCGTCACGGGTCATCTCGTCATGTGTCGACAGGATGCCGGCGGCCTTGCCCGAAGCGTCGATCTTGGTCAGTGCCCCCATAATCGCAGTCTGGACATCGGGGTGCAACGCATTGCCCATATGCCCCATGTCGGCGGCCAGATCGGCAGGGCCGATAAAGACCCCGTCAATTCCGTCAATCGAAAGGATTTCATCAAGGTTCGCAAGGCCTTTGACGCTTTCCACCTGCACCAACAGGCAAATCTGGTCATTCGCCGTCAGGCCATAATCGGTGATTTGCGAAAACCGCGCAGCGCGGGTCACGGCATAGCCGACGCCGCGATCACCCTGCGGGGGATAGGTGACATCGCGCACCAGCTGGCGGGCCTGATCGGCATTATCCACCATCGGTACCAGCACGGTTTGCGCGCCGGCATCCAGTATCTGCTTGATCAGGTAGGTTTCGCCAATCGGGACGCGGACAACAGGGTGGCTGGGCGAGGCTTCGAGAACCTGCAACTGGGCCAGGATCGAGCGCAGATCGTTGGGGGCGTGTTCGCCATCAATGACCAACCAGTCAAAGCCCGCCGTCCCCATCAGTTCGGCGCTAAACGTATCGGCGAGGCCCAGCCAGCATCCGAAAACCGTTTTTCCGTCTTTGAGGGCTTGCTTGAACGGATTATGTGGTGCGGGCATGGGCGTGTTCCTTGGCAATATGTTCAAGGGCACACTAGGGGGATCGATTGACCACTGTCCAGTGGGGGCGCTGCCCCCGCCGCCATTTGGCGGCTCCCCCGGAGTTTATTTAGCAAAATGAATGGATCAGAGTACTTTTATCACGGTCTTGTCGATGGCCAGCATATAGCCGCGGCGAGCGATATTCTTGACCAGCAGTTCGGAGACGATCTGATTGCCGAGTGTGTCGCGCAACCGTTTGATCCGCGTTGCACCGGCGGCTTCGTCACAGTCCGATGCGTTGCGGCCTGATATGACGCCTTCGATTTCGGAGCCGGAAAGGACATCGTCATCCATCCGCGCTTCGGCAAGCACCGACATCGTTTCCATCGCGGCGGCGGTGAGTTTGAAACCAAGGTTGTTGAGATAGACGGTATTTTCCTCGCGGCTGATGAGCAGGGAGTTCACCTGGATGCCGACACGTTCGATTTGCGCCATGCGGCGGTTAAAGCCGATCAGCATGATCAGAAAGACAAGGGCGGCGATCAGCATCGCTGTGGCAAAGACCAGCAAGACGATGATGACAATCCGGTAGCTTGAGAGGGTTTCGGAAAACGCCGTGCCCGATTGCGCGAGGATTTCGAGCAGTTTGATTTCGGCCTGTGTGGTCAGGTCATCGTTTTCGATAAAGATGCGTTCGACCTGCGCGTTAAAGGCATTTGCATCGGGCAATGCCCATAGCAACAGCCCCGCACCGATGAGCAGGATCAATGCGACGGCGGCAATGCCACCGCCGACAAACCGGCCACCGGTGCGGCGCATCTTAGAAGCGGAGGAAGTTTGGTCCGGCACTGTCTCTCCTTTGGTTTAGTCCTTCGTTGCCAAACACCGACACGATGTTGAGCAATGTCCAGCCGTTTGCCGCGAGGCGTTGGGACAGTTGGGCGCGCGCAGCGGCCTTGCTGCAGGCCCCCGTTATTTCCGCGACACCGTAATGGAGCCGCAGCGGGTTTTCTTGTTTTGCCTTATAGTCTGCATAGCAGCCGGCGGCCTGAGCAGGCAAGGCTGCAAGGCTGAGGGCGGCAATCATAACCAAGGAATATGGGGTGTGTTTCATGGTGGAAACTTTGCGCTTTTATCTGTGGATATTCAATATCGATCGGGGCGGGGCTGCGTTGTTATCCGATAACAACCCGCCGTTATTGCCTGTCTGAAGGGGGCCGGGCCAATTTGATGCCAGAGGTCGAAAACGTATTTGGCTTTGCATGGGTCTGGACCCGTGCCCCTCAGAGAAAAGGATCAGACCCATGTATCACAAGTTCATCGCAACCATCGCCGCCGTCTCCATTGCGATCACAGGTTTTACCGCCACACCAGCAGCCGCAGGGGACCGGAACCGGGACCTTGCCAGGATCGCGGCAGGCGTGTTGGGCGTGGCGATTATTGGCAAGATTATCCACGACAATAACAAGGACCGCCGGGATCAGGCGCATGTCAATCAAGGGCGTACGAACCGCGACCATGTGGTGACGCGCCAGCAGGTTCAGCCGCGGCCGCTGCCCCAGAAGTACCGCAAGCAGAAGCAGCATCAACATCAACAGCAGCGTCACCAGCAACGTCAGTATCATGACAGCAAGCTTTTGCCGCAGCACTGTTTCAAAAGCTATGACACGCGCCGCGGTCAGGTGCTGATGTTCGGCAGCCGGTGTCTGCAAAATAATTTCCGTTATGCCAATCGGCTGCCGCAATACTGCGCGCAGACGATCCGCACCTTCCAAGGCAAGCGCAGAGGGTATGATGCCCGGTGCCTGCGTGGTGAGGGATACCGTTTGGCGCGTGGGTAATTCCAGGCGCTAAAGCCGGAGGGCCTAACCGCCGTCCGGATAGAGAGGGAGGGGTGTTCGGGCATCTCTCCCTTTTTCATGTTGGTGAATGCGGCTTATGTGCGCCTTCGGCGAGGATATTGTTGAGCCAGAGAAGCCCCGAGGGGTTGAGAATCGGCGGGGTCTGGGGTTGTTGGGCGGCATGGGACCAGATTTTGAATTTGAAAGAGATGCCTATGCGCGCGGATTTTCGCGGGTTGCGGGCGTGGATGAGGTGGGCCGTGGGCCATTGGCAGGACCGGTGACGGCTGCGGCAGTGGTTTTGGACCCGGAGCGTATTCCGGACGGATTGAACGATTCAAAGAAGCTGAGCAAAAAGGCACGCGAACGTCTGTATGAAGAGATCATGCAGGTCGCGGATGTCAGTATCGCCCATGCATCCGTCGCAGAAATCGAAGAGCTGAATATTTTGCGTGCCAGCCACCTTGCGATGGTGCGTGCATTGGATGGGCTGAAACAGCCTGCGGATTTCGCGCTTGTGGACGGAAACATGCTTCCACGGGATTTGAAGATAAAAGCCCAGACTTTGATCAAGGGCGATGCGCGTTCCCAGTCAATTTCGGCTGCCTCAATTATGGCCAAAATATGTCGAGATTGTGTCATGTTGTCATTGGCGCAACAGCACCCCGGATATGGCTGGGAGACCAACATGGGATACGGGTCAAAAAGACACATAGAGGCGCTCCGAAATCTTGGGGTAACCCCACACCATAGACGTTTGTTCAAACCCGTACACAACATGTTGTATCAAGAAAAATAACTAACCATTTGATTCAAAAAAGAAATTGACCGCGAATCATCTGTCAGGGCATCCTAGTCTCAACCAAGAGCACACAATGTGCCGGGGCAGAGGCAGTTATTATGAAGACGATCACAAAGGGTGCAGACGCACTTCCCTTGAACACAATTATTGCGGGCGATTGCATTGATGCGATGAATGCGCTGCCCGAGGGATCGATCGATCTGATCTTTGCCGACCCACCCTATAACCTGCAATTGCGGGGCGATTTGCATCGTCCTGACAATTCAAAGGTTGATGCGGTTGATGACGCGTGGGACCAATTTGCGAGCTTTGCCGTATATGACGAGTTTACCCGTGCCTGGCTGAAAGCCGCCCGCCGGTTGCTAAAGCCGAATGGCGCAATCTGGGTGATCGGCAGCTATCACAACATCTTCCGTGTCGGATCGGCCTTGCAGGACCAAGGGTACTGGATTCTGAACGATGTTATCTGGCGCAAATCCAACCCGATGCCAAACTTCCGCGGGAAGCGCTTTACCAACGCCCATGAAACGATGATCTGGGCCGGGAAAGACGAGAATTCGAAATACACCTTTAACTATGAGGCGCTGAAAGCCCTAAATGAAGGTATCCAGATGCGCAGCGATTGGGTTTTGCCGATCTGCAACGGTCACGAGCGCCTGAAAGACGACGCTGGCGACAAGGCGCATCCAACGCAAAAACCCGAGAGCCTGCTGCACCGTATTTTGGTCGGCTCTACCAATCCGGGCGATGTTATTCTTGACCCGTTCTTTGGCACAGGCACAACCGGTGCTGTTGCCAAGATGCTGGGCCGTGATTTTATCGGGATTGAGCGTGAGGAAGCGTACCGCAAGGTTGCCGAGAAACGTATTAAATCGGTGCGCAAATTTGACAAAGAAGCGCTGCAGACCACAATATCCAAGCGCGCCGAACCACGTGTGCCGTTTGGCCAATTGGTTGAACGCGGGATGTTGCGCCCGGGAGAAGAGCTTTATTCGTTGAACGGTCGCTATTCGGCCAAGGTCCGTGCCGATGGCACGCTGATCGGCAACGAGGTCAAAGGTTCCATTCACCAAGTGGGGGCCGCCTATGAAAAGGCACCCAGCTGTAATGGATGGACCTACTGGTGCTACAAAAAAGATGGCAAGCGTGTGCCGATCGATATTTTACGCCAGCAAATCAGGGCAGAAATGGCCAACTAGGCCGCGCCTTTTCACACAGTTTTACGAACACCGCCGGTGCCCCGCGTCCTTCCACATGAAGGTACGCCCCAAAGGGTACTCACCTTGGCCCCGCCTGTATGGCGGGGTCTTTTTCGTTTGAAGACGTGTCAGTGCAATTGCGGTTTCGCATTTTTAGCATGGTTGAACGCGTCCATCAGATAGTGCTGTCCGAACTCTGACTTGTTGACCACATGCAGCACGCCTGCTGTTGCGGCTTTTTCCCACATAAAGGGGGAGGGCCAATCGCTGACCATGACAACGGTGACATGGGAAAAACCCCCGAGTGTTGACAGTTCAACGGCAAAGTCGGCACCAAGGCCGTCTGGCAGGCGATTGTCGAGCAGGATCATCGACACAGGGTATTTTGCCAGTGTCTGCCGTGCCTCTCTTAGGGTGGCTGCGACATAGACTTGCATGCCTGAAAGGCTTCGGCTGATCATTCGCTTCATCTTGAGTTGGTCGAATTTGCTGTCTTCGATGATCAAGCAGGCTTGTGGCACGAGTGCGCTGTTTGCCTGTTGGAAAAGTTGCTGACTTGGCATGAATACCTCCACCATGATCGAGAATAGCTTCAATCATGGCAGAGGTAGATTAACATGCCGTCAACGGGGATAGGGGGTCGTTCCCTTGTTATAGTCGGACCAATCCGTGATTTCGGGGTAATACATGTCGCGCCATCTGCGCACGCGCGGGTTCATGACGCGCCGCCAGACCCAAGGCATCATCGCCATAACGGTCATGACCGGATATCCATAGGGCAGCTGCGGGGCCGTTGCGTCGCCATAGTTCTGGAGCACCGGAAAACGGCGATCCGGTTTGTAGTGATGGTCGGAATGCCGCTGCAAGTTGATCAAAAGCCAGTTTGATGCGCGATGCGCTGCGTTCCACGAATGGCGCGGCTGGACGTGTTCGTATTTGCCATCGCCCAGATGTTTGCGGGTCAGGCCGTAATGTTCGATGTAATTCACCAGTTCAAGCTGCCAGATTGCAGTGCCTGCTTGGACCAAAAAGAGCAGCAATCCGGTCCAGCCGCCCAGAATAATGGCCAGGGTTAAAAACACCGCCTGCAATGCCCAGTATTTGAAGAACGGGTTGCGCCTGTCAGTCCACGGTTTGTCTTTGCGCGCCAGCATGGCTTTTTCTGCGCGAAACGCGGATTTCATGCTTTGCCGCAGCACCCGGGGGTAAAAGCGGTGGAAGCCTTCGTTATAATGCGCCGTGACCGGGTCGCGGGGCGTCGCGACATAGCGGTGATGCACCAGCAGGTGTTCGGACCTGAAATGCGAATAGAGAACCATCGCCAAAAGAACGTCGGCCCAGAACCGTTCAAGCTTGTTCTTTTGGTGCATCAATTCGTGTGAATAATTTATGCCAACAGTGCCGGTCATCACACCCACACCAAAGAACACAAAGAACTTTTCCCAGCCGCCCAAATGGTCAGCTTGCGGCACATACCACAGCAGCCCGAACACCGTCAGAAACTGCGCTGGCATCCAAAACAGGGTGATCATGCGGTACCAGAACAGATCATCATCGGTCGCTTCGGGGTCTGCGTTATCGAGGTTCAGCCCAACGATGCTGTCGATGATCGAAAACAGATACCACGTGACGAGGGGCAGCAGGATCACGGTCCAGCCGCCGACAAAGGCGGTGATCCACGCCAAAGGAACCAGCGCAAAGGACAGCGCAAATGGTACAGCCCTTTTGAGTTGCGCCAACTGGTCGGTGCTGATGTCGGGGGATGTTGGGGTCATGCTGATATTGCTTTCGAAATCACTGTCTCTTCATAGCGCATCATTGCACCGTTTGTCACTGTGGCGCGCTGCCGCTAGCGGACCAAATCAAACGCCTTGCGCATGACGGTGGGCAGGTCGGACGGGCGGAACTGGTCGGGCGCAATGAATTCTGCATCCGGGTGCAGAATGCTGTCGGGGGCGGCGGTATACATAACGGTCAACATCAGGTGAAAATGCGTAAACGTATGGCGCACTTCGCCGGGCACCACCTGCCAGTCGGCTGTGGCAGGCGGGGTGCCTTGGGGGCGGGTTTCACTGGCGTCGATCCAGTCAGACCCCGGCCAACCGAGCATACCGCCCAGCAACCCTTTTTCGGGGCGGGTTTCCAGCAGCCACGCGCCATCGCTGCGCCGGGTCAGGTAAACGGTGCCGTGGCGGATGGGTTTGGGCTTTTTCGGGGTCTTTTTCGGCAATTCGGGCGCTGTGCCGCGTTGCCGCGCAAGGCATGGGCTGCGCCACGGGCAAATGCCGCAGGCCGGTGATTTGGGGGTGCAAATGGTGGCCCCCAGATCCATCACCGCTTGGGCGTAATCCCCGGGCCGGTCATCTGGCGTCAGGTTTGCGGCGCGCTGCATCAATTCCGGTTTGGCGGCCGGCAGGGGTGTGTGAATGTCGTAAATCCGCGCCAAAACACGCTCTACATTGCCATCAAGCACAGCGTGGGGCAGATCAAACGCAATCGATGATATGGCGGCGGCGGTGTAGGGGCCGATGCCCGGCAGTTTCAACAGCTCTGCGTGATCTGCTGGAAACTGCCCGTCATGGTCGGCAACAACCGCGCGGGCACATTTCAGCAGGTTGCGGGCGCGGGCATAGTAGCCAAGGCCGGCCCATTCCCCCATCACATCCGCGTCTTGGGCCGCAGCGAGATCGGCAACAGTGGGCCAGCGGGCGGTGAAGCGCTGGAAATAGTCGCGCACCGTGGCCACGGTCGTTTGCTGCAGCATCACCTCGCTTAACCAAATGCGATACGGGTCTGGATATTGGCCTGCTTTGCGGTCAGACGGGGCGACACGCCACGGCATTGCCCGCGCATGAACATCGTACCATTCGAGCAAGATAGGTGGCAGGTCGCTTGTTTCGTCTGTGTCACGCAATCTTTATGGCCTTTGCAGTTGGGATGGGCTGGCGATACGGTCCAGTATCGCTATGTTGTGTTGCATCGCTACGTTGAACTTTGTCATCCAGGAAAGATAGTCATGCCGCCGCGGCGTTCCAGTACAAAAGGGTTCAAACGCACAGACAGCCTGCTTTCGGCAAAGATCCGTCAGGCCAGCGAAACGCGTGGCTTTGCGCAATCGCGGCTTTTGACCCAATGGGCCGAGATCGTGGGCGAGGATGTTTCCTCCATCTCGAGGCCGGTCGAAGTCAGCTATGGGCGCGGCGGCATGGGGGCGACCCTGACCTTGCTGACCAACGGGTCAAATGCACCGATGCTCGAGATGCAAAAAGAACAACTGCGCGCCAAGGTAAATGCGGTTTACGGCTATAACGCCATCGCACGGGTGCGGGTCACGCAAACGGCGGCGACTGGCTTTGCCGAAGGGCAGGTCGCGTTCGAGGCAAAGCCAAAGGCGCGTGTTGATCAGGCCCCTGATCCGGTCATCCGCCAACGCGCCGCCGAAACCGTCGGGACAATGGGTGACGAAAGCCTGCGCGATGCCCTTGCACGTCTGGGCGAGAACATATTGAACAAGACGAAACGCTGACAAAGGAAATCAAATGAAACGCACTTTTCCAATTCTTGCGGCTGTTGCCGTGGTCGCTGCTGGCGGCTGGTATGTATTTGGCGGCACGGATGCAGTGAACAGCACATCGCTCAGCCCCATTGCAGGGGCTGCAAATGCGCAGACCACCGAAGCTGCCGAAGTCGATACGTCGACAATTCAGGACATGAGCCTGGGCAACGCCGAAGCCGCTGTGCAGATCGTTGAATATGCGTCTTTCACCTGCCCGCATTGCGCCGCATTCGATCAAGGTGCCTACAAGCAGCTCAAGGCCGACTATATCGACACCGACAAAATCGGCTTTACCTACCGCGAGGTGTATTTCGACCGCTATGGTCTGTGGGCATCCATGGTCGCGCGCTGTGATGGCGAAAACAAATTCTTTGGCATCGCTGACCTGATTTACAAAGGTCAGTCCGAATGGGTGCGCGCAGGCGAACCCGCTGCCATCGTGGAAGAGCTGCGCAAGATTGGCCGCCTTGCCGGTATCGAGAACGAAACTCTTGAGGCCTGTTTGCAAGACGGTGAAAAAGCACAGACTCTTGTGGCCTGGTGGGAAGAGAACCAAAAAGCCGATGATATCTCAAGCACGCCAAGCTTTATCATCAACGGCAAGAAATATTCCAACATGCCCTACGCCGAGATGAAGGAAATCATCGACGCGGCACTGGCCGAATAATGGCGGCCCCACTGGCAGGGCTCAAGGTGATTGAGCTGGCACGTATTCTGGCAGGGCCTTGGGCCGGCCAGACCTTGTCTGATCTTGGGTGTGAAGTCATCAAGGTGGAAAGCACCGCCGGTGACGACACACGCCAGTGGGGCCCCCCTTTCATCGAACGGGGGGATGACAAATCAGCATCCTATTTCCATTCGACCAACCGGGGCAAAGCGTCCGTTATCGTTGATCTAACCACCACCGAAGGTCAGGCCAAGATGAAAGAACTGCTGGCCGACGCGGATATCCTGATCGAGAATTTCAAGACCGGCGGTCTGGCGAAATACGGCATGGATTATGCCAGCCTGTCCAAGGAATTCCCCAAGCTGGTCTATTGTTCGATCACCGGGTTCGGGCAGGACGGCCCCTATGCACACCGCGCCGGATACGACTTTATCATTCAGGGCATGTCCGGCCTGATGTCGATCACCGGAGAAGCCGAGGGCCAGCCGCAAAAACATGGCATGGCGATTACGGATATCTTTACCGGAATTTATGCGACGACTGCAATCTTGGCGGCCGTGCACCAGCGCAGCCACACGGGCGTCGGGCAGCATATCGACATGGCCCTGCTTGACTGTGCCGTGGCGGTCACGGGCAATCAGGCGATGAACTATCTTACCACGGGCAAGCCCCCGCATCGTATGGGCAACGCGCATCCCAATTTGACCCCGTATGAAGTGTTCGAATCCTCTGATGGTCATTTGATTATTGCCACCGGCAATGATGGCCAGTTCCAACGGCTGTGCCGGATGCTGGGGCTGGACGATATGGCGGAAGCCGCGGAATATGCCAAGAACGCGGACCGTGTGGCGAACCGGCCGGAAATGATCCGTCGGTTGAATGATGCAACACGCCAGCGCACACGGGATGACCTGCTGGCAGCCTGCGAGGAAAAGGGCGTGCCTGCCGGACCGATCAACAACATGGAAGACATGTTCAATGATCCTCAGGTGATTGCGCGCGGGATGAAGATCGAACTGGACGGCGTGCCCGGTATCCGGTCGCCATTCGTGTTTTCGGGTGCCGAACTGGCGCTGCATCGCGCGTCCCCCAAGCTTGGCGAAGACGACATTGGCTGACAGGTGGCGGCGTTTTCTTTAAAGAAAACGGGTCGGAATTTTTGAAAATTCCGACCTACCTAAGCGTGCTTGGGAAGCGCATTCAGGGCCTGAACAAGCGCATTGTCATCGGCCATTTTCAACCGCACGGGCAGGGTGATTACCTTCATCCTGAACGCCGCAGGCAGTCGCACGGCGTCTTTTTCTGTCGTTACCAGTTGCGCCCCGCTGGCAAAGGCATCTGCCTCAAGCCGGGTCATCAGCGCGCGTGTCAGCGGCTGGTGATCGTCCAGCGCTTCGGCATGAACAATCTCGGCCCCGAGTGCGCGCAACGTCGCGAAAAACTTTTCCGGATGGCCAATCCCTGCAAAGGCCAAAGCGCGGGTATCCGACCAGTCCATACCGGTTTGCAGGGGGGCCAATTCGGCCTGCACATGGGGCAAGCCCGCGGGCAGTGGGGTATGGTTGAACGCGGCCTGATCTTCGGCGCTGCCAATCGACAGCAGCAGATCAGCCCTGGCCAAACCGGTTTGTACCGGTTCGCGCAGCGGTCCGGCAGGCAAGCACAGCCCGTTGCCAAACCCTTTGGCGGCATCCACCACAACAATGCTGAGATCCTGCTTGAGCGCGGGGTTTTGAAATCCGTCATCCAGAACAATGACGCTTGCCCCTGCCGCCGCAGCGGCCTGTGCACCCGCAGCGCGGTCACGGGCCACCCAAACATCGGCAAAGGCAGCCAGCAAAAGCGGCTCATCCCCGACCTGCGCCGCTGAATGCCGCGAAGGGTCTACCAAAAGCGGCCCTTTTTCGGTGCCGCCATAGCCCCGCGATACGATGTGTGGCGTGTGGTAAATGTTGCGCAGATGTTCGACCACGGCCATCACTGTCGGCGTCTTGCCCGTGCCGCCCGCGTTAATATTCCCGACACAAACAACCGGAATGCCCAGGTCCAGGGGCTCTCCATGGGCCAAACGCCGCGCGGTGGCTTTTGCGTATAGCGCGCCCAGGGGCTGCAACAGGCGCGCGCGCCAGTCGGGCTTGGGCGAAAACCAAAAGGAAGGGGGGCGTTTCATCGTTCGGCCTCTTGCTGGTCAAGGGTGTCCTGGACCAGATCTATCACCTTGTCCGTCAGGGCGGCACCGCGGCTGATCACATCCCAACCGGCATGTGCCATCACGGCAGCCTGATCCGGCGCAATCAAGCGGCTGACGGCGGTTGCAAGGGCCGTTGCATCATTCACAATCCGCGCGGCCCCTTCAGATGCAAGGCGCGTGTAGGACGGCAGAAACCGCCGCACCTTTGGGCCATACAAAACCGCCGACCCCAGGGCTGCCGCCTCGAACGGATCACAGCCGCCGGGCCCCCCGGTCAGCGAACTGCCCAGAAAGGACACAGGTGCCAGACGATAGAACAACCCGATTTCGGCAGGATCATCGGCCAGCATGATCTGGGTCGAGCTGTCGGGATATCCATCGTCCCCCCAGCGAAGAACGCGAAAATCCTGTTGCGCCATATAGGTGGCAAACTTGTCGGCTTGACCCGGGTCGGCCGGCATCACGACCAGCAGCAACCGATGTGACAGACGCAAAGCCTGCCGGTGCGCCCGAAGTACAGTGGGAAGTTCGTCTTCCAAAATCTGATTGGCAAACCAGACGGGCCGCCCGACCAAGGCGGCAGAAAGATCCGCCATGTCGGAAACGATACAGGGCAGCGCCTGCCCTCCGGCCTGAAGTGCGGGCGTCATTTCGATGCTATCTCGCGAAATACCAAGACGGATCAACCGTTGAAAACCGGCTTCGGACCGCGCCAGAATCGCTGAAAAGGTCGATACCAGTTCAAAGGTCAAATCCCGCATCCAGCGGTCACGACGCCCGTCAAACCCGCCGCTATCTGCATCGATCAGAAACAGCGGGCATTTCCGTTGCGCCGCAGCCAGGATCAAATTCGGGCGGAGCCTTCCCCAGGCCCAGATACATGCGTTGGGTTTCCAGTGGTTCAAAAACGCGGCGACGGATGTTGGATGATCATCGGGAAGATCATCAATGATAACGTCCGCGTGGGGTGATGCCGGGCGTTCGGCACCGGTATCGCTTTTGGGCAGTGTAATCAGAACGCGCAGGCCCGACCGGCTGCGGCATAAACGTATTGCAAGGTCTTGAATGGCCAGCAAACTGCCCGGTTCGGGGGCATGGCACCAAACCAGCTCACCGTCCGGGCGATCTGCAACAGGCGTATACGGCACCGCTGAGCCGCGCCCCGAGTAGGCGCGATACGCAGTCAGCGCAAGGGACCGCGCCATATTGAATTAGCCCAGTTCTTCGGTCGAGGACGCAGCGGCTTCCTCGTCGCGCAAGCGGTGCAGATGCGCGATGAAATACCGCATATGCGCGTTGTCTACGGTGCGCTGCGCTTCGTTCTTCCAAGCATCATAGGCGCTGGCATAATTCGGGAAAATGCCGACCACGTGAATGTCATCTACATTTTTGAACGCTGTGCCGGTCGGTGAAACCAGTTCTCCGCCAAAGACGAGGTGTAGGCGTTGGGTCATGGTGCAATCCTTTGTTTTCGGATGAATGCCGATGCCGGTATCTAAGGCAACGGGTTATGCGGGGGCAAGGCTGCTAAGCAAATCCGCATGGATCGAAGCGCTGGCCGCAAGGACGCCATTTAGTCGCGGATCAGGGTTGTTGAACCGTAAAGCCGCGCCGGTTTTATCGGTGCAATAGCCGCCGGCTTCGGTCACGATCAGCGCACCGGCAGCAATGTCCCATTCCCAGCTTTTGCGCAAAGTGACCATGCCGTCGAACCGCCCTTGCCCCACCAGCCCAAGCCGGTAGGCCAGCGACGGGCGGTGTGCCCGTTTGAAACCCGGATCACCTGCGATCCAGTGGTGTTCAGCCATGACAGGTTTGGTTGCAAGCACTGTTGCGTTGCTCAGACCTTGGGTGGTTGATGCCGCGATTTTCAGATCATTCAATGTGGCACCACCGCCCAGCGACGCGGCATAAAGCCGGTCGAGCATTGGCAGGAACACAACGGCTGCGGTGATCTTGCCGCCTTGGGCAATCGCCAGCGAATGGGACCAGGTATCAGACCCTTCGATAAAGCTGCGGGTGCCATCAATCGGGTCGATAATAAAGACGTGGGATTGATCCAGCCGCCTGTCGCCGTCTTCGCTTTCCTCGGACAGCCAGCCGTAATCGGGGCGGGCTGTCGTCAGGGTTTCGTGCAGCATTGCATTCACGGCCAGATCGGCCTCGGTCACGGGGCCGGCATCGCCGGGCTTGTCCCAGCGTTTCGCGGTTTGCCCGGTATAGGACGTGGCGATCTGGCCAGCCTTGCGGGCGCAGTCGATCAATAGGTCAAGATCACGCACCGGCAAGGGTCATTCCTGGAACAAGCAAGGACGGCACGACGCGGCTGAGGTGCGTGCGTGCGTCATTTGCGGGGATAATGCTGCGCAGCATGTCGCGCAAATTCCCTGCAATGGTGCATTCATTTATCGCATGGGTGATTTCGCCATTTTCGATCCACAGACCAGAGGCACCCCGCGAATAATCGCCCGTGTTAGGGTTGATCGTAGAGCCTATCATAGAGGTCACGAGCAATCCGGTGCCCATCTGTTTGATCAGGTCGTCACGGGTCGCATCGCCTTGGGTCAGGGCAATATTCCAGACCGCAGGGCCGGGGTTTGATCCGGTGCCGCGCGCGGCGTTGCCGGTCGGGGCCATGCCCAGTTTGCGGGCAGTCGCCAGATCAAGGGTCCAGCCTTTCAGCGTCCCGTTTTCGACAATCACACGCCGGTTGGTCGGCAGGCCTTCACCGTCAAAGGGGCGCGATCCAGATGTGCGCGGGCGGTGGGGGTCTTCGATGATCGACAGGCCGTCCGGCAACACCTGTTCGCCCATCGCGTCGCGCAACCACGACGCACCGCGCGCAATGGCAGCACCGCTGACCGCCGCCAGAAGATGCCCGATCAGCGTGGATGAAATCCGTTCGTCGAACAAAACCGGATAGGCCCCTGTCGGCGGTTTGCGGGCATCCATCCGCAGCAAAGTCCGCTCTGCTGCGGTGGTTCCGATGTCTTCGGGACTGCGCAGGTCGGCCTGAAAAATCCGGCTGTCGCCGTCATAGTCGCGTTCCATCGCGGTACCGCTGCCTGCGATGGTGACACAAGACAGCCCCCGATCCGTGCGGGTATACCCACCTTCAAAACCGTTGCTGGCCGAAAGATAAACCTGCTGCTCCCCATAGGCTGCGCTGGCGGATTGCACCTGCGAGATACCTTTGACGGCCAACCCTGCCGCTTCGGCCCGTGCGGCATCGTCTTGCAACGTCTGCGGCGATGGCTCCGGCGTCGGGTCGGACAGTTCGAGCGCGTCAATATCCCAGCTGGTCGCCAATTGGTCTGGGTCGGCAAGGCCGGAATAGGGGTCTTCGGGCGCTTCTTTTGCCATTGCAACGGCCCGCAGTGCCATTTCCTCGATCGTGCGATCTGAGGTGTCGGACGCAGATACGTTTGCCGACCGTTTGCCAACAAACACCCGCAGGCCGATGTCGACGCCTTCGGACCGTTCCGCTTGCTCAAGGGCTCCGCCACGGACGTCAACACTGACCGATGTACCGCGCACAGCCATTGCATCGGCGCTGTCTGCGCCGGCATCTTTGGCAGCGCGCAGCAATGATTTTGTCAGCGCATCAATGGACTGCTGCATGGGAATTCTCCTAAATATCTCAATGGTTAGCTAGCGACCCCACTGCCAGTCTGCAAGGGATGGGGGTCGCATCGACAAGGGCCGCGTCTTTATTTGATCCGCTGACCATTGGCCAAAATCGCGCCTGACCGGGTAAATTCGATCTTTGTCTCAAGCGTATCTTCGCCGTCGCCGGGGATCGTAAACATACCCATCACCATGCGCGCACCCATGGCCATCTGATCTGGCAGCAGACCTGCTTCGACAAGGCTGTTGATCAGGGTGTTGCCGCCCACCAGTTTCAGATCAACCGCCCCCGTCGGCTTGAGCGTGCCATCCTGTGTATCGGTGCCCGAATTGTCAAAAGTTGCAGCACCATAGCCGGTCAACCGCGCCCCGAGCGCGTCAACAATCAGCGAATTCAGCTTTACGCTTTCAGGTTTTGCAGGAACGTCCATGGCATCCGACATCTGATCGGCGTTTTGCATATCCAGGTAATCTGCCAGCAGCGTCGCAGTGCCGGTCATGTCAAGCGCAACCGTGGCCGGATCGCGCGGCAGAGTGCCCTGAGGGTTCAGCATCCCCCAAACCAGATCCGACATCGTGAAATCCGTCAGGTTCAGGCCCAAGGCAAAATTCTGGGGCGCGTCCGATCTCATCACAGGCGCGCTTAGGTTAAAGGCGGCGTTATCCATGGCAAAGGACAGCAAGAACGGGAATTGCGGCGGCTGTACCGACACTGTCATGCCTTCGCGGGTTCCGGCATAGCTGAAGCCATCCGCACTGGTCTCTACCGCAAGCGTGCCGCTTTCAGCGGCCATCGCAATGGCCATATCGCCGCTGACGGGGTCCTCAATGTTGAGGGTCATTGTGCTGTTTCCGGCAGTCACGGTGCCTGCAACATCCATACCGGCACGCAACAGCCCGGCCGTATCGCTGACCTGCGCCAGTGCAAGCGGCAGAATTCCGTTCGCCTTGAAACCCAGGTTGGCCGATGTTCCCTGTACCGTGGCAATTGCCGGTTCGTTCGGATCCTTGAACCGCATCTCATAGGTGGCGGACCCGATTGTCGCGGTTTGATCATAGTCGCGCATGCTGGCCAGTTTGCTGTCTGTTCTGCTTTGAACATCCTGCATCGTAATGGCCATCTTGGCGTTCTCGGGGCCAACAGTTTCACTGCCGACGGTCAATTGATCCAGGGTTAGTCCCACCATCCCGGCGGAATAGCTGCTGGTCATGTTGGTCGGGGTCCCGCTGACCACCATATCCTGGGCGGACTGGTTGATGGTCAGGGTCATAGTGACCGGTTCGCCTTGTCCTGTGGCGGGGCTGACGCTGACTGATACCGGCATGACCGGGGGAAACAGCACGGTTACGCTGCCGTCGTCATTCTGGGCAAAACCGATGCTGCCAAGGGTCACTGACATGTCGCCCTGATCGGGGTCCATTGCCAGATCAAGCCGCAGGTCGCTGACGGTCAGCGTATTGCCCGAGGTGCTTTCCTTGGCGGTCAGGCTGTATCCGATGCTTTGAATGTGGTCGCGCCAATCCTGCCAGACATCATTGGGGGTCACATCTGCGGTTGCGAAATGTGCTGTCGACAAAAGGGCAAAGGCTGAACAGCCAAGCAATGTTTGAAATCGGGTCATCGTGAAAGTTCCTTTGTCGGGCGGCTGCGGCACGGGGTCATTTGTGCCTAACAGATAATTGGTATGGATCATCTTACAAGGCAAAGCGCCCTTCGTCCAAGATTGGGCTTTTGGCTGGCATCGGGTTATGTAGATGCTAAGTATCTTCTGATTACACGGTTAATTACATGGTTTGGCGGATTTCCAAGCCTGATAACGATGAAAGATGGGATGAACGATATGGAAATGGCAGGCAAAACCGTCATGATCACCGGCGCAAGCCGCGGTATCGGTGCCGAAACGGCACGTCTTTTCGCCAAAGCGGGGGCGAATGTGGTGCTGCTGGCCCGATCCCAAGACGCCATCGCCGATCTGGCGGGCGAGATCGGGCATAAGGCCATCGCGATCCCCTGCAACGTGGCCCGCTTTGGGGAAATGTCGTCGGCAGTTGAAACGACGGTGCAGGCGTTTGGCAGTCTGGATGTGCTGATCAACAATGCCGGTGTGATCGACCCGATTTCGCATCTGGCCACCTCTGACCCCGATGCTTGGGGGCTGGCGATCGATATTAACCTCAAAGGTGTTTACAACGGCATGCGGGCGGCATTGCCCGTGATGAAACATGCCGGTACCGGCACCATTCTGACGGTCAGTTCCGGTGCTGCGCATCACGCGATCGAGGCATGGAGCGCCTATTGTGCGTCCAAGGCGGCGGTGAACATGATCGGCCGGTCTGTCCACCTTGAGGAAGCCGCCAACGGCATCCGCGCCATCGGTTTGTCACCCGGCACCGTTGCCACCCAAATGCAACGCGAGATCAAGGCAAGCGGCATCAACCCTGTCAGCGAACTGGCGTGGGAAGACCACATTCCCGCCGACTGGCCAGCCCGCGCCCTGCTGTGGATGTGTAGCCCAGCGGCAGACCGCTTTTGCGGCGAGGAAATATCGCTGCGTGACGAAAGCATCCGCAAAGAGGTTGGCCTGATATGATTGATTTTTCCCGCGACGGCGACATCTGGACCGCGACCCTGAACCGGCCTGAAAAGGCCAATTCGCTTACCCATGAAATGCTGGTGTCTTTGGCCGAGTTCATGGAGGACGCGCAAGCCGCCCGCGCTGTCATCCTGACCGGCCAAGGCAAGGTATTCAGCGCGGGGGCCGATCTGGACGAAGCCCGCGCAGGTCTTGCGACTTCGGATATCTGGGAACGGCTGTCGGGGGCCATTGCAGCGTTGCCGGGTCTTAGCATCTGCGCGATGAACGGCACATTGGCGGGCGGTGCGATGGGCATGGCGCTGGCCAGTGATCTGCGCATCGCAGTGCCCACGGCCAAGTTTTTCTATCCGGTGATGAAGCTGGGGTTCTTGCCGCAACCCAGTGACCCCGCACGGATGTCGGCATTGATCGGCCCCGCGCGGACCAAGCTGATCTTGATGGGCGGGCAAAAGATCACGGCGGATGAGGCCCTGTTGTTCGGTCTGATCGACAGGATCGTCGAACCGGATACCCTGCTGGAGACAGCCCGTCACATCGCCGCAGATACCGTCGCCGCCACGCCTGAAATCGCGGTCGGAATTAAAGCCATGTGCACACCACAGTCCGGTGCATCAGATGCGCCCCTTAGATAAAGGGCACAAACGGCACGCCACAGGCGCTAACTGCGGTTAATGTGGTCAAAAGAATGTAAAGCCGCATATGGGTGTGCCTGCCTGTTTTGGGTCAATTGCCATCATCATCGTGCAATTGCCTTTCGGTCAAGTTAAGTCAGGCCCTTAGTTTCGTATTTTCAGCAAAGGCATCCCCATGACCTCTTTGGCAGTGACAGAAAAACAGGCGGTCGTAATTGGCGCAGGTCCGGCGGGGCTGATGGCGGCTGAAATGCTGGCGGCAGCCGGTCTGTCGGTGACGGTCTGCGACCATAAACCGTCGGTCGGGCGCAAATTCCTGATGGCGGGCAAGTCGGGGTTGAACCTGACCAAAGTTGAACCGGATGATGCCTTTTTGAACGCCTTCACCGACGCCAAGGGCGTGCTTGCGCCGATCATATCTGCATTTGACAGCGCTGCGGTTCAGGAATGGGCCACAGGGTTGGGGCAAGAGCTTTTTACCGGGTCGACAGGCCGGGTTTTTCCGACAGTGATGAAGGCGTCGCCCCTGTTGCGGGCCTGGCTGGTCCGGTTGACCGAGGCCGGTGTCCGGATCAACACACGCTGGGATTGGACCGGCTGGGACGCAGACGGGCTGGTTTTCGAGACACCCGATGGCCGGCAGGTTTTGCAGCCGGATGTGACCGTTTTGGCGATGGGCGGGGCAAGCTGGGCGCGGCTTGGGTCAACCGGGGATTGGGCCAAAGTGATGGCAAGCGACACGCCGTTCACGCCATTCGCGCCCGCAAACGTGGGCATCGCGGTGGATTGGTCCTCGCATATGGAGGCGCATTTCGGCACGGCGCTGAAAGGTATCGCGCTCAAGTCCGGCACGTATCGTTCGCGGGGCGAGGCACTGATTTCGCGTCAAGGGTTTGAGGGCGGTGGCATTTACACCATCTCGCGCGGGGTGCGCGAAGGGCATCCGCTGATGTTGGACCTGCTGCCGGATCAAACGGTCGAGGCTTTGACGAAAAAGCTGGATCAGCCGCGCGGCAAGATGAGCATGGCCAATTTCATGCGCAAGGCGCTCAAGCTTGATCCGGTAAAAATCGCTGTTTTGCAGGAAATGGCGCGGCCCTTGCCGCAAGACACCAAGGCGCTGGCGAAACTGCTTAAGGCGCTGCCGATCAAACACGCGGGTTTGCGCCCGATGGATCAGGCAATTTCGACGGCTGGCGGGGTAAAGTTCGACGCCGTGGATGACGCGTTGATGTTGCGCAACCGTCCCGGTGTTTTTGTCGCGGGCGAGATGCTGGATTGGGAGGCCCCCACAGGCGGCTATCTGATTTCGGCCTGCCTTGCGACAGGCCGATGGGCGGGGCAACATGCCGCCGCTTGGGCGCAAAAGGCCTAGCCTTCTTTGGTTGCGGCCGCTTTGAACGCGGGGCGGTCGCGCATGGATTTGGCCCAGTCGCCCAGCTTGTCATCCACACGGTCGAACCCCGCGCCGATGGACCAGTTGATGCAATGGGTGGCCAGCAGATCAGGCACGGTTATCTCATCCCCCATCAAAAACGGCCCTTCCAAACGATCTGACAGAATCTTGGCCGAACGGGCGAACTCTGCCTTCAGGCTTGGCTTGATCTCGGGAACGCGCTGTTCTTCGGGAAAGACAAAGCTGTGTTTGGCCGCGGCCCACAGGATCGCGTCCATTTCGTCGATCAGCCAAAAGGTCATGGCATCCTGACGTGCGCGGGCGGGGGTGCCGGCCGGGGCGGTCAGCATGCCGTGTTTGTCGGCCAGATACTGCATGATCGCCACAGAATCGGTCAAAACCTCATCGCCATCGACCAATGCAGGGATTTTTCCTGACGGATTGTATTTCTTGGCCTCGTCTGACGCCGGCCCACACGGGACATGCTCGTATGGCTGGCCCAGTTCTTCCAGCATCCACATGACGCGCAAGGCGCGTGATTTTGTGGCTCCGATGACTTTGTACATTTCGCTCTTCCCTTGATATTTCAACCAAGGTTAGCGTTGTGCGCCCAACATTGCCAGCCGGATGAACGCCCGTTCGACCAACGCCATCGTGGGCGCATGTTGCCCCGCCGATCGCAGCGTAAGGTCGGTATCTGTCAGCACCGTCAAAGCGGTTTCCAGCTTGGTGGCACCCCAGTTTTTGGCCTGCCGCATGGCGCGGTCACGGTCGCGCACACCCCAGATCTGGCCGCCGGGGTTGCTGGCGATGCGGTACAAGGTGCGAAAGTGGCGGGTGGCCATGATGATCAAGGTCACGGCGTTCACGCCTTGCGCTTGCAGCTTGGCCATCACCGGCCCGATATCGCCGGCACGGGCTTCGGCCACGACATGCAGGATATCGTCGACTTCGGCCTCGGTAGAGGTGGGCGCGCAATTGCCAACGTCCAAGGCGGTCAGGGGACCATTGTCACCGATCTTGTAAAGCGTGATTTTTTCGACCATCTGGCGGAAATCGCCGGGGTCCAGCACGCGGGCAAGCTCGCTGAGCGACCCCATGGCATCGGGTTCGGGGCTTAGCTTTGCCTCGGACAGGATACGCTCTATCTCGGCGCGGTCGGGCGGAGTGTCATAAATCGGCGTGGCAAAGGCGGTTTTATGCGCCTCGAATGCCTTGAGCACCTTTGACGTTTTCTTGAGGTCACCAGCCGTCACCACGATCTGTGCATCACCGGGCTGCCAATCGGCAAGCGCGTCGATCAGTATCTTGGCGATGTTGTCGTTGGCATCTTCGACAAAGGCGGCGCGAGGGCCGGGAAAGAAACCAACCGCTTTTAACGCATCCAGCAGCATTGGCGGGTCGCGGCGCAGGTCGGCGGCCTGAATGCGGGTCAGCCGCATTTCTTCTTCGGCATTGGCGCCTAGCAACGCCTTTAGAAATTCCTGCCGTTTCAAGGCAACGCGCATCGCATCGCTGCCATAGATTAGCAGCCCTGTTTTGTTCGGGTCAGGCTTTTTGAAATAGGCAGTTGCGTCGCGTGGCGGCAGTTTCATTGTGTCAGGTCAGCCGCATAAAGCCGGGTCACGATCTGATCGGCCAGCATCGTCATCAGGCGCACTTGGGCATCGCGTTCAGCGGCGAGGGTCGCAACGGTAGACCCGGTCGCGGAATAGCCGGTAAAGTTTTCGACATCACCCGATGAGACGATTTGCCCGGTGCCAAGGTCACGCAGCGCAAAATCGGCTTTGCCAATCAGATTATAGCGTCTGGTGTTATCGGCGCTATCAATCGCCAGACCTTCTTGGCTGGTGGTCACGGCAAGGGCCAATCCGTATTTGGCAGCTGCCGGACGGCCCAGACGGGTTTCGATCTCGCGGACCAGCGTATAGCTGAACGCGTCGTCTGGCGCGTCCACTGCAACACTGTTTTTCAAGGCTGTCCCCGTGCCGCCGGGGCCGTAAACCGGCTGAAACCCGCAGGCGGCCAGCGCCAGCAAAGGCAGCGCCAGCATAAGGCGGCGGCTAGGCAACGACATTGACGATCCGTCCGGGCACTACGATCACCTTTTTGGGCGTGGCACCATCAAGGGTGCGAATAACAGCTTCGTGGCTGAGCGCGATCTTTTCAACCTCTTCTTTCGACATATCGGCGGGCACCTGAATTTCTGCGCGCCGTTTGCCGTTGATCTGGATCGGCAAGGTCACGGTGTCATCAACCAGCATCGCCTCTGATGCCTTGGGCCAAGGTGCCGTGGTGATCAGGCCCGTGCCGCCCTGTGCGGACCAGATTTCTTCCGACAGGTGCGGGGTCATCGGGGCCATAAGCTGTGCAAGGGTCATGATCGCCTCGCGCTGTGCGGCACGTCCGGCCTTGGATTTGTGCAGTGTCGCGGTAAAGGCATAGAGCTTGGCAATGGCTGCGTTAAAGCCGAAGGATTCGACGCCCATGGTCACATCATGAATGGTTTTATGCATGGCGCGCAGCAGATCGTCGTCGCCTTCGCCATTGGCATCATTCGCCATCTCGGTGATCCGGTTCGAAATATTCCAGACGCGGCCAAGGTGTTTATAGGCGGCTTCGGCACCTGACGCTGTCCATTCCACATCCCGTTCGGGGGGGGAATCGGACAAGACAAACCAGCGCGCGGTATCTGCGCCATAGCTCGCGATGATTCCCAGCGGATCGACGACGTTCTTTTTCGACTTCGACATTTTGGCCGAGGGGATGATCTCCACTGGTGTGCCATCGGCAAGTTTACCGTCGGTGACGTCCTCGGGCAGGTGATAGACAGGGCGGTCGTTTTCGCCCGTGGTCTGGTAAATCTCGTGGGTCACCATGCCTTGGGTGAACAACGCGTCAAAAGGTTCGATCGCTTTTTCCGGCAAATGGCCGGTGATCTGCATCGCGCGGGCAAAGAACCGCGAATACAGCAGGTGAAGAATCGCGTGTTCAATGCCACCGATATACTGATCGACGTTCATCCAGTATTCGGCGTCTTCCATGACAGTCGGTGTATCGGCGTGGGGCGCGGTAAAGCGGGCAAAGTACCAGGACGAATCAACGAATGTGTCCATTGTGTCGGTTTCACGCTTGGCAGGCGCACCACAGGACGGGCAGGCACAGTCGCGCCATGTCGGGTGGCGGTCCAAAGGATTGCCCGGCACGTCAAAGCTGACGTCATAGGGCAGTTCGATCGGCAGGTTCTCTTTCTTTTCAGGGACCACACCGCAAGCGTCGCAATGCACCACGGGGATAGGGCAGCCCCAATAGCGCTGGCGGGACAGGCCCCAGTCGCGCAGGCGGTATTTGGTCACGCCCTGGCCGACGCCTTGGGCTTCGCAGGCTTCAATCGCTGTTGCGATGGCCTCGTCGCCGGTTTGCCATTTCTCGCCGGCAAAGCCGCCATTGTAGTAAACCCGTTCGGATTTGGCCGGAACAAAGGCTTCGGTGATCTTTGGATCGGCATCTTCGGCCGGAAGGAAGGTCGAAATGATCGGCAGGCTGTATTTTGTCGCGAATTCAAAGTCGCGCTGGTCATGTGCGGGGCAGCCAAAGATCGCACCCGTGCCATAATCCATCAGGATAAAGTTGGCGATGTAGACAGGCAGTTCCCACGACGTATCAAACGGGTGACGCACGCGCAGGCCGGTATCCATCCCCAGCTTTTCAGCGGTTTCGATGGCTTCTTCGGTCGTGCCCCCCTTGCGGCATTCCGTGCAGAATGCGGCGAGTTCAGGGTTGTCCTTCTCGAGGGTTTTGGCCAGCGGGTGGTCGGGCGAAATACCGACAAAGCTGGCACCAAGCAACGTATCGGGGCGGGTGGTATATACCTCGATCCGGTCAAAACCGTCCGGCGCGTCGATGGTCGAGAACGCGAATTGCAGACCGCGCGATTTGCCGATCCAGTTGGCCTGCATCAGTTTGACCTTGGCGGGCCAGTTATCAAGCGTGTCGAGCGCGTTGAGCAATTCTTCGGAGTGGTCGGAGATCTTAAAGAACCACTGCGTCAGCTCGCGCCGTTCAACCAGCGCGCCCGACCGCCAGCCGCGCCCGGCCTCGACCTGTTCATTGGCCAGAACGGTCATGTCGACCGGGTCCCAGTTCACCACGGCATTCTTGCGGTAAACCAAACCTTCCTCAAGGAAATCAAGGAACAACGCCTGTTGCTGGCCATAATATTCCGGATCGCATGTGGCGAATTCGCGGGACCAGTCAATGGACAGGCCCAGCGGTTTCATCTGGCCGCGCATGTCTGCGATATTGCCATAGGTCCAGTCTTTGGGGTGGCCGCCGATGGCCATTGCCGCGTTTTCGGCGGGCATCCCGAAGGCGTCCCAGCCCATCGGATGCAGCACGTTATGGCCGGTCGCGATCTTGTAGCGCGCGATCACGTCACCCATCGTATAGTTGCGCACGTGGCCCATGTGGATACGGCCCGACGGATAGGGGAACATCTCGAGGACATAGTATTTCGGCTTGTCGGCAGAGCGGACAGCCTTGAAAACATCGTCTTTTTCCCAGGCGGCTTGCCAGCGGGCTTCGATTTCGGCGGGGGTGTAACGGGACATCTTGGCTGACCTTATCAAACGAAAAACGCCGGGCGAGCGACTAGCGCGTGGCCCGGCGTTGGAATGGAGAATGGGGTAGAAGCGGGCTTAGAATTTATTGTCGGCAATCCGCATTTCGCGCGCACGGCTAAGAATCGCATCTTCTACGGCACGCGACGTCGCTTTGTTGACCGCGCGCCCGCCACGGGTTTGCAGCGAAATGTTCAATGACCGCGCATCCAGCGCCGGATCGTCGATCAGAACGGTGGCGCGGTAGGACTGGCCGCTGCCGGGCGGTGTGCCGTATCCGGTCACGATAACCCCGGTGTAAGGGTCGATCGACTGGATCGGCAAAAAGTTGAGAACCTCGAGCGACGCAGACCACAGATACTTGTTAACGGATACGCTTGTGTCTGTGTTCTTGCGGTTGAAAATCGACCAGATCGTGTTCTCCTGGTTCGTCTCGATGCTGCTTGGCACGTTCGGGCCGGCGGCTTCTGCAGCAGAGGGACCAACAGGCGCACCTAGGTTAAACGCACCACATGCGCTTAGCGATGCAGCGGCCATAAGGGCCATTGTGGATTTAAATACCGAAGCGTGCGCCATTCCAGCCGTCCTTTGCCTATTTGGACACTGGTCTAAACAAGCAGGGTACTATCGGCAAGCGCAATGTCGGATCGCACATAGTATAGCGCTCTTTAATAGATGTTTTACCTGTGCGACGGCCCGCCTGCTGCTGCTGCCCCTCAAGTCGGACTGTGGCAAAGCTGCATCAGAGTTTTCAACATTGAGGCAAACCGTTTCGCGATCCTTGCCAAAACTGGGGCAAAAGAACAAAAGACCTTCATACCCTTTCCGGATTCCCCGGTCAGGGCATGTGAATTCAAACCGATGGGATAACTCATGAAAAAAGTTCTCTTCGCTACAACAGCCCTGGTCGCAACCGCAGGCGTAGCAGCAGCAGACGTAACATTTGGTGGCTACGGCCGCTTTGGTGTTCTGTACAACTCCACCGCTGGTGCGGACAACATCTTCGACACAGCAGATGACGTTTCGTCCTCCAACATCACATCGCGCTTCCGCCTGCAGATCACTGCAACAGCAGAATCCGACATGGGTGTTTCCTTCGGTGCGATGACCCGCATCAACCAGGATAATGGCGGCTCCGGCACTGGCCTGAACGGCGTTCGCTTCTTCGCGAAATCCGGTGGTCTTGAAGTTGGCGTTGGCAACATCTACGGCGCTCTGGAATTCATGCCTGGCATGTACCCAATCGATCTGGGCCTGACCGGTCTGGGTTACGACTACACCGCATATAACTTCAATGGCGATGCGTACTCTTCCGGTGGTGCCGGTGCATCCCAGCAGAACGGTGTTGAAGTAACGTACAAAATGGGCGACCTGTCCATGCACCTGTCGGCTTCCGATGGTGGCACAACGTACAACAACAACACAGTTGCTGGTAACGCAGTTGTTGGCGCAACAGCCATTCAGCGTGACCGTGTTGCTGCGCACATCGCGTACACGTTCTCCGGCTTCACATTCGCTATCGGTGGCCAAGACTCCAGCGACCTGGGCGACACAAAGTTCGCAGCATCCGTTGGCGGCAACGTTGGCATGGCAAACGTAACATTGGCATATGCTGACAACGGCACAAACGGCGACCAAGTCACTTTGGCTGCTTCGTTTGATGTTGGCGCGGCTACAAAAGTCCAAGCTTACTATGCTGACCGTTCCGGCGCGACAGCTCTGCGCGGCGACGACGGCACAGTCTACGTTGCAGGTACCGAGTACAATGGTGACTCGTACGGTATCGGTGTTCACCACGACCTGGGTGGCGGTACTTCCATCCGTGGTGGTGTTGCACGTCAGTTCACAGGCATCACACGTGCCGACGTTGGTGTTCGCTTCAACTTCTAAGTTGAACGCAACCATCTAAAAGAGGGGCAGGCCATTGGTCTGCCCCTTTTCTTTTGTGCCAAGCTGTAGTTCTGTGCCACCGGAAACAGGGGGCGTATCATGAGCTTGCACGACATCAAAATCCGCATCGCAAAAGCCGAAGAAAACGCAGGCCGTGCACCGGGCAGCGTCAAACTGATCGCTGTCAGCAAGGTGCAGCCCAATGCGCGGGTGCAGGCGGTGCTGGACGAAGGCCACCGTTGTTTCGGTGAAAACCGCGTTCAGGAAGCCGAAGGCAAATGGCCCGACTTCAAAAAATCCTATAGCGGGATCGAGCTGCATCTGATCGGGCCGCTTCAGTCAAACAAAGCCCGCGCCGCGATGGAGCTGTTCGACGTTATTCACACCTTGGACCGTCCGAAACTGGCCACAACCTTTGCCCGGCTGGCGCAAGAGATGGGCCACTGTCCCGACATGTTCATTCAGGTCAACACAGGTGAAGAAGACCAGAAAGCAGGTGTGATGCCCGCCGATGCAGACGCATTTATCAAGGAATGTCAGGGTCTTGACCTGCCGGTGCGTGGTTTGATGTGTATCCCCCCCGTAGACGAGGAAGCCGCGCTGCATTTCGCGCTGCTGGCCAAGATCGCAACGCGCAACGGGTTGGATGGCCTGTCGATGGGCATGAGCAGTGATTTCGAAAAGGCCATCGCCTTGGGTGCGACCCATATCCGCGTGGGATCAGCGATCTTCGGGGAGCGCGTTCCTGCCTAGCGGGGCGGTGGGTTGGCACCCAGCTTACGCAACAATCAGGCGGGTTCGGTGTTTGATCTTGGGTGCAATGTGATGCAGATGCGCCCGTGAAAGGGCAATGCACCCTTCAGTCGGATAACCGGGCCGGCGATATTGGTGCATGAAAATCGCCGAACCCCGCCCCTTGACCGCATAGGGCCAGTTCCAATCGGTCAGCAAGATCAGGTCGTACAGCGGATCAGCGCGGCGCAAGCGTTCATGGCTGTGCGGGTAGGGCGCACGGACCATCATGTTGTAGTCTTGATCGCGAGGATCATCTGACCACAGATCCAGCGGGCCAATCGGTTTTGCCCACTGCGCAGGCCGCGCAATACGGTCGGGGCGGTACAGCATACCGACAATCCGGTGAATGCCCCTTGGCGTGGCCCCGTCGCCTTCGCGTTTGCGCGACGTGATGCCGGTTTTGCCGATGGTGCAGGGATAGGTAAGGCCCTGAAACCGCAACCCCATTGGCGTCAGAACCATATCGTCAGGGGTCACAGCAAATGCCCCGATTTGGCGGCCTTGGTCGCAAGATATGCGGTGTTGTGACGGTTTTCACCGACTTTAAGGGGGACCCTTTCGGTGACTTTGATGCCGCTTGCCTCCATCATCTCGACTTTGCGGGGGTTGTTGGTTAGCAGGCGCACGGCTGAAAATCCCATTGATTTCAGGATGTCAGACCCAAGGCGAAAATCACGCTCGTCATCCTCGAACCCCAAGCGGTGGTTGGCTTCGACCGTGTCAAACCCTTGATCCTGAAGGGAATAGGCGCGCATCTTGTTGGCCAGACCAATGCCGCGCCCTTCTTGATTCAGATACAGCAAGACGCCGTTCCCCTCGGCCCCCATCTGGGCAAGTGCGGCGTGCAACTGTGGCCCGCAGTCGCATTTCAGGCTGCCCATCAGGTCGCCGGTAAAGCAGGCGGAATGCAATCTTGCCAACACAGGTTTGCTGCGGTCGGGACGACCGATTTCGATGGCATAATGTTCTTCGCCGCCATCATCGGGCCGGAAAATATGCAGCCGACCCGCCTCTGATACCTCCATCGGGAGACGTGCGTTGACAACGGGGTGCAGCGGGCTGCGGCTGGCAAGGGCGGGCAGGGCTGCCGCCAAATCAAGGGTGGTCAGGCCGTGGGTTGCGGCAAAACCGGCGGCTTCGGGCAGATCAAGGACAATCGCGGCGGGCAAAAGCCGCGCAGATTTCACCAGTTGCAACGCGGCCCCATGGGCCGAAGCATCCCCGCCGCGGGCGCATTTCAGCGGCCCTTTCATCGGGCTGCGCAGATCGTCTGCGGGGTCTGCGATGGCTTGCACCCATCTTGGCGTCGCGTCTTGGGGCAGCACAACACGGGCAAGGGCCCCGTCATAGGCCGGTGCCTTGAGGGTTTCGGCCCGCCGCGCTGTGATTGCCAGAACGGGATCACCGCCAAGCGCCAGCAGGTCGGTCAGACGCTGGGCGCTCAACGTCTCGGCGGCAATGACCAATACGGGGGCATCGCCCAGGAAAACGACCGGCACACCCATGCGCAAATCTGCGCGGGCCCGGGCCAGTTGTTCGGTAATGTCGGGGCCAAATGCCATCTTTTGTAATCTTTCAGGTCTGTTGTGACAGAATACTTAGGTGAGTTGGGCTGGAAATGAAACATTTGCTGTGTTTTGCGCACGGTCCTGTGAATAAAGCTCTGGCCCCCTTGTCCGCACGGGTTTGTGAACACACCTTTAGTGGGAGTTGTAAAGGATGAGTAATATGGCCCAGTTGAAGAAAATCCTGCTTGTGGATGACGACGACGACCTGCGCGATGCGCTGAGCGAGCAATTATTGCTGACCGAAGATTTCGACGTTTTCGAAGCCGCCAATGGCGCAGACGCAAAAACCCGTGCAGCCGAGGCGCTGTACGATCTGGTGATCCTTGATGTGGGGCTGCCCGATATCGACGGGCGTGACCTGTGCCGTGAATTGCGGACTCTAGGCGTGAAAAGCCCGATCCTGATGTTGACGGGTCATGACAGTGATGCCGATACCATTATGGGGCTGGATGCCGGTGCCAATGACTATGTCACCAAACCGTTCAAATTCCCGGTTTTGCTGGCGCGTATCCGTGCCCAACTGCGGCAACACGAGCAATCCGAAGAGGCGATTTTCCAGCTTGGGCCCTATACCTTCAAGCCGTCAGCGAAATTGCTGGTAAGCGAAGACGACAAGAAAATCCGCCTGACCGAGAAAGAAACCAACATCCTGAAATTCCTGTACCGTTCTGCGGCAGGGGTCGTCCCGCGGGATACTTTGTTGCACGAGGTTTGGGGCTATAACGCAGGCGTAACCACCCACACGCTGGAAACCCACATTTACCGTCTGCGCCAAAAGATCGAGCCCGATCCGTCGAATGCACGGATTTTGGTAACTGAATCAGGTGGTTACAGATTAAGTTCCTAACGTTGGAACTTAATTAATACTGACCTGTTATATTCCCGAGCGGCGGGGTTTTCATGACCCGCCAATCGGTTTGAACCCCGACGCATGTATCCGGGTTATGATACATTCCTCCCTGTTGGACTTGGCCGGGCCATTGCGCCCGGCCTTTTTTTGTCCGCCGATGCGCCCAATTCGTCATGGTAGCCACAACGCCTTTCAGGTTAGGTTGCGCAGGATCAGATTTGGGGGATTATCCATGCCATTTACGCTTGCGACTTGGAACATCAACTCGGTTCGTTTGCGCGAACCGCTTGTGCTGAAGCTGCTACAAGAGCACGGGCCTGACGTTCTGTGTTTGCAGGAATGCAAAAGCCCGGTTGATAAAATCCCGACCGAGGCATTTCACGCCGCCGGATACACGCACATGGTTGCGCGCGGCCAAAAAGGGTACAACGGCGTTGCGATCCTGTCGCGTCTGCCGCTTGAGGATGCGGGCGATCAGGATTTTGCCACGCTGGGCCATGCGCGTCATGTCGCGGCGAGACTTGAAAACGGTGTGACCATCCAGAACTTCTATGTGCCCGCAGGTGGCGATGTGGCAGACCGTGAAGTGAACGAGAAATTCGGCCAGAAGCTGGATTACCTTGCCGGTATGCGTGACTGGTTCCACAGCGAGAAGCCCCAGAAATCCATCCTTGTGGGTGATCTGAACATCGCCCCGCGCGAAGATGACGTATGGGGGCATAAACAGCTTCTCAAGGTTGTCAGCCACACCCCGATCGAGGTTGAAAAGCTGGCCGAAACCCAGGACGCAGGCGGTTTTGTCGACATCACACGTCAGGACATCCCCGAGGGGAATTTGTACAGTTGGTGGTCGTACCGTGCCAAGGATTGGGATGCCGCCGACAAGGGCCGCCGGCTTGACCATGTGTGGGCAACGCCGGATATTTCGAACGCAGCGCATTCCAGCAAAATCCTGCGCGATGTACGCGGTTGGGAAAAGCCAAGCGATCACGTGCCGGTCTTTGCGACATTCGACCTTTGAATTAACGGGGCCAGCCCACATATAGAGGGCAACCCCAAGTGAGGATATTGAAATGATGGATTTGAACCTTTCGCCCGCACCAGACACCAACCTGATCAAGGACACGACCGAGGCGACGTTCATGGCCGATGTGGTCGAGGCATCGCAAGACGTTCCGGTTATCGTTGATTTCTGGGCACCGTGGTGTGGACCCTGCAAGACTTTGGGCCCTATGCTGGAAGACGCCGTGCGCGCCGCCAAGGGCGCGGTCAAGATGGTCAAGATCAACGCAGACGAGGCGCAACAGATCGTCGGTCAGATGCAGATCCAGTCCCTGCCGACTGTCTATGCGTTTTTCAAAGGCCAGCCGGTTGACGGCTTTCAGGGCGCGCAGCCGCAATCCGAGATCAAGGCGTTTATCGACCGTGTGATCAAGGCAGCCGGTGGTGAGGCCCCCGGCGAGGCGTTGAACGAGGCGGTTGCCGCCGCCGAAGATATGCTGGCCGAAGGGGCGGCACAGGATGCCGCCGACACTTTTGCCGCCATTCTGGGCGAAGACCCGAACCACGCCGGTGCCTATGGTGGCATGGTGCGCGCCTACATCGCGCTGGACCTGCTGGACGAGGCCGAGGCCCATCTAAACGGTGCCCCGATCGAGATCTCGAAATCACCCGAGCTTGAAGCGGCCCATGCGCAGCTGGAACTGGCCCGTCAGGCTGCCGATGCCGGTCCGGTGGCCGAACTGCAAGCGGCCGTGGATGCCAACCCCGATGACCTGCAGGCGCGGCTTGATCTGGCCAAGGCGCTTTATGCCCATGGTGACATTCAAGGTGCGGTTGACCAATTGCTGACCTTGTTTGGCAAGGACCGAGAATGGAATGACGGGGCTGCCAAGACACAGCTTTTCACCATATTCGATGCACTAAAGGCCAATGATCCGATTGCGCTGAACGGGCGCCGGAAACTTAGCTCGATGATATTTGCTTAAGGTGTTTCGCGCACTAGATAGACCCTCATGATAAAGCAATCAGAGCTACCAGACACGATCGCAATTTTCCCGCTTGGGGGGGCTTTGTTGCTGCCCCGTTCGCGGCTGCCATTGCACATCTTTGAACCCCGTTATCTTCAGATGATCGAGGATAGTCTAAAGACGTCCGGACGTCTGATCGGCATGGTTCAGCCCAATGTTGTGCCCGGCCGTGAAGGGCCGGGTTTGCAAACGATCGGGTGTGCAGGGCGAATTACCCAGTTCTCTGAAACCGAAGACGGCCGGTACATGATCACATTGGGTGGCGTGTCGCGGTTTCGTGTGGTCAAGGAAGTCGAAGGCTTCACACCCTATCGGCGCTGCGAAGTGAACTGGGACGGGTTCGAGCGTGATCTGGGCAAAGACGAGGAAGACTGCGATTTCGACCGCGAAAAGTTTCTCGATACGCTTGGCCGGTATTTCGACGCGCGCAATCTGTCGGCGGACTGGGATACGTTGCAAGAGGCCGATGACGAATTACTGATCAATTCGCTGTCGATGATGCTGGACCTCGAGTCCGAGGACAAGCAGGCACTGCTCGAAGCTCCGTCGCTGTCGACGCGCCGCGAAACGTTGCTGACATTGATTGAATACACCCTGCGCGGTGGACATGAAGGGGAGATGATGAATTGAGCAGTGAAGAAATCCAGTTCGACCGCCGGATGCTTGAGGCGTTGATTTGCCCGCGCACGCGGACAACCCTCAGCTATGATGCCGAGAAACAAGAGCTGGTGTCCAAAGCGGCGGGTCTTGCCTATCCGATCCGCAACGGTATTCCCGTGATGCTGGTTGACGAAGCGCGGGTTCTGGACTGACCGCTTACAGCGGTTCACCCTGCATGAGCCGTGGCAGATCACCCGTCAAACCGGCCGCTTCGCGGATAAACCCGCGGCGCGCGCCGGGCAGGGCATTAATAGCGGCCATGCCCACATCACGTGCGATGCGCAGCAACGGGTTATCATTTGAAAACAGCCGGTTAACACTGTCGGTCGCCAGTGCCAATGTGGTGTTATCAAAGCGCCGCCAGATCTGGTATTGATCCAGAACCGTAACGCTGCCGACGTCCTGACCGCGGCGCATGGCATCTGCGATGACCTCGGCCAAGGCGGCAACGTCGCGCATCCCCGCATTCAGCCCCTGGCCCGCAATCGGGTGAACCCCATGCGCGGCATCGCCCAGCAAGGCCACGCGGTCCGCCACCATCGAATGGGCCAGTGACAGGCTTAGCGGGTAGGTGAACCGCGCCCCTGCCAGTGATATTTCACCCAGAAAATCGCCAAAGCGGGGCCGCAAAACATCCAGATATGCCGCGTCCGGCAGCGCGTTGATCCGTGCGGCATTTTCGGCGGTTTCGCTCCAGACGATGGAGGACCGGTTTTCGGTCAGGGGCAATATCGCAAGCGGGCCGGGCGGCATAAAGAACTGGTGCGCGACCCCGTTGTGGGGCTTTTCATGCGAAATCGCACAGACCAGTGCCGTTTGCGCGTACCCCCAGCCGATGCGTTTGATCCCTGCGCGCATGGCCGTGCCCGAACCGCGCCCGTCCGCGCCAACCAGCAGCTTTGCCCGCACGGTCTTGCCGCTTGCCAATGTCAGGGTGACACCGGATGCATCCACGTCTTGGGCGACAACGTCTTCGCCGTTCAGCAGGGTGATGCCATCTACGGCTTTCGTTGCGTCCATCAATGCGACCCGGAGGTGCCGGTCTTCGACCATGTGGCCCATCGGGCCTTCCTCGATCTCGGCGTGGTCGAAATGCATGAAAAACGGCGAAGGCCCTTCGCCGGCACGCCCGTCTGTTACCTTGATCTCGAGCATCGGCTGGGCATTTTCTGCCACGGCGTCCCACACGCCGATACCGTCCAGCAACCGCGTCGAGGTCAGCGCCAAGGCATAGGACCGCCCGTCGAAACCGGCGTCGCTGCGCACGTCGCTTTCCAGCCGGTCAATGATGGTTACCCGCAGCCCGATCCGGGCCAGTGCCAAACCCAAGGCGGGGCCGTTCAGCCCACCGCCGACGATCGCGATATCTGTGTCAAAATCCATATGTCTAAATATGTGCGTGCGTCAGGGATTGTCCATGCGCGCAACGGTCGCTACCGTCCGTTTCGGTAGATTAACGAGGGAATGACATGCAAGACTGGCTGACAATGACTGCCGCGGATCTGGGACGGGGCATTGAAGAGGGTCAGATTGACCCTGTCGGTCTGTGCAAAACATATCTGGATGCCATCGATGCGCATCCGCTGCGTGACCAGATCTATGCCCGCGTCACCGCAGACCGCGCCATGTCCGAAGCCCGCGCCGCATCGGTGCGTGCAAAGGCAGGGCAGCGTTTGTCGCCTTTGGATGGCGTGCCAATCAGCTGGAAAGATTTGTTCGATACCGCCGATGTGGTGACCGAAGCGGGGTCTTTGCTGTTGAAAGACCGCGTTCCCCAAAATGACGCCCATGTGCTGAAAAACGCGACGGCGATGGGCCTGGTCTGCCTTGGTAAAACCCACATGAGCGAACTGGCTTTTTCGGGGTTGGGCCACAATCCGTCAACGGCAACACCCCCATGCGTTAACGATCAGGCGGCTGTTTCCGGGGGGTCATCCTCTGGGGCGGCGGCGTCGGTTGCCTTTGGTCTGGCCGCAGCGGCGATCGGTTCTGATACGGGCGGATCTGTGCGCATTCCTTCGGTCTGGAACGATCTGGTCGGGCTGAAAACCACGGCAGGTCGCGTGTCGTTGGAGGGCGTTGTCCCCCTTGCCTTGAAATTTGATACTGTCGGCCCGCTGTGCCGGTCAGTCGAGGATGCGGGGCTGTTGCTGGCCGCGCTCGAGGGGACGAAACCGGCCGATTTATCCAGCGTTGATCTGGAAGGTCGCCGCCTTGCGATTTTGCGCACCGTGGCGATGGATGATCTGGCTGATATACCCGCAGCAGCCTTTGACTCGGCGGTTGAAAAGCTGCGCGATGCCGGGGCCATCGTCGAAGACCTGCATTTCAGGGATCTGGAAAACGCGATGCCGCTGAGTGGCTGTTTGTTCACTGCCGAAGCCTACGGTCTGTGGCGCGATGTGATCGAGGCAAATCCGGATGCAATGTATGCAGAAATTCTTGAACGGTTCCGTCTGGGCAAAAACCACTCCGGCCCAGATTATGTTGCCGCTTGGGCCAAGCTTGAGGGGATACGCAAGCTGTACGCCCGTGCGACTGCCGGCTTTGATGCGGTGATTTTGCCAACGGCCCCTATCTTGCCGCCCAAGCTGGAACGGCTGGAAAGTGACCATGACTATTACGTGTCGTCCAACCTGTTGGCATTGCGCAACACGCGCATCGGTAACCTGATGGGGGTCTGCGCCATGACCTTGCCAACAGGCACTGCGTCCTGCGGTCTGATGATGATGGCAGCACCGGACACCGAGGAGCGCCTGTTGCGCCTCGCCGTCGCCGCAGAAGAGGCACTGGCCTAAAAGACACAAAAGCAGCCTGATGTCCTAGATTCTCTGGACGTGAGGCAAGCCCTTGGGTAGTTTGAAAGAAACGGGGCGCTTATGATCCCGAACCCGAGGCAGTTGTGATGTTATATCCCGAGCGGTTTTCGAACCTTCCGGCCCATGCGTGGCCGCGCCTGCGTGCATTGCTTGATGTGCATGAAGGCGGTGGTGTGCCTATTCATATGACGATAGGCGAGCCGAAACATGCGTTTCCGGCGTGGGTCACCGATGTGATCACGCAAAACGCCGCAGGCTTTAACAGCTATCCCCCCAACGACGGGTCGCCCGAATTGCGCGGTGCCATCGCCGACTGGATCAAGCGGCGTTACGGTGTGACCGTGGATGCCGATACGCAAGTCATGGCGCTGAACGGCACGCGCGAAGGGTTGTACAACGCTGTGATGGCGGTTTGCCCTGAAACCAAGAACGGTCAAAAACCGGCGATCCTGATGCCGAACCCGTTTTATCAGGTCTATATGATTGCCGCGATTTCCGGTGCCGCTGACCCGATCATGGTGCCCGCAACGCTGGAAACCGGCCATCTGCCGGACTTTGCCAGCCTACCTGCGGATGTGCTGAACCGGACCACCGCTGCCTATATTTGTTCGCCCGCCAACCCGCAGGGCGCAGTGGCAAGCCGTGAATATTGGACCGATCTGCTGGCGCTGGCCGAGAAATACGATTTCAAGATTTTTGCCGATGAGTGTTATTCCGAGATTTACCGCGATACGCCCCCCGTCGGTGCGTTGCAGGTCGCTATGGAAGTCGGGGCTGATCCTGACCGCGTCGTGATCTTTCATTCGCTGTCAAAACGGTCGAACCTTCCGGGGCTCCGGTCAGGCTTTGTCGCGAGCGGGCCGAACACCATGCGCGAGATCAAGCAGTTGCGAAACTATGCGGGTGCGCCGTTGCCGCTGCCGTTGCAGGCGGCTGCCGCAGCGGTTTGGGCAGACGAAGAACACGTGGCCCAAAGCCGCGCGCTGTACGTCGAGAAATTCGAAGTGGCCGACCGCATTCTGGGCAATGTGCCCGGATATGTCAGCCCCGAGGCGGGTTTCTTTTTGTGGCTTCCGGTCGAGGATGACGAGGCCGCCGCGCTGAAACTGTGGCGTGAAACAGGCGTGCGGGTGCTGCCCGGCGGTTATCTGGCGCAGACTGTTAACGGGGAAAACCCCGGCAAGAAATACATCCGGGTGGCCATGGTCGCCCCATTAGAAGAGACAACGCGCGGGATCCAAGCGATCCGCGACTGTCTCTATCCAGAATAAGACGAGGGATCAGAGCAATGGCATACCAGACACGCGGACGCGACCCCCTGCTAGACAGCAAAATGGCCGAGGCGATTGAAAAACGCGGCAAGGAATTGCTGGGCGTCGGGCTGATTGTCTTGGGCCTGATGGCGGCAATGATGATCGGCAGCTATACGCCGGATGATCCCAACTGGATGGTGTCCACCGACGCGCCTGCGCAAAACTGGCTGGGCCGCATGGGCGCATCTCTGGCCGCGCCTTTGTTCATGATTGTGGGCTGGGGAGCCTGGGCTGTTGCCGCGATCCTGCTTGCGTGGGGCGCGCGGTTTGCGTTGCACCGTGGTGCCGATCGCGCGATGGGCCGCCTGATCTTTGCGCCCATTGCCGTGGCGCTATGTGCAATTTACGGCGCGACCCTGACGCCTGATGCGGAATGGCTGCAAACCCACAGCTTTGGTCTGGGTGGTTTGTTTGGCGATACGGTGATGGGGGCGATCCTCACGATCCTGCCCATCGGGTCGACCTTTACGATCAAGATGATGTCGCTGTTGATGGGCGGGGCGATCCTTGCCCTTGGTGCCTTTGTCATGGGCTTTACCAAGGTCGAACTGAACCGCATTTTCCGCTTTATGCTGGTGGGTGTGATTATGGTTTATGCGGGCATTATGAACGTGCTTGGCCGTGGTGCATCCGGTGCGGTTGTGGCCGCGCAAGGGCTGCAAGCCCGCCAGTCCGAGCGCCGCGCACGCAACCGCATCGAGGCGGAAGAGAACGCAGAATTTGCAGCGTCTCACGCCTATTACGACGACGAGATGCCCGCCCATGCCCCAGTTGCCGCGCCCAAAACCGGCCTGTTGGCAAAAATGCCTGCCTTGGTAAAGCGGACCGAACCAATGCCCGAACCAGAGCTGGTCGAGGATTGGTTTGACGCAGAAATCGACCAAGCGCCAAGCGATGACCGGATCAAATCCAAGATTGCCGATGTCATCAAAAACCGTGTGCGGACAGCGAGTGCCGTGCATGCCCCTGTCACATCGCCTTTGACCCGCGGGCGCGGTCGCGGTCCTGATCCGCTTGTCCTTGATACGACCCCGCGAAGCCACCTGCGCGAGGAGCCGCCCCTGACCGGTGCGGCCCGCGCAGAGCCGCCCCTGACCGCATCGCGTCTGTCGATCAACCCGGCAAAACCCGCACAGCCTGTGCCGCAGCCGGAAATCGCGACGGATAACATCTTTGTCGAAAATGATGTGTTGCCGCTTGAGGATGCTGCGGTTGATGACGCCATTCATATCCCTGTCGCCGCCCCGCGCAAAGTCGTGCAGCAACCGATCCGCAAGGCCATCCAGCCCAGCAAAAAAGCGCAGGCCGAAGCCCAGCCCGGTCTGACCTTCGAAGACACGCACCCCGGGTTTGAACTGCCGCCGCTGAACCTGCTTGAAAGCCCCGATGTCGTAGAGCGCCTGCACCTGAGCGACGAAGCACTGGAAGAAAACGCCCGCATGTTGGAAAACGTGCTGGATGACTATGGCGTAAAGGGTGAAATCGTTGCCGTGCGTCCGGGCCCTGTTGTCACGATGTACGAACTTGAACCTGCCCCCGGTTTGAAAGCCAGCCGTGTGATCGGTCTGGCGGATGACATCGCGCGGTCGATGGCCGCGTTGTCTGCGCGTGTTTCGACCGTTCCGGGGCGCAGCGTCATCGGTATCGAACTGCCGAACGAAAACCGCGAAAAAGTCGTTCTGCGTGAAATTCTGTCGGCGCGTGATTTCGGTGACAGCACCATGCGTCTGCCGCTTGCCCTGGGCAAGGATATCGGCGGCGATCCGGTGGTTGCGAACCTTGCCAAGATGCCCCACCTGCTGATTGCGGGTACGACGGGTTCGGGTAAATCGGTGGCGATCAACACGATGATCCTGTCGTTGCTGTACAAGCTGACGCCGCAAGAATGCCGGATGATCATGATCGACCCCAAGATGTTGGAACTGTCGGTCTATGACGGCATTCCGCACCTGTTGTCCCCCGTTGTGACCGACCCGAAAAAGGCCGTTGTCGCGCTGAAGTGGACCGTGGGCGAGATGGAAGAACGCTATCGCAAGATGTCCAAAATGGGTGTGCGCAACATCGAAGGCTATAATGGTCGCGTCCGCGAAGCGCTGGCCAAAGACGAGATGTTCAGCCGCACCGTTCAGACCGGATTTGACGAAGAAACCGGCGAGCCGATCTTTGAGACGGATGAGTTCAAGCCCGAAACCTTGCCCTATATCGTCGTCATCGTTGACGAAATGGCCGACCTGATGATGGTCGCAGGCAAGGAAATCGAAGCCTGCATCCAACGTCTTGCACAGATGGCGCGGGCATCGGGTATCCACCTGATCATGGCCACGCAGCGCCCGTCGGTTGACGTTATTACCGGCACGATCAAGGCGAACTTTCCGACGCGTATTTCGTTTCAGGTCACGTCCAAGATCGACTCGCGGACCATTCTGGGTGAAATGGGCGCGGAACAGCTGCTGGGTATGGGTGACATGCTTTATATGGCGGGCGGGTCCAAGATCGTGCGTTGCCACGGGCCGTTCGTTTCCGACGAAGAAGTCGAGGAAATCGTGAACCACCTCAAGGCCTATGGCGAACCGGACTATATCTCGGGTGTGGTCGAAGGGCCGCCAGACGACCAAGAGGGCAGTATTGATGCGGTTCTGGGCCTTGGCGGCAATACCGACACCGAAGATGCGCAATATGACACGGCTGTTGCGATCGTGATCAAAGATCGCAAATGTTCGACCTCGTATATCCAGCGCAAACTGGCGATCGGATATAACAAAGCGGCGCGGCTGGTCGAGCAAATGGAAGAGCAGGGCCTTGTGTCGCCTGCCAACCATGTTGGTAAACGCGAAATTCTAGTGCCTGAACAGGGTTAACCGGAACGAATGACGGTTATGCGGGGTTAGCTTGGTGACAGGCTGACCCCGTTTCGTTTTGTAGGTTGTTGCTAAGCGATAACATGCCGCGTGATATCGCATATCAACACGCGGAACCCTATGTTGGGGTCAAGCCACCCGAATAACGTTAGGAATACTTAGATGCGTTTTGTGACCACAACTGTACTGGCCCTCGGCCTTGGATTGGCCGCTGCGTTTCCCGCTACGGCGGAAAAGCTGCCGTTGAATGCGATTTCGAGCTATCTGAATTCGCTAAAAACCGCCCAAGGTGATTTTACCCAGATCAACGACGACGGTTCGATCAGCACGGGCACCATATATATCAAACGCCCTGGGAAAGTGCGTTTTGAATATAATGCGCCCGACACGGGCATCGTGATTGCAGGCAGCAACACGGTTGTCATCTATGACAAAAAGTCGAACCAGCCTGCCGAAACCTATCCGCTGTCAAAAACGCCACTGTCGATTATTCTGGCGGCCAATGTGAACCTGGGTCAGGCGAAAATGGTCACCGGTCACAGCTATGACGGGACATCGACGACTGTTCGCGCACAGGACCCCGAGCATCCCGAATACGGTAACATCGAGCTGAAATTTACGGAAAATCCGGTCGAGCTGCGGCAATGGGTGATCAATGACGGCAACGGCAGTCAGACGACTGTCATTCTGGGTGACCTGAAAAAGGGCGGTCAGCTGGCCAACAGCATTTTTGATACCAGCGGCAATGCGCCGGGAATAAATCGCTAATTAAAAAGGCCCAAGGTTAACCACCTTGGGCCTTTTGCTTTACCAGCGGCGCAGACGGCACCCGGCAATCTGGTTTTCGTACATTTCAGCGCGCAATTGAACCTTGCGTGCGACGCCGATCAGCCAGGGTTTCGAGTTATAGCTTTGACGCGCAAAGCCGGTGTTGCCTTCGTGATAGGCAAGGTACTGATTTTCAGCATCGTGCAATGAAATGCCGTTTTTTGCCTGGCTTTTCGTCATGTACCATCCCATGAAATCGGCCGCATCGTTGATGCGGTCCCGCTTGGCAAAACGGGTGCCGGTTTCGGACAGGTATTCATCCCAAGTGGCATCCAACGCCTGACTATAGCCAAACGCGCTGGATTGGCGCCCCATGGGGATCACACCGATCACATAGCGGAACGGGGTCCGCGCATCGGCGATGAATTTGCTTTCTTGATGGATCGTGGCCATCTGGACATGCACAGGCACACCCCAGCGACGCTCGCTTGCTTTGAAAGCTTTGTAATATTCCGGGCGCTCCTTGAGAATCGCACAGGCGTTGTCCAGATTTCTCGGGGCGCTGGAAGGGCCACTGCCCCCGCCGCAAGACGCTAGAAACACTGCAATAATCAGGGCGCAAAAGGTTCTGCTCATTTGCCTCTCGCTCTATCTTTTTTTATTAATGCCAGTTTACCAGATTTCGCAGGAGGCGCACACCGAAATTTTATAACAAAAACGCCAGCAGGACAGGTAACGCCGCCACCGACATTAATGTTGATGCCACAACCAGTCCGGCCACCGATTGCGCATCGGCACCGTATTTTTCGGCGAGTAAGTAAGACGTTACCGCGACCGGGGTCGCGACCTGCAAAACCAAAACGCCAAGGGCTGTCGAGTCGAGTTCGAAATACGTCCCCGCAGCCCAGGCGATGGCGACGCAAATGACCAGTTTGACTGCCGACAACAGCACAGCGCGGCCAATACCGCCGGGGGTCAGGCGCGCGACGGCAACCCCAAGGGTGATCAGCATTATCGGAATGGCCATCTGCCCCAACAGGCTGAGTGTGTTTGTTAGAAACTTCGGCGTTTCCCAACCCTGGATGAGAAACAGCGCGCCCAGCAGCGTGCCCCAGACCAGCGGTTCGCGGATCACTTTCCCAAAAGACCCCGCGCCAGCCACCAGCCAGATGCCAAAGGTGAAAGACCAGATGGCCATGATCGCGAACACCACAACGGCATAGCTAAGCCCCGCATCGCCAAAGGCGAACAAAGCCAGCGGCAGGCCCAGATTGCCGGTATTGCCAAAGATCAGCGGGGCCAGATAGGTGCGGCGGTTTAGGCCCATCCCCCAGACAAGTGCCGCCGCCACCAAGGTCACAGCGCCATATGCAGCCACAGTCGCCAGCGACAAGGCGGTCAGCGCGGCAGGGTCGATCTGCGCATTCATCAAGGACACAAAGATCAGGCAGGGAACAGACAGGGTCATTGCCAGTTGGGTGACAAACTGGATGCGGTATTCAAACCCCAGTTTCACCCAGACATATCCGATCCCGGCAAGCAGGAATACCGGGGCGACGATCTCTAGCACTGTCAGCGTTAGGTTCACACACTGTTTCCTTGTCTTGGTATTCTGTGATTGGACAAATGCCCCTTGAAGGGATTACTAACGAAAGGTAGGTGCATCAATGTTATGATTAGAACACGCGCAAAATATCATCTTGGCCAGATTGTTCGGCACAAAAAACACCCGTTTCGCGGGGTGATTTTTGACGTGGACCCGGAATTTGCCAATACCGATGAATGGTACGAAGCGATTCCCGAAGACAGCCGCCCCATCAAAGGCCAGCCCTATTACCATTTGCTGGCTGAAAACGACCAAAGCTATTACGTGGCCTATGTGTCCGAACAGAATTTGGTCGCTGATTATTCTGGTGAACCTGTCGATCATCCCGATATTCCCGATCTGTTCGGGCCGTTCACCGATGGCGCATATCCCCTGCATTTCCAACTGAACTAAACGGGAAGGCGCGTTTCCACGCCCTCCCTTTTGCATCAGTAGCCCAAGGCGCAGCCGTCTTTGCGCGGGTCGCTTGCCCCTTCCAAAACGCCATCGCCGCGCAATTTGATCGCTTGCGCCCCGCCAATCGCGGTTCGAGGGATTTCGACCTTGTGACCCATGTCCGACAGCTTGGCGCGGACATCGTCGGAATATCCGCGCTCCACATTCAGCACACCTTTGTCGGTAAACGCACGTGGCGCATCAATGGCGGTCTGCGGGTCCATGCCGAAATCGGTCAGGTTTGAAACAAGCCGCGCATGACCGTTGGGCTGATACGCGCCGCCCATCACACCAAACGGCATCATGACTTTGCCGTTCTGGCGGATCATGCCCGGAATAATCGTGTGCATCGGGCGTTTGCCGCCTTGCAGCTCGTTCACATGCCCTTCTTCCAGGGTGAAGCCCGCGCCGCGGTTTTGCAGCAAGATGCCGAACTTATCCGACGCAATACCCGACCCAAACCCGTGGAAAATCGAATAGATCAGCGAAACCGCCATGCCATCCTTATCGACCACAGTGATGTAAATCGTGTCTTTATGCACGGCCTCGGACAGGGGGGCCGGGTCTGCCATCGCCTTGGACGGATTGATCAGCGCGGCCAGTTTCTGTGCGGTGGCCGGATCCAGCATATGTGCCAACCGCGACGTGTGATCGGGATCGGCAAGGAAACGGTTGCGCGCGTCATAGGCCAGCTTTGCGGCCTCGGCTTCGATGTGCACACGTTCCGCGCCAAACGGGTCCATCGACGCGATATCAAAATGACCTAGCATATTGAGCATCAAAAGCGCGGTGGCACCCTGGCCGTTGGGGGCGTGTTCCAACACTTCGAGGTCTTTGTAAGCGGCCGCGATCGGGTCGCCATAGGTGCAGGCGGTATTTGCGAAATCCTCGGCTGTGTGCAGCCCGCCAAGTTTGCCAAGCGCCGCAACCATGTCCTCGGCGATTTCGCCGGTGTAGAATGCATCGCGGCCGTCTTTGGCCACCCGACGCAACACTTCGGCCTGGCCGGGCGCACGGAAGATCGCACCAGACTTCGGTGCCTTGCCCTCCATCAAATACACATCACGCGCCTTGCCCTGCAACGTGCCGGCATCATTGGCCCAGTCAAAGGCCACGCGCGCAGCAACAGGTACGCCGTTTTCAGCATAGTGGATGGCAGGGGCCAAAAGCGTATCAAGACCCAGTTTCCCAATGTCGTTCGACAAGGTGCAGAACGCACCCATCGCACCGGGCACGGATACGGCATGGGCACTCGTCAGCGGGACTGTGGTTTCGCCTGCGTTACGCAAAATGCCTGCGTTCAGGGCCTTGGGCGCGCGACCCGATCCGTTCAGCGCATGCACCTCGTCGCTGCCGGCAGGGGAATAGAGCACAAAGCAATCGCCGCCGATGCCCGTCATTTGCGGCTCGCAAATCCCCAGCAGAACAGCACCTGCAATTGCGGCATCCATGGCGTTTCCGCCCTGCTCAAGGATGTTGATCGCAGTCTTTGCGGCCAAGGGATGTGATGTGGCGCACATGCCGTTTGTCGCCAGAACGGGGGACCGTCCGGGAAATTGAAAGTCGCGCATGATGAGAGGTTTCCTGTTGCGATTGTGATTTGCGCCGAACCTAGCGCGGCACAAGTCGGAAAACCAATTTTTTCTGGGGGGTAAGAACCTCAACGTCGCGCACTGGGTGGGGGCTATTAGACGCGACGTTGAGGGAAGCTATTGCAGCTACGTCTTATGGTATGATGGCTAAGATGGGCGAAACTGTGATGCCGCTGCGGCGGTTTTGGGGTGAAAACAGGAAATAATAAGGCTTTCTAAGCCGGGATTGTTTTTATTACCATGCGGGCGGTCTGTCGGCCGGTAACCCGCTATTGCCGCGTTTTGTCATCGAAGTCTGTGCTTACGTGCATTATGATCGTCAGTCTGTTCAGCCGGTCACAGCGCCGGTAAGAAACGCTATCGGTCAGGCTGTGTATCAAATGCCAGCCAAATCCTCCCTCGGGCAAGGATTTAGGGTCTGTTGGCCCCCTCTCAAACGCGGTGGGGGGCAAGGTACTGCCGAAAAAGGGCGCGCCGGAATCCTGGAACACGAGCGAAAGGGCGTCGCCCTTTAGTGTGCAGGACATTGAAATCGGGTTGTCGCCTGATTGGCCGGTCAAAGCATGTTCAACAATATTGTTCAGGGTTTCAGCCATCACCAGCTCTATCTGGTCCAGCGCGGTCTGATCGAAAACAACTGTTGAAAGACGTGTCCGGCATGTCGCCAGAGCATCCCTGACATTACGGGCGGTCCCGCCAAGCGATAGGTTGAAAACCTGTGCTGGTCCGGTGCCACTGTCTGTTTGGTTCCTAGGGCTGTGTGCAATCATATCTAGAATTGATCTTGCAGCGCATGGTCCAAAGTGGGGTAAAGCGAAAAGACGCTATCCATCCGCGTCAGGCGAAAAACACGGTCAACCGGGCCATTCAGCCCTGCAAGCACCAAGGTTTTTCCAGGCGACAAATGTTTCATCGTGGCGACGATTGCACCCAACCCACTGGAATCGATGAAAACCACAGCACTCAGGTCAAGCAGGACTTTTTCAGGCGCGTTTTCTGTTATCTGGCGCATATTTTCCTTGAACTCGAGCGCAACGGCTGCGTCGATCCGGTTGTCCAGGACAGTGACAACTTGCAGTAGCTCTTCTGTTCTTGCGGAGAGTCTCATATGCTGGTTCCAAAAATATTGCAGTGTTCCAGCGGGATAAAGCAGATATCTTACGATTCGGTATTCAAGTCCTTTGGGGAGAGCCAAAAATGCAGAAAGTTGTAATCGCAGGTGCTTCGCGCACGCCGATGGGTGGATTTCAAGGCATTTTCGCCGATATGACAGCTGCCGATCTTGGCGGTCATGCGATCAAGGCCGCCATGGAAGGTGCCGGGGCCAAGACTGTGGACGAGGTGCTGATGGGCTGTGTCCTGCTAGCCGGGCAAGGTCAGGCACCCGCACGTCAGGCAGGTTTCAAGGCGGGTCTGGGCGAAGACGTCCCCGCCACGACCCTCAATAAAATGTGCGGTTCCGGGATGAAGGCCGCAATGATCGCCTTTGACCAAATCGCGCTGGGCCAAACCGGTGTCATGGTCGCGGGCGGCATGGAAAGCATGACAAATGCCCCCTACATCCTGCCTAAAATGCGCAGCGGGGCCCGTTTGGGCCATAGCCAGGTGATCGACCACATGTTCCTGGACGGGCTCGAAGACGCCTATGACAAAGGACGCCTGATGGGTACCTTTGCCGAGGATTGCGCCGAAACATTCCAGTTCACCCGCGCCATTCAGGATGACTATGCGCTGGCCTCCCTGTCCCGCGCGCTCCACGCGCAGTCCTCCGGCGCATTCGATAACGAGATTGCGCAGATGGAACTTACCTCGCGCAAGGGCAGCATCACCGTCAGCGCCGATGAACAACCCGCAAATGCGCGCCCTGAAAAGATACCGAATCTCAAGCCCGCCTTCCGTGAGGGGGGCACCGTGACTGCGGCGAATTCGTCCTCGATCTCGGATGGCGCGGCGGCTTTGGTGCTCGCTTCCGAACAAGCGGCCGCTGATCAGGGTCTGACCGTGCGCGCGCATATCATGGGCCACGCCAGCCACGCCCAGGCCCCCGGTCTTTTCACCACCGCCCCTGTTCCGGCCGCGCAAAAATTGCTCGCACGGCTTGGCTGGCAAAAAGAAGATGTCGACCTGTGGGAGGTAAACGAAGCCTTCGCCGTGGTTCCGCTTGCCTTCATGCACGAGATGGGGCTGTCCCATGACATCGTGAACGTCAACGGCGGCGCATGTGCGCTTGGCCACCCGATCGGGGCCTCAGGGGCAAGAATTATCGTGACCTTGCTCAACGCCTTGGAAAAACGCGGCCTGAAACGCGGCATCGCGGCGATCTGTATTGGCGGCGGCGAAGGCACCGCCATCGCAATCGAACGTCCCTAACTTCCAAATGGTTTTAAATCCTCGGGGGGATTGGGGGGCAGACAGCCCCCTTCAACCGTCGTTTCAAAAGGCACCCCATGCAAATCGACTACTCCACTCTTTCACAAACGCTCAAGTCCCTGACAGAGGGCGAAACCGATGCTGTCGCCTTGATGGCCACCGTCACCTGCGAGGTGCATCACGCGGATGACCGCTTTGACTGGACCGGATTTTACCGGGTCACCGAATCGGAACTGCTGAAAATAGGTCCGTATCAGGGTGGTCATGGCTGCCTGGTGATCCCGTTTTCACGCGGCGTTTGCGGGGCTGCTGCACGCACGGGGCAGACCCAGCTGGTGGCCGATGTTGATGCCTTTGAAGGTCATATCGCCTGCGCAAGCTCTACCCGTTCAGAACTGGTTTTGCCCGTGTGGAACGGGTCTGGCGATTTGATCGGCGTGTTCGATATCGACAGCAATCAACCCGATGCTTTCACCCAAGATGACGCGGATCATTTGCAGGCCATTCTGAAAGATTGCTTTGCGGGCGTGAAATAGTTCTGGATTTTTTCATAAAGCTGGCGCAGCGTGAAATTATCATCAGTAATTTCACGAGCCCCCGCCAGTGCAACACGCCCCGCTTTCCTCATCGCAAACCCTGGGTGCTGATCTGCGTGCCCTGCGCAAGGCGCGCGGGCTGACTCTGCACGCGCTCGCGGATGTGTTGAACCGGTCGGTGGGATGGATGAGCCAGGTCGAGCGTGATTTATCCGATCCGTCCATCACGGATCTGCGGCACATTGCAAAGGCGCTTGGTGTTTCTGTTTCAATGTTGTTCCGCCACGCGGCCGCACCGGCACACGAGGCGGGGTTTATCGTGCGCAAGGGCGCGCGCCGCCCCATCGGATCGTCCGTGGCGGGGCTGGTCGAAGAACTGCTGTCCCCTGATCTGACCGATGATTTCGAGATGGTCCATTCCACATTCCTGCCGCATAGCCGGATCAAGGACCGGGTCACGCGCCCGACCCAAGAGGTCGGCTACATCATCTCGGGCAGCCTCGAGATCGAGATCGGCACGACGACCCACATATTGCACCCCGGCGACAGTTTCCGCGTACGCGGAGAGCCGTTTCGCTGGGCCAATCCCAACCCCGACCCCGCTGTTGCGATCTGGGTCATTGCCCCGCCGGTGTATTGATGAGCTTTGAGGCATGGATCATCTTCGCGTTGTTTTGGGTGGTGTTCGTGACCACGCCCGGGCCGAATGCGGTTAATTGCATTAACAATGGTATGAACCTCGACTTCAGCCGCGCGATGATCGGGGTGCTGGGGATACTGACGCAGGCCGCCTTGTTTCTTGTCCTGTCCGCCTTTGGGATCACGGCACTGATCGCAACATCCCAGACCGCCTTTACCGTGGCTAAACTGATCGGTGCGGGGTTTTTAATCTATCTTGGCGTGCGCGGATGGATCAATGCGAAAACGGCTGTCAGCATTATTGAACGCCCCACGCGGTCCATCTATCTGCGGGCCTTTGCCATCGCCACGATCAATCCCAAATCTGTTGCCGGATATCTGGCCGCGTTCAGCCAGTTCGTACAGCCTGACGTGCCGATCTGGGATCAGATGCTGGTCATTGTTCCCACCGCGCTCACGCTGACCGCACTCAGCTACACGGGGTTTACCGCGCTTGGTGCAGGGTTGGGGCGCGCAGCGATGGGGGCTGTTTTCAACGTTTGGGTGCGCCGCGTGATGGCGGCCAGCTTTATCCTTTATGGCATTTTGCTCGGGGCAGCGTCTGCTCCGGCGGGAAGGGGCTGACCATGATGCAGGGAAGCTGTTTGTGCGGCGAGATCACATTTCAGGCCGAGGCGGCAGCGCGGGAACCGGCGGCGTGTCATTGCACCCAGTGTCGCAAGCAATCGGGGCATCATTGGGTTTCGGTTCAGGTGATGGACAGCGCGCTAAAGATTAACGGCAGCCCGCGCTGGTACACGTCGTCCCCCGGCGTGCGGCGCGGGTTTTGCCCGACATGCGGCAGTTTCCTGTTCTGGAAATCCGACGCCGACCCGGATACGGGCGTTTCCCTTGGTGCGGTTGACGGCCCCACGGGGCTGCACCTGACGCGGCATATCTTTGTCGCGGACAAGGGCGATTATTACGACATCCCCGATGGTGTCCCCCAAGAGGAGAAGGAAGATGGCTGAGTTTCCCACAACAGCACGGGTTGTCATCATCGGAGGCGGTGTCGTCGGTGTGTCGTCCCTGTACCATCTGGCGAAAATGGGCTGGACCGATTGCGTCTTGCTGGAAAAGAACGAACTGACCGCCGGATCGACCTGGCATGCGGCAGGCAACTGCCCCAGTTTCAGCACCTCGTGGGCGGTGATGAACATGCAGCGCTATTCGCTGGGCCTGTACAAGGGGCTTGCCGACGAGGTTGACTATCCAATGAATTACCACGTCACCGGATCGGTCCGGTTGGCCCATGGTAAAAACCGCATGATGGAGTTCGAGCGCGCCTGTTCGATGGGCAATTATCAGGGCCTAAACCTCGAGATGATGGACCTTGCCGCGATCAAGGAAAAATACCCGTTCATTGAAACCCATGATCTGGCGGGCGGCCTGTATGATCCCGATGATGGCGATATTGACCCCGCGCAACTGACCCAGGCACTGGCCAAAGGCGCGCGTGACATGGGCGCGCGGATCGAACGGTTCTGCCCCGCAACGGGGGTGAGCCGCGAGAATGGCGAATGGATCGTGCACACGGCCAAAGGCGATATCCGCTGCGAAAAGGTGGTGAACGCCGCTGGCTACTATGCGCAGCGCGTGGGCGAATGGTTCAAACCCTATGGCGGGCGCACGGTGCCGATGGCCACGATGAGCCATCAGTATTTCCTGACCGACGACATCCCCGAGCTCAAGGAATGGACCTTGGCCCAAGGTCACAAGGTGCCGCTGTTGCGCGACGTCGATAGCTCTTACTACCTGCGCCAAGACAAATACGGGCTGAACCTTGGCCCCTACGAGCGGAACTGCAAAGGCCACTGGATGCGGCCCGATGATCCGATGCCCGATGACTTCTCGTTCCAGCTTTACCCTGACGATCTGGAACGGCTCGAATGGTATATCGAGGACGCAATGGCCCGTGTGCCGATCCTTGGCACGGCAGGTGTCGGCCGTGTGATCAACGGCCCGATCCCCTATGCACCCGATGGTCTGCCCCTGCTGGGCCCGATGCCCGGCGTGCCCAATGCGTTCGAGGCGTGCGTGTTCACCTTTGGCATCACCCAGGGCGGTGGTGCGGGCAAGGTGCTGGCCGAATGGGTCACCGAAGGCCAGACCGAATGGGACATGTGGGCCACGGACCCGCGCCGCTATACCGATTACACCGATCAGGATTATGCCAACCAGAAGGCCATCGAAGTCTACGGCCACGAATACGCCATGCATTTCCCGCGCCACGCCTGGCCTGCGGGGCGCGATAAAAAGCTGTCGCCTGTGCATGACCGGATCATCGCACAGGGCGGGCAGATGGGGGCCTATAACGGCTGGGAACGCGCCAATTGGTTCGCAGCTCCGGGCGATGATGTGTCAGAGGAGGCGACCCAGACATGGGACAGAAACGGCCCGTGGGCGCAGCGCATCCGCGAGGAATGCGAGGCGGTGCGCGATCATGTCGGCGTGCTGGATTTGCCGGGGTTCTCGCGGTTCAATCTGTCAGGGGCAGGGGCCGCTGAATGGCTGCGGGGCCGGATCACGGGCGGGCTGCCCAAGATCGGGCGGATGAACCTTGCCTATTTCGCCGATGACCGCGGGCGCATTGTGACAGAGATGTCGGTGCTGCGGGATGGCGATGATGCCTTTACCCTGATCACCGCCGCCACCGCCCAGTGGCATGATTTCGATGTGCTGCGCCCTGCGATCGAGGCAGGCCTGACCCTGAGAGACCACACGCGCGACTATTCGACGTTGATCGTCACAGGCCCGCAGTCACGTGAGCTGTTCAAGGCGCTGGATACGCAGGCTGATTTGTCTGCGTCCTGGTTGTCACATCAGGCCGCTGTCGTCGCAGGGCAAAATTGCGCTTTGGCACGGGTCAGCTTTGCGGGCGAGTTGGGCTGGGAAATTCACGCCGCCAATGCGGATATGCCGGTGATTTATGATGCGGTCATCGCAGCCGGGGCAAAACCCTTTGGCATGTGGGCGCTGAATTCACTGCGGATGGAAAAGGGCTATCGCGCGTGGAAAGGCGATTTGTCGACGGATTATACCATGCTGCAAGGCGGGCTGGACCGGTTCGTGAAATTGGACAAACCGCAGGATTTCCCCGGCAAGGCCGCGTTGCAAAATGAACAGCAACAGGGCGTCTCAAAACGCTTTGTCACGCTGGTTGTCGAAGCGGGGGATCAGGACGCGCCCTATATGTCGACGCTGTCGCATAACGGTGAAGTGGTTGGTGAAACGACCTCGGGCGACTGGGGCTACCGTGTGAACAAATCAATCGCTTTCGGGATGCTGCGGGCCGACCTTGCGACAGCCGGAACAGAGGTCTACGTGGACATCTTCGGCACCAAGTGCCGCGCAATTGTGCAGGCGGACCAGCCGCTATGGGATCCGGAAAACGAGCGCCTGCGGGCGTAGTCGTTTTCTTTCAAAGAAATCGGGCCGGAATTTTCTGAAAATTCCGGCTCAACAGGAGATGTTATGACAGAAATCACCCTTCTTGATGGTGGCATGGGGCAGGAATTGGTCCACCGTGCCGGCGACAAGGCAACGCCGCTTTGGGGCACGCAGGTCATGATCGACCACCCCGGCATGGTCGAGGCGGTGCACCGCGATTACTTTGCCGCCGGTGCCACCATCGCGACAACCAATACCTACGCGATCTTTCGCGACCGTCTGGACGGCACCCCCTACGAGAGCCGCTTTGCCGAGTTGAACGATGCGGCGATGGCCGAAGCCAGGGCCGCTGCGGCTGATTTTGATGGCGCGCGCGTTGCCGGTGGTATTGGCCCGATCAAGGCCAGCTACCGCCCGGATCTGCACCCCGACTATGACACTGCCATCAAGATTTACCGCGAAAAGGCGCAGTTGACCGCCCCGTTGTCGGACCTGATCCTGTGCGAAACCGTGGTGTCTGTTTTGCATGCACGCAGCGTTCTGGATGCCGCGCTGGAAACAGGTCTGCCGGTTTGGGTGGCCTTGTCGGTCGATGACCAGGACGGCACGCGCCTGCGCTCGGGAGAGCCTTTGGCCGATGTGCTGCCCTATGTGGGCAAGGCCGCCGCACTGCTGATCAACTGTTCTTCACCCGAAGCGATCAAACCTGCCTTGGATATCCTCAAGACTGCTGGTCTGCCCTTCGGGGCCTATGCAAACGGGTTCGAGAAGATCACGCAGGAGTTTCTGGAAGACAAACCCACCGTTGATGCCCTGAACGCACGACAGGACCTCACGCCCGCGGCTTATGCCGATCACGTCATGGGCTGGATCGACCAAGGGGCCACGATTGTTGGCGGCTGCTGCGAAGTCGGCCCCGCCCATATCAAAGAAATCGCCAAGCGTTTGCGCGCGGCCGGTCACACCATCGTCTAAGGAACACATCTTATGGCACTCCCCTCTCAAGCGCGCGTTGTTATCATCGGGGGAGGCGTCATTGGATGCTCTGTCGCCTATCACCTGACCAAACTGGGGTGGAAGGATGTGGTGCTGCTGGAACGCAAGCAGCTGACTTCGGGCACCACATGGCACGCGGCTGGCCTGATCGCGCAGTTGCGTGCAACCGCCAATATGACGCGGCTGGCCAAGTATTCCCAAGAGCTTTATGGCGGCTTGGAGGCGGAAACCGGTGTTGCGACAGGGTTCAAACGCTGCGGGTCGATCACCGTGGCCCTGACGGATGAACGGCGCGAGGAGATATTCCGCTCTGCCGCCATGGCCCGCGCCTTTGGTGTCGATATCGAAGAAATCGGTCCCGAGGAGGTCAAGGCCCGCTATCCGTATCTGAACACGGACAGCGTCACGGGGGGTGTTTTCCTTGATAAGGACGGGCAGGGCGATCCGGGCAATATCGCCTTGGCGCTGGCCAAGGGCGCACGGCTGCGCGGCGCGCAGATATTCGAGCGGGTGAAAGCCACCAAGGCCTTGCGCGACGGGCGGCGGATCACGGGCGTGGCATATCTGGCCGAAGACGGCACCCAGGGCCAGATCACCTGCGACCATGTTGTGAACTGTGCGGGGATGTGGGGGCATGAGGTTGGCGCGATGCTGGGTACAAGCGTCCCGCTGCAAGCCTGTGAACATTTCTATATCGTGTCCGAGCCGATCCAGGGGCTTGAGCAACTGCCGGTGCTGCGGGTACCGGATGAATGTGCCTATTACAAATATGACGCGGGCAAGATCATGCTGGGGGCGTTCGAACCCGTGTCAAAACCCTGGGGGATGCAGGGCATTCCCGACAGTTTCGAATTCGACCAACTGCCCGAGGATTTCGACCACTTCGAGCCGATCCTCGAGGCTGCCGTGAACCGGATGCCGATGCTGGCCGAGGCGGGCATTCACACGTTCTTTAACGGCCCCGAAAGCTTCACCCCCGACGATGCCTATCATCTGGGGCTGGCCCCCGAGATGGACAACGTCTGGGTCGCGGCGGGCTTTAATTCCATCGGTATTCAATCGGCGGGCGGTGCTGGCATGGCACTGGCGCAATGGATGGAGGACGGCGCGAAGCCCTTTGATCTGGGGGATGTCGATATTGGCCGGATGCAGCCCTTTCAGGGCAACAAAACCTATCTGGTGGCGCGGGCAAAAGAAACGCTGGGCCTGCTTTATGCCGATCACTACCCTTACCGCCAAAAGGCGACTGCACGGGGGATCAGGCGGACACCATTCCACAGCCAACTGCTGGAACAGGGTGCCGTGATGGGGGAACTTGCCGGCTGGGAGCGTGCCAACTGGTTCGCCAATTCCGGCCAGACCCCTGCGTATGAGTATAGCTGGAAGCGGCAGAACTTCTTTGGCAATGTTGCCGCCGAACTGGCGGCGGTGCGCAGCAACGTCGGCATGTATGATATGTCGTCCTTTGGCAAAATCCGTGTCGAGGGGCGCGATGCCACCGCGTTCATGAACCATATCGGCGGCGGTCAGTATGACGTGCCCGTGGGCAAGATCGTCTATACGCAATTTCTGAACGATCGCGCGGGGATCGAGGCGGATGTGACTGTCACCCGCCTGTCTGAAACCGCCTATCTGGTGGTCACACCTGCGGCGACCCGACTGGCAGATCAGACGTGGATCCAGCGCCATCAGGGCAATTTTAACGTGGTGATCACGGACGTTACAGCAGGCGAGGCTGTGCTGGCTGTGATGGGGCCGAATGCCCGCAAGCTGATGCAGGCGGTCAGCCCGAATGACTTCTCGAACGAGGTGAACCCCTTTGGCACCGCGCAAGAGATCGAGCTGGGCATGGGCCTCGCCCGCGTGCACCGCGTCACCTATGTGGGCGAGCTGGGGTGGGAGGTTTACGTGAGCACCGACATGGCCGCCTATGTATTCGAGACGTTGATGGCGGCGGGGCAGGACATGGACCTGAAACTATGCGGGATGCACATGATGGACAGCGCCCGCATTGAAAAAGGCTTTCGCCATTTTGGCCATGACATCACCAGCGAGGATCACGTGCTGGAGGCGGGGCTCGGCTTTGCCGTCAAGACCGACAAACCCGCATTCATCGGACGTGATGCTGTGTTGCGAAAGAAGGAAACCGGGCTGGAACGGCGCTTGGTGCAGTTCAAGCTGACCGACCCCGACCCACTGCTGTATCACAACGAACCGATATTGCGTGACGGTCGGATTGTCGGCCATCTGTCATCGGGGGCCTACGGGCATCATCTGGGCGCAGCGATCGGCATGGGCTATGTGCCCTGCAAGGGCGAAGCCGCAGCAGATGTTCTGGAGTCTGCTTACGAGATCGACATCGCCGGAGCGCGGGTGAAGGCCGAGGTATCGCTGAAACCCATGTACGACCCGTCTGCGGAGCGCGTGAAAGTTTGATGCTGGCAGTTGGCCCGCGCCACGCGTAAGCAGGGGGCCAAGGAGACCAACATGCGCAATCCAGACACCCTTTCTGCCGACATCCCGACGAAATCCGAAGACACGCTACAAGGGTTGGGCTTTGCGGTCGGGGCCTATGTCATGTGGGGGTTTCTACCGCTGTACATGAAGGCGATGGCGCATATCCCTGCGGCCGAGATTGTTGTGCACCGGATCATCTGGTCCGTCCCCGTCGGCGCACTGGTTCTGATCCTGCTGGGCCGCACCGCGACACTGCGCGAGGCATTCCGGTCCCCGCGCACCTTGCTGATGGGTTGCGTGACGGCATCGCTGATTTCAATCAACTGGGGCATCTACATCTGGGCTGTCAATTCGGGCCACGCGCTGGATGCGTCGTTGGGGTATTACATCAACCCGCTGTTCAGCATTCTGCTGGCGTCAGTCCTGCTGGGCGAACGGTTGTCAAAACTGCAACTGGCCGCGATTGCCCTGGCGGCGGTTGCCGTGGCGATTTTGACGATAGAGTCAGGGAAATTCCCTTGGGTGGCACTTAGCCTGACGCTGACCTTTGGCTTGTACGCTTTGGCCAAGAAACGCCTGCCGATCGGCCCGAACCAGGGGTTCCTGCTTGAGGTGTTGATCCTGTTGATCCCGGCGTTGATCTATCTCGGATATCTGAGCGCCACGGGCCAGATGCATTTCTTGCAAGGAACGCCGTTTGACACGTGGATGCTGTTAGGCTGCGGGCTGGTCACGGCGGTGCCGTTGATTTTCTACGCCAACGGGGCCAAGCGGTTGCGCCTGTCGACCATCGGCATCTTGCAATACATCGCACCGACGATGATTTTTCTATGCGCTGTTCTGGTGTTCGACGAACCCTTTGGCCACGCGCGGATGATCGCGTTTCCGCTGATCTGGGCGGCTTTGGTGATCTATTCGATCTCGTTGTTCAGGCAGATGCGGCACAAATAGGGGGGCAGTCCACCGCCCCCCATAGCGGCCTATGACAGCGCGTCTTTGAAGGCGAGGAAGCTGGGGTCTTTCATCACCCGTGCATTCATCGCATCGCGCAGCGCGCCGATGGATTTATGCGGGCGCATGGCGACCTCGAATTTGGCGATCAACCCGTCGTCGCCAAGGGTAATCAAATCAACGCCTACGGCATCCAGATCGCCGATCTTGCATTGAAATTCCAGCGCCCAGTCGTTGCCTTCGCCCATGATGCGGCGGTACTTGAAGTCGCTGAACACTTGCCCCACATGACCCAGCACAGCAGCAACAGGGGCGCGGCCGGTCCATGTCTTGTAATAGGTCGGCGGCATGAACGTGACATCCTCGGCCAGCAGCGGCGCGATCCTGTCGGCCTCGCCTTTGGCGACGACGTCAATCATATTGGTAATTGTGGGGTGCATGGTCGGTCCTTTGCAGCAGGTGGGTTGAAAAACCACCCTACATCTGAGACGGACAGGTATGGAAACAGAATATAGCCCCCCGCAAGATCCTTTGGTGGTTTTGCACGAAGACGCCGAAGTGTTGCTCGTCGATAAACCCGCAGGTTTGCTGTCGGTCCCCGGCAAGGGTCCGCATCTGGCGGATTGCCTGATTGCGCGGATACAGGCCGTGTTTCCGGACGCTTTGCTGGTGCACAGGTTGGACCGCGACACATCCGGCGTGATGATCTTTGCGCTGACGCCCTATGCGCAGCGGCATCTGGGGTTGCAGTTTGAAAAGCGCATGACCCGCAAAACCTATGTCGCGCGTGTCTGGGGTGTGCCCGAGGAAAAGTCGGGCACCATTGATCTGCCATTGATCGTGGACTGGCCGAACCGGCCGCTTCAAATGGTGTGTCATGAAACGGGTAAATCCGCGCAAACAGACTGGCGGTTGTTGAAGGACGAAGGCGATACATCGCGCATCCGTTTGTCACCCAAAACCGGCCGCAGCCACCAGTTGCGCGTTCATATGCTGAGCCTTGGCCATCCGATCTTGGGTGATCCGTTTTATGCGACGGGTCCGGCCCTGGATTTCCCGCGCATGATGCTGCATTCCGAAGAACTGCGGTTCAACCATCCACAAGGCGGGCATTCGACCAAGGTCAGGGCAAAAGCACCGTTCTAGGGGCGGGTTTGGCCGGGCTTGGCCGGGTTTGACGCTCCGGAAAGGTTAAATTCTGATCCAGCCGTCGGCCAATATGTCGATGTCGATACGCTTTGGGTCAACGAACCACTTTTTGGGGCCTGCAACACGTTTTTCTGGGTTCTTGTTCAGCCACGCCGCCCACCAGCTGAAAGATGAATTGGCGATTACATTATGTTCGCACAGGGACATTAACCGCTGGTCTTCGTAATCGGTTTCGGGGCCGTTGAAATCGACGACAACTTTCTTGAACGGCAATGGCAGATGGTCTTTTGCCCATTGCGGATCATCAGAGAACACAAAGACTGTGGGGTCTTTTAGCCCCTCCGATACGGCAGCAAGACCCTTTTCATAATAGCTTTGATCGCAAAAAGTATTGACGCCCAGATCAACAAAATCACCGCGTCTTACATGCAGGCAGATCGACGTTGTTTCGGCAATCTGCTGGGCCATTTCCGCGTTTTGTGACGACATCGGATAGCGGTAAACAAATGCTTTGCGCAGCTCGTCTTCTACATTGGAGAAGTATTTCTCGGATAGCCAATAGCCGTGCAGGTAAGTGCCGTCGCCAAGCGTCTCGAAATTCGGGTCATAGGCCAGGGTGCGTTCGCGGTAGATCTTTGGAGAGGTCTTGAACGCGCGCCACAGATAATAGGCCAGGGGGCGTTCGTTCTGTGAAGGGGGGAGTTTTTCAGGCTCTGCCCAGTCGAGATCAAAGACGCGACGCAATTCACCTTCGCCCTTATAGACAGCGCGGCGGGTGTCGATTGAAAAGGGTACCGACAACCGCGCAGCAAGACCACAAGCTGCGGCGTACTGAAACATCTGGTTGCCCAAGCGGCCGTGCAGTCGCGCGTAGATCATAAGTGTCCCCCCAATATTTTCAAAGCTGCATAGATGATGTCACGTATTTGCGAAACCCTGGAAATACCGTCGGCGACCACCGCGCGAATGATCCGCCAGTAAGAAAGGCCATCTGATCCAGATAGCCTTTCTTTCGTTTTCTAGCCGTTTACTCGGCCGCCCAACCGGACACTGCCTTGATCTCGGTGAAATCCTCGATCCCGTACAAGCCGCCCTCGCGGCCATTACCGGATTGTTTCATCCCACCGAATGGCGAGCCTGCTGCGCGGCTTTGGCCGTTCATCTCGACCATGCCGGACCGCAATTGGCGGGCCAGACGGTTGCGACGTGCGCCGTCCTGGCTTTGGACATAGTTGGTCAGGCCATAGACCGTGTCATTGGCGATCTGAACGGCTTCTTCCTCGGTGTCGAACTTCATGATCGACAACACCGGGCCAAAGATTTCCTCGCGGGCGATGGTCATGTCGGGTGTCACGTCAGCAAAGACGGTCGGTTTGACAAAGAAACCACGGTTCAACCCGTCAGGGCGACCCGTGCCACCAGCGACCAGACGGGCACCTTCGTCGATGCCTTTTTGGATCAGGTCCTGGATCTTGTTGAACTGGCTTTCGTTGACGACGGGGCCAATGTGGCGGCCTTCCTGGGATGCGGGGCCAACGGTCACTTGCGCTGCCACTTTCGCCGCTTCTTCGACGGCTTTGTCATAGACATCGGACTGCACCAACATGCGGCTGGGCGCGTTACACGACTGGCCGGTGTTGTTCATCATATGCAGAACGCCGCGTTTGACGGCCTTGTCATCCGCATCGTTAAAGATCAGGTTCGCGCCTTTGCCGCCCAGTTCCAGATGCACTTTCTTGAGCGTATCTGCGGCCGCTTTGGAAATCAGCGTGCCCGCGCGTGTGGAGCCGGTAAAGCTGATCATGTCGACATCTTTGTGGCAGGACAACTGGCTGCCAACGCCGACGCCGTCACCGTTCACAAGGTTGAACACACCTTTCGGGAAACCGGCCTCGTCCATCATCTCGGCAAAGATCATCGCGTCCAGCGGGCTTTCCTCGGAGGGTTTCAGAACCATCGTGCAGCCCGCAACCACGGCGGCACCGACCTTGAGGGTGATCTGGTTCATTGGCCAGTTCCAAGGGGTGATCAGCGCTGCAACGCCAACCGCTTCGCGGATGATGCGGTCGTTGGGGGCGTGATCGCCAAGGGGCTGTTCGAATTTGAATTCTTTCGCGGCCTTGATAAAGTTGCTTAGGTGCCATGTGCCGGCACCAACCTGCGACGTGCGGGACAGTTCCAGCGGGGCACCCATTTCGGTGCTCATGGCAACGGCCAGATCTTCGCCGCGGGCTTGATAAATCTCAAGCAGTTTTTCCAGCAGCGCGATACGTTCGGCAGGTGGGGTTGCCATCCAACCGGGCAGCGCGGCTTTGGCGGCGGCAACTGCTGCGTCTGTATCGGCTTGATCACCAAGGGAAATAACCGCACAGGGTTCCTCGGTGGAAGGGTCGATCACATGGTAATCATTCGGCTTTGCGGGCGATACCCATTCGCCGTTAATATAGAATTCGCGTTTCTCTAGCATTGGAAAGCTCCTTTTATGATATCGCAGCACGGGGGTTGCCCTTGCCATTTGCGCACACCATGTCACCACAGTGTCGCACCTGCAAGTGAGGCCTTTCACAGGCCTGCAAAAGACATTTAGGGAATGCGGAATATGAATTTTAACAATAACAGGAGACTTTAAAATGGCTTTGCGTATTAACGATACTATCCCCGACATGACCGTCGAAACGGATCAGGGCACGATCAATCTGCACGAGTGGATCGGTGACAGCTGGGCGATCCTTTTCTCGCATCCCAAGGACTTTACGCCAGTTTGCACGACCGAATTCGGTGCCGTGGCGCAACTGGCCGACGAGTGGGCCAAGCGCGGCACGAAGGTGATGGGTATTTCCGTGGACAGTGCTGAAGAGCACAAGAAATGGAAGACCGACATCGAAGGTTTTGCCAAAGCCAAGGCCGGTTTTCCGATCATCGCTGACGAAGATTTGAAGGTGGCCAAGGCGTTCGACATGCTGCCCGCCGAAGCATACTTGCCCGATGGCCGCACACCGAACGACAGCGCGACTGTGCGTGCCGTGTTCATCGTCGGGCCAGACAAAAAGCTGAAGCTGTCGATGACCTATCCGATGTCCGTCGGCCGTAACTTTGCCGAAGTTCTGCGCGCCCTAGACGGTTTGCAGATGTCGTCTGGCAAAGGTGTCGCGACACCGGCGAACTGGAATGTGGGTGATGACGTGATCATCCCGACATCTGTTTCCGATGCCGATGCCAAGACCAAGTTTGGCGAATTCACAACTGTGCTGCCGTATCTGCGCACGACCAAAGCACCGAAATAAGGGCAGCTTAGGGCCGTTGTGGCCGCAGTCTGACCTGCGCGCGGTACCACGCGCGCTTGATCTCCCGCATCAGCTTGCCGCTGGTGCGGGTTTTTTGTTGGATCGTTGATCCGCCAATTTGCCCTGCGATTTCGCTTAGCCCGTTGGGCAGCAGCGTGTGGACCGGCTGTCCGGTGACCCAGTGCATCTGCAGCCATGTATCAATGGGCCGGTCAATCTGTTCCGACTTTGCCAACAGCCGTTTTGCAGCTTCGCGGCCCACGACCTGACAGCCGGTTTGCAACCCGATTTTTTGGGACAGCAGCAGCCGTGTATCGCCGTCCGTCGCAACGACGATGCCGGTCTTCTCGCGGTTCTTAAAGGGCAGGCGTATGAACATGTCGGGGGTCATATGGGCCGTGATCATCGACAGGGTGCGGGCGAAATCGGTTAATGAAACGGCCACGTCATCCTCGGCCACGATTGCATAGTCCCATCCGTTATCCACGATCATCTGCCAGCACTTGCGGTGGCTGGCAAAACAGCCCATTTCGCCGCCCTTCAGCGCAAAAGGATAGGCTGGCTTGTGCAGATTTCCGGGTAAAGCCCTCAAATCAGCCACTTGGGTCGTGTCACGCCCGTCAACGGCGTCAACAAGCTGCGCGTGGGGAAGATCACGCAGCAGTTTTTCAGCGTTGGGACGCCGTTCAATGCTGCCGGGCATGTGGATGATAAGAGAGTTCATTGCCGTGGAATAACCCGTTTTATGGGGGTTTCAAAGCTTTGATATGGTGGCCCGGCATGTCGGTGCCCAAGGCGTAAAAAAGCCCCGGCGTTTCCACCGGGGCTTTGTCGTTTCCGAAAGGGGCTAAGGATTACTCCTCGGCTCCTTCTTCTTTTTTGATCTCTTCGCCAGTTTCCTGATCGACAACTTTCATCGACAGGCGCACCTTGCCGCGATCGTCAAAGCCCAGAAGTTTGACTTTCACTTCCTGACCTTCCTTCAGAACATCCGAAGGGTGGTTCAGGCGGCGGTTTTCGATCTGGGACACGTGGACCAGACCGTCGCGCTTGCCAAAGAAGTTCACGAATGCACCGAAATCAACGATCTTGACGACGGTACCGGTGTAAACCGCACCTTCTTCAGGCTCGGCCACGATGGACCAGATCATGTCATAGGCTTTCTTGATCGACTCGCCGTTTGGCGATGCGATCTTGATGATGCCTTCGTCGTTGATGTCGACCTTGGCACCGGACACTTCAACGATTTCACGGATCACTTTACCGCCGGAACCGATAACTTCACGGATCTTGTCGGTTGGGATCTGCATCGTTTCGATGCGTGGTGCGTGAACCGAGAATTCACCCGCGCCGGACAGTGCTTTGTTCATTTCACCAAGGATGTGAACGCGGCCGGCTTTGGCTTGGGCCAAGGCTTTTTCCATGATCTCTGGCGTGATGCCGGCGATCTTGATGTCCATTTGCAGCGACGTGATACCTGCTTCGGTACCGGCCACTTTAAAGTCCATGTCGCCAAGGTGGTCTTCGTCACCCAGGATGTCGGACAGGATTGCATAGGAACCGTCTTCTTCCAGGATCAGACCCATGGCCACACCAGCGACTGGCGCTTTCAATGGTACGCCTGCGTCCATCATGGACAAGGAACCACCACAAACCGACGCCATCGAGGAAGAGCCGTTCGATTCAGTGATCTCGGACACAACGCGGATGGTGTAGGGGAAGTCGGTGGAAGCCGGTAGAACCGCCTGCAACGCACGCCAAGCCAGCTTGCCGTGACCGATTTCGCGACGGCCAGGGCCGGAAACGCGACCAACTTCACCAACCGAGTAGGGAGGGAAGTTGTAGTGCAGCAGGAAGTTGGATTTGAAGTTGCCGTGCAGCGCATCAATGAACTGCTCGTCGTCGCCGGTGCCCAATGTGGTCACAACCAGACCCTGGGTTTCGCCACGTGTGAACAAGGCCGAACCGTGGGTGCGCGACAGGATGCCTGTCTCGGATACGATTTCACGGATTTCGTCAGTCTTGCGACCGTCGATGCGTGTGCCTGTCTTAACAACGTCACCGCGCAGGATCGACGCTTCAAGCTTTTTCAAAGCGGAACCAAGGTTCGCATCTTCTTTTTGCTCGTCGGTCAGGGCTGCTTTGATGGTCTCGCGTGCGGCTGCAACAGCGGCGGTGCGCTCTTGCTTGTCAGCGATTGCAAAGGCGGCGCGCATTGCGTCTTCGCCAGCGGCTTTGACGGCAGCGGACAGGTCCGAATAGTCAACAGGCTGGAAATCAAACGGCTCTTTCGCGGTGTCTTCGGCCAGATCAATGATCAGGTCGATAACAGGCTGGATCTGCTCGTGGGCGAATTTAACCGCGCCCAGCATTTCTTCTTCCGACAGCTCGTAGGCTTCGGATTCAACCATCATCACGGCTTCTTTGGTACCGGCAACAACCAGATCCAGACGCTGTTCGGGCTTCAGGCGCAGGTCCTGCATGTCGTCAACGGTCGGGTTCAGGACGTATTCGCCACCTTCAAAACCAACGCGGCACGCGGCAATCGGGCCACGGAACGGCGCGCCGGAAATGGTCAGCGCAGCGGATGCGGCGATCATCGCGACCATATCGGGGTCGTTCACCAGATCGTGGCTCAGAACGGTACACATCACCAGAACTTCGTTTTTGAAGCCGGGTACGAACAGCGGGCGGATCGGACGGTCGATCAGACGGGCTGTCAGTGTTTCTTTCTCGGTGGGGCGGGCCTCACGCTTGAAAAAGCCACCCGGTACTTTACCGGCGGCATAGTATTTCTCTTGGTAGTGAACGGTCAGCGGGAAAAAGTCCTGACCGGGCTTTTGCTGACGTGCAAAAGTGACGTTGGCCATGACGCTGGTTTCGCCCAGTGTCGCGATAACCGAACCGTCTGCCTGACGGGCCACTTTGCCTGTTTCCAGTGTAAGCGTTTCTTCGCCCCACTGCATGGATTTTGTCGTTACATTAAACATCTACGTTTCCTGTTTCGGCCCGCGTTGGGCCATTTGCGTAGGGGGCATATTCCCCCTGACTCCGGTATCTTCTTTGTCGGGCGCTGGAGTCCGGGCGCCGGCTTTCAGATTGTGCGGCCATACAGGAGTTTGCGTGCGATGGGAAGAGAAGCGTTGACGCAGCGTTTTGTGAAACTCCTTGCTCAACAGGGGGGCTTGGCCTTTGATGGGGACAGGCAGGCAAGCCTGTCGGGTTTGGGAGGACCGCAAAATGGAGATGATTGCAGGGCATGTGGCGATTTCTCCGCCCAAGGGCGTTCCGGTTTGGGATGTTGACCCCTATTCGGTCGAGATCTTGCGCGATCCGGAACCGTATTATGCGGAACTGCGCGCCAAGGGGCCTGTTGTGTATATTCCCAAATATTCCGTTCTGGCCGTCGGGCGTTACCATGAAACAAAAGAGATTTTCTCGGATTGGGAGCGGTTCGTATCTTCACGCGGTGTGGGGTTGGACGATTTCGCCCATGGTCAGAGCTGGCGGCCCAATTCCATCATCCTGGAGGTCGACCCGCCCGAACACACGGCCGTGCGCAAGGTGATGATCCGCGCGATGTCGCCCAAGGTTGCTGCGGGCTATAAACAGATGTTCTTTGACGAGGCAGCACGTCTGATCAACGATCTGCTGACGCGCGACGGTTTCGACGCGGTGGGCGATTTCGCCGAAGTCTTTCCGACAAATGTGTTTCCCAAAGCGGTTGGCATGACCGATGTGAACAAACGGCATCTGGTGGATTACGGCGCGATGGTTTTCAATTCGCTGGGGCCTGACAACGACATTCGCAAGGCGACGATGGTCAAAGCCGCCGAGATTATTCCGTGGATCAACGCGGCTTGCGCGCGCGACAGGCTGACCGGCGATGGCATGGGCGGCATCCTCTATGCCGCCGCCGACGCCGGCGATATAACCCATGACGAAGCAGGTCTGCTGGTGCGGTCGTTTCTGTCGGCGGGGGTGGACACGACAGTGTCGAGCATCGGCAATGCGTTGGTCTGCCTTGCGCAGCATCCGGCCGAGTTTGAAAAGCTGAAAGCCGACCCGTCGCTGGCCCGCCCCTGTTTTGAAGAAGTGCTGCGCTATACGTCGCCGGTCCATACCTTTTGCCGCACAGCCAAGGCGGATACGCAGGTGTCAGGCGTCGATATTGCCGAACACAGCAAGGTTTTATGCGTCTTGGGATCGGCGAATATGGACCCCGACAAATGGGATAGCCCGCAAGAGTTCCGCATTAACCGCAAACCTGCCGGGCATCTGGCCTTTGGTGTGGGGGTGCATGGCTGCGTTGGTCAAAATATCGCCCGCGCCGAGATGGAGGCAGTGCTGACGACCCTCGCGCAGAAAGTCGACCGGATCGAACTGCTGGAGCAGCCGGTTTGGCGGCCCAACAACGCAATGCATGCGTTAGATCGAATGATGGTCAGGTTTCATTCTGCGTGACTTCTGCCAGGTTGTCTTGCAAGGCTGACCGGATAAGAGGTGCAGGTTTGCTTCTGTTTAGATGACAGTGAGAAAATTAATGAAAAGGAAAATGCGATGTTAAAGTCTATTGCGCGAATAGTAGCTGTTGGTGCGGTATGTGCCACGCCGGTTGTGGCTCAAGAGTTGGAGCAGTGGGGCGCGTCTGAATATTGGGACGTGATGATTGACCCGACACTGGGGGATGGATGCCTGATCCAATCGCAATTTACCGACGGTTCGGTTGTTCGCATCGGCTTTGATCGGAATGAGGGCATGGGCTATGTCACGGCCTTCAATGACGCATGGGGCGATATCGAAGAGGGTGCGATGTATCCTGTTCTGTTCGATCTGGACGGGCAGGAATACGAGGCCGATGCCAAAGGCATGTACCTTAATGATGTGCCGGGGGCCGACATCATGTTTGACGAAGAAGACTTCTTGTTCGACATCGCCCTAAAACAAACCATGACGCTTTATACCGAAGTGGGGCAGGTCATGTCGATCGACCTTACCGGAAGCTATCAGGCGCTTGAGGCGGCGATCGAGTGTCAGGAAGAGCAGGGCTGAGGCGCGGCCCCCGCGTCATCCACGAGATTTGGTGGCATAAAAAAACCGCGTCCCGATGGGGCGCGGTTAAATCATGTCACGGGTCGCAATGACCGATGTATGATCTTTTGTTAGCTTAGCGACGCAGGCCAAGACGTTTGATAAGGTCCTGATAACGAGCGTCATCTTTGCCTTTAACATAGTCCAAAAGCTTCCGGCGTGTCGCAACCATTTTCAAAAGGCCACGGCGACCGTGGTTGTCTTTCTTGTGGGTTTTGAAGTGCTCGGTCAGCGTTGCGATGCGCGAGGACAGAATGGCAACCTGAACTTCGGGCGAACCTGTATCGCCTTCTTTGGTTGCGAATTCTTTCATGACGCGTGCTTTTTCTTCTAGCGTAATCGACATCGGGGTCTCCTTTTCAAAAGGTTAAAGTGATGGCGCAGGCCGGGATGTCGTCCAGCACAGGCCCATGGAGCATCACCCCCTGTTTTGAATCAGCGGGCGATGGGCGCGTATAGGAAAGTTTCGGGCAGTTGGCAAAGACTTTATTGAGTTGCCGGTTGCGCTGGGCCCCGTGGTCCGGACCGGATGAGAAAGGGTTCTCATGTCAGGGCCAGACCCGCCGCGATCGCAGAACTAAGCGGGATGATCGACACATCGGCAACAGTCAACACATCCGCGCTTTTTACAGAGGCAACAATCACCCCGTTCATGCGCACCAGCGTCTGGTCGGGGTTTTCCGGATCGGGATCGACAGAAACCTCGGGCGCTTCATCTTCAGCCTGGCTATCGTCCCACACCAGCAACAAACTGTCATCTTCGGCTTCAAAATCTTCGATCACTGCGGCGTTTCCATCGGTGATCCAATTCCCCAGAATGATATTGTCGGCCCCGCCACCCGCTGTAACCACATCATTCTGACCTGCCACAATCGTATCGTCGCCATCGCCGCCATTCAGAAAGTCAGCTTCATCCTCGTCCAAGATGCCCGCAACATCAGGGTCGTCTTCGACCCCGACAATCAGGTCGTTACCCCAGCCGCCAAACAATGCATCCGAACCGCGCCCGCCGGCCAAGATGTCATTGCCCAATCCGCCCAACAGCGCATCATCGCCGTCGTCGCCAAACAGCGCGTCATCGCCCGCAGACCCGTTGAGCGAATCATTTCCGAAACCACCGCGCAGCACATCATTGTCGTTGTGGCCGGTTAGGCTGTCGTCGTCGGCACCGCCTTCAATCAGGTCGTTGCCGTCGTTGCCGTGCAGGTCATCATTGCCAGCCCCGCCACTCACCGTGTCGTTTCCGGCATCGCCCTGGGCATAGTCATTGCCGCCCTGGCCGCTGATCAGATCTGCACCGTCATATCCGCCAATCTGATCGTTGTTTTCGCCCCCTGTCAGGATGTCTGCCTGACTGGTTCCCGAAATGGTCTGGCCATTTGTGGGGGGCAGGTCGTCAGGAAAGGTATCGTCGTCGTCGTCCCCAACGCCGATATCGACAAAGGCAACCGCCCCCACCGCCATCAATCCCATTAAACCGGCCAAGAACAACATCACAGAATTCCAACTTCACTGACCCGCACAAGACGCGTCACCCTTCATAAGAGTGCCCATACTCTTATGCGTTGGTCAAAAGCATATACAGATAGCGGTTAACCGCTCCCTAATCGGGCCAGGCAAGCGGTTCTTGGGCATAGGAGATATACAAAGGGTGCTTTGGGTGGCCCGCTTTTGACAGGCCAAGATGGAACATCTTAACCCGCTGTTTTCTAAGTAACAATTCCACAGCCGAACCGCGACCCAAATGCGCGCCATGCGTCCCCCATGCGGCAATCACGGTATCAGCCCATGCCGCCCCTTGCAGCAGCACCTGGTCATTGTCGGGGCCCACGGGGTCTATGGCCTTGCGCATCAACTGGGGGCTGGTTTCGCGCCATGCAAAAATATTAGCCACCTGAAACGCCCCGAATCTCAACGCGCGCGCCCGGCGTTCGCAGCGCTCTACCGTGGGGTCATTTTGCACTTCAGTCGCTTTGGACGGGTTCAGCATCACGAACAAGACCTTGGGCCCCGCCCTGTCCCACACTCTGGTCAGACTGTAGCGGTACCGTTCACAGTCCGAATAAACAGCCGCCGACACCGCGTCGCCTTTGGTATGATATCGGGTGATCACGCGTCTTGAGGATGATTGAAAACGCGTGATGGATGCAATTCGCCCGCCTTGAAACGACCAACCGCCACGGCGCGCCCCTCATAGGATGCCCAGACCTCGTCGCCATATTCAACGTCATGGGCGATCACCATGCCAGGGTTCCCATTGCGCAAGCGCACGGCCCCTTCCGCCGTCGCTTTGACCTCCGGCAAATCCTCCAAACCCTTCTCAAGGGGCAAAAGATGGGCGTCCAAAGCATCGGTGCGCGCCATCTCTTCGATCTGCTCCATGGTAAGACCATCGCTGGCCTCGAACGGGCCGGACCAGATGCGGCGCAGTTCGCGCACATGGCCCAGACACCCCAATGCCTGCCCCAGATCACGCGCGATCGACCGCACATACCCGCCCTTGCCACAGACCATTTCCAAGGTCACGTGATCCGCGTCGGGGCGATCAATCAACAACAGGCTTTCCACCCACAAAGGCCGCGCGGCCAGTTCCATGGTCTCGCCTTCACGGGCCAGCTTATAGGCACGTTGCCCGTCAACCTTCACAGCTGAAAACTGCGGCGGAACCTGCTCGATATCACCAATGAAACCTGACAAAGCCGCCTTGATCGCCGCATCATCCGGACGCAGGTCACTGGTCTCCAATACCGTGCCTTCAGCGTCGTCAGTGTTTGTCGAAACGCCAAGGCGCACGGTAAACTCATATGCCTTCAGCGCGTCTGTAATATAGGGGACGGTTTTTGTCGCCTCACCCAGTGCAATCGCAAGTACGCCGGTGGCATCAGGATCAAGCGTTCCCGCATGGCCCGCCTTATTGGCATTCAGCGCCCAACGCACTTTATTTACCACGGTAGTCGAGGTCGGCCCGGCAGGTTTATCCACCACCAGCCAACCTGAAATATCCCGTCCCTTGCGTCTGCGCGCCATGTCTTGAACCCTATCTTTGTTGGCTGCGTCCTATCAAAATACAGACGCAATTGCCCAGACCGACTTATTCCAAATGGAAAAAAATCCTCGCCGAAGGCATAAAAACTCTTCTTTTCAACGCCTAATCGTCTGATACCACGCCAATGATGGGGCCCAGCGGGCTGAACCCCAGATCGTTGCGGCCCAGATCAGGCGCACGCATCCGTGAAATATTGCCATCAAAATAAAGCGCATTTGGCAGCTTCAGATGATCGCGAAAGAACACGCCGAAGTCATAGAAATTCACCACCCCGTTCGAGATGGCGAAATAGGCCGATTTGCCATCCGCGCTGGTCCCTACCCCATTACGGATATAACGCGATGTGCCGTCTTTCAGAAACTTCGGGTGCAGCTTGCCATCGATGACCAGCATCGGGCCGGATTGGGTCGCGCTCTTGCACCCCGGGGCGTCGCGGATGAACCGTTTGGTTTCGATCACGTCCGCGCGGGCGTCCCCTAGGCAAAGAACCCCGTTGGGAAGCAGCCCGAAATTGCCCGGCCCGGCGCTGCTGATCACACGTTGCAGCTCTTTTCCGTCTTCCAGATAGTACCCGACCGGTGTGCGGTCATCGTGATACATGCCTGCGTTCATCGCAAAGCCAAGCGTTTTTCCGTCCTCATTCAACGCCTTGTCCAAGGTGTTGAAATACCCATAGGGGGTGCCGTCTGCATCATAAAGAAAAAGCCCAAGCGTGTCGGTGCTCAGATCAACTTCGCAAACACTATAGCTGTTGCCCTGATAGTTTTCGTCCCGGCAGTTTTCTGCAGCAGCTTGACCGGCCGCGGCTCCAAGCAGCAGGGCGAGGGCCAGCAAACGTGTCACGACGCGTCGGGGTCCGAATCCGGCGCTTCATCAGGGGCTTCGGCATCACGGCGCACCACATCCTGGGCCAACATGCGCCGGGTCTCGTCCATCCGGTCAAAGGTCTCATCCAGTTGAAACCGCAGATCGGGCGCAAATTTCAGCACCAGTCTCTTGGACAGCTGACGCCGCAATTCACCCTTGTTGCGGGCCAGCAGCTTCAACACGTCCTCGCGCCCTTCGCCGCCCAAAGGCAAAACGTAAGCGGTGGCGATCTTTAGGTCGGACGATGCCCGCACCTCGCCCACGGTAATCGATAGCCGGTTGAGTTCTGGGTCGTGGACATCGCCACGCGCCAATACATCAGACAAGGCGCGGCGAATGGTTTCGCCGACGCGGAGTTGCCGTTGAGTGGGGCCCGAGCCCTCGTGAGTCTTGTTCTTTGCCATATGCTTCATCTAAGGGGTTGCTGAGGTTTTGCCAAGCAGGTCGCCACGCGCTAAACCAAGTATGAAAAAGGGAGCACAGCATGAGCGATACACCAGGCATAGCGATTACAGGGGCTTCGGGCCGGATGGGTCAGATGTTGATTGGGCAGGTTTCTGCCAATGACCGGGTGCGGTTGGTGGGCGCGGTTGAACGCGCGGGGCATCCTTGGGTCGGTCAGGATGTCGGCGTCGCCATGGGCGGCGCAGCTTTGGGGGTGATCGTAACCGATGATCCGCTCGAGGCGATTGCCCCTGCGCAGGCGGTCATCGACTTTACCGCGCCGCAAGCCACGCTGGAATTTGCAGCGATTGCAGCACAAGCCCGTGCCGTTCATGTCATCGGCACGACCGGCATGACCGAGGCAGAGATCGCGCAGCTTGAACCTGCATCGCGCCATGCTGTGATCGTGCGCGCCGGCAACATGAGCCTTGGGGTGAACCTGCTGACCCAACTTACAAAACGTGTGGCCGCCGCGCTGGACGAGGATTTCGACATCGAAATCATCGAGGCACATCACAACCAGAAGGTGGATGCGCCCTCGGGCACGGCCTTGATGCTGGGCGAAGCGGCGGCAGAGGGGCGAGGTGTGTCGCTTGCGGATGTATCCGACCGGGGCCGTGACGGCATGACAGGCGCGCGGCGACGTGGCGATATCGGTTTTACTGCGATCCGGGGCGGCGACATTGTTGGCGAACATGACGTTCTCTTCGCTGCGGCAGGTGAACGGATCATCCTCAGGCACGTTGCCTCGGACCGGGCTGTATTCGCGCGCGGGGCGATCAAAGCAGCGCTTTGGGGGCAGGGTAAGATGCCCGGGCAATATGACATGCTTGATGTGCTGGGGCTGAATGACTGACCGGCATCGTTATTTTTTACGGGTGAGATGAAACTATCTTAACGGTTCCTGCGTATGTGTTGGTAAGCAACCACGCAGGAGCCCTTTATGAGAGACGTTCTAGTACTCGCCTGCGCAAGTATCGTTGTGCTTGCGACGGCCGCCAAGGCTGACTTTCAAAAGCTTGAAACCCAGGCTGATTTTGTATCTGCAGTGGCTGGAAAAACATTAAAGCGACCGATGGTCGAGCTCAATGTGACACCGGCAGGGGGCATTTCAGGGAAGGGCGCTGTTTGGCCCGTCTCGGGTAAATGGACCTGGAAAGACGGGTATTTTTGCCGCGATCTGGTGTGGGGTGGCGGTGATCTGGGGCATAATTGCCAGGAGGTCAGCCTGAACGGGGGGAAGATACGGTTCACCTCTGACAAGGGCACCGGACAATCCGCCGATTTCACATTACGTTGACGGCAGCACCGGTTTTTCGAAAAACCGGACCAGAATTTTCGAAAAATTCTGCCGCGTCAAACCGCTGTCGTTCAAAAATCGACAGCGATTCCTTTTTTCTCCCAATCGCCATAGCGGACAGGCTCTGGCCCGTCCCTGCCGCCCAGTTCGGGTGGCAATTCCAGCTCTTGCGCTTTTTTGCGGCGCTCCGCGGCTTCGGCCAAGGCGCGCTGGGCGGCCGGCGGCAGGTCTGGCGAGATCATGGGATTGGGCCCGGGCATTGGCTCGGGTGGCAGATCGGGGCCCGGCTCCGGCATCGGCTGGGGATCATGGGGCGGGCTTGGCATCGGTTTTGGGCCTGCGTCGGTCATCATCTCATCCTCTTGAGGCTACGGCCCCCTTGATATACGCCGTAGATGCGCTCAGACAACCCGAGCGATCCAAGCAAGAAAGCGTTTCGCATGTCAGATACCGGCGTTCAGGCCCGCAGAAGTGCGGTTTATCTTCTCGATATGATTCTGGAGGAAGAAAGCCTGATGTCCGAACTTCTGGCATCCGGTGCCCTGGACAAGCTGCCCCCCGATGACCGCGCCCGCGCACAGCGGCTTGCGCTGGACACGTTGCGCGGCATGGAACGCGCGGACCGGCTCTTGCAAAAGCACCTTTCGAAATATCCCCCGCTGACGGTGCGCAACGCATTGCGGGTGGGCACGGTCGAGCTTTGCCAGGGCGGGGCCGCGCATGGCGTCGTGAACGCGATGGTCGAACTGGTCGGAAGCCACAAAAAACTGGGGCACCTCAAGGGGCTGACCAACGCGGTGCTGCGCAAGATCGCGACCGAAGGGCCAGAGGCGTGGGACGCGCTGCGATCCCCCCGTTTGCCCAAATGGCTGCGCGGCCCGCTGACCGAAGCCTGGGGGGCGGAAGCCATCGCAGGTATCGAGGCTGCCCATTTCGCCGGTGCGCCGCTTGACCTGACCGCCAAAAAAGACCCCGAGGCCTTGGCCGAGGCTGTGGGTGGCGTGGTTTTGCCGACCGGATCGGTGCGCGTCATGGACGCAGGGCAGGTGACGGCGATGCCCGGCTTTGCCGAAGGCGACTGGTGGGTGCAGGATGCCGCCGCTGCCTTGCCCGTCAAAATACTGGCCCCTCAAAAAGGCGAGGCTGTGCTGGATTTATGTGCCGCGCCCGGCGGCAAAACGATGCAACTGGCCGCAGCAGGGGCGCAAGTCACGGCTGTCGACAGTTCTAAACCGCGCATGCAGCGGGTTCGCGAAAACCTAGCCCGTGTTCATCTGCCGGCAAAGGTCGTCGTCGTTGATGCGCGCAAGTTTGAAGGTCAGTTCGATGCGATCCTGCTGGACGCGCCGTGTTCGGCCACAGGAACGATTCGCCGCCATCCGGATTTGCCCCATGCCAAGGACGGCTCCGAATTTGGCGAGCTGATCGAATTGCAATCCGAGATGATTGATCATGCGTGGTCCTTGTTGAACCCCGGCGGGCGTTTGGTGTTTTGCACCTGTTCGCTGCTTCCTGACGAGGGCGAGGTGCAGGTCGACGAGGCGCTGGAGCGGCATCCGGATATGTCTGTCGACCGCACGGCCCTTGATATCGAAGGCATTGATCCTGCGTGGATAAGTTCCGAAGGCGGGTTGCGGTTGCGGCCTGATTATTGGGCAGACCGTGGCGGGATGGACGGTTTTTATATCGTTTGTTTGCGCAAGGCAGCCTGATAGGGTGAAACGGAATCGATCAATGCCAAAAACGACCGGTCAAAATGCGGTGACTTAGGGACATTCTGTGCGTATAGTTTCCCAAACGCCACCAGAGCGTACAAGGGCAGCAGCATGATCAGTACCAGTTTTCACGCGCGAAAGACGCGTTTCCTGAACCGTTGGCACGCGCGCGCGGCCGCCAAGACCCGTGCGCAAGCCAAAGGGTTTGTTTCATCGCCGGAACCGCGCACGATCGGATCATTTGCGCGCGGCAGGCAGTTGATTGCAGGGAACCTGCTGTTTTCAGGTACGTTGATCGAAGCGCCCGAAGCTGAAACCCTGTGGGATGTCGCGACACCCGATCAGGAATTCGCACAAGAATTGCACGGTTTTGCGTGGTTGGATGATCTGGCGGCTGTCGGTGATCTGAAAGCCCGCGAAACGGCGCAACGATGGCTTTGGGGCTGGATTGACCAGTTCGGCACGGGCCGCGGGATCGGCTGGACGCCTGATTTGACGGGGCGGCGTTTGATCCGCTGGATCAACCATGCCTTGTTTGTTTTGCGCGGCACCGAGCAGGAACAAAGCGACGCTTTTTACCGGTCTTTGGTAAGCCAGACCCATTTCCTGTCGCGCCGTTGGCATGCCGCTGCCGCCGGTCTGCCCCGTTTCGAGGCGTTGACCGGGCTGGTGTATGCCGGCCTTTCGCTGGAGGGGCTGGAAGCTCTGGCAGACCCCGCGATCAAGGCGTTGGCGCGGGAATGCGATGCCCAGATCGACGAGCAAGGCGGATTGCCCACGCGAAACCCCGAAGAACTGCTGCAAGTCTTTACCTTGCTGACATGGGCGGCGGCTGCGCTGAGCGATGCAGGGCGGGGCACCCCCAAGGCGCATATGGCCGCCATCGAACGGATTGCCCCGACGTTGCGCACCTTGCGCCACTCGGACGGCGGTTTGGCGCGGTTCCACGGTGGCGGGCGCGGGGCCGAAGGCTGGCTGGATCACGCGCTGTCGACCGCCAAGGTCAAGACGCGGCAACCCGACGGGCTGTCGATGGGGTACGCACGTCTCTCTGCCGGTCGCACCAGTGTGATCATTGATGCAAGCGCGCCTCCGGTTGGGGCGAATTCGGTAAATGCCCATGCCTCCACGCTTGCGTTTGAATTGACATCGGGCCGCCGGCCATTGGTGGTCAACTGCGGGTCTGGCGCGTCTTTCGGGGCTGAATGGCGCAGGGCAGGGCGCGCGACACCGTCCCATTCGACTTTGTCGCTGGGGGGATATTCCAGCGCGAGGCTGGCCGATCCTGATCGCCACACCGGACAGGAAGCGTTGATTGATGGCCCGACATTCGTCCCCGTCGAAATCGGCGCAATGAGCGATGGCACCAAGTTTCAGGGCGGTCACAACGGCTATGTTGCGGGGTTCGGGCTGACCCATGCCCGCACGATTGAATTAACCCATGACGGGCGCGCCGTTGCAGGCGAGGATATGCTGCTGGCGCTGGAAGAGTCCGAAAAGCGCCAGTTCGACCGTGAAATGGACGCGGTCAAGCTCAGGGGTATCCCGTTCGAGATTCGTTTTCATCTGCATCCTGACGTCGATGCGACGCTGGATCTGGGCGGGGCGGCAATTTCGATGGCCCAAAAAAGCGGAGAGATCTGGGTCTTCCGTCATGATGGCATCCATAAACTGTCTTTGGAACCAAGCGTTTACCTTGAGCGCAACCGCCTGAGACCGCGCGCATCCTTGCAGATTCTGCTGGCCGGACGCGCCACAACACATGCCACGCGGGTCAGGTGGTCCTTGTCCAAAGCGCAGGAAACTGCGATTGGCGTGCGGGATCTGTCTCAAGACGATCCATATGATGACCAAGACTGACCCAAGGAACCTTACTATGCCCGATCTTTACCCCGTCTCCCGCGCGCTACTTTCTGTTTCTGACAAGACCGGTTTGGTCGAGCTTGGTCAGGCGTTGGCATCCCACGGGGTCGAATTGCTGAGCACCGGTGGCACCGCCAAAGCCTTGCGCGATGCCGGTCTGGCCGTAAAGGACGTGTCCGAGGTCACCGGATTTCCCGAAATGATGGACGGTCGGGTCAAGACGTTGCACCCGGTGGTACATGGCGGTTTGCTGGCGTTGCGCGACAATGACGAACATGTCGCCGCGATGGACAAACACGGGATCGGCGCAATCGATCTGGTGGTCGTCAATCTGTACCCGTTCGAAGAAACAGTCGCCAAAGGTGCCGAATACGATGAAGTGATCGAAAACATCGACATCGGTGGCCCTGCGATGATCCGCTCTGCCGCGAAAAACCACGGTTTTGTGAACGTGATCGTCGATGTCGAAGATTACGCCGTGGTGATCAAGGAACTGGGCGATCACAACGGCCAGACGTCCTATGCCCTGCGTCAGCGGTTGGCACAGACGTCCTATGCCCGCACCGCGGCCTATGACACCGCCGTGAGCACATGGATGGCAGCACAGGTCGGCGGCACACCGCGGCGTCGCACTGTTGGCGGCACCTTGGCCCAGACCCTGCGTTATGGCGAAAACCCGCACCAATCGGCAGCCTTTTACACAGACGGGTCAAACCGCCCCGGCGTTGCCACAGCAACCCAGCATCAGGGCAAGGAACTGTCTTATAACAACATCAACGACACCGATGCAGCCTATGAACTGGTCAGCGAATTTGACCCCGCTCAAGGGCCTGCCTGTGCGATCATCAAACACGCGAACCCCTGCGGCGTGGCGCGTGGCACGTCGATGGTTGATGCCTATTCGCGTGCGTTCGACTGTGACCGGACATCCGCCTTTGGCGGTATCATCGCGTTGAACCAGACATTGGACGGCGAAACCGCCGAAGCGATCAGCGAAATCTTTACCGAAGTTGTGATTGCCCCCGGTGCAACCGACGACGCAAAAGCGATCTTTGCCAAGAAAAAGAACCTGCGCCTGCTGACCACCAGCGGTCTGGCCGATCCAACGTTGGCCGCATTGGCGTTCCGTCAGGTTTCGGGCGGCTATCTTGTGCAGGACAAGGATATTGGCCGGATCACCATGGCTGACCTCAAGGTCGTGACCAAGCGCCAGCCTTCGGATCAGGAACTTGCGGACATGATGTTTGCATGGACCGTTGCCAAACACGTCAAATCCAACGCGATCATCTATGTCAAAGACGGTGCAACCGTGGGCGTCGGTGCCGGCCAGATGAGCCGCGTTGACAGCACGCGCATCGCCGCTCGCAAGGCGCAGGACATGGCCGAAGTCATGGGCCTGCCCGCACCACTGACCCAAGGGTCGGTTGTGGCGTCGGATGCGTTCTTTCCCTTTGCGGACGGTCTGATCACAGCGGCAGAGGCGGGTGCCACAGCATTGATCCAGCCCGGGGGTTCCATGCGCGATGACGAAGTGATTGCAGCAGCAGACGAGGCCGGGCTTGCCATGGTCTTTACCGGGATGCGCCATTTCCGTCACTAAGGTTCTTCGACAGCGTAGTTTTAAAAGGTTTGGTATGCGTATCATTTTCTGGGCCGGTTTTGTGGCCTTCTTTCTGGATCAGCTGAGCAAATACATCGTTATTCACGCGATGGAGCTAAGCCGCATTCGCACGATTGATGTGCTTCCGCCGGTGATCAATTTTCGTTACGGCGAAAATCGCGGGATCAATTTTGGCCTTTTCGGCGACGGAGCGGACGCAAGCCGGTGGATTTTAATCGCATTGGCTTGCGCGATCTGTGTGGGGGTTCTGGTTTGGGCCTATCGGCATGCTATGGGCTATTGGGCCAAAGTGAGTGCCGGTTTGCTGATCGGGGGTGCGCTTGCAAATGTCGTGGACCGACTGCTGTATGGATATGTCCTTGATTTCCTGAACATGTCTTGCTGTGGGATCAACAATCCCTTTGTCTTTAACATCGCGGATGTGTTCATTTTTGCGGGGGCAATTGGTTTGATATTCTTTACTTCCGACCCCAAAAAACCGGTGAACAAGCCGGGGAAAAAAGGTCAGTGACATTTACCGCCTGCCTGCGTTAGGTATGTACAGGCCTGTAGGAGACCCGTCATGCGCTTTGTCGCCGCTCTTGTTTTGATTTCGCTTGCACTTGCTGGCTGCGCCAACGATGGCCTGCGTGACATTCGTGGAACGGCCAAAGGTCCTGATGAATTCATGATCCAGCCGGTAAAGCCCCTGACCGAACCGGCAGATTACACGAGCTTGCCGGTGCCAACGCCGGGGCAGGCAAATCTGACCGACCGCAACGCCATTGCCGAAGGTATCCAGGCCTTCGGTGGCCGCCCCGAAGCAACCGGTGGCGGCATTCCGGCCAGCGATGGTGCGCTTGTTCAACAGGCAAGCCGTTTTGGTGTGGCTCCTGCGATCCGGCAGGAACTGGCTGAAACCGATGCGGCTTTCCGCAAGCGCAAGGCGCGGTTTACCCAGTTCAGGATCGTCCCGACGGACCGCTACAATCAGGCCTATAAACGCCAGTCCCTTGATGCGGCTGCCGAAGCGGCGCGTTGGCGTCGTGCAGGTGCGCGGACGCCGTCTGCCCCTCCGTCAAACTAATCGATTTCTTGCGGTATCGCGCCGACCAACCGGCTCGCCACGATTACAAATCTGTTAGGTCCCTTGATCGCCCCGCGGGGTGGCGTAAGTAAGGTGTCATCGGACCCTGCTTAAAGGACCAACCATGTTCAGATTACCGGCCTTTGCCGCCTTTGTTTCGCTTTTGCTGCCCGTGGCATCTGCCAGCGCCGCCGAAAACGAGGCTGTCACCCATTTCACCTTGGACAACGGGATGGAGGTCGTGGTCGTCGAAGATCACCGTGCGCCATCCGTTCAGCAAATGGTCTGGTATCGGGCAGGGTCGGCGGATGAACCTAAAGGGTCATCCGGTGTTGCGCATTTCCTTGAGCATCTGCTGTTCAAAGCGACAGACAAGATGGAATCGGGTGAGTTTTCAGCCACGGTTGCCAAAAACGGGGGGCGGGACAATGCCTTCACCAGCTATGATTACACGGCGTATTACCAACGGGTCGCAGCAGACCGGCTGGAACTGATGATGCGGATGGAATCAGACCGGATGAAAAACATCCGCCTGACCCCCGAAAACATCGCGACAGAACGTGACGTGATCATCGAGGAACGCAATCAACGCACGGAAAATGACCCTGCTTCGCTGTTTCGCGAACAAATGAGCGCGGCACAGTATCTCAACCACCGCTATGGCACACCCGTGATTGGCTGGATGCATGAAATGCGCGAACTTGATCTGCAAGACGCGCTTGATTTCTATGGCCTGTACTATTCGCCCAATAACGCGATCCTGGTGGTGTCCGGCGATGTCATACCTGACGAGGTCCGTCGCCTGGCCGAGCAATATTACGGTGTGATCCCAGCCAACCCCGATTTGCCTGCGCGGTTGCGTACCCAAGAGCCACCCCAAACCGCAGAGCGACGCATGACGTTTCGCGATCCGCGGGTGGCGCAGGAATATGTCAGCCGGTCCTATCTGGCGCAGGAACGTGATCCGGGCGATCAAAAGACCGCAGCGGCTTTGACCATTCTGGCAGAAATTCTGGGCGGTGGCACAACATCCTATCTGGCGGAAAAGCTGCAATTTGATGCGCCTGTCGCAACCTATTCCGGCGCTTTCTACAACGGGCAGACTTTGGACGATACGACCTTCAATCTGGTTGTCGTGCCGCGCCCGGATGTGACGTTGCAAGATGCCGAAGACGCGATGGATGCCGCGATTGCCAGCTTTATGAAAGACGGCGTTGATGCCGGACATCTGGAGCGGATCAAAGCGCAGGTCCGCGCCGAACAGATCTATTCGCGTGACAGCGCCGACAGTGTTGCGAACCGCTATGGCAGCGCGCTGGCCATCGGGCTGTCCGTTCAAGACGTGCAAGACTGGCCGGACGTTCTGGAGGCGGTGACCCCTGATGACATCATGCAAGCCGCCCAAGATGTATTTAACCGCGAGGCATCCGTTACAGGCTGGCTAATGCGTGAAGAGGTGACCCAATGAGACTGATTTACGCGCTTGTCCTGACCGTCATGGCCGCCCTTCCGGCGCGCGCCGAAGTGAACATTCAGGAAGTCACCTCGCCCGGCGGGTTGAAGGCGTGGCTGGTCGAAGAACCCTCCATTCCGTTTGTGGCACTTGATGTGCGGTTTCGGGGCGGGGCGTCCCTTGAAGGGCCGGATAAACGCGGTGCGATCAATCTGATGACCGCGCTGTTGGAAGAAGGTGCCGGCGCAATGGACGCGCGCGCCTTTGCACGTGCAGCGGAAGGGCTGGCATCCAGTTTCCGGTTCTCTGTTGACGACGATGCCTTGGCTGTGTCGGCGCAGTTTCTGACCGAAAATCAGGATGCGTCGGTGGCATTGTTGAAAGAAGCGCTACAAAACCCCCGCTTTGACGCAGAGGCGATCGACCGTGTCCGGGGTCAGGTTTTGTCGGGCATTCGGTCCAGTGAAAAAGACCCTGATGATATCGCGCGCAAGACGATGGATGGTTTGCTGTATGGCGATCACCCCTATGGGTCATCCTTAAGCGGCTCGGTCGAGACCGTGACTGCGCTGACCCGCGATGATCTGGTTGCAGCCCATGCGGATGTTCTGGCCCGTGATCGTGTGTTTATCGGTGCCGTTGGGGATATCACACCCGATGCCTTGGGGCTTTTGCTGGATGATTTGCTGGGTGGATTGCCGGAAAAGGGCGCGGCAATGCCAGCGGTGGCCGAAGTCCGGATTCCATCCGGTGTGACTGTTGTTGATTTCCCGACACCGCAATCCGTGGCCATCTTTGCGCAAAAAGGGATTAAACAGAAAGACGACGACTGGTTCGCGGCAACAGTGATGAACCAGGTTCTGGGCGGCGGATCATTTGAAAGCCGCCTGATGGATGAAGTCCGCGAAAAGCGCGGGCTCACCTATGGCGTTTATTCCTATCTGGTCCCGATGGATCTGGCCGAGACCTTTCAGGGGTCGGTCAGTTCGGCGAATGACCGTATCGGCGAAGCGATCAGCGTGATCCGCGATGAATGGGTCAAAATGGCAGAGAAGGGCGTGACCCAGCAAGAGCTGGACGATGCCAAGACCTATATCACCGGTTCCTACCCGCTGCGCTTTGACGGCAACCAACGCATCGCGAGCATTTTGGTGGGGATGCAGATGCTGGACCTTCCCATCGACTATATCCCGACGCGCAACGACAAGGTCGAAGCGGTCACATTGGAAGATGTGCAACGGGTTGCCGGTGAGTTGCTTGATCCGGAGGGGTTGGCATTTGTGGTTGTCGGCCAGCCTGAGGGCCTTGAAACGACCGCGGGCAACTAGGCCGTGATCGAAGTGAGGCGCGTGCGCGCCCCATGATGTTTTGCCGGACCCTGCGGGTCCGGCGTGCCTTCGGCGAGGATATTTTTGAGCCAGAGAAGAGATTAGGGTCTATTCTCCGTAAGGAATCCAGATGTTTTTGACTTCGGTTGAAGCTTGAAGGAACGCATGCCCCTGGCCGTCTTTGCCGTGCCAATCCCGTGCGTTGCCGTTGTTGACCCAAGTGCGTTTGAGGTTTTGGGCTGACCCCTTTTCGATGAGCGGGCTTAGCGGGCCTGCACCAAAGCTCCAGACCGCATCGACATCCATATGACGGGCCAGCGTTTCGGCAAGGTCGGGATGTGGTCCGGTCAGGATGTTGACCACGCCTGCCGGGACATCGGATGTTTCCAGCACTTGGACAAAGTCGGTCGCGGACAGCGGGAAGGGTGTGCTTGCGGCCAGAATGACGCGATTGCCCATGGCGATGGCGGGGGCCATGCATGAGATCAGGCCGAGCAAGGGGGCATCGTCCGGGCAGATTGCGCCAATGACGCCAACCGGTTCTTTCATTGCAAACGCTGCACCGCGTATGGGAACGCCATGGACCTGACCGTCGTATTTGTCGGCCCAGGCTGCATAGGTGAACAGGCGGTCGATCGAGGTTGCGACTTCCTTTGCGCCGGACTTGCCGCCTTGCATGGCATCCAGTCTGCCTGCGAATTCGGTACCGCGTGCCGCCAGATTTTCGGCAATATAATAGAGGATTTGCGCACGAAGATGACCAGTTGTCTTGCTCCAGCCTTTGGCCGCATGGGCGGCTTCGACGGCGTTGCGCACATCTTTGCGGCCTGCCAGCGAGATATGGCCCAAAAGGCTGCCTGACTTGCCAAAGATCGGGGCGGATTGCCCGCCGTCGGGACGTGCCTGTTTGCCTCCTATGTAGAGCTTTGCGGTGCGGTCGATACCGTCTGCCGGGCTGTTTTTCCCTGTCATCGGCGCGGGTGTCTTGAGCGGCTTGGGATCGCCTTTCGGTTTGGTATAGGCGGCAAGACCTTCCCAGCCCCCTTCACGGCCGAAACCGCTTTCGCGCAGGCCGCCGAAACCGGCCGCAGCATCCAGCATGTTGGTCCCGTTGATCCAGACAACGCCGGCCACCAGTTTGGGGGCGATATCAAGGGCAAGGTTGATGTTTTCAGACCAGATGGTCGCCGCAAGGCCGTAGCGTGTGTTGTTCGCAATCGCGACCGCTTCGTCCGGCGTGCGGAAGGTTGTCGCCACCAGAACGGGGCCAAAGATTTCCTCCTGCATCAATGTGTCGGCAGGGTGCAGGCCGGTGATCAGTGTGGGCGGATAAAAGCAGCCGCTGTCCGGGATATCGCCTGCGGTGAACATATCGCCAGCGCTGTTTGAGGCGACCATATCGGTGACCCGTTGCACCTGCACAGGGTCCACCAATGCACCAACATCAATTGATTTGTCCAAAGGGTTGCCAACGCGCAGCTTGCCCATCCGGGCGCGCAGTTTGGCATAGAACCGATCGGCAACGGGTTCATGTACCAACAGCCGCGATCCTGCACAGCAGACTTGTCCCTGATTGAACCAGATGGCATCCACCAGCCCTTCGACCGCTGAATCCAGATCGGCGTCGTCGAACACGATATAGGGGGATTTCCCCCCCAGTTCGAGCGTTAGTGCCTTGCCGCTGCCTGCGGTTTCCTCGCGGATGCGGCGACCCACTGCTGTGGAACCGGTAAAGGCGATCTTGTCCACATCGGCATTCACGATCATCTGGCCGACAGCACCATCGCCGGTCACGATGTTCACCACCCCTTTGGGCAGTCCCGCTTGTTGGCAGATATCGGCAAACATCAATGCGGTCAGTGATGTGTATTCGGCGGGTTTCAGCACCACGGTGTTGCCCATGGCAAGGGCAGGAGCCACCTTCCAGGCCAGCATCAGCAGGGGGAAATTCCACGGAATGATCTGCCCGCACACACCTAGTGCCTGCGCATCAGGCAGCTCGCCTTCCATCAGTTGCGCCATACCCGCATGGTAATAGAAATGCCGCTGCGCCAAGGGGATATCGACATCGCGCGCCTCGCGGATCGGCTTGCCATTGTCCAGGGTTTCAAGCACGGCGAACAAACGGCTGTGCTTTTGCAGCAGCCGCGCAATCGCATAGAGATACCGCGCGCGTTCATGCCCTGTCAGCTTGGCCCACTTGGGCTGCGCTTTGCGGGCGGCGCTGACGGCGATGTCGACTTCGGCTTGTGTAGCCTGCGTCAGGTTGGCCAGCACAGTGCCATTGGCAGGGTCGCGGCTTTCAAAGTCGTCCCTCGGCTCGGTAAATGCACCGTCAATGAAATGACCAAACCGGCTGCCCTGATCCACCAACCATGCCAAGGCATCCGCAGCAGATTCCGGTGCCACCCCATAGTCCATGGTCTCGTAAACTTCGGAAACACTCATGGCTTCACCCTTTTATAAATACTCAAATCCAACGCCTGCTGCATCCGGTTTAGCTGATGGCGTGGCGATAGCTTGCGGAATAACTGCCGGTCACGTGATGCTCGAGCTGGCGTTCGATATCCCCCAGCAGGGATGACGCGCCAAAGCGGAAAAGGTCGGGCCGCAGCCAGCGGTCCCCCAGTTCTTCCTTGATCATGGCCAGATAGGTAAGTGCGTCTTTTGCCTTTGAAATCCCGCCCGCAGGTTTATAGCCGATGCGGATTCCGGTCCGGTCGAAATAGTCGCGGATGGCGCGGATCATCACCAAGGTGACGGGCAAGGTGGCATTCACGGTTTCCTTGCCGGTTGAGGTCTTGATGAAATCTGCGCCCGCCATCATGCAAATGAGGGAAGCACGCGCGACATTGCGCAGGCTGCCCAATTCACCGGTCGCCAGGATCGCCTTTACATGTGCGTCGCCGCAAGCCGCCCGAAAGGCGCGCATTTCGTCGTAGAGCGCCTGCCAGTCGCCTGACAGAACATGCCGGCGCGAGATGACGATGTCGATTTCTTCGGCCCCTGCGGCCACGCTCATCTCGATTTCCTTTATGCGCAGTTCAAGCGGGGTCAGGCCGGCGGGAAACCCCGTTGAAACGGCGGCGATCGGGATGTTGGTCCCTGCAAGGGCGGCTTTCGCCGGTGCGATCATTTCGTGATAGACGCAGACAGCGCCCACCGTGACGGGTTCCATCCCGAGGGCTTTCATCAAATGCGGGGCCACGGGTTGCCGGGCCTTCGCGCATAATCTGTGGACCCGCCGCGCGGTGTCATCGCCGGACAATGTCGTCAGATCGATGCAGGTGATGGCGCGCAGCAGCCAGGCGGCTTGGTGATCTTTCTTGACCGACCGGCGGGCGGGCAAACTTGCGGCACGGCGCTCGACTGCCGATGTGTTGACCTGAACCGATCTGACCCAATCCATATCCAGCGGCATCCCCGGATTGCGAGGCTCTGTCACTTGGGGCAATTGGCTTTGCGCGATGTCTGTCTGGGTTGTCACATGTGTGGACATGGGCGGTTTCCTGTTTGATCAGATGTGCAAAGTGACATGGGCGTTGGTTCTTTGGCAACTACAGCGTCCCCACGTCACGCCGGTGTCAGCTGCCGCGATAGGTCGAATAGCCAAAGGGCGACAGCAAAAGCGGGACATGGTAATGCGCATCGGGGTCTGAAATGCCAAATCGCAGGGGGATTTGATCCAGAAAGCGGGGGGCTTCGGGCGGGGTGCCGATGGCGTCGAGATAGCCGCCCGCGTCAAAGACCAGCTCGTATGTGCCTGTGGTGAACTGATCTTTGGGCAGAATGGGCGTGTCGGTGCGGCCGTCGGCATTGGTCACCATCTGCACAAGCTTTACACGGGTGTCGCCGTTCATCCGGTACAAGGTGATTGCAAGCCCTCCGGCGGGCTGGCCGCGGGCTGTGTCCAGAACATGAGTGGTGAGATAGCCATGAGCCATGATGTCGGCCTTTCATTGGACGTTCGGTGTGCAGGATACGGGCGGCAAGTGCCGCGTCAATGCCCGTCGTTCGCGCGCGAATCAGGAAAAATTGTAAACCGATTCGTTTTTGCTTTGACCCGCGAATCATCCTCGGCCTATATGGATGACACATGTGATCAGAAGTGTCGCCTGCCAGCGATGCGCATAGCTCTGACATATGTACGCCGGGGATAGATTTTTTAGAATTCGAGCACACCATATGAATAATGGTGACTTTAGGACAGGGGCCGGCAGGACTGAACATACCATGCGTATGCGCAGCGGCCCCTGTCTGAATTTTACGCGACTTTCCCCCGACAGGTTTAAAAGTTTCAGATCGGCCAGCGCCCGAAAATTCCCGGATAACAAGCGAGCAGGGCCACGATGCGCGGATCTGGCAACGGGCTGACCTTAGAAACAGGTTGGCCTGTTGTACTTTCGCGGGATGGATTGTTGCAATTGATATGCTGGGCGAGGCACTGTTGCAGGCGTTGATCAAAGGACATGACCATGAACCGCTACCCCCGTGACTTTCAGGGCTATGGCCCCACGCCCCCTGACGCGCAATGGCCGGGCGGCGCACGTATCGCGGTTCAGTTCGTCGTGAATTACGAAGAAGGCGGCGAGAATAACATCCTGCACGGCGATGCCGCCTCAGAGGCATTCCTGTCCGAGATCGTTGGTGCTGCCCCTTGGCCGGGTCAGCGGCACTGGAACATGGAATCCATCTATGACTATGGCGCGCGGGCGGGGTTCTGGCGGTTGCACCGCTTGTTTACTGGCGCGAATATCCCGGTAACGGTCTACGGTGTCGCCAGCGCCTTGGCGCGGTCGCCGCAGCAGGTCGAGGCGATGAAAGAAGCCGATTGGGAAATTGCCAGTCACGGCCTCAAGTGGATCGACTACAAGGACCACAACGCCGAAACCGAAAGCGCGGACATCGTCGAAGCGATCCGTCTGCACACCGAAGTTGTGGGTGCGGCCCCTCGGGGGTGGTACACCGGGCGCAGTTCGATCAATACCGTCGCCCTGGCCGCCGAGACAGGCGTATTCGACTATATCTCAGACACTTATGATGACGATCTGCCCTATTGGATGCGGGTGTCGGACGGGGATCAGCTGATTATTCCCTATACGCTGGATTGCAACGATATGCGGTTTGCAACGCCTCAGGGCTTCAATTCCGGCGACCAGTTTTATGCCTATCTGCGCGATACATTTGACGCGCTATATGCCGAAGGCTGCGTTGGCGCGGCCAAGATGATGTCGGTCGGCTTGCATTGCCGTCTCGTGGGGCGCCCGGGCCGCGTTCAGGCGCTGAAACGGTTCATCGACTATATCAAAGGGTTCGAGGGCGTCTGGACCCCGCGCCGCATCGACATCGCTGAGCATTGGCGCGCGACCCATCCGCCCAAGCATCCCCTGCGCATCGACCAGATGTCCCGCGCCAGTTTTATCGAGAAATTCGGCGGCGTGTTTGAGCATTCGGCATGGATCGCGGAACGTGCCTTTGATCTTGAACTCGGCCCCGCCCATAATTGCGTTGCCGGCATTCACAACGCATTGGCGCGCATGTTCAGATCGGCCAGTCACGGTGAACGATTGGGCGTGCTGACCGCACACCCTGATCTGGCAGGCAAGCTGGCGGCGGCCAAACGGCTTACGGCCGAAAGCACGGCGGAACAGGGCAGCGCCGGGCTGGACGCGCTGACGGATGCGGAACGCGCCAAGTTCACCGAGCTGAACGCGGTTTACATGGCCAAACACGGCTTTCCGTTCATCATCGCGGTCAAGGATCACGACAAGGACGGTATCCTGCGCCACTTTGAAGCGCGGATATCGAATGATAGCCAAACCGAATTTCAAACCGCCTGCATGCAGGTCGAACGCATCGCACGTCTGCGATTGGAAACCATGCTATGACATATGCCTTTCCCCCCGGCGGGTTGCCGGACCAGTCGCAATCCCCTGACAGCACAGCGGTGTTCACAGACGCCTATGCCGTGATCCCCGCATCGGTGCAGCGCGATATCGTGACCAGCTTTCTGCCCGGCTGGTCGAACACCCGTGTCTGGGTTCTGGCGCGCCCGCTCAGCGGATTTGCCGAGACATTCGCGCAATACGCGCTTGAGCTGGGGGCTGGTGGCGGCAGTGACACGCCCGAACCGGATACGGAGGCGCAAGCGGTGCTGTTTGTCGCTCACGGCACGGCGCGCCTGACCATCGGGCATGATGCCTATGATCTGGTCCCCGGTTCCTATGTTTATCTGCCGCCTGCCGCTGTCTGGACCTTGTGGAACGCATCCGATGTACCTTGCGGCATTCACTGGATACGCAAGCGCTATGTCCCCGCCGCAGGTCTGCAAGCGCCGCCTGCCATGGTCACCCACGAAGACGACGTGCCGAAAACCGCCATGCCGGATACCGACGGCGCATGGGCGACGCAGCGCTTTATGGACCCGCTGGATTTGCGCCACGATATGCATGTGAACATCGTGACGTTTCAGCCGGGCGGGGTGATCCCATTTGCGGAAACCCATGTGATGGAACACGGGTTATACGTGCTGCAAGGGACCGCTGATTATCTGCTGAACCGCGACTGGGTGCCGGTGGTGCCGGGTGATTTCATGTGGTTGCGTGCCTTTTGCCCGCAGGCCTGTGTGGCAACGGGAACCGAACCGTTCCGCTATCTGCTCTACAAAGATGTAAACCGCCACATGCCACTTGCCCTATGACCCGCGATATCAAGGCTGAACCACTGACGGCGGACGCCTTTGCCCCGTTTGGCGATGTTCTGGATGCGTCCGGCAGCCCCGACAAGATGATCAACGCCGGGCTGTGCGGGCGGCATCACGATTTGGCAGCCCTTGATTTCGGGCCTGACGGGCGCGCGGGGATCAGCATATTCAACGCGCAGGCCCGCAGCCTGCCCTATACGCTCAACCTGATCGAGCGGCACCCCGAAGGGTCGCAAGCATTTATTCCCATGACCGGTGCCCCGTTTCTGGTCATTGTCGCCCCCGATGATGGCGGCCGTCCGGGCACCCCCCGGGCCTTTCTGACTGCGCCATATCAGGGCATCAACTTGCACCGCGGTGTTTGGCACGGTGTCCTGACCCCGCTGGCAGAGCCCGGTCTTTTCGCGGTGGTCGACCGGATCGGCGCTTCGGCAAACCTTGACGAATTCATGATCGACCCGCCTTATGTCATCACGACCTAAGGAAAAAATATGGACCGCGCCAAAAAGCGGCCAACTTCCAACAAGGGACAGAGACATGACACGTAACGCTATAGGGACGCCGGAACAGCTGCGCGATCCAAATTACGCCCCGTCACTTGGCCGCGCCATTCCGCTGGCTATCCAGCAGGTTCTGGGGATGTTTGTGTCGAATGTGACGCCTGCGATCATCGTTGCAGGGGCTGCCGGTTTCGGCTTTGGTTTCAACTCACCTGATTTCTCCGACCTGCTGTATCTGATCCAGATGTCGATGCTGTTTGCGGGCGTTGCGACCTTGTTGCAGACGCTGACGCTCGGCCCCGTTGGCGCGGGCCTGCCCATCGTACAGGGCACATCCTTCGCGTCTAACTCGATCATGATCCCGCTGGTGGCAGGCAAGGGCGTCGACGGCCTTGCCGCTTTGCCCTGCCGCCACTGGTCACGATGATCGGTCTGGCACCGATCAAGGTCGGCATCCACTACGCGACGGGCAGCTCCAAAGGCAGCCTGCCGCATGAATAATCTCCTGCCAGAAAGGCCCCCGGCTTCTCTGGCTTACAAATATCCCCGCCGGAGGCATCCCGCGCACCCCTCAGCGCGGGCCCCCGGCGGCCCCATTCCAACCGCCAAAGCAAGGATTTCAACATGTATGATATGGTCGCCATGGGTGCGTGGATCGAATTCGCCATCCGCTGGGTGCATGTGATCACAGCCATCGCGTGGATCGGGTCTTCGTTCTATTTCATCGCGCTTGATTTGGGCCTGCACCGTGACCGAAACTTGAAATCCGGTGCCGATGGTGAAGAATGGCAGGTCCACGGCGGCGGGTTCTACCACGTGCAAAAATACCTCGTGGCCCCGGCGCAAATGCCCGACGACCTGATCTGGTTCAAATGGGAAAGCTATTCGACATGGCTGTCCGGTTTCGCGCTGCTGATCCTCGTCTATTACCTTGGGGCCGAGTTCTATCTTGTGGACCCTGCGGTTGCCGATCTGGCGACATGGCAAGCAGTCGGCATTTCTATGCTGTCGCTGGCCTTTGGCTGGATTGTTTACGACCAGATCTGCAAAAGCAAATTCGGCGATGACAACACGCGCCTGATGATCGGCCTCTATGTGATCCTTGTCGGGATGGCGTATTTCTACACGTCGGTCTTTTCGGGCCGCGCGGCCCTGCTGCATCTGGGCGCGTTTACCGCGACGATCATGTCGGCCAATGTGTTTTTCATCATCATGCCGAACCAGCGCATTGTCGTGGCGGACCTCAAGGCGGGGCGCACGCCGGATGCGAAATACGGCAAGATCGCCAAGCAACGCAGCACGCATAACAACTATCTCACCTTGCCGGTGATTTTCCTGATGCTGTCCAACCACTACCCGCTGGCCTTCGCATCCGAGATGAACTGGCTGATCGCGGCGCTGGTGTTTTTGATGGGCGTGACGATCCGCCATTACTTTAACAGTCTACATTCGCGCGCTGGCAACCCGACCTGGACATGGCTGGCCACGGCGCTTTTGTTCATCACGATCATCTGGTTGTCCACTGCGCCGATGTTCCGCGTAGCTGAACCGGAGGAGGCGACAGGCCCGTCCTTGCGCTTTACCCAGGCTGACGGGTTTGATCAGGTCCATGATATCGTTTTGGGACGGTGCAGCATGTGCCACGCGGCTGAACCCGCATGGGACGGTCTGCTTTGGGCCCCCAAAGGGGTGCGGCTGGAAACCGAACACCAGATCGCCAAAGCCGCCAAGCAGATATATTTGCAAGCGGGCGTAACCCACGCGATGCCGCCAGCCAATCTCAGCTACATGCGTGCGGATGAACGCGCGCAGATCGTCGCGTGGTATCAAGCGGCAACGCGCCATTAACGGGATCGTCGGGTGGGTTTTAACCCAGGGCTCTTGCCATTGCGGCTTTCAGAATCGCGCGGGCCTATGCTAGCTCTAGCGTTATGGCACATCCGAACCCCAATATAAGCGATATGGCTCCGGTGATCCGGCAGCTTGATGAAACCGCGATCAACCGCATTGCTGCGGGCGAGGTGGTTGAACGCCCAGCGTCAGCCGTCAAGGAACTGGTGGAGAACGCCATCGACGCCGATGCGCGCCAGATCACCGTTGAATATGCCGACGGGGGCAAGACCCTGATCCGCGTCACGGATGATGGCTGCGGTATCGCGGCGGGCGATCTGACGCTGGCCCTGTCGCGTCATGCCACCTCGAAAATCGACGGCTCTGACTTGCTGAACATTCACACCTTCGGTTTCCGGGGCGAGGCGTTGCCGTCGCTGGGGGCCGTGGGCCGTCTGACAATCACCAGCCGCGTCGCGGGCCAAGACGGGGCCGAGATCACCGTGAACGGCGGCAAAACCGGCCCTGTGCGGCCCGCCGCGCTGAATGGTGGTACGGTCGTGACCCTGCGCGATCTGTTTTTCGCCACGCCCGCGCGGCTGAAATTCCTGCGCACGGACCGCGCCGAGGCACAGGCGATTGCCGACATCATCAAACGTCTGGCCATGGCCGAACCCTTTGTGCGCTTTACCCTGCGCGACGTGTCGGGCGATGGTCCGGGCCGCGAAGTCTTTCGTGCCGAGGCCGAACAGGGCGACATGTTCGCCGCCCTTCATGGCCGTTTGGCGCAAGTGTTAGGGCGCGAGTTTGCGGATAATTCCCTGCCCATCGATGCCGAACGCGAGGGGCTGCATCTGACAGGTTTTGCCGCGCTGCCGACCTATTCGCGCGGCACGGCCGTGGCGCAGTATCTGTTCGTGAATGGCCGTCCGGTGCGGGACAAATTGCTCGTTGGGGCACTGCGGGGCGCTTACTTTGATCTGCTCAGCCGTGACCGCCATCCGGCGGCTGCGCTGTTCCTCGATTGCGACCCGACCTTGGTCGACGTGAACGTGCACCCCGCGAAATCAGAGGTGCGGTTTCGTGATCCGGGTCTTGCGCGTGGCTTGATCGTATCCGGCTTGCGTCATGCGCTGGCAGATGCGGGGCACCGTGCCTCGACCACCGTGGCAGATGCGACCTTGGGCGCGATGCGGCCTGAACAGACCGGCGCGCGGGTGTACCAGATGGACCGCCCCTCGCTTGGCGCGCGGACTGTGGCCTATCAGGCGCAGGCCCCCGGTTTTGCCGAAACCGCCGGCATGTGGGGCAGGGTAGAAACACCCGCAGCGCCCGTAACCGAAGACCCGCAAGAGGCCCCCGATTATCCGTTGGGCACCGCACGCGGGCAGGTGCACGAGAATTACATCATCGCGCAGACCGCCACGGGCATGGTGATCGTTGACCAGCACGCCGCGCATGAACGGCTGGTCTATGAAAAGCTCAAGCGTCAGATGGCTGAAAACGGGGTTGCCGCGCAGGCATTGCTGATCCCCGAGATCGTCGATCTTTCCGCCTCCGATTGCGCGCGTCTGCTGGATGTGGCGGATGAGCTGACCAAACTGGGCCTGACAATTGAACCCTTTGGCGGCAGCGCCATTGCGGTGCGCGAAACCCCTGCAATTTTAGGCACCGTGGATGCCAAGGCGATGATTTTGGATATCCTCGACGAACTTGCCGATCAGAATGAGTCCAACACGGTCCAGGCCCGGATCGAGGCGATCCTGAGCCGGGTTGCCTGTCACGGCTCCATCCGGTCTGGCCGCTGGATGCGCGGCGAAGAAATGAACGCGCTGCTGCGCGAGATGGAGGCAACGCCTCACTCCGGCCAATGCAACCACGGGCGGCCCACCTATGTGGAACTGAAGCTCAGCGATATTGAACGGCTGTTCGGGCGCACATGATCCAGATCGACGGGCAAAGCTATGCGTTGAATGATCCGCGTGTCTTGATGGTGCTTGGGGCTGCGGCGCTGGTGCTGTTGGTCCTGATCCTGTTGATCATGGCGGTGCGCGCGGCGGGCAGATCGGCGCGGATGACCGAACCGCTTGCGCGGCAGATGCAGGTTATGGGCGGCCATGTGCAGCAGCTTGGCATGGGGCAGGAACAGCTGCGCGGCGGTTTGCAGACCGTGTCGGATACGCAAGCGAATGCACAGGCGCAAATGATCCAAAGCATCGAGGCGCGGATGGCCCATGTGCAGCAGCAGATGCAGGACCGGCTGGCCGAAAACGCCGCGCGCACGGCCCGCAATCTGGCCGAGATGCAGGAACGGATGTCTGCCACCTTGCACGGGTCGTCAAAACAAACCACGACCAGCCTGACGCAGCTTCAGGAACGGCTGGCGGCGATCGACAAGGCGCAGGAGAATATCACCAAGCTGTCCGGCGATGTGCTGTCCTTGCAAGATATCCTGAGCAACAAACAGACGCGCGGCGCGTTCGGTGAAATCCAGCTGAATGACATCGTGTCCAAGGCCCTGCCGAGCGACAGCTATACAATGCAGGCGACCCTGTCGTCTGGCAAACGCGCCGATTGTCTGATCCATCTGCCAAACCCGCCGGGGCCCATCGTCATCGACAGCAAATTCCCGTTGGAAGCCTATGAGGCCCTGCGCAAGGCCAAGTCGGACTACGAGCTTAAAGACGCAGCCCGTGCCATGCGCGTCGCCGTCAAGGCGCATATCAACGCGATCAGCAACAAGTATATCATCGAAGGCGAAACCGCAGATGGCGCGCTGATGTTTCTGCCCTCGGAAGCGGTCTATGCCGAACTGCACGCCAATTTCCCCGAACTGGTGCGCGAAGGCTTTGCCGCGCGGGTGTGGATCGTATCCCCCACCACCTGCATGGCGACGCTGAACACCATGCGGGCCATTCTGAAAGACGCACGGATGCGCGAACAGGCGGGGGCCATTCGCAAGACGTTGAAGATGCTGCACCGCGATGTCGAGATCGTGGTGGAACGCGTGGGCAAGTTGAACACCCATTTCGGGCAGGCGCGTGCTGACCTCGAAGGGCTGGGAACCGCAGCGGAACGCGCAGGAAAACGCGCGGCGCGGCTGGACAATTTCGACTTCGAGGAGATTTCGGATCAGGACAGAACCGTCGTGCCCCTGACCAAGCCAACCCCCGACAGCGCGCGCTGACCCTGGTTAACGCGGGGCATCAGGCAGGTGGTTAATTATATTTCCACGCACCTAAATTAATTCTTGGCGTGTGCCTCATTCGTATTACATCCACGATACCTGAACATACTGGACACCGCCCTCTTATGCCGTTTGAAGCCATCGACCCGCCGCAGCCCGACCTCATGACCGGACGACGTAAAATTGCCGTTATCGGTGCCGGGATTTCAGGGATGGGGGCCGCGCATATGCTGGCCGACGATCACCGCGTTACGATTTTCGAGACAGAAGCAAGACTTGGCGGTCATGCTCGTACCAAAATGGCCGGCAAGAATGGCGACCAGCCGGTCGATACCGGTTTTATCGTGTTCAACTATGCCAATTATCCGCATCTGGCCGCTTTGTTCAAAGAACTGGACGTGCCAGTGATCAAATCCAACATGAGCTTTGGCGCGTCGATTGATGGCGGCCGGTTGGAATATGCCCTGATGACGATGGATTCGATCTTTGCGCAGCGCCGCAATCTGGCGAACCCGAAATTCCTGCGGATGCTCAGCGATATTTTGCGGTTCAACAACTCCGCCGTCAAGATCGCTCAAGACCGGTCGCTGACCATCGAGGGCTTTCTTGAGAAGCTGGGCGCGGGCGAATATTTCCGGAAATATTATCTTGCCCCTTTGTCGGGCGCGATCTGGTCGACGCCGGTGGAAAAGATCATGGATTTTCCGGCCTATTCGATGATCGACTTTTTCGAAAACCACGCCCTGCTCAGCCACACGGGCCAGCACCAATGGTACACGGTCAATGGCGGGTCGCAGGAATACGTCAACCGTCTGGGCGCGTCGTTGTCGGCCAAAGGGGTCGATATCCGCCTAAGCGCTGCGGTGCAGTCGGTGCGGCGCACGGCCGTCGGGGTCGAAGTGAAATCGAACGGTGCCGATTGGGAACGCTTTGACGAGGTGGTGTTTGCCACCCATTCCGACGACACGCTGGCGATGTTGTCAGACCCAAGCGCGCAGGAGCAGGCCGCTTTGGGCGCGGTTAAATACCAGCCGAATAATATTGTGCTGCATGCCGACACCAGCATCATGCCAAAGCGCCGGAAGACATGGGCATCCTGGGTCTATTGCGAGGATAAGGGGCAGCAATCCGACCGGATCGACCTGACCTATTGGATGAATTCGCTGCAACCGATCCCGATGGATGATCTGCATTTCGTGACCCTGAACACCAAACGCCCGATCCGCGAGGAACTGATCTATGATCAGGTGACCCTGCGCCATCCGGTTTATGATATGGAAGCCCTGGGTGCCCAAGAACAGGTGCGCGGATTTAACGGGACGAACAACACGTGGTTCTGTGGGGCATGGATGAAAAACGGTTTCCACGAAGACGGGCTTTCCAGCGCTGTCGATGTCGTGCGCGCGATCAGAGGCGAGGCAAAGGTGTCCTTGGCGGCAGAGTGACCAATAGCGTCGATCACATTGCGGGCGTCACCTATCACGGGCGCAAGGGCAGTGTGGAAAATGCGTTTCGCTATTCGGTGGATTATGTGCTGGTCGATGCCGAAGCCGATCTGAAAACCCCGCTGCTGTTTGCGCGCAATCGCGCTGGCGTGACGTCTTTGCAGGACATTGATCATGGCGGCGACAAAGGCGCGGGGCGCGGTGCCGCCTGGGTGCGCGATGTATTGGCGCAACATCAGATCACAGGTGTCGCTAAAATCGAATTGATGGCGCAGCCGCGTGTACTGGGGCATGTGTTCAACCCGGTCAGCTTTTGGCTGTGCCGCAGGGCAGACGGCACCTTGATCACGGTGATTGCCGAAGTGTCGAATACATTTGGCGACCGCCACAGCTATCTGTGCCACCATCCCGACCTGTCCGAGATCAAGCCCGACGATCATCTGCACGCGACCAAGATTTTCCACGTGTCCCCGTTTCAGCCGGTCGAGGGGAGCTATGATTTTCGGTTTGATATCCGCGAGGATCGTATCGGCATCTGGATCGACTATACCCAAAGGGACGGCGGGTTGATTGCGACCCTGACCGGCAAGCGCAGGCCGCTGACCAACGCGCGCATTGCGTGGTCCCTGCTGCGCAGACCTTTTGGCGCGCGCCGTGTCCTCGCGTTGATCCATTGGCAAGCGGTCAAGCTGTGGTGGAAAGGTGGCGGTTATCGGCCCAGACCGGAACCGCCCAAGCAAGACGTGTCGCGCGGATGAAGCCCGCTTCGAATAACCTGCCTGCCTACGCCTTGTTTGCAGCCCTGTTGGCGTCTGCCGGCTTGCCGATCTATATCCACGCGCCCAAGTTCTTTTTGGATGAATACGGAGTGTCTTTGGCCGCGTTAGGCTCTGTTTTATTCGGTCTGCGCCTGCTGGATGTGGTGCAGGACCCGTTACTGGGGCGGCTGTCTGAAAGGTTGCGAAACCATCGCGGTCTGGCTGTTGGTTTTGCCAGCGGTCTGATGGCGCTGTCGATGTATGCCTTGTTTGCAATCCCGCCCTTGCTGCCGCCCCTTGTGTGGTTTGGCCTGACCCTGACGGGCGTGTTTTCGGCGTTCAGCTTTCTGACGATCTGCTTTTATGCCCAAGGCGTGGCCAAAGCCGCGACCCTGCCCGGCGCAGGGCATCTGTCGCTGGCGCGCTGGCGGGAAACCGGTGCGCTGCTGGGGGTTTGCGTAGCCTCTGTTGCACCGGTGGGGTTGGGCGTTGCGCTGAACGCGCCCTTTGCCGGTTTCGCCGTCGGGTTTGCTGTGCTGGCGGTGGCTTCGGTTCTGGCGATGCGCGGTGAATGGCGCAACATCGGCCTGCCCGCCGCGACGGGTTTTGGCACCATTCTGCGGGACGGGGTGGCGCGACGGCTTTTGCTGATCGCGCTGTTGAACGCGGCCCCTGTCGCGGTGTCATCGACGCTGTTCCTGTTTTATGTCGAAAGCGCATTGCAGGCCCCCGGTTGGGAAGGCCCGTTGCTTTTGCTGTTTTTCCTGTCTGCCGCCGCCGCTGCACCGTTTTGGGGAATGCTTGCAGAACGATACGGCGCAAAACGGGTCTTGCTTGGCGCGATGGTACTGGCAATCGGTGCCTTTGGCGGTGCCTTGTTCCTTGGAGTGGGGGATGTGGGGCTGTTTGCACTGGTGTGCATCGGATCGGGCGCGGCACTTGGCGCTGATCTGACGCTGCTGCCTGCGATGTTTGCCACGCGTTTGGCTGTGATATCGCCCTCTGCTGCCGAAGGTTTTGGACTTTGGTCACTTGTCTCGAAGTTCACACTTGCCTTTGCAGCTGTTACGCTACTTCCAACACTACAAATGTCGGGGTTCGAAAGCGGCATGGCGATCCCCCCTCCTGCGGCGATCACGACGTTAATCTGGCTATATGCGGGGCTGCCCTGTCTGCTCAAGCTGTTGGCTATTGCGTTGCTGGTTGGAACCAGACTTGAAAAGGACAGGACGTAATGGATATTCTCTCATTCTTGATCGGGGCAGGGTTGGTTGCAGGGGTTGTGCTGCTGCGCCATCTGGTGGCTGACTTTCCGTCGCAGCGCCCCGAGGATCATGTCGAAGATTTCAACGTTCTGGATATGAAAAAGGATCTGGACGGGGAAATGGTTTGCGAAGGCGTCATCTTCGGGCCGATGGGGCGCGTGACCAGCACGTTCGTCGCCGACTTTAACGTTGAATGGAACGGCGACACCGCGACGATCAACGAACATTTCGTCTATGATGACAAATCGACGCAAGACCGGGTTTGGACAATCAAGCTTGGGCCCGATGGCACCTTCACTGCGACAGCGCCCGATGTGCCAGGCGTTGGAAAAGGGCACCATTCAGGGGCCACGATCCAGATGCTTTATCCCATCAAATTGCCCGAAGAAGTGGGGGGGCACACGTTGCAAACCGTGGATTGGATCTATCTGACTTCCGAAGGGACTTTGATCAACCGCAGCCAGTTTCGAAAGTTCGGCATCAAGGTCGCTGAACTGGTAGCGACCATTCGGAAAAGGGATCCAAAATGAAATCCTGGCAAGGCAAACGGTACTGGCTCGTTGGCGCAAGCGCTGGCCTGGGCGAGGCATTGGCCTACAAGCTCTGCCGTGCCGGGGCCGAAGTGATCGTGTCCGCCAGATCCGAAGAAAAACTGGTGGAATTGGTCGCGGCATTGCCGGGCAAGGCACGCTATCAAACCATGGATGTGCAAGACATTGAAAGTGTCCGCTCCGCTGTTGAAAACATCGGCGATGTCGACGGCATCGTCTATCTGGCCGGGGTCTATTGGCCGTTCGGTGCAAAAGACTGGAACGCAGATCACGCGACGGCGATGATTGACGTGAACCTGACCGGCCTTGTGCGTGTGCTGGGCGAAACCGTGCCGGACATGGTCAAAAAGGACGCCGGGCACATCGTCATCACGTCAAGCCTGACCGCCTTTCGCGGCTTGCCAAGATCTATCGGTTACACGGCATCCAAAGCCGGCACGATGTCCTTGGCAGAATGCATGTATGCAGATTTGCGCAAAACCGGGGTGCAGGTTCAGGTGATCAATCCCGGATTCATCAAGACGCAACTGACCGACAAGAACGACTTCAAAATGCCGTTCCTGATGGAGCCGGAAGAGGCCGCGCAAGAAGTTTTCGACCACATGAACAGCGATAGCTTTAAAAAGAGCTTCCCCTTTGTCTTTTCACTGTTCTTCAGGTTGGCCCGGTTCCTGCCCGACGCAATATATTACCGCCTTTTTGGTTAAATCAGCCCAATTAAAAGGTGTCGTCTTGCGACGACATTACATTTTCGGCGGGTGCCCCTGCTTCTCCGGCTCTTAAATATCCCCGCCGGAGGCATCTTCCTTTTGGGGTGGCTCAAAGACCGCCTCCGGCGGGGATATTTAAGAGCCAGAGAAGACGGTCAGATTTCAGACAGGTGTTTGCCAAAGATGGCTTCGGCGCGTTGCCATACCATGCTGTTTTGCAAAAGCGCTTGGAGTGTAGGAAGAAGTTGCGAGGCGTAGTCTTCGGAGCTTTCTAGAGGGAGCATCGATGGCAGGTTGTCGATGGCAGTCACCTCAAGGGGCGGTGCGTCATGGACACGCAATGCGGGTTTTCCCCAGGTTGTCGCTTCGGTGTAGATTGGTACAGGGTTAAACGCGCTGTCTGGATCGCAGGCAATGTCGCCGATCACACGTAGTTTTCGAGGGGCATTGATGGCCGTTTTGGGAACAAAAACGGGGGTGGTTGGACCAGCAAGGATGCAGTTGAAGAACAATGTGTGATCCAGAATTTCAGGGAAAGGTCCGCCGCTGGCTGTTTCGACCATGTCCCACGCCGTGACCGGTATGCCCAATCGTTTACACAGGTCTGCGGCCCCAGTCCCGACGCGGCCGAGGGCCCCAATCACAAGCGCATCCAGCTGGTCGGTGTCGAGTGTTGCAAGTTCTTCTTGCAGTTTGTTCGTCAGAGCATCTGCATTTTTCGAGGGCGTGATCGGCGCGGCGGTTTCACCGCGCATTTGGGCCGCCCAGCATGTGACGGCCACGGCCGCACCCGCAAAGCCTGCCCAATAGCCAAAGGCCGCCACGCGACGGCCGGCATCGGTCGTAAGGTATTCAAGGTCATACAAGGTGCCGCCGCCCGCCTTGAACCGCTCCAAAAGGATGCGGCCTGAGGATTGCCCTTTGTAGGCGTGGCCGAACATGATGTGCCGGTGTGGCAGGGGGCTGCCATCGGCGGGGAGTTCTTTGAGGCCGAAGATAATGACGTCGGATGGCGCTTGGGGCCAGCTGAATTGGGGGGCAATGGTGCAGCCCGCCTGCGCGTAGGCGTCGGTCGGGATGACACGGGTGTCCGATGCCTCGACGGTGACTTTGAAGCCTTGTTCAATCAGGGCAGCGGCCCCTTTCGGGGTGATGCCGACGCGGGTTTCATTGTCGCGTTGTTCGGCGCGGACCCACAGATGGGTTTGTGTCATAGCATGGCCTTTTCTCGGATGGTTTTGACGCTTTGGCGCGTTTCCATCATTGTCATGAAGTTCTGGATTTTTGGATAGTCGCTGAGGTGGACCCCGTCGCCTTCAAGCCAGTTGCACACCACAAAAAGATAGGGATCGGCGATGCTGAAGCCCTGCGTCAGGACGCTGGTGCCGCGCAGCAGGTGCGTTTCGACATATGTTGCGCAGGCGGCCATTGTCTGGGGAACCAATGCGGCCATGTCGTCAAAGCTGGACTGTTGTGTTGCCCATCTGCTGCCGCGCATTTTATGGGCATGGGCGACATGCATGGTTGAGGCCAGATAAAACATGGCGCTGCGCATATGGGCTGCAAGTGTCGGATCGGCGGGGATGAGTTGCGCCGCGGGGCTGATGGATGCGATGTATTCGAGCAATGCGCCGGTTTCGGTCAGGACGGTGCCATCTTGCAAGATAAGCGCCGGGACCCGGCCTTTGGCATTGATGGACAGATAGTCGGGCAATCTCTGCTGGGCTGATTTGAAATCGACCTTGACGGTTTCATAGGGCAGTCCCGCTTCCTCCAGAGTGATCGCAACGGCAATCGAAATCGTGCCGGGGGCATAATAGAGCTTGAGCATGGCCTGACCTTTCAGATGTGGGTTTGCGCGGTGCGCCGTTCGGGGGTGTCGAGGTGGGGGACGGCGTTGAAAAGGACCGGTGACCAATGGCCCCCGATCGGAAACAGCCGGTGCATTGATGTGTTCATGATCGCCAGCGCCATGCGCGACATGGCCGGCACGCCAAGCCCCATGGCCTGTGCCATCGCCATTGATATCAACCCGCCGGATGTCACCACCAGCGCAGGGCCGTGGCCGGCCGCGATTTCTTCGAGGACGGATTGAATGCGGGTCTCGAAACTTGCGTAGCTTTCGGGCGGATTGTCGAGTTTGTCGTTTTTCCACGTTTCGAACACCAGCGGCAGGTGGGCGCTGAACCCGTGTTGATCGTCGGGAAAGGGAACGCCGTGTTGTTGTTCAAGCAGGGTTGCGAGGGTGAAATATTCAAGTTCGTTCAGCCGCGCGTCGCGGGTGGGTTCCAGCCCGGTATCCATGGCGTCTGCCGTTTCGATGTGGCGTCGCAGGGTGCCGGTATAAAGCCTTGTGTGATGGGTTTGCGAATGGCGCAGGTGGTCGCCCAGCCATGCCGCCTGTTGGTGGCCAAGCGGGCTGAGCATGTCATAGCTGGCTTCGTCCGTGGCACCGGAGTTGGCCTGGCCGTGGCGGATAAGGGTGATGTGGGACATGGGTGCGCCTTTTGCTGTTGGGTCTTTGATAGGCAAGCGCTGCGCGGGTTGGAAGGGCAGGAGCCTTCGGCGGGGATATTTTTTAGCCAGAGAAGCGAAGGGGCGCATATCGGAAACAGCGGTGGCGCAAAATCGGGGTGGTGTGTCGGGATTGTGACTGCCGTGGAATGGCGTTGCGCCTTATGGTGCGGGGACGCGTTGCAGGAGGACCCCCAATGGCCGAGACAATTTCATTTACGCTGGACGGCGAAACGGTTGAGGCCGAGGCCGGATTGACCATTTGGGAAGTCGCCAACGGGCGCGGGCTTAAAATCCCTCATCTGTGTTACACGCCTGCGCCGGGCTATCGCCCTGATGGCAATTGCCGCGCGTGCATGGTCGAGATCGAGGGCGAGCGGGTTTTGGCAGCGTCTTGTTTGCGCGAGCCTACGGATGGCATGGTTGTGACCACCAACAACGCACGCGCTGAAAACGCGCGCAAAATGGTGATGGAGTTGCTTGTCACCGATCAGCCGCCACGGGATGTGGCGCATGACAAGTCGAGCCATCTTTGGGAGATGGCTGCGATGGAAGGGGTTGAGGCCAGCCGCTTTCCGAAGTTGGAGGAGGGGCGCATACCGCTGCTGGATGACAGCCATGTGGCGATGCGGGTCAATCTGGATGCCTGCATTCAATGCAATCTATGTGTGCGTGCCTGCCGCGAGGTTCAGGTGAATGACGTGATCGGCATGTCGGGCCGGGGGCATGACAGCTATCCGACCTTTGACATGGCCGATCCGATGGGGGCGTCGTCTTGTGTGGCCTGTGGCGAATGTGTGCAGGCCTGTCCGACGGGGGCCTTGATGGAGGCCACGGTCGTTGACGCCGATCAGGTGGGCGACCGCGCGGATTTCGACAGTGAAGTCGACAGCATTTGCCCATTCTGCGGTGTGGGGTGTCAGGTGTCGCTGAAGGTCAAGGACGGCAAGATCAAATATGTCGAAGGTATTAACGGCCCCGCGAATGAGGGACGTTTGTGCGTCAAGGGGCGTTTCGGGTTCGACTATATCCATCACCCGCACCGGCTGACCAAGCCGTTGATCCGCCGCGACGATGCGCCTGCAAAAGGGCTGAACGTCGATCCCGGCAATTGGCACACGCATTTCCGCGAGGCGTCATGGGACGAGGCGCTGGATTTCGCGGCCAACGGTATGAAGAGGATCGGCGGGCGCGGTGTTGCCGGTTTCGGGTCGGCCAAATGCACCAACGAAGAGGCCTATCTGTTTCAAAAGATCATCCGGCAGGGCTTTGGTCATAACAACGTCGATCACTGCACGCGGCTGTGCCACGCGTCGTCGGTGGCCGCATTGATGGAGAATGTCGGATCAGGGGCGGTCACCGCGACCTTCAACCAGATCGAAAACGCGGATGTGGCGATTGTGATCGGGGCGAATCCGACTGAAAACCATCCCGTCGCGGCGACGTTCTTCAAGCAATTCACCAAACGCGGTGGCAAGTTGATCGTGATGGACCCGCGCGGCCAGGCGCTCAAGCGGCATGCATCGCATATGTTGCAATTCCGGCCCGGTACGGATGTGTCGATGCTGAACGCCATCATGCATGTGATCGTCGAAGAGAAGCTGTACGACCAGCAATATATCGAGGCCTATACCGAGAACTGGGAAATCGAGAAGGCGCATCTCAAGACCTTTACCCCCGAAAAGATGGCCAAGATTTGCGGCATTGATGCCGAGACGCTGCGCGATGTGGCGCGGACCTTTGCCGGGGCGAATGCGGCGATGATTTTCTGGGGCATGGGCGTGTCGCAGCATATTCACGGCACCGATAACGCACGCTGTCTGATTTCGCTTGCGCTGATGACCGGGCAAATCGGGCGGCCCGGCGCGGGGCTGCATCCGTTGCGGGGGCAGAACAACGTGCAAGGGGCATCGGACGCCGGTTTGATCCCGATGTTCTTGCCGGATTACCAGCCGGTTTCAGACGACGGCGTGCGGTCGGCCTTTACCGAGGTCTGGGGGAGCGAGGATTTCAGCAATAAAAAGGGTCTGACGGTGATCGAGATCATGGATGCGATCCATGAGGGCGACATTCGCAGCCTTTATGTATTGGGTGAAAACCCCGCGATGTCTGACCCCGATGTGGAACATGCCCGTGATGCACTGGCCAAGCTGGAGCATTTGGTGGTGCAGGATATTTTCCTCACCGAAACGGCGAATTTTGCCGATGTGATTTTGCCGGCATCGGCCTTTGCCGAAAAGGCAGGCACGGTGACGAACACCAACCGTCAGGTGCAGATGGGCCGCGCGGCGGTGGCCCCCCCCGGTGATGCCAAAGAGGATTGGTGGATCGAGGTCGAACTGGCCAAGCGGCTGGGGCTGGGGTGGAGCTATACGCATCCGAGCGAGGTGTTCGCGGAAATGAAGCTGAACATGTCGTCGCTTAACAACATCACATGGGACCGGCTTGAGGATGAGGGCGCGGTGACCTACCCGTCGACCAGCCCAACCGATCCGGGTCAGGCGATCGTGTTCGGAGACGGGTTCCCCCGTCAGGACGGGCGTGCGCGGTTCACCCCGGCCAGTATCGTCGCCCCTGATGATGTGCCGGACGAGGATTATCCGATGATCCTGACCACGGGGCGGCAGTTAGAGCATTGGCATACCGGGTCCATGACACGCCGGTCCTTTGTTCTGGACGGGCTCGAGCCTGAGGCGAACTGTTCGTTGCACCCATCCACCTTGCGCAAATTGGGGGTGGCCCCTGGCGAGCATATCCGGCTGTCGACCAAGCGCGGGTCGATCGAGATTATGGCGCGCGAGGATCGGGCGGTGTCGCCTGACATGGTGTTCTTGCCCTTTGCCTATGTCGAGGCGGCGGCCAATATTCTGACGAACCCGGCTGTGGACCCTTATGGCAAAATCCCGGAGTTCAAATTCTCGGCTGTGAAGGTTGAGGCGGTTGCGGGAGCAGTTGCGGCACAGTAGCGTCCGGCCCTGAGATGTGCCCTTTGGGCACATGCGGTCTATTTCGGGAATGAGGGACGCTGTCCCTCAAACTCCCTGGGATATTTTTGAGCCAGAGAAGGTGTGGTGTGTGATGCAGGTAGATGGTGACCGGTTTTTGGCGGATTTGCACAAGCTGCGCAGTTTCGGGGCTGCGGGTGTTGGCAAGGGTGTCGTGCGCCCGGGCTATAGCGCGCCGGACATTGAAGCGCGGCGCTGGCTGGCAGGGCAAATGACCCAGATCGGTTTGCGCGTCGAGGTTGATGCGATGGGGAACCTGTTTGGTCTGGCTGACGGGCCATCCCTTTTGCTGGGGTCGCATTCGGACAGCCAACCGGAAGGCGGCTGGCTGGATGGTGCCTTGGGGGTGATTGCTGCTTTGGAGGTTGCGCGGGCCGCGAAAGAGGCTGGGGGGCCGGCTGTTTCCGTGGTGTCTTTTCAGGATGAGGAAGGGCGGTTCGGGGTGACGACGGGCAGTGCTGTCTGGTCGGGTCATGAAACATTGGCCAGCGCGGATGTGCTGCAAGATCATGCCGGCGTTGCACTTGGCACTGCGCGGCAGGCGATGGCGGATATGGTCACGGGAGAGGTAGCGTCGGAGGTGTTCACCGGTTTTATCGAATTGCATATCGAGCAAGGGCCAAGTCTGGACACCAGCGGTGAAAAAATCGGTGTTGTGACGGATATCGTTGGTATCCGGGACATGAAGGTCACTTTTGACGGGCAGCAAAACCATGCGGGGACGACGCCGATGCATTTGCGGCGGGATGCGTTTCAGGCGGTGTCGTCGTTCAACACGCTGCTGAACGACAGGTTGCGCAATGTGGTGACGCCGCAAACGGTCTGGACGATCGGGCATGTGTCGCTGCATCCCAATGCATCCTCCATTGTGCCGGGGCGTGCGGTGTTTTCGATGCAGTGGCGGGATGCGGATACCGACCGGCTGGCGCGCATGGAAACGATCATTCGTGAAACCGCTGCCGAGGTGGCGCAGGCGCAGGGCATAGGGTTGAGTTTCGGGCCGCTTTTGGGGCTTGAGCCAGTCGCGATGGACCCGCGTTTGCGGCGCGCACTTGAGGACGGCGCAGAGGCGGTTGCCCCCGGAAAATGGCGTAACATGCCATCAGGTGCCTTGCATGATGCGACCAATGTTGCGCGGCTGTTGCCTGTGGCGATGTTGTTTGTGCCGTCGATTGGCGGGCTAAGTCACACCTTCGAGGAGGACACGGACGAGGCTGATCTGGTCGCGGGCGTGCAGGTCTTGGCCCATGCTGTGAGCCGTTTGGGATCAGCTGCGTAGGTAGCCGCGTCGTTCGGCACGGCTGCGGTGGATATCTGCCGCGCGGGATGCCTCGCGCAGGTTGCCAAAGCACTGCACCACCGCTTTGGGGCGTCCGCCTGCGGTGCCCCATTCGCGCAACACAGAAACTTCGCTGAACAGGTTCATTGCGATCTCGACACGATAGAAAATCTGCCGCTGTGCCTGGCTGGTGCGGTAAAGAAGGCATTCAATCATGGCTTGAATCTAACGGTCATGTCACGGGGAAGGCAACGGAAAATTGACGGGAATGCAAAATACCGGATGACGGCGGTGCGAATGGATGAAACGCTATGGCCAGTCACGAGGAGACCACGCATATGACCCAAACATCAGATATCATCCAAAGCGAACATGCAGGCGGGGTGGTTTGCCTGACGCTGAACAATGGCCCGGTGAACGCGCTGTCGGCTGACGGGTTGATGCAGTTTGCAGGCAGGATCAAGGCGCTTGAGGCCGATGATGCCGTGCGCGCGATTGCTCTTGCGTCGCCCTTCAAGGTGTTTTCCGCAGGGGTGAACCTGAAGCAGGCGCAAGGCTTTGATCTGGCCGCGCAGCACGCGATTGTCAAAGGGCTGAACGAAGGGTTTCTGGCGTTGTTTGAATGTGCCAAGCCGACAGTCGTTGCCGTCAACGGTGCGGCGATTGCGGGCGGGTTGTTCTATGTGCTGGCGAGCGATTTTCGCATTGCTGCGGCGCGGGCAGCCTTCGGTCTGGCCGAGGTGCGCGTCGGTGTCGATTTTCCGTTGGGGCCGCTGGAAATTGCGCGGGCGACTTTGTCACCGAATGATCTGCGGCGGCTGATGTTGACGGGGCAACCCATGTCAGCCGAGGAGGCGCGGATCGCCGGTATTGTGGACCGGATCGTGCCGGATGAGGAACTGCTGGAAGCGGCGTTGGCCGAGGCCGCCAAGCTGGGGCAGATCCCGCCAGCCACCTTTGCATCGGTTAAACGCCAGATCAGGGGCGAGGCGATTGCCAAGATCAAGGCGGGCATCGCTGCGGGTGCCAACGCGCCGGAGGGCGGGTGGTTCAATGATGAAACCATTCCGGCCATGCGCGCGATGCTGGGCGGTTAGGCGACCGGTTTGCGCATCGTGATGCTGGTGGGGCGGTCATATCCCGCATGGGCCGTGCGCGCGTATTCGGTGAACCCAAGTGCGCGAAACGTGGCGTGATTGTTCACCAGTTCAACCCGGGTTTGAAGTTCAAGCATCGGTAGGTCCAGCGCGCGGGCGCGGGCGCTGGCATGGTCGATCAGGTGGCGCGCAAGGCCAAGTCGTTGATGGGGCGGGGCGACACATAGTTTGCCCAGATACAGCACGTCGGGTTTCGGGGTCAGGACCATGCAGGCGACGGGCGGGGCACCGATGCACCAGATCTCGGCCTCGGATGCGGTTTCTTGCAGGGATGCTTGCGTGACCTTGCCAAGCGAGCTGGGCGGGTCGATCCGCCCTTCCATATAGGCGAAACAATCGCGCATCAGGGTCAGCAGATCGGCCAAAGCCGGATCATCAGGGCCAAGCTGGCGGGGCGTCAGCTCCACGTCACGTCCCCCAGAAAGATGTAGCCTGCGCCGTAGATGGTTTTGATCAGTTGCGGGTTTTTCGGGTCTTCGCGCAGCTTGGTGCGCAGGCGCGAGATACGGACATCCATCGCGCGGTCAAAGCTTTCTGATGCGACGCCGCCAAGGCTGGTTTGCATTTGTGCGCGGCTGATCAGACGTTTCGGCGCGTCCAGAAACAGGCGCAGTACTTCGCCTTCGGCATGAGAGAATGGGGTCTCGGACCCGGCGTCGTCTTCTAGGGTGTAGCGGTCGAAATGCGCGGTCCAGCCGTTGAACACAGCAACATTGCCTGCTTGTGTTGCGGGTTTGGTGCTGCGCAGGCGGGCGCGGATGCGGGCCACGACCTCGGCGGGATCAAACGGTTTGATGATGTAATCATCGGCCCCAAGTTCAAGCCCCGTCACCCGGTCCTGCACCTGCGCGCGGCCCGAGATGATAATGACGATGGCACCTTGTTCCAGCGCCAGCCGGTGCACCAGCGTCAGCCCGTCCGTGTCGGGCAGGGACAGATCGACAAGGCAGACATCGGGGGTATGGGTGGCGAGGGCTGCTTCGAACGCGCGGGCGCGGCCAAAGCTGAGGGTGTCAAAACCGGCCTCTTCCAGCACATCGGCCAGCAGGGTGCGGATTTCGGGTTCATCGTCCAGAATGGTGACAAGGGGGCGGGTCATTGGGCGGCTATCTCTTGGGGTTTGATCAGTGCAGTCAAATCATCTGCGCCAAAGGGCTTGCGTAAAACCGGTGCCTGTTTTTGCGCCTCAAGAAACAGCGCGTCATCGGTCGGCAGGGATGTCATCAGGACCAAGGGCGGGGCGCTTGGGCCAAGACGTCTGGCCAGATCAAGGCCGGTTGCCTCGCCCACCAGTTGGATGTCGGACAGGATCAACGAGATGTCTGGCAGATCGGCAAGCAGGGCCGTTGCCTCGTCTGCGCTGGCCGCTTCAATCACCGAATGGCCCAAGCCCATCAGCATATCGCGCACCAACGCGCGCAAATCATCGGCGTCTTCGACCAGCAGCACCAACCCGGTGGTGGCAGCAACGGCGGGGCGGTACGGCAGGCGCATGGTGACCTGCGCGCCGTCTGTTGTGTTTGACAGACGCAAATCGCCGCCAGCGGATTTGGTCATGTCATAGACCATGGGCAGGCCCAGACCCGACCCTTCGGCCCCTTTGGTGGTGAAAAACGGGGCGCATCCATGTTCCAGCGCCGATGCGGAAAACCCCGGTCCGGTATCCTGCAAGACAAATTCGATCCAGGTGTCATGGACCTGCCTGACTTCGAGCGTGATCATCCCCGCCATGCCGCAGGCGTCGCGGGCGTTCAGGATCAGGTTCAGCAGTCCGTCTTGAACCAGCCCGCTGTCCAGCAAAACCGGCTGGTCCGGCATCAAGTTCGTAATACGCAATTCAACGGCTTTGGGCAGCGTGGGCTTGGCCAGCAGGCTCAGGTCGGACAGCAGGTTGGCGATGGGCGTCGCGGTGGGGCGCAGGGTGCGCGCGCCGGTCATATCCGCAATCGTGCTCAGCAGCGCCCCGCCGCGGCGGGCGGCGGCAAGGGTCCCTTCGATCAGCGGTGCGGCGGGGGCTGGCAGGGCGTCAAGGCGAGCCAAACGCGATTGCAGGCCCAGAATGATGGTCAGCAGGTTCGAGAAATCATGCGCCAGCCCCGAAATCACCTGCGCCGCAACTTCACGGCGGCGGGTCTGTTGCAGGGCGGTCCGGTTCTGGGTTTCTTCGGTCACGTCCATCGACAGAATATAGACGCCGCCGTTGTTATCGGGGGTAAAGGCCCCACGGATGCGGCGGGCGCTGGCTTCGTCGGTGAACTCCACAATCGACTGTTTGCCGGCATAGGCCTGGGTCAGGGATGGCGTGATGCAGTCATGGGCCTGAGGGCCCAATATATCGCGGATGCTGCGCCCGATCAGGTCGGTCGGCCGCCCTGGCATCACGGCAGACAGGCGGCGGTTGGAATAGGTATAGCGCCCCTCTGCGTCCACATGCGCGATATGGGCGGGCATCATTTCGGTGGTCAGGCGGGTGCGCGCTTCTGACAGGGTCAACTGGCGCTTGGCTTCTTCCAGGGCGCTGTTCATCGCGGCCAGTTCGCGGTTGGTCGCGGACAGTTGTTCGGCATGGGCAATCACCTGCCCCGACAGCGCGTCCGATCGCGCGCGCAACAGGGCCTCGTGCTGTTTGGTGTGGGAAATGTCGGTATAAACAGTGACCCATCCGCCTTGGGGCAGGGGTGATCCTTCGACTGAAATGGTGCGGCCGTTGGCGCGGGTGCGTTCCATATAATGTGCTTCAAAGGCGCGGGCCTGAACGACACGTTCGGAGACAAAGGCATCCACATCAGCGACCTCGCCATATTCGCCGGATCGGGCCAGATGGGTGATGGTTTCCTGAAAGCTGGCCCCCGGTGTGACAAAAGCAGGGGGCAGATTGAACATTTGCTGAAACGGGGCATTGCACAAAACCAGTCGCAGATCAGCGTCATAGATCGTGAGCGCTTGGGCAATCAGGTTCAGACCGGCGGCGGTCATCGCGCTTGTTTGCGTATCATTCAGCTGCATTTGGTCCCCCCTTTGTCATCCAATGGCTATCACCATCGACAGGGCTGCGCAAAGGCCCGCCGATGAAAATGCGCCCTGTAACAATTCGTAAGGATTGAGAAATCATTAGGAATAAGTTGACGCACAGGCTGTGATCAACATCATGGTACGACATCAGAATCGCACCAGTGATCGACCTGCCGATAAAGAGCAGGACTTGGGAGGAAGACATTTGGCTTACAAGCTTGTGAGCGCCGACGGACCGCAGTCCGTTCCGGCGTTGTTGCACCGCAATGCAAAGCAATTCGCGAACGCCCCTGCGTATCGCGAAAAGGAATTTGGTATTTGGCAAAGCTGGACCTGGTCGCAAACGCGCGACGAGGTCGAAGCGCTTGCCCTTGGCTTTCTTGAGCTTGGTGCCAACGAGGGTGATTTCATCGCCATCATCGGCCGCAACCGCCCGTACCTGTACTGGGCGATGATGGCAGCCGAAATGGTAGGTGCCGTGCCCGTGCCGCTGTACCAGGACGCGAACGCCGAAGAGATGGCCTATGTGCTGGACCACTGTGGTGCCCGTTTTGTCATCGCTGGTGATCAGGAACAGGTCGACAAGGTGCTTGAGGTTCAAGACCAGCTGACCCAGTTCGAACGCATCATCTATCTTGATCCACGCGGTTTGCGCAAATACGACCACGCTGCATTGGACCAGTATGCTGCCGTTCAGGACATGGGCCGCAAGAACCGCGACAAGCACATCAAGGAGCTTGAAGCGCGTCAGGCCAAGCTGAATTATGACAGCACCGGCGTCATGCTGTACACCTCCGGCACCACGGGCAAGCCCAAGGGTGTTGTGCTGAGCAACCGCAATATTATTGAAACGGCCAAGTCGTCTTCTGAATTCGATCACCTGCGCCAGACCGATGATATTCTGGCCTATCTGCCGATGGCATGGGTTGGTGATTTCATATTCTCGGTCGGTCAGGCGCTTTGGACGGGGTTCTGCACCAACTGCCCTGAATCCGCTGACACGATGCATGTCGATTTGCGCGAAATCGGACCGACCTATTATTTCGCACCACCCCGCGTGTTTGAAACACAATTGACCAGCGTCATGATCCGCATGGAAGACGCCAGCCGTTTCAAAAAATGGCTGTTCGACCGTTTCATGAAAGTCGCACGCAAGGTTGGCCCCGCCATTCTGGATGGCAAACCCGTAGGTCTGATGGACCGGCTGAAATACGGTCTTGGCGAATTGATGATTTACGGCCCGCTGAAAAACACGCTGGGCCTGAGCCGCGTGCGCGTGGGCTATACTGCGGGCGAAGCGATTGGGCCTGAAATTTTTGATTTCTACCGGTCGCTTGGGATCAACCTGAAACAGCTTTACGGTCAGACCGAAGCGACCGTGTTCATCACAGCGCAGCCCGATGGCGAAGTGCGCAGTGACACGGTTGGCGTGACCTGCCCCGGCGTGGAACTGAAGATCGCCGAGAATGGCGAGGTGTTCTACCGCAGCCCCGGCGTGTTCGTCGAATATTACAAGAACCCCGAAAGCACCGCAGATACCAAGGATGCTGAAGGCTGGGTCGCCACCGGCGACGCGGGCTTTATCGAGGAAAGCACAGGCCATCTGCGCATCATCGACCGTGCCAAGGACGTTGGCAAAATGGCCGATGGCAGCCTGTTCGCGCCGAAATACGTTGAAAACAAGCTCAAGTTCTTCCCGAATATTCTTGAGGCGGTTGTTTTCGGCAACGGTCGCACGGAATGCACCGCGTTTATCAACATCGACCTGACCGCCGTGGGCAACTGGGCCGAGCGCAACAACATCGGCTATGCGTCCTATCAGGAACTGGCGCGGCATCCGCAGGTGATGGACCAGATCCAAAGCCATGTGGAAGAGGTCAATGCATCCATCGCCGAAGACGAGATGTTGTCGGGTTGTCAGGTGCACCGCTTTGTCGTGCTGCACAAGGAACTGGACGCCGATGACGGTGAACTGACACGCACCCGCAAGGTACGCCGCAAGGTGATTGGCGAAAAGTTCGAAGACATTATCAACGCACTTTACGATGGATCGCCGTCGGTCAGCACGGTCACGGAAGTGACCTATGAAGACGGGCGAAAAGGGTCGATTGCGGCCACATTGGAAGTGCGCGATGCCAAGGTATTCGCAGATAATCGCAAGAAGAAGGCCGCAGCATGAGCATCATGAGTGGCGTTTTCGGGCGCATGGGTTGCGCAGTGGATTTTAAGACCATTTGGAAAGAGGGTGTAGCATGAAGGATCAGGCTGACGGCTACGTCACAGCGGATGGTCGCCAGATCGGCCCGGTGGTGATGGAGATGAAAAACATCACCCTGCGGTTCGGCGGTGTGGAGGCGATCAAAGACATTTCGCTTGATATTCGCGAAGGTGAAATTCGCGCGATCATCGGGCCGAACGGCGCGGGCAAATCCTCCATGTTGAACGTGATCAGCGGGTTCTACGTCCCGCAGGATGGCGAAGTCTGGTACAAAGGCGCGCGCCGCGCCGCGATGAAACCGTTTCAGGTGGCCGAGCAGGGCATCGCGCGGACGTTCCAGAACATCGCGTTGTTCGAAGGGATGACCGTTCTGGATAACGTCATGACCGGCCGTTTGACCCATATGGAAACCGGTTTGTTCTGGCAGTCCCTCTGGAAGGGTAAGGCTGAGCGTGAAGAGACTGCGAACCGCGAAGTCGCCGAGAAGATCATCGATTTCCTTGAGATTCAGGCGATCCGCAAGACGCCGGTTTCGCGCTTGTCTTACGGATTGAAAAAACGGGTCGAACTGGCCCGCGCATTGGCCGCCGAGCCGTCGATCTTGTTGTTGGATGAACCGATGGCGGGGATGAACGTCGAGGAAAAAGAGGACATGAGCCGCTTTATTCTGGATGTGAATGACGAATTCGGCACGACGATTGTTCTGATCGAACACGACATGGGCGTGGTCATGGACCTGAGCGACCGCGTGGTCGTGATGGATTACGGCAAAAAGATCGGCGACGGCTCGCCGCACGATGTGCGCAACAACCAAGACGTCATCGACGCCTATCTGGGGGTCGCACATGATGACTGATTTTGACCTAAACTTTGCGAACTGGAGGGTCTGATATGCCTGAGCAACTGGCCTTTGCCCTAGAGGTAACCGCGAACGGTCTGATGGCGGGGGTGCTTTATGCGCTTGTCGCGTTGGGTTTTGTTCTAATTTACAAAGCATCCGGCATTTTTAACTATGCCCAAGGCGTTATGGCGCTTTTTGCGGCGCTGACGCTGGCCGGGATCATGGACGGGCAGGTGCCCTTCAGCCACTTGATCAACGCCGTGTTCGGCACCGATGTGCATCACTTTGGCTGGAACGTTCCGGCGTTTCTGGCGATTTTGCTGACCATGGTGGTGATGATCGCGCTGGCCTATGTCGTGCAGCGCTTGGTGTTCCGCCATCTGGTTGGCCAAGAGCCGATAATCTTGTTCATGGCGACCATCGGTCTGGCCTATTTCCTTGAAGGCGTCGGCGATCTGATGTGGGGGTCTGACATCAAATCAATGGATGTGGGCCTGCCGCAGGGCATCAACACATGGATCGACGAGACCACGTTCGAGGTCTTGGGCTACGGCTTCTTTATCGACAACCTTGATATTGTCGCGAGCATCATCGCCGCGTTGCTGGTCATCGGGTTGGTCATGTTCGCGCAATATACCAAGCAGGGCCGCGCCATGCGGGCTGTGGCGGATGACCATCAGGCGGCCTTGTCGGTCGGGGTTTCGCTGAACTTTATCTGGATCCTTGTGTGGTCGCTGGCCGGGTTTGTCGCCCTTGTGGCCGGCATCATGTGGGGCACGAAATCGGGCGTGCAGTTTTCGCTGTCGCTGATCGCGTTGAAGGCTTTGCCGGTGTTGATGCTGGGCGGGTTCACCTCGATCCCCGGTGCGATCGTCGGTGGTTTGATCATCGGTGTGGGTGAGAAACTGTTCGAATTCCTGATTGGCGCGCCCTTCCTTGGCGGTGCGACCGAGAACTGGTTTGCCTATATGCTGGCGCTGATTTTCCTCGTGTTCCGTCCGCAGGGTCTATTTGGGGAGAAGATCATTGAACGTGTGTAGCCATGGCAATCGTCGGATCGGGGCTCTGCCAATGTGTATCGTTCGGGCCCCAGGATTTAAAACCATTTGGAATGAGGAGCGCGTCTGATGCTTTATCGTGAATCAGGGGATTTCAGCTCCACCTATGCAGAAGACAGCCAGACGTTTCCGATCAAGTTTGACCGGTACCGCTATTACTTTGTGCTGTTTGTCGCCATTTTCGTGATCCCGTTCATGATCAACGACTATTGGGTGAATTCGCTTTTCCTGCCGTTTCTGATCTATGCCATCGCGGCGATCGGGTTGAATATTCTGGTGGGGTATTGCGGGCAGGTAAGCTTGGGTACCGGTGGTTTCATGGCGGTGGGGGCCTATGCCTGCTACAAGCTGATGACCAGCTTTCCCGATGTGAGCATGCTGGTGCATGTCTTGCTGTCGGGTCTGATTACGGCTGCGGTTGGTGTGCTGTTCGGTTTGCCGTCACTGCGGATCAAGGGGTTCTATCTGGCGGTGGCGACACTGGCGGCGCAGTTCTTTCTTGTGTGGCTGTTCAACCGGGTGCCGTGGTTTTACAACTATTCGGCATCGGGTCAGATCAGCGCACCCGAGCGTACCTTTCTGGGCATCAACATCACCGGCGCGAATACCCAAGCCTGGGCGACCTATCTGTTCTGTCTGATGTTCGTGATCTTTAGCGCCTATGTCGCACGCAACCTGACCCGCGGGTCGGTGGGGCGCAAATGGATGGCGATCCGTGACATGGATATCGCGGCTGAAATCATCGGCGTGAACCCGTTGCGGGCCAAGCTGACGGCCTTTGCGGTTTCGTCGTTCTTTATCGGCATCTCGGGCGCACTGTTCTTTTCGATCTATCTGGGCGCTGTCGAGGTTGGCGAAGTGTTCGGTATCCAGAAATCATTCCTGGTGTTGTTCATGATCATCATCGGCGGGCTGGGGTCCATCTTTGGCAGCTTTGCCGGGGCCGCGTTTCTGGTGCTGCTGCCGGTCGTGCTCAAGATCGTTGGCGTGGACTGGCTGGGCTGGCCCACGGATATCGTGGCGCATTTGCAGCTTGTGATCGTCGGGGGGCTGATTATCGTGTTCCTGATCGCAGAACCGCACGGCCTTGCCCAACTGTGGCGCGTCGCCAAGGAAAAACTGAGATTGTGGCCCTTCCCGCACTAGGGGACGGCACATGGTGGGGGAGGAGACCCACGCCGAAGAAGACGACCGGGCAAACCCGGCACTATCGGACATATCCAAGGGAGGAAACACCGATGAACATGAAACTGAAACTGACCACACTGGCGCTTGGCGTCACATTGGCCGCAGGCCCGGCAATGGCAGAGCTTGTCTTTCCATCGTTGAGCTACCGCACCGGCCCCTACGCCGCAAACGGTATCCCCTTCGCGGATGGCTATGCGGATTATTTCACGCTGCTGAACGAGCGTGATGGTGGCATCGGTGGCGAACCGATCCGCATGATCGAATGCGAAACCGGCTATAACACCGAAAAAGGTGTGGAATGCTATGAAAGCACCAAAGGCGAAGGCGCTTTGGTTTATCAGCCGCTGTCCACAGGCATCACCTATCAGCTGATCCCCAAAGCGACCGCTGACGGCATTCCTGTCCACTCGATGGGCTATGGCCGCACATCCGCCAAAGACGGCGCTGTGTTCAAGAACATCTTTAACTACCCTGCGAACTACTGGGATGGCGCATCGGTCGCGATCAAGCACCTGCTGGACGTGAACGGTGGCAGCCTTGAGGGCAAGAAGATCGCTTTGGTCTATCACAACTCTGCCTACGGCAAAGAGCCGATCCGCACCCTGGAAGAGCTGAGCAAGAAGCACGGTTTTGAACTGTCCTTGCTGCCCGTTGACCACCCCGGTCAGGAGCAGAAATCGCAGTGGCTGCAAATCCGCCGCGAAAAGCCTGACAACGTGATCATGTACGGCTGGGGCGTTATGAACCAGGTTGCCGTTCAGGAAGCGGCGAACATCCGTTACCCGATGGACCAGTTCATCGGCATCTGGTGGTCCGGTTCTGAAAACGACGTGCGTCCAGCGGGCGAAGCGGCCAATGGCTACAAAGCGTTGACATTCCACAACGTGGGCAGCGACTTCCCCGTCTTTGCGGACATCCAGAAGTTTGTTGTTGATGCGGGCAAAGCTGCCGGTGCGGGCGACCAGATCGGTACCGCTTTGTACAACCGTGGTCTCTATGCCGCGATGTTGGCTGCCGAAGCTGCGAAAACAGCCCAAGGCATCCACAACACAACGGCGCTGACACCTGCACAGATGCGTGACGGTATGGAAGCACTGGAAATCACCGAAGCGAAGATGGCCGGATTGGGTCTGCCGAACTTTGGTCCCGAGTTCAGTGTTTCTTGCGAAAACCACGGTGGTAACGGTCTTGTTGCCGTATCCCAGTGGGATGCAGCGGCTGACAGCTGGAGCCTGATCACAGGTTACGAGCAGTCCGACCAGGACGTGCTGACACCGCTGATCGAAGAAGACGCAGCGGCCTTTGCAGCTGAAACCGGCATCACACCGGGCTGCTAAGCCAAGCCTTTGACTTGGGATGCGGCGGCCCGTTTCGCCGCATCCCGACAACCGCCATCTATGAAAGAGACACCCATGCTGGACGCCACCCCAACGCCCGACGCGCAGGTCGAGACCCTTCTTGAGGTCAACAATATCGAAGTGATCTATAACTCGGTCATTCTGGTGCTCAAAGGCGTGAGCCTGAAGGTCCCCAAGGGCGGTATCACGGCTTTGCTTGGCGGCAACGGCGCGGGCAAGACGACGACGCTCAAGGCGATTTCGAACCTGCTGCACTCCGAACGCGGCGAAGTCACCAAAGGGTCGATCAAATACCGTGACGAACCGGTGCATAGATCCGACCCCGCCGACATGGTCAAACGCGGTGTCGTGCAGGTCATGGAAGGCCGGCATTGTTTCGAACACCTCACCATCGAAGAGAACCTGCTGACCGGGGCCTATACCCGCAGTGACGGCAAGGCCGCGATCGCGCGTGATCTCGAGATGGTTTATGAATATTTCCCGCGTCTGCGCGAACGGCGCAAATCCCAGGCGGGCTATACCTCGGGCGGTGAACAACAGATGTGCGCGATTGGCCGCGCCCTGATGTCACGCCCCGAAACGATCCTGCTGGACGAACCCTCCATGGGTCTGGCCCCGCAGTTGGTCGAACAGATTTTCGAGATCGTGAAGTCGGTAAACGAACAGGAAGGCGTGACTTTCCTGCTGGCTGAACAGAACACCAACGTGGCGTTGCGCTTTGCCCATTACGGATACATCCTTGAATCCGGTCGTGTCGTGATGGACGGCCCCGCCGCTGACTTGCGCGAAAATCAGGACGTCAAGGAATTCTACCTCGGCATGTCCGACGAAGGCCGCAAATCTTTCCGCGACGTGCGCAGCTACCGCCGCCGCAAGCGCTGGCTCAGCTAACCCGACCCTTGCCACCGATCCTGACCTTCACATGAATTGCGAGTAAGCAACATGGCACAGACGTCCCACTTCGATGAGCTTGAGACCCGCAGCGCCGCAGCGCGCGCCGCCGATCTTGCGCAGGCCTTGCCCGCACAGATCGCCCGCGCCCAAGCCTTGCCGGGCTATGCCGGATCACTCGACGGGATCGACCCTGCGACCATCACCAGTGCTGACGCCCTTGCTGCCTTGCCGGTTCTGCGCAAATCCGAACTGGGCAAGGCACAAGCGACCTCGGCCCCCTTTGGCGGATTTACGACCAAACCTGCCCATGGCTTCACCCATGTGTTCCAATCGCCCGGCCCGATCTATGAACCCTCGTCTAACGCGCCCGACTGGTGGCGCATGGGCCGGTTCCTGCATGCGGTTGGCATCGGGGCGGGTGATATCGTGCAGAACTGCTTTGGCTATCACCTGACCCCTGCGGGCATGATCTTTGAATCCGGCGCGCAGGCTGTCGGGGCTGCCGTGCTGCCCGCAGGCACCGGCCAGACTGAACTTCAGGTGATCGCCGCGCGCGATGTCGGCACGACCGCCTATGCCGGCACGCCCGACTACCTCAAGATCATTCTCGAAAAAGCCGATGAAATGGGTGTGACCCTTGGCATCACCAAGGCGGCAGTCGGGGGCGGCGCGCTCTTCCCGTCCTTGCGCGACTATTACACCGGCCGCGGCATCACCTGCCTGCAAAGCTATGCGACCGCCGATCTGGGCAACATCGCCTATGAAACCCCCGCGATGGAGGGGATGATCGTCGATGAAAGCGTCATCGTCGAAATCGTCACGCCCGGCACGGGCAACCCCGTCCCCGCTGGCGAAGTCGGCGAAGTCATCGTGACCACGCTCAACCCCGACTACCCGTTGATCCGCTTTGCCACGGGCGACCTCAGCGCCGTCCTTCCGGGCACTTCGCCCTGTGGCCGTACCAATATGCGCATCAAAGGCTGGATGGGCCGCGCCGATCAAACCACCAAGATCAAAGGCATGTTTGTGCGCCCCGAACAGGTTGCCGCCCTTGTCGCCCACCACGCCGAGATCACCAAGGCCCGCGTCATCGCGAGCCGCGCCGGTGAACAAGACGTGATGACCGTGCAGATCGAAGCCACCGGCGGTGATGCTGACGCCTATGCGCAAACTGTGGTTGATGTGCTCAAACTCAAAGGCACGATCGTGATCGTCGACCCCGGCACCTTGCCCAAAGACGGCCTCGTTATCGAAGACCAACGCAGCTACGACTGATGGCACCCCTGTTCTCTGGCTCTTAAATATCCTCGCCGAAGGCGGCACCACGTCGCACCGGCCGGAACGATAATTTTGCGCAGCCCGCTGGTATTTCCGACTAAAATAGTCGAAACCGAACCTATGACATTGCGCCAGACAAACCCTGCTGAAACCCTTGTGAAAGCCCCCCGTGACGGGTTGCGCTTTCTTGCAGGCGTTGCCGTTGCGATTGCTGCGGCTTGTGCGCTGCCGATGCTGGCGGTGCTGCTGGCGGCCCTTGTGGGGGGCACCGAAACCGTGCGCCACCTGTTGGACACGGTTCTGCCCGCCTATGCCGGCACCACGTTGCTGCTGGTGGTTATCGTGGCGGGGGGGACATTTGCCTTGGGGGTGGGGGCTGCGTGGCTGGTCACGATGACCCGCTTTCCGGGGGCCAAGGTTCTCGAGATCGCTTTGGTTCTGCCGCTCGCCTTTCCCGCCTATGTGCTGGCCTATGCCTATACCCATGTGCTTGATCACCCCGGTATCGTGCAAACATCGCTGCGCGATGTGACCGGCTGGGGACCCCGCGATTACTGGTTCCCCGAGATCAGATCGCTGGGCGGTGCTGCGCTGATGCTGATCTTGGTGCTCTACCCTTATGTCTACCTGCTGGCCCGCGCCGCGTTCCTGCAGCAATCGGCCACGACATTCCTTGCCGCGCGTGCCTTGGGCAGCAGCGCGTGGGTGGCGTTCTACAAGGTCAGCTTGCCCCTGGCACGGCCTGCCATTGCGGGCGGCGTGTTGCTGGCGGTGATGGAGACGATCGCGGATTTCGGGACGGTTTCCTATTTCGGCGTCCAGACCTTTGCAACGGGCATCTATACCAGCTGGTTTTCCCTGTTCGACCGTGCCGGTGCCGCGCAACTGGCGCTGTGCCTGCTCAGCTTTGCGCTGCTGTTGGCGATGCTTGAGCGTATCCAGCGCGGCAAGGCGAAATACCACGACCCCTCGCGCCGCGCCGTGGCGATGCCACCGCTGCAACTGAACGGCTGGCGCGCGGCCGTGGCGTTGATTGCCTGTGGCGTGCCGGTGCTGTTGGGGGCTGCGCTGCCGGTTGTGATCCTGTTTTCAATGGGCATCGGCTCCGAGCAAGACCTGCTCAGCCCCCGCTACCTCGGGTTCATCCGCAACTCCGTCACGCTTGCGGGGATCGCTGCTGTGTTAACCGTGATGGCGGCGGTTTGCGTGGGGTTCTTTCAGCGGTTGCGTCCGGGCAAGCTGTCCAACGGCGCGGCCTATGTGGCGCGGTTGGGGTATGCGGTGCCGGGCGGTGTGATCGCCGTGGGCTTGCTGGTGCCCTTTGCGGCCTTTGACAACACGCTCGACGCATGGATGCGCAGCACCTTTGATATCTCGACAGGGTTGCTGGTCACGGGGTCGATCTGGCTGCTGGTCGCGGCCTATATGGTGCGGTTTCTGGCAGCGGCTTTGGGGGCTTACGAGGGCGGGCAATCGATGGTGCATGCGAATATGGATTCGGCGGCACGGTCCTTGGGTGAAACCCCGGTCGGCACCTTGCGGCGTGTGCATTTGCCGATCCTGTCGCCCAGTCTGTTGACGGCGCTGTTGATCGTGTTTGTGGACGTGATGAAGGAGCTACCCGCGACGCTGATCATGCGGCCCTTCAACTATGACACGCTTGCGGTGCAGGCCTACCGCCTGGCCAGTGATGAACGTCTGGACGGTGCTGCGGTGCCGTCGCTGGTGATTGTGGCGATGGGGCTGCTGCCGGTGATCCTGATCTGCCGGCAGGTCGGGCGGCAACGCTAGGGTCGCGGCCCGTACGGGGGTTCACTAACGGCACATATTTGGGTCTGGAAAAGCAAAAGGCCGCATCGACGCTGTGTCGATGCGGCCTTTTATCGTTCAATCAGGCGTGGGGGCGGGCGTTATTCCCAGCCCACCGCGTCAAAGATCTTTTGCGCTGCGGGGATGTTCTCCGCCACGTCGGAAAGGTTCACTTCATCCGCTTTGAATTCACCCAGCTTCGCGACTGATTCAGCCAGTTCGACCCCTTTGACCGCCGGGAATTCGTCGTTTCCGGTCGAGAAATAGACCTGCGCGCTGTCAGACGACAGGTATTCGAGGAACTTTACCGCGTTGTCACGGTTGGGCGCGTTGGCTGCGACGCCAGCCCCGGACAGGTTCATATGAGCGCCGGTGCCGTCCTGATCAGGGAAGACCCAGCCGATTTTGTCGATTTCAGCGCTGACGCCATCCACGTCGGTGCGCAGGGCGCGGGCAAAGTAATAGGTGTTGGATACGGCAATATCACATTCGCCGGACACCAGACCGCGCAGCTGGTCGGTGTCACCGCCCTGTGGTGCGCGGGCCATGTTGTCGACGACACCCTGCGCCCATGCGGTGGCTTTTTCTTCACCGTAATGCGTGACCATCGCCGCCAGCAACGTCTGGTTATATTCGTTGGAGGACGACCGGATACAAACCTTGCCCTTGAACGCAGGGTCGGCCAGTTCGAGATAGGTCATTGGCGGGGTATCGACGGTATCCTTGGCGTAAAAGACGATGCGGGAACGTTGCGAAAAGCCGAACCATTCATTGTCGCTGTCCTGGAGGTTTGCGGGAATGCGTTCCTCGAGGATGTCACTGTCGGTCGATTGCAGCAGGCCCATGTTCTTGGCGCGGCTCAGGCGGCTGGTGTCGACTGTCACAAGAATATCGGCGGGGGAATTCGCCCCTTCGGCCTGCATACGGGCCAGCAATTCGTCGGCTTTGCCTTCGATCCGGTTGATTGTGATGCCGGTTTGTTCGGTAAAGTCGGAGTAGAGTTTTTCATCCGTGTCGTAGTGACGCGAGGAATAAATGTTCAGCTGGCCTTCGGCAAAGGCGGGCAGGGCGGCTGAGGCCATGAGCGTGGCAACAAGAGCGGATTTAGTCAGGGTCATGAAAATGTCCATCTGTTTTTTAAAACTTACTAAATCAGTAAGAAACAGATTCGGCGCGGTGTTTCAAGGTATTCTTGACTAAAATACTTTGATAAGCGTTTTGCCGCGTTTATAGCAGCAAAACGCCGGTTTTCTGGTTCAGGAGCCGATCTTGTCCTGGGTCTTGGTGTCGAAATCGCTTGCGTCATGGCGTTCATGCAGCTGCATTTCGGGTTCGCCAAAGGGGCGATTGACCATGCGGCCGCGTGTAACGGCAGGGCGCGCGTCGATTGTCTGTGCCCATCTCATGACGTTTTTATAGGACGCCACATCAAGGAATTCGGCCGCTTCGTACAAACGGCCCAGCACCAATTGACCATACCACGCCCAAATCGCCATATCCGCGATTGAATAGTCGCCGGCCATATATTCGTTGTCGGCCAGGTGGCGGTCCAGCACATCAAGCTGGCGCTTGGTTTCCATCGCGAAACGGTCGATGCAATATTTGATCTTCACCGGCGCATAGGCATAGAAATGGCCAAAGCCACCGCCCAGATAGGGCGCGCTGCCCATTTGCCAGAACAGCCACGACATGCATTCGGTGCGCTGGCTTGGGTCTTTGGGCAGGAAGGCCCCGAATTTTTCTGCCAGATGCAGCATCATCGACGCAGATTCGAAAATCCGCTGCGGTTTGTCGCCGGAATGATCCATCATCGCCGGAATTTTTGAATTCGGGTTCACGTCAACAAAGCCGGACCCGAATTGATCACCCTCGCCGATGTTGATCAGCCACGCGTCGTATTCCGCGCCCTCGTGACCTGCGGCCAAAAGCTCTTCAAGCAGAACGGTGACTTTCACGCCGTTGGGGGTCGCCAGCGAATACAACTGGATCGGATGCTTGCCGATGGGCAGCTCTTTCTCGGATGTCGGACCCGCGACAGGACGGTTGATATTGGCGAATTTACCGCCGTTGCCTTTTTCCCATTCCCAGACGGCGGGGGGCGTGTAGTCGGGCAGATCGGTCATGGAGGTCCCTCTCGGTTCAGAATTCTATGTCTGACAGGAACCTAGGCTGTGTGAGAGGGAGCGCAAGGGTGGCCGACGGATTAGTGGGGGAATGTCTGCTGGCTAAAGCGGCTCGTTCTGCCGCCGGGCCCGATGCCTTGCTTCGCGCAGGAAAAACAATGCGGATAATATCGCGGCCCCGAGAACGACTGCCACGTAGGCGGGGCTGAAACTGCCCGGAAACAAGAACCAGGCGATCGAAAGAATAAGGAAAAACGTAGCGAAAATTGAGGTTTTGGGCCCGACGAAGTAGAATAGGGCGATAGTTGCCAACCCCTGAACGCTGAGAAAAATCCATAGATAATAAAGCATTATCCCAAAACTGACACCACGCGGTCTGCCCCATAGAGAAAGCGCGACATCGTTGATGATCGCAAGGCAGAGGCTGTTCAAAACCGCCAGTATCAAGATTTTTAAAAGGTGCGTTTTCAAGAAGCGATCCGTTCTTGGGTCAGGTGGAAAACATCAGGTGTGGCTTGGATTTTGTCAGCTTGCCCGCGCAACACAATAGGCGGCTTTGTCCGCATGTCCGATATTTCACCCCCAAACGAAAAAAGCCGTCCCCGAAGGAACGGCCTTTCTAACTGGATGCGAGCAGTTCTTAACCCTGGCGGGCTTTGAACCGGCGCTGCGTTTTGTTGATCACGTAAACGCGGCCTTTGCGACGCACAACGCGGCAGTCACGGTGCCGGTTTTTGAGCGAGCGGAGCGAATTGCGAACCTTCATGGTCGTTCTCCTTTGTCGTGGCGCGGGCCAGCGCCGGGTTGCGGGCAGTCCAGCGAGTGCTGGACCAATGAATTAGGTGGTGGGCGATACTGGGATCGAACCAGTGACCCCTTCGATGTCAACGAAGTGCTCTACCGCTGAGCTAATCACCCCCTATGTAGCCCGAAAGCCTGCCCCCCAACAAAAAAGGGGCGCAAATTTCCGCGCCGATAGGGGGGCTATAAATAGAGTCGCAGGTATGATCAAGGGGTTTTGGCTTTGTAAAAACATGCGCTATGTTGGTTTTTGAAAGGAGCTTGCATGTCACAGGTCGCTTACGAAGTCATTCACCCTGACCGGAACCGCTCTTGTGTGGTGTTTGCGTCCCCTCATTCGGGCCGTAATTACAGCTTTTCCTTCCTGTCTTCCACAGTTTTGGACGATCATGCGATCCGTTCGTCCGAGGATGCTTTCGTTGATTTGTTGTTCAATGCAGCCCCTGAATATGGCGCGCCTTTTCTTATGGCGGGCGTGCCGCGGGCCTATGTCGACCTGAATCGCGCCTGCGAAGAACTGGACCCCGCCCTGATCGAAGGGGTGCGCAGGCAGGGGCATAATCCGCGTGTTGCCTCTGGTCTTGGGGTGATTCCACGGGTTGTTGCGAATGGTCGCGGGATTTACTGCGGCAAAATATCCCTCGAAGAGGCCGAGAAACGTATCGATTCTTATTGGCGTCCTTATCACGCGATGCTGCAACAATTGCTGGGCGCGGCGCATCAGCGACATGGCCAGGCCGTATTGGTCGACTGCCATTCGATGCCGCACGAGGCGATGGACGGCGTTGCCTTGCGCGGGATGAAGCGGCCCGATGTGGTGATTGGCGACCGTTTTGGCGCAGCAGCCAGTGGCGATGTGGTGGACCGGATCGAGGCCGCCTTTACCGCTGCGGGGTTCAACGTGACCCGCAACACGCCCTTTGCCGGGGCCTATATCACGCAGACCTACGGGCGGCCGTCGCGGGGGCAGCATGCGGTGCAGATCGAACTGGACCGGTCGCTTTATATGAACGAAGCACTGGTGCGCCCGAATGAAAATTTCGAGACCGTGCAAAAGGCGCTGCAAGCGGTCGTCGCTGAAATTGCACAGATCGGCCAGGGGCGCGTCCCGCTGGCGGCTGAGTAACCAGCGTAATCAGCGCAGCGCGCGGCCTTTGACGATCGCCTTGTCGCCAAACCGGTTCCGGATCGCATCCGTTGCGCGCTCTGCCTTGCTGCGGCGGGTGGCATCGGGGTCCAGCAGGTCACCCGACAGATCGGCACCATCGGCATCACTCAGGTCCGAGATACCGCAGCCCAGCAGGCGAAAGGGGCCGGGGTCGTTCAACTGATCAAACAGCCCGCGCGCTGTGCGGTAGATACGGTCGGCCAGCTGCGTCGGGTCATATAGCGACACCCGCCGCGTAATCAGCGAGAAATCGGCGCGTTTGAGCTTGAGGACAACAACCCGCCCCGCAAGGTTCTTGGCCTTGGCGCGGTCCGCCACCTTTTGCGCCATGCGCCACAGATGGCCGTCCAGCAGGTCGGGGTCTGAGGTGTCGTCGTTAAAGGTGGTCTCGTTGCTGATCGACTTTATCGGCTCTTGAGAAGACACGCGCCGTTTGTCCTGACCCCGCGCAAGATGCCACAGACGGTCACCCATGCTGCCAAAGCGGGCGATCAGATCGGTTTGTTCCCATCGCAACAGGTCCGAGAAGGTCTGAATGCCCGCCTTGTTCAGCGATGCGAGCGTGGCAGCACCGACACCCCAGATCATGCTGACGGGTTTGTCTTTCAGGAATGTCATCGTTTCGGCCTGACCGATCACAGAAAACCCGTGGGGTTTGTCCAGATCAGATGCGACCTTGGCCAGAAACTTGTTATGCGACAGGCCGATTGATCCGGTCAGGCCAAGTTCGGTTTTCATCCGCCGGACCAGCTTTGCGAGCATGACGGCGGGCGGGGCACCGTGCAGTTTGGTGGTGCCGGTCATATCCAGAAATGCTTCGTCCAGCGACAGGGGTTGGATCGCGGGGGTCAGTTCCTCCATCATGGTGCGGATGGCGCGGGACGCTTCGACATAGGCATCCATGCGCGGCGTGATGATCACCGCCTCGGGGCACAGCTTTAGCGCCTGAAACATCGGCATCGCCGATCGCACCCCCTTGATCCGGGCGATGTAGCAGGCGGTCGATACCACACCGCGCCGCCCGCCGCCGATGATGACGGGCTTGCCGTTCAGAGCAGGATTGTCGCGTTTTTCGACCGACGCATAGAAAGCATCGCAATCCATATGCGCGATCGACAGATCAAACAGTTCGGGGTGTGATGTCACACGGGGGCTGCCACAGGCCGGGCAGCGGCGCGCGGGTGTGATTTGGGACAGGCAATCGCGGCAAAGAGCGGGCATAAGGGGTTTTGGGGCCTACGGATGATCCACACAAGATAACGCAGGAGCAAGCGCTTGAACATGGCATTTGGCGGCGCAAAGATCGCTTTGTATCTGGGGGACCGGTTGGTTGTCATCCTGCGCGATGACCACAAGGGGCTGCCGTTTGCGGGTTGCTGGGATTTGCCGGGCGGTGGTCGTGAGGGGCGCGAAGCCCCGTTCGATTGTGTTCAGCGCGAGTGTTTCGAAGAGCTGGGACTGATGCTGCCGAAGGCCGCGATTGTCTGGCAGCGGGCCTTCGTGCAACGCGGTGTAACCAATTGGTTTTTCGTCGGGCACCTGCCTGCGGCCACTTCTGATGCGATTGTTTTCGGCGACGAAGGCCAGTGTTGGAAGTTGATGACGGATGCCGATTATATCGCCCATGAACGAGCCGTGCCGACTTTCCAGCACCGCCTACGGTTGTACCTGCTTCGAGAGGGAGGGGAGGGAAAGAACCCCCCGCAACGCTGCGGGGGGAGGTGACGAACATCAGGAAGAACCTGTTCGTCGGGGAGTATCAACAAAGTAAGGTTGCCATACCAATGGGTTTCTACAAAGACAGAATTCCCGTTTTGCGACTGTAAAAATTGTTCTGTTACCGAATTAACACAGTCAATAGCTTGTCTCGGCGGTCTTAGGGAAGCTCGGCCAGTACGGCGCGCGCGGCGGCGCTTGGGTCTTCGGATTGCCAGATAGGGCGGCCAACCACGATGTGATCCGCGCCGTCCTTGATGGCCTGATGCGGGGTGGCCACACGCTTTTGGTCGCCCAATGCAGCCCCTTGGGGGCGCACGCCGGGGGTGACGATCAACCGGCCTGCCGCCTCGGGCAATGCGCGGATCAGCGCGGCTTCCTGGGGGGATGCGATCACGCCATCTGCACCGGCGTCAAAGGCGCGGCCCGCACGGGTGGCGACCAGATCGGGAATATCGCCTTGCTGGATCAGGGCGGCGTCAAGGTCGGCGCGGTCCAGCGAGGTCAGGATCGTCACGGCAAGGATCTTGGTGCGCGACCCTGCGGCACCTTCCATTGCGGCGCGCACCACATGGGGGTCGCCATGGACCGTCAGAAAATCCAGATCAAACTGGGCCAGACCGCGCACCGCAGCTTCGACAGTTGCACCGATGTCGAACAGCTTCATGTCCAGAAAGATGCGTTTGCCATGTTCCTGGATCAGCTCGTTGGCAAGGCCAAGGCCGCCGCCGGTCAGCATCCCCAGACCGATTTTGTAAAACCCGACGCTGTCGCCCAGCTTCTGGGCAAGCTCCATCCCCGCAACAGCGTGAGGAACATCAAGGGCTACGATTAGGCGATCATCAGACATGGGGGCACTCCGTGCTTTTGGGGCATTGGCAAACGGATGTGCTTTACGGTGCCCCGTTGTCAGAGTCCATTGGAATGAAAAAAGACCCGGAAAACGCGGCAGGCGTTTCCCGGGTTCAGTGGTCAGAGACTGTGCAGGCAGGCAGATGTCTCTGGCGTTGCGGATTTTGTACCGGGGCGGGTACAAAGGCAGGTCCGCAAATCAAAAATCCGAGGCGACTATGCTAGGCGGCGCGCAGGCCGGGTAGCGTCACAACATGGGCAAGCCACGCCTTGGCGTCGAACCGCGGGCGACCTGCGCGCGGGGCCGGTGACTGGATCTGCAATTCGCTATAAATCCCGCCGCGCGACATATGGCGACGTACGGCTTGTTTGCTCAGGCCAGCGGCTGCGTCTGCGAATGACGTCGAAATCGGGGCGTTGATCGAACAGGCATATTTGCGAGAGCAGTCGCCGTCATGCACTGTCACCAGCGCCTCAAAGCATTGCTCGGCCGCGTTATAGATTACGTCGTTCATCTGAATTGGGCGCGTCTGCATGTGTCGTACCTCATTGATTCCGTAAGTCTGTCGTCGTTTCGAAGCGGTGGTTTTCTGGGGCTTCGAAATGGAAACGCACCTGTGGCTAAAAAGTTCCATTCACCCCCGTTGTCTGTGTGGATAAATATAAATTTCACATTAAAAACAGTCAATTGAGGCGGCTTGAGTTTTCACTTGCCATAGGCGGTTTTTTGCGAAACGCGGTTTTAAGTGAATGTTTCCAACCACTTCGTTTCTGGGCCATTTTTCGCTGATCATGATGTCGGGCTAAAATCGGGGGCGGATATTATTGTAAGACTGTCCTCTTGAAACGCGCGCGCTTAGACCTTTGATTTAGGTCAAGGCCCACACAACGGCGTGCTGCTATTCAGGCGTCAATGCGAACGGGCGCTTATTTGAAAAGGAGAGAACCATGGACTTGAGCAAGTTCACGGAGAGATCACGCGGCTTTATTCAGGCCGCCCAGACGATTGCGACCCGCGAAAGCCACCAAAGGCTGACGCCAGAGCATCTGCTCAAAGCCTTGATGGATGACGATCAGGGGCTCGCGAGCAATCTGATTTCGGCGTCTGGCGGTAATCCGGCCAGAGTGGTCGAAGCGTTGACGCTGTCGCTGGGTAAGATGCCCAAAGTGACTGGCGATGCCGCGCAGGTCTATCTTGATAACGCCACAGCCAAAGTTCTGGCCGAGGCAGAGGCGCTGGCCAAAAAGGCGGGCGACAGCTTTGTGCCGGTTGAACGCATTCTGATGGCGATGTGCATGGTCAAGTCGGGCGCGAAAGATGCGTTGGACAATGGCAAGGTGTCAGCCCAAGCGCTGAACACCGCGATCAATGATGTGCGCAAAGGCCGTACAGCCGACACGGCAAGTGCCGAAGAAGGCTATGACGCGCTCAAGAAATACAGTCTTGATCTGACCGAACGTGCCCGCGAAGGCAAAATCGACCCGATCATTGGCCGGGACGAAGAAATTCGCCGCGCCATGCAGGTGCTGAGCCGTCGGACCAAGAACAACCCGGTTCTGATCGGTGAGCCCGGCGTGGGTAAAACGGCAATTGCCGAAGGTCTGGCCTTGCGGATCGTGGATGGTGACGTGCCTGAAAGCCTGCGCAACAAACGTCTGCTTGCGCTCGATATGGGGGCGCTGATTGCTGGCGCGAAATATCGCGGTGAATTCGAGGAACGCCTGAAAGCCGTCCTGACTGAAGTGACCGAAGCCGCGGGCGAAGTGATCTTGTTCATCGACGAAATGCACACGCTTGTCGGTGCGGGCAAAGGTGAGGGCGCAATGGATGCGGCCAACCTGATCAAGCCTGCGTTGGCGCGCGGTGAACTGCATTGTATCGGTGCGACCACTCTTGATGAATACCGTAAATATGTCGAAAAAGACGCGGCCCTTGCCCGGCGGTTCCAGCCCGTAATGGTAGAGGAGCCTACGGTCGAAGACACGATCAGCATTTTGCGTGGTATTAAAGAAAAGTATGAACTGCACCACGGTGTGCGGATCAGTGACAGCGCCCTGGTGGCGGCGGCGACCTTGTCGCACCGCTATATCACCGATCGTTTCCTGCCTGATAAGGCGATTGACCTGATGGACGAAGCCGCCAGCCGTTTGCGGATGGAAGTCGACAGCAAGCCCGAAGAGTTGGACGCGCTGGACCGTCAGATCATGCAGCTTCAGATCGAAGCCGAGGCGTTGAAGAAAGAAGATGACGTCGCCAGCAAGGATCGCCTTGAGAAGCTCGAGAAAGAGCTGGGCGATTATCAGGAAAAAGCCGATGCGATGACCGCGCAATGGCAAGGGGAGCGCGACCGTCTTGAAGGTGCGCGCGAGCTGAAGGAAAAGCTGGACCGTGCGCGGGCCGAGTTGGAGATCGCCAAGCGCGAAGGCAATTTGGCCAAGGCCGGAGAGCTGTCTTATGGCGTCATTCCCGATTTGGAGCGTCAGTTGGGCGAAGCCGAGGAAAGCGAAACCGATGTGATGGTGGAAGAGGCGGTGCGCCCCGACCAGATCGCAAGTGTGGTTGAACGCTGGACAGGTATTCCTGCCGGCCGGATGCTGGAAGGCGAGCGGGACAAGCTGTTGCGCATGGAGGACCAGTTGCACAACCGTGTGATCGGTCAGAACCAGGCGGTGAAAGCTGTCGCAAACGCGGTACGCCGTGCGCGCGCCGGTCTGAATGACGAGGCGCGGCCTTTGGGCAGTTTCTTGTTCCTTGGACCAACAGGTGTGGGTAAGACCGAGCTAACCAAAGCCGTGGCCGAATTCCTGTTCGACGACGAAAACGCGATGGTGCGGATCGACATGTCTGAATTCATGGAGAAACACGCCGTGTCGCGCCTGATCGGTGCCCCTCCGGGCTATGTCGGGTATGACGAAGGCGGTGTGCTGACCGAAGCCGTGCGGCGCAGGCCCTATCAGGTTGTGCTGTTCGACGAGGTCGAAAAGGCGCATCCGGATGTGTTCAACGTGTTGTTGCAGGTTCTGGACGATGGTGTGCTGACCGATGGTCAGGGCCGCAAGGTTGATTTCAAACAGACCTTGATCGTGTTGACCAGCAACCTTGGTGCGCAGGCCCTGAGCCAGCTGCCCGAAGGTGGCGACATGGCGCAGGCCAAGCGCGAAGTGATGGATGCAGTGCGCGGGCACTTCCGGCCCGAGTTCCTGAACCGTCTGGATGAAACGATCATCTTTGACCGTCTGGCACGCGAGGACATGAACGGGATCGTCGATATCCAGATCGGCCGCCTGCTCAAGCGTCTTGCGGGTCGCAAGATCGGGCTTGAACTGGATGCGGGTGCCAAGCAGTGGCTTGCCGACGAAGGCTATGATCCGGTGTTCGGCGCGCGGCCTTTGAAGCGGGTGATCCAACGCGCGCTGCAAGATCCGCTGGCCGAGATGATCCTGGCCGGGGATGTGATGGACGGCGATCTGATCCCTGTGTCGGCTGGTGCTGACGGTTTGATCATCGGCGATAGGGTGGCTGCCAGCAACCGCCCCAAGCCGGACGAGGCGACGGTTCACTAAGCGCCACTATATATAGAGTATGAAAAGGGCCGTGGCAGTTGCTGCGGCCCTTTTGCATTGTGCTGACAATACGGTGTGATTGCTGAAATGTAGCCGCTTACCGTTTGGTCGATCCTGAACCGCGCACTACTTACTATGTATATAGATGTAAGGAGTGCCCCAAATGGCCAATCGCTGGATCAATACGCTTAAGGATAAAGACGTAACGCCCGAGGCCGCGTTCATGAACCGGCGGCAGATCATGGGTGGCGCATTGGCTGGTATCGGATTGGCGGGCATCAGCACCGGTGCAAGCGCCGCACCCGAGGGGCTTGAGCCGAACACCTATGAAGAAATCACTTCCTACAACAACTACTATGAATTCGGCACCGGCAAGGATGATCCGGCGAAATACGCCAAGGCGTTGACGATCGACCCGTGGACGGTCGAAATCGACGGCATGGTCGACAAACCCGGTGCCTATGCCTTCGAGGATATCCTCAAGGCGATGACCATCGAAGAGCGGCTGTATAAATTCCGCTGTGTCGAGGCATGGTCGATGGTTGTGCCGTGGAACGGGTTTGAACTGGCCGATCTGTTGAACATGGCCGGCGTGCAGTCGGGCGCGAAATATGTGGCGTTCGAGACGGCGCTCCGCCCCGACGAAATGCCTGGCGTGGCCTATCCTGTGCTGGACTGGCCCTATGTCGAAGGTCTGCGGTTGGACG
>NZ_OZ282573.1:3340000-3608511 GCF_965641905.1 Sulfitobacter sp. SH22
GCGAAATCTATTTAGGTAGAGCGTCATCCGAATACCCTCGGGGGTAGAGCACTGGATGGGTAATGGGGCCCCACAGGCTTACTGATCCTAACCAAACTCCGAATACCGAGGAGTACTAGATGGCAGACACACGGCGAATGCTAACGTCCGTCGTGAAGAGGGAAACAACCCTGACCTACAGCTAAGGCCCCTAATTCATGGCTAAGTGGGAAAGCAGGTGAGACGACCAAAACAACCAGGAGGTTGGCTTAGAAGCAGCCATCCTTTAAAGATAGCGTAACAGCTCACTGGTCTAAATAAGTTGTCTTGCGGCGAAGATGTAACGGGGCTCAAGCCATGAGCCGAAGCTTAGGATGCATTTATTGCATGGTAGCAGAGCGTAGTGTGACATAATTCCATGTCTCCTTAACCACTTCGGTGGGATTGGAGACGCGGAGTTTTCTGTGAAGCGGGCCTGTGAGGGATCCCGTGGAGAGATCACTAGTGAGAATGATGACATGAGTAGCGACAAAGAGTGTGAGAGACACTCTCGCCGAAAATCCAAGGGTTCCTGCTTAAAGCTAATCTGAGCAGGGTAAGCCGACCCCTAAGGCGAGGCCGAAAGGCGTAGTCGATGGGAACCAGGTTAATATTCCTGGGCCAGATGGAAGTGACGGATCTCGAGGGTAGTTCATCCTTATCGGATTGAATGGGCTGCTTAGAGGTCCCTGGAAATAGCTCCATCGTTAGATCGTACCCTAAACCGACACAGGTGGATAGGTAGAGAATACCAAGGCGCTTGAGAGAACTATGTTGAAGGAACTCGGCAAAATACCTCCGTAAGTTCGCGAGAAGGAGGCCCGGTCTGTACGCAAGTATGGGCTGGGGGCACAAACCAGGGGGTGGCGACTGTTTATTAAAAACACAGGGCTCTGCGAAGTCGTAAGACGACGTATAGGGTCTGACGCCTGCCCGGTGCCTGAAGGTTAAAAGGAGGGGTGAGAGCTCTGAATTGAAGCCCAGGTAAACGGCGGCCGTAACTATAACGGTCCTAAGGTAGCGAAATTCCTTGTCGGGTAAGTTCCGACCTGCACGAATGGCGTAACGACTTCCCCGCTGTCTCCAACATAGACTCAGCGAAATTGAATTACCGGTCAAGATGCCGGTTACCCGCGGTTAGACGGAAAGACCCCGTGCACCTTTACTACAACTTCACACTGGCATTAGGCCGAACATGTGCAGGATAGGTGGTGGGCTTTGAAGCGTGAACGCCAGTTTGCGTGGAGCCTCCCTTGAGATACCACCCTTGTTCTGCTTGATGTCTAACCGCGGTCCGTTATCCGGATCCGGGACCCTGTGTGGTGGGTAGTTTGACTGGGGCGGTCGCCTCCTAAATCGTAACGGAGGCGCGCGAAGGTTGGCTCAGAGCGGTCGGAAATCGCTCGTTGAGTGCAATGGCAGAAGCCAGCCTGACTGCGAGACTGACAAGTCGAGCAGAGTCGAAAGACGGCCATAGTGATCCGGTGGTCCCAAGTGGGAGGGCCATCGCTCAACGGATAAAAGGTACGCCGGGGATAACAGGCTGATACTGCCCAAGAGTCCATATCGACGGCAGTGTTTGGCACCTCGATGTCGGCTCATCTCATCCTGGGGCTGGAGCAGGTCCCAAGGGTACGGCTGTTCGCCGTTTAAAGAGGTACGTGAGCTGGGTTTAGAACGTCGTGAGACAGTTCGGTCCCTATCTTCCGTGGGTGTAGGATACTTGAGAGGAGTTGCCCCTAGTACGAGAGGACCGGGGTGAACGATCCACTGGTGGACCAGTTGTTATGCCAATAGCAGTGCTGGGTAGCTATGATCGGACAGGATAACCGCTGAAGGCATCTAAGCGGGAAGCCCCCCTCAAAACAAGGTATCCCTGAGAGCCGAGGTAGACCACCTCGTCGATAGGCCAGAGATGTAAGCGTAGTAATACGTTCAGTTGACTGGTACTAATGGCTCGATAGGCTTGATTTGATCCAGTAGAAGCAAGACTTAGCAGCGCTCAAGTAGCAAAGCGGTAGTGCATTATACTAATCATTCAAAAGCATACACACATACATAACTGTACTGACTTGGACATTTATTGAATTTATTCGGTTTGGTGGTCATAGCGTAAGCAAAACACCCGATCCCATCCCGAACTCGGCAGTTAAGTGCTACTGCGCCAATGGTACTGCGTCTTAAGACGTGGGAGAGTAGGTCACCGCCAAACCTAATAAGTTCAATAAATGATTATCTCTCTTACGATACAATATACAAAACGCCCGATGTGTTCATTACACAACGGGCGTTTTGCTGTTTAAAGGGCGCTTTTCTAACGCATGCTGGCAGAAGCAGGGACCACCCGTACTCCACTCTTGCGTCCACTGACCCAACAGGCTGGGCGCAAACCGGACGTTCGCTCCAAAATGCACTAAGGCCGGCAGAGCGGACTAAGCAGACCCTTGTCTCATTTTATTCAAGTACTGCTTTCGATCCATACCTGCCGTTCAACCAACAACTGCCTGTGACGATCCGGCCTTCAGCAAGCTGTAATTGGCGTAAAGCGCAGAAGTCCTTAAACCGAACAGACGCAAGTCCGACACCGAACTGACCTATGTCAACCCGATGCCCTTCGCCAAATGCTAACTTAGGCTGGCTCCACACCGGAAGGTAAATGGCCAATGTCAAAGCCAACATCATTTGAGCAACACCACATCATTGGGGGTGGCATCGCCGGGCTGGCAACTGCGGTCTATTTGATCCGTGACGCCGGGGTCGACGGCAACAACATCCACATCTACGAACAGCTCGGCGTTGCAGGGGGATCGCTGGACGGTTCGGGCGATGCAGAGTCCGGGTATATGATCCGCGGTGGCCGCATGTTCGAGGAACACTTCGCGTGCACGTTCGACCTTCTGGACACGATCCCGTCGGTGAATGATCCAAGCATCAGTGTCACAGAGGATATCATGGCATTCAATCGCATGGTCCCCGGATCGTCCAATTGTCGTCTCGTTCGGAACGGGCTGCCAGCAGAGGACCGCTATGACCTAACGCTCACTGCGCATGACATTGTCGATATTAACCGCCTTATCCTGCAGCCAGAAAGCCGGTTGGCGGGGCAGAGCATCGAGGATTGGTTCAAACCTTCCTTCTTCGAGAGCAATTTCTGGCTGATGTGGTCCACGATGTTCTCATTCCAACCGTGGCATGCGCTGACTGAAATGCGGCGCTACCTCCGGCGTTTCATCCATCTTTTTCCGGGTTTTACACGCATCGCCGGCATCTTGCGCACGCGGTATAATCAATACGATTCCCTGATCGTGCCCATCGTCACATGGCTGCGGCATCGCGGCGTCAGGGTCGCCACCGGCGCGCGGGTCACTGATGTCACAATTGAGGGCGCTCGGCAGGACCGTCGTGTCACGGCGCTCGTTCTCGCCGATGAAAGTCGCGTACAGATCAGCGAAGATGACTGTGTCTACCTCACCTTGGGGTCGATGACGGACGCGACCACCCAAGGGTCGAACGACCGCGCACCGGACCTGCAGGATAACGAAGGCGCTGCCTGGACGCTTTGGCGCAAGCTGGCGGCAAAAAACGAAGGATTAGGTCGCCCCGAGGCGTTCTGCGGCAAGGTGAGCAAGACCGAATGGCATTCGTTTACCGTGACACTGGATGGCCCGGATTTCTTCGAGTTCATGGAAGATTTCACAAACAACAGGACTGGCACCGGAGGACTTGTCACTTTTGCGGGTTCAGGCTGGACGCTGTCGATCGTGCTGTTTCACCAACCGCATTTCCAAGGCCAAAAACACGGCACCTACACCTTCTGGGGCTACGGTTTGCGCAGTGACCGGCCCGGCGATTTTGTCAAGAAACCGATGCGGGAAGCGACCGGCAACGAGATCATCGCAGAGCTTTGCGGGCATCTGAAACTCTCCAAAGCGCAGGCCGCTTGGTTCGATGACGCGCGGGTGCTGCCGTGTCGAATGCCCTACATTACCAGCCAGTTCATGCCCCGTCAGCCCGGCGACCGCCCCGATGTGCGCCCCAGCGGTGCGCGGAATTTTGCAGTGATCGGCCAATTCTGTGAACAGCCCCGCGATTGCGTTTTCACGGTGGAATACTCCGTTCGATCCGCGCGCAGCGCCGTGGCTGGGCTAACGGGCCGCGTCGATCCACCGCCCCCCGTCGCCCGCACCGACCTTGACCCGATGGTTCTGATACGGGCGGCGCGTGTCCTGATGGGGGTGTGACCATAGTATTTGTCCACGAATACATTTTGGGCGCGCATCCGACGATTTCTTCGTTTGGTCCCTTTTTGTCTGGCATGAACGTCCGCATCCCGACCCTAACGGTCATCTTGGCGCAATCCAGCATCGGTCAAGTTGGGCTCATTGCTGCCGCTCGCGGCGCGCTGCGCGATCATCCGCTTTGCGCCGTGAAGGCCAACGCCCACGCTCGGCGCTCACGACATTGCATGAGGCGTTTCCTGCCCGTAGCGATGATTCAGGCAGTCGGCAGGTAAAAGGGTGTTGGGGACGGTCCGCCTTTTGCAGCGAACACTTGGCAAGACCAATTTGCATAACAACCGAGATTGATCCGGAAATCTGGGACGTCTTCACCGACCCCGGAGAGTTCGACAGCGCGCTGATCAATCTTGCCCTGAACGCCCGCGATGAAATACCTCGGCTAGCGAGGCCATTGAAATCTGGTTAAGCGCTGTTGCTGCATGGCGGCCGGTGATCCGCTCGAGATCAACCTGCCATACTATCGCCATATATATTTGGGAAAAGGTAGAAGGATAACTTTTTCTTAATGGTCGTGGAGGGTCAGTTGAAAATCCTTGTTGTTGACGATGATCCCAATGTGACCGAATTGCTTCCCGTCATTCTGGCGAATGAAGGTTTTCGGGACGTGCATTGTTTTTTGTCATCGACAGAAGCCTTTGCCGCACTGAAAAGACCGCATTCAACATTTGAATGTCTTATACTTGATATCGACATGCCTGACATGAACGGCATTGAGCTATGCGCGCAGGCCCGGGCCTTGTCCAGCTATCGAAACGTGCCCATCATCATGCTGACCGCACGGCGTGATGAAAAAACGGTCCGCGCCGCCATCAGCGCAGGTGCGAGCGACTACATTACAAAACCATTCGATGTTCTTGAGATCGGCGTGCGTGTTCGCATGTCGGCAAAGCTCGTCCAGGCGCGCCGCGCGCTCGAAGACCGGCTGGAGACGAAAAGCAGCAGTGGTGCCTCTTCAGCAGCGGGCAAACCGAGCGTCACCCGGAATGAGATCATGAATCTATTCGCTGAAGAACTCTACGAGTCGAAACCACCTCGTACCAGCGCCGCCGGAACGAAATAGCCGTACTGGATAACAGAATGTTTCGGTGTCACTGTAACCATTGCGTAGCGTGACATCAGGCAATCAATTTTGACCGAAACCTGAACGCAGTCAGGGCCGTGGGGGCTTTTTTGTACCCCGAGCTTGCTACGTTATTCATCAGAGAGTCAAATGGTGCCCAGGGGCGGAATCGAACCACCGACACGAGGATTTTCAATCCACTGCTCTACCCCTGAGCTACCCGGGCACGCCAATGAAACCAAAGGCTTCTAAGTCCAATTTAATGAAGTGACGTAAAACTATCTGAATAGCATTTCGTCGCTGCATGTTGTGGTCGGGGTGTGACCATCAAACGTCGTTAAACTCAGTCGCAGCTAATCTTACATACGGGGGCGGGTGTCAAGAGCGTCCTGCAGAGTTTTTCCATGATTGGGGAAACATTTAGCACGGGCGAATTATCGACCCAACTGTCAGAGAACCTTCGGCATTTGATAAAGCAATTGGGGGTTGAAAGGAGGGGGCGCATAGGGCCTGAAAATCCCGGGGGGTTTAGTACCCTTTAGGCCCGCCCCCCGCTGTCGCCTGCCTTTGGAAGTGAAGGGCACATCACCTCTGGGCCTTGGCATATTTCCTGAATACTGTAGTGGAAATATGTTGGCCTTCCGGCGGACATGACACAGAACAAGGATCACAGAATGCCCCTAACAATCGACATCGCCCGTTTTACCAACCTCAAAGTCGAAGACCACGGGGACGGGCTTTGGGGTGTCACGTTGAACAGGGCCGCAAAACGCAATGCTCTCGACATTGCGACGATCGAAGAACTGGTTGATTTCTTTTCGGTGGCACCGCGGGCTGGCGTGCGTGCGGTAGTTCTGGCGGGGGAGGGCGATCATTTCTGCGCCGGCCTTGATCTGATTGAACATCACGACGAAGACCGCAGCCCGGCTGATTTCATGCATGTATGTCTGCGCTGGCACGAGGCTTTCAACAAAATGGAATATGGCGGCGTTCCGATCATTGCCGCGTTGCAAGGTGCTGTTGTGGGCGGCGGGCTCGAGCTTGCCAGTTCGGCCCATGTGCGCGTGATGAACGAAACGACCTATTTCGCATTGCCAGAAGGGCAGCGTGGCCTGTTTACAGGCGGCGGTGCCACGATCCGGGTCACTGATCTGGTCGGCAAGTCGCGCATGATCGACATGATGCTGACCGGGCGCGTCTATCAGGGCAAAGAGGCGATGGACGTGGGGCTGGCGCAATATATCGTCGAAGGGTCCAGCTATGATGCGGCATTCGCGCTGGCCCGAAAAGCAGCGCAGAACCTGCCGCTTTCCAACTTTGCGATCTGTTCGGCTGTCAGCCACATGCAAAACATGTCGGCGATGGATGCCGCCTATGCCGAGGCCGTGGTGGCAGGGGTCGTGAACACGCAACCCGATGCCCGCGCGCGGCTGGCGGCCTTTGCAGATAAAACGGCGGCCCGTGTCAGACGTAATGACTAGGGGCGATCAGAGCCCTGCCGCCAGATATTTCTAGTTTCAAACGCCACCTCCAAACGGGGTGGCGTTTTGCTTTTGGGCCGGTGAATCGGCCTTGTGCGGTCAGGGAAAAGCGGGGGGTGCACCTAATAGTTGTGCATGTTGGCGCAGTAAATAGGCAGTCTTACGCTTCGCCTTTTGCGCGCGCGTCTAAAAAATAAGCAAAAAATCATTTTTCGCCCAATTGGTGGGCGGTCGTGTCGATCACGGTCCCGTGTGCCTTTATTCTATCTGGTAAATGCTCAGATTGCAGACACATCCTAGCGTCATGCCGAACTGGCTGCATCGGCGCACAGAGGGCGATCCTGGCAGATACTTCCCCCCGTGCGACGACCACAACAATACTGCTGCGGCCCCTAGATATATTGTTCAGGGCTTTTGCGAAAGTGTGTTTTCCACACCCGAGCACGCAGCAACATCAGGGGATACGAAATGGAATATTCAAAAAAAATAGCGGCTTGCGCGATGACAGCCTTGTTGGGCACCACGTCGATGGCGATGGCCCAAGACTGTGCCGATCCGGTCAAGATCGGCGTGCTGCATTCGCTGTCCGGCACGATGGCGATTTCCGAGACGACATTGAAAGACACCATGCTGATGCTGGTGGACGCGCAGAACAAAAAAGGCGGCGTTCTGGGCTGCCAGATCGAAGCGGTCGTTGTCGATCCGGCATCCGACTGGCCACTGTTTGCTGAAAAAGGTCGCGAACTTTTGACCGTGAACGAGGTCGATGTGATCTTTGGCTCCTGGACCTCTGTGTCGCGCAAATCTGTGTTGCCCGTGCTGGAGGAACTTAACGGTCTGATGTTCTATCCGGTTCAGTACGAGGGCGAAGAATCCTCCCAAAACGTATTCTACACCGGTGCCGCGCCCAACCAGCAGGCGATCCCGGCGGTTGATTATTACCTCGAAGAATTGGGCGTCGAGAAATTCGCGCTGCTGGGCACCGACTATGTGTACCCGCGCACCACCAACAACATCCTGAAATCCTACCTCATGTCCAAGGGCATCGCCGAGGAAGACATCTTTGTGAACTACACGCCTTTTGGCCACTCTGACTGGGCGACGATTGTAGGCGATGTTGTGGCGCTGGGCGAAGACGGCAAACAGGTTGGCGTGATTTCGACGATCAACGGCGACGCGAACATCGGCTTTTACAAAGAACTGGCCGCCGCAGATGTATCCGCAGACGACATCCCCGTCGTTGCCTTTTCGGTGGGCGAGGAAGAACTCTCCGGTCTGGATACCACGAACCTTGTCGGGCATCTGGCCGCGTGGAACTACTTCATGTCGGCTGACACGCCTGCAAACGCTGAATTCATCGAGACCTGGAAGGCGTTCATCGGTGACGACAAGCGCGTGACCAACGACCCGATGGAAGCGCATTACATCGGCTTTAACATGTGGGTGAACGCAGTCGAACAAGCCGGCACCACAGATGTTGATGCCGTGCGCACCGCCATGTACGGCCAGACTTTCCCGAACCTGACCGGTGGCATGGCTGAAATGTTGCCAAACCACCACCTGACCAAGCCGGTCCTGATCGGCGAGATCACAGCAGACGGCCAGTTTGACATCATCAGCCAGACCGATCCGGTTGCGGGCGATGCATGGACAGACTTCCTGCCCGAAAGCGCCGTTCTGACCTCGGATTGGAAAGAACTGGGCTGCGGCATGTACAACACGGAAACAAAGACCTGCGTTCAGCTGACATCCAACTACTAAAACTTGGCAACGGGCGCGGGATTGATCCTGCGCCCGTCTGACTTCTTGACCAAAGGTATCCCATGCTGCGCCATTTCTTGACTCTCTTTATCTGGCTTGGGCTTGCGGGAATGGCCGTCGCTCAAGACCTGCAACCGAGCTTGCAAGCCCATGCTGGTGAAATTGCCGATCCCTCGCGCAGCTCTGTGTCTGTCGCGTTGGATGATCTGGTCGCCTCGGGCGCGCCGCATCTCAGCGATTTTCTGGAGCAATGGCAGGACAAAGGCGTCTGGCAGCGCGATGCGGATGGCGTGTTCTTTTACGCAACCGAGAATGGCGATGATCTGTCCTTGCGCGATATTGATACAGCCCAAGAAACGACGGCCCCCAAATCCGGCTTTTCACAGTTGAAGCCAAACGGCGGGGTGCGGCGATTGATTGGCACTGCACTGGTGCAGTTTCAGCTGACCGACCCCGATCTGGCGCGGCGGACATCCGCGATTGAATCGATTGCCCGCAGGCCGGACGCCAGCCAACTGGCCCCGTTGCTGAAATCCATCGACCCCGAAACCGATGCCACGCTGAAAGCGCGCAAGATCCAGCTGGCGAATTTCATGTCGGCCAGTTTTGCACCCGATACAGGCGACAGGATCGCCGCCATTACATCAATGTCCAGCGACACCTCGATCGAGGCGCGGGCGGTGCTGAACCAGCTTTTGTCGGTCAAAGCGGTCGTTTCGCCGGACGCGCCCAAAGGCAACATTGCCCGCGTTCTGAAATCTGGCCGCGACCTGAGCGAGGCTGACGCCTATGCCCGGTTGGTTGACGCTAAACTCGCCCCGCCAGTGATTTCACCCGCGGCCATGCGGGATGCGCTGGCGGCAAATATTGACGGGGGCCGCGTGGGCGGCATCCCCACTGCGCAGCTTGATACCCAAACCATGCGGGAAAAGGCCTATGCGGCGCTGGCTGCCCAAGGGACCGTTCCGCCACTGGTAAGCCAAGACGCGAAAACAGACGCGGTCGCCGCGCATTCCTTTTACGAGGTGTACGAGGAGCAAGACCCCGCCGTCACGGATGCTGCACGCGCTGCCCTCGATAGTATCGAAACCCGCGTTGGTGCGGCGCAAGCGGTTGATCTGACGCTGGATGCGCTCTCGCTCGCGTCGATCTATTTTCTGGCGGCCATCGGGCTGGCCATTACCTTTGGTGTGATGGGCGTGATCAACATGGCGCATGGCGAATTCATCATGATGGGGGCCTATACCGGCTATGTCGTGCAGCAATTCGTTCCCGACTATACCCTGTCGATCATTGTCGCCCTTCCGCTAGCCTTTGCCGTGACCTTTGCGGCCGGTGTAACGATGGAACGCCTGGTGATCCGCCATCTGTACCACCGCCCGCTTGAAACGCTGTTGGCGACATTCGGGATATCGGTCGCGCTGCAACAACTGGCCAAGAATATCTTTGGCACCCAAGCCCGCCCGCTGACCTCTCCGGGGTGGCTGGATGGCGCGTGGGTCGTGTCGGACGTGATCCAGATCAGCTATATCCGCATTGCGATTTTCGTGATGGCGCTGATGTTTCTGGCGCTAATCCTGTTCGTGCTCAAACGCACCCGACTGGGGCTCGAGGTTCGTGCCGTCACGCAAAACCCCGGTATGGCCGCCAGCATGGGCATCAACCCCGACCGCATCAACATGCTGACCTTTGGCCTTGGGTCGGGGATCGCTGGCATCGCAGGCGTGGCGATTGGTCTGTACGCCAAGGTGACGTCTGAAATGGGGGCCGATTACATCGTGCAATCGTTTATGACCGTGGTCGTGGGCGGGGTTGGCAACGTCTGGGGCACGCTTGCGGGCGCGTCGCTGATCGGGTTCCTGCAAAAGGGCATCGAATGGTTCAACCCGTCCAACACGCTGGCGGCGCAAACCTATATGGTGCTGTTCATCATCCTGTTCATTCAATTCCGGCCCAAGGGCATCGTCGCCCAAAAAGGCCGGGCGGCGGCGGATTGACCCATGCATAAAACATTTATCTCGCAAAACCCGTCTGTCCTTTGGTTCATCGCTTTACTGGGCTTGTTCACCCTTGCCGTGACCGTCGGCTCCGAAGCATTCGGCACCGGGCTCATCTCGACCTCCATGGTCAAAACTTTGGGCAAGACGCTCTGCCTGTGCCTGATTGCCATCGCGATGGATGTGGTCTGGGGGTATTGCGGTATCCTGTCGCTGGGCCACTTTGCGTTCTTTGGCATCGGCGGCTACGCCATCGGCATGTGGCTGATGTATGCCCGCACCGAAGGCATCGTGCTGAGCAGCCTGTCCGGTCAGGCGATCCCGTCGACCAGCCAAGAGATCTCGGACGCCATCGGCAACCAGATATTCGGCGTGGTCGGGAGTTCTGACTTTCCGTGGCTCTGGGCCTTTGCCGATAATCTGTTCCTTCAGCTTTTGATGGTTATCGTCGTGCCCGGCCTGCTTGCATTAGTCTTCGGCTGGCTGGCCTTCCGCAGCCGCGTGACGGGCGTGTACCTGTCCATCCTGACCCAGGCGATGACCTTGGCATTGTCGCTGTGGCTGTTCCAGAACGACAGCGGCTTGCGCGGCAACAACGGCCTGTCCGGATTGCAAAACATACCGGGTTTTGAGGGGTCCTCCCAAGCGGATATCAGCCTCGCGTTCTTCCTTGGCTCTGCCCTTGCACTGGCGCTTGGTTATCTTCTGTTTGCATGGGTTGTGTCAGGTAAAATGGGCAGCGTCGTTCAGGGCATCCGCGACAACGAGGCGCGCGTGCGTTTTCTGGGCTACCGCGTTGAGGGGTACAAACTGTTCATCTTCACGCTCACGGCTGTGATCTCGGGTATCGCAGGGGCGCTGTATTATCCGCAGGCGGGCATCATCAACCCGGCCGAGCTTGCCCCCATCGCATCCATCTATCTGGCGGTCTGGGTCGCCATTGGCGGGCGCGGGCGGCTCTATGGTGCGGTGATCGGGGCGGCCTTCGTGTCGCTGCTGTCCAGCTGGTTCACCGGGGGCGGGGCACCTGCAATTGATCTGGGGTTCTACACGATCTTGTGGACCGATTGGTGGCTGGTGTTGTTGGGCGTGTCATTCGTTTGCGTCACGCTGTTCTTCCCCAAAGGAATCGGCGGATTGTTTGACTATCTGGTGAGGAAACCATCATGAACAACACCTTGCTGGAAGTGTCGGGGGTGTCGGTATCCTTTGACGGGTTCAAGGCGATCAACAGCCTGTCGATCCAGATCGCCGAACCCGAATTGCGCGCCATCATCGGGCCGAACGGCGCGGGTAAGACCACCTTTATGGATATCATCACGGGCAAGACCAAACCGGACGAAGGTGTGGTGATCTGGGGCGAACGCAACATCTCGTTGCTGGGCATGTCAGAGGCTGACATTGCCAATGCGGGCATCGGGCGGAAGTTCCAGAAACCAACGGTATTCGAGGCGCAAACGGTGCGGCAGAACCTTGCCATGGCGTTGAAAAACCCGCGCGGGCCCCTGGCCGTTTTGCTGCACCGCAAGACGCCAGCCAATGCCGCGCGGATCGAAGCGATTGCCGAGGAAATCGGCCTGTCCGACAGCTTGCCCCGCATCGCGGGCGAACTGAGCCACGGGCAAAAACAGTGGTTGGAGATTGGCATGTTGCTGGCGCAGGAACCGCGGCTTTTGCTGGTCGATGAACCTGCTGCGGGCATGACGGTCGAGGAACGGGAAAAGACCACGGATATCTTGAAACGCGCCGCGCAAACCCGTGCCGTCGTGGTGGTGGAACATGACATGGAATTCGTGCGCCGTCTGAACTGCAAGGTCACCGTGCTGCACGAGGGGTCTGTTCTGGCCGAAGGCAGTCTGGATCACGTGACATCCAACCCCACCGTTATCGAAGTTTATCTGGGACGTGGTCATGCTTGAAGTCGAAAACCTTGATCTGCACTATGGTCAAAGCCGCATCCTTTACGGCATGTCATTCACCGCGCCGCAGGGGCAGATCACCACGATGGTCGGCAATAATGGCGTTGGCAAAACCAGTACGCTCAAGGCGATTGCGGGGCGTCACGCCGCATCCGGTGGCACGATCAAGGTGGATGGCAAGCCGGTGCGCCTGAACACTGCGTTTCAGGCCGCCAAGGCTGGCATCGCCTATGTCCCGCAGGGGCGCGAAGTATTCCCGATGATGACCGTGTATGAAAACCTTGAGACCGGATTTGCCTGTTTGCCCAAGGCTGAACATTTCATTCCCGACGAGGTGTTCGACCTGTTCCCGGTGCTGCGCGACATGCAATCGCGGCGCGGTGGTGATTTGTCGGGCGGGCAACAGCAGCAACTGGCCATTGCCCGTGCGCTGATCACCAAACCCAAGGTTTTGTTGCTGGATGAACCGACCGAAGGCATCCAGCCAAACGTGATCGAACAGATCGGCGATGCCTTGCGTCTGCTGCGCAGCAAGGGCGAGATGGCGATCTTGCTGGTCGAACAGAACGCCGATTTCGCCTATGCACTGGGTGACAGTTTCATCGTGGTCGAAGGCGGGCGCAACAGCCCGCGCAAGCTCAAGGAAAAATACTCAAAGGCGGATTTGATCGCGGACCTCGCGCTTTAGGCGCGCGGCCTAGTCATCATCCAGCCCAAGCCCGCCAGCCCCTTTGGCCGAGAGCGCCGATGACGGCACCGTCATTTTCAACGCCAGGCGGTCCAGCCGGTCATATTGATCGCGCGAAACCACTGCGTTTTGGTCTGCCGCATTGTGGGGCGGGTCAGGGGCATGGCGGGTGGGGCTGATCGTGACCTCGGCAATCATTTCCGGCCCGGCACGACCTGCCAAAACCTGAACGCAATCGCCTGACACGCGCAGCCAAGGGGGCGCGCCCAAGCTTACATCAAACGCCGTATCTAGCTGCTTTGCAGCCCGCACGACAAACGGCACCAGCATCAAGGGGCCGTTGATCGGGCCAAGGGACAGCACGCCAAAACCCGGCCCCTCTGGCAAACACGCGAAATCCGACAGCGTGGCACCGACGTGCAACCCACAAACGGGTTCATCTGCATGCCACCTGCCAATCGCGGGGATAACCTGTCGTGACATCGGGGTTTCAAGCTGATGCAAAACGGCATTTGCCCAGTTGAACTGATGCGCCGCCAGCCATGTGGCGGCACTGGCGCATTCCTCGGCCATGCCCCAATCCAGCCCGGCACCCCGCGCCGCGCGCAAGGACAGGGCGCTGATTTCGGGCATCGTCAGCCGGATCTGGTCCGCCGCCGTCACAGGTGCGGTTCCGCATGCAGGTCATCGGGGTAGGGGGCGTTTTGAAACAGGCTGATGCGCACCCAGCGGTCCGATCTGGGGTCAAAGCGCGACGCCCCGAAACACGCCAGCTTGCAGCGCAGCATATCAATCGGCAGCATGTCACCGTCGATCAGGTTGTCGCGGATTTCGGCAAAGGGCCGCGTTGCGGTCAACTGCACGCGACGCACCATCGCCCGATGATGGGGATGCGCCAGCAGCAGTCGCGCCACAGGGGCATCGCCTGCGAAATCGCCAAGCGTATCAAACAGCGCGGCGGCCTGCCGACCGATATCAAGCGGCAACTCGCGCTCGCTTCCCGGTTCTTCAAACCGTTCGCCCAAGCGTGGCTCAAGCTTGTCTTCGGACACATACCAGAACCGGCCAGCGGCCTTGCGATCTGCATAATCGACCGCAAGCGCCCAGTTGTAATTCTTGGCCAGCAACGCCTTGAGCTCATCAACCCGCTGGGTCCCGTCAATGGCAAATGCCGCCGTTTCATCTTCGCTCAGGCAGTCGGCCAACCCGTCAATCAGGTCGCCATGGGGTTCAAGCAACAGCGCCAGCAGGGCCTCTTGTGCTTCGATCCCCAAGACCTTCTGACCCCATTGCCACAGCGCATCCCACGGCTGGTCAGTGCCGCTGTCCCAATCGCTCGCGACATGGGCGGCGATCTGGGCAAGCCCTGCACGCAATGCCCCGAGCCGCGCTTGCTGAAGCGGGTGCACGCTGGTCCAAAGCGCTGCGTTTTGCTGGACGGCAGTCAGCGCCTGAATGAACCGTTCGACCTTGTCTGCCTGGGTCGCTTTCTGGGCGCGCACGCGGGCCAGCGCCTCTTCGCGGACCATCATCCAGTTATTAAGCAAGACCGGGTGGCGCACCAGAAACGGTGCCATGCCAAGCCCCGTTGAATTGCCCACCCCAAGACTGCGCCGCAAGCCTCCCGCAAGCGGCACCGCAGCCGCACCGCCGCGCAGCTGTGCCATGTGGTTTACCAGATCAACGGTAAAGGTGCGGATCAGCCAGACGGTCAGCATCTCTGCCTGAAACGGGGCGGCGGTCTCGGGGCGGTCGGTCAGGCTGTTGTGTGTCGCCGCCCCGAATTTCCCCGACCCGTAAACAGCCGTGGTGCGCATCAGATAGCCCGTTGCGGCCAGATCATCCGCACTGGGTTGGCGACCCTTGGACAGGCATTGAACGACAGTCTCGAACAGCCGCACCGACCGGTTGGCGCGGCTGAGCGTCAGCTCTTTTTGCGTGACACGTCCGGCTTCTTGCAGCGGTACATTCGCCGCGAGCCGGTCAAGGTCCTCCGCATCCGGCACCCCGTCAAACAGGGCAAAGGTCGCATCCCAGGCGGTGGCAATGACCCGATCCGACCGCATGTCGGCAGGCAGATCATGGGCAAAGGCAACGAGGCTATAGGTCCGTTCAGGGCCGATGGCGCGGTACATTGCGCGGCCCACACCGTTTGCATCAATATCAAACACAGGCCGGTCAAATTGCCAGGTCTCGCGCTGCATCCGGCGCAACAGGATGCGCAGGAAAGACAGGCGGGTCGGGTGGGCAAGACCCAGCCGCGCCAATCGCATCACCTGCGCCGGATCACGGCGAAACTGCGCCGCCTGCGGAACAGGGGACAGCGGCGCGCAGGTCATTTTGCGGGGCCAAAGCTGTCGTGGAAAAACCGCGCCCAATTGCCGCCCATCAGCGCGTCTGTATCCGCCTGCGAAAACCCGATGTCGCGCAGGCCCGCCGTCAGGTTGGGCATATCGGCGTTGCCGCCGAACCAGTCGGGCATGGGCGGAAAACCGGGCGCATCGGCGCTGCCTTCGCCATAGTCGATGCGTTTGGTCCAGCGTCCGGTGCGCATCCATTCAACGATGCTGTCGGGTTGATCCTGACACAGGTCCGACCCGATCCCCAGATTGTCGATGCCATAGCGCTCGGCGGTGCGTGCGATCATTTCGCAGAATGCGGCCAGCGTACAGGCACCGCCATTCTTCAGGTGATGCGGGTAGATCGAAAACCCCAGCATGCCCCCCGTGCCCGACAAGGCCCGCAAGACCGTATCAGATTTGTTGCGCAATGCCGCGTGCCAGTCAGCGGGGTTGGCGTGGGTGATGGCAATGGGGCGGGTGGAATGGTCAATCGCCTCAAGGGTGGATCGTTCGCCGGAATGGCTCATGTCGACGACCAGCCCGACGCGGTTCATCTCGGTCACGACCTCGCGGCCCATGCGGGTCAGGCCCGTGTCGTCCTCCTCGTAACAGCCCGTCGCCAGCAGCGATTGGTTGTTATAGGTCAACTGCATAAAGCGCAGGCCAAGACGGTGCAGCACCTCGACAAGGCCGATGTCGTCTTCGATGCAGGACGGATTTTGCGAACCAAAGAAAATCGCCGTGCGCCCGGTTTCGCGCGCCAAAGTGATGTCGTCTGCGGTGAACCCCTGAAAGACCAGATCGGGGTGGCGTTCGAAATGACGGTTCCAGGCTTCGATGTTGAGCACCGTTTCGCGGAAATTCTCGTGATAGGTGATCGTGGCATGGACGGCATCAACCCCGCCCGCGCGCATCTCGCGGAATATCTTTTCGGACCAGTTTGCGTATTGCAGCCCGTCAATGACCGGGCTCATGCGGCGGGCTTTCCTGCGGCGTTGATCCGGGTCAGCAGCGCATCGTCCACAGTGACCCCTTCGGCCTCGATCCGGGTGCGGTTGTCGGCGCGGCGCTGGCCGGGCAGGCGCGCACCGTCCTGATCGGTGATCGACGTGGCAAGGCGCAGCATCGCCGCATGAAACCCGTCCCCACCAAAGCCCGCCGGATCAATCGCGATAAAGAACTGTCCGGTGCCGGGCGGTCCGCCCTTGGTGCCCGAAAAGGGGCTTGCCTCGGTGCTGAGGTTTGCGCCCGACAGCGCGGCGGCCAGAATTTCGACCAACAGACCGACGCCGAACCCCTTGTACCCGCCCGAAGGCACCATCGACCCCGCCAGTGCAGCATCCGCATCCAGGGTCTCATTGCCGTCGGCATCCAGCGCCCAACCCGGTTCAATCGCCTTGCCCTCGCGGCTGCGCAGCAGGATTTCGGATTTGGCGATGGCGCTGGCCGATTGGTCAATCACCAGCATCGCGCCGCCAGCCCCGTCTGGCACGGCGATGGAAAACGGGTTTGTCCCCACAACTGGCTTACTGCCACCGGGGGGCGCGATGGATGCGGGCGCATGGGTAAAGCAAAGCCCGATCAGCCCGTCCTGGGCCAGCCGTTCCGCGTGATGGCCCAGCACACCGCAGTTATACGAATTATGGATGCTCAGTGCCGCAACGCCATTTGCCTTTGCGGCTTTGGTGAAACTGTCCCAGCCCGCATCAATTGCGGCATGGGCAAAGCCGTTATCTGCATCCACGCGAACGGCAGCGGGGCGCGGGATGGTCACCGATGGAATTGCGGTTGGTGATACTTTGCCACACAGCAGATGTTCGGCGTAGATCGGCACATATAACAACCCGTGGCTGCGTATCCCGTCCCTTTCGGCAAGGCGCGTTGAGCGGGCAACGGAACTGGCGGCGGCTTTTGTTGCCCCTGCCTCCATCAGCGTTTCACAGGCCAGCTGTTCTACGGCGTCGAGCGTCAATTTATGCTGCATGATCTCTCCCAATCGGGAGGATAATGACGGTTAATCCCTCTGGATCAATGAAATTGTGACATGGGGGGCGGACGGGGCCTGCCCCGGCTTCAGTCAACCACGGCCATATCGACGGCTTGGGAATTGACCTGCGCCCCCGAGGATCGCAAATGCCCGATCACCGGGCTGACATCCGAATAGTCGCGCCCAAAGGCCACAACGATGTGATCGGTGCCCACCAATGTCGCATTGGTCGGGTCATATTCGACCCAGCCTTGCGCAGCGCCGCACCACGCGCGGACCCACGCGTGCATGGCATCGACGCCTTCCAGCTTGACGCCGCCGGGGGGCGGCAAGGTCCGCAGGAAACCGCTGACATAGCCGGACGGAATACCAAGGGACTGCAAGGCAATGATCATGATATGGGAAAAATCCTGACACACGCCGCGACGCTTTGAAAATGCCTCGGCGGCGTCGGTGTCAACATCTGTCGCGGTCGCGTCAAAGGTCATCGCCCCGTGCAATGCCAGCCCCAGCTGGCAGATGATATCGGCGACGGGTGCCGACAGATCGCAGGTGTCGCGGGCGAAACGGGCGATGTCGGCGTTTGGCAGCAGGCGCGGGGCAGGCCCCAGAAAATGCAGCGGCGAAGCAGGCCCAAGGTCGCGCGACCGGGACAGATCAAGCGCAAGCTGCCCCAGCCCGCTGCCACCTGAATGGTGTCCGGCAGGGGCCATGACGCCGACCCGCGCAGACATGCGGATCACCATTTTCTGATGTTGCTCTGAGTGGGTGACAGAGCTGACGGCATTGCCGAAGAAATCAACGCTATCGTGGCGATTGTCGGGTGGGGGGAAGATGTCGATCAGATGCGCCGTCAGATGTTGCCGGTTCGCAATCTCGCGCGGCAGCACCCGCAAGGCATGACGCCCGTTTCCGGCGGCCTGCGCATAGCGGTGCGAGATGGTAAGGCGGATATCATAGCGCATCGGTCAGACCAGATGTGCTTGGGTCAGGGCATCGGCGATCGACCAGATATCGCGCTGGATTTTCAGCAATACCTTTGGCGTCAGCTCGGCCGGGGTGCTGGCCGCAAGCTGAGTTTCCAGCAACAACGTTTTGCGGGCCACTTCTGACAGGACATGGCTGCTGCTTTGCCCCGGGAGGTCGGAAATATGCCATTTGGCGCGGGACAGATGATAGCGGATCGAGCGGGGGTTCTGGTCGTCGACGCCCAGCATGTCGGCCACCGCAACCGGGTCCGCCAGAATGGAGAATCGCGCGCGATAGGACACCACGCTATCGCCGATCTCGAGCGCCAGATCCAACGCACCGTCGGGCGCGTCGGGCGACAGCAGTTTGGCAAGCAAATGCGCCATGTTGGATGCCCGTTCCAGCGAGATGCCAACGCTTAGAAAGCGCCACCCGTCCGACCGGTACATGTTCTCGTGGACCAGCCCTGCAAATCCGGTGATCTTGCGCAGCAAAACGCTGATCTCTTTGGGGATGTCCTCAAGCGGGACATGGCGGTTTTTCAGGCCGTCGGTTGTTGCAACCAGATCATGCAGCGCCATCATCCCGTCGGGAGAAAACCTGTCCCCGATCCGCCGCGCCGCAACAAGTGCCTGTTCAAGCGGGGATTCGAAGGTGGCGGCCATGGCACCGGAGCTTGCGGCCACACCGCCCATCAGGTGATCGCGCAGATAACGCAACAGCGGTGCATCTGGGTTGCCGCCGTCGTTAATGCGGGCAAAGCAGGCCCTGAACAGCCGCATGTTATGTTCTGCGCGTTCAACGTATCGGCCCAGCCAGAACAGGTTATCCGCCGCGCGGCTGGGCAGGGCAGCCCGTGCCGACAGACGCTGGGTCGAGCCGGACCCTGAGACCAGCAGGCTGGGGGTTTCGACCGTATTGCCGCCGGTGATCCAGACATCGGCCACCTTGCCGCCGCGCTGCATGGCAAAGGCGGTTGCATCATCCCCCGCACTGACCCGCGCATAGCCGCCGGGCATCACCTGCCAGCCTTGTGGGGTGCGGGCCACAAACAGGCGGATGCACATGGGCCGCGCCACCAATGCACCGTATTCATAGGTCGGGGTGGTCGAAAGGGTGATCACCTCTTGGCCGACCAGTTCGCGGCCCGACCGGTTCAGCAGTTCTGTCATCTTGCCCGCTTCTTGCGGGCTTGCGGTTTGGGTATCGGCCATCATCGGTTCGGTGGAAAAGGCGGAGCCGACGATCATCCGGTCCCGGTTGGCAATCACATGGTCGCGTTTGCTTTGCTCGCCGCACCACCATGTCGCGATATTGGGCAGTTTCAGCGCTTCGCCGAAATGCTGGCGGGCAATCTTGGGCAGGAACGCCATCAACGCGCGCGTCTCGAGCACGGCGGCCCCGATGGAGTTGACCATATTGACCCGTTGCCGGGCCAAGGCATCCACCAAACCGGGCGTCCCGATCAGCGATGTCTGGTCCAGCGCAAGCGGATCGGTCAGCGCGCTTGGGATACGGTTCCAGATGACGCTGACAGGTTTCGGCCCTGCAACGGTGCGCACCATAACATTGCCGTCTTGCACGATCAGGTCTTCGCCCTCGACCAGCAGCAGGCCCAGATACCGCGCGATATAGGCGTGTTCGGCATAGTTCTGGTTGCCCTGACCGGGCGAAAGCAGGGCGATTTGCCCGTCTGATTTGCCGCGCAGTTCGAACAATTGTTGCTGAAAGTCGCGAAAGAACCCGGCAATCCGCTGGATATTGGCGCTCGTGAAGAAATTCGGGAAAACCTTGGTCATCGCCACACGGTTTTCGATGGCAAAACCGGCGGTTGACGGTGCTTCGACCAGATCGCTGATGACCCACCATTTGCCATCGGGCCCGCGCCCGATTTCAAAGGACAGCAGGTTCAGGAAATGCCCCGACGCCGGTTCAACGCCGACCATGGGCCGCAGCCACGCGGGGTTCTGGGTCAGCAGGGTTGCGGGCAATTGCCCCGAGGACACCAGTTCGGCGGGGCCATATAGATCGCGCAGCACATAATCCAAAAGCTCGGCACGCTGGATAAGCCCTTCCGAGATGCGCTCGAATTCGTCCTGATCCAGGATCACCGGAACGGGGCTTAGGGGCCAATCACGGTCTTCGGATGCGGTGTCGTTATATTGGCGGAACCGCACACCTGCGTCGTGCAGATATTGGTTGCCGCGTGCAAAACGATGCGCAATGTCCTGATCGCCCAACCCCTGCAAGTGGTCCAGAAACGGCTGCCAGACCGGTTTCACGTTTCCGGCCTTGTCCACCATCTCGTCGCGCGCACCGGCCTGTTGCCGGTATGCGGTCAACAGGTCACGGGGCGCGCTTTGCGTTTGGGAGGTGGGGGATTTTTGCATCTGTTACAAACCGGGACGCCGCCGCAAATCAAGCGTCATGGGGAATTCGGGATGCGGCGTTTCATCAGGCGGGGTGAAGCTGCTGGTCGTATGGCCCATCGGTTCAAACCGCGAAAGACGCCGCGCCTCTGCCTCGTTGCCATTCACGGGGAAGGTATCGAAATTCCGCCCGCCGGGATGCGCCACGTGATAGCGGCAGCCGCCCAGGGAACGCCCCGTCCATGTGTCGTAGATATCGAACGTCAGGGGCGCGTCGACCTCAAGCACCGGATGCAGCGATACCGCAGGTTTCCACGCTTTGAACCGCACGCCGCCAACGCGTTCTTCGGTCTTGGCAGTTTGCTGAAGGGGCACGAACCGCTGGTTCGCCGTCACGCGATAGCGGTCGGGGTTGGGGCCGGTCAGCTTGACCTGCAAGCGTTCCACCGAACTGTCGGTATAGCGCACCGTGCCGCCGATCGCGCCGGTTTCACCCAACACATGCCAGGGCTCTAGCGCCTGACGCAGTTCCAGCGTCATGCCCTCATAGGTGACATCACCGCAGAAGGGGAAACGGAACTCGGCCTGCGCTTTGAACCACGCGGGGTCCAGCGCCATGCCGTGCCCCTTGAGGTCGTCCAGCACGTCCAGAAAGTCATCCCAGATACAGGCGGGCAGCATGAAACGGTCGTGCAGGGTGGTGCCCCAACGGGTCAGCTTGCCGCTGATCGGATGTTCCCAGCAGCGCGTGATGATGGCGCGGATCAAGACCTGCTGGGCAAGGCTCATCCTCGGGTTCGGGGGCATCTCGAAGCCGCGGAACTCGACCAGACCCAGACGGCCTGTGGGGCCATCGGGGGAATAGAGCTTGTCGATGCAAATCTCGGTCCGGTGGGTGTTTCCGGTCACGTCGATCAGGCTGTTGCGCAGCAAACGGTCGGTCAGCCATGGCGGGGGCGGGGTGCCTTCGGCCGGTGGCCAGATCTGGTCCAGCGCGATTTCCAACTCGTACAGCGCATCATGACGCGCCTCGTCGATGCGGGGCGCCTGGGATGTGGGCCCGACGAAGGTGCCCGAGAACAGATAGGACAGGCTGGGATGACGCTGCCAGAACAGGATCAGGCTTTTGAGCAGATCAGGGCGGCGCAGGAACGGGCTGTCGGTGGTGGTTGCCCCGCCAACAACAACGTGGTTGCCGCCGCCGGTGCCGGTATGCCGCCCGTCGATCATGAACTTGTCCGTGCCCAGACGGGTCTGGCGGGCTTCCTCGTAAACCGTTTCGGTGGTGTGCACACATTCCGCCCAGGACGCGGCAGGATGCACGTTGACCTCAAGCACACCGGGGTCGGGGGCCACGCGGATCACGTCGATGCGCGGATCGCTGGGCGGCGAATACCCTTCGATCAACACCTTGCGGCCAATGGTCTTGGCGGCGTTTTCCGTGGCCGAGATCAGTTCGAGGTAATCCTCGAGCGTTTCAACAGGCGGCAGGAACACGCACAGCTTGCCATCACGCGGTTCAACCGAGATCGCGGTGCGCACGGCACCGGTCAGGTCGCCCAGCGTTTGTTCCACCTGCGTCTGGCTGATGCTGGTATCTTCGGTGCGGCTGGCAATCGCCTGAGGGCGCTCCTGCTCAGGCGCGACCAGCGGTGTGCGCGGCTCTGACGGGTCTTGGGGATAGACGAAAGGATAGTCGCTGGCGGGGATATGGGGCAGGGTGCCAAGCGGCAAACGGTAGCCCACAGGGCTGTCGCCCGAAACCAGATACACTTTGCCACGGCGCAGGTTCCAGACCTCTGACATCCAGCGGCTTTCTGCACGGGCCTGCCAGCGTTGAACCGGCAAAACATAGCCCGCAGGCGCGGTCAGCCCGCGTTCAAACACCTTCGCGATGCGGGCGCGTTCTTCGGGGTCTTTCAGCTTGGAATTCTCGGGCGTGACGTTTTCGGGCAGGTTGCTTTCCTTGATGATCCACTCGGCAGGGTCCTCAAAGGCGGGCAGCACGTTTTCACCGGGTACGGACAGGCTGCGCGCGATTTCGACCAACAGCGCCTGTGCGTCACTGGGGCCGACATCTTCGTGCGTGTCCTCGCGCGCCAGCAGATCGACGTCTTTCCAGATCGGATGCCCGTCCTTGCGCCAGAACATCGAGAACGTCCAACGCGGCAGGGTTTCGCCCGGATACCATTTGCCCTGACCGTAATGCAGCAAACCGCCGGTCGAGAATTTATCCTGCAAGCGGCGGATCAGCTTATCTGCCAGCCCGCGTTTGGTGGGGCCAACGGCATCGGTGTTCCATTCGGACCCCTCAAAATCGTCAATCGACACGAATGTGGGCTCGCCGCCCATGGTCAGGCGCACATCGCCCGCCTCAAGCCGTTTGTCGATGTCCTGCCCCAGTTTGTTCAGCGCGTCCCACGATACATCCGAAAACGGCTTGGTGATGCGCGGGTGCTCTGCCGTGCGCCTGACCTGCATATCGAACGAGAAATCGACCTCGGCATAGGATGCGACACCGGCGATCGGCGCGGCGTTCTGGTAATGCGGGGTGGCGGCCAGTGGCACATGGCTTTCGCCCGCCAGCAGCCCCGATGTCGGGTCAAGACCAACCCAGCCCGCGCCGGGCAGATACACCTCGACCCAGGCATGCAGATCGGTGAAATCTGTTTCGGTCCCCGACGGGCCATCAAGGGCTTTCAAGTCAGGTTTCAGCTGGATCAGATAGCCGGACACGAACCGCGCTGCCAAACCCAGATTGCGCAGGATCTGCACCAGCAACCAACTGCTGTCGCGACACGACCCCGAGGCACGGCCAAGGGTCACCTCGGCGGTTTGCACGCCCGGTTCCATGCGAATCTCGTAGTTGATCTCGGACGCCAGTCGGCTGTTGAGCATCACTAGAAAATCGACCGTGACCATCGGATCGCGCGACACCGTCTTCATGAAATCCGACAACAGCGGGCCGACAGGCTCCGCTTGCATATAGATGCTCAGGTCGGGCGCTATTTCATCGCCATATGTAAAGGGGAACTTGGTCGCAGATTCCTCGACGAAAAAATCGAACGGGTTGTAGACCGACATGTCAGCGACCAGATCGACCTCGATCTTGAACTCCATCACCGGTTCGGGAAACACGAAACGCGCCAGCCAGTTACCATAAGGGTCTTGCTGGTGATTCACAAAATGATTTTCCGGCGACACCTTGAGGGAATGCGAAATCACCCGAGTGCGCGAATGCGGGGCAGGGCGCAGGCGGATAATCTGCGGCCCCAGCGTGACCGGACGGTCATATTTGTAATGCGTAAGGTGATAGATACTGGCGGTAATTGACATAAATTGGGTGCTCCTGAAGTCAGCATGGCGACTTGGGTGCAGGGCAGCAACACAATAAGGCTGCCATTCCGGCCACCTGTCGGCAATTTGACCGGATCGCATTTTGCTGGCTGCCGTATTGTGCTGTTGTTTCAGTCGGGTAGCAGGATTTTCAGGGTTCATCCCCAAAGACTGCGTTTCGCCGCTCTGCCTAATTTATCAGCAAAGATGTCCGGCGATTTCATGCCCTCCAAGGTGCCGTTGCGCAGGAAAGTTCAGGGCCGCCAAAAAAATCACCGCGCGCGACCACATCAAACAAAAATTCGAAAAAACCGAAACATCCCCGAACATAGCGCGCAAGACAGAGTCGGTCGCAATGATGGGCCGACAAATTGCGGCCCGCGGGTTTCATGCGAAACCGTGTCTAAGCGCCTGTTTATATGGGGATAATGGTGCTGAAGGGGAGGATTGAACTCCCGACCTCGTCATTACCAATGACGCGCTCTACCACTGAGCTACTCCAGCACGTTGGGCGGCTGATTAGACGCATTCTTAATATGGTGCAAGGGCTATCTGGACCCTGACTGCCCGCTGCGCTAGACAATCGACATGTCACAAGGTACCGCCCCTCCAAAGCCCAAGAACGCCAAGGCCATCCGCGAGGATCGCCTCAAGGCTGCGCTGAAGGCAAATATGGGTCGGCGCAAGGCGCAAGCACGCGCGCGCCGGGCAGAGAAAACGACAGACAACGGCCAAGCTGGCCAAGATACGGAAGGCTGAACGATGGATTCGATTGTGGTCAAAGGCGGCGGCGCGCTGTCGGGACAAATTCCCATCGCAGGGGCCAAGAACGCATGTCTGACCCTGATGCCGGCCTGCCTGCTGTCAGAAGAACCCTTGACGCTGACAAATGCGCCGCGCCTTTCCGACATTCGCACCATGACCGAATTGCTGCGCTCGCTTGGGGCCGAAGTCACCTCCATGCAGGACGGTCAGGTGCTGGCGATGTCCTGCCACGGCGCAATCAACACCCGCGCCGAATATGACATCGTGCGTAAAATGCGGGCGTCCAATCTGGTGCTTGGCCCGCTGCTGGCACGCGAAGGCCATGCACAGGTGTCGCTGCCCGGCGGCTGTGCCATTGGCGCGCGTCCGATGGATATTCACACCGACAGCCTCGAACTGATGGGGGCCCAGATCGACCTGCGCGACGGTTACCTGCATGCCAAGGCGGCGGGCGGAAAACTGAAAGGCGCTGTGATTGATTTCCCCTTTGCCAGCGTCGGGGCCACGGAAAACATCATGATGGCCGCGACATTGGCCAAAGGCACGACGGTGATCAATAACGCGGCCCGCGAACCCGAAATCGTCGATCTTGCCGATTGCCTGCGCGCCATGGGGGCGCAAATCGACGGCGACGGCACCAGCCGTATCGAAATTCAGGGCGTTGACCGTTTGCACGGTGCCACCCACCGCGTCGTGACCGACCGGATCGAACTGGGCACCTATATGCTGGCCCCCGCCATTTGCGGCGGCGAGGTCGAATTGCTGGGCGGTCGCATCAACCTGCTGCAAGCGTTCTGCGAGAAACTGGACGCCGCGGGCATTGATGTGATGGAAACCGAAAAGGGCCTCAAGGTTGCCCGTCGCAATGGGTCGATCCAGGCGGTGAATGTGACGACCGAACCTTTCCCCGGTTTCCCCACCGACTTGCAGGCACAGATGATGGCCCTGCTATGCACCGCGCAGGGTACCTCGGTGCTGGAAGAAAAGATCTTTGAGAACCGCTTCATGCACGCGCCCGAACTGATCCGCATGGGGGCCGAAATCGAAGTCCACGGCGGCACCGCGACAGTGACCGGCGTCAAAAAACTCAAAGGCGCACCGGTGATGGCGACCGATTTGCGCGCCTCGGTGTCGCTGATCCTTGCTGCGATGGCCGCCGAAGGCGAAACCAAGGTCAGCCGTGTCTATCACCTGGATCGCGGCTACGAACATGTCGTGGCCAAACTGCGCGGCGTCGGTGCCAACATCGAGCGGATCAAAGACCAATGACCCGGGATCAGGACGCACGTTTCGAAGACGGCCGCGAGGCACCCTTGAACCTTGGTGCCCTGGATGCCGAGGATCTCAAAGTGATCTCGTCGCTCACCCAAGACGCGGTGTTCCCTGCCTCTGAAATGCGCTGGCACCAGAAGGGCGCGCGTTTCGCCTTGCTGCTGAACCGCGTGCGCTGGGAAGACAACGGAAAAACCCGCCATGCGGCAGAGCGTGTGCAGTCGGTCCTGATGTTCAACAACGTGCAGCGTGTATCGACCCAAGGGGTCACCAAGGGCGACGCCGACACGATCCTGTCGCTGCTCCACATCGAATTCAAAGAAACCGACGCACCATCGGGGGATGTCCTTTTGACCCTCGCCGGTGACGGTGCGATCCGGCTGAGCGTCGAAGCGCTCGAGGTGACCTTGAAAGACGTGACCAAACCCTATGTTGCCCCGTCCCGCAAGCTGCCGGAACATCCGGCCTGACCTGCTTCTCTGGCTCTTAAATATCCAAAAACAACATTCCCTTGCAAAGCCCCGCCCGATATCGGGCAACCGGCTGAAAAGGACATCAAATGCCCCAGTTTCTAGACCATTCCCAGCCTGATTTCGAAGCCGCCTTTACAGCCCTGCTGTCGGCCAAGCGCGAAGAAAGCACGGATGTCGACGATACAGTCGCCGACATCATCGCGCAGGTCCGCGAAAACGGCGATGCCGCCGTGATTGCGCTGACCCAGCAGTTCGACCGCATCGCCCTGACGCCTGACACCCTGCGCATCACGGCTGCCGAGGTCGACGCCGCCGTGACCCAGGTCTCGGCCGAGGACTGCGCCGCGCTGGAGCTGGCCGCCACCCGCATCCGCGATTACCATGCCCGCCAACTGCCCGAAGACGCGGAATGGACGGATGCGGTCGGCGCGACCTTGGGCTGGCGCTGGACGGCTGTGTCGGCTGCGGGTCTCTATGTGCCCGGCGGGCTTGCCAGCTATCCGTCGTCTGTGTTGATGAACGCGATACCAGCCAAGGTTGCAGGGGTGGAGCGTCTGGCGATGGTGGTGCCGACACCTGACGGCATTCTCAATCCGCTGGTCCTGCTGGCCGCGCGCATCGCGGGTGTCGATGAAATCTACCGGATTGGTGGCGCGCAGGCTGTTGCGGCATTGGCCTATGGCACCGCCACAATTCCGCCCGTCGACAAGATCACCGGGCCGGGCAATGCCTATGTCGCCGCAGCCAAGCGCCGCGTGTTCGGCAAGGTCGGCATTGATATGATCGCGGGCCCGTCCGAGATTTTGGTGATTGCCGATGGCGATAACGATCCGGACTGGATCGCCCTTGATCTGCTGTCGCAGGCCGAACATGACGAAAGCGCGCAATCCATTCTGATCACGACTGATGCGAGCTTTGGCAAGGCCGTCGCGGCAGCCGTTGAAAAACGTCTTGAGACGCTTGAGCGGCGCAAGATCGCGGGTGCAAGCTGGCGCGACAACGGGGCGATCCTCACGGTTCCGGATCTGGCCGTTGCTGCCAAGCTCAGCAACCGCATCGCCCCCGAGCATCTTGAGCTATGCGTGGCGGATGTGGATGGTTTGAGCGCGCAAATCACCCATGCCGGCGCGATTTTTCTGGGCCAATGGACGCCCGAGGCCATCGGCGACTATATCGGCGGTCCGAACCACGTCTTGCCGACGGCACGGTCGGCGCGATTCTCTTCGGGGCTGTCGGTGCTTGATTTCATGAAACGCACCACACTTGCCCGCATGACACCCCAAGCCTTGCGCGCGATCGGGCCATCTGCTGAACGGCTTGCCCGCTCCGAAAGCCTCGAGGCCCACGGCCTGTCGGTCACCGCCCGTCTGGGCAAGCTGAATTTGTGACGCCGCGACCAGATTGAACAACCCATTTGGGCGGTCTATGGTCGCCCGAACCTAAGTATGAATTGAGAAGCCAATGTCTCGGATCACGCATATCGTGCTTGACGACGCAAACCTGCCGCCGCCCACGCCCGAGATCGAGCAGGAACGCAAAGTCGCGTTGTTTGACCTGCTCGAAGAGAACGTTTTTTCCCTGCCGCGCAGGGATGACCGCCCCGTGCCTGAAGGGCCCTATCATCTGGGGCTTTCGATCCGGGACAAACGTCTGGTGTTTGATGTGAACACCGAAAAGGATGAAAAAGCGGCGGAATTCCATTTGTCGCTGGGGCCGTTCCGGCAGGTCGTCAAAGACTATTTCCAGATTTGCGAATCCTATTTCGAGGCGGTCAAGAAATCCGCCCCCGCACAGATCGAAACCATCGACATGGCCCGCCGTGGCATCCACAACGAAGGGTCGCGGGTGCTCCAGGAGCGTCTGGAAGGCAAAGCCGAGATTGACACAGACACGGCACGACGTCTTTTCACCCTGATCTGCGTCCTGCATTACGGCGGATAGATGGTCGAAAAACTGCCCCAATCGGTGCTGTTTTGCTGCGATCACAACGCGGTCCGGTCCCCTATGGCCGAAGGGTTGATGAAAAAGTTCTACGGCACGGGCACCTATGTCCAATCCGTCGGCGTCATGAATGATCTCGAGATTGACGGCTTTTCAATCGCCGTTTGTCAGGAGCTGGATGTCGAACTGTCGCGCCACCGGTCGCGCAGCTTTGACGAGATGGAAAACTGGGGCGACGATCTAAGCTCGTTCGATCTGGTCATCGCGCTAAGCCCCGCCAGCCAGCGCCGCGCGTTGGAACTGACGCGTTTCTATCACCTGGCTGTGGAATATTGGCCAATCCTTGATCCCACAGGGTTGGGCGAAACCCGCGAAGCAAAGATGGCGCAATACCGCGCGGCCCGCGACCAGATCAAAGACCGGCTGATTGCCCGTTTCGGAGAGCCGACCTGCCCCGATAGTTAAACCTCAAGGGCGGCAGTTCACGCCGCGCTGCACAGGGTTTGCGCCGTGTTGCCATAGGCTTTCCATGCGGCCCAGAAAGCATTGTCGCTGGCGCGGTCGGATTGGCGTGCCTGTTGCAGAATATGGGGGTCTTTGAACACCTGAACGCCGCGGCGCTGGTCTGATGCCGAAAGCTCGCGGTCTGCAACCGCCTGGATGCAGCCACAACGCGCCCGGCTGGCCTGCTTGCGCCCGGCCGCCAGACAGGCCGAATTGATCGGTCCGGTGGCGAATAAAACCGCCCCGCCACCATAGCCGCCGCTGGGGTTATAGCCGCGCGGCCCGCCACAGGCTGCCAAAGCGGACAGCGCACAGATCATCGTAAGAATTCGTACCATTCGAGTGCCCCATTTTTGGCGCGCCGGGTTGATCCCGTTTGCTGGCCTTCTGCTGTGGCAACTATGCAGGAAAACAAAGGAGGGGGCAATTCACGAATGGTTTGTCCTGCCGCGCTTAGCGATCACAGAAACGGGAGCCGGTTTCTTTGCAGTGCTTAGCGGCATTTCCAGTGTTTTCGGCTGCGTCCAAAGGTATGCGCAGCGCCGTTTTCGCTGATGCGGCACATCGCGTCCATGCTGGGTGCAAGCCAAGCGTTTGTGCCTGTCGCAGGCGAAAAATCGATTTCTGCCGCGCAACAGCCCAATCATCCGCACGCAAGGCCAATCCGCCCCATTGACCAGCGCTCAAATCCGCACCATATCCCTCAACATGACACCACTTTCACACATCCGCAATTTCTCCATCGTCGCCCATATCGACCATGGTAAATCCACGCTCGCTGATCGCCTCATCCAAGAGACGAACACAGTCGCCTTGCGCGATATGAAAGAGCAAATGCTAGACAGCATGGACATCGAACGCGAACGGGGCATCACGATCAAGGCCCAGACCGTGCGGATCGATTATACCGCGCTTAACGGCGAGAATTACGTTCTCAACCTGATCGACACCCCCGGTCACGTCGACTTTGCCTATGAGGTGTCGCGGTCCATGCGCGCCGTCGAAGGGTCTTTGCTGGTTGTGGACAGCACCCAGGGCGTCGAAGCGCAGACTTTGGCCAACGTGTATCACGCGCTGGATGCGGATCACGAGATCGTGCCGGTCCTGAACAAGATCGACCTGCCCGCCACCGATTGCGACCGTGTGGCCGAACAGATCGAAGACGTGATCGGCATCGATGCCTCAGAGGCGATCCGCGTGTCGGCCAAGACCGGTGTCGGCATTGTCGAAACCCTCGAGGCCGTCGTGCACCGTCTGCCTGCCCCCAAGGGTACGCTGGACGCGCCGCTGAAAGCGATGCTGGTTGATTCGTGGTACGACAGCTATCTGGGCGTGATCGTTCTGGTGCGCATCATGGATGGTCAGCTGAAAAAGGGCGACCGCATCCGCATGATGCAGAACGGGTCTGTGCACCACGTTGACCGCATCGGCGTGTTCCGCCCTGCGATGACCGAAATTGACGTGCTGGGACCGGGAGATATCGGCTTTCTCACCGCGTCGATCAAACAGGTCCGCGACACCCGCGTCGGTGATACCATCACCCACGAGAAAAAAGGCTGTGACAAGGCATTGCCGGGCTTCAAGCCTGCGCAGCCTGTGGTGTTCTGTGGCCTGTTCCCCGTGGACGCTGCCGAATTCGAAGACCTGCGTGACAGCATCGAAAAACTGGCGCTGAATGACGCGTCTTTCAGCTTCGAGATGGAAACCTCGGCCGCACTTGGTTTCGGCTTCCGCTGCGGTTTCTTGGGCCTGCTGCACCTCGAGGTGATCCGCGACCGGATCGAACGCGAATATGACATTGACCTGATCACCACCGCGCCGTCGGTTATTTACGACATCCACATGAAAGACGGCACCGTCACGCAGTTGCACAACCCTGCCGACATGGTCGATCTGACATTCGTGGACCACATCGAAGAGCCGCGCATCAAGGCGACGATCCTTGTGCCCGATGACTATCTGGGCGACGTTCTCAAGCTGTGCCAGGACCGTCGTGGCATCCAGATGGACCTGACCTATGCGGGCAGCCGCGCGATGGTGGTCTATGACCTGCCGCTGAACGAAGTGGTCTTCGACTTTTACGACCGTCTGAAATCGGTGACCAAGGGCTATGCGTCCTTTGACTATCAGATGATTGGCTACCGTCAGGACAATCTGGTGAAAATGTCGATCCTTGTGAACGACGAACCTGTGGATGCCCTGTCAACCATGGTCCACCGCGACCGCGCCGAAACGCGCGGCCGTGCGATGGTCGAAAAGCTCAAAGACCTGATCCCGCGCCACATGTTCAAGATCCCGATCCAGGCGGCCATCGGCGGCAAAGTCATCGCCCGCGAGACACTGTCCGCGATGCGCAAGGACGTGACGGCGAAATGTTATGGCGGCGACGCCTCGCGCAAGCGCAAGCTGCTGGACAAGCAGAAGGCCGGTAAGAAGAAGATGCGCCAGTTCGGTAAGGTGGATATCCCTCAGGAAGCTTTCATCAGCGCACTGAAAATGGACGGGTAAAAAGCACTTAAGGTCAGCAGCTTTTAGCTGCTGACCTTAAGTGACGGTGGGAGGCAGCGTATTGCAAAGCAATGCGCGTTCCCACTGGGTGCGAAGGTGATTAACGTTTTTCTACGAATATCTCCTTTTTATTGCGAGAGCGGCTCGTTCGATCTCTGGAAACAGCGCACTTTCAGTTATTCCGACTTGGGCTAGCTCTTTAATAAAACGTGGTTTGGATTCTTCTGAAATATCTATGATCTCAAAGTCAATGTGCTTCATATTGCTATTGTTAGGTTGGTCGGCTTTGTTGCACAAATCGGGTGAAGGACGTTTTTCCCCTTCCCCCAGACGGACTTAGCTTACAGGCTCAGTGATGGGTATGCCAAGAGCGGTGTAGCGGTTGAGGACGGCGATACGGACTTGGATTTCCGCGACCTGCCTTTCGAAGTCCCTGGCCATTAGCGATTGGCCGAGTAGTTTTATACAATGCATCTTCGTTTCGACGCGGCTTCGGCGATGGTATCCACTCCAGCGTCGCCACAGAGTGCGACCCAAGTATCGCTGCGCACTGACCGCGTCATTTCGGGCAATAGCTCCGGCGCTCGTCGGTTTCCAGGGCTTGGCATTCTTGCGTGGCGGGATCACTGCATGGGCCTCTCTGGCGGCAATCGCCTCGTGGCATTTACGCGTGTCATACGCCCCATCTGCGGTGACGCTGCCGATGTCTTGATCGGGCGGGATTTGGTTCAGAAGTTCGGGCAGAATGGGAGCGTCTCCGACGTTGCTGCTGGTGACCTCAACCGTCCGAACCTCCAGTGTTTCCTCATCGATTCCAATATGAATCTTGCGCCAGATGCGTCGTTTGGAGACACCATGCTTACGGGCATTCCATTCGCCCTCTCCTTCGGCTTTGATACCGGTGCTGTCGATGAGCAGGTTCAGCGGTCCTTTGGACCCGCGATACGGCAAGCTCACGTTCAGTGTTTTCTGACGTCGACATAAGGTGCTGAAATCCGGCGCGGCCCAATCCAGCCCGACCAGTCGCAGCAGGCTCTGGACGAACCCAGTTGTCTGTCGAAGCGGCAGGCCAAACAGGACTTTCAGCGTCAAGCAGGTCTGAATGGCGGCGTCACTGAATTGTTGCTGCCGACCGCGCTTGCCGCTTGGCGGCGGCGTCCAAACCATCTCTGGATCAAACCAGATCGACAACGATCCACGTTGCTTCAAGCTGTCATTGTAGGATGACCAATTCGTGGTCTTATATTTGGTAGGGGTCCAACTGCTCATGCCTTCCAGTTATCACGCTGGATTCATACAGTGAATCCCATCCGAGGATTTGTGCAACAAAGCCCTGCTGCGCTATAAGTTGCCTGATCATTAGATGTTCGGCGGATTTATGGTTCTGATTTCGAAAGATGGAAGGGGAGACTTTGTGTTCTTTGCTGGAATGGCCTCTAAAAAATAATTGGGTATTAGGATATTCGTTTTCGAGGTGGGCCAGTTTTCGAATGAAGCCCTCAAGACTGGTAATTGGCTTTGGCATTATATCTCCAAGGTTCATATCTCACATAAGAAGCTGAATTTTCTTTTTTTCTGAGTACAGCCAAGAATTGTGGCATTTGAAAGGGAAGTCTAGCGCTCATTGAGCGTTTCCTAGTGAGCAGGCTGCCCAAAACCCACACCTACCCCCCTCAACCACCTCAACGCGTGGTCTTCACCCACCCAAAGCCACAAATTCCCCACGCCGGGTCGCCCGATGGACCGATGAATGCGGCCACGCGTCGGGGCGCTCGACAAACCCATGTTTGACGGGGTTCCAATGGCAATACCCCACATGGGCTGCAAAATCTGCTTCGTCCCGGATGAAATGCTCCCAAAACCGCCGCTGCCAGATGCCTGCGTCGCCTTTACGGCGTTTGCTCGGGCTTTGCGGTAGGGTGGGGTTGAACCCCACCCTACGCACCTCGCGGGTGAATCGCGATTTGATGGCACCCCACCGGACCGAAAAATCCGCATCACCGCACGGCAGCGTCCATACCGTGTGCAGATGGTCCGGCAGCACCACAAAGGCGTCGATCTGAAAGGGGCGTTCGGCCATCGTGATCCGCACGGCCCTGCGCAGCGCGGACACCTCGCGCAGCAGCAGGTCAGACGCTCGGTCAGCTAGACAGACGGTGAAAAAATAGGTGCCTCCGGGCACATGGATGCGGCGGTATGCGCTCATGGTTTCAGGCTCTATGATTTTGGTTAACAACCCATTGCGCCCCGCACAGCGCCGCCCTAAACCTCACCCCATGACATGCCCCCTTTGCACAGCAGATGCCCCGCTCGTTTCCGTCCCCGTCACTGGCGGCCCCGCTGACGCGAGCGTCGATATTTGCGGCCTCTGCGCTGATCCGCAAACGCCAGCCGATCACTTCCGTCCCCTCGCGTCGACGATGTGGACCGAGGATGCAGCGTTTCAGGTCTATGCGGCGCGGACGCTCAAGCGGCTGGATACCGATTGGTCGCGCGATCTGCTGGAACAGTTGTATCTGGATGACGAAACCCAGATCTGGGCCGATAACGTGGCCGCCCCGACGGATCACAAAGACAGCAACGGGGTGCCGCTAAGCCAGGGCGATACGGTCGTGTTGATCAAGGATCTGCCCGTCAAAGGCGGCGGTTTTACGGCCAAGCGTGGCACGGCGGTGCACCGCATTTCACTGGTGCAGGACAACCCGGCCCATATCGAAGGGCGCGTCGAGGGCCAGCGGATCGTGATCCTGACCGAGTTCGTCAAAAAGCGTTAGGCGCGGTAAAACAGATAGCGCTTGGCATCGACGCTGTCGGGGCCTTTGATCGGGTCAAAGCCTTCCATCGGATCTTGGGAAATGATCAACCCGCCGGGTGCCATCAGGGGGGCGATATGTTGGCTCATTTTTGTGCTTAGTGCTGTGTCATGGTCTGCGACGCCGATGCCCAGCTCATAATGGACAAGGGCAAGCCGGACCCCTGCGCGCGCCAGTTGTTGCAGCATTTCATCTGCGTCGCCTTGCAGAAAATCGCTGCGGGGGGGCACGCAGGACGGATGGGCATTCATTTCGCGGTCGATGACCCAGATGCGGCGATCCGGCAGTTGTTGGCGTAGGTGGTCAAAGGTGCGCCCGTTGCCCAAGCCCAGTTCCAGCACGTCGCCTTTGATGTCCGCAATCTGGTTTGCGGCCCAGTTTAATCCATCGATTTGCGCGCTCAACCGGCGGCGCATTGATTCAAGTCTGCTCATGCGGTGTGTCCTTTTCGGGTCTGGAAAGGTCGGCGGGCGTGGCACCCCCGTCCAACAGCGTGGTAAGGCAGCTTTGACTGAAATCCCAGATATCTTCGTCATGCACCAGATGGTGGGTCAGAAAACCCATGGGTTCGGTCGCATCGGTGATGCCCTGCCTGCGGTCTTGCAGCAGTTTCACCATATGCGCGACCAGTTCATCCGTGGGCGCAAGCCCGCGAGTGCCACGCCAGAAAATCGGGTCGATATGGGTATTGATCTGCGCAAGTCCGGGTGCGGCCCATGTGTTCTTGCGCGGCAGGTATGTCGACACCCCGACATAGCCCAAGGCCGCAAGATCGGGCAGCAGCGCGCTGTCCAACCGGTTCCACGGCGGCACAAAGATCGGCAGGAAGTGATCTGCAAACAGCAGTTTCATCCGGTCAATGGCACGGCCCGCATCGCCAAGCGCTGCCTCGCGGGGGTGGCCGAATTCGGCTTTCTTGTGCCCCTCGGGGGCGTGGCTGACATGTTGCCATCCATGAACGAGCGGGATCACCTGATCCTGATCCGCACAGAACTTTGCCAATGACGGCTGCGCCAGCTTCGGAATAACGGCGGCATGGACGGGCAGGCCCAGCGTGTTTGCAAGCGCTGTCAGGCGGTCCAGCGCTGGCGTGGGTTCCACCGCGTCATCATCGCGCCACCAGATCGGCAGGGGGCGCTGCTCTGCGCGCCAGAGGGCCAGTTCCGAATTCAGGGGGGACCAGTCAATTTTCATCGCTGTTCCCCGCGCATTGCTAGCGTGATGCGCACAGTTTCGACGGCCCCGTCAAAACCGTCGATGCGCGGGGCCCGTCGGGGTGCATCCAGCACCGCTGTCACGGCCCCCAGCAGGGTTTCCGCCGACAGGTTGGAATTGCGCAGAACGCCGATGCCGTCCAGTTGCGCCAAAGCGTCGGCGCGCAGGCCTTGTTCGACTTCGCTGCCTGCATCAAAGGGGATGAACACCGCCGCTGCACCGCTTTGCAGGATATCCAATGCGGTGTTGTAGCCACATAAGGACACCGACGCTGCGGCATGATACAGCATCTGCCGGAATTCAGGGCGTGCGGGTTCGATGATCACATTTGCAGGCGCGTCCCGCATCAAATCACCGCTGCGCTTTGCGGCGTCTTGCCCGCCCAGCAACAGCCGCCACTGCCGCTGATCGGGATCCAGTCTGGCGGCAGCAAGGGCCGCGTCAAACACATGTTGACCAACGTCACCACCGCCCGCGCTTACGATGATCTCTCCCGCGCCCAGCCCGTCCGGATGGGCCGCAGCGGGCGGGGGGGCGACATATCCGGTATAGCGCAGCTTGGCCTCCAAGGCATCCGACACGGGCCAGCTAAGCGACAGCGGCGCAACCTCGGCATCGGAATGCACCAGCACAGCGTCATAGAATTGTGCGACCAGATCATCGGCAAGGGCGGCTTTGGCAGGTTTTGACGGCGGGGCAAGGATATCGCGCACCGACGCGCAGATCAGCGGTGGGTGGGGTAGGGCCTTTGCGGCGTCCAGCAGGGCAGTAAACTCTGCCCCAAGGATACGTCTGCCAAAGGGAAACAGTTCGGTTATCAAAACATCGGGCTGGTACGACTGAACGGTCGCGGTCAGCATCTTGATGCGGGCGTCAAACAGGGCTGGTTCGGCCTCGGCTCCATCGCCATCCAGCAGCCGTGCGAAATTCACCCCGTCAGACCGGAGCGGCGGGAGCTGGACCATCTTGATCCCGTCACTGGTCAACTGGGATGCGGCCATGCCGCCGGTGACAACGACCGTATCATGCCCTGCGCTTTGGTAGGCGCGCGCCAGCGTCAGGGCGCGGGCCAGATGGCCGGTCCCCAGCAGATGCGTGACGATGATGCAAACTTTCATAGGCGGTGGTCCAGTCGGATTTGGTCGGGGGATGCCTGCCATCCGGTTGGGTAAATCTCTATCAGATATAGGCGGTTCCGTTTGACCTGAAAGGGGGGATCGCCCTTGAAATCCCAGCCCAAGGCATGGGCCAGCAGAACCCGCATGACCCCGATATGGCACACAGCGACGGTATTGCGGGTCAATCCGTTGGCCCAAGGCACCAGCCGGGACCGCAGATGTGCGGGGCTTTCGCCGCCGGGGGGCGTGTAATCCCAGCCCCAATATTCAATGTCGCGAAACCCGCTGGACGGATCCGCTTTCAGGTCAATGCCACGCAGGCCTTCCCATGCGCCCCAGTCCATCTCCATCAAGGCGGGGCTGGTCTGCGGCGGTCTGCCTGCGACCAGTTCGGCGGTTTGCACTGCACGGGCCAGCGGGCTTGAAGCCAGATCGGCACTGTCCCACGGCGCGGGCAGGGACAGACCGGCAAGCTGCGCGCGGGCATCGTCGTCCAGCGGAATATCGGTGCGCCCCTGAATGCGGCCTGCGCGGTTCCAGTGGGTGTGGCCGTGGCGCAAAAGGGCAAGCTGGATCATCGGTGAACTCCGCAGGTCGCAAGGGCGGCAAACAAGGTCTCAGCGGCGGCGGGTAGCAGGTGGTGCGCTGCCACATGGGCCTGCGCCTGCGTGCCACGCCGTTGCCGAAGCGCAGGATCGGACAGCAACCCTTGCAGCCGCGCGGCGAGCGGGGCGATGCCGTCCTCGGGCTTGGGGTAATCACCGGGGGCCAGCACATCGCGCACACCGGGTCTGTCCTGCGCCACCACGGGCAAGCCGGCGGCCTGCGCCTCAAGATAGGCAAGGCCAAAGGCCTCGTTCACCCCCGGCCAGAACAACAGCGACGAGGTGCGATAGACGCCTTCCAAGGCGACTGCATCCAGCTGGCCCAGAAACTGCACCGCCGGCCCGAACGGTGCCATCAGGCGTTCAACCTTGGCGCGCGCCCGCCCGTCCCCTGCAATGCGCAGCGACCAGCCATCGTTTGGCAACTGCGCCAATGTGTCGGCGATGATCTGATAGGACGCCAGCTTGTCCCCCTCGCGCATCATCCCAACGGCCAGCATTGGGCCAACCGGCGCAACCGCCGTGTCGACGCTGTCGCGCAACAGAAAGGGCGGCAGGTGGATCAACCGCTGGCGTCCGGCGCGGTCCCGATGCAGCGTTTCGGCATCGCGGTGGGTGAAATAAAAGATGACATCCGCAGCATCGCTGGCAGCTTCGGCCGCTTGGGCGAAGGCGGCCCAAGGGCCTGACAGACGTTTGCGGGCGCGTGTCGCCTCGATCAGCAGATAGGGAATGCCCAAGGCCCGCGCGACCGAGGGGCCGATCAGATCGGGGGCCTTGTAGTAGTTGTGGTAGGTGACCCAAGCCCGCCAGCCTTCGGTCTGGCCCAACACCGTCAGGCGGGCGATTTCTGCTTGCGCTTGTGCCAACAGATCGCGTTGCAGGGCCGCATCGCCCGCGCCGTCACGGGACCGCAACGTACTGGCCATTGTCACTGTCGCCCCGCCATATTCAAACGCCGCAATCAGGGCGCGTGCCATTGCACGGTCCCCCGACGGGTTCGGATGATCGGGGGCCTTTAGCGGGGCATAGAACGCAAGGCGCATCAGGCCGTCAGGGCCAGCATCGCCCCAAGCCGCTGGTGAAGCTGGCGAATGCCGGGGGCCATGGTGAATTCGGCGTGCAGGCGCGTGTGCGCGGCCTCGGCCAGTCGGGGGCCAAGATCGGGATCGGCGGCGAAATCTTGCATCGCCCCGGCCAGCGCGGGGGGGGCATCGTCACTAAGAATGCCGCTGACGCCGCTGTCGATAAATTCGGGGATCGCGGATACAGGGGTGCTGAGGATCGGGAGCTTCTGGCTTGCGGCTTCCATCAAGACATTGGGCAAACCGTCGCGGTCGCCATCCTTGGCAATGCGCGACGGCAGAACGAAAAGATCGGCCTTGCGCATTTCGGCAATCACCTCGGGCTGGTCACAGGCACCGCGCCAGATAATGCGGTCGTTGATGCCGTGATCGCGGGCGCGTTTTTTCATCTCGTCCGACAGGGTGCCGCCGCCAATATGGGTCCAGTGCCAGTCCAGCGTCTTTGGCAGCAGCGCCAGCGCGTCGATCAGATTGTCAAAACCCTTTTTCTCGACCATGCGGCCAACAGACATCATCTGGAAGGGGGCGGCTTGGCTGCGCGTTGCGCGTGTCGGTGCGTCAGGAAACCGCGACAGGTCGAGCCCGTGATAGACCAGATCAATCCGGCCGGGGTCAGCGGCCAGATCACGCAGATGTTTTGCGCCAAATTCGGTGCAGGTCGCCCCGAAAGCAGCCCCGTGCGTGGCCGGGTCCAGCTTTTCGCGCAATTCCCATTCCGGCGATGTCCAGATGTCCTTGGCATGGGCCGAAAAGCCCCACGGGAGATCCCGCAGGATCGCCGCATAGCGCGCGACCGAGGACGGGGTATGCAGGAAATGCGCATAAATCCCGCGGGTGTCAGCGGGCAGTTCATGGGCCATCACGCAGGCCTGCCCGAAACGGCGGCGGCGGTTGGGAGTGTCATCGCGGGCCAGATCACGCTCGAATGCATCAAGCGCTTGGGCATAGCCGGGCATGGATTGCGCGGCCTCGCGGGCTGCGGCAACGCGGGCCGGATCATCGCGCAGGTATTCGGGAAGATAGCGCACCTTTGCGCGCAGACGGTCATGCAGCGGGTGGGTTTTAACGTCGGTCGGGTGGCGCAATGACCAGATGTCAAAGCGCAAACCGGCCTCTTCAAGGGCGACAAGCTCTTGGGCGATAAACGTCTCGGACAGGCGCGGCCAGCCTTTGACGACAACCGCAAGAGGGGTCTGGGTCATTCCGCGTCATCCATCAGGATGGCGGCGCGTTCTATCACCACTTTCAAACCGTCAAGGATACCATCGGCCCCCGCTTCGGAGGGTTTGTTCTGCTGCGGCAAATGCCGGATCGCGGCAATCATCGCGTCTGCAGTCATGCCATCGCGTTTTTCATCCAGCATCCGCACAAGGCCCAGCTCTTCGGCGCGGCTGGCCCTGATCCACTGTTCCAGACGCGGGACGGTGCGCGGCACGATCACGGCACGTTTGTCAAAAGACAGCACCTCGCAAAAGGTGTTGTAGCCGCCCATGCACACAACGCCCTCGGCCCCGACGAACAAGGCTTCGATCCGGCTGTCAAAGCCGACAGCCGTGACCCGCCCGTTCAGTTTCTCAACGCGTGCATCAAAGGCGTCGCGCACATCACCTGACAGGAAGGGGCCGTAAATCAGAACCGCATTGGGGGCAAGATCGGGGTCTTTTTCATAAGCTTCCAGCACCAGTGACACCATGGCAGCCCCGTCGCCGCCGCCGCCCGGTGTGATCAGCACATAGGGGTGTTCGGGAAGATCAACTTCGTCGCTGGTTTCACGGCGCAAATAGCCGGTCCAGTGCATCCGGCTGCGGGTTTTGTCCGACAGGGCCAGCCCTTTGGTCGGGTCATAGATATCGCGGTCGCCATAGACCCAGATTTCGTCATAAAAGTTTTCGGTCGCTTCAATCGCGTTCTTGCGGTCCCATTCAGCGGCCAGCACCTTGGGTTCATCCAACACATCGCGCAGGCCCAGAACTGTTTTGGCTTTGCCATGGTCGCGCAGGAATTCGAGGCTGGGGATCAGTTCGCCGCGAAAGCCCGATGGTTCCTTGTCCACGATCAACAGGTCGGGTTCATATTTTTCGATGGCGGTTTTGATCAGCCCCGACCGAAGCGCGGTGATTTCGTCGATATCCAGCCCCAGGGTCTGCGACACATAGGTCCCGTCAGCCAGTTTGGTTACACCGGGCAAACGAATATGGTCAACGCGTTCGGGAAATGTAAACCGCCCCGCCACAGGGGAGCCGGTCAATATGATCGCTGATGCAGTATCATCGCCTGCGGTCAGGGCGGCGGCCAATGCGCGGGACCGGCGCAGGTGCCCCAACCCGAACGTATCGTGGCTGTAAAACATGATCCGGTGCGAAAGCTTCCCTGCAAGCGCGGGTTTTTTGGGCAATTGGCTCATTCGCCGGTCCTAACTTGGTTTGAAAGCCTTACGTCACAGATCTTAACCTGTTTTGCGAAAGAACCCTCAAATGTCAAAAACAACTTCGCCGCTACGGGTGAAACTGGATGATCTGTTGTGGCAATTTGTTCAATGTTTCAAACTCTGTGCGTAATGCGATCAGCTGGACACGGCAATTGCCGGATGTGAGGTTGAACATAGGTGGTCCTTTTTCGGGGCGCGCGACGCCAGCGCGCTGATAATTGCTAGCATGATCAAACAGTTCTTGCACCTTGGAAATATACCGAAGCCGCTCGTGCGTGGCCTGTTGAGGTGGGGGCAGATCGCATGATTGCAATAGCATTGGCGCTGGCATAGCGTCTTTTGAGCCATTTTCGGTCAAGCGAGGCATTATGCGGCACCTGTTTTTATCACTTCTTTTGTCGTTCATGCTGGCCGCAATCGGTCACGAGGCAACCGCGCAAGGGTTGCAATCGCTGTTTCCGTCCGCGCAATCGACAGCCAGCGCGGATGACACCCGCATTGAGGAGGTCATCAAACAGGCCGCCGAAAACGGTGTGGGCGTGGTGGTGATCGACAGCACGGGCAAACTACTTAATCAGGTGGATGCACCCGCTGCGACGTCGGCAAATGGCGGTCTTGATAATCCGGAGGCTGACCAGGAACATTCGGCCTTGATGCAGCTTCAAGAGCGCACGAACGGGTTTCGCCGCGCCTTGATTACCCGCATCGTGCAATTGCCGGACGCAATCAACGAAGTGCTGTACATCTTGCGTGCTGCCAGCCCGGACGGCACGCTTTGGGCCTTTGGCAAGGCATTGCTGATTTCGCTGGGGCTGTTCGGCATCGGGGTGATCGTCGAACGAGAGGTCTTTGGCAAACGCTTCGCCCGAAGCTTTGTCACGGCCCGCGTCATGGATAATCCGGTCGGTTATGCCGAAAAGATGCCGTTTCTGGTGTTCCGGTTTTTTATGGGCGTTATCGGTATTCTGGTGTCGATGGCTGTTGCCTATCTGCTGGGCTGGATCATCTTTGGCGGGCTGGAAGACACCGCCATGCAATTTACCGTCACCCTGATCAACATCGGCTATTTCATCTGCCGGTTTTTTGCCGGGCTTTGGCGGATGATCCTGTCCCCTTTCCTCGCGCAATACCGCATTCCGGTTTTCAACGACCGCGATGCGAAAAGCTTGCATCGCTGGCTATGGATTCTGGCAAGCCTTGATACCTGCGCGATCCTGTTCGGCATGTGGATCGCCGAACTGGGCCTGAACTATGACGTCTACGCCTTTATCGCGTCTTTGATGTCCGCTTTGATCGTGCTGGCCAATATCTTGATGGTTTATGTAAACCGACGCGCCATTTCAAACGCGTTGCGTCACGGCAAGCCCGCCGATGAAGTCAGCTTTGTCGCGCGGCTGTTGTCGAAAGTCTGGGCCCCTGCCATTGTTGTCTATGTGCTGTTTGCCTGGGTCGAACTGACCTATGATCTGGTGCTGGAAAACCCCAGCTCGATCCCGTTGATCGCGGGGGCCTACGGGATCATCGTGTCGATCATTGTCGTTTACGGGGTCATCAACTTTGGTATCGAACGCGGCTTTGCGCGGGCCCGCAACATGCGCCGGCTGAACGAGATCAGGGATGAACAGGCCGCCGTCCGCGATGCCGCCGGACAGGCCGGAGAACCCGGCGACGCAGCATTTGATACCAACGAGGCCGCGCGGCTTGCTTTGGCCGAAGAACAGGCGCGTGCAAAGATTCTGCCCCGCCGTTCGCTGAATACATTCGAAGCGCTGGCCAGACGGGTCGCAGCCATTCTGGCCTTTGTCGCGGGGGCCTATGCGTTCTTTTTCATATGGGACAATGAAAGCGCGCAAATGGTCGAAAGTCTGGCAGACCGTTTGCTGGATATTATGGTCATCCTCTTTATCGGCTATGTCGTGTATCACGCCTTTCGGATCTGGATCGACACCAAGATCGAGGCAGAAGCCGGTGACCAGCCCGAAGCCGAACTGGGCGACGAGGGCAGCGGCGCTTCCTCTGCCAGCCGCCTTGCCACGCTGCTGCCGTTGTTTCGCAATTTCATTCTGATCGTTGTGGTGGTCACGATTGTGCTGATTGTCCTGATGGAATTCGGCATCAATGTGGGTCCCTTGTTCGCAGGTGCCGGTATCGTGGGCGTCGCGGTGGGCTTTGGCTCGCAGGCGCTGGTGCGCGATATTTTCGCGGGTGCGTTCTTTTTGTTCGACGATGCGTTTCGCAAGGGCGAATATCTGGATGTGGGCGGGGTCAAAGGCACGGTCGAAAAGATATCAGTGCGGTCCTTTCAACTGCGGCACCATCTGGGGGCGTTGCACACCATACCATTTGGCGAATTGCAGGTCATGACGAATTATTCGCGCGACTGGGTGATCATGAAACTGCCGTTGCGGGTGACCTATGACACAGACGTTGAAAAAGTCCGCAAGCTGATCAAGAAACTGGGGGTCGAGTTGCTGGATGATCCGGTGATCGGCGAGAATTTCATCCAGCCGCTGAAATCCCAAGGCGTGATTGAAATGCAGGATTCAGCGATGATCATCCGGGTCAAGTTCATGACCAAACCCGGCGATCAATGGCTGGTCCGCAAACGGGTCTACGAGGAAATCCGGTCGCTGTTCGAGCGCGAAGGCATCCGCTTTGCCCATCGCGAAGTCACGGTGCGTCTGGCTGATGGCAAGGTCGACAGCCTGAGCGACCAGGAGCGCAAGGCGGTCACTGCGGCGGCTCAAGCCTCCATCGAGGAAGACATGATGGATGCGCCTGAACCAGGTGGGGATGATCGTTAACATATCTGTGATTGAAATGTGTCTGATGCGGCCTAGGTGAAGGCCCAGCTTTAACAGGAGGTTCAAATGACCCATTCCAGACGCCAGTTTCTAGCCACATCTGCTGCTGCGGCAGGTGTGATCACCATGTTGCCCTATGCCGCGCAGGCGGCCGCCCACGGTGGCCACATGTTCCCGGTCAAGGGGGGCGAGGTCAAAGTCCATCCCGTCGATCACGCATCCTTTGTGATGGAGACACCGGTCGGGGTGATCTATAACGATCCGGTAGGTGACGCCGCAAACTATGCCGATTTCCCGGCCCCTGATCTGATCTTGATTACCCACGAACATGGCGATCACTATAACGCGGACACGCTTGCCGCTGTAGTCGGCCAGAACACACAGATCATCGCAAACCCGGCTGTATTTGAAATGCTGCCCGATGCGTTGAAGGCCCGGGCCACCCTGTTGGCCAATAGCCATGTCGCGATGTTCAATGGCGTGATTATCGAGGCGGTTCCGGCGTATAACACCACCGAAGAGCGCAAGAATTTCCACCCTATGGGGCGCGACAACGGCTATGTCGTGAACCTGCCGGAATTCCGCGTGTATATTTCGGGCGATACAGAAGGCACGCCAGAAATGCGCGCCTTGGAGAACATCGATCTGGCATTTGTCTGCATGAACCTGCCGTTTACCATGGATGCAGAGGCCGCAGCCGCTGCGGTGTCGGAATTCAAGCCGTCGTTTGTCTATCCCTACCATTTCCGCGGGCGTGACGGTGGCACGCAGGATCCGGCAGAGTTTGCCAAGATGGTTGCACAAGGTACCGAAGTTAAGATTGCGGACTGGTACTGATTTTTCCGGTTTCCGGTTGCCTTTGGCAACCGGACCGATGCGGGGGGCCAACCCCCCGCGCCCCCCGGGATATTTTCGAGCCAGAGAAGGGGCTTTAGTTTTTGTAGGGGTCCAGGCAGGCACGCAACCCGTCGCCCAGGAAGTTGAAGGCCAGCACCACCACGATGATCGGCAGCATCGGGATGGCCGTCCACCAGTAGATTTCGATGCTCGCCAGATTTTGCGCATCGTTCAGCATGACGCCCCAGCTGACAGCCGGTGCGCGCAGGCCGAGCCCCAGAAAGCTGAGGGCGGTTTCACCGAGGATCATCGCGGGGATAGACAAGGTTGCACTGGCGATCAGGTGTGACATGAAATTTGGCAGCAAATGTTTGCGGATCACCCGCGAAGGTCTGGCCCCCATCATTTCCGCCGCTTTCACATATTCCTCTTCGCGCAGGCTCAGGAATTTGGAGCGGACAGCGCGGGCGAGGCCGGGCCAGTCCAGAATTCCAAGTATGATCGAGATGATAAAGAACACCGAAACCGGACCCCAGTTGGACGGTACGGCGGCTGAAAGCGCCAGCCAGAGGGGCAGTTCGGGGAGCGAGCGCAGGATTTCGATCATGCGGTTGACGATCCAGTCGGTCTTGCCGCCGAAATATCCCGCCAGCGCGCCAAAGAAGATCCCCAGCACAAAGGAAACGGTTATCCCGATCAGGCCAACGGTGAGCGACAGTTGTGCGCCGAACAATATCCGGCTGAACACATCGCGGCCCAGACGGTCAGACCCCCACAGGAACACGGTCGCGCCTTCGGGGGCACAGAACAGGTGGGTGTCGGAGGGGATCAGCGCGAAAATATGGTAGGTTTCGCCCTTGCAGAAGAACTCAAGTTTGCGCGGTTTGGTCTCATCCGTTTCGTAGACCCAGCGGAAGTTGACCAGATCAGCGGTGCCTGTCGTTTCATAGACATAGGGGCCGATGAAATCACCTTCGTGCCAGAAATTGATGCTTTGTGGTGGCGAATACAGATGTTCGGCATTGCGCTCGTTGGGGGTGTAGGGCGCAATGAAACCGGCAATCGGCAGGATCAGATAGCAAAATGCCAAGAACAGCCCTGACACCAGCGCCAGCTTGTGGCGGCGGAATTTGCGCCACATCAGCCGGGCAACCGAGGCATCCATATCCGAGCGTTCTGGCGCAGAGTGATCGACGACATCCACCCAGGGGGTCGTGTCGATAAAGCGGTTATCGGGTTGAGTTGCCATTATCCACGCGCCCCATAGCGGATGCGCGGGTCAAGCAGGACCAGCAGCATGTCAGAGATCATCGTGCCGATCAGCGTCAGCAAGGCCACGAACATCAGGATAAAGGCCGCAAGGAACTGATCCTGGGATTTGAGCGCGATCAGCAGCGACGGGCCGATGGTTTGCAGGCCCAGCACAACCGATACCAGAACCGAGCCCGAGATCATCGCAGGCAGCAGGTTGCCGATGTCGGCGACAAAGGGGTTGAACGCCATGCGCAGGGGATATTTCGCCAGCAGTCGCGCGGGGGCCAGTCCCTTGGCTTTGGCAGTGTCGACATAGGGTTTGCCCAATTCGTCCAGCATGTTCGCCCGCAGCCGCTGCATCATGGCGGCAGCGCCGGCGGTACCGATCACAAAGGTCGGGACAATCAGATGCAGCAGGATCGACTGGACCTTGGCCCAAGACATCGGTTCGCCCTCAAGTTCCGGTGCCATGAGCCCGCCAATGGGCAGGTCGAAATAGCGGTGCCCGTAATAGAACAGGATCAGCGCCAGCAGAAAGTTCGGCGTGGCAAGGCCAAGGTAGCCGATAAAGCCGGCGGTATAATCGACCCATGTTTCGGATTTGGCCGCCGCCAGCACGCCCAGAGGCAAGGCGATAAGATACACAAACAAAACCGCAGCAAGGTTCACCAACACCGTCATCCACAGGGCGTTGCCGACGATTTCAGCAACGGGGCGGTCGAATTCAAAGGACCAGCCGAAGTTCCCCTGCAGCAGCCCTGCGTATCCTTGCGGGCCCGGTGCTGCACCTGCCCAGATCAGATATTGTTTCCAGATCGGCTGGTCGAGCGCATATTCGTGGCGCAGGAATTCGGCCTTGGCCACACCTTCGACCTGACCTGTGGCGCGCAGTTCGGCAATCTGGTTAGACAAATAGTCACCCGGCGGCAGGTTGATGATGACAAAGACCAAGACGGACACAACCGCGAGGGTCAGGAGCATGGTGATGAAACGCCAGACTGCGTATCTAAGAAAGATCATCGGCTTACCTGTACTAGTGGGTCTTCGAGATAGAATTCATCAATCCGGTGGATGCCGAAATGCGCGCCCGGATCATAGGCCCAGACACCATTTTCTGGCACATTCTTGAGCCGGTTGGACACGACAATGGGTTGCGGCGCTTCGGATAGAATGCCGATGGCGAATTGCTGGTCGGCGTGGATTTCAAGCATCCGGTCCCAGATTGCTGTGCGTTCTTGCGTATCATCGGTGCGGGTCCAGCTTTCTGCCAGATCCATCAGTTCTTGGGCGGGTTGCAGATCGGGGGCTTCGCCCGATTGGCCCATGGTCTGGTAATATTGTCCCCACATCGGCCAGGCAAAGAATTCCTGATTGGTCGGGGCCAGATATTTGGGCGATGTTGCCGGGCCGGGGAGGCCGTTATCCCAACCGAACCAGACGGCGGCCATCGTCGTGCCTGCGTAGATGCGATTGCGCAGGATGTCGCGGTCCAGCGGGCGCATGATCAGACGGATACCAAGGTCGCGCCAGGTATCGGTGATGATCGCCAGTGCGTTTTCTTCTTCGCTGCGTTCGCCAGCTGTTTCCACGACGAATTCCATCGGCCGGCCATCGGGCAGTTTGCGCAGACCCGATGGCATGCGTTCGGTCAGGCCCATCTCATCCAGCAGCGCGTTTGCAGCGTCGATGTCCAAGGCAGCCCATGCGTGCAAATCGGCCTCGTCGTACAGCACGCTTTGGGACAGGGCGGTCATCCCGCCTTCTTTGGCAAGGCCGAAATACAGCGCGCGGTTGATCATGCGGCGGTCGATACCAAGGCTAAGCGCGCGGCGGAACCGCACATCGCGCATGACGTCGCGCCAGACCGGATCGGCAAAATTCAGGTTCGGATAAATCGCGATCTGGCTGGCCGCACCATTGGCCCACAAAAAGACCTTGTATTTACCGCCGTCCACTTCGCCTTTTTTCAGGATCGAAATGTCAGGGAAATCCAGCCCGCGCGCCTGAAGGTCTACCTCGCCTGCGTTGGCCTTGGCCGCGATCAGGCCGCCGCCGACAACGTCCATGTTCACGACGTCGATATAAGGCAGCTGGATGCCGCGGCTGTCGATGCGGTGGTAATAGGGGTTTTTGACGAATAACTGGCGTGACCCGTCGCTGTCGCTGGTGTTCAGCCACGGCTGCAATGTCGGTTGTTGCGGGTTGTCGAATTTATACATGTTGTCGCGCTTGTTGTGCAGCGCGGCCCAGCTTTTCACCCTTGCGTCATCGACTTCGTCCGCAAGCTTTTCGGGATCGGCGAAATCGGCGTGAAACTGTTTCAGGTAATGGGCGGGGCGATAGATAAAGGGCGGGCTGGCCTGTGCCAGCAGGTGCAGGAAATCGGGGTTCGGATCGTCCCATTCAAACACGACCGTGAGCGGGTCGGGGAAGGTGACCCGGCCCAGTTTGTTTTCGACAAACATGAAATCAGGGGGGCCGCTGGGGGTGATCTCGGCGTTGTTGACGACGTTATCCCACCAGTATTTGAAATCATCCGACGTAAAGGGGGCACCGTCTGACCAGCGATGGCCGTTGCGCAGGTGCAGCGTATATTTGCGCCCCTGTTCCACATCGACGGATTTCAGAATGTCGGGGGCCAGCGAATAATCCGGCTGATACCCCACCAGCCGCGCATAGCCGTAGACCACCATCTGCCGCACGTCTTTGGACCGCGACACCAAGGTGCGCAACGTGCCACCTTGCGTGCCGAAACTGCGCCCCTTTGCGGCCAGATCGACGATCAACGGCTCTTGGGGCAGGCGGCTCTCGATCGGGGGCAGGTTGCCGCTGTCGACCTCTTGCGCCCAGAACGAGCTTTCTTGCAACGGCGGCAAGGTCGTCTGCGCCCAAAGTGGCGTGGCGACAAGCGACAGGGCGAGGGCGAGCTTACGCATGGCATCTGACCTTGTGACCGGGTTCGAGTTCACGCAAAGCGGGGGCCTGCATGCCTTCAAAACGGTATTCTTCCGGCCACAGCTGCGGGGAACCGGCCCCCTTGGCCACCAGATCCAGATCAATGGGGCGGTTGATGTCAGGCTCTGGCTGGGCCGCGATCAACGCTTTGGTATAAGGATGCTGCGGATTGTAAAACAACGTATCGGGGGGGGCCTGTTCCACGATGACACCTGCACGCATGACGGCGACTTCGTCCGCGATGCGCGCGACGACGGCCAGATCATGGCTGATGAACAGATAGCTCAGGTTGGCGCGTTCGCGGATGTCTTCGAGCAGGGTCAGGATCTGGTCCTGCACCGATACATCTAGGGCCGAGGTCGGTTCGTCACAGATCAGCAATCTGGGGTCCAGCGTCAACGCCCGCGCAATCGACAGGCGTTGCCGTTGCCCGCCCGAAAACGCGTGGGGAAAGCGGCGCAGCATGTTTGTGTCCAGACCAACCCAGCTTAACATCTCGGCGGCCTTGTCGCGCCGGTCAGCGGCTGACCCGATGCCGTGAATTTCCATCGGTTCTGTCAGCGCATCCTGAACCCGCATTCTGGGGCTGAGCGATGAATAGGGGTCTTGGAAAACCATCTGCGCCTGACGCTGAAACAAGGTGCGCTCGGTGCGGTCCATGTTGTGAATTGAAATCGGCTCCGCGCCCTTGTCGGGACGGAACAACACCTCGCCGCCTTCGTCAGGTGTTTCCGCGCCCATTGCGATGCGGGCACAGGTGGTTTTGCCCGATCCGCTTTCGCCGACGATGGCCAGGGTTTTGCCCCGTGAGACCTGCAAGTCCACGTTCTGGCAGGCGGAAACGGTGACCGGTTTGCGCCATCCGCCAGCCCGCATCGCATAGGTTTTCGACACGTTGCGCAGTTCAAGGATGACATCATCACGGACAGGCGGGCGGGCAGGGGTGGCAACCTGCGGGATCATCGGTGCCGCGGCAAACAGCTTGGCCGTATAGGGGTGCGCGGGGGCGTCCAGAACATCTTTGGCAAGGCCGCTTTCCATGACGCGGCCCTTGTTCATGACAACGACCTGCTGGGCCATATTGGCAACCACGCCCAAATCATGGGTGACAAGGATCACGCCCATGCCGGTGTCTTTTTGCAGGCTGCGGATCAGCCCCAAGACCTGCGCCTGCGTGGTCACGTCAAGCGCTGTGGTAGGTTCATCCGCGATCAGCAGTTCTGGCTTGGCGACCATGGCCATGGCGATCATCGCGCGCTGGCGCATCCCGCCGGACATTTCGAACGGATAGCTGCGCCAGGCCCGCACAGGATCGGCGAACCCCACCTGTTCGAACTGTTCCAGCACGCAGCGCTTGGCCTCGGCCCGGCCCATGTTGCGATGCAACCGCAAGACTTCGGCCACCTGATTGCCCAAACGGTGCAGGGGCGACAGGGACCGCATAGGTTCCTGGAAAATCATCGAAATCCGGTCGCCTCGGATGGCGCGCATTGCCTTTTCCGGCAGCGACATCAGCTCGGCCGTTCCGGTTGATCCGTGAAACTGGATGGACCCGCGGCGCAGCTGTGCGGCTTCGGGCAGAATGCGCAGCACCGACCGGCATGTCAGGGTTTTGCCCGACCCGCTTTCCCCGACAAGCGCCAGCGTTTCCCCGGCGTTCACGCAAAAACTGACGCCGTCCACAATGGGTGCGGCATCACCAAACCCGACTGTAAGGTCGTTTACTTCCAAAAGGGCAGTCATTCGGGTCCAAACGCTTTAAAACAGATCACTATGTGATAGAGTGAAGCCGATAATCAGGGCGGCGTCTAGGGGCCTTGGTCTTTGGCATAAGGATGCTACCTTGAGGGGTGGCGTAACCCCCGCGCAGCAAGCTGAAAATGAAAGTGATCCGAAAATGAGCCGTTTGGACGTATTTATCAATCGTATGGTGTCGCAGCGCGCCTGCCTGAATCATGCCGTCGAATTAACCAAAGGGCAGCCCGGTCCGGTGTTCGAACTGGGTTTGGGGAATGGCCGCACATTTCATCACATGCGAGAGATCATGCCCGAACGCGAGATTTTCGTTTTCGAGCGCGCAATCGCATCGAATCCCGACAGCACCCCTGCCGAGGATATGGTGTTTCTGGGGGATGTTTATGAAACCCTGCCAGCTGCATTAAAACGGTTCGGCCCCACGGTGCGGCTGATCCATGCTGATCTTGGGGGGCATGATCTGGCGAAAAACGATGCCTTTGCCAAAGCTCTGTCACCCTACATTGAGCCGCTGTTGGACCATGGCGGCATCATGGTTTCCAGTGACCGGATGTATTTCGATCACCTGCAAGAGATTCCCCTGCCAGCGGATGCAATTGAAGGGCGTTGCTTTATCTATCAGCGCGCCTGATGGTTCTGCTTTTTGGCTAAATAGCTGAATATAAACGAAATTAAATGCGCCGAAAGTGGAAAGTCATTTTCGGCGCACTATCCGCTTGCGGGTTGTGAATTCCGACCCTAGGTTCCATCATGACATAGTGAAACCATGTTTCGCATAGTGAAACAATTTCTTGGGAGGGAAATTCATGTCCTTTATCAAAAATCTGTCCTTTGCCGCTGTTCTGGGCGTTGCTGCCTCTGTTGCGGGTGCTGAAACCGTCTTGATCCACGGTGAAGCCGGACCAAACCGTGGCGCACGCGCAAACGCATTGCAGTGGTTCGCCGATCAGGTTGCCGAGCGTTCCGCCGGTGATCTGCGCATGGATATCCAATGGGGTGGCGCGCTGTTCAAGGCAAACGCGGCCGTTCAGTCCATCGCCGATGGCGTTGCCGACACAGGGTCGGTTATTGCCGTCTACTATCCGCAAGAGATGGCCGCCTATGGCATCGCGGATTTGCCTGTAAACAACCCTGATGCATGGGTCGGTATGCGTGCAACGGATGAACTGATGCGCACAAACCCTGCCATCGCCGAAAACCTTGCCGACAAGAACCTTGTCTATATCGGCACATGGACCACCAGCCAGGTCAACATCGGCTGCAAAGGCGATGCAATCCGGTTGGTCGCTGACATCGCAGGCAAGAAAGTGCGCGGCGTTGGCGCATATGGCAAAGTCTTTGGCGAAGAAGGTGCCAACATGGTCAACATGTCGATCTATGACGCGTACCAAGGGCTTGATACCGGTTTGATCGATTGCAGCCAGGGCTATTCCTATGCGGTTGCCGCGCTGAAGCAGGCCGAAGTGATCGACAGCTACACAATGCTGAACTGGGGCCAGGTTGGCGGTTTGGGTATCTTCATGAACAAAGACATGTTCGATTCCCTGACAGCGGAACAGCAAGACGTGCTGACCACCACCGGTGCCGACATGGCCGACGAATTTGGCCGCATGATCACCACAGCCAATGAAAACGCCATTGCATCGATGAAAGAACAGGGCGTCGAAATCATCGAACTGCCCGCAGAAGAGCGCGCAAAGCTGGTTGCGGGCGGTCAGAAGTTTCTGGGCGAATGGGCCGAGACCGCAAAAGCAGCGGGCCTGCCTGCCGACAAGATGCTGGAAGACTACGCCGCAATGATCGCCAAATACACGCAAGAGCGTGATACAAACGGCTATCCTTGGGCAAAAGCCAGCAACTAAACCATAGTTTTGAGGGAGGAGACGGGACCATGTTGGTACCATTAGAGAAAATCCTGCTGGGATTGGGCGCGGTTGCGGTCATCCTGCTGGGGGTCTTGATTACAACCAATGTGGTCGCGCGCGCTGTCTTTTCCTCAAGCGTGCCTGACAGCGTCACCATGGTGCGGGAATTGATGGTCGCGGCCATCCTTCTGCCCCTTGGTGCCGCCACGGCCAACCGCGCCCATATCAGCGTCGCGTTTGTGTCTGACCGGTTCGGGCCGCGTTTGCGGTCCTGGCTGATCGTTCTGGGGTCGGTGATGGGGATGATCGCCTTGGCCGCCCTGATCTATGCCGGTACCCGCGAATTCCTCAGCGTTTGGGAAAAAGGCAGCTTTTTCTACGGCGACCTGAACCTGCCGAAATGGCCCGGACGTCTGCTGTTCATCATCGGCATCGGGGCCTGTTGGCTGCGTCTGGCCGAACTGGCGATCCGCGACATCCGCACAATTCTGTCGGGCGGCATCGTATCGGACGAACAGAACCACACCATCGAAGCATTCGCTGAAAAGGAGGCGCTGTAATGGACGCGTCAACCATTGGTCTTATCGCATTTGGTGCGGTCCTGTTTTTGCTGGCCATGCGCGTGCCTATTGCCTTTGCGCTGGCATCGGTCGCGACAATCGGCACCTTCTTTATCTTTGCGTTCCGCACCGGCACCTTTATGCCCGAACGCGCCATTCGTGCCACCACGTCGATGGTGTTCTCGAATTCCTTCGATCTGATCCATTCCTATGATCTGTCGATGATCCCGCTTTTCGTGGCGCTGGGCCATATCGCCTATCGCGCCGACATCACGACCAAGATTTACCACGCGGCCAAGGTCTGGCTGACCCGCTTGCCCGGCGGTGTCGCAATGGCGTCCGTCATGGGCTGCGGCGGCTTTTCGGCCATCACCGGCAGTTCGATCGCCTGCGCATCGACGATGGGCCGGATTTGCACGCCTGAAATGCTGCGCATGGGCTATGACCCGCGTCTTGCCACCGCATCGGTGGCGGCAGGGGGCACGCTGGGGTCGCTGATCCCGCCGTCTGTCTTGTTCATCATCTACGGTATCTTTACCGAAACCTCGATCTCGTCCCTGTTTCTGGCGGGTGTGTTGCCGGGCCTGTTGACGCTGGCGGGGTTCATCCTCGTGATCGCGGTCTGGGTCTGGTATTCACCTGAAATCGCCCCCCCAACCGACGTGCGCTATTCCTCGTCTGAACGCTTTCGGGCCGCGATTGAGAGCTGGCCCGCGGTCATGTTGTTCGTGCTGATCATCGGCGGCATCTATGGTGGTATCTTTACCGCGACCGAAGCGGCGGCTGTCTGCGTGGTCGCGGCGACATTGATCGGCTTTGCCCAAGGCAAGCTGAACCTGCAAGGTCTGTGGGACGCGGTCAAGGAAACCTGCATCCAGACCTCGGCGATCTTTTTCATCGCGGCGGGTGCCAAGATTTTCGTGGCCTTTATCGCGCTGACCAATGTTGCGCCGATGATCGTGAATGTTGTGTCTGATGCGCAGCTTTCCGTGGTGGCCCTGATGATCGCGATTGCGGTGATCTATCTGGTGCTGGGCATGTTCCTTGATCCCATCGGCATCATGGTTCTGACCCTGCCGCTGATGATCCCGCTGGTTGAAAGCTATGACCTGAACCTGATCTGGTTCGGTGTTGTGGTGATCAAGCTGCTTGAGATCGGCCTGATTACACCGCCTGTGGGCCTGAACGTCTTTGTGATCGCCAACGTGGTCGGCAAGGACGCCCCGATCGACAAGATCTTTGCCGGGATCACACGGTTCCTCAGTGTGGACTTTATCGTGCTGATCCTGATCATGTCCTTTCCGATGATTTCCTTGCTGATCCCCTTGGGCGCGCGATGACCACAGAAGGAACAGACCGCAAGTTTGCAAACACCCTTGCCCGGGGGCTGGCCGTCTTGCGCGCCTTTCGGGCAAGCGACAGCGGTCTGACCCATGCGCAAATCTCCGAACGCACGGGCCTGCCAAAGCCGACGGTTTCGCGGCTGACCTATACCTTGTGCGAACTGGGGTATCTCAGCCACGGCGGGCGCAATGACCGCTTTCGCCTGGGGCCGTCGGCCATTGCGTTGGGCTCGGTCGCATCGGTTGCGGTCAATTTCCTTGATCTGGCGTCCGAGGCGATGCAGCAATTGGCCGATGATACGGGCACGCTGGCGCTGGTGGCGGTGCGCGACGATTCTAAGATGCTGCTGGTGCGCACATGGCGTCCGCGCAACGCATCGACCATCTGGCTTGAGCCGGGGCACCGGATTCCGGTGTTTGGGTCGTCCTCTGGCATGGCCGTCGTGGCGTCACTTGGCGAAGAACGCTTTGCGCAGTTGACGCCCCAAAAGGATATGCGAGAGTTCCGGTCGGAGGGATATTCGCAATTGATCGGGCAAGGTTTCACATATGCACCCAAGGGTACGCGCTATGCACGCACCATAAATGCCGTAAGCGTCCCCTATTTCGCCGAGGAATTCGGCGAGCCGGTGGCGTTTACCTGCGGGGCCATGCCCGGTGATCTGTCCGATGAACGTATCCGAGACGAAGTCGGCCCTGCGCTGCGCGAACTTGTACGCGCGCTGGAACAACGCACAGGCCGCACCCCGGCGCTCAGCCGCCGCGACTAAGGTGAATAGACAGGAAATTGACAGATGAGCGATAAAATCAACTACACCCGCAAAGGCGACATTGCCGTGTTGCGCATTCAGAACCCGCCGGTAAATGCATTGTCGCATGCCGTGCGCGAAGGTCTGGTTGCGGGCATAGCCCAAGCCGAAGCCGACGCAGGCGTTAAAGCGGTGGTGATCGTCGGCGAAGGCCGCGCCTTTATCGCTGGTGCCGATATCACCGAATTTGGCAAAACCCCGCTGGAACCCTATCTGCCCGATGTCTGCAAGCGGATCGAAGCCTCGCCGCTGATCGTTGTCGCGTCGATGCATGGCGTGTCCTTGGGCGGGGGGCTCGAGATCGCATTGTCGGCGCATTACCGCGTTGCGCAGCCATCGGCCCGTGTCGGCCTGCCCGAAGTGCATCTGGGCCTGATCCCCGGTGCCGGTGCCACGCAGCGTCTGCCGCGTTTGGTCGGTGTGGATGCATCGCTTGATCTGATCACCTCGGGCCGTCAGGTCAAAGCGGACGAAGCATTGCAACTGGGCATCATCGACAAAATCGTCGAAGGCGACCCCGAAGAGGTCGGTCTGGCCTATGCGGAAACTCTGGTTGCCGAGGCAGCACCACGCCGTGCGGTCAGCGAAATGCCTGCCGCGCAAGCGATTGACTGGGATGCCGCCTATGACGGCACGCTGAAAAAAGGCCGCGGCCAGATTTCCCCCGCCCACGCGGTGCGCGCTGTTCAGGCTGCGTCCGAGCTGCCGTTCGACGAGGGGATGCTGGCCGAACGCAAGATCTTCATGGACCTGATGGAAACCGATCAACGCCAGGGCATGATCCACGCGTTTTTCTCGGAACGTGCAGTGGGGAACCTGCCAGAGCTGAAAGGCGTCACGCCGCGCGGATTGCAGTCGATCGGGATCATCGGCGGCGGCACAATGGGCGCTGGCATCGCCACGGCGGCGCTGCTGGCCGGGTTCAACGTCGTGCTGATCGAAATGACGGCCGAGGCTGCCGACGCCGCACGGGGCCGCATCGCCGGCAACCTGTCGGGGGCGCTGAAGCGGGGCAAGATCAGCCAGATGAAATACGACGCGATGACCACCACCGCGCTTGAAGTGTCGATCAACTATGACAGCCTTGCCTTGGTTGATCTGGTGATCGAAGCCGTGTTCGAAGACATGGACGTCAAGAAAGACGTGTTCGGCAAGTTGGACGCGGTGTGCAAACCCGGTGCGATCTTGGCGTCGAACACATCCTATCTGGACATTGACGAAATCGCCGCCAGCACCTCGCGGCCTGAAGATGTGATCGGGCTGCACTTCTTCTCGCCCGCGCATATCATGAAACTGCTCGAGGTGGTTGTGGCCGACAAGACAGCACCCGACGTCGTCGCAACGGGCTTTGCGCTTGGCAAGGCGCTGAACAAGATCACGGTTCGGGCCGGCGTTTGTGACGGCTTTATCGGCAACCGCATTCTGGCGACCTACCGCACCGCTGCCGATCACATGGTACTGGACGGCGTGCTGCCCTATCAGATCGACAAGGCGCTGGTTGATTTCGGCTTTGCTATGGGGCCCTTTGCTGTGGGCGATCTGGCGGGGCTTGATATCGGCTGGGCCACGCGCAAACGCAAGGCGGCCACACGTCATCCGGCTGAACGCGTGCCGACATATCCTGACAAAATCTGCGAAGGCGGTAACTTTGGCCAGAAGACCGGCAAGGGCTATTATATCTACGAGGCAGGCACCCGTGGCGGCATTCCGAACCCCGACGTGCCCGTCTTGATCGAGGCCGAGCGCAAGGAGCGGGGCATCACCCCGCGTGATTTCACAGATGCCGAAATCGTGCGCCGCTATATGGCCGCGATGGTGAACGAGGCCGCAAAACTGCTGGGCGAAGGCATCGCGAAGCGTCCCCTCGACGTCGATATGGTGCTGCTGTTTGGCTATGGCTTCCCGCGCTATTGGGGTGGCCCGATGAAATGGGCCGACCTGCAAGGGTTGCCCGCGTTGCTGGCCGATATCGAAACCTACGCCAAGGAAGACGCATGGTTCTGGGAACCGGCACCGCTGCTGAAACAACTGGTGGCGGAGGGTCGCAGCTTTGACGATCTGAACAAAGAAGCCGCTCAATAATTGAACAAGGGCGCAATGCCCGAACGACATAAACCGGAGGAAAGATTAATGGATCTGAGCTATAGCGACGAAGAAAAGGCATTCCGCGCCGAAGTGCGCGCCTTTCTTGAGGAAAAACTTCCCAAGGAAATGAGCGATAAAATTCGCAAAGGCGAAGAGCTGGGCAAAGCGGGACAAGAAGAATGGCACGCCATTCTGAACGCCCAGGGCTGGCTGGCCCCGAACTGGCCCAAGAAATTTGGCGGTGCCGAATGGAACGCCGTTCAGCGCCACATTTTCGAGGAAGAAGCCGCCGCACATTATGCCCCGCGCATCGTGCCGTTCGGTCTGTCGATGCTGGCCCCCGTGCTGCAAAAATTCGGCTCGCAAGAGCAGAACGATTACTGGCTGCCCCGCATCCTGTCGGGCGAAGACTGGTGGTGTCAGGGTTATTCCGAACCGGGTGCCGGTTCCGACCTTGCCTCGCTGAAAACCGAGGCCGTGCTGAACGAAGAGGGCACGCATTACATCGTCAACGGTCAGAAGACCTGGACGACCCTTGGCCAGCACGCCAACATGATCTTCTGCCTTGTGCGCACCGACAAGAAGGTAAAGCAGCAAGAAGGTATCTCGTTCCTGCTGATCGACATGGATAATCCCGGCGTCGAAGTCCGCCCGATCATCCTGCTGGATGGCACCCACGAGGTGAACGAAGTCTGGTTCACCGATTGCAAGGTTCCGGTCGAAAACCTTGTCGGCAAGGAAAACGAAGGCTGGACCTATGCCAAGTACCTGCTGACCCACGAACGCACCAACATCGCAGGCGTCGGGTTCTCTCAGGCCGGTCTGACCGCGGTCAAGCGGATCGCACGCGCCGAAATGTCCGGCGGCAAGCCGTTGATGGAAAACCCGCACTTTGCGGCACGTGTTGCACGGGTTGAAATCGACCTGATGGCGATGAGCACGACCAATTTGCGCATCGTTTCCAAGGCGGCGGCAGGTGCGGCACCGGGTGTTGAATCCTCCATGCTCAAGGTCAAAGGCACGATCATCCGTCAGGAAATCAACGATCTGGCCCGCCGTGCGGCAGGTGCCTATGCGATGCCATTCGCATCCGAAGCGATTGAGGGGTCCAACCTTGCCCTGCCTGATCCGTTGAACGCAGGCCCCGTGGCCGCGCAATATTTCAACAACCGTAAACTGTCGATCTTTGGCGGCTCGAACGAAATCCAGCGCCAGATCATTGCCAAAACAACGATGGGAGGTGGAGCATGAACTTCGACCTGACAGAAGAACGCCAAATGCTTCAAGACAGTCTGCGCCGTTTCCTGCGCGACAAATACGATACCGCGACACGCAACAAGATCCTTGAAAGCGACACAGGGTTTTCCGCCGACATCTGGAACGGCCTTGCCGAACTGGGTGTCATCGGCGCGTTGTTCACCGAAGATCAGGGCGGCTTTGGCGGCGCTGGTTTCGACCTCGCGGTGGTGTTCGAAGAGCTGGGCCGCGCAGGCGTGGTTGAGCCCTTCCTTGATACGGCTGTTCTGGGCGGTGGTCTGATCGCCGAACTGGGCAATGACGACCAAAAAGCCCATGTCGAAGAAATCATCGGCGGCGCGCTGCAACTGGCGTTTGCCCACGGCGAACCTACCAGCCGCTATGATATGAACCGCGTCAGCACCACGGCCAAGGCCGATGGCGACAACATCGTGTTGAACGGCCGCAAGGCTGTCGTCGTGAACGCCGAAAACGCCGACATGCTGGTTGTGTCTGCGCGCGAAAGCGGTGACGTGGCAGACGAGGATGGCATTTCGCTGTTCCTGGTGCCTGCCGACGCCAAAGGCATCACGCTGCAAGGCTATGCCCTGCTGGCCGGTGGCCGTGCTGCGGAAATCACGCTGGATGATGTGACTGTGCCTGCCTCTGCCCGTCTGGGTGACGCTGGCAAGGCATACCCCGCGATCGAGGCACGTATCGCCGCCGCAAACGTCGCGATCTGTGCGGAAACGCTGGGTGCAATGGAAACCGCTTGCCGTCTGACGCGCGACTATCTGATGACGCGCAAACAATTCGGCAAACCGATTGGCACGTTCCAGGCGCTGGCGCACCGCATGTCCGACCTGTTGATCGAGATGGAGCAGGCACGCTCTGCCGTGATCGTCGCGGCTGGCCATCTGGAAGCCGGATACAAGAGCCGCGAAAGCCATGTATCTGCTGCCAAGAACCTGCTGGGCCGCGCTGGCCGTTTGGTTGCCGAAGACAGCATCCAGATGCACGGCGGTATTGCCATGACCCAGGAATACGAACTGGCCCATATCGCCAAGCGTATCATCATGTCAGACCACCGCTTTGGCGACACCGACCACCATCTGGAGCGCTACATTGCCATCGCAGCAGCCTGACGAAAGCTTGCTGATCCGGGACGAGACCGGCACCCAAACGCTGGTCGGGTATGTCGTTGACATATCCGATCCGCCCCACGGGCGCTGTTACCTTGATCTGGGTCCGCAACACCTCAACCGGCACGGCGTCCTTCATGGCGGTATCGCGGCCACTTTGCTGGATAACGCATGTGGCATGACCGGATCGCTGAGCGTTGATCCCAAAGGTCTGAACCCGTTCTTGACGATCTCGTTGACCACGCAGTTTCTGGCAGCGGGTAAACCGGGGCGGGTCACTGCCACGGGTCGCATCAAGGGCGGCGGGCGCAGCCTGCTTTATATCGATGCGGAACTGGTCCACGAAGACGGCACCGTGATTGCCACATCGACGGGCGTGTTCAAACGCGTCCCACAGGAGAAACTGACATGAGCGCACGGATTGAGGACAAGGGTGACCGGATAATCGTCTGGAACGGCAATGCCCATAAACGCGGTGCCCTGTCGCCCGAACTGTACGCCTGCATCAAGCAGGCGATTGAACTGGCTGCCGCACCCCGTGTTCGCGCGGTCATCCTGACCTCCGAGGGCGATTTTTTCTGCGCAGGCGGAGACCTGAACGTGTTGATCGCGCGCCGCGACCTGCCCGAGGACGTGCGCCGCAGCAAGATCGACGAATTGCATGATCTGGTGCGCGCGATCCGCAACAGCCCGGTGCCCGTGATCGCCGCTGTTGAGGGCGGTGCCGCCGGTGCGGGCCTGTCCTTTGCGCTGGCCTGCGACCTGATTGTCGCCGCGAAAGGTGCCAAATTCACTGCTGCTTACGTGAAAGCTGGCTTGGTCCCCGATGGCGGTCTGACCGCGTCGCTGGCCCGCGCCTTGCCGCGTCAGTTGGCGATGGAGATGTGTTTGCTGGCGTTGCCTGTCACCGTCGACCGGATGCATGACCTTGGCGTTGTGAATGCGCTGGCCGAACCGGGGGCGGCGATGGAAGGTGCGATGGCCTATGCCGACCGTCTGGCCCAGGGCCCGCGTCAGGCGCAATCTGTCATTCGCGGCCTTGTCGCCCAAGCCTATGACGTGACCGAGGCCGCGCAACTGGACGCTGAACGCAACGCCATGGCCCATGCCGCTGGCGCGGATGAAGCTGCCGAAGGCATTGCCGCCTTCCTGGAAAAGCGCAAACCGAATTACGGCGGCTGACACGCTGCCAAACTGAATATGCACTTTGCGGCCCAAGCCGGCCCAAAGCGAAAATACCTGCGAGGAGGCAGAGCTATTATGGCGCGCGTAGAGCAATATCTTGAGCAACAGATCACATCACGGGGTGATGCAGCTGCCCTAAGCGATAGCGTCGGCACCCGCTGGACATTCAATGATCTTGGCAAAGCCTCGGATGCGGTGGCTGACCAGTTGAGAGCGGCGGGCGTTCAGCCAAACGACCGGGTCCTGCTGCTGTCGGAAAACTGCGGCGCTGCCGTGGCCACGATCTTTGGCACCTGGAAAGCCGGTGCTGTGATCATCCCCGTCAACGCCCGCCAGACCGAGGGCGAGGTGAAACGCATTCTGGATCACGCCGCACCTGCTGCCGTGTTGATGACCACCGGCGCATCGCCGGATGCGGTAAAACATGCCGAAGCCATGGGCGCGCAGGAGATCACCGGCGCATTCGGATCGCTGCATCTGGCCACGCCCATTGCCAGCAATCCTGACGCCGACCTAAGCGATGTTGCCGTCCTGCTGTACACAACGGGCACCACGGGCGACCCCAAGGGCGTGATGCTGACCCATGAAAATGTGCGCTTTGGCGGCATGACCTCGGCCAATTTGCGCGGCATGACGCCGGGTGACGTGGTTTACGGCGTGTTGCCGCTGACCCATGTGTTTGGGCTGTGTTCGGTGCTGACCGCATCCTGCTATATCGGGGCCGAAGTCCGGCTTGAAGCGCGTTTTTCGGCTGAAAAGCTGTATAAAGCGTTGACGTCGGGCGTGAATTTCCTGTCCGCCGTGCCACAGATGCACGCATTGCTGATGCAATACACCAAGGAAAAAGGGCTGACCCAGCTTAATTCCGAAACCCTGCGCTATGTGTCGTCAGGGGCCGCACCGCTGGACCCTGCCTGGAAACGCAAGGCCGAAGGGTTCTACGGCGTGGCGATCCAGAACGGCTACGGCATGACCGAAACCACCGCAGGGACATCGGCAACCTCCAACCCCATCGGATCGCCCGATGTATCCGTCGGCCCGCCACTGGCAGGAATCGCGGTCAAGATTGACGACACCGTCGAAGGCGGCAGCCCCGGCACAGGCGAAGTGCTGACCCGTGGCCCGCACATCATGAAGGGCTATTACAAGAACCCCACCGAGACTGCGAAAGTGGTCGATGCCGAGGGCTGGCTGCGCACCGGTGATTTGGGCAAGCTGGACGAACAGGGCCTGCTGCATATCCTTGGCCGGTCGAAAGAGCTGATCATTCACGGCGGGTTCAACGTGTACCCACCCGAGGTCGAAGCCGCGATCAACGACCACCCGCAGGTGATCCAGTCTGCCGTGATCGGACGCAGCAAGGACGGCGACGAGGAGGTGCTGGCATTTGTCCAGATCGCCGAGGGCGACACTTTGGCCCCCGACGATCTGCGCGCTTTTGTGAAAGAGCGGTTGACGGGATACAAACGGCCCAAGCATATCATCATCGGCACTGCCTTGCCTGCGGCACCCACGGGTAAGATCCTGAAGCACAAGTTGATCGAGACGTTCAAAGATCAGCTTTCCTGAACCCCATTGAAATAAAAAAAGGCCGGCCCCCCATGATGGAAGGCCGGCCTTTTCATGCGCATCGCATCGTTCGTTCGAGGTTTAGACGTAAACGCCCGACGCCGCAGCGCGGATCGCGCGGATGTTTTCGCCGTAAGGGGCCGGATCGCTGGCCGACCCACCCCGGAACACAGCCGATCCTGCCACCAGTACATCCGCACCGGCCTGCGCCACGCTGGGGGCTGTCTTCACATCGACGCCGCCATCAATTTCGATATGGATCGGACGGTCGCCGATCATGGCGCGCAGGGTTTTGATCTTGTCGGTCATGTTGATGAACTTCTGACCGCCAAAGCCGGGGTTCACGGTCATCACACAGACCAGATCGGTGATATCAAGCAGATGCTCGACCGCCGAGGCCGGCGTGCCTGGGTTTAGCGCCACACCTGCCTTGGCCCCCGCGCCGCGGATCGCCTGAAGCGTGCGGTGGATATGGGGGCCGGCCTCGACGTGGGCGGTGATGAAATCGGCACCGGCCTGCGCGAAGGCATCAATATAGGGATCAACGGGGGCAATCATCAGATGCACGTCCATGATGCCCTTGATATGCGGGCGGATCGCCGCACAGGTCGTGGGGCCAAAGCTGATGTTGGGCACAAAATGCCCGTCCATCACATCGACATGGACCCAATCCGCGCCTTGCGCTTCGACGGCGGCGCATTCTGCCCCGAAATTCGCGAAATCGGCGGCAAGGATGGAGGGGGCGATTTTGATAGAACGATCAAACGACATGTTTCTGGGCCTTATTGGGAGGGTTGAGCGCGATATAAGCATTGGCAGTGCCGGTGGCAATCGGCGGAGCCTTCGGCGAGGATTTTAGACCATTTGGAAATCAGGGTCAGATTTTATAATAGTCGCGATACCAGTCGACGAAGTTTTGCAAGCCGGTTTCAATCGGGGTGACGGGGCGCTGGCCTGTGAGGTTTTGCAGCAAGGTGGCATCGGCCCAGGTGGCGGGCACATCGCCGGGTTGCATGTCGTGGTAGGTCTTGATCGCTTCGCGCCCGCAGGCTTTTTCGATGGCGGCGATGAAATCCATCAGCGGCACGGGGCTGTCATTGCCGATGTTGACGACGCGGAAGGGTGCGACGTTGGACAGGCTGTCGTTTTCAACGGGCGTGTCACCGGGCACGGTGTCGATCAGCGCAAGGATCGAGGCGGTCAGATCGTCGATATAGGTGAAGTCACGCTTCATGTCGCCGTGGTTGTAGATGTCGATCGGGTCGCCGTTCAGGATCGCTTTGGTGAATTTGAAATGCGCCATGTCGGGGCGGCCCCATGGGCCATAGACGGTAAAGAACCGGAACATGGTGATCGGCAGATGATACAGATGCGCATAGCTGTGGGCCATGTTTTCAGTCGCCTTTTTGGTGGCGGCGTAGAAGGACATTTGCGTGTCGGCCTTTTGGGTTTCGGCATAGGGCATTTGCGTGTTGGAGCCATAGACCGAGGAGGTCGAGGCCAGCAGCATATGCGCGGGGGGATAGGCGCGGGCGGCTTCGAGCAGTTCAAACGTGCCGATCAGGTTCGCCTCGACGTAGTCGCGCGGCGCGTCGATGGAATGGCGCACGCCCGCCTGGGCGGCCAGATGCACCACCGCGTCGGGGCGGTGCTGTTCGAACAGCGCCATCAGCGTGCCGGGCGTTTCCAGCCGGTCGTTGATCACGCTGAACCCTGCATGCTGGTTCAGCATCGCCTGGCGGCGTTTCTTGAGGGCGACATCGTAGTAATCCGACAGGCAGTCCAGCCCGATGACTTTCCAGCCGGCCTCCAGCAGCGCGATGCTTGTGAAATAGCCGATAAATCCTGAGGAACCTGTGACAAGGGCCGTGCGCGTCATAGTTCAATCTCCAATACGCCATTCGGGTCGGCCGCGCGGGACTGGCACAGGATGATTTCGGTTTCGCGCTGGTGGGCGGAAAGGACGAAATCGCGATGCTCGGCCTTGCCCGACAGCAGCTTGCATTTGCAGACCCCGCATATGCCATCGGCGCATTTGATGTCCAGTTTGATATCTGCGGCAATCAGCGCATCGCTGGCGGATTGATCCGCGCCCACGGGGATCTCGCGGCCATCCGGCAGGCGCAGGGTAAAGGGGTGATTGACATATTCGGGCTGCACGGGGGGTGCGAAATATTCCAGATGCAGCGCGTCATCGGGCAGGCCGCTGGCCCTGCCTGCGTCCATCACCGCCTGCATATAGGCGTCAGGCCCGCAGGTGTAGACATGGGTGCCCTGTACCGCGCGCGCGATCAGCGTAGCCAAATCGGCGCGGGTGTTTTCCGCGCTTAGGTGGATGTGGACGCGGTCAGACCAGGGGGCCTGCGACAGAAGGTCGGTAAAGGGGGCCGCTGCACGCCACGGGGCCGAGTAATGCAGTTCAAACGGTTTGCCGATGGCATGCAGGCGATGGGCAAAGGCAATCATCGGCGTAATGCCGATACCGCCGCCAAACAGCAGGCTGTGGGGGGCGTCCTTGATCAGTGGGAAATGGTTTGCCGGGGTCGAGACGAAAACCCGCCGCCCTTGGGTAAAGATGCGGTGCAGCAGGGCGGAGCCGCCCCGGCCCGCATCCTCGCGCAGCACCGCGATTGTGTAGCTGCTGCGATCGGCAGGATCACCAAGCAGTGAATAGGGGCGCAGGTATTCGGGGGCGACAACCAGATCAAGATGCGCGCCAGCTGTCCAGGGCGGCAGATCAGCGCCATCGGGGCGGGCGAATTCATACAAGGTTACGGCCCTGCTAAGGGGGCGGACCGACACGATGCGCAGGTCAAGCACAGGCGTGGCTGTTCCGGCATCATAAAGGTGCAGATGCGCGGTTTCGCCTGCCGCTGTGCGCGCGCGGTGTACGTCGGCGGTGATCAGGGCAGCGTGCGCCTTGATCCCTGCCTCGCGGTTCATCGGGTCGGGATAGGGCCAGGGATGCGGGGCAAGCGGGGCGGGGTAGACGGCCAGGGTTTGATCTTCGGCACGCAGTTTGAGGTCGGGGTGAAGGCCGCGGGCGTTGACCGGATGGGTGGGCGATGTGACCGTGCCGTTGCGCTGCTGTTCGATGTCCCACCACCATTTTTTCGCAGGGTTCAAACCGCCACGGCCCAAGGTGTCATCCAGCCGCGCCAGCAACGGGGCCGCGGCGGGGATGGTGCTGGCGGCCCAGCGAAACGGAGCTTCGGCGAACAGCCCTTCGAGGTTCCACGGGCAGGTTTTCATGCAGCGCCCACACATCGACCCGCCCTTGTTGGTGATCCGGTAGGTGGCGCATTTCTGACTGTCGGATTTCCAGATCTCGTAGCCGTTGAACATCTTTTTGGGGCCAGCGGTGATCGCGCCAGACGGGCATTCGCGGGCGCATTTATTGCAGGCCTCGCAGAATTTTTGCAGGCCGAAATCAATCGGTTTGTCATGGGTGACGGGCATGGTGTGGGTGACCACGCCGGATTTCAGCCGCGGGCCAAGGAACGGGTTCAGGATCACCTCTCCGATGCGGCTGACTTCGCCAAGGCCCGACAGCAGCAACAGGGGTGGCTGCAACACATCGCCATCCATCACCGTATGGGCCTTGGCGTCAAAGCCGAGATTGCGCAGATGCTGCGCCAGAATGCCGCCCAGAACCGAAAACCGCAGATAGGCGCGCATGGATTGGGCGGTGCTGATCCAGTCATCGCCGGAGGCACCCTCCATCGTGTCAAAGCCTTGGTCGATCACCACGCTGAGCGCTTGGTCGTGGGGCGGGGTGATCGGCGTGCCAGTTGCGTCATGGCTGTACCATGTCCAGTCAGGGCAGGCGGACAACCCTGCCGCATCGACCCCCAGAAAATACGCCGCCGCTTTCAGGTTTGCGGCGTTTCGCGCGGCACCTGCATCCTGTGCCGTCGGGGCGCGGGGACCCTTTTGCAGCAGGATCAGCGCGCCCAGCAACCTACGTTGCGCCGAGGCAGGGGCAGATTTGACGATATGTTGGCCGTCTTTCATGGCGTCCTGCACTTTGGGCCCCATGTCGCCAAACTGGCCGCGCGCAAACATATCCGTGCGCTTGGGGATGCGCGGCACATTGGCGGCGTCAATATAGGTGGTGGGGCTGTCGACCCGCTTGAGGGTCTCGAACGGGTGGGGGCCATCGACAAAGCTGCGCTTGGCATAGGGGTCGTGGGTCCGGGCGTTGGCCCCGCCATGGGTGCCAAGCTGCCACGCCAGCCCGCGCAAGACAGATGCGGGTTGCTGCGCCAAGGGGCATAGCGGCAGGTCCGCGGCCATTGGCATGTCGGTCGTGATCGCGGCAAGCCCATAGCGTTGGCCCAGCCAAGGCGCGCAAGGCGCATCGTCCTGCATCACGGTCAGGCCCGCCGCCAGCGCGAGTTTCGGCAGATGCACATCGCTGCAGGTCGACGAATGGGCGCGGGCATCAAAGCCGAGGATGCGGATATATTCCGCCAGAATGGTGGCTGTTTCAGTGGCACGCAGGGACGCACGTTGGGCTTGGGCGTCGATGATCCAGTCGGACCCTTTTTCGGTTTGCGCAGGATCACGCGGATAGGCGACCAGCACGACAATCGCGTGGGTGTGGTGGGGGACCGTCGCGGTGTCCGCGCCAGCAGTATCGTGCAGATCGGCCATGATTGCGTCGATGCCGGTGGCCAGCGTTTTGGTCTGGCGGTGTTTCAGATCCTCGACCAGGGCTGCAACATCGGGGTTCTTGCGCGGCACCCGCAGGAAGGCAGATGCGGGCAGGGCGCAAACCCCCATCATCGAGGCGTCGTTGTAATAGCCAAACGCCTTGAGGTGCTGCGCCCGTTCCACAGGGTCATCGGGAATTTCGGCTTTGGTCTCCTTCACCTTGCCCGACCTCAGGGCATCCATCATCGCCTGAAACGGGCCCATCGCGTTGATGATGCTTTGGGGTCTTTCAGGTGCGCAAAACGAGACGGTTGGAAACGGGATTTCCGGAAACTCCGCAGGCGGTTCGGCCTTCCTGCGCAGGCGTTCAAGCGGGTAGGGGCCAAGATGGACGGGGCGCGATTTACCGGAAAAAATCTTCATAGGGTGAACCGTGCCACCGGGGAGGCGGAAAAGACAGCGTAAAGATAATCGGCGTTTGAAAGGCGGCTGTTGCGGCCTCTTGGTCGTCAGGCCGATGCGCGTTCCTGAAAGCGGCTAGGCGGTCGGCCCCGCGAGGGTTACCTCAAGATCGCAGGGCATACGCTGCGCATAAAGGCGGCGCGCATTTGCCATGTCGTTGCCATCGGCACGGGTTTCGGCCTGTGCTTGGGTGTGGTCATGAGCCAGCCAGCGCTCAACCAGCCGCGCGCGCAGGATATCCGGCGGCACATTCAGGAATATCCGGAAATCCCAAAGCTCGTATAAGTCGCGCCAGCCTGTGTCATCGAACAGCAAATAATTGCCCTCAACGATCACGGTTTTCACACCGTCGGACAGCGCGCCACCATCGGGAACAGACCTGTCATTGCTGCGGTCAAACGTCGGAAAGGACACCGCGTCGCGGGTGCCAAGTCGCGCAACCAGATCGGTCAGGCCCGCCACGTCAAATGTTTCCGGCGCGCCTTTTCGGCTGCGCAACCCGCGCAGATCCAGATCGGCGTTGTCCAGATGAAACCCGTCCATCGGAACAACCTGGGTGCGGTGCCCCTGGGCGGTCAGGTGATCCGCGATTTTGTCGGCAAAGGTGGATTTTCCGCTGGCAGGGGCACCGGCCAAAGCGACCAGGCGGCGTTTTCCCGCAACGGGGGCGGACAGGATCGCGGCACAGATATCTGCAAGGGTCGGATCGGTTTCGGTCATCTTTGCCCCATCTTTCGGCTGATCTTAGTCGATACGGCTAAAGCCTTCGACCAATTGGCGCAAGCCGATCACGGCCCCCAAAACAATACAGGCCAATGTCACAGGCGCGCTATAGGCCAAGACCGAAAATGCCGATAATCCCTGTCCGACGCTGCATCCGACGGCAACAACCGCCCCGAAGCCCATCAAGACGGCCCCGCCCATCTGGCGGCGCAATTCGCGGGGGTCTTCGCAGGCTTCCCACCGCATATGACCCTTGATCAGGCATCCGGCCAGCGCCCCCAGAATGACGCCCGCAACAGACCCCGTGCCAAAGCTGATGGTGTTGCCCGAGGACGTCATGAGGTACAATAACGTCTCGCCCACAGGGGCGGTGAAAGTGTGCGAAATGACGATGCTGCGGTCAAATCCGTTTGCGGAAATCCACTGGGTGGCGGCCCAGCCCGAAACAACGGCAACACCAACGACGGCACCCCAGAAAATGGAGGCAGGGCTGGCCCTCAACCCCTTGTGCAGCAAGGTCACAGCGACCAGCAAAACGCCAGCCGTGATGCCGACAATATGCAGATCGACGGGGATATGGCGGGCGACCAGATGCGCCAGACCGGGGGTATGGGTGCCCACCTCGGATGTCGGGAATAATGCCAGACGGGTTGAGGAGAGCGGACCGCCAAGCGCCACATAGCCCGACACGCCCATGACGACCGATATCATAAACGACCGCAAGTCACCGCAGCCCATGCGCGCCAATGCGCCGTAACCGCAGTTGCCTGCAATCGCCATGCCATAGCCGAAGGTCAAGCCGCCGATGATGCTGGCATAGGGGTTCCATGCAAGGGAAAGGTATAGTGTGTGGCTGAGGTCCAGTAACCCGCCCGCGGATAGGCCGAATGTCCCGATCAACGCGACGCCAAGGGCAATGCCCCACATGGCAAAACGGGTGGAGGTGGCACCATAATACAGGTCTTCGATGGCACCCAGTGTGCAAAACCGCCCAAGCCGCGCCGCAAGACCCAGCAAAACCCCACCGAACAATCCGGCAAAGGCCATCAACGCGGGCTCGGAAAACCGGTCCAACATCAGCGCACCCATTCCGGTCATTTCAGATCAGTCTGCGCGACAGAAAAGATCATAGACAACTTCCATGATCTGCTTTGGGCGTTCATCCGCAAGGCGGTAAAAGATGGTCTTGCCATCCCGGCGCGGGATCACCAAACCTTCAAGCCGCAACCGCGACAGTTGTTGGGAAACAGCGGCCTGCCGTGCCGACAGCAATTCTTCGAGTTCGGTCACAGATTTTTCGCCCGATGCCAGATGGCACAGGATCATGAGCCGTCCTTCGTGGCTGATCGCCTTGAGAAAGTTGGAAGCATGAACAGCGTTTGACGCCATTTTGTCGAGGTCTTCGGCACACATGTTTTTGTCAAATACGGGTAAGCCCACTGGACGGTTTCCTTCGTACATTTTTCATAGTCAAAACTGCAGTGGCCATTCCAAAACAGCATTTAACGCCTCAGCTTCCGTTCGGCGGCATCATCAAATTGTTATCATACATTATCTTTTCCAATACACCCCAAAAGAAATCCTCGCCCGGATAGCCTTCGATGCGGGAAATTTCCTGCCCGTCGACCACCAGAATAAAGGTTGGCGTGAACCGCAGGCTGCGCGCGAACGTCAGGTCGGACGGCGTGTCGGCCTTGATATCAATGCGGCGCAGGGGGGCGGTTTTGCCGGCTTCGGTTTTGGGATAGATCGGCGCGATCTCGTCATTCCAGCGGGCGCACCACATGCAGCCTTTTTCCTCGGCCATGATCAAAGAAGCCTCGGCCGAGGCTTGGCCCGACAGTGTTGCCAGAGCCAGAAAAGCAAAAAGGACAGCGCGGATACGTGACATGAAAAGACCTGTTGATTTCGTATAACATAATGCGAATATGTGCATGACACAAGATAAAGGCAGCCCTCATGCTTGAAATTACGTTTATTGGCGCTGCGGTTGCCGGGTTGCTCTCCTTTTTGTCGCCCTGCATCCTGCCGATCGTGCCGTTCTACCTGAGCTATCTGGCGGGTGTCGGGATGAACCAGATCACCGCAGACGGGCCGGTAGATGCCGCTGTGCGCCGCCGCGCTGTGCTGGCGTCGCTGTTTTTCGCTGCCGGTGTCATTACCATTTTCATGGGGCTGGGGGCTGCGGCGTCCACCTTTGGTCAGGTGGTCCGAGAGTATTTCGACTATCTGCGCTGGATCGCGGCGGCGATCATCATCGCCATGGGGCTGCATTTTCTGGGCGTGATCCGCATTGGAATCCTGTACCGTCAGTTCCGGTCGGACGCCGGTGATACCGGATCGACCAGCCTGATCGGGGCCTATGTGATCGGGCTTGCTTTTGCCTTTGGCTGGACGCCCTGCGTGGGGCCGGTTCTGGCGGCAATCCTCTTTACGGCTGCGGGTACCGATACCGCGACCAATGGTGCGCTGCTGTTGTTTACCTATGGCGTTGGCATGACCGCACCTTTCGTTCTGGCCGCGATGTTTATTGGCCCGTTCATGCGGTGGATTGCGCGGTTTCGCCAGCATCTGGGCACCGTGGAGAAGGTCATGGGCGTTTTGCTGATCATCTTTGGTCTGCTGATCGCAACAAATTCGATGAACTATATTGCGCAATGGATGATTGAGACCTTTCCGATTTTTGGTGGCATCGGATAAATTGCGCTCAACAAGGAGTGATCATGATGAAGCTTTTGAATGCCTGCCTGACCGTGGCTGCCGTCGCCTTGTCCGGTTCGGCCTTTGCCGCTGAATTGGGCGATGACGGTCTGCACAAAACCGAATGGATGCGCGACACCTTCAAGGATCTGAACGAGGATCTGGCCGAAGCCAATGCCGAAGGCAAACGCCTGATGCTGACCGTCGAGCAGCGCGGCTGCATCTATTGCGCGAAGATGCACGAAGAGGTGTTTCCTCTGCCCCATATCGATGCCTACCTGAAAGAGCATTTCTTTGTCGTGCAGATCAACATGTTCGGCGATGTCGAAGTGACCGATTTCGACGGCGAATCCCTGCCCGAAAAAGACATGGTGCGCAAATGGGGGATGCTGTTCACGCCGACGCTGGTGTTTTTGCCCGAAGAAGTGCCCGAAGGTAAGACCGCAGCAACCGCAGCGGTCGCGACAGTGCCGGGGGCGTTTGGGCCGGGCACGACCTTTAATATGCTGCAATGGGTGGTGGATAAGGAATACGAGGGCGACGAGCCGTTCCAGAAGTATCTTGCGCGCAAGCTGCAAGAGCAGGGCAACTGAACCGGCCCGCCTTGATCACGCTAACTAAAAATTCACAAAAGCGAATTTATAGTTGCGTCAATTTGGCGCTGAGTCTACGCTAGTATACAAATAAGAGTCTTTGGGAGGACACATGAGAGTTTCAATATACGCCTTTGTTGCGTCAGTTGGGGTTGCTACCAGCGCATTTGCCGCAGAAGTCGCACCATCCGACGTGAGCTATACGGACGGTGCGGTCGAGATGTCTTTGACAGGTGTTGCCGGCAACCCTGAAGAGGGCGCTAAGATCGTTGGCAGCAAAAAGCTGGGCAACTGCGTGGCATGCCACGAAGTCAGCGCTTTGCCAGACATCGCGTTTCAGGGCCTGATCGGCCCCGCGCTTGACGGTGCCGGCGACCGCTGGAGCGAAACCGAACTGCGCGGCATCGTGGCAAACGCCAAGATGATGTTCGAGGGCACGATGATGCCGTCCTTCTACAAGAACACCGGCTATATCCGCCCGGGCAACGCCTATACGGGCAAAGCCGCCGATGACACGCTGGGGCCGCTTTTGTCGGCGCAGCAAGTTGAAGATGTCGTGGCATATCTCGCCACGCTCAAAGATTAAAAGCCCCGCAAAAAGGGGTTTGTTCAGGAGTATGACAATGGAATTCACAAGACGTAATGCGATCGTCATGGGTGCAGGCGCATTTGCCGCGCTGGCGCTGCCAAAGCTGGCCATCGCGGCCGGGGGCGAAGACGCAATTGCCGCCTTTACCGGTGGCGCAGAAATGGCGGACACGGGCGTAACACTTACCGCGCCCGAAATTGCTGAAAACGGTAACACCGTGCCAATCGAAGTTGACGCCCCCGGCGCGACCGAGATTATGGTTCTGGCGATGGGCAACCCGACACCGGGTGTGGCGACGTTCGCTTTCGGCCCTCTTGCCGGATCGCAGCACGCGTCCACACGTATTCGTCTTGCGGGTACGCAAGATGTGGTGGCGATCGCCAAAATGGCTGACGGGTCCTTTGCGAAAGCATCGAGCACGGTAAAAGTGACAATCGGCGGCTGCGGCGGCTAAGGCTTTATAAGGAATTAATGAAATGGCATCTGGTGTAAAACCCCGCGTCAAAGTACCAAAATCGGCAGCAGCAGGTGAATCAATCACCATCAAAACGCTGATCAGCCACAAGATGGAATCCGGCCAGCGCAAAGACGCCGACGGCAACGTGATTCCACGTTCGATCATCAACCGCTTTACCTGCGATTTTAATGGTCAAAATGTAGTGGATATCACGCTTCAGGCGGCGATCTCGACCAACCCATACCTTGAATTCGACGCTCTCGTGCCAGAGGCCGGGACGTTCACCTTTACATGGTATGACGATGATGGCGACGTCTATACAGACACAAAAGACATCGCAATCGGTTAAGCGTCTGCATTCTCGGGAGGAATAAGAATGAATAAATTCACCAAAGGTTTAAGCGCCTGCATGACCGCGATTATCGTGGCATCGGGTGCAATGGCCGAACCAGCAGACGACAATCTGGTCATCAACGAAGATATCGAAATCGTAACCCGCACAGCCGCGCCTGCGCATCTTTCTGATGTCATGGACGAAGTTATGTCGGGTTGGTTGTTTCGTGGCGAGGAAACCCGCGCCATGGAACGGGATGATTTCGACAACCCGGGCATGATATTTGTCGAAAAGGCCGAAGAAACCTGGAACACTGCTGACGGTACCGAAGGCAAATCCTGCGCGGATTGCCATGGCGCATCAAGCGACATGTCAGCCGTACGCCCTGTATATCCGAAATACGTCGAAGCCGCTGGCGAAGTGCGTACCTTGGAAATGCAGATCAACGATTGCCGTGAAAACCGCATGGGTGCCGAAAAGTGGAAATACACTGGCGGCGACATGGTTAACATGACGGCGCTGATGGCGTCTGTTTCCCGTGGCTTGCCTGTGAACGTCGCCATCGACGGTCCTGCGCAATCCACATGGGAACAGGGCAAGGAAATCTATTACACACGTTTTGGTCAGCTTGAGCTGTCCTGCGCAAATTGCCACGAAGACAACTATGGCAACATGATCCGCGCGGACCACCTGAGCCAGGGCCAGATCAACGGTTTCCCCGCCTACCGTCTGAAGAACAGCAAGCTGAACGCAGTTCAGGACCGCTTTAAGGGCTGTGTCCGTGACACCCGCGCCGAAACATTCGCGCCGGGCAGCCCCGAATTCGTGGCGCTGGAACTGTATGTCGGCTCGCGCGGTAACGGTCTTTCTGTCGAAGGCCCGTCGGTCCGTAACTAAACTACTCGGCCCCGCCTTACTTTCGTAGGGCGGGGTTTTTCGTCCATTACTTATTCAAACATGCGCATGTGAATGCGCGAAATTAAGGCAAGTCGCATGATTTCTCGTCGTGATTTTCTTCAGGCCAGCATGGCTGCAACCGCCCTTTACGGGGCATCGTCTTTTGGCAACTGGGGCAAGCTGGCCGCACAGCAGGCGCTGACCCAAGACAAGTTGCTTGAATTTGATACCTTCGGCAATGTCAGCCTGATCCACATCACCGACATTCACGCGCAACTAAAGCCGATCTATTTCCGCGAACCGTCGATCAACATCGGCGTCGGCAACAACAAAGGGGCCGTGCCCCATGTCACCGGTTCTGATTTCCGCAAGCTTTACGGCATCGACGATGGCAGCCATTCTGCTTACGCGCTGACCTATGATGATTTCTCGTCGCTGGCCAAGGGGTATGGCAAGATGGGTGGTCTTGATCGCGTGTCCACCGTGATCAACCAGATCCGCGCCGACCGGCCCGATGCCTTGCTGCTGGATGGCGGCGACACATGGCATGGCAGCTATACCTGCTATCAGACTCAAGGTCAGGACATGGTTAACGTCATGAACGCGCTCAAGCCTGACGCGATGACGTTCCACTGGGAATTCACGCTGGGGTCAGACCGCGTCAATGAAATCGTCGAAGGGTTGCCCTTTGCCGCGCTTGGCCAGAACATTTTTGACGCCGAATGGGACGAACCGACCGAACTGTTCCCCCCCTACAAGTTCTTTGAATCCGGTGGTGTGAAAATTGCCGTGATCGGGCAGGCTTTCCCTTACATGCCGATTGCCAACCCCGGTTGGATGTTCCCCGAATACACTTTTGGTATCCGTGACGAACGGATGCAGGAAATGGTCGACGAAGTCCGCGCCAAAGGGGCCGAACTGGTTGTTTGCCTGAGCCACAATGGTTTTGACGTAGACAAGCAGATGGCCGGAATTGTGACTGGCATTGACGTGATCCTGTCGGGTCACACCCACGACGCGCTGCCCGAACCTGTTTTGGTGGGCGAGACGATCATCGTTGCGTCGGGGTCGAACGGCAAATTCGTCAGCCGCGTCGATCTGGACGTGCAGAATGGCCGCATGATGGGCTTCCGCCACAAACTGATCCCGATTTTCTCGGACGTGATTGAACCCGACAAGGCGATTACTGCACTGATCGACGAACAACGCGCGCCCTATGCCGATCAGCTCAGCGAAGTTATCGGCAAAACGGCCGACGACACGCTGCTGTACCGCCGCGGCAATTTCAACGGCTCGTGGGATGATCTGATCTGCGACGCGCTGCTGTCTGAACGCGAGGCCGACATCGCGCTGAGCCCCGGCGTTCGCTGGGGGCCGTCGATCCTGCCCGGTCAGGAAATCACCCGCGAAGACATCTGGAACGTCACCTCGATGACCTATCCCGAAGCGTACCGCACGGAAATGACCGGTGAATTTCTGCATGTCGTGCTGGAAGACGTGGCCGATAACCTGTTCAACCCTGATCCCTATTACCAGCAGGGCGGGGATATGGTGCGCACCGGCGGGCTTGGCTACCGCATTGACGTGACCAAACCCCAAGGCAGCCGCATTACCGAAATGACCCTGCTGAAAACAGGCGAGCTGATTGATCCGGCCAAGACCTATCAAATTGCCGGCTGGGCCTCTGTTAACCAGGGCACCGAAGGTCCGCCGATCTGGGACGTGGTCGAAAGCCATATTCGCAAGCTGGGCACCGTATCGCTCGCTGAAAATACCAGTGTAACCGTCGACGGCGTTTAACGTCGAAATTTAACTAAGGGAAGGTTTTGTCATGTCAGACACCTTTGAAGCAAAAAAACCAAACCGGCGCGCGTTTCTGCGCGGTGCCGCGACCGCAGGGGTTGGCGCACTTGCTGCCGGCGCTGCGCGCGCTGAGACACCTGATCCGCTGATCACCGAAACGCAGGAATGGGCACAGTCCTTTGGCGATGGCGTTGACGCCACACCTTACGGTTTGCCGATCCAGTTCGAAGGTGATGTGATCCGCCGCAATGTTGAATGGTTGACGGCCGATACTGTAAGTTCGATCAACTTTACGCCGATCCACGCGCTGGATGGCACGATCACGCCCCAAGGCTGCGCGTTCGAGCGTCACCATTCCGGTGCGATCGAGCTGAAGAAAGAAGACTACCGCCTGATGATCAACGGGCTGGTCGACCGTCCGCTGGTCTTTACCTATGCCGACCTTGAACGTTTTCCGCGTGAAAACCACACGTATTTTCTGGAATGTGCGGCCAACACCGGCATGGAATGGGCCGGCGCGCAGCTGAATGGTGCGCAGTTCACCCATGGCATGATCCACAACATGGAATATACCGGCGTGCCTTTGCGCACCCTGCTGGAAGAAGCGGGTTATGATACCGCAGGCAAATGGGTCTATGTCGAAGGTGCCGATGCATCGTCGAACGGGCGTTCCATCCCGATGGAAAAGGCACTGGACGACGTTCTGGTTGCGTTCAAAGCGAACGGCGAAGCGCTGCGCAAAGAGCATGGCTATCCTGTGCGTCTTGTCGTGCCCGGATGGGAAGGCAACATGTGGGTCAAGTGGATCCGCCGGATCGAAGTCACCGATGCCCCGGTCGAGAGCCGCGAAGAGACCAGCAAATATACCGACACGCTGGCCAATGGCATCAGCCGTAAATGGACGTGGGAGATGGACGCGAAATCCGTCGTCACCTCGCCCAGCCCGCAATCGCCGATCACTCATGGCAAGGGGCCGCTGGTCATCACCGGCCTTGCATGGTCCGGGCGTGGCGCGATCACCCGCGTTGATGTGTCCAAGGACGGCGGCAAGACATGGGAAACCGCGCGTCTTGCCAAACCCGGCGAGAAAATGGCCCTGACCCGCTTTTACCTCGATACGGATTGGGACGGCGAAGACATGTACCTGCAAAGCCGCGCGATGGATGAAACCGGCTATGTCCAGCCTACCAAAACGCAGCTGCGCGACGTGCGCGGGCTCAATTCGATCTATCACAATAACTGTATTCAAACCTGGTGGGTTCGCCCGAACGGGGAGGCTGAAAATGTCGAAGTTTCTTAAATCAATCTCCATCGGTGCGGTTGCCACCTTGTTGGCCATGCCTGCGGCTGCGCAAACATTCGGCCTGGGCCGTGCTGCCCTGCCAGAGGAAATCGCCGCCTGGAATTTGGACATCCACCCCGATGGGACGGGCCTGCCTGACGGTCAGGGCGATGCAATCGAGGGCGAAGAAATCTTTGCCGCGAAATGCGCCGCCTGTCACGGCGACTTTGCCGAGGGCATTGATAACTGGCCGAAACTGGCGGGCGGTATGGATACGCTTGACCACAAGGACCCTTTGAAAACGGTCGGGTCATATTGGCCCTATCTGTCCACCAGCTTTGACTACATCCGCCGCTCTATGCCTTACGGCAATGCGGGGACGCTGACGGCAGATGAAACCTATGCGATCGTGGCCTATATCCTGTATTCCAACGACCTGATCGAAGATGATTTCGTGTTGTCCAAGGACACGTTCCTTGACGTCGAGATGCCAAATGCCGACGGGTTTATTGTGGACGACCGGATGGAAACCGAAGTCGCGATTTGGTCCGGCGAGCCTTGCATGACCGAGTGCAAGGACAAGGTCGAAGTGACCATGCGCGCGCTGGTTCTGGATGTGACCCCCGATGTGGACACAACCACAGCCGCAGCCGCTGAACCTGCTGCCACCGAAGAACCTGTCGCAGCCGCCGCCCAAGAGGAACCCACCGCAGAGCCCGTCGTCGCTGCTGCGGACCCGGCCTTGATCGCCGAGGGTGAAAAGGTATTCCGCAAGTGCAAAGCCTGCCATCAGGTCGGTGACGATGCCAAAAACCGGTCCGGTCCGATCCTGAACGGTGTGATGGGGGCATCTGCGGGCCATATTGATGGCTTCAAATACTCCAAAGCGTTGATGGGTAAGGCCGAAGAAGGTCTGGTCTGGACTGACGAAACCCTGGCAGAGTTCCTTGCCGGTCCCAAAGCCTATATCAAAGGCACAAAGATGGGTTTTGCAGGTCTGAAGAAAGACGACGAGATCAAAGCGGTCATCGCCTATCTGGCGACGTTTTCGGGCCAGTGATCCCGGCTGGCTGCCTCTGACATGTTGATCGCCACGGCCTTACCAAGCCCGTGGCGGTCGACCCTGGTTTCGATACCACAGATGAAATGGACCGGGCGATCCGCCTGCGCATTTTACAAAACCGACAAGCTTATAGTGCGACGCAACTCCACCTAGTCATAATGTATACTTGGTCGTCAGGCGAAATCACTGATAAGCTTACAAAATGGGACAGGCAGGACCATTCCGGCCCTGCGCCCCCCCACACCCGTAAGGATACATAAGATGAAACTTACCCTTGGTGCCCTTTTACTTTCCCTAGTTGCAACGCCGTTGTTGGCCCAAGATCAGTCGATCACATACCCTTTTGAAGGCAGTTTCGAAGACGCGACATTCGCGGTCGAAAACGCGATTATCGGCAAGGGGCTGGTCATTGACTATGTCAGTCACACTGGCGAAATGATGAACCGGACCGGTGCCGATGTCGGCAGCGATGTCGAGATTTTTGCAGCAGCGGATGTGTTCTTGTTCTGCTCTGCCGTCTTGTCACGCAAGGTGATGGAGGCAGACCCGTCGAACATCGCCCATTGTCCCTATGGCATCTTCGTCACGGATACGAAGGGCGATGTCGCTATTGGCTATCGCACCTACCCCGAAGGGCCGATGCAAGAGGTTCAGTCACTTCTGGATGAACTTGTCAAAACCGCCGTGGGCGGAATGTAGGGTTTACTCGAACTCCATCTGCTCGAACAGGCGACCGGCGTTTTTGGTGGCCAGTTCCTCGAAAGTGTCCAGATGGGCATAGGGCGTTTGGTCGACGTAATAGGCGTCGGCCAGTGTCCCCCCCGCATCCAGATGCTCTCCGATTTTGCCGCGCAGATATTCCAGATACCCTTTGGTATAGCGCCGCACCTGCGCCATGTTCGTGGGGTGGCCGTGCCCGGGAATGACGTAAGTCGCACCAAGCGCCTCGAACGGGCCATCCCATGTTTCCAGCCATTCATCCGTCAGCGTATCGGGAAAAATCGGCAGCATGCGTTCGTGAAACGCGATGTCGCCCGCGATAACGAGGCTTTGTTCCGGCAGCCAGATCACAATATCGCCGGGGCTGTGCGAGGGGCCAAGATGCAGCGCCTCGATATGAAAATCCCCCATATCAACGATATATTCATCGTCAAAAGTTTCCGTGGGCGGGGTCAGTTCCGTGCCGTCAGCGCGTTCTTTCAACCGCTCTTGGGCGGCGCGCAGTGACCCGGGGCCTTCTTCCTCGAACGCCTCTGCGCCTTCGGTTTGGGCGACGATTTTCACACCTTGTTCGGCCCAATAGGTATTGCCCAGCATCGCGTGGCCTTGGCCGTTTTCGTTGAACACCAGCTTGACCGGTTGATCGGTCACGGCCTTGATCTCGTCATGCAGGGCTTTGGCCAGTTGGTACGACCCGCCACTGTTAATCACGATTACGCCGTCACCGGTCACAATGAAGCTCAGGTTGTTATTGTGCCCGGCGTTTTCATAGGTCGGCGGCGCGGTGGCCCCGATGGCGGAATACACATGGGGGATAAATTCGACCGGTTTGGAATAGAGAACCGAATTGGGATACTGATCCGCAATATCTTCGCTGGCCCAAACGGGCAGGGCGGCGAGGGCAAGGGCAAAGGACAGGGCGCGCATTTTCACAGCTCCGTCACAAAGGTAAAGCCGTCCGCGGCCTTGTCGATCCGGCCAATGCCGCCATGGCCCAAATGGAACCCGACGATCGGCGTGGCCGAAGCCACCAGATCATTGATCAGGCCAACCCGCGTTTTGGCCCCCAGCACGCGGTCTTGATCCGAACCGGATTCCCACGCGGGGCGGGCCAATGCGACATGGTCATTGCCAATGCTGTCGCCCACAATCATCACCGCACTGTTGCCCGCACGGACCTCGAACGCCATGTGGCCGGGGGTGTGGCCGGGGGTCATGCGCGCGCCGACACCGGGCACGACTTCGTCCCCATCGTTAAAAAATGTCATCTGCTCTGCAACCACAGCCAGACGCCGCTCGGCCCCGATCGCAAAGGCCTGACGGCCGCTGTCGATGGTGTTCACGGTATTCGGGTCCGTCCAGTAATCCCATTCGGCCTGTCCCATATAATGGGCCGCATTGGTGAACAGCGCATCGCCGAAATCATCCAGCACGCCCCACAGGTGATCGGGGTGGCCGTGGGTAAAGACCAGATCGGTGATGTCATCGGGGGCGACGCCAAGGGCATCCAGCGCGTCCAGCATCTTGCCCGCTGTGGGCATGAATTCGGAACCGGAGCCCGCATCAAACAGCACAACCCGCCCGTTGCCGCGCAAAAGGCTCAGGTTGCAGGGCGGCGTCAGCTGGTCGTATTCCTGACCGGCGCGTTCAAGGATCGGCATCAATTCGTCCTTGGGCATGGCATCAAAGATGAAGCTGCCGGGAAGCGTCAGATGGCCGTCACTGACCACATCAAGGGTCATGTCACCCACGGGGATCTGGGCATGTAGAAATCCCGGCACACCCATCATTGCCCCGGCTGCGACACCCTGCAGCATGAAGTCGCGTCTATTCGGAAACATATCCCACTTTCCTCTTTAAAAATTCCATAGTATGAATATGTCTTAAGGACCGCGGTAGTGCAAGCATTGTTCACGTCGCGTTTACCCGCCTGTAGAGGAGCATGTTTCGATGACAGACTATCCAGTAGATATGAGCGTTACCCCAGAAGTTTCAGGTCATTTCGACCCCGCAACCAACACGATCAGCTATATCGTGCGTGACCCAAATTCAACGTCCTGCGCGATTGTCGACTCGGTCATGGACATTGATTATGCGGCAGGCCGTATCACCTATGATCACGCCGACGCCCTGATTGCCGAGATCGAGAATAAGGGTCTCAAGCTGGAATGGATCATCGAGACCCATGTCCATGCCGACCACCTGTCTGCCGCGCCCTATATCCAGCAAAAGCTGGGGGGCAAGATCGGCGTCGGTGAAAAAATCATGGTCGTGCAGGAAACCTTTGGCAAAATCTTTAACGAAGGGACCGAGTTCGAGCGGGACGGGTCGCAGTTTGATGCCTTGTTCAAGGATGGCGATACCTACCAGATTGGCGGGATGAACTGTTTTGCCATGTACACCCCCGGCCACACGCCGGCCTGTATGGTGCATGTGATGGGCAACGCCGCCTTTACCGGTGACACGCTGTTTATGCCTGATGGTGGATCGGCGCGCGCGGATTTCCCCGGCGGCGATGCAGGGCAGTTGTATGACAGCATTCAAAAGGTGCTGAGCCTGCCTGACGACATGCGCCTGTTCATGTGCCACGACTATGGCCCCAACGGCCGCGATATTCAGTGGGAAACCACGGTGGGCGAAGAAAAAGCCCACAATATTCACGTGGGCGGCGGCAAAACCCGAGAAGAGTTCATCACCTTCCGCACTGAACGTGATGCGCAACTTGATATGCCCAAGCTGATTATCCCATCGCTTCAGGTCAACATGCGAGCAGGCCATATGCCGAAAGACAAAGACGGCAATGTGATGCTCAAAGTGCCCGTCAACGGCCTATAGGAAAGATCTGAAAACGTGGAAGTCAAGAAGCTCACGGAGCGTCTGTCGGTCAGCCCTCAGGTGCTGGCTGACGATATCGCCGACCTAAAGGCGCAGGGTTTTCGCGCTATTGTTTGCAACCGTCCTGATGGCGAAGGCACCGACCAGCCCACCTTTACCGAGATCGAAGCCGAGGCAAAAAAGCACGGCATCGAGGCGGTGTATATTCCGGTGGTCGCTGGCAAGGTTGTGGATACCGAGGCTGATGCCTTTGGTGCGGCCTTGGAGACACTGCCCGGTCCGGTTCTGGCCTATTGCCGCACTGGCATGCGGTCGGCCACGCTTTGGTCCTTGTCCCAAGCGGGCAAGACCGATCTGGCCAACATCCTGTCCAAGACCAAGGCGGCGGGCTATGACATGTCAGGGGTTGTGCGCCGCATTGCGAATGGCGGCAAGACGCCCACCGAGACGGGCGATGTGACCTTTGAGGTTGTGATCGTCGGGGCGGGCGCGGGCGGTATCGCCGCGGCGGCCAGCCTCAAGGCGCGCCAGCCCGATCTTGAAATCGCAATCATCGACCCTGCCGATGTGCATTACTATCAGCCCGGCTGGACAATGGTTGGCGGCGGCGTGTTCGACGCATCGCAAACGGCCAGAACGATGGCATCGCTGATCCCGCGGGACGTGCACTGGATCAAGGCAGCCGTCGCTGCATTTGAACCCAAGAACAACGCGATCATTCTGGATGGGTGCCGCGTGGTGAAATACAAGCGGCTGATCGTGTGCCCGGGCCTCAAGCTGGATTGGGGCAAGATCGAAGGGTTGAACCAAACGCTGGGTCAGAACGGCGTCACATCGAACTACCGCTATGATCTGGCCCCCTATACCTGGGAATTAGTCAACTCGATCAAATCCGGTCGCGCGATTTTCACGCAACCGCCCATGCCCATCAAATGCGCCGGTGCCCCGCAAAAGGCGATGTATCTGTCAGGGGATGCATGGCATCGCCGCGGTGTGCTGAAAGACATCGACATTCATTTCAACAACGCCGGTGGTGTGTTGTTCGGCGTCAAGGATTACGTGCCTGCGCTGATGGAATATGTGCAGAAGTATAACGCGCATTTGAACTATTTTCACAACCTTGTTGCGGTTGATGGCCCTGCCAAAAAGGCATGGTTTGATGTGGCCAAACCCGACACCCCGGTAGAGCGTGTCGAGATCGAATTCGAGATGATGCACGTCTGCCCGCCGCAGACGGCACCTGATTTCATCCGCGTGTCGCCCTTGGCCGATGCTGCGGGTTGGGTCGATGTCGACCAAGCGACTTTGCGTCACAAGACCTTTGATAACATCTGGGCGCTTGGTGATGTGATGAATGCGCCGAACGCCAAAACCATGGCCGCCGCGCGCAAGCAGGCCCCTGTCGTGGCTGATAACATCATCGCTGACATGGCCGGACATACCGCCAAAAGCCAATATGACGGCTATGGGTCATGCCCGCTGACAGTGGAACGCGGCAAGATTGTTCTGGCCGAATTCGGCTATGGCGGCGTATTGTTGCCCAGCTTTCCCAAAGCGGTCATCGACGGCACAAAGCCAAGCCGCGCGGCGTGGTTCCTGAAAGAAAAAATCCTGCCCCCGATGTATTGGCAAGGCATGTTGAAAGGGCGCGAGTGGCTGGCAAAGCCCGAAGCCCTGACAGCGAAGATTGATTAGGATCAAGCGCGACAGACCCCGCTTAGGGGATGAACCTAACAGGCCGGGGTATTAATCTCGGTCTGCCACCCAATTACGAAAGTCGGCGCGACAATGCCCCAGAACCTGTCCAAATACCTGCCAATCCTAGACTGGGGGCGCAGCTATAATAAAGCGGCCCTGTCCAACGATTTGATGGCCGCTGTGATCGTGACGATCATGTTGATCCCCCAATCACTGGCCTATGCACTGTTGGCCGGTCTGCCGCCCGAGGCAGGGCTTTATGCGTCGATTGTCCCTATCATTCTATATGCCATTTTTGGCACCAGCCGTGCCTTGGCCGTGGGGCCGGTCGCGGTTGTGTCACTGATGACGGCTGCGGCTTTGGGCAATATCGCGGATCAAGGCACGATCGGCTATGCCGTTGCGGCGCTGACGCTGGCGTTCCTGTCTGGTGCGATCTTGCTGGCGATGGGGCTTTTCAAGCTGGGGTTTCTGGCCAATTTCCTGTCCCATCCGGTGATTGCGGGCTTTATCACCGCCTCGGGTGTCATTATCGCGGCCAGCCAGATCAAGCATATTCTGGGCATCAGCGCGTCGGGTGAGAACCTGATCGAACTTATTCATTCCATTCTGACCCATCTGGGGGAAACCAACTGGATCACCCTGGTCATCGGTGTGTCGGCGACGGGGTTTTTGTTTTGGGTGCGCAAAGGGCTAAAGCCGCTTTTGAAATCCAAAGGGTTCAGCGCAGGTGCGGCAGATGTCGCGACCAAAGCCGGGCCAGTGGCTGCGGTCGTCCTGACAACCGTGGTGGTGTGGCTGTTCGGTTTGTCCGGTCACGGTGTGCGCATTGTGGGCGCAGTCCCGCAAAGCCTGCCGCCGCTTACCCTGCCTGATTTTTCATTCGATCTGATGGGCGCGCTGTTGCTGCCCGCGATCCTGATCTCGGTCATCGGCTTTGTTGAATCGATTTCGGTCGCCCAGACCTTGGCCGCGAAAAAGCGCCAGCGGATCAATCCCGATCAGGAACTGATCGGTCTGGGCACTGCCAACCTTGGCGCGGCCTTTACCGGCGGTTTTCCTGTAACGGGCGGTTTTTCCCGTTCCGTCGTTAACTTTGACGCAGGCGCGGAAACCCCTGCGGCGGGTGCCTTTACAGCAGTTGGTTTGGCCATCGCCGCCCTTGCACTGACACCGCTGGTGTTTTTCCTGCCGCAAGCCACCCTTGCCGCCACGATCATTGTGGCTGTGTTGACGCTGGTTGATTTCAGTATCCTCAAAAAGTCGTGGAACTACTCCAAAGCCGATTTCGCAGCCGTTCTTGCCACGATGTTGATCACTTTGGGCAGCGGTGTTGAATTGGGTGTGACCTGCGGTGTTGTGCTGTCGATTCTTCTGCATCTCTATAAAACCACCCGCCCTCATATCGCCGAGGTAGGGCAGGTGCCCGGCACGCAGCATTTCCGCAATATCCACCGTCACAGTGTTGAAACCGACCCGACTATCCTGACGTTGCGCATCGACGAAAGCCTGTATTTCGCCAATGCGCGGTTTCTTGAGGATTACATCTATGACCGGCTGGCGGGTGATCATGCGATCAAACATGTTGTGCTGATGTGTTCAGCCATCAACGAGATCGACTTTAGTGCGCTGGAATCGCTTGAGGCCATCAATGCGCGCCTCAAGGATATGGGCATCAAGCTGCACCTGTCCGAGGTCAAAGGCCCCGTGATGGACCGGCTGCAAAAACAGCATTTCATCGCGGACCTCACCGGCAAGGTGTTCTTGTCCCAGCACTCCGCATTCGATGCGTTGAAAAAATCCGCCGCCTAAGATACATCCATTTGCAAGTTTATTTCTGATCGCTACAACTGGTCCCGACATCCCCTGCGCAACAATGTTTCGCAGGGGGATATAGGAACCAGATCAGGAACAAGCGATGATACCGATCAACCCACCCGCACCCGCGATCACGCCCACCAAAACGATTGTCGAGGTCGTGCGCGCCAATGCCCAAGCCCACCCCGACAAACTGGCGCTGGTGTGCGAGGGGCAGCAGGTGAACTGGGGCGCGTTCAACACCCGGATCAACAAGATTGCCAATCTTGTCCTGTCGATGGGTGTGAAAAAGGGCGACAATATCGCGATCATCTCGCCAAACTCGATCCCTTATGCGGAACTGTTCATGGGTATCCTGCGGGCAGGGGCCTGTGTGACGCCGCTGTCGACGATGGCATCGCCCGAGGCATTGGAAAAGATGCTGACCGATTGCGGAGCCCGCGCGATTTTTGTGGCAAAGCAATATCTTGATCTGGTCCATGGGTTCGTGACCGATCTGGATATCGCCCGCTTTGCGATTGATTTCGACGATCCCGCGTTCGACGCTTTTGACGCGGCGGTCGAGGCGGCGGATGATACCGACCCGAACATCCCGCTGGACATGTCGGATGCGTTCAACCTGATCTATTCGTCCGGCACCACCGGCACCCCAAAAGGCATCTTGCACAATCACTGGATGCGGGCCGCGCAGATGGACCGTGTGTCGCCCAACGGCTATGATGACAACGCGCGCACGCTGCTGTCGACGCCGCTCTATTCAAACACCACAATCGTATCTTTCCTGCCCACGCTTTATGGCGGATCGACCGTTTATCTGATGCCGAAATTCGACGCCCGCGGGTATCTTGAGATCGTTGAACGCGAGAAAATCACCCACACGATGCTGGTGCCTGTCCAGTATAAACGCATCATGGAAATCCCCGATTTCGACAGCTTTGATCTGTCCTCCATGCGGGTCAAATTTTCGACCTCTGCACCGCTGCGCGCGGATGTGAAGGCCGATGTGCTGGCGCGGTTCCCCGGCAAACTGCTTGAATATTACGGCCTGACCGAAGGGGGCGGTGTCACGGTTCTGAATTCGGCCGAGCATCCGGACAAACTGCACACAGTCGGGCAACCGGCACCCGGCAACGAAATACGCCTGATTGATGAGGCCGGGAACGAAGTCGCCCAAGGCCTGGTCGGAGAGATCTGCGGCCGCGGGCCCACCATGATGGCGGGGTATTTCGGGCGCGATGATCTGACCGCCGATTACATCTGGCGCGATGCCGGGGGACAGGTGTTTTTCCGGTCCGGTGACATGGGCCGCTTTGACGAGGACGGGTTTCTGATCCTGTCGGACCGCAAGAAAGACATGATTATTTCGGGCGGGTTGAACATCTATGCCGATGACCTTGAACTGGTGCTGCTGGCCGACCCCGATGTGACCGACGCTGCCGTGATCGGGGTGCCGTCCGATGCATGGGGTGAAACGCCCTATGGTCTGGTGGTGTTGCGCGACGGGGCCTTGCGCACTGCCGAACAGATCTGCGCCGATGCAAATGCCAAGCTGGGCAAAAGCCAGCGGTTGTCAGCGGTAGAGGCCCGCGAAGCCTTGCCGCGCAGTTCGATCGGGAAGATCCTGAAAAAAGAACTCCGCATCCCGTTTTGGGAAAATGCGAAAACCTGATCCAAAGGAATATGCCGTGACTACGCCAAATGATACGCCGATGAACGGCGCTGAAAGCCTTGTGAAAACCCTGCTCGATAGCGGGCTTGATACCTGTTTTACCAACCCGGGCACGTCCGAGATGCATTTCGTTGCCGCCCTTGACCATGTGCCCGGCATGCGGTCGATCCTTGTGCTTCAGGAAGGGGTCGCAACCGGTGCCGCTGACGGGTATTTCCGTCTGGCGGGCAAACCGGCCTGCACCTTGCTGCATCTGGGGCCGGGTTTGGCGAACGGGTTGTCCAACCTTCACAACGCGAAAAAGGCCGGGTCCGGCGTGGTGAATATTGTGGGCGAACATGCGGTCAGCCACATTGAACTGGACGCGCCCCTGACATCCGACATCGAAGGGATCGCGGCCCCCGTTTCCCATTGGGTGCATACGTCGCTGTCATCGACCGATGTCGGTGCGGATGCGGCAAAGGCGGTCCATGCCGCCAATGTGGCACCGGGTCAGGTAGCCACCTTGATGCTGCCCAGTGACACCGCGTGGAACGAGGGGGGCAAAGTCGCACAGCCGATCCCCGCAGCCCCCAGACCCGCCTATGACCAAACGGCACTGGAAAACGCCATCGCGGCACTATCCGGCCCCGACAGTTTGCTGTTGTTGGGTGGTGCGGCATTGGACGAACATACCTTGGAAACAGCGGGGCGTATTGCGGCGAAAACCGGCTGTTCGTTGCTGTGCGAATGGGCCAATTCCAAGCTCGAGCGCGGGGCAGGGCGGGTCGTGATCAACCGCGTGCCGTACCCTATTGATCAGGCGCTCAAGGCGCTTGCGCCGTACAAGCGGATCGTTCTGGTCGGTGCCCGTGCGCCCATCGGGTTCTTTGCCTATCCGGAAAAACCCGCCATCCTGACGGCAGCGGGCACCGAAATCATCGATCTGTGCAAAACATCCCAAGACATCACCGCCGCGCTGGCTGCGCTGTGTGACGGGGCCGGTGCGCAGGATGCAGCACCCGCCAATGTCGCCGACGCTGTTGTTCCGGATAAACCGACAGGCCCGCTTGACCCCGATGGCATCGCCAAGGTTCTGGGGCGCATGATCCCCGAAAACGCCATTGTCGTGGACGAGGCGATTACCACAGGGCGGGCGTTCTTTCCCGTCACCGCAGGGGCCGCCAAACATACCTGGTTGAACAACTGCGGTGGGTCCATCGGCTATGGCTTGCCCGTTTCAATCGGTGCTGCGGTGGCGTGTCCTGATCGCAAGGTACTGGCCTTGGTCGGGGATGGCAGCGCGATGTACACCATTCAGGCATTGTGGACGATGGCGCGCGAACAGCTGGATGTGACGATCGTGATTTTCGCCAACCGCGTCTACAAAATCCTGCGCGGGGAATTGACCAATGTCGGTGTCAGCAATGCAGGCCCCAAGGCGATGGACATGCTGTCGCTGGATCGCCCGACGCTGAAATTCGTCGAGATGGCCCAGTCGATGGGTGTCGAGGCAACCCAAGTCACGGATTGCGAGGCGCTGGAACTGGCGATTGAAACCGGGCTGGCGACCAAAGGCCCCTATCTGATCGAAGCCGTGCTTTAAGCGAGCTTATGTAAGCAACAAAAAAGCCCCCCGCCTCCATAGGAAGCGGGGGGCTTTTTTCTGTCGCGCGGGCTTAGCGGTCTGCGCCGCCCTCTGCATCATCCGCATCATCGCTGTCAGGCACATCATCGCTTTCGATCCGCTTTGTCTCGTGCTTTTTCGCGGATGGCGTTTTTCGTTTCTCGGGGCCTTCGATCTTGAACGGTTGCGTGCTGCCGTCCTTGTTTTCGCCCAGCCAGATGGTTTGCTGCGGGAAGGGGATTTCAATGCCGCGTTCATCGAACACTGCCTTGAGGTAGCCGTTGAAACTGCGGCCAATGCCCCATTGTTTGCCGGGCTCTGTCTTGATCCGCGTGCGCACAACAACGGCACTGTCGCCCAAGGATTGCACGCCGAACCATTCCAGCTCTCCCATGATGTTCTCGGCGACTTCGGGCTCGTTTGCGGTCATCCGCTCAAAGGCCTCGAACATGGCGTCCTTAGCCTCTTCGACGTTCTCGCGGTAAGCGATGCCCATGTCCGTCACCGTATAGGCAAAACCGCGCATGTAGTTGCTGACCATATCCACCGTGGAAAACGGGATCATGTGGAACGCGCCTTGTACATCACGCAAGGAAACCGACCGCACCGACAGCTTTTCGACGGTGCCGGTGGTGCCGCCAACGGTGATCACATCGCCCACGTTGATGACGTTTTCAAACTGGATGAAGATGCCGGTGATGATGTCCTGCACCATCTTTTGCGCACCGAAACCGATGGCCAGACCCAAAACCCCGGCGGATGCCAGCAGCGGCCCGATATCCAGACCGATTTCGCTTAGCACGAACATCAGCGTCAGGATCGCCAGCGCAATCGTTGCGGCATTGCGCATCAGCGTCAGCAATGTCGTCTCTCGGGATGTGGGGACAGCACCGTATTCGGGGTTCAGTTTGTAATCAACGAAAGACGTCAGCGCCAGCCAGATGGCAAAGGCGACTGTCAGGATCGCACCGACCGAGATCAGCGCGGTTGTCATCGCCAACCCGATCTGGCTTTCGAGCCAGCCCTTCAGGTCAATCATGCCGATGACATCCAGCGTGAACATCAGCACACAGATCAACAGCACCAGGCGCAGCAAACTGAATGCACGCGGCACGAAGGTGTTGATCCGGCGTTCGAGCAAGGGCAGCTTTTCGTTGATGTCTTGGGGCAGCGAAATCCCGCGGTGCACCGCACGGGCCAGCAAACCCGACAGCAGCGCGGCCAGAATGATCGCGGCCAGAATTTTCCCCGACCCGACAAGGGCGTTCAGCGTCACGTCCGCAGGCTGGGTCATCACCACAATGAACATCGCGGCGATATACCCCAGAACGATCCAGTGCCAGATCCCGGCCAGCCCGCGCAACAGGCGGATGATCGCGCCTTGCTTGCGGTGGTCTGTGATGACGGGTTGTTCGGCAGGGTCTGCGGCCAATTGCGGCTCTGCCTCGTCTTGCAGCCAACGGGTCACGTCAGCACGGCGGCGCAGCACGATATAGACCAGATACAACAGCACCAAGACAGACAGCACCGCAGACACGCCGGACCCGGCGGCTGTGTTGACGCTTTGGTTGATGATCGGCACGATCAGCAGCTGGCCATAGCCCAGAACGCTGACAACGATGCTGAGGTAACGCGTCAAAACCCGCGCTGCGAAATCGCTGACCGGCACAATCCGCAGACCCGAGGCAACGGGGGACAGGAAGGCGCGGATGATGACCTTGGTCAGTTCGACCAGCAGGAATGCGTTCAGATACATGGATTGCCGGATGCCGATTTGCCCGAAATCGCCGACAGCAAAAATGGTGATCAGATAGCCCGCCGCCCATGCGAAAATCACAATGAAGGCGTCCAGCAGGTTGGACCCGATGAACAGGCCGATCGACCCCAAGACCCCGACATCTTCGGCCTTGCGCCCCATCCTTGCGTATAGATGGCGGGCAAATCGGCGCAGAGTGACAAAAAAGAGGATGGTGATCGCGATGACCGTCAACAGCCCGGGGATCGCCTCAAGCAGCACCGAAAGCTCGGCCCCGCTCAGGCCGGAAAACACACCGCCGCCGCCCTTGAGAGACGCCCAGAATGCAGTGACTGTCCCGACGGTCTCTTGCCCCACTTCCTGAGTGATCAGCGCGATTTGCCGACCGATGGAAATGCCATTTTCATCCGCCGCATCAACGATGGCTTCCGGGGTGACAGGGGCCTCTGGTGTGGCGTCCGGTGTCACGGTTTTTTCCAGATCGGCAATCAGTGCGGCGCGGGCGGTGTCATCTTTGAGAACCTCAAGCAGGGTCGCTAGGGGCGTCTTGTCTGCCTCAGCGGGGCTTTCGGTGCTGGTCTCGCTGGCCTTGGTGGATTTGACGCCCGGATACAGCGATTGCGCCTGTGCGGCAAATGGTGCGAGGAAAAATAGCCCAAGGAGAAGAACCGCCCCGATAAGCTTCGGAATAATGCTCGAAGTGGCATCAGCTTTGGAAAGGTTCGTCATGGGGTCTCTTTTCTTAACAACTGTGGGCCCGACGGATGGCGTCTTGCCTACCCGCTCGAGTGGACTGACGTCTTATGGGGGGTGTTTGTTCCAAAGAAAAGTGAGTTGATTTGCATGATACCAAATGATTTCGACGCAAAAAGCCCGTTTTGATCCACAATCGACGATTTTGGCAGGGTGAATATTCACGGGCGCGCGCTGCAAACGGTGGCAGCAAACGCGGGGTGTTCGGTGCAGCCGGATGCCACTTGCAGGACGGTCGCAATGAAAAAGCGGGCGTTGGGTAAACGCCCGCTTTTCAGCTATCGGCGGTTTGCAATGGGTGGCGATCACCCCGTGCAGTTACGCCTTGTCTTTAGACAGGTAGCCAAAGATTTGATCCTTAAGCAGCATCCGTTCTTTGCGCAGTTCCAACAGATGTTCATCCGATGTTGGTTTCACATTTGTTTCGGCGGCATGTACGGCCCGGTTGGCCACGTGATATGCATCATGCAGCTTTTCGAAATGCGCATCGGTGCGGCAGAGTTCTTGCATCTTGGCGACATATTCAGGAAATTCCGCAGCAAGTTCATGTGGCGTATTCGACATTTACGATCTCTCAATTCAGGTTTGTGCGTGCTCTGCCCGACACCAGGTGAGGGTCAGAACACGGGTTAACTGGCGGCAGGCCCAGACAGTGAAACAAGGGCCATGATCCAAAGATCAAATCCCGTTTTGCGACGTCTTTGGGGGATTAACGCAAACGTCCACATGCCTGTTCTGCCAGTGAAAGGATGCCATGGTTTTAGGCCAGATACTTTGACCTGCATCAATTTTGACCAATGCGATCATAGACATGGCACCTGAATGGCCAATAATATTATACCCGACTAATTTTGTCGGGTTGACATACCCGACTGATTTAATCAGATATGGGGCCAGTCACGTCATTCCGGTACTGAATCGGTCTGGCCAAAGTTAAACTACGCGAGGTCCGCAAGATGCTATTCAAGACGCCACCAACTGCCGGGAACACCGGCTTGGCCCAACGTGTTGAACAGTGTTTGGCATCACGTCATGCCGCGTTCCGCTTTCAAATCTTGGCGGTTTCAGGCTGTGCCTTCATTGCGGCACAGCTGGCATGACCGTCGGACAATTGCCGCCGCAGGTCCCGCATACGCCTGCCTTGCCGACCTATAACGCCCGTGACCTGACGCAGAGCGGTGAGCTGGCGCAGATCGTTCTGGAAGGTCAAATCTATACCCTGCGGATCACGCGGGCTGGCAAGTTGATTTTGACGAAATGACACAGCCAGCAAATAATCGCGGCGGTGCGCCAGTCGGCTTTGTGATCGAACTGGATCAGATCGAAGCCGCTTCCGTCATTTTCCTGAGGCTCTGGTCAGACGGGCCTGATGCGCAAGCCAAGGTCTGGAATGACCTGTCAGCGGCACTTGGGCCCGATCGGGGCCGCAAGGCGCTTCAGTCGTTCGAACAACTGTGCAGCTTGTGCACCCGTTACGGGCGCAGACCGCTGATGCGCCATTCGGTCCAGTGCAAATGCCTTGGGGCTGATGAATCCTGCTTTGCCAACTTCATCGCATCGGCTGCGGATGGCGATCACGAAGATGCCATGTTGATTGCGACATTGCTGGTGCGGGCAGATGTGGCCCCGCTCATCCTGTCATGCGCTGTCGATTTCGGACTGGCGCTCAAGCGGATGCATCTGACACCCGCGCCGGCCCCGACACCTTGCACACCTACATTACACTAAAGGGACAGACCCATGAAAACGATGAAACTGATGACGGCTTTGGCCGCGGTCGCCTTGGCCACACCGGCACTGGCCGTTGAAAAGACGGATGTGCTGAACACCTATGTCTCCATCGCGGCCGCCAATTACCAAGACAGCCTGATTACAGCGCAACGCCTGCAAGCCGCCGTCAATACATTGCTTCAGGCACCATCCGCCGAAAACCTGACCGCAGCCCGCGCGGCCTGGCTGGCGGCGCGCATTCCCTATCAACAGACCGAAGTGTACCGCTTTGGCAATCCGATCGTTGACGATTGGGAGGGCAAGGTGAACGCATGGCCGCTGGACGAGGGGCTGATCGATTATGTCGATGCGTCCTATGGCGGGGCATCGGACGAGAATGAATTCGCGGTTCTCAACGTGGTTGCCAGCCCCAAATTCACATTGTCCGGCGCGGAAATTGATGCAACCGACATCACGCCCGAATTGCTGTCAGACACCCTGCACGAGGCGGACGGCGTCGAATCCAACGTGGCAACCGGATACCACGCGATTGAATTCATGCTCTGGGGGCAGGATTTGAACGGCAATGACCACGGCGCGGGCAACCGGCCCTGGACAGATTACGCTATGGGTGATGACTGCACCAACGGCAACTGCGACCGCCGGGGCGCATATCTGAAAGCGGCGACTGATCTGCTGGTATCCGACCTGGAATATATGGTCGCGCAATGGGCCAATGACGGTGCCGCGCGCACCACGCTTTTGGCCGATACCGATGCTGGGCTGGCGGCCATGCTGACCGGCATGGGGTCGCTGTCCTATGGCGAACAAGCGGGCGAACGGATGCGCCTTGGTCTGATGCTGAACGACCCCGAAGAAGAGCATGACTGCTTTTCCGACAACACCCACAACAGCCATTTTTTCGACGGTATGGGCGTTCAGAACGTCTATCTGGGTGAATATGTGCGCGTCGATGGCACGCTTGTGACGGGGCCGTCCCTGTCTGACATGGTCGCCGAAACAGATGCCGCCCTTGACGCTGAAATGCAGGGCAAGCTGAGCACAACAATGATGGCGCTTGGCCGGATCAAAACCGCCGCCGAGACTGGTTTTTCTTATGACCAGATGCTCGGGCGCGGCAATCAGGGCGGCGAGGCGCTGATCATGGGCGGTGTAAACGGCCTGATTGATCAAACCCGATCCATTGAACGGGTTGTTAAGACCCTTGGCCTTGATCAAATCGCGTTCGAGGGGTCGGACAGCCTTGATGACCCTAACGCGGTTTTCCAGTAATTCCATCCGTCAGTCAAAAATAATCAAGAATCTCAGGACAATAACAATGAAAACGACACTCGTTTTGGCAACGCTTTGCGGCGTTGCTTTGGCAAGCACTTCGGCAGTCGCACAAGACTCCGGTTTCGAATGGGAAGGCAGCATCGAGATCGGCGTTGACAGCACGCTATCATCAGATGACCCGACCGCGGAACTGACAGACGCCTATATCTTGATCGAGGCCGCGTTCGAGGCGGCATTGACCGACCGCATCAAGGCCTTTGGTGGGCTGACGTTTGAATCGGTCTCTGACCCGGTCGCCAGCCGCCAGTTCGGTGACTTGGGGCTATATGTCAGCGAATTGGGGCTGCGCTTTGATCTGGGCGGGGCCGTCGTCTCGGCCGGTAAGATGAGCCCGATCTTTGGTGTGGCGTGGGACGCGGCAACGGGCTTTTATGGCACATCGCTGGCTGGTGATTACGAACTGGCCGAGATGATCGGCCTGACCGTTGATACACCCGTGGCCAGCACCGGTGGCGTGCTGTCCTTTGCGGTGTTTTATGCCGATGACAGTTTTCTCAGTGACAGCATCGGGTCCAAGCGTGGCCGTAATTCTGTTGCCGCTGGCGGGGTCGGAAACACCGGCAAGCTGAACAACTTTGCGATCCAGTACAGCCAGGAATTTGGCGAAACCACCGCATGGATCGGCGCGCGGCAATTGTCGGCAGGGGTTGGCGATGTGTCGGATGAAACCGGCGTTGTCGGGGGGCTGGCCCATGATTTCGGCAACGGCTTTGACGGTATCGTCGAGGTCGCGCATTTCAACGGTGCGGGTGGTCTGAACCAAAACGCGACCTATGCGACTTTGGGCGGTGCCTATGGCACGGGCGATTGGACGTTCTCGTCGACTGCGACGCTGGTTGACACTCAAAGCGGCACCGACAGCATGATCGCCCTTGGCGTTGATCGTGCGCTGTCCGAACGGGCCGAAATCAACTTTGGCCTGGCGCGTTTTGACGTGGGCGGGGTCAAATCCACAGCCGCGGGTCTGGCCGCGGTTGTATCGTTCTAATAAGGCGTCGATGTTTGCCTGCACCAAAACCACCTGTCAGATCGGGCCAGACAAGGTCGATCCCGTCTGGCTGGTGAATGGGCGGGCAATCCTCATTTGAAACAAGAGCAGTGAAAAAGAAATGCCCGACTTGTCAGTTCAAAAAACAATGATGCTTGGATGTGGGGCGATCATGGCGGCGGTTCTTGGGGTTGCCGCCATTGCCGGTGAAAAATCATGGAACCTTGGTGATCCGCATTTGAATGTGATCCCCAGAACCGCGCAAGAAACCGCGCGCATCGCGGCAGTGACGGCCCTGACCTCTGATTTCTCGGCCCCCCAGCGGTTCGAAGACAAACCCGCCGGTGCCGCCACAGTGCGCGCGCGCAGGGATGCGGATGCTTTCTCGCAACCGTCCGGCAACATCAGTTTCAAAGACGAACTGACCTTTAAAATGGGCAACGGATTGTTCCGCAAGCTCTGGGTGTCCTCGCCGTCCTCGACATTGGCATCAGACGGGCTGGGGCCATTGTTCAATGCGCGGTCCTGCCAGCGCTGCCATTTGAAAGACGGGCGCGGACATCCCCCCGAAAACGCGCAGGACAACGCGATTTCTATTTTTCTGCGCGTGTCGATCCCCGGCACCCCCAATGACGCGATGGCTGATATCCAAGGGTATTTCGCGACCCTGCCTGACCCGACCTATGGCTCGCAGTTGCAAGACTTTGCCGTGCAGGGGCACAAGGCGGAATACAGCCTTGGCATCACCTATCACGAACTGCCCGTGACATTGGCGGACGGCATGGTCGTCACCCTGCGTGCGCCGACATATTCGGCCGATCATCTGGGCTATGGCCCGTTGCACCCCGACGCGATGTTCAGCCCGCGTGTCGCGCCGCAGATGATCGGCCTTGGTCTGCTCGAGGCGATCCCCGCGCAGGATATCCTTGCGGGCGCTGATCCCGATGATCTGGACGGCGACGGCATTTCCGGTCGCCCCAATGTGGTGATGTCGTCGGTGCACACCCAGCCGATGTTGGGCCGTTTCGGGCTCAAGGCCGGGGCCGCCACCATTCTGGAACAATCGGCTGCGGCGTTTTCCGGCGACATAGGCATTTCATCGCCCTTGCACGTGGCGGGGGCAGGGGAATGCACAGCGGCGCAAAGCGTTTGCCAAGATGCCATTCACGGCGACAGTGATGACCGTGTGTACGAGATCGACGCCGAAGGGCTGGATCTGGTGGCTTTCTACAGCCGCAATCTGGGCGTTCCAGCGCGGCGCGGGGCGGATGACCCTCAGGTCTTGCGGGGCAAGAGACTGTTCTATGAAACAGGCTGCACGGCCTGCCACACACCCAGCTTTGTGACCCACCGACTGGCAGACCAGCCAGAGCAAAGCTTTCAACTGATCTGGCCGTTTACCGATATGTTGCTGCATGATATGGGCCCTGGTCTTGCCGACAACCGCCCCGAGGCCCGCGCATCGGGCAGCGAATGGCGCACCCCCCCATTGTGGGGCATCGGCCTGACGCAACAGGTCAGCGGACACAGCTATTTCCTGCATGACGGGCGCGCGCGATCCATTCTTGAGGCCGTGCTGTGGCATGGTGGCGAGGCGCAAGCCCAACGTGATACTGTGATCGAGATGCCAACCAAAGATCGTGACGCCCTTATCGCCTATCTGGAGAGCTTATGAAACGCATTCTATTGACCGCATTGGTTGTCGCAGCACCTTTTGTGGCGGCTGCACAATCGAGCGATCCGGTGGCGGCCAAGGTGATCGACACGCATATCCTGCCCCGGTTTGAAACCTTGGCGGACACCTCGGACCAGTTGGCCCAGGCGGCCACGGCCGATTGCACGCCAGCGTCTGAACCCTTGCGGGCGGCCTATGGCGATGCGTTTGACGCGTGGGTTTCTGTCAGCCACTTGCGCTTTGGCCCGACAGAGGTGAACGACCGCGCCTTTGCCTTGGCGTTCTGGCCGGACAGTCGCGGTGTCACCCCCCGCACGTTAAGCACCCTGATCGCAGAGCAGGATCCGGTGATCGCCACGGCACAGGAATTCGCCAAAGTGTCGATTGCTGCGCGCGGGTTTTATGCGCTGGAATTTCTGCTTTATGATGACGTGCTTGGCGCGGCTGGCGACCCTGCCTATCACTGCGCATTGGTGCAAGCCGCCGCCGCAGATATCGCCGTGACAAGCGCTGCAATCCTGACCGATTGGCAGGGCGATTACGCGGCCCGCTTGCTGAACCCCGGCCCAACCGGCACATACCGCTCGCAAGAGGAAGTCTTGCAAGAACTGTTCAAAGCGTTGACGACCGGATTGGAATTCACCTCGGATACGCGCTTGGGGCGGCCCTTGGGCAGTTTTGACAGGCCGCGCCCGAACCGTGCCGAAGTCTGGCGCTCGGGCCGGTCTGCGCGCCATGTCGCGCTCAGCCTCGAGACGCTTGAAAACCTGATGGTACTTTTGGCGGGGGGCAATGCCGATCTGGTGGCACGGTCCGAACAGGCGTTCGATACGGCGCTGTCGCAGATTGAAGCTCTGGACGATCCGGTGTTTGCAGGGGTAGCCGCGCCACAGTCGCGGTTGAAGGTCGAAGTCGTGCAGCAATCTGTTGATGCCATCCGCGATATCGCCCGTCAGGAACTGGGGCCGACATTGGGTGTGGCAGCAGGCTTTAACGCGTTGGACGGAGATTGATATGCAAGCCAACCGGCGGCGGTTTTTAGGGGGCTTGCTGGCAGCAGGTCTGGTCCCGAAACCCACTTGGGCGGATGCGGGCGGCCCGGCCTATCTGGCCGCAGCGGCAAAGCCTGACGGGTCATTTGCCCTGTGCGGGATCGGCGCGGCGCTGGATATTATCTTTGAAATTCCACTGCCCGCGCGGGGCCATGCCGCCGCAGCCCATCCGACCCGCCCCCAAGCCGTTGCATTCGCGCGGCGGCCGGGCACCTTTGCGATTGTGATTGACTGCGCGTCAGGCGCGGTCAAGGCAGAGCTTCATTCCCCGCAAGGGCGGCATTTTTATGGGCATGGGGCGTTTTCCCAAGACGGCGACTGGCTGTTCACAACCGAGAATGATTTCGAACTCGGGCGTGGACGCATTGGCGTTTGGGACGTCAACAAAGGCTATACCCGCGCCGGCGAAGTCGACAGCGGCGGGGTTGGGCCGCATGATATCAAGCGGCTGCCCGGATCGGATATTCTGGTCGTTGCGAATGGCGGGATCGACACCCATCCCGATTCAGGGCGCGTGAAACTGAACATCGCCACGATGCAGCCCAACCTGACCTATCTGGATCAGGGCGCAATCATCGAGGTCGCAAAGCTGCCAGCCGAGATGCACAAAAACTCGATCCGGCATTTGGCCATCGGGCCAGACGGGCAGGTGGCATTCGGGATGCAATGGCAAGGCGAAGGTGAGGCCGCAGCGCTTGTCGGGCTGCACCGGCAGGGTCAGGCGATTGACCTTATTCACCTCGCCGAGGATCAGGCCCGCAGGCTGGATGGCTATATCGGCAGCATCGCCTATTCCCGCAACGGCAAGGTCATCGCCGTGACATCACCCCGCGGCGGTGTTTTGCATCTGTATGATGCGGAACGGCTGGTGCTGGATCAGGTGTACGGGATGCAGGATGTTTGCGGTGTCGCAGCCCGGGATCGCGGGTTCGCGATAACGTCGGGCACTGGCGACATCGGCAGTCTTGCGGGCCAGGGTCCGGTCCTTGCGCATTCGGATGCGCTGCGGTGGGACAATCATCTGGTCGAGGTGTGACCGGCGGTTGAAAACCGGTCGGCGCAGAAAAATGGCGGGGCCATGTGCAGCCCCGCCAAAGGGTGTTTACTTCAGCAGTTCGGTCCAGATCGCGGTGTACAGATCGACTGCGGATTGTGGGCATGTCGGCAGGAACTTACCGCCCGCTGCGAATTCCGCAGGGGTGACGATTTCCGGCGCGGTTTTCATGTCTTCGGGCATGAACTCCTCTGACCCGGCAACCCCGTTTGCATAGCGTGCAAAGCTGGAAATCATCGCGGCGTTTTCGGGCTCAAGGATAAAGTTGATGAACTGATATGCCTCGTCCACGTTCTTGGCATCCGACAGCAGGGCAACCGAATCCATGAACAATGGATAGCCTTCCTTGGGGTAGCCATAGACGATGTCGGGGTTGTTGATCCGTGCCCGCATGGTGGAGCCGTTCCAGTTCACCGACGCCGCATAGTCACCCGAAGACAGCTTGTCTGTGGTGCCATAATCCATCGACAGCCATTTTGGTTTGGCGGCCATCATCTTGTCGCGGACCTTTTTCAGCAGCTCAAGGTCTTCGGTGCAGGCTTCGCCGCCCAGGTTGAAGATCGCCATGTTGATCACGTCGGTCATCTCGGGCACGACGTTGATCTTGCCGACCAGTTCCTCGGGCGGGTCCATGAACAGTTCGGATGTGTTCACGTCGCCGCCATAGACGGTTGTGTTCACCGCGATGCCAACGGAACCCCACTGCCATGGCACGGAATGTGTGCGGCCCGGATCCCATGGCACGTCTTTCCATTCGGCGGCAATGTTGCCGATGTTGGGGATCTTGGAATGGTCCAGTTCGGCGATCAGGCCTTTGCGGACATAGACCGGAATGTAGTTCGCCGATGGCACCACCAGATCGAAACCGGAACCACCCGCCTCGACCTTGGTGAGGGCGGTTGTGTTGCTGTCATAATCGGTGATCGTGACAGCGATGCCGGTTTGCGCGGTGAACTTTTCGATCATTTCGGGGCTGGTGTAGTTGCCCCAGTTGAACAGGTTCAACTCACCTTCGGCAAAGGCACCGATGGTACTGCCGATAAGGGCCGTGGTCGCAAATAGAAGGGTCTTCATATAGCTCTCCATTGTTGAAAATTTACGGGTTAGTCCCGCTTTTTGGTTACGAAAACAAAGACAGTCAGGATCAGGACAGTCAGGGCCAGCAGCGCGGTTGATATCGCGTTCACCTCTGGTGTCAGCGCACGGCGCAATTGGCCCAGCATATAGGTCGGCAGTGTATCTTGCCCTGCGGATTTTACAAATTCGGTGATGATGACGTTATCAAGCGAGATGATAAACGCCAGCATTGCGCCCGCGATGACCCCCGGCAGCAAGAGCGGCAGCGTGACATATCGGAAGGTCTGCCAGGGTGTCGCATAAAGATCGGCGGCAGCGGTTTCCATCGCCGTGTCCATCCCCTCGAGCCGGGCCTTGATCGGCAGATAGGCAAAGGGAATACAAAAGGCCGAATGGGCCAAGATCAGATAGCCCAACCCGGTGTAGCCCGTCGCAACCTTGACCGAGGAAAAGAAGATCAGCAGCGCAACCGCCGTCACGATTTCGGGCACCATCAGCGGTTGGTTGATGATGACATAGATCATCGTTTGCCCCGTGAACTTGCCCCGCCTTGTGGTGCCCAATGCCGCCATCGTCGCCACGGTGGTCGAGATAACGGAAGCCCAGACCGCGATGATCAGGGACCGGGCGGTCGCGTCCTGCACCGCTTCGTTTTTGGCGGCAACGGCGTACCATTCCAGCGAAAAGCCGCCCCATTGGTTGACGGAATCCCCGCCGTTAAACGAATAGATCACCAGCGTTATGATCGGCGCATAAAGCAGAACGAACGCAAGGATCGCGATAAACGTAAAGCCGGGCAGGGTGGTGACATCAAAAACGCGTGGTTTAGCCATTGCTATCATCCCGTGACGAGGCCCGCGTGTAGATGATCAGCGACACCAGTACGACCAGCAGCAACACTGTCGAAAGCGCCGCCCCCAAAGGCCAGTTTTGACCCTGGCCAAATTGCAATTCGATAAAGTTGCCGATCATCATGTTCTTGCCGCCCCCCAACACGCGGGGCGTGACATAGGCACCAAGGCTGGGAATGAACACCAGAATGGAGCCGGCAATGATACCCGGTTTGATGATGGGCAGGATCACCCCGCGCAACACCTGCCACCGCGAGGCATAAAGATCATAGCCCGCCTCGATCAGGCGGAAATCGAACCGGTCGATGGCAGCGTATAGGGGCAGAACCATCAGGGGCAAATACACATAGGTCATGCCGATCAGCACCGCCGTATCGGTGTACAGAATCTGGATCGGTTCCGAGATCAGGTTAAAGTGCATGAGGAAGGTGTTGAGGATACCTTGGTTTCGGATCACCTCCATGATCGCAAAGGTGCGGATCAGCAGGTTTGTCCAGAACGGAATGGTGATCAGAAACAGCCAGAACGCGCGCGATTTTGCGGGGCGGGTGGCGATAAACCACGCCGTGGGCAGGCCAAAGCCAAAGGTGATAATTGTTGTGGCGATGGACAGTTTCACCGACCTCCAGAAGATCGACAGGTTCGCATCGGCAAGGCTGACCGTCTGGTCAAAGATGTCGCGTTCAAACAAGACGCGGAACCAGCCTTCGCCGGACAAGATCCAGCGAACGCCGGAATAATCGCCCTTTTCCAAAAAGGAATACAGCGCGACGATCAACAGCGGCCCGCTTGCCGCCAGCACCAGCAGGATCAGCGCAGGCGCGGACAAAAGCCAGCCATCAAGCCCTTTGCTGCGGCGGGTTTTGCGGCGGCTCATGATTTCAGCACCTGCACGGCTTGCGCGTCGATGGCGATGCCGACCGTATCACCCACGTCAAAGGCACCGGATGACTTTGATTGAATGCGCGCGACCAGCGGGCTGCCGTCTTTCAATGTGATCGTATAGTGGGTGTCGGTGCCCATATAGATCGCTTCGGTGATTTTGCCGCTGATGCCGGTTTGGGTCGTTGTCATACTGACCTGTTCCGGCCGGATCGCCAAGGTCACCGCACCTGTTTCGCCCTGCAATGGCACGGCCAGCAGATCGCCGGTGCCGATCCGCACCTGATTGCCCTCGACGGTGGCATCCAGAAAATTGGTCTCGCCGATGAAATCCGCGACGAAACGGTTTACGGGGCGGTCATAGATATCGTGCGGGGTGCCGACCTGCAAAAGCGCGCCTGCCGACATGACGCCGATCCGGTCGGACATGGTTAACGCTTCTTCCTGGTCGTGGGTGACGAAAACAAAGGTAATGCCGGTTTCGGATTGCAGCCGCTTCAGTTCGCTTTGCATTTCCTTGCGCAGCTTCAGATCCAGCGCCGACAGCGGTTCATCCAGCAAAAGCACCTGTGGTTCAGGGGCCAAGGCGCGGGCCAGCGCCACCCGTTGCTGTTGCCCGCCGGACAGTTGTTGCGGCAAACGGTTTGCGAAATCCTCTAGCTTGACCAGCGCAAGCACGCGGTCGACCGCCTTGGCCACATCAGCCGCCGACGCGCCGCGCATTTTCAGGCCGAACCCGACATTCTGCGCGACCGTCAAATGGGGAAACAAGGCATAGGATTGGAAAACGGTATTGACCGGACGCTGATAGGGCGGGTCATAGGTAATGTCTGTGCCAGACAGATGGATGGAACCGCTTGTGGGCGTCTCGAACCCTGCGATACAGCGCAGCAAGGTGGTCTTGCCGCAGCCCGATGGCCCGAGCAGGGTAAAGAATTCACCCTTTTCGATGCTGATCGACACATCGCCAAGCGCCGTAACTGCGCTGGCCCCCGCCCCATAGATTTTTCCGACGTTGCGCGCATCGATTGCGATATCTGTGTTCACGTCTATTTCCCCTGCTGCGGCTTTCAGTTTGCGTTGGGCCCCGGCACTAAGCAAGGAAATCCGCAAGCATCTTTGGCCTTTGATGTTCCCATGGGGCTGCTTGCTCAAGTTCTGCGCAAAGCGCGATCAGCGTCGCGTCATCGCCGAAAGGTGCCGCCAGATGAACGCCAACGGGCAGGCCTTCATCTGTCCAGTGCAGGGGCACGGTTGCCGCGGGTTGGCCGCTGGCGTTGAACGCCGCACAGAACGGTGAATATTCGAAAACGCCGCCCTTACCCACGCGGTAGTTCTCGTAATCATCGCGGTCGTGGGTGAAGCGGCCAACAAGGGCAGGGGGTTCGGCCAGGGTTGCGGACAGGATGATATCAACGTCGTCGAATGCGGCTGCCATCTGGCGGCCATAGGCGTGGATTTTATTGACCGCCCCCAGATAGGCGGCACCGGAAATTTTGGATGCATAGGCCAAAGCACTGCGCGCCACGCCCTGAACATCGCCCTGACGCAGGTCGCGCCCTTTGGCCTTGAGGGTGTTTTCGATCCAAAGCGCTGTGCCGCAGGCGACGATCTTGGTCCAGGCGTGCATCATCCCTTCGTGGTCGGCCTGGGGGCAGCCGGGGGTCACGTGATGGCCCAAACCTTCGAGTATCCGCGCAGTTTTCAGCACGGCTTCCTTGCAGGCCGGATCAATGGCACCGCCGGTAAATGTTGTGTCACACAGCGCGATGCGCAGACGGCGCGGCGGGCGGATTATGGCTTGGCTATAGGACGTCTCCATCGCGGGGGCGGCATAGGGGGCACCGGCATCGGGGCCCGCGCAGGCATCCATCATCGTGGCATTGTCGCGCACCGATCGGGACAAAAAGCCGTCGATGGCCATGCCGCCCCAGCCTTCGCCCGCAGCAGGACCGTCAGGAAAACGGGCGCGCGTGGCCTTGAAACCGAACAAGCCGCAGCTTGACGCAGGGATGCGCACCGACCCGCCACCATCGGACCCGTGGGCCATCGGCACGATGCCCGCTGCCACCGCAGCGCCCGACCCGCCGGATGACCCGCCAGAGGTATGTGACAGGTTCCAGGGATTGCGCGTCGGCCCGCCGTAAACGCTGGATTCTGTGACCGGGCCGATCCCGCCTTCGGGGGATGTGGTGCGCCCGAAGGTGACAACGCCCGTGCTGCGCATCCGGTCGTAAATCGCGCTGTCATAGGTATAGTGTGTGTCTTTGAGCAGGTTGGACCCGCTATGCGAAGGGAAATCCTTCGCCTCGGCCCCGAGGTCTTTCATCAAGAACGGCACACCTTTGAAGGGGCCGTCGGGCAAACCCGCCTTGATCGCCTGGCGTGCTGTTTCTTCTTGCAACAACACAACCGCATTCAGTTGCGGATTAAACGCGGCAACCCGTGCCAATGCATCGTCGAGCAGTTCATCGGGGGATGCGGCACCGGATGCGACTTGCTGCGCCAGAAATGTTGCGTCGTCTTGATCATAGGTATCCATGTGCTGCACATCCTTTGCGGGCCGGTTCAGCAGATGGTCACAGCCATCGCTGTATCACTAAGGCTACCTTAGGATGATGCCACAAGAAGGCAATACGCGTTTTCGGATGTCGCCTGATACGGGGGCGGCCCTCGTTTCTGCCCGTGGCGGGCTGCGCTATTGCAGCCTTTGAGAGAATCGTGATGAATGCAAACCTGCGGCACAACGATCACGACACTGACCTTCGGAGACCTGATTTGGACCACTTTGACTATGTAATCGTCGGTGCAGGGTCGGCTGGATCTGTTCTGGCCAACAGGCTGACCAGCAGTGGCCAGTTCAGCGTTCTGCTGCTTGAGGCTGGCGGATCGGATATGAACCCCTGGGTCCAGATGCCCATCGGGTACGGCAAGGTCTATTACGACAAACGGGTCAATTGGAAATACACGACAGAGCCGGTTCCGGGCCTGAACGGCCAGCGGTCCTATTGGCCGCGCGGCAAGGTCTTGGGCGGATCAAGTTCGATCAACGCGATGGTCTATGTGCGCGGGCATCCACAGGATTATGCCGAATGGAACGCGGTGGCCCCCGGGTGGGGCTGGGACGACATTGAACCCGTATTCCGCCGCATGGAAAACTGGGACGGCCCGCAAAGCAATGCGCGCGGGGTCGGTGGCCCCTTGGCCGTGCATGACGTCACAGACGAGGTGCACCCGCTGACGCGCACCTATCTTGAAGGGGCCGCACAGGCGGATATCCCGACCAACCGCGACTATAACGGCCCCCACATGGAAGGGGCCTGTTGCTATCAGATTACAACCAAAGGCGGCTATCGCGCCTCTGCGTCGCGCAGCTATTTGAAGCCGGCCAGAAAACGCCCCAATCTTGAGGTCCGCACAAAGGCCCATGTCACGCGGGTCTTGCTGGATGGGACGCGGGCGACGGGGGTCGAATACCGGCAGGGCGGTCACACCCATAAGGTCGAGGCACGGGCCGAAGTGATCTTGTGCGGCGGCGCGATCAATTCGCCACAACTGCTGCAATTGTCAGGCATCGGGCCGGGGGGCGTGTTGCAACAGCACGGCATAGATGTGGTGTCGGACGCATCCCAGGTCGGGCGCAACCTCCAAGACCATCTGGGCAGCGATAACCTTTATGTCTCGCGCGTGCCCAGCTTGAACCAGGAACTGCGCCCGCTGTTGGGCAAGATCAAAGCGGCCCTGCATTATGCGATGTTGCGCAAGGGTCCGCTGTCATTGAGCCTCAATCAGGGGGGCGGGTTTGTGCGTGTCTCCGAGGCGTCAAAAGGGCCGGATTTGCAGCTTTATTTTTCGCCTGTCAGCTATACGCGTGCGCCTGTCGGCGTACGCCCCTTGATGAACCCCGACCCATTCGCGGGCTTTTTGATGGGGTTCAATCCGTGCAAGCCGACCAGCGTCGGGCATTTGCAAATCCGGTCGCCCGACCCGATGGAGGCCCCCGAAATGCAGCCGAACTATCTGGACACTGACCATGACCGCGCGATGATGCTGGCCGGTACAAAACTGATGCGCCAGATCGCGGGCACCGCCGCCATGCGGGCGGTCATCGAAAGCGAACTGTACCCCGGGCCGGATATTGTCAGCGATGATGATATCGTCGCGTATAACCGTCAAAAAGCGTGGACCGTCTTTCACCAATGTTCGACCTGCCGCATGGGCAGTGATCCTGCCGCCTCGGTCGTTGACGTGCACCTTAAGGTGCACGGCATTCAGGGATTACGTGTTGCCGATGCGTCGGTCTTTCCAACCATTCCCACGGGCAACACCAATGCACCGGCCATCATGGTCGGTGAAAAGGCATCCGACATTATTCTGGCCGATGCAAAGCGCTGAAAAGGACAACAGATGAAGCTGAAATCGATCGAGACTTTCACCACCCCCGATGTCGGCTTTGTGCGCGTCACAGCCGAGGACGGATCGCAAGGCTGGGGGCAGGTGTCGAGCTATCATTCCGATATCACCTGCCAGATTTTGCACCGGCAGGTCGCACCGCATGTACTGGACAAAGACACAACCGATCTGGATGACCTGCTGGATATCGTGGCCGAGCGTGAACACAAGTTTCCCGGCTCGTACTTGCGCCGCGCAATGGCCGGGGTGGATACGGCAATCTGGGACATGCGCGGCAAACAGCAGGGTAAATCCGTGGCCGAATTGCTCGGCGGCACACCGGGTTTGATCCGCGCCTATGCGTCCTCGATGAAGCGCGACATCACCCCCAAGGACGAAGCCGCCCGCCTGATACATCTGCGCGACACCCAAGGGTTCGACGCCTTCAAGGTCCGTGCCGGTGCCGAAGTCGGCCGCGACAAGGACGAATGGCCCGGCCGCACCGAAGAGATCATCCCGACAATGCGCCGCGCGCTGGGCGATGATGTTGATCTGCTGATCGACGCGAACAGCTGCTATTCGCCTGACCGCGCGATCGAAGTCGGGCACATGCTGCAAGACAACGGTTTCACCCATTTCGAGGAACCTTGCCCCTATTGGGAGTTGGAGCAAACCAAGCAAGTCACCGATGCCCTTGATATCGACGTGACCGGAGGAGAGCAGGATTGCGACCTGCCAACATGGAAACGGATGATCGATATGCGGGCCGTCGATATCGTGCAGCCCGATATTCTGTATCTGGGCGGGATCAGCCGCACATTGCGGGTTGCCAAAATGGCCGCCGCTGCCGGCTTGCCCGTCACCCCGCATTGCGCGAACTGGTCACTGGTTACGCTGTTCACGATGCACCTGCTGCGCGCGATCCCGAATGCCGGCAAATATCTGGAGTTTTCTATCGAGGGGCCGGATTATTATCCGTGGCAGTACGATCTGTTTGTCCAAAGCCCTTATGGAATCGAGAACGGCCAAGCCCGCGTGACCGATGCACCGGGCTGGGGTGTTGAAATCTCGCCCGATTGGCTGGCCCGCTCGGCCTATCAGATCAGCACGCTGGAATAGCGCTGCGTCTGTCGTCTCGGTTCAGCCTGTGGCCTTTTCTTGAAACCCTCAAGATTTAGCCAATAAAATCAGAGAGCAACCGGCGACAGACCGCCACAAAAGCCGATGAAAAAACGGTTTTGCAAATTAATGTAACAATTTTGAAAAAATCGGACAAAACCGCCTTGCAGCCCGCGCTCAACAGGGGTAGCACACCCCTGCGGGATGGAGCAGTCCGGTAGCTCGTCAGGCTCATAACCTGAAGGTCGTAGGTTCAAATCCTACTCCCGCAACCAAAATATAGCAATAAATCAAACGCTTAGAACCCGACTTAATCAGTCGGGCTTTGTGCGTTCGTTTCATGTCAACGCCATGTCAACGTTTGCCGAGTCGCACCCCCTGAAAAGACGTAGTCACTCATAATCATCCGCATTGGCAGGTAGCGGCTCGCATTCGCCAGCATTGACCCGTGCCGTTTAATCATTGGGTCGCATTTGATGCGTTTAGCTTATTCGATAAGAGGGGCGTCTGAGCTGATATCTTACCGTCAAAGGCAAATAGCCTTGAGCACAGCCCGTTTAGCCTCTACCGTTTACGAGAAAAGACAAGGTCTCGAAGATGCCCAATCAAGCTGAGAGCAATATCCCTGCAGGGTATGGTCGTCAGTTCCGTGAAGCACGCGCCTGGCAGGGATTAAGCTTAGAGGAGCTGGCACGCTTGGCCAGGAAGCTGTAGATGATGGCAAAAGCGACACATAAATGGGCGTTCAAGTCAACCATGCGCGCAGGCGCATACAACTGGAAGTCATCATCCAAGGCCATCGAGCGGCTAAAACTGGCAAGCTCCGAGATCCGAGCCGTTGCACGCGTCGATCCTTTGACGTCCGCTGAGGGAGTCATCGCGCTCGCCCAGCGCATCTGGCCCGCCTTCGAGCATATCGACACGTCCTCGGGCGCCCTTGGGACGGCTGTGCGGCGAACCCTCGACGAGGTGATCCCCGTCTTGATTGCTGCGCCGGCAGACGAAAGGACCCGGACGAAATGGCTCGAGCAGCTTCGTGAGGCGATCCTTGACGATGGCGTCGACTATTTGGCGCCGATTGCCGATCAGTTCGGCAAAATCGCCGCCTATCCTGTCTTGATGAACGAACATGCCGATCGCGATCTCAATCTCATCCACAATGTGTGGTCCGATCATACCCAATACGGGCATGTGCCCACGGCAACCCTGACCCTCTCCTGTCTGCTTGAAGCCGGGCGGTACGACGAGTTGTTGGCCCTTCTTGTTGTGAAAAAGACCCATCTTTGGTTTGATGAAAAATTTGGGGCAGAGGCTCTACGTCGTCAGGGGCGGGAAGACGATGCCTTGATCTATGCGGAGACGCTTTTGACGAATGAGCGCAATGGCTGGGGACGGCAGGAGATTGCGCGGTTCTGCGAAGGTATTTTGGTGCGACATGGACGCTCCGACGAGGCTTACTGTCGGTTTGGTCCTCCCAGCGCTTCGGGCAATACCTATCTCGCGATGTGGCGCGACCTGGTGAAACGCTATCCTGATATTGATGCACGCAGGATCCTCGAAGACCTGATCGCGACACAAGGCCAGAAAGGGAAGTGGTTCGCTGCGGCCAAGACGGCAAAGTATCTCGATCTGGCCCTCGACTGTGCGGCACAACCGGATGCTGCACCTGCAACGCTCATTCGGGCTGCGCGCGATTTTGCAATCAAAGACCCGGCTTTCGCTGGACAGGTTGGGCTCCATGCCATTGGTCATCTATTGTCTGGTCGGGGCTACGACCCAAGCCCGCTCGACATCGACGCGGCGGTGGGGCATGTCATGGCGGCCTCGGAGCGCCTTGGGAAATCAGACGAGGCAATTCAGGAGCTTGAAAGGCTGGCCGGGAATGCTGCGGCGGATGTAATGATGTCCGCGAGCCTGAAATCGAAACTGTCGGATATCGTAAAGGGCAGGACCAAAAAGCTGCGTAACATTTGAACACAAACCCCTCCAGCAAACTCGGGGCGATTCAGTATTTTGAATGCGATTTAACCGAACGCACTCTACTGTTCAACAAACCGAATGCCCGGCGATTTGGTTGCGACCGGCACCTCAGGCAACAACGTGATCCTTGGTCGGGTAAAGTACCCGGCCTTCACCATGTCGCAAAGCCGTGTCGTGGCCGATAGACGGAGCTTTTGAAACAGAGCTTCTGACAGCTGCTGTTGCAGATAGGCAGAATTATCACGCTGATTTCTTGGCACCACAATCACATTCAGAGAGACCTGTTGCTTTCCGCCTGAGATATGCTCGCGCACTTCGACCGCTGTATAGGGCGCAAAGGTATCCCCAAATGTAGCGACGATGGCGGATATCTCCTCATAGCGTAGCTCAACCCCGGCGATGCGCACAAAATCAACATTGGCGCGCCCTGAAAGTTCAAAGGAAATCCCGTCATGCCCGCAGCTGCAACGATCCGGTCCAAGCCAGTCCACGCGGTCCCCTGTTTTGTAGCGTATGAGCGGAAAGGCTGTTGGAACATTGAGCTGGGTGACCAGTAACTCTCCGTCCTGGTTTTCAACGTAGATGCCAGTTGGATTGAGGTGGAAATACCCTGAATTCTGACACTCACAATTGGGACCGCGCGTGCCAGTTTCCTGGCCCATTTCGCCCATGGCATAGTGATGAAAGACCTTGGCCAAAGGAAACACCTGCTTTAGGGCTTGCAAGGTTTGTGCGCGGGCAGGCTCGCCGGTGAGTTCCAGAAACCGAATTTGCAGGCGATCCTCAAGGCGATCCAGCATTTGGCCGAAGAGCAGTAGGAGTGAGGGTGTTCCTGCCAGCGTGTCAGCCTTCATGGCCGCGACCAGCGGGAGATGATGCATCAATTGTTGGGGGTCGCAGATGACAGTCTGCAGGCCTGCCAGCCGGTCATTTTCCACATGGGTGATAACATGCTGATAACCCCAAAGGTAAATCTTGCGGCGTGCACCTGCTTGCACCAATTGTTGCGCCATGTGGCGGTAAGTCGTTGTACGCAAATAAAAAAGAGGAGCTTGCCCAGACGTACCGCTTGTGGAGCGAATATCGTCAACAAGCGTGACTTCAGATGAAAGGCGCTTAAATGGGGCAAATCGGTTGAGCGTAGCGCGATCCAACACGGGCAACATCTCAAAGTCTTCAAGAGAGCTGATCTTGGGGCATTCCATGATGCCATGGTCGGCACAGACCTGCCTGTACCACTCGGAATGCGCAGTCTCGTAAGCAAAGGTAACAATGGCCTGAAGCGCGGCGATCCAGGTCATCATATCAGGTCGTGTTTTGGATGAGAAAGTCTGTGGCAGTTTCCGCTTGCAACCAATTTGATCACAGAGTGTTCAACATCCTGAGCTATATCGCCCACGATGACGACCTGCTTCAATTGCCCAAGGTGGTCTTTGAACATACGACCCTCGGCAAGATAAGGGACCAGTTTCGAAGACAACACCAGGCAGTCATGCGCGATGGTCTTGAAAAACATATCTGTCCAACCTGGGTTGAAGACCGTTCCCAAGGATATCGGTACGCCTGCTTCCTGGCACGCGTAGGAAAAGAACAGGTCGATCTTGTCTTCCGGTGGTGCAAAGCACAGCGGACGCGCGACCCCTGTGACTTGCCACAGCGCACGCAGTTCAGGCCAATCCAGATCTGACGGCGCAGCCTCCAGTATATAAAAGTCCCCATTCGAAGATCGAATGGGGACCAAAACCTTCGGCAACATCATTGAATTCACGGGCCGTCTAAATTGCGCTACCACAACCGCTGAACTTAAAGTCGCCCTCTATATCTCCTTCAAAGCTGCTCAGAATGGTGTGGAAATCCCGGTTTGCGGGCTGTTCACAGCTTACGCGCAGCGCTTTGTCCATCATCGCAATGTCGGCATTGGTCAGATCAAGGGAATGATCAATTGGTGATTTGGCCAAAACAGGGGCGTTACTGAAAGCCAACGTTGCCAAGCCAGCGGTTGCAAGAGTCAAAGATTTGGCGTGTTTCATGTCAGACCTCGAAATGTGTTGATTCAAGTTACGAATAGTGTCGGAGATCGGGTTATGAGAGTCAATGCTTATCGCTCTGCTTTGGCGCAAAACGGGTGCAACTATTGCCTTCATAATGGCTTTGGGTCACCCGACCTGCATTGAGCTTTGCAGTGTACGTCGCTTCATTGTATCGCCTCCCAGGCCTTTGTGAAGCCTATGAGGGAAATTACTGGCTCAACCTCGTCTTGGCCCGCATCAAAGAAGGTGACTTTCATCTCACTCCCCCTTTGCATCGCTTTGAGTAGTTGGGGTGTGAGTTTTATGCCAGCGTGGCACCCTTGAGAATTGCATATCTCGAAGGGTAAAACAGTCTTTCGATTGCCATCGATTTGATATTGCCAACCCGTGCTGAGCAGAATGCCCAATGGGAACGATAAAAGAAGCGTCGGCTCCTCTCCCCCAAAGACTTTCATTTGCAGAATAAGCCGCCGGGTCGAGGGTTGCACAATCGTCTGAGCCATGCGGCACGTTTGCGCCTCATCACAAGCCACACGCCAGTCGGAAAAGATCTGGGGTTCTGTTGTATCTGCCTCTTGAGCCACCACAATTGCGGCGCTTGCAGCCAAGGTCACAGTCGCAACCCAAATTTTCAGAGCCTGAAGTTTCACCTTGATTGCCCGTTTGAAGTGTAAGAAACGTGTCGCTGTTCTTTAACGGGTTTTGAAGGCAAGGGCCATATGTATCAGCTGGGTGGACATAGAGTTGGCGGTAAAATGTCTATCAGGGCGGTGCTTCGTGTTGCTCGGTACCATCGCGGCTTTGGGATTGCGGGGCTTCTAGCGAGTCTTTTTCCGGCCTCTCTTGCAGCACAATCCGTGGCGTCAGATGGCGGGACCGCCACGACTATCACCATTGGCGCCTCGGGCCTTGTCACTGTGGATATCGCTCCTGCGAATGCAGCCTCGATCAGCCACAACACATATTCCAGTTTTTCAGTGCCTACGGCTGGGGTCAATTTGAACAATGAGACTGTCAGGGCAGGCACGATCCTCAACGAAGTCACTTCGGCCAATATCACGACCATTAAAGGCCCACTAACTGTCATTGGACCAAAGGCCGATGTGATTGTGGCTAACCCCAACGGCATCACTGTGAATGGCGGAAGGTTCCAGAACACCGGCAATGTGGCCTTGACCACAGGCGTTCTGGGGCGCACGAGCACCGATCAGGTGACCACCACAGTTACAACTGGGGCGATTGACATTGGCCCCGGCGGGCTCAACGGTACAATGGAAGAGCTGGCGCTGATTTCCAAATCCCTGCGCATTGATGGCCCCCTACAATTTGATCTACCCGACGCCTCTTCACATGCCAATATCATCACAGGCGACAGCACGGTCAGTTTCGACAGGCTGCGCGGTGGCTTTGGACAGGACGGCAGCGGCCTTCTGCCCTGGGCGCTGACCACAGATCAAGGGAATGCCGCGACTGATGCCGTGATCGTGGATATCACGGGCAGTGGCTCTCTGAATGCCGGTCGGATCAGTGTGACCGTCACGGATCAAGGTGCGGGCGTACGTTTTGCAGGTGATCAATTGGCCTCGGCAGGCGGGTTTCGCCTGACCAGCACAGGGCAGTTGGAACTCATGGAGAGCAGCATCACGGCCCAAAGGTCCGTCAATGTGACGGCGGGGAGCGTGGCATTGGTTTCGGCTGATACATCCCGCGCGGAAATTACCTCGGAAGAGAGCGGCGTGACTATTGCCGCGCGTTCGGGCAACATTAACCTTGGCCAGGGTCGTATTGCTGGGCGTGTAGTCTCTTCTGACACACTGGCTTCCTCCGGCGGGGTGACCTTGACGGCCACAGGAGACATTACGTCCGAGAGCGACGGTGAGCGTGTTGCAGAACTGGTCTCAGATGCGGGCGATCTGCCGAATGCGCAAAGCACCAGCAATGTGGTGCTGACCGCTGATGGGACTCTACGCTTTGATGGTTTGAATGTGACCATCACAGATGACTTCCGCCTGACGGCCAACGGGCCAATTGCATTTTTCGAGGCAACGGGTGAAATCGGCGGAGATTTTCGCGCGTTTTCGAATGCTGATCTGAGCTTTGACGCCTCCACCTTGACCGCACAAAGCGATATCCGCCTGGATGGCGCAGAACTACGTTTCGGGGCGGACGAGGTGGATCAGGCGCGCACAGAGCTTGTGGCCGTGGATGGCGGGTTCACCATGCGCTCAAGCAACGCTGATATCCTGAACTTCGGCAGTTTGTTGCAGGGCAAAACCACGACATCTGGTGAGACTGAGTCCAAAGGCGGGATGACCGTCTATGCGGCGGGTGATTTCTTAAACAAAAGCCTTTCGGTAGACCGGTTGGCCGTGGCTTATGGCGAAGACGACGATCTGCACATCGAGACCGTGGGGGACGTCCGCAACGAGACCGGACGGCTCTTTTCGAATGCGGGGATCACCATCCAGGCCGGGGGGGACATCCTGAACGAGACCCTCTTCACCCAAGAGCTCGCCCCTCTGAGTGTGACGCACAGCAAAGGACCCCGCTTTGCGTCGTCGCTCTTTTTGAAGCGCAGCCGCAATACGCGCGTCTCGGGAGATTTTGGCGCGCAGGCCATTGCAGGTGAGCAATCCTTTATCCTAGGCATTGGCGATGTGTCGCTAGCCGCGCAAAACATCCGCAGCACGGGTGCGGATATCACCGGGGCCAACGTCACCCTGAATGCCAGCGGGGTCATCACGAGTGACGCCCGCCAGATCGGGCAGATGGATTTCCGCCAGTCCTGCAAGTGGCTCTGCCGCACCTCCGGAACCTCCTCCTTGCGCTTCGTCGGCGGCACGGTCACGGCGTCTCAGGCGCTTTCCATCACGGCGGGAGAGACCGTCAGCAGCCTGGCAGGGACGTTGAGCGGGGCCAGTGGCATCAGGATCACAGCACCCACAACAGAATTTGTGCCCGCATTCTCTGCACAACTGATCGAGCACCCGGCAGGCCTGACCGGCTGGTTCCAAGGCCGTCGGGGCTACCTCACAGGCGATTACAGCTTCGGAAGCCTGCAAAGCACGGGCGGGGATATTGCCATCGACGGGGACGCAGATCTGGGAGCGGCCGATCTGTTTGCAACAGGAGAGGTGGTCATCACGGGAACCCGAATCCAGAGTACGCCGCCCACGCCGCCCGCGTTATTCGAGCGCCGCCCAATCGGGCTCTTGTGGAATGTTTTCGACTGATGCCGGGGTTGAGACATATCGCGATGGCGCTAGGAATTGCGACGATAGCCCTGCCGTCTATCGCCCAGGAGAATGATCCGGGCACACGTCTTCTCGAGGAAACCCGCCGCCAGCGCCAGGTGGAAGAACTGGCCCGCACCTCTGCAGGCCAGGAGATTACCACGCCAGACGCCAAGGGACCCGTCACTGAGATCCCCTGTTTTCCGATCGAAGCGATTACGGTGACGGGCACCACCATTTACACCGAGGCCGACGTCGGCCCAATTCTAGCCGCGTTCTCGGGCCGATGCCTCGGGCAGGTTAGCATCACCAATCTCCTGGCCCGTCTCACGGCGCGCTACGCCGATGCGGGCTATATCACCACCCGTGCCTATGTTCCGGCGCAAGATATCAGCACGCGGCGCCTGACGATCGAAGTTCTTGAGGGGCGCATTGAGACTTATGTTTTTCAACAGACGGATGCGACTGGGACTGCCAGACCTGGGTCGGCGCACAAACTAAAAGGGGCCTTGCCCCAGCAACCCGGGGATGTGTTTCAATTGCGTGATCTGGAACATGGCTTGGAGCAGATGAACCGCCTGCGCTCATCTGAGGTCAATGCCAATCTTGCCGCGGGCGACGCACCGGGCACGAGCCGCATCTTGCTGACAGAGACAAAGACAGACCCCATTCGCGGGAGCTTTGGCCTCAACAATCGCGGCAGCGAAGCCACGGGGCGGACCCAATTGAGCTTTGGCCTTGAGGCGGACGACCTTTTGAGTGTTAGTGACGCTTGGACACTGAGCTATTCCGGCTCACAAAACAGCAATGCACTGGCCTTTGGTATCTCCCTACCGTACCGTTACTGGCTCTTCTCGCTAAATGGCTCCTATTCCGAAGAGCTGACGCCAGTGACCGCCAGCTCGGATCTATTCGCCCAGACGGTCACAGCCAATATGACGGCAGAACGCTTGCTCTACCGCGGTGCGCGCTCAAAATACTTTGCTTACGCAACACTCAGCACGTACCGCAACAAGCGATACATCAACATTGCGGCTTTGACCCCACAAAAACGCTCGGCCATGCGGCTAGGCTTGCGCCATGAACACCGTCTGGAAAAATCGGTTATCTCTGCCGATACATCCTTGTCTTTTGGGACGCGTTTGTTTGAGGCAGATTGGGATGCCCCGGGATTGCCGGCAGGAAGCCCAAGAGCAAACTTTAAGAAGCTTGAAACCCGCCTGACCTATATCCGCCCCTTTACCAGCGGGCGTCAGCTGTCGATATATCTTGTGGGGCAATTGGCAGACGGGCCGCTCTATAGCAATGAGCAAATATCCATTGGCGGTTGGGATACAGTGCGCGGCTATACAGGCTTTTCCGCCTCAGGTGATAGCGGGACTTATTTGCGGACAGAACTTAGTTTCCCGGCCAGCAAGGTTGACCTGCGAGGTTGGGGCAGGCCACTTGGCGATAGGCAACTCAACCCATTTCGAGAGGCACAGGGTGGGCTCAGGCCTTTCGTGTTTGCGGATGTAGGCTTTGTCAAAGCACGGACAACTGGCCAGTCGACCTCGATGTTGAGCGCAGGCTTGGGAGTCTCTGCACAAGTTGGCAAAACGACATTGAACGGGACACTGGCAGTTCCCCTCAAGAGCGAAAATGGACAGCGCTTCGGTGGGGTCCAGGCATTCATGGGCCTGACAGTGAAGGCGTTTTGAAGACTACAAAGCGTTGGACCAGCACGAATCGACTCGACAGGCAGATCACGTCCTTGTTATCTGGGGTTGCAGATTTGAGGATAAAGACTCTTTGAGGTATTTGACATTGATCTATTGCGCGGCTCGATCCTGTGCTCTCCAATTGGCGGCTTGCGCTCTTATTGCGGTTTCGGGGCCTGCCTTTGCACAAGAAGACAGTCTTCACATCAAGGAGGGTCTTGCAGCCCTTGACGCACAAAATTTCGAGGCTGCGCTAGAGGCCTTTCAGGACGCTTTTGATGAGGGGAACCCAGACGGGGCGTTTTATCTTGGGCGGATGCTGGAACTTGGCATTGGCGGCGGGGCCAATCTACAGGCCGCAGTTGGACTGTACCGTGCGGCGAGCGATTTGGGATCTGCGCCCGCAAAGAACCGCTTGGGCGTATTGAGCATTCAAGGCAACGGTGTGCTTCAAAATTACGTAGAAGGCGCGGCGCTGGTCTGTGCGGCGGCCGAGCTTGGCGACGTGAATGGAGCGTTCAATTGTGGGACGGTTCTGCTTGAGGGGCGCGGCATTGGTCAGGATGAGGTCAAGGCCTATGCCTGGTTTGGGGTGGCGGCCAATCTGGGCCATGTTGCTGGGATGAATGCGCTTGCGGCCGGGTTGATTGAAGGCAAGTATCTGGCACGCGATGTGGCGGCGGGGGTGGCGCTGTTGGAACGCTCCGGCGCGCGCGGTGATCCTGCCGGTCTGTTTGCTTTGGGTCAAATTCAGATGTCTGGGGTCGCAGGCGAACCCGATCTGATTGAGGCACACAAGAATTTTAACGTTGCGGTAGCCCTAGGGCACCCAGAGGCTGCGGCGGCCCGTGCAAGCGTAGAGGTCGGGATGAGTGCAGAAGAGATTACATTAGCGCAGAAGCGAGCAAAGGCCTGGCGACCAGCTGAGGCACAGCGAAATGAGTGAGGAAAAGTGACATGAACTATATTCTAAAATCTACCATAATCGGTTTGGGTTTTTTTACCCTTGCAGGCTGTGATACGCCAGCACCCTCGACCTCTGTCCCAACGACGCTTGCCGCACAGAGTTCTGACGGTGAAACACGTCTGGTGATATATCGCACATCCTACACGGGCCTGGCAGTTCAGCCCAAGGTTTTTGTGGATGGTCAGCAAGCTGGAACCTGTGCACCCGGGCAGGCAACGACAGTTAAAGTCGCGCCTGGCGTGCACCGCGTGAGCGCCACAACACTTACAGAAAAGGCAGTGGAAGTTTCAGTCCCCAAAGGGGGAACGGCATATGTCCGGTGCTCTATTTCAGCAGGGATTGTCGTTGGGGGAGCAAAGCTTGTTGTTGTTCCGGCTTCTGAGGCTGCGCCTAAAGTTGCCAAGCTGAAAGGCTAGACATACCGAAGCGGTCGAATATGTTCCGCAGGTCTTTTTTGAGAAAGTGAATGGGGAAAGACACATGATGAATTTGAGCAAAAAGACGGCGAGTCACCTTCATAAAGCCCTGCACGGTTTTGTGACGATTATCTCATCGGCCTCGATTGTTGTGAGTTCGGTCTCTGCCTCATTTGCTCAAAACATCATCGTGGACCCGTCGGCTCCAGGGACGTCGTTTTTGCAAACGAGCAATGGGACGCCGCAGGTAAATATCAAGACACCGCAAAGCGGTGTCTCTCTCAACAAGTTCACCGAGTTCAATGTCGGCGATAACGGCCTCATCCTGAACAACTCCCGTTCAAACGGTGTGAGCGTTATCGGACAAAACGTGACTGCCAATCCAAACCTGATGGTGTCGGGTCCGGCGAGCACGATTGTCGCCGAGGTGACTGGAACGGCTCCCTCGTCAATGACAGGCAAGACCGAAGTCTTTGGCCAGAAAGCGGCCGTGATTGTCGCAAACCCCAATGGCATTGTGTGTAACGGCTGCGCGTTTTTGAACACCACGAGCTCTACATTGACGACTGGTAAACCCACAGTCAGCGGGTCGCGTGTCGACCTATCCGTCACCAAAGGGACCGTGACCATCGGGCCGGAAGGCTTCTTGCCCGGTGCACAAGGCGCTCTGATTGGGCGCCATGTAATTCTGACTGGGCCCGTGGTGACCACTGGGCAAGGTGCGAACAACGACCTGTTGGTGTCAGGCGGTGCCCAACGGGTACAGGGGTTGAATGGGACGGACCTTTCAGCATCCCCCATCGTGGCCGCCCCGAGCACGACCGCCAAGACCTCGCCCTTTGCCATTGATGCGAGTGAACGGGGCAGGTTGACAGGCGGAGACGTGACCATCCGCAACCCTGAAGCGGGGCAAGGGATCAATCTTTACGGCGCAACGGATGGGCGCTCATTAAACGCGTCATCTGGTGGCAACCTCTTTTACAAGGATATTGAGGCAGACAACTCGGTGACCCTCTCAGGCTCCGAGCTACGCCAATATGGTAACCTGACGGCTGGCGGGGACGTCACGCTCAATGGGCGGGCATTTACGCTCTATGATGGTCGTGTGATCGAAACCCTTGGCGACATCAAGATTACGGCGTCAGATTATGCGATCATTGCAGGTGAAGTCTCCGGCAACAATGTGAACGTTGATGTAACGACGGGCACGCTGACCAATACCGGCTTTTTGATGGCGGATGGCGACCTGACAGTTATTGCGGGCGAGGATGTCAGCCAGCAGCGCCAGATTGCCCGCGAATACGACATCTATTTTGACCCGGCTCTACAGCAATATATCCAAGCCTATTATGCACAGCTTGCAGCGGGTGGCCCTGAATCAGATGTAGCAGCTGAGATGATCGCGCGCGCCAGCCGTCATGAATTGGTGGCGGAATATGTCGAGAAAGGTGCGACTGCCACGGGGACAAATGTGTCGATGACTGCGCGCACTGGTAACATTACCAACGAGGGTGGCGCGATTGCAGCCACGCAAGACGCGCGGCTGCTGGCGGGAGCGAGTATCATCAACACTTACCTGGCGCTGCGTTCGCGCCTTGATGCCGCAGATGGCTGTTCTGGCGAGAATTGTGGCTACCGCACGGATTTCTACGGGGCAGAGATTTTGGCGGGGCGTGATCTGGTGCTGACGGCGGGTGTCGATATCCGCAATGAAGCCAGTGATATGGCGGCGGCAGCTGGCCTCACGCTAACGGCAGGCCGGGATGTGGTCAATTCGTTGAAAACCTCTGCCTATACCGCGACGGGAACGAGTTCGACCACAACGCGGGTTGATCAAGAAAATGTTCTCGCTCCAGGGCGGATCATGACGCTATATGGGGATATCGACATTGCTGCGGGCCGTGATCTCCTTCTTACAGGCTCGCTGTTGTCATCGGGTGGAGATTTGCGGCTTGATGCGACGGGTCAGGTGCGCCTGAGCAGTTATACCGGGTTAGAGAATGATTTTCGAGTAACGCAAGTGGCGGCCCGTGTCTGCACCACGGGCAAAGACTCCTATTGTTACAATACCACCAACAGAACTGTAACGAATGACGGCACGGTGCTTGCGACGGCGACATCAAATTTGGTGGGGCAGGATATTCGCATCACCGCTGGCAAAGATGTGACGCTGATTGGCGCACGTCTGCTTGCCGGGGATGATCTTACCCTGACCTCAACAACAGGGGCGGTTCTAATCGACGGCGCGGATCTTCCGGGATCGGTTGCCCGTGATAGCGCCAAAGAAGCGCAGCTTGTTGAGCTTGATAGTGATCTTGCCAAGAGCATCTTTGGGCAAAATGGGCGAACAACGACATCAGTAACTGGTGAGGATTATATCGCCTTTTTGCAGGAAAACGATCTTTTGACGGCCGTGGAAGCGCTGCGCCGCTCAGACAGCGGTGCCGACATCAAGGATGCGGCGCGTTCTGTCGGAGTGCAATCCTATGTCTCACTGGTGGATACTTCCAAACTGGAAACTCTGCGCAAGGATGCGGAGGCAGAGATCAATGCGATCTGGTCGGATGCCGGAGCCCGGATTGAAGCCCATGACGGGGAAGTTGCTGAGTTCCATGATGTGTTTCGCTCTGAGCTGGCTGAATTGGAGGAGCGCTTGGGCGATACTCCGACCGAGCGTCAGGCCGAGCTCAACATAGCACTCAGAGATGTGACCGCTGAGTATAGCAGTGCGGTGTCCGCTGTAGAGGCGACATACAGAGCTGCGCTTGCAGCCAACCAAGCCCAATATGGAGCGCTTTTGACCAAGCGCGAGCGTCGCTATCGCACAGTGGGCTATGGCAAAGGGCAATATACACAAGCCTATTACGTGACGGTGCCAAATACCGCTTATGTCAACTTAAAGAATGCCGCTGATGCGCGCGCACAGTCTGCGCGCAGTGTATCGCTCAATCAGGCAACCTCCGAGCGAGCGCTGAACACGGCACTGGTGCGGGCATCCTTCACGGATACGGGCATCCGTGATGAGATTGCGGCTCTAAGCACGAGCTTCACCGCGCAACTTGGAAGCTATGGCAGCCAGAAGACGGCGTTGGTGGCTTCGCTCAACAGTAAGCTGGGCGATGCGATGCGACGCGCGGGTGAGGTGTTGGAGCAAGAAGCTGAAAGTGATGCGCTGCGCGGCGCCGCCATCGCCCGTGGCAGCGTTGTTGAGGGAGAAAAATCCTTGGCAGCGGCATTGACCAACAAGGCCTTCCCAGAGCTGTCTCTCGCGGAAAACGTGGTGAGCAATGCGTCCGGGGTTATTGAAAACCGCCGCAACGGGGATGAGCGTCGCACGCGGTTGGTTACCAAGACCCGTGATGTTGGTGAGTACCGCGATGTACAGAGCACGCGCCAGGAAGTGCGCTACACCTATACTTGCACAGGCTATGGCAAGGGACAATCCTGCTACAACGCCCGCAGCTATGTGACCGTGCCAGTCACTCAAACCAACTGGGTCATCACGGGCACTGAACAATACCAGGCCGAGGAAACCTATCTTGATGGTGTGGCCTCGCGCAAAGCGCTGATCTCAGACGATCGGGTTGAACAAGATGCGTTCCTGGCGGCGACGGCCTGGCGGTTTGGCTCTGGCGGAACTCAAAATGCCGGGAGCGACTATCCCTGGAACCAGCTGGTGGCCAATGGTGGGGATCTGACGCTGAACGCAAAGACCAACCTGCTGCTTGAGGATGGGAGCATTCAGGCTCTGGGGCTGCTCAACACGACGTCTTTGGGCAACACAAACCTGCGCAGCGTGGATGTTGCAGCGGGGGACATTCGGCTAGTCGCTGGCGGCATGCTTGGGGCAGAGGCCGTGAGTCTGAATACGCCTGGCAATGCTTCGCTGTTTGGAGCAGCGGGCTTGGCCATAACGCCGCGGGCCTGGGAGTATACGGTTACCGACACAAGAAATCCGCTTGTTGGCGAATTGGCCGCGAAGAATTGGGGCATTCTCGTCGGCCAGACACTGGTCTCTCAGGAACTTTCCGAGGTCATTGTTGGCGGCAATCTTGATCTCAACACACTTGGGACACTGTCGCTCGGCGGCACAGGTGTCGAGGTTGGTAATGATTTGACCATGACGGCCACAGGCGACTTGCGCCTGATCGCTCCACGCTCGGCAATCGAGTATCACGTGGGCGATGCCCGCAACGGCACCGATTTGTGGGATGTGCGCGCGCATAGGACCCGGATCACGACAGGGGGCGATGTGACTGGCCGGGCTGGTGGCATGGCCTTCCTTGAGGGGACCGCTATCGATGCCGGTGGTGCAATTGATCTGGCCTCAGGCGGGGACTTGGTGCTTTCTGCCGCGCAAGATGTGCGGGAATACCGCTACCGGACCTATTCGAGCAGTTTGTTCCGCAAAAAAAGCTACTCGCTCTCAGAAACTCGTGTGACCAATCAGGGGGCAAACCTGATTGCAAAGGGTGCGATTGACCTGGAATCCACGGGAGGTAACCTGACCACGGCAGGAGCTCGGATTGAAAGCCGCGCGGATGATATCAACATCTCGGCCACTCAAGGGGATATCTATGCAGGAGCCTTTACGGATGTGAACCGCCGCGAAGCGATCTCGCGCAGTTCCACCTTCTTTGGCTTGTTCTCTTCTAATTCTTCAAACCTTGTGGATACGCGCCGTGCCACAGGCACGGGAGCGCTGGCGGCCGCCAATCTGTCGCTGGTTTCTGGTGGCAATACCACCCTGATTGGGGCGAAGCTCTCGGCTGGGGGGGACCTCAATCTGAACGTAGGCGGTGATCTGAACATTCAGGCGGCCATCGACAGTGAGCGCAAAGAGTTTTTTGAAAGCAAGGTCGGCGCGATCTTGGCCACCACAGAGACCGAGCGGTCCAACCGAGAAACCGCCATCCTGACCTCGCTGAGTGCGGATGGTGATATCACCTTCTCGGTAGGCGGCACCACCAACTTGACACTCTACAGCAAGCCGGGCGAGGCTAGCGCCAGCGTAGCGGACCTTTATCCCGAGGAGCTTGCAGCACTGGCAGGTCTCGTACTACTCGACCAAAAGTTGCTTGACGAATACTTCCACGACAAGACCAAAGCCCTTTCCCCGGCCTTCACCATGGTGCTCACCATTGCGCTGACCTCGGGTTTTGGAAACTTGTTGACAAGTGTCGGCATGAAGGGGCTGACCGTCACCAACGCTTCTACAGGTGTCACCTCGCTGACCCATGCGGGTAAGGCTGTCGCATCCTTTGCCGCGTCGTCAACCGTTGGCATCGCCAACGGTACGGTATCAGGCGATCTTGATCTGGGACAAATCCTCAAGAACGCCGCTATATCGGCAGGGACAAGCTATCTGCAGAGCTCGCTTAATTTGAAGGCTATGGGGCAACCTCAGGCCGAAGCCCTGGCGGCGCAAGGTAATGCTGCATTCGCTGCCGTCGATGAGCTTGGGACACGTACCCTCCTTGGCACCGCTTGGGATCCAAGTTTAACGACATCGGCGTTTGGCTCAAACCTCACCGTCGCTGGTGTGCTTGAGGGCGCGTTTGACGCCTCCATCGGGGCTACCATCCAGACCGCGGCCTATGGCGGCAGCTTTGGCGATGCGTTCAAAGGCAGCTTCATCAACTCCGTCGTGGCGCTTGGGCTTGCCGATGCGCAGACCGGGATCGGGGATGTGTTCGCGAAGGAAGGCAGCGGCGGCGAGGGATCGCTGGGTCATGTGCTCCTGCACGGGCTCGCAGGCTGTGTGGCTGCCGAAGCTCAGGGCGCTGACTGCGCCGCAGGAGCCGCAGGCGGGATTGCGCAGGCGGTTTATGCGGGCGGGTTGGAAAGCACGGCGCTCACGGACGAACAGCAGCGTCAGCGGGCCGAACTGATCGGGGCCGCAGCAGGATGGTTGTTCTCTGGTGGCGAGGCCCAGAACGTCTCGACAGCGGCCAGCGTTGCGCTGTCGGGCATGATCAACAACCGACAGCTACACGCAAATGAAAAGGAAATCCTGAGCGATATGCTCGGGCGGCAAATCGACGACGCCGATTTTGACACGCTCGACGGCGTGTCAGACGCGGAGCGTGCGACGCTGGCGGCGGCCTGTGCGCTGATCAAGTGTTCGGCCCATCTGTCAGTGAACCACCCAGACTACGCCGCGCGTGTGGCGCTGGAGCGCGTAGGCTGGCAAAACCTAACAGAGATGCGCCGCCTGATGCAGGCAGGCAATACCTATGCCGGTTATGATGTCCAGGCCGAGCACGGTCATCTGTATCTAGGTGGGCGCGGTGATCGCGGCGATTCCGGCTATGAGATCGGAGCCTTCCTCTATACCGGCACCGACGCGCGTTACGACTGGACGCTTTCGGCGGGCCACGACATCTACGGTCAAAAGTCGTCGCTGCCGCAGACCGTTCTGGACGGGCTGCTGGGGCTGACTTCGGACCCGACACAACTCTGGCATGGGTTGGTGGATGAGGTTCAGGGCACGGCAGAGGTCTGGGCTGCGGTATTTACCGATGCAGGTATCTCGGATGCGGGCGAGCAGTTGGCGCTGAAACAGGCGCTGCGTGGTATGGATTACGCCGATGCGGCCACGTTGGCCTATCTCAACGGCGGGCTTTCGAACGAAGAGTTCCGCCAGGCCCTGACCGACACCGCCCAGGCCCCCGCTGTCCTGCAGACCATCGTGCTGGGCTATGCCGCAGGCGGGTATGCGTTGGCTCGTGGTGCGCTGGTGCCGAGGGTGAGAGGCGATGTCCCAATGGGGGTAACGGTTTCAGATATTGGTGAACTGCGGCCACCGGCACGCCCATTGCTGGAAGGCGAAGATGTTTTGATTGGCTCGGCGCAAGGGCTTCAAAGCAGAACCTCTGGTACATTTGATAATGTGGTACAAGGCACGCACGGTGATCGTGCAACGACTTACCTGTACACAGTCGATGACCGTGGTGTGAATATTGCACTCGAAAATACACCAGCGGGGACACCAAGAGGAAATATTGTTCACACCAACCTAAGTGATCGTGCTGCGATAGGAGGCGAAGCTTGGTTTGGCCCCAACAATACGGTGACCATCAATGCTGGCTCAGGTCGTTTTGGTGATGGCGCTGGTATTACACAGCAACAGTGGGACAATACGGTTCGTTATTGGGAAGGGCTTGGTTACACAGTGAACCCAATTCCAATTGGGAGCAGGTAGATGAAATTTTGGGAACTGACTTCGATTTGCCGTGATGAGCCTGACTTGCTAGCCAAAGTTCTGCGTGGTTATTCAGATCAAAAGTATGCCAACTGGCTTGATAATATGCCGAACATTGTCTTGCAGCAGCAGCGGGAAAAGTTGGATGCAGTTGTGCCACACGAATTGTGCGAAGCCGCGCTCAAGCCCCATAAAGGGAAGCTATACAAGAATGGGCCGCATGTTCGAAAAAATCGCTTAAACCCATCTGATACTGAGGTCTCTTATTTTGAGGTGTTCAGATTGTTTGGTGCTCAGTTTTTGGAGGAAGTACTGGAGAAAGGAAGCGCCAAACGATGACAAGTTGCTGGCTTGATCCCGCACCAACTCTTTTGCCACGTTAATCAGCTCCAGCTAAATCGTCACGCGTTCGAGCAAATCTTGCAGTTCTTCGTAAGCGTTAGCTGGCTGGCAACGGCGCATCAGCTTGACGGCGTGAAGGTCCAGGGCAGCAGGCGGCGGGGCAGGCCATCAATCCCACCTTCCCAACCGCCCGCCGCCCCGCTATCCTTCTGCCCATGATCCGTCGCCTGCTGACCCTTCTTGTCGCCCTGCACCTGACCCTCGCCCCGATGGCGCAGGCCGGTGTTCAGACCGTGGCTTATGGCGGCAATTTTGGTGATGCGTTCAAGGGGGCGTTCATCAACTCGGTTGTAGCACTTGGGTTGGCCGATGCGCAGACCGGGATCGGCGGCGTGTTTGCGAAGGAAGGCAGCGGCGGCGAGGGATCGCTGGGCCATGTGCTACTGCACGGGTTCGCAGGCTGTGTGGCTGCCGAAGTTCAGGGCGCTGACTGCGCCGCAGGAGCCGCAGGCGGGATTGCGGGGGCGGTCTACTCCGGTATGCAGAAAGCGCCGGAGCGGGGCAGCGACAGCACCGATGCGGCCTATCAGGCGGCTTACAATAGCTGGCACAGCCAAACGATGGATCAAGCCCAGCTAGTAAGTCTTGCGGCAGGTTACCTCTTCTCGGGCGGCAAAGCCGAAAACGTCTCGGTCGGTGCGTCAGTCGGCACCTCGGCAGTCGCGAACAACTACCTCTATCACGCCGAGGCACAGGAAAAGGCCGCGCTCGAGGACCTGCTTGCGCAATGTGATACTGCGGGCGGCTGCAGCGCGCAGGAGCGTTTGCAGGCAGAAGCGCGCCTGAACGAAATCAATACGCTCGACAGGTTCCGAGACGCAATGCTTGCCTCGGCCTGTCAGGCAAACCGACTGTCCTCGGGCTGTCTTGCCGGGATCCGGGACGCCCAGCTTGCTGTGAACTCCTATCTTGGAACCTCCGATGGCTACAACCGCCTTTGGGAGGACAACGCCAATGCTGGCCGCATCCTCGGGGCGTTCAGCGGATTTGGCTCCGATCCTGCCCTTGCCGCCATGCTCAACGGGATAGACATCGGCAGCGCGGGAGGCGCGGCCGTTGCGGCATTGTTCTTCGGTGGGCCTGCGACGGCGCGCTGTGCGATGGATGCGTTCTGTCGGGCCGAAGTGGCCAAGATGGCGGTCGATGCGGTTGGAACGCAATTCACCGGACAGGTGACGATGTTCCCGGTTGCGGGCGGAGCCATGCTCACTTTGCAAGCGGGGAACAAGGTTATAGGACTTCTGGATGAAGCCAGCGGTTTGACTTACAAGGCAGTCGGGCAGTCGGCTTCCGGCCGGTATTTGGTGGAGACTACGGCTGGCATTGGCTATGTTGACGAGGCGGGGCGAGTTGTTTCGCGAGCCGATATCGTGGCCATGCCGAAACTCGGACGTCCCGATCCAACGGCCTATCTCTCGCAGGCCGAAATTGATGCCCACCTGAGCTTGTTCAGCAGTGGGGCGGTACGCGTGACGCCGGCGGTCAATATTTCGAAGTACGGAACCGCAGGCCCGGATGGTGGCTTTGTTCTTCCAAAGTCCGAACTCGCGAGGATCATGCAGGAGACCGGCGGTGATGCAGCCAAGATTGAGCGCGCGCTGGGACTAAACGCCGGCGACCTGACTTCAGGACAGGTATCTATTCTCGAAATTGCGCCAGAGCACTTTGCCAACCTTCGCGTCCCCTCGGGCAACGAAGGAGGTGTCAACGCCAATTGGCTGCCCGGCGGCTATACAAGCGGTGGTGTGCCTGAGGCGGTGATGGACCTTGGGACAGTTCCCTTCAAAGACGTGACGAAGCAAGTCTTGGGGAAATAGCGATGGATGAAAACAAGTTCGGGCCCTACGTAAAGAAGATTGGCGATGTCTATTATCCTATGGGACGACCACGTCTCCGAACAGACGACCTTTTCCAGGAACCAACGTGGGAGGTTCGTCGTGAAGGCTCAAGATATCTGTTCGAATTTCTGGCGGCTCGCCAGGGTGGGGGCACAGACACTCATGAAATAACCCAAGAGGAATTCGAGGCAGTTAAGGCGGAACAGATGTTATTTGAGGACCTGCTTAGAAAATACGACAGATAGCCGGGAGGTGGCATGTTTGCAGCCAGTCGCCTCCGCGGCCGCTTAGGATCCAAATCGACAAGCCGTCTGTATCAAACCACTGGGGGAGACATCAGAGTGGTTGAACAAAGACTGGGCCTGAACCCGGGCGATTTCGACAATGTTCAGGTAGCCGTTATTGAGAGGCCCAATGTGCAAATTCCTGCAGGAAAAGAACTTGGCGCAAACGCTAATTGGATACCCGGGGGATATACCTCCGGCGGCATTCCAGAGGCAGTTATTCCAGGTCAGTTGAAAACCGATCAGGTCAAGGTCATTTCAATGGCGGAATTGTTCAATGGAAATTGATTTACCACTGGGTTTTTCTCTAATTGCCGATGAGGGCAGTCACTTGCGTATCGGCTTTCCCTATGGCGGGCACGGCGGTGGTGATTGCGAAATTTTGTTACCTAAATCAAAGTTGGAAAAATTCTGCACCGACGAAACTTGGGCTTGGCAGACCGCGGAGAAGTATTTTGTTGTAACTGCCCTCGGGTTACTGAACTGATGCGGTGGATGCCCCCACCCAACGGCATCAACTGTGCCAAGATGGTTTTGTTGTAACCACCAAGAGGGAGGCATCCATGTCCGAGATTAGCATATTGGCGATCGATCTTGCCAAGAACAGTTTTCAAGTTTGCGGCGTCAAGATCGATGGCGTCGCTGTTTTCAACAAATCAGTGTCGCGGTCACGGCTTATCCAGCTTTTGTCGGATCACACGCCCTGTATTGTTGCGATGGAAGCTTGCGCCACGTCGCATTACTGGGGGCGGATGGCGCAGGCATATGGCCATGAAGTGCGCATTATCCCTGCGATCTATGTGAAGCCCTTCGTGAAGCGGCAAAAGAACGATTTTGCCGACGCAGCGGCAATTGCGGAGGCCGCGTCCCGCCCCAGCATGAGTTTTGTTGCAGTGAAAAGCGCTGAGAAACAAGCGCGCGCCGTGGCGTTTCGGACGCACCAATGCTTTGTGAGACAACGCACACAACTAATCAATGCGCTCAGAGGGCATCTGGCGGAGTTCGGTCTGGTCGCGCCAAAAGGCCCGGTGCATCTCAAGCGTCTGCAAGCAGCCCTAAATGGGCCGCAGGTTGATTTGCCCACAACAGTGCGCGAGATGGGGCAGCTTTATGTGCAGCAGATCGGCGATCTGACCAAGGTGATCACGCGTCTGGCTGATGAACTGGAAGTCGCAACGAAAACGGATGACGAGTTACGCCGTCTTTGCACGGTGCCCGGCATCGGCCCAGTGACCGCTGGCGCAATAGCTGCCTTCGCCCCCGATCTCGAAACATTCGACAGTGGCCGCAATTTTGCTGCCTGGTTAGGTCTCGTCCCACGACAACACTCGACGGGAGGCAAAACCCGCCTTGGCGCTGTCAGTAAGATGGGTCAATGTGACATCCGTAAGCTGCTGATCATCGGAGCCATGAGCGTGATCCGATGGGTTGTGCGCAGGGGCGGCAGCGCCAACCGGTGGCTTGCCAGCCTTGTCGCCCGCAAGCCTCGAATGGTTGCGGCGGCCGCCTTAGCAAACAAGATGGCACGGATGGTTTGGGCCATGACGACAAAAGGCGAGGACTATAGAATAGCGTAATCCCGAGTCGCGAGGCGCGGGGTAACGCTGTAGGCCGCAAGGCCTGGGCAAGGTGATCGACAGACGGAGTAAGCGACACGGACTTCAAAGTTCAAGACAGGAAAACCCAGGCCCGGGGCTCGAGCGTCACAGCTCTCTGAACCGATGTGGATCCAGTCTTCCGAACAGCATACTGGCCCGTGGCGTCATAAAGGCCACAACTTTGAGGCCTGACACACGACCGATTGAAGCCCAGCCAAAATGTCGAAAAATCAACTTGCAAAACCGGGGGCATCCACACACGCCCCGGGTTTACCGGAGAGTAAAACTCTCCAAGGATGAACCCTATGACACAACGCAAACACACCCCGTCTTACACAGTTGAGTTCCGCGCGCGCGGCGTTCGGCTTTTCAATGAACAACGCTCGGAATATCGCAGTGACAACGCTGCTTATCAGGCGATCGCGCCCAAACTTGGCTGTGCTCCAGATAGCTTGCGGGGCTGGTGCCGTCAGTCTGAACGCGATGCTGGTGCCCGCAACGGTCTCACCAGTGAGGAGAAGGCCCGGATCAAAGACCTTGAGCGAGAGGTTCGGGAACTGCGCCAAGCGAATGAGATACTGAAGAAGGCTTCCGCGTATTTTGCCCAGGCGGAACTCGACCGCCCGTTCAGGAAATGATTTCGTTTATCGATGATCATCGCGCGGACTTTGGTGTCGGGTCGATCTGCAAAGTTTTGCCGGTCGCGCCATCGTCCTACTATGCAAATTTGGCGATCAGGCGGGATCCCCGGCTCGCCTCAAACAGGGCGCGCCAAGACGTAACGGACAGCGTGGAAATTCGGCGCGTTCACGATGAAAGCCGTGGCCGCTATGGCGCCAGAAAGGTCTGGCACCAGCTGCGCCGTGAGAACGAGGACATCGCCCGATGCACTGTCGAACGCTTGATGAAAGTTATGGGATTACAGGGTGTTGTTCGCGGCAAGCCAGTCATCACGACGAACCCCGATGCCTCTCAGCCGTGTCCGGACGATAAAGTGAACCGCGAATTCAAAGCACAATCCCCAAATCAGCTCTGGGTCAGCGATTTCACTTACGTGTCCACATGGCAGGGCATGGTTTACGTCGCATTTGTTGTCGACGTCTTCTCTCGCAGCATTGTTGGCTGGCGGGTCTCAACGTCGATGACAACAGCCTTTGTGCTTGATGCCTTGAATCAGGCGATCTGTCAGCGCAGCCCTGAAAAGGGCGGCGGCTTGATACATCATTCCGACCGCGGATCGCAAGGCGGATTCAATCGGTCGTCGCAACAACCGATGACAGGAGTTGTTGATGCCCACAGGAAGACGCAAATCGGAGAATTCGACGCGCCCTAAATTATCCTCGCCAGGCAGGCCGAAGGCTGCCCACCGAGAGCAACATGTTTTATTTTGGCGTTTGATAGCAGAAGGTATTTCCAGCGAGGAGGCTGCGGTTCAGGTTGGCGCGTCTGCGCCTGTTGGTGGCCGTTGGTTTAGAGAGGCTGGGGGTATGCCACCATCACAATATTCAAAGTCATCACCGCCTTTATCCGGGCGGTATCTATCGTTTTCTGAGCGAGAGGAGATTGCGTTGTACCGCGCGCAAGGAGTTAGCGTTTGTGCCATCGCTCGCAAAATTGGGCGGGCGGCATCTACAATATCTAGGGAGCTGCGCCGCAATTCCGCGACGCGTAGTGGTGGGTTTGAGTATCGTGCGACGACAGCACAATGGCATGCAAATCGCGCCGCAAAACGCCCAAAGAAGACAAAGCTGGAACAGAATCCGGCTTTGCTTCAGTATGTTGAGGAGAGGTTATCTGGTGGTGTGGCTGGACCAGACGGTGACATTGTATCTGGCCCCAATGTTGTTTGGACCAAACGCCGATCTGTGCGGCGCCAGCACAGACGTTGGGCTACAGCCTGGTCGCCAGAACAAATTGCAAGACGTCTGCCGCTCGACTACCCGAAAGATCCATCCATGCGTATCAGCCCCGAGACCATATATCAGGCCTTGTTTATTCAAGGGCGTGGTGCGTTGCGCCGCGAACTTGTCACATGCCTACGCTCGGGACGGGCTTTGCGCGTTCCTCGAGCGCGGCGAAAGGGCAAAGGGCGGCCCTTCGTCTCAGACGAGATCATGATCAGAGAACGCCCGGCTGAGGTCGAAGATCGTGCCGTTCCGGGGCATTGGGAGGGCGATTTGATACTTGGCCTCAAAAGTTCAGCTATCGGCACACTGGTTGAGAGAACGACGCGTTTTACCCTTCTGCTGCATCTACCTCCTATGCCTGACCATGGAAACGGGCCACGTCAAAAAAATGGGCCTGCCCTCGCTGGGCATGGAGCCGAGGCTGTTCGCGATGCCATTGCCGAAACAATCCAAGATTTGCCACAGCATCTACGCAAATCATTGACATGGGATCAGGGGGCAGAAATGGCCCAACATGAAAAACTTAAATCTGAGACAGGAATCGACATCTACTTTTGTGACCCTCAAAGTCCGTGGCAACGAGGCAGCAACGAAAATACAAACGGCCTTCTACGTCAGTATTTTCCAAAGGGCACAGACCTAAGTCAGCACCATCGAGATGAACTCAACGCTGTCGCTCACACGCTAAACAGCCGACCCCGAAAAACGCTTGGCTGGAGAACGCCGGCCGAGGCGCTGGAAGAAATCTTATCATGAGATATAAACACAATAATTGCGACGACCGATTGAATCCGCCCAATATTTGTCCATAAAATACACTGAGCGATTGGCGGACGCTGGGATCGATCCATCTGTCGGAACCGTGGGAGATTCCTACGATAACGCCCTCGCGGAAAGCATCATGGGCCTGTTCAAAACTGAGGTTACAAAGTTGCTCGGTCCATGGAAATCAATGGGCCAGCTTGAATGGGAAACGCTGAAATGGGTCGATTGGTACAACACCAAGCGCCTGCACAGCGCCATCGGATATGTCCCGCCCCAAGAAGCAGAGGAGATGTTCTATGAAACCTTGATTGAACATGAAAAAGCAGCCTAACATTCGAACCAAACGCTCTCCGGCAAACAAGGGGCGGTTCATACCTTCTCTCAATGAACCCGTTGATAGCATCAATGGCGACAGGTCTGGGATTGTACCCGATGATTGGCAATGACGTTCTTGACCCAACGCAAAACGCCGGCGACCTGACTTCAGGACAGGTATCTATTCTCGAAATTGCGCCAGAGCACTTTGCCAACCTTCGCGTCCCGTCGGGCAACGAAGGCGGTGTCAACGCCAATTGGCTGCCCGGCGGCTATACATGCGATGAGGAGAGGGTGGGTGTCTCAATCGAAGAAGGCCGAAATGGAGCGGATCCTTGGCGCAAAGATAGGCCGGGACGAAAGTCGAATCCCAGGCTCTGTGCCTGTAGGAACCAAAGAGTTTCGCTATTACTCCGGCAATTCGGAAGGAAACCCCAATGATAGCTTCAGTGAAATATTTGATGCCGTCATTGCGAACCATTCGATAAAGGGCTCCGCAAACAACTCAGGTTGCCGCATCTTTCTTCCGGACGGTACGGCCTTCTACTCGCTCTCATATTGGAAGGACATCGAAGGCTGGCGCAAGAATGTCGAGGAGGGTGTCAAGGCTCTCGGCCTGAAGCTCGCCTGGATCGAGAACGATGACTTCGTTGTCGAGGATGGTAGAAGGTTCAAGGTGGCGGACTGCGGCTTTGAGTTCTACTGATTGCAATGTTCCGCGTCATCCTGACCCGTTATGAAGGATAAATCGCATTCAAAATACCGTGCATCATGGGATCACCTCAAACGGGCGTCTTGAATTTTTTTTAAACTTGGTCAAACCGAACATCCTTGAACACATTTTCAATCGGTGAAGATATACGGTCGATCCTGAAGCCGCCCCAAACGGTATTCTGCCTTCAGGCCGTTGAGCAAAATTTCAATCATCTCCGCCTCACTGAATTGGGTTGATAAATCCATCACATAACTGCGCAAGCGCGGCGACACCCCTTCCCGGGGCTGTTCAATCTGAGAATAGCTCTGGCGAATAATGCTTGGATTGGTGCCCCCAAGCAGAAGGTCCGGCGCATTGCGCGTAAATATCAATTCTTCCAAATAGCCCCAAGGCGCGTAAGGCACGTAATCGGCGATCGCAGTATTGCCATAGACAAGGTTCATGATGTCTTGAGAAAAATAGGGCGTGCGCAATCGGTAGGTCAGAACTGCCGTTTCGAGCAGTCGTGTCCGGTCTTCGCCAAGCGCCCCTATTAGTTCATTGTGTTCAAAGCTGCTTAGCAGCTTGCTCGCCTCATAGGCCGCTTTCTCGGTGTCAAACTCGGTTAAGACCTCGGCTACCTGAAGCTTAGAGAATGCTTGCGCGGCCTGGGCTAATGCGACGCTGATCTCTTCGTTTGCTGATTGCATAGATGACCATTGAAATTGCCCAGCAAACTCATAGAGAAATACCATCGCCCGCAACCGAGCTGAACTCTTGGCTGCATCGGGGCAGGCATAAAGGTTGGTATGCGGTTGAAACAAAAATCCGGACATTCCCAAGGTATCCAAGATACGCTCGTAGGCATTGCTGGTCTCATCAATCTGGTGATCATGCACCAACACGTCCGACACCACTTCCGGGCGGAAAATCGGAACCCCGGAACCGGTCGGGAAGGTCCATGTCAAAAACGGTATTTTCGCGTTTTTCCCATAACACTCCGACCCGTTCAGAATGGCCCAACCGCGGCCGACCGCCTTGCCACCCAGCCGACCACCCTCACGGATCGCCTTGGTAATCCTGGCCGGTGTCTGATCAAAAACCTCAGTGTCATAATCCGTTTCATGAGGAGCAGCTATAGCGCGCCAAGAAGGTGCTTCACAGGGTGGCTTTTCTTCTTTGAAACAGTTCCATCGCTCCTTAGCCTTTTGCAAAGACCGCATCGCCTCGGCCTGATAAGCCTCAACACCGCCGATGAAATGTGCAAAGCTGCTGCGTCCAAAATGGTATTCTAGGCCTTTGTAGTTCACCTCATCTGCCGTAGCGGACATGGCGGACTGCAACTCGGTCAAATAGGCGAGATGCGCATCGATCGTGCGCTCCAGCTGAACTTGGTAGGCTTCCAACTGATCCGTCTTCGTTGAGAACGCGAGTGCGCGGCGCTGAGCTTCCAGCGCCCTCATCCTCTCAAGATATGCCGTAGGATACAATGCTGATGCAATGCGGGCCTTCTGGGTGTCATTGTACTGATCGGCAAAGCGCAGGATTTCCGCTCGCGATCTGTTCAGGGCAGAAATTGCTCTCCCCATATCATCCAAATCAACACCCGGCCATGCATAGAGCGGTTCAACCTGTGCCAGTCGTATGAAACGCTCGAAACGTTGCTCATTAACCTCCTGGGCACCAACAGTCCTATCAAAAGCGGCAACAAGATTTGCTAAAACCACCAAGATAGCGACATGGGCTATGTGGGAAAACGGAAACCGGGTGACCATCTAGGCCAGCTTTCGGAGGGCGACAACAACGGCTTTGGCCGTCGAATAGCGGCTGTCCATCATGTCAAATTCTTTCCCTACTCGTTCGACATACCAATTTAGCCCCTCGCTTTGCTCTAGCAATCGTTTGAAGCCAGCATCACTCAACAGTTTGGTATTGAGTGAAAAGATTACCTTGCCGGATGTCTTGAGAAGTCGGTTCAACTCGGGAAACACAGACGCATTAACGTGTCCTGTGGTGAAAATTCCAGAGGCCACAATCGCATCAAAAGCGCCCGCTTTAAATGGTAGCCGATCTCCAAGGTAGTTCTGATGATAGGATTGATAAATGCCCTTGGCTCGGGCAACGGCCAGCATTTTTTCGGAGGGGTCAAGGGCGGCAAGATTATGCAGTCCTCCCCTTCGTAGGGTCTCGCCAATCAAGCCGGTACCTGCTCCGACATCCAATATGGATGCATCTTTGTTGGTGATGAGTTCCAGACTCACCCTTGCTACCGCACCGGGCTGCGCCGACTTACGTTCGCTTGCATGTGCATCATAGGACGCCGCCCACTGGTCATACACTAAGGTTAGATCTTCCCGCGTTTCGGCCTTGTAGCTCTGCGCAAGCATTTCAAGATTTTCATTTGAGGGGCCCATAGTTTTCTGTATTTCCCTTTCACTTACACCCGCTGAATTCCAGGTAGCTCATCAAGGCGATCATTTTGCAATTCTCTTTCCACACCTGCCGTCCGCCTGAAAACTGCCGCTGTCGTTCGATATTGGAAACCAACAGGTTTGCCAATGCTTCAGCTGTCGCATCCTTATCCGCGTTACGCGCAACCACAAATTCAATGAGCGGGCGGTCAAGCATGTTTATCTCATCGGTAGCTCGCGCAAAGAAGGCTTTGTCAAAGGAGACTTCCAAGCCGCTTAGGCTCGGGCCAAAGCCTTGAGTGAGGCCATGTTTGGCCAGCAACTCATCGAACCCAAGCCCGCCAAAACGCTGCTGCGCTACTGGACGCGATTGATAAATAAGCGGATGATCTGCGCAGACCGCATTAAAATATGAGGCAGTCAGTACGAAGTACCGGCAATGGGCGAAGCTCGCCTCTAACGTGTTGAGCATGATCGCGATCCCATCCCGGTCTATATTGAGATCGAACCATGTGGAATACACACCTTTGTCGGTCAGTCGCGCCTTGACCAGTTCCAGAAAATCGCGCGTGTAGAGTTTCGAGGCCGCAAAATATTTTGGGCTCGTCACCGTATTGATGATGGCATCATAGTTGTGGTCTGATCCCAGCAGAACCGACAACCCATCTTGCAACACGATCTCAGTATTGGAGCGGCTCATGACGTTGTGGTTTTCTGGTTCAAAATGCGCGGGGATATTCAGGATCGCCGGATTGATCTCGACAACGCGCGTTTGATCAAAGACGCGAGCGGCCGCGCCTGCTGATATCCCCGTGCCAAGCCCCAAAACCAGCGCTTGGTCCGTGGTGTTCGTAAATAGCGCAGGCGTGGCCCCCACGATGGTTTCATGAAGATCGGACTTGCCGCCAGGCCCAAAGCTCAAGCTGTGGTATCCATTGAAGACAACCGAGCGACTTCCATCACGGAAAGACAACACCGACGCGCTTTGATCATAGGCCTTGTAGGTTGCAACCTCATCAAACTCTTGCAGGCGATTCTTCAATTGATCGGGCTGCGCAATAATTCGGTAGCCCAGCAAAAGTTCGATCTTGGGCCATGCTTGGATTACAGAAAAAGCTAGCGTGAGATAGATCACAGCATTTTTGATAAACAGCCTAGGCGAAGACTGCTTACCAACGGCAATCACGCTCGAGATGAGTAAAGCACCTACCAGCCCCAAACCTATCTGCGGCAGATCCAGCACTCTATAAATGAGTGCAAACATTGCCAGCGAGCCAAGACCATTGCCCAAGCTGGAAATTGCAAGCAGCCGCCCAGAGATGTGTATATCATTCTGATCATGAGCGGCGAGCGCCAAAGGCACAAGTGAACCCAACAGGACAAATACCGGCAGTGGAAACCCGGCTAGAAGAATGATCTTGATGAATGTCTCGCTGCCATCACCAAGACTTGCCCCCGCCATCCATGTCCAGCTTTGCACAAGAGCTGGCACAAAAACCATGAGGATAAGGATGGCAACTGCAAGCCAAGACAAGACATCGCCAAGTGTCAGCCTGAGGCGCGTGCTCAGAGCCGCCCCGATCGCTACGCCGAGAATCGCTGCAGCCAGAATGATGGCGAAGTTTTCTTGCAGCGGGCCAAAGATCGAGAATGACAGCCGCAGCATGAAGAGTTGAAACACACCGCTGGCAAGACTGGCTAGGAACAGCGCGACGGCGATGCGCTTATCAAGGCCCCCGGAGCGGGGAATAACGGCGATATCATAGTCGTGTTCCTTGTGGTGGCCCTGCAAAAGCAGTGCTGCCCCCACAGTTAGGTTCAGACACCCAATCAGAAAGAGGGACGCCTTGAGACCAAACTCTCGAAACAACACAAATTCGATGGCGAGAACGCTCAGGAAAGCACCGAGGTTGTAAAGCCCGTAAATGCGGCTGAACACTGGCCTAGCCTCATCGCCCTTGCGGTTTGCATAGGCTGTAAAGAGCGGAACGCAGGTGCCGATCAGAAACGCTGGTAGCCCAAGCAGCAGGCTAAGCTTGAGGGCATTGATCGTGGGCGTGCCACCCGTCGTCGCGATCTCAAATCCCCAGTTGGAAAACCCCCAAGCGACGGCGAAGGCAAAGAGCCCGATGGCGATTTCAATCCCCCCGAGCCAGCGTATAAACCGCGACGACATCCAAGCGCCAAAGCCCATGCCCAAAAACACCGCACAAAGCGTGACCCCAGTGATCAGAAAACTGTCCCCGAAATAGTTTGTGAACAGCCGGATATAGAGGATTTCATAGGCAAGACCGCAGGCGCCGGACAAACCGGCCAAAACCGCAATCGACGCGCCAAACCGCTTGGGAGTGCGCAGGCCTGCTGTGGGCGTCTTTAGGTTTTTTGCTGCACTCATGGCCCCAACCCCCGCGCCAATACACCGCCCTGATAGCCTGTGCCAAAATGACTGACCAGTGAGAGCCTGTTCAGTTGTGTCACATGTCCCGGAAAAGCATGCCTGCCGTCAGTAGACCCCAGGCCAGCGTCATGAGCCAAAAGCCTGATATCGGCACGGTGATGATTGCAATCCCAAAAACGGGCAGCAGTGCCAAGACGGCGCAGGCCAGGGAGATCAGGAAAAGAATAAATGTTGGAGGTGACAATCGCATGGGTAGGGTCCTTTGATTTTGCAACAAAATACCCCAGAATAGTCCCGCTTGACCAGACCCAAGTTTCACGCCCTGTTTGGCACACCATAGGCTCACGTTTTATTTTAAGGCTTTGTCTTTGTCATTTCCAGACGCCACTTTGATAGTATCCCTGCCGACTGCGTGGATGCGCCGTAAGACATAGGTCTGCCACATCCCGATCCGACACCGTCCTTTGCTTTTGGCTGCGCTCCAGTCAGGCTCGACGCGCCATCAAGGTATGGTCCACCTCAATATCGCCCTCACCAGGATAATCCTTTGGCAAGGGACACGCCCGGTATCAGCTCGGCTGTATTTGCACCACTATCATTCCTGTTAGATGCCAGACCGCAGCCATCAGGATCCCCATATTGAAGGCGAACTCGTTTGCACAGGATTGCGCGAATAACTCCCCTTCGAGGAACATGCAGGAGCCTTTGCAGAGCTGAACGACGGGGCATGATATGCATTCAGGCCGGAATGCAAAATGCGTCGCTGTGTTGAGCGCGATCGCGTCAAATTCGTCGACATGGCCGATCTTGTGCTCGCCCTTCGCGCCAGTGTTCTGACAGGTCATGACATTGCCTTGGAGATCGACGGCGATGTGCTCTGGCCGGTCTATGCCGCATTTCTGGCCGAGGGCTGAGATCGGGCGGCGGGTCTTGAGGGATGAGAGGAAGTCTCTGAGCCGCTTGTCGAGCCCGAAGGCTTGGGGGGCGGTGACATGGCTTTCGAACACCGAGCGCCGCAGAGCATGGAGACCCGCCTCATCAAACCGCCCAGGACCAAGCAGCGTGGCTGCGTCATAGACATTGACCACGCCTTCAAGCGACAGCGGCACATCCAGCCCCAAGCGCGCGTGGAACCAAGCCTTGATCGCGGCGAGATCGTGGTTTTGTGCCGTCAGTACGGTGTTGATGCTGACATGGCCCCTGCGCTCGGCCAACAGTGCCTCAATCCAGCGCCGCTGCTCGGGGTTTTCAAGCGGGTCCGGTCCGCGCAGGTCTTGCCCCGGGCCGTCATGGCTAAGTCCGATGTCGATGTCATATTGCGTGATCAAATCGAGCTTTTCTCGATCGAAAAGCGAGCCATTGGTGATGATAAGGAACCGTGCCGACGCGAACCGCTCGGCTAGCGCCGGGATGAGGCGCTTCAGCTTCGCCCAATAGATAAAAGGCTCGCCGCCCCAAAGCTCGATCCGCTCCGGCGCCCCCTCAAGCCAGCTATCAAGATTGGCGAGGAAAGCCTCAACATCTGTGAGCTTTGAGAGCGTCGCATCGCCAATCTGATGCGCCTGGCTGCAATAGGAACAGCTGTAATTGCACGACAGCCCCAGCTGGATTTTCAGGACCTTGGGGGCGCGGGATTTGCCCAAGGGCGTCGCCTTCGAGACGCGGAGTGCGGTAGGCCATTCGCGCTCGTCGATGAGCCCGAGCTCGATGCCTTCGATCTCCGATGTATGCGGGTTGTAGCGAATATCATGACGGCTGCCGTCACGGGCTTCCAGGGTAAGCGTGTACCACATCAGTCAAACCACTTCTCTTGCAAATGCTCCGGGATCTCGACCCGGAAGTTCAAAACGACCTGGATATGCGTGACCTCACCCCGATAGGGATGCTGATTATGCGGGATCCAAGAGGGGAAGATAACGATCAAACCAGGCGCCGGATTGACGCTGTAGGCGGGCCGGCTCTCGAAGGGGAGCCGCGGTTGATCGGCATAGCGGCTCGGGTCTTCGAGACAAAAGCGCGGATTGCCGACCGAGTTGATCGGCTGACCCGTCCCGCTTCCTGAGAGAAAGAGCACCGCTGTGACATCGCCCTCGCGGCTGTCGGCATGGGTGTTGATGAAGGCGCGATCCTCGATGAGAAGCGCGCGGTTCTCGCAATAGGCGGGATCGAGGAACTCTGCCCCGGGTCCAAGGTAATCCGCCACGCAATCGCGCACGGTCTGAAGCAAGTCCGGCGATTCCGTCATGATCCCGCGAATGCGTCGCTCAGAGGCCGTGCGGTTGTTCTGCGGTAGGCGCCAGGATTTCGCGTAAAGCGCAGCGACCTGTGCCTCTGCCTCCTGCCCCTCGAGCTGGTAGAAACCCACCCGTGTGGGCCAGAGCTCTTCGATCTGCCGTCTAACCTGCATGGGGCACCTCAGCAGTAGCACTGGCAATCGCAGTTGCAATTGCAGTTCGTGTAGCTGCGCAGATAGACATCGTGATAAGTCAGGTTGCTTTGGAACTCGAGGCCTTTGAAGGACGTTGAGACGATATTGCCAGAGCCGGTTGTTTTATACTCTGTCGCCGTCTTGGTATATTCCCCTGCCGGCAACCCCGCAGCCGGCGCGCCAGAGATCCGCGCCCAGGGCACTTGCCCCGCATCATCAATCACGATGGTGGTGCCAACTTTATAGGCCATGAGAAGATCCTCCGATGTCGATGGGATTTTGGGCATTGGGAAAGCGCAAGCTGACCTGCAACGGCAGGCAAACGCGACGGATCCCGGCGAAGGGGGCAGAATCATGGGGCACATGGCCCTCAAAAACGACGAGCGTCCCGGTCTGGGGTCGCACATCGAGCCAGCTGCCAGTAAAAATGGCGGGGTTTTGGTTGGGCCAGAGGCGGTGGCCGCGGCCCGAAGGGTCATAGAACCGTAAGGCGCCCTCGCGATACCGCTGTGGTCCAGCGTCTCCAAAGTCGACTTCGGGGTAATAGGTCACCACGACGTCGGCGCGTGGATGGGTGTGGGTGAAGATGCCGATCGTCTCGCCGTACCCGGCGCCTTGCACAAAGGGCTCAGTGATGGCCATCAAGCTTTCGGGCAACTCTGCCCCATAGCCGCGATGCAAGTACTCGGTCATACTGGCGCGGGCCACACTGAGCCAGGCCTCAACAGCCGCATCTCCGCGATGCTCGGCCAGAAGGTTGTGGCGGATATGGCCAAATGGACTGTCGGCTGTGCCGAGATTGCGCGGATCAGAATCATCAATTACGCGGTGCCGCGCGGCATCTGCGATTGCGATCTGAGCCAAGCGCTGGTTTACCTCCGGTGTCAGCAGATCATGCTTTACCAATACGAAGCTGGGATAGAGAGCGGTGAACATGACAGCGCCCCTTCAGACCACGGCCACATCAACACGGCCCACAGAGGTGTAATGGTCGGTGTTGATCTTGAGGGAGAGGGTGTCCCCAGACTGCAGCCCCAAGGCGCAAGCCCGGATCACCGCCTGACCCTGTGCGTCCGTCACGACCCGGCCATGCGGCACATAGCCTGAGAGCACCTCGAGCTTCAGCCGGGTGGCATGGGCGAGTGGCGCGCCGTCTGCGTTTTCTGCGAGGTGGAGTGGGATCCCAACCCAGCCATCAGGGACGATCGTCAGATCGCTTGGCATGACCACGTGCCAGTAAAAACCAAGGTAATTGCGTGTGTCGCTCACCTGCACGCTATCATTAAGGACAATCGGGTCTGGTGTCTCACCGATCCCGAAGGATCCTGCAAAGGGCAGGATGATCCGTGTATCCACAAAGCGCCCCGTGGCTATCGGCATCCAGACATAGCAGGCGATAGCCGAACCACGCTTGGCACGATTACGCAGCCCATATTCGTTTTTGTCCCAACGCGAGGTGATGAGCCGGTTGTCCCAGGTCGAAAGCATGCCCTCATGATCGATTGGGATCTCAAAACGGCTGTAATCGACGATCTCATCGGCGCCTTGGAGATCGGTGAGGTCAAAGGCGAGATGGCTGCGATAGGCCAGCAACGCCCCCGGTGCGCCGGGATCCTCAATCGCGTGCCCCAGGAAGAAGGATTTTGGCACTCCGGCATCCGAGGGGCCGTCGAGGATTGGCGGGGCCAATGTGGCCATGTCCGTGATGGTAAGACCGTCGAGCGCTGCGACCCGCTGGAAGGCTACAAGAGTCAGTCGTGTGTATGTGAGCGACACGCCAATCCGCAGACGGCTGTCATGGGTCAGGCAATAAATCCCGGTGTCAATCGCGTGCATCGAGGCACTCCTTCATGTCGGTGAGTTCCGTGTGCAGATCCTTGATCGCCTCGACGAGGAGACCGATGAGATTGCCGTAAGCGAGACGCAGGAGCCCATCGACTTCGGTGACGGCTTCGGGCGCAACGGCCTGCACCTCCTGCGCAAGTAGACCCATCTGGCGGGGCTCGCAGCGGTCCAAGCGATAGGTGACGCCGGTTAGCGTCAGAACCTTGACCAGCGCATCAGAGATGGGTGTAATCTCGGACTTGAGCCTGAGATCCGAAGACGAGACGAAGTTCGACGCAGTCACCGGGCCAGTGAAGGTCGCCCCCGTCAGTTTGGCGAAAGCGGAAGCATGGCTTCCATCCAGAAGGTCTGCATCAATGCCAGAGCCTGATCCATCCACGGTCACCAGCTTGGCGAGCACCTGGGTCGCCGTATCCGGAGACCCATCTGCGCCAGCGGGGCCTTGGGGTCCGGTCGCACCGGATGGCCCCGTGGGACCAGTAGGCCCCTGCGGTCCTGTTGCGCCAGTGGCACCAGTATCACCCTTCAGATTCACATAAGCGCCCCACGCCGTGCCGGAGTAGAACCGCAGACTAGTGCCAGACCATTGATGCGCCGGCGTTGGACCCGTGACCCCGGTTGGGCCGGCTGGACCTTGCGGACCAGTAGCACCTGTGGCCCCAGTTGCACCCTGAGGTCCTGTCTGTCCAAGCTCGACAACAGTTTCCGTGCCGGAGACACGCTTCAGGTAGAGCTTGCCATCTGGCACATTGACCGCCAGTTCCCCGGCTGCAAGTTGCGCCGCTGTCGGCACCCGGCCCGCGACTGTCGTGCGTTTCAGAAGAAGCGTATTGGCCATGATCAAAATGTCCCGCCATCCAGGGTGATGCCGTTGATTGTGCCACCCGTGATGGCGACGGCATTTGCGTTTTGCGTGGCCATGGAGCCCAGTCCGAGGTTCGAGCGCGCTGTCGCCTTGTTCGCTACATCAGACAGGTTCGATGCCGCGGAGAGTTTGCCTGCTAGAGCATTGGTCACGGTCGTTGCGAAGTTCGGATCATCGCCGAGGGCTGCCGCCAATTCGTTTAGCGTGTCCATGGCGCCGGGAGCGGCATCAATCAGCGCCCCGAACGCGGCGGCTACAAAAGCTGTTGTTGCGATCTGGGTGGTGTTCGTGCCGGTCGTTGCCGTCGGAGCCGTCGGCGATCCTGTCAGCGCAGGTGATACAAGCGGCGCCTTGGCATCGAGCGCTGTTTGCAGCCCCGTTACCTGTGCAATCGAATGACCATGGCTGGAGGGCGTAAAACTCGTGGGCTTACCCGTGATCCCAGACCAGGGTGCTGCATCTGCAACTTCCGCCGCATCGACCTTGCCATCATTGTCTGTGTCATAGATGGATTTTGCCATGTCTCCGGCGCCAAAGCCGGCAATGGCCTCATTGACGAAGGCTGTCGTTGCAATCTGTGTCGAGTTCGTTCCCGCAACCGCTGTTGGTGCTGTGGGCGATCCTGTCAGCGCAGGCGAAGCCAACGGCGCCTTGGCGGCTAACAGGCTGTCGAGTTGGGACTTGCGGACAAGGTCGGTTCCGCCGCTGGCATCCTGGCTAGACTTCGGAACGAGCGAAAAAGTCTTGGCCCCACCAATAGTCTGGGTGCCGGTGAGCGCCAGAAAGCCGCCCGTACCCGCAATCGGGACAATCGATGTGGCATTGCCAGCCCCGTCGTCGCCCTTGCCGGCATAGACCGTGTTGTCGACCTCGTTGTGGGCAAGTTCTCCCGATTTCAGTGCAGCGGGCGCACCTGCCACGCCGGAGACGCGGCGTTTAAGCTGAATCGTATTGGCCATCAGAAAAATCCTCCATTGATGGGGGTGTCGGCGGGCAGGATTGTGATGCCTGGATCACCTTGATCGCCCTTGTCGCCTTGCGGGCCCGTTGCCCCTTGCGGTCCGGGCTGACCGCCAAGGCGAAGGCGGAAGGGTCCAGTGACGACGCGCACCTTGATGGGGGCTGTGATCATGATCGGGCCTGTTTGCCGGATCACTTCGCTCATGGTCTCAGCCCCCGCGTCACCGGCAGCATCACGGGGACTTCGAGAAGAAAGCCTAAGTGCAGGTCTGGTTCGAGATCGGTGCGCACCAAATCCAGCACCATGTGGCCGGGCGTGAGCGCTGCGGTTTGGGACGGGGTCAAAGACAGTTCCAACACCGTGTCGGTGATACGTGCTATCCCGCCATCAGCGCTGGACAGCTCTGCGAGCAGCGTTGGATCACTGGGCTTGAGGCGCAGATGGCCAGCATAGCTTGCACCCTCGGTAAAGACCGGTGCTTCTGCCTCAATGTGCAGTCGCCAGGCGTAGCCAATGAGAATGGCGGGACCTTCGCTCAAGGTGGCCACCGTCATGGCTGCCACCCGCAAAGTCGCGCACCGATCTCGTTATGGGCGACAATCTGGGCCAAGGTGTTATCGCTCAGCACATCCTGACGGGACGGACGGATCGGCTCGGCCCAATCGCACTCGTCCCGCAAACTCCGCGGGTCAATCGCGCATCCAGCGGTCAGCCCGGCGCTCAAGATCAGCGCGATCAGCGTTTTGAACGTCATGGCGGATGTCCTTGGAAGATTGGAGCGCGCGGATACGGGCGTCCGCGCGGCGGATGGCGAGCTCGGCCTTCGCGGCAAGCCGGCCCTGGTGGATTAGGATCCAGACGGCGGTGCCTGTGGCAGCAATAATCGCGCCCCAATAGGCGAAGCGACGACCAAGGCCCGCGAACAGCGTGGTGAGGATGGTAGTCATGTTGGGGCGCCCACTGAGAGGGCGATGCAGCGTGTTTCGAGCAGCAGCACGATTTGTTCGCGCACATCGGCGACGGCCTGCATGTGATCATGCATGCGTACAGCGGCATCTTCGCGGGCGGTGAAGTCTGGAAAGCGCATTGTGCTGATGCCGCTACCACAGTCAGGCAGATCACCCCCTGCAAGGCAGGAGATTACGATCAATACCCGGGTCATGGTGTTTTCCCCGAGCGATGGTCATCGATCCGGGCCGCCTTCGCGCGGAGCGCATAGATGACGACGCTAATGAACACAGCCGCGCCGATCCACGGTAAGGCGATGGAGAGCCAGCTTTCCAGCCCGACCAAGGTGAACACGCGCCCGGCTATATCGCGCGCCTGTTCAGCTTCGACCAACGCCGGTGCAATCTGGCTGCCGATCGAGCCTGCAGCACCAATCACGCCCAGACCGATCTGTGCATTGGCCGCCGTCATGATCCGGCTATCCGTGGGGACACCGGAAGCCCGTTCGGGGGCGATTTCGCGAGGAGCGGCAGTTTCCAGTGCCTCGGTCAGGGCAACATCGATGGTCGGCACAAGTGGGAGACCGTTATCATCTCGGAAGACAAGGATGGCTCCGCGGGTCCGCGGGCCAATCTTGCCGTCCACTTGACCAACCTCATGGTATCCAAGCGACCGGAGGCGTACTTGCACGTCGCGTATGGAAATAGTGGCGCTACTGGTCGCGTTTCCCGCGCGGCGCACTCCGAGGAGCTTAGAGACCGGGTAGCGCTTCACATTAACCGCGTCGTTTTGGTTGCCCCCGAGGCCCCAGATCCAAGGTCCCTCAATCCGGTCGATGAAGAATACATGGCCCTGCCAGCTGGAGGACCCACGAGGGATTACGCCTATGTCACCCTGCTGGGCGTCGGCAACCTCAATGGGGATGCCCCAGTTGAGATAAGAGCGCGCCGTCAGCTTGCGGGTCGAGCGGAGCCCGGCCCGCTCAAGACAGTGCCCGACAAAAGCTGCGCACCAGGCAACACTATCATGCTCGACCCAGTCGTGGCCAACCGAGGCGTACATTTCTAAGATGACGGGGTTGTCCTCGGGGCCCGGTCCCTCGGTCGTACCAATGTAGCTGCGGGCGATATCAAACGGCGTCATGGTCGTCTCCTATGCAATGCAAAACGCCGCCCCGGAGACGGGATGGCGTGCAGGATTTCTGTGAGTGGTGGGCGGGTTACTTCTTGCGGCAAAGCCAGGCGGCCAGCAGCGCTTCCGCCCCGCGGGGCCCGAGATAGGCGAGCGTTGCCACAAATCCAGTCGAGACCGGCTGCGACAGGCCGATGTAACGCGCCGCCGCCTCTCCGATCAGCGCCATGCCGACGGCAACGGGGATTTCCCAGAGAAGCTCCTTGCCGAAGAAGCGGCGGTTGCCGAGCTTCACTTCTCCTGAATGCCACATCAGCCGTCCTGTAAAGGCGCCGATCAGCGTGGTCACCGCCCCGCCGAAGAATGTGTTGATCATGTCGATGAACCCATCGCTATTCATGGGTGCGCCTCCTCTAGTTTCGCCACGCGGGCGGTCAGTTCCTTGACGGCCTCAATCAGAAGGCCGGTGATGTTGCCGTAAGCGACAGAGAGCTGATCGGTCTCAGCGTCCACCCGCACCACCTCGGGCAGGACTGCCTCAATCTCTTGCGCAATGACGCCGATCTGGCGCGCGCCATCCATAGTGAAGCGCACCCCACGTAGGGCGCCAATCACGGCCAGCGCATCGGCAATGGTTTCGACATCAGATTTCAGGCGGGCGTCAGAGGATGAGACAAAGTTCGGAGCGGTCACGACGCCGGTGAAGGTTGCGCCGGACAGCGCTGCTTTTGCCGCGATCGCCGCGTCATAATCCGCCGCCGACTTGGTCGCCATCGTGCCGAGCCCGAGGTTTGTCCTTGCAACCGTCTTGTTCGTGAGCCCCGCCAGATTGTCTGCTGCATCAAGCAAAACATCCCACCCGGTGTTCGTTGCGTTCCTTCGGCGCAAGACTGGCGGCGAGACCGAGGTGTCGACCCATAGCATGCCCGCGACAGCTGCGCTCGGTGCCGAGGCCCCAGAACTTGTCGATTGAAGCGCCGCGATCACCTCGTTGATCCGCGCGCGTACGGCGGCGCCCGCATCGTTCGCAATCGTGAAGCTGGCGGTTTGCGTCATCAGGCGACCTCATCGGCATAAAGCCGCAGTTGGTTGACGATGGGCGTATAGGACGCGTCTTTCGTCGTGAAAAATGCCCGTGCTTCGACTGCGCGGGCCTCGATTTCATGGTTGTCAAGGCGGCCCCATGGCCCCCAGTTCGGCGATGCGGCCGGATCGTCATCGGTTTCTCGGATTTCAAAGAGCACATCGATTTCCGCGCCGGCCGAGCCGTCAAAATCGGCCCATATGTCCATCAAGGCCGTGCGCGCATCGATCCGGTCGTTGAGGGCCAGCGCCGCCAGGCCAATTTCTGAGCGCAGCCGCACGCGTTTCACGGCACCGAGATCGAGCCCCGCGGCGAAAACGTATTGTCCGTCCAGCGCTGTCACCTGCGTCACGCCATTCGTAGTCTCAGTGGCAAGGGTCAGGGTTGACCCTGTGACCTGAAGCCCAGCTTTCGAGCCGACAAAGCCGGGATCGGCTTGCAGGAAGTCCAAAGTCGAAAAGGCCAGTACCTGTGCGCCCTTGGTCGTAACGCGTGTCTCAAGCCCAGCGCGCCCACCACTGTCTTCAGCTCGCACCAGATAGGTGCCGGGTTTGAGCGGCACGACGGCGATGGCCTCTCCACCCGAGACCCGGTCCATCGAATAGCTGTCGGCCCAGGTGGCCGTTGCCTCCTTGGAATGCCGGATCACGATGTTACCACCGACCCGTACATCGGGATCCACCGAGCGGGACCATTTCAGGATCGCGAGGCCGCCCGCCGTTTGCAGGGTCACATTCTCGAGCTGCGCTGGAGGCGCGGTGAGCCCGAGGATTTCGACCGCTGTCTCCTGCCAGGGCGAGGAGACGCCCAGAACTGAGATCGCTTTGACGCGGAACGCCCAAGCACCCGGCGCAATGTCACGGATATCGAGGGCCAAACCATCCGTCCGGCCATAGTCGACCCAGTCGGCCGCGCCCGCCAGTTTACCTTGCAACTGATAGGCCGCAACAAATCCTGAAGGCGCGGCTTCCCAGCTGATCTTTGCCAGAACCTTCAGCCCACCACCGTCCCGAGTGACATAGAGGTCCTCGGTGACCTGCGGCGCGCCGGGTGCTGGGATGTCATAGGCATTGGGCAGCGCGGTGCGCGGGGCAGCTGCGTAGATTTGCTGCTCGGACGCCGACCAGTCATAGACCAAGGGCGAGGTCTCGCGCAGCACGAGTTCCGGCAGGAGCAGCGCCCCATCGCCCGAGGCCGTCAGATCAAGGCTGACCCCATGCACCTCGAAGGGTTTCGCGGCAAAGCCCCAGCGCGCATAGGAGAGCGTGACCACATCGCCGACGGTGGCCGCCCAAGCTGAGAGCTTGCCCGAGAGCCGCACCGTCATCTGCCGACGCGCGCGTTCAAGCTCGATTTTCGCAAGCCGCTGGGCCATGGCGGCGGAGATCGTGAAGGGCAGCGAGATGTCGCGCCACTTTTGTTCACCACCGTCCTCAGCCACATATACAGCGCTCGAATAGGCCGGGAAGTCATCCGGCTGCCAATCGTTCTCGGGGCTGACGAACTGCCCTCGCACGCCGTTGAAGTTCGACGACATCGTCACGCGCGTGGCGAGGGTCAGCCCGCCCTCGCGGACATGGTCTGAGGTTAAAGCGACGTCCGGCGCGCGCCAGGCCCCCGCGTGGATGCGCCAGGACCCGCTCGAGAAGGCGCAGCGGCCTGCGAAGCTGGAGAGCATTCCCTCGATGATCGTCTTCGGGACCTCAGAGAGGGTGATAACCCCATTGCAGGCATAGCGCGGCTCCGACCCACCGCCTGCAAGGGGAACAGCCTCGTCGCAGATGTTCGCCGCCTCGACCAAGGACAGTTCATCAATGCCGTCTGGCTGGCCAATGCGCGCCCCGATGCCCCAGGTCGGGTTGGCCATATAGTCGGCAAGACAAAGCGCGGGGTTTTCCGAATAGCCTGCGGTTTGCGTCCGCGGATCCCAGATGTCGTCCTTGCCCTCCAAGTCCACCGTGATGTTTGGGATACCGCCCGGAAAGGCGTTCTGATCATAGGTCAGCCGCAGCCGAATAGCCGCACAGCCTCGAAGTCGGTGGTTTTCCGTCCATTTGTCGGGCAACGCTGCCTTGAGGCCCGCAAAGGCGGTCTGGTTGGCGGCACCGAGTTTCTTTTCGACGAGAACCTTTCCGGCCCAGCGGCCTTGAGCCACGCCTGCGGCATTCACCGCCACTTCGCCCTCAAAATAGATGGCGCCGATTGATTTGACCCGATGCGTGGCCAACACGATCACCAGATCGAGGTATTTGTTGTCCGACCCCGAGGAGTGCAGGAAGACAATCACCCCACCTTTGCGGGTGCGGCCATAGACGAGATCGCGCGGCACGACGGGCTCGCGGATCGTCACCGTCCGCGGCTGCATCGTGGTCTGTGGCTTTGGCATCAGGGCCTGCGCCGCGTAGGACAGCAGAAGCGTGCCGCCGATCCGCAGAAGTGCCGCACCAATTCCGCCTGCAGCCAATACGCCGCTGATCGCCCCCGCGATCGCGGTGACGGCTGTCACGATGAAGGGCATGGAGTGGATCCGAGTTCAGATGAGCCAGGCAAGCCGGCAAGAGGTCAGCGGCACGGTCACGAGGCCCGCGGGCGCCATGCCGACGGCGCTGGCCCCAATGCAGATACCGAACCCAAGACCGGTGTGGGCCAGAACGATGTCACCGCGCCCAGCGAGAAGCACGGCCGGGCGTGGCTCACCCAAGAGCGCACAACCCATCTCCTCTAGCGAGGACCAGCCCAGACGGCGCATTACACGCGCGCCGCCTAGCGCGGTGGTGTAGCGCCCGCGCCAAAGGGACGCGACATCCTCACCGCCAGTCAGGATCATGCGCGTCTCGAAGGCAAAGGTCGGGCAGTCATGCACGCCCCAAACGAAAGGACGCGCGCGGGCGGTATCGATCGCTGCTGCAAGCAGGCGTTCCCAGTGGTCAACGCGGGGGAGCATCATCCGCGCCCCCAGGTGATTTCGCGATCCTGGATCGCTGTGACGTACTCAAAACCGAGATCGCCGGAGAACAAGACCTGCTGGCTTTCATGGGTGTAGCGCCAGGTCCGCGCCACGGTGAGATCGATCAGACGGCTCTCATAACTGATAGTGATCGTGCAGGTGTCGGCGTCATCCTTGATTTCGGGAACATCAAGCCGACCCGAAAAGGCCTGAACCGGATCGGCGATGATGCTGCCATTCTCGGCCAGAAGTCCCAGCCAGATGCGGCCCGGCAGGCCTTGGCGCGCTTCCTCGATGGCCATCTGTACGAGATCCAGCGGCACGCCGGAAAGCGAGACGGCCGTGCCGCCGGCCACAACCTCGCCGGTTTCATCGAGCGAGCCGAGGCCCAGAAGTGACCCAGCCCCCGCCCAGCTTTGGTCGTTCCAACTGACCTCTCCCAGCCCCGACCAGATACGCACCCAGCCCGTGGCGAACCTGCCCTCAAAGAAAATGACGGGCCTGAGGCTTTGATCTGCCAACGCAGTTGCGAAGGCGACGGTCAGATCACGTCTCATCAGACTGCCTCCCGCGCTGAGATCGTGAAGCGGTGCTGATCCGCACGACCGATGACCGAGGGGACCGGGGCCGTCAGCCGCAACAGGACTGACGGATCATCAAGGCCGAGCAGCGTGCCGATCGGCACGGAAGCCCGAAGCGGCGGCACGAAGGTGAGCGTCGCCTCGCTGCCCAAAGGCGTTACATCCGCCGTCAACTGATAAAGCCGCGTGGTGGCATCCGAGCCCAGTTGGAAGAAATCCCCCGCGCGAAGGCCAAGTCCCCAACCAGCCGTGCGCAAGGTGGAGGCTCCCGCAGCTTGCACTTCGGTCACGTAAGGATTGCCCGCCGCCACCGGCACCTCGATCGAGGGATCGGGGAAGAGGAACCGGCCGCGCAATCCACCAAGGGCGGTGAAGAAGGCCGAAAGCCGCCGAGCATTAGCCCCTTGGGTCACCGCCATCTCGATCTGGTATTCCCACCAGGAGGCACCCCAGTCCTGGATCTGGGATGTGCCGGTAAAGGGCGAGCGCGCCTCGGCCACAGACGTAATCAGCCTCCGCTCGAGCGAGGACACGAGCGTCAGGGGCAAGACAGGAATGGCCATCTCAGATCACCTGACCCCGCCGCCGCCCATCGGCCACGCTTTCCTTCGCGATGCGGGCGATTTCCGGGATGGCCGCACGAAGGCGCGCGTCGATCTGCTCGGCCACGCCCATCTGTGCCCCACGCGCGTCGATGTTCACGGTCACGCCGGTGCCAGCGCTGGCACCACGTACATACCCAGCCGCCTCGCGCCGGTTCAGCACCCGTTCCCCGCGCTGCAGTATCGTCGGAACTTCGTCAGGGCGCAGACCCGCCCAACCGCCGGAATGCATCCTCGGCGCCCCCGTGAAGGCCATCGCTGGTACCGAGCGACTGTGTCCCGACAATCCGACAATACCACCCGCATGCGAGACCGCCGCCGTGACGGAGCCGCCGCCAAAAATGCCCGAGAGTGCCGAGGCGATGGGCCCCAGAACCGCGCGCTTGAATGACAGGACCGCGAGGTCCGCCAGGATCGAGCGCACGAGGCCCTTGAAGTCGAACTTGCCGGTCTCAACGAAGCTTCGGAACGCACTTTCCGCGCCACTGAACGCGCCTGTCAGGGTTTCGCCGAGGCCTTTGCCCCAGTTCAGCGCATCCGTTGCATAGGCTTGAAGAGACTCCGACACTGCACGCCAACCGGTGGCGATCCGATCCCCGGCGCTGCCCGCAGCCCCTCCCGCGCGCCCCATGGCATCCGACAGCCGATCTGCTGAGACAGCCGCCTCATCCAGCGCCGCCGCGCCTTCTTCCCCGGTGCCCGCAACGGCGTCGCGAAGCGCGCCCCAGGAGGTCAGCGGGGCTGTCGCGCCATTGGCGAGATCGCTAGCCGCCTGACGGTAGGTGTTCGCAGTGGCCAGCGCCTCGGCGGCGATTGCGTCGAGCCCAAGGTCAGGGGCCGAGAGCGGGTTGTCCTCGAAGGCGCGCCGAAATGCCTCTGCCGCAGCCGTTCGGGCATCTGCGGAGGCGCCTGCGAAGGGGTTGGGGATGTCACCGAGATTAATTTCACCGATCTGACCAAAGGTGGTCTCGATGCCCACTGCAGCAAGCGCATCGCGGATGCGTCCCGTGAAGGCATCGATCCGGGCGATGGCGCCGTTCAGCATAGCCTCGATCCCGTCGAGCATGCGGTTGGCGGCCGAGAAGACGAGATCCCCGATCACATCTGGCAGACGCGACCAGATCTCGCGGACGGCAAGAAGCGCGCCCTCGAAGGTGTTGGCGGTCGTGTTGCCAAAAGCCACAACACTCTCGATAGCCCCGGCCATGCCGGAAGCGGCATCGGCCTTGAGATCGTAGAACATCGCCGTGGCCGCGGCCCCGGCGCTTGATGTCCCCATCTTGATCCGGTCCCAGACCGCGACCGCGACGTCATTCAAGAGGCCCATGGCCTCGCCGAAGCCGCCTGCGCCGGAGGCCAACCGGGTGAACCAATAAACCAGCTCGCCTGCGCCCACGATGAGGGCGCCGATGCCGGTGCGGATCAACGCGCCTTTCAGGACCACCAGCGTGGTGGCGAGCCCACGAACAGAGAGAGCGGCTATCGCCATGGCAGCTACCCAGCGGCCGGCGAGGAAGGTGGCAAAGGTCCCGGCGTAGATGGCCAGGCGATCAAGGTTGCTCAGCACCGTGTCAAAAGCCCGGCTGATCGGGCTGGTACTGGACGCAAGGGCGACAAACGCATTGGCCACTGCCTCCAGCGACGGGGCGAGCGCCACGGCAATCCGGTTGCGAACGCCGGTGAATACCTGGCCGATGTTGACCAGCGCGAGTTCCGTCCGGCGCATGGCTGCGATGGCATCAGCGTCGAGCACAGCGCCAAGCGCCTGTGCCTGTGCCCCGAGCCGGGTCATCTCTGCCCCGCCGTTTTGCAGTAGCGGGATCAGCCGCGTTGTGTCAGACGCCATGGCCTCGAGATAGAAGGTCATCTCCTGTTGGCTAACGCCCGCGCGCTCGAGGCTGTCGATATAGAGCTGAAGCGCCTCTGGCCCGGAAAGCCGTGCGAACTGGTCGGCCGTCACCCCAACCCTTGGCGCGATGTTCTCGAAGAAATCCGCCATCGGCCCGCCGCCCGTCTGCAGGAAATCCCCCACGCGGTCGTTCACGTCCTTCAGGATATCGGCCAGCTTTTCTTGCTCGATCCCCACCGTGGCCGAGGCCGCCGACCAGCGCTGGAAGACCTCGGGGTTGGCAGTGGCAACCTGAGAAAGCTGGCCGATCTCGTTGGCGGCCGCGACCGTCGAGCGGGTCATCGCAACGCCAGCGGTCGCAAGCGCCGTGGCGGCAGCAGTCGCCGCAATCCGGGCCCTACGCGCAAAAGCCGCCATGCGCGCATTGGCCTGGTCCAATTCACGGCTCAGACGCCCCATGCCGCGGGTGCCTGCCTCGCCGACGCCTTCCAGCTCGGCGCGCACCTGGCGCCCGCCACTCGCGGAGAGGCGGACGGAAACACGTTTTTCAGCCATACTGGGTCCTTGCAAGATGTATCACGATATGATACATTTAGGTTCATGATTGTTAGCACAAGAGGAAAGCTGGCCGCTGGAGCCGTACAGGACCAGTTTGGCAAAGGCTTTCCAGCGGACATCATAAAACGCACGCGCGCTATACTTTCAGCATTGGATGCCGCCGTCGTGCTTGAAGATTTACGGTTTCCGCCGGGCAATCATCTTGAAGCCCTAAGTGGCAACCGGACAGGACAACACTCGGTGCGCATTAATGGACAATGGCGCATCTGTTTTATTTGGACCGATCAAGGACCTGCCGAGGTTGAGATCGTGGACTATCACTAGGAGGGCCTGACATGAGCCTCATGACCAACCCATCCCATACCGGCGACGTCTTGGCTGAGCTGTATTTGGCGCCGCTTGAGATGAGCGCCATTACCCTTGCTGCAAAGCTTGGTGTGCCGCGCACCCGGATTGAGCGCCTTGTAAAAGGCCAAACCGCCATAACAGTGGATACGGCGATGCGGCTTGCCCGGTTTTTCTCAACGACGCCAGAGTACTGGATGAACCTGCAACGCGCTTGGGATTTGGCACGCGCTCGCGAGACAATTGACGTCTCAGGCATCAACCCCCTCGAGGCCGCCTGAACTAGTTCGTTCGTTTGTCTTGCGCACCATCACCGCCTCGATGGGCGGCAGCAGTTCTGCGATGGTTAGGGGCGAAAGCCCAAGGGCTGCCCCGAGTTGTAAGGCCGCACCCATGTCCCAGCCCAAGACCGCTCCTCCGCTCATGCCGCCGGCAACGCGCACCTGTCCGCCGAGGCGCTGGACCAGATCCCAGACCTGCCAGCCTTCCAGGGTGAGAGGTTTGTGCTGGGTCCGTGGGCATTCCGCGCACATAGAGGGGCACGCCGCGCAATAGTCACCGCCCCTGCCGAATTCCCAGTCGGCGAGAGCGGTCAGGCGTTTTTTTCCGCGTCCAGAATGAGCGCGCTCGCGATGTATTTGGTCTGAAACGCCTCGAAGATCGGCCAGAGCTCCAGCAGGGCGTCGATGCCGTCAGGCGTCAGAGGCAGCAGTTTGCCGTCCTCGTCGCCGACGCCCTCCCAGTCTTTTACCACGATGCGCGCCACGGCCTTTGCGACGATGCGCGCAAGGTCGTCGTTGGAGGCGCTGCCTTCGGCATCCGCTGCTGCTGCGATGATCGTCGGATCGGTCCGTGCTGCCAACATGATGGCGGTGGTCAGCGGCTCCACCAGCAGGCGGATGCCGTGGCCAAGATCAAGCCAGCGGGGCTCGGCGGAGAGGTTCAGGCGCAGCATGGTCAGTAAACCTCACGGTCATTGGTCAGGGTGACGGTGCACATACGACCCACCACGGGTTCGCTGGCCGCCTGCCAATCAAAGGTGGCCTGTACACCTTGCGGGCCCGAGATCTCGATCCGCGGGCGTGGAAGGTAAACAGCATGGGCCGTAACGGTCAGGCTCTCGCCGGTTGGCAGCGTGTAGGAAAACTCCAACTCGCAGGCCTCGCCGTTGATCGCCTGGGTCACGAGCGTCTGGTCCGCTAATCGCGCGACAACATTGCCGGTCAGCGCCGCGATGGACGGGTCCGCGCCGTCGATCTTACCATCGGCCCGGATGGTCTCGATCCGGTCGAGATTGTTGGCATAGGTCAGGTCGGCAGAGACGACATTGCCGATGTTGGCGCCATTCCGCGTGATGGCGCCGTTAAAGTGGCCAAAGCGTTTCAGCGCGATGTTAGCAGGCGTCCCTGCCGCACTGGTCGTGGCGATGGCCTCGCCCTGTGCCACGATACTGGCCGTTGCCGTCAGCAACCCTGAGCGCGCCATCTGCCAGTTCAGGCTGTCCACCATACAGCCGGAATACATCGCATAGCGCGGCACCTCGGGCATCCCGGTCTCAATCGAGAAGCTCGGCAGCGCCCAGTTTCCCGAGTGAAACTCGTGCGTGTAGGGGGCATTGGTATCCGTTGTGGTGGGTGCGCCAAAAGCGGCCTTCAGCCAGAAGCCAAATGCCTCGACATCGATCGGGGTCACCACATCGCCATCCGCTGTCACCGCATCCTTGATAGGCGCCTGCGGATCGCGGCCATAGCCCAAGAGTTCTGAGGCCTGCAACGGTTGCTCGGCTCCCAGTGTCGTGCTGGCAAAGGGCATCTTGGTGTAGCCGCTCGCGGGCGGCGTGCCGTATGTCGTTTCGAACGCAAGCGCCATTTGCGCCCGCGCCCCTTGGGCTCGTGCCATGGTGTTACTCCTTGAATTGGTCTCGTTAGCCCAGCGCGTCACTGGTCGCGTAGTGAAGGGTGATCGGAATGATCCCGGCTTTCAGAGAGGCGGCCCCCTCAACTGGTAGATCGACAGGTTCAGCAGCTTCCGGCTCGACCCAGTCGCATAGATCCCGCAAAGTCCGGTCCGCGGCGATCACAGCACCGACCTGAGCGACAAGTGCGTCGAAAAAGGCGTCCCGATCCGTTGCCGATTGCACGATCATCTCGAGTTCAGCGCGATGCTGAAAATGATAGGTCAGCGGCGACAACGTCACGCCTGGTTCGCCTGGGGTGCCATCGCGCAGGATCATGAGACCTGCGGGCGGGATGCGTTCCGGCAGAACTTCTCCGCGCAGAACAGGCACATGCGGGATCGTCCTTAGCAGGTCCGCCAGGGCGGTCAGGATGGTTTCGCGTTGGGTGGGCATGGAGGGGCCTAATGGTGAATTCGTGTGTGTTATCGACGCCAAGAAAGTGCGAGGGTAATACCTGCTAATACTCACAAGGACTCACCCTATGAATGCTGTGCGCCCCATCGCCGTGAAGCTCGACCAAGACACACGTGACCGCCTTAGGCGGCTTGCGGACGCCCGGGATCGCTCCACGCACTGGATGCTCCGCGAAGCTGTTGCGCAGTTCCTGTCCCGCGAAGAGGCGCGCGAAGCCTTCCGCCAAGCTGGCATTGCGGCATGGCAGGAATATCAGGCAACGGGCCAGCATGTGACGCATGAGGAAGCCGACGCGTGACTTGCCAAGCTCGAAGCCGGTGAACAGGCAGATATTCCTCAATGCCACAATTGATCTGGTCTCCCGCTGCGCTGCGGGATGTTGAGAGGCTCTACAAGTTTCTAGCCGAAAAGAACCCGGACGCTGCACGCCGTGCCGCAAGGGCGATCCGAGAGGGGATGCAAATCCTGCGTGATCAGCCTGCAGCAGGGCGGCCCATGGGGACATGGATCCAGAGTTTCGTGAGTGGTTCATCACCTTTGGCGGCAGCGGTTACGCTGCCCTTTACCGGTTGGAAGCCGACAGTGCCGTCGTTCTCGCGGTGCGACATCAAAGGGAAGCTGGGTACTAAGCCAGCTTTCACCCCAGCTTACCGTCAACCCATCCAGAAATGATCAGCCCCGGTATCGCAGCCTGCGCCCGTTCGGCGTCCCGTGCGAGATTAAGCCGTTTCGACAGCTTCACCTGCGGCACCAGGAGGAAGATGGGCACGGTTGCTTTGCGGCGCCCGGTTTTCGACCGAGAGGCCACACCCAGCCCGCGACTGTTCAGCCGACCATCGGCGACCAGCAAACTTGGTCCTCCCCGCCGATAGACAAACCGAAGGCGCAGACCACGCCGTTTCTCCCATTCGCCCGGTGTGAGCGCCTTGCCGCGCGTGCCTTTGCCGGCCGCTGGCGTTGGGATGGTAAGCCAGAACCCGTCTTTCGACCGGATCAAGGGGCCAGTGTCATGCGCCCCGATGATCTGGGGTGCGTTGGACCAAATGAGCGCGGCCGCTTCCAGGCTTTCGCCCGCCGCAGGATAGGTTTTGGACCTGATCGTGTTGGCAAGCCGCTGGCCGAGGCGGGCGCGCGTGATCTGGGCGCGCCAGTTGGATTTAAGATCGTTGCCCGCCGCACGCATGGCAGCTGTAACGGCCTTTTCGCCAGCGAGGACTTCGGCGCGCATCGCGGTGACGATGTCGCCGGAGACGGAGAGATCGAGCTTCATGCAGGCGTGGCCTCAATGGTCCAGATCAGTCTTTCGCGATCGCGGATCGGCTCGCCCTGGATCAGGAAGGTCTCAAAGCCAATGAGGATCTGCTCATCGGGGCGAGGCACGGGGAGCTCCGAGACGCGTACATCAAAGCGCATGGTCTCTGACACCAGACGCGCGGCCCCGAATGCGGTCACATCATCATTGCGACGCATGATGATGCGGATACGGGTGAACTGCCCTTCGCTGTCGCGATGCCAGGCCTCATGGGCGAGGTTCGGATCAGCGAAGAGCAGATCGAGGGCCAGGGCAAAGGCCGTCATGTCTCCATCACCTCAGTTCGAGCTGAAGATCCGGATGGCCAACCGAGGGCGCTTGTTGACCGGCAGGATCGAGGCCTCGGTCATGAGATCGATCCAGCGCCCCTTGGTGTCCATCATCTGCCGTGCGTAAAGTGGCAGGCCGACAGTGTTGGCGGTTTCCAGCAGGTTCGCCGGTCCGCCATAAGTGGTGAAGGTGTCGAAGGTGCCAAGCGGGAAGGCGATGCCCTCGCCCGCTGGGATCAGCCGCTCCGAGGTGCCGTTTGAGAGCGTGACAGAGCCGTTGTATTCCTCGAAGAGGATGCCGGCGAAGGGGAAGGCGCGGCGCATGTCTTCGCGCAGCGGCTGGCCACCCGTGGCCGAAAAGAATTTGTAGGCCTCTTCGGTCTTGGGATGGCTGATCAGCTTGTCGAAGAACTCCGAGCTCACGAGCGCATGGGCCGTGGTCATGGTCTCGCCCAGAAGGCTGTCCTCAATCCCGCGCAAGACGGTTCGGACCTTGCCCTGCACATTCGTTCCTGCGGTGCCAAAGACGAAGTCGACCGAGATCTTCTCCAGGCCGAACTCGACAAAGTAATCGTAAAGCGTGGTGCCGGCCCCGTCCTTCACGATGCCGCGGAGCGCATTCATCTCCATGTATTCGCGGGTTTGGGCATGCTTGCGGCGCATCAGCGTCAGCTTGCGGTTCATCACCTCGACGAGCGGATCAGCCGCATCCGACAGGCCCAGCGCGGGCATGCCCTGAATGTCGGCGGGCAAGATCACATCGTCATGCGGGATCCAGGGAAGCGCGAAGCTGCGCATTGAGCGGGCTTCCCGATTGCCCACCGTGGCGGGCGCACCCAGCGGCACCGAGGGCAGGAGGCTGAGGACGCCTTCGCGCTGTTCGATGACAATGGAACGTTGCGTGACGCCTTCAAAGCGAAACAGGCCGATCTGGCCGAGGCGGGTGTAGAGATTGGGCAGGATGTTGATGGCCTGCGTCATCTCGGCGAGCGAATAGCCGCCCGCGTCAAACGGGTTGCGCGTGATGGTCATGTGGAACTCCGGGGAATGAGGGGTGACGCGCGAATGCGCGACGGAGAAAACGGGCGATCCGCCGGATTAGGCGGCGTCGCGCGGGATGATGCCGAGCGCGGTCAACTGGGCGCGCTTGGCGGCCGTCTTCGCAGCGTCATCGACGCTGGCGTCAAAGACCAAGGCCGCCTTCGAGACGATAGCAGGGCCGCGCACCACGACGATTCCCGTCGCATCCGCTGCGGTGGCATCAGTCGCATAGAGCAGGACGGCAGACGCGTTCTGCGCGCCGTCGGTGCCAGTAGCGGTGCTGAGCTTCATTTTGCCGCTCGCGGTGATGCGGCCAAGTACGGCGCCGACGGGATAGTTGGTCCCGGCAAGAAGGGTAACGGTTTCGCGGGTGAAGTTGGGGTTCAGCTCGTATTTGAGCACATCGCCCATGGTGGGCGGTTGGGTCAGAACGGACATGGCAATCTCCGAAGGATTGGGGTTCAAAAAAAATCCCCCGCCGGGGAGGAGCGGCGGGGGATCAGGTCGGCGGCAGCTTTTGGGGAGAGCGGTTTAGTCCCTGCTGCCCGCCGAGGCAGCCTTCTTCGCGGCAGCCACAATCGGGCTTTCCGCGGATTTGGGGAGAATGGGCGAAGGTGGCGCGGCAACGATGTCGCGTGCATCTGCGGCTGCAGAGGCGCGCTGAAGGACCAATTTGCGCAGGGCTTCTGGCGCTGTGCCGTCGCGCAGCGCCTTCGCGGCATCGATCGCGATGCCAAGGCGGCCGGCTTGCGCCGCGATCTCGGCAATTTCGGCAGCTGCCTCGCGAAGCTGAACTGAGAGCTCTGCCAGATTGCTGGGCTGTGCAGCGGCTGTTGGGGGGATTGGCGAAGCTGTTGCCGCTGGCGCAGGGTCTTCCTGTTCCACGCTTTGTTCGTCTTTCTGCGCGTCTTCTTCAGCCGTGCTCTCTAGGACGGGTTCTTCGTTGCCAGCGGCTTCCGTATTTACCTCAGTGGCGTCAGTTGTGGCGCTCATGGCGACCTCCTTTTCTCGGGGATAGGTTGCGCGCGGCTGCCGCGCGGTGGGCGATGGGGCGGATAAGCTCTTGCGAAAGCGGGCAAAGCCCCGGGTGAGGTCGATCACCTCATCTGCCAAGCCTGCGCTCACGGCACCCGTCCCGCGATAGGTCGCGGCTTCGGTCGCCAGCGCGGCGTCTTGGGTCAGACGCCCGGCGCGGCCCGCGGCGACAGTCTCAGTAAAGAGGAACCGCAGCACATCAATCTCGCGCTGGATATCGTCGCGGACCGATCCGGGCAGCGGCTCGTAGGGGTTGCCGTCGATCTTGTGCTGTCCGGAATGGACCAGCGTGACGCGCACGCCGTCCTGATCGAGCTGACCGCTCAGATCTGCATGCATCACCACCACGCCGATACTGCCGACGGCGCCGGTGCGCGGCAGCAGGATGCGGTCGGCCTGAGAGGCCAGCGCATAGCCCGCTGAAAAGGCGTGCTCGGCGACGAACGCCCAGACCGGCTTGTTACGGCGCACCGCCCGGATCTGGTCAGCCAGGTCAAAGACGCCCGCCACCTCTCCGCCAAAGCTGTCGATCTCGAGCGCCACCGCCCGCACGGACGGATCACGCGCGGCCGCCTCGATCTGCGCCGCGATCCCCTCATAGCTGGTCTGGCCGGAGGACTGTCCGATCCAGCCCCCGCGATGGATCAGCACGCCCGCGATCTCGATCACCGCGATGCCGTCAACGACCGGGTAGGGCGCATCCCCATGTTGCTGCAGGCGCTCGGTGAGGTTCCCGGCCAGAATGCTGGCGCGGGCGGGTGTCGCGGCCGTGCTGTCGTGTGCCGCGTAGCCGTCCGAAATCTCGACCTGTCGTCCCAGAATGCGCGGCCCAAGCCCCGACAGAAACGCCATGGCCTTGGTGGGTTCAACCATCAGCGGCGTGTTGAAAGCGCGCGCGGCAATGCGGGCATGGAGCATCAGGCTTGGTCCTCGTCAAGGCGCGGGCGGTCTTCCGCGTCATCGGCTTCATCTTCGGTCTCTGGTTGCTCTCCCTCGGCCGGTACGGCCTGGACGCCCTGCGCGGGGGAGCCAGGCCGCCGGAAATCGAGGCCCAGCGCGCGCTCACGTTCCCGTTCTGCCGCAATCTCGCGGTCGACCTGCTCAGCGTCGTAGCCCCGCTCGGCGATGGCTTGGGTGCGGGATTTCAGTCCAGCCTCGATCTGTGCGATTTCAGCATTGGCGTCTTTCAGCGGATCGACCCAGTCCCATTTCGTCGGCAGCCAGTTCGCGGCCAGCATGCGCGGGCGCTCGGTTTCGTAACCGGGCAGGGACAGCGCGCCGGAGAGCACGGCCAAATCCAGCCAGCGTGCATAAACCGGGCGGCAGAGCTGATAGACCATCACCGAATGCTGCCAAGCTGAGACGCGGCGGCGGAATTCGATCAGCGCCAGGCGTGAGTTCGAGAAGTTCCCCTTCACCATGTCGTTGGCGAGGTAGGGGTAGGGGATCCCGAGCGCAGCCGAGATTTGCAGCAGCGTCCTGTACTGGAACGGCTCGTAGGTTGCTCCGCTATCGGCGGGCTGCCCCACGGTGACATCCTCGCCGGCATCCAGCCGGACGATTTGGCCCGGGCTGATCTCCACACCAGCGGGCATCTCCTCATCATCCAAGGGGGCGAGCGGGTTCTCTGGGGCGGGTGAGGTCACGAACATCGCGTACATCGCGGCGACCTTTTTCCGGTCCAACTCCGCGTCGTCGTATTGATCCAGAAGGAACAACTTCACGATCGCCGGGGCCAGTTTCGACACGCCGCGCAGCTGACCACCCTCGACTGGGTCGATGACGTGGATCACCTCCGAGGCGGGCACGCGGACAATTTCCCCAGACAGTCCAGGATCAGTGCTGTCGCCTGGGTGGCGGCGGAAGAAGTGATAGGCGACGCGCCGCCCGATACGATCGAACTCGATCCCCTGGCGTATCGCGTTTCCATTCCGCGCCACGCCCGTTTCATGCAGAGGCAGCATTTCCGAGGGCAGCATCTGCAGCTGAAGTGGCACCGTCAGCCCGTCCTCAACCCGCCGCGGCCTGATCCGGACAAAGACCTCTCCTGCCAGAAACACTTCGCGTGCGGCTCGGCGCTGTAGCCCATAGAAATCCGTCAGCCCCTCGGCATCGGCCTCATCGGTCCAAGCCAGCCACAGCCGCTGCAGCTTCTCCTTGCGTGGAGCGTCCGCGATCTTGGAGATGGGCTTGATCCCGTCGCCCACGGTGTTGGCCGCCCAGCTTTCCACCGCATTCACGGCATAGCCATTATTTCGCACCAGCCAGCGCGCACGGGCGGTGATGTCGGGGCCCGATGCTGCAATAAGCGCGTTCACATGTGCGCGCGTGGCTTGGAACCCGCGCAGACGTCGGTGGTGTTGGCCGGCGTCAAATCCGCCGATGAAGGCGCCCAAGCGCTGCCGCCAGTTCATCACAGGTCTTTCACCGCAAAGGGGCGCAACACGCGCCCAGCGCTTCGCTCGAGTTTGGCCACGCGCCGTTCGACATCGCTGATCGCAGCGGCCAATTCAACATCCGTGCCGTAATTGATCGTCTTGCCGTCATAGCTGACCGACCGCGTGCCGCTGTAGCGCGCGCTCAAAAGCGCGCTGTGGCGGAGTTTTAGCTCGTCGAGGGTCATTCATCATTCCATGTATTTGGGCGTGCTGATCTTCCAGCCGCGCCGCCGGGGCGATGCGATCCGCCCTGCTTGAGGTTCGGTCGATTTCTCGGCTTCAGTACCTTGGGCTATGACCGTCGTCTCCACGCCCGCCTGCTTCTCAAGCTGCCGCCACATGCGCTCATCAAAGCGGTCGGCGCCCAGAATCCAGGCTGCGGCCCGCGCATAGACCCGTGTGTCGAGCGCCTCATTGCGCTCGCGGATCTTCTGCCACTCCTGGCGAGCGAAGCCGCGCTTGTTGCGGATCGTCACCAATTGCTCGGCCACGAGCTGTTTCAGCCATTCGCTGTCGGCCCAGTCAGGTAGGTGGATCATGCCCGCCGGATTGGGCACACCCAGCGCGCGATCCTCATCGGAGGGCCGCTCTAGCCGCAGATACCGATAGGTCTCTGCCTTGAAGGTGGCCGTGGCCACGGTCCAGAGCCGGGCGCCTCGTTTCAGCTTCCGCCCATTCACCGTCGCATCAACGAAGGTGGGCCCTGACACCGGTGTCGCGCGGTTGAAGCCCTCAAGCCCTTTAACAGGTGCAACCTGCGCAATGCCTTGGGCCCGCGCCCAGGCGTAAACGGCGGATGTCTCATAGCCGGTGTCGATGGCCAGCTTCGCCAGCGGCATCACGGCGCCGTTCTCATGCACCCAAGTCTGGCCAAGCAGGTCCGTTAACGCCTGCCAGCAGGCAGGATCTCCAGGCCCACCCGGAAGCACGATGTGATCGACGAGCCAGCTTTCGAGGCCGCGGCCCCAAGCCCAGACATCGACCTCAATGCGGTCCTTCTGGACGTCAGCACCGGCGGTCAGGAACAACCCGCCCATGGGCACCTGAGCGGCGAATGCCTCACGGCGGTCCGCCAGCCGCTGCCATTCCGGCGCGTCCCCGCTTTCAACCCATGTCTCGCCAAGGAGCGTGTTGCGCGCTGCGCGCAGCATCTCGTCCGAGCCCTGCGCCGCCAGCCAGTCCCGTGCGATCTGCTCCCAGCTCTTCCACCCGATCGGCGAATAAAGCGCCGAGAGGTGGAAGCCGATCGCGTTCGGATCGGCACTGCTCTCTGTTGCGCGCCATTCCCCACGCGCCAGCATGTCCGTCTTGTGGTGCTCGGCGATCGGGCGCTCGCAGCTCTCGCAGGCATAGGCAGCCGTCTCAGGCTTCCCCTTGTCCCAGCGCAGGCGCTCGAACTGCAGCCACTGCATATGACCGCACTGCGGGCAGGGTACAAAATACCGCCGCTGATCGCTGGCCTCGAACTCCCGCTCGATGCGAGAGAGCCCCCGGATCGTTGGGGTTGAGACCATGAACACCTTGCGCCTATGCGCAAAGGTGGTGGTGCGCGCCTCGGCCAGCGTTACCGGATCGCCTTCTTCGTCAGCGGAAGCCGGATAAGCGTCGACCTCATCCAGAAACACGTAGCGCGCAGGCATCGACCGCAAGCCGGTAGCGCTGTTCGCCCCTGTCAGCACCAGAATGCCGCCCGGGAACTCCTTTGACAGCATCGAATTGCCCGCATCCCGCGAGCGCGCCGGCTGGACGCGCTCCTTCAGCGCCGGGCTATCCTCGATCAGAGGGTCGATCCGACCGCGCGAGGTGCGCTTGGCCATCTCGACCGTGGGCAGCACCGCCAGCATGGGGCCGGGCGCGTGATGGATCACAAAGCCGATCCAGTTGTTGCCCGCTTCCGTTGCGCCGACCTAGGCGGCCTTCATGAAGCTGATCCGCTGGGCCGGGTGGTTTGGCGACAGCGCATCCATAATGGCGCGCAGATATGGCGTTCGGGCTGTTCTGTATTGTCCGGGTTCAGCTGAGGCCCGCGAGGACAGCTTGCGATGCTTGTCGGCCCATTCGGAGACTGTGAGGTCAGGGTCAGGCCGCATTCCCCGCCGCCAGGCGCGCAGGATATCCTCGGCGCCGTCAAAGGCGAGATCGAGGCCCTCGGTCAGATCAGATGTGTTCTCCTCATCATTCAAGCGAGACCCTGAGGTCGGCCAGGGCGTCGAGCTGCTCTCGGACATGGGTTTCTAGCACCCTTTGCAGGATCGCGGTCTCGATCGTTACGGCCTTGCCGGATGCTGTCTCCATCTCTGCGGACAGTTGTGCGGCTATGAGGGCCGCCCCACGCGTGGGCCAGGTGATCCAAAGATCCCGCTCTTGACGGGCCAGACGAAACACCAAGGTCTCAGCGCGGGCGCGATCGACCAGCACGCCCTTTTTCTTCTGGATCGACAGCTGCCGTTCCTGTGCCTGGTAGACGGTCAGCGCCGTGCGGGCCTTCAGATAGGATGTGCTGTCGCCGCGGCCAGAGGCGGTGCTGCTACTGATCGCACCGCCATCACCATCACCACCATCACCACCAGCGCCAACGCCTCCAACACCACCCCGTGAGCGTATCTGTTGATCCGGATCCGTCATGGCACCGCGGCGTGCATCAGACACCACTGCATTGATCGACCCATCGGCAAACAGCACCAAGCGGCCATTCTTGCGGGCCTTCTGCACGGCTCCGCGCGACAGACCTGTCCGTTCTGCATAGGCGCGTTCGGATAGACCTTCCATGGCGCTTTGAATGTCCTCAACATATTGTAAATAAACGGGAAAGATGATCTATTTGAGTTGATTATACTGCCCGTCAGGGCGATTCTCAGTGCAAGCAAACACGCCAGAACGGAGACAAATCAATGACCCTCGCAGAACGTTACAACGCCCAAGCCCAACGCCTGCTGCCGCATATGGCCGAGAGCCTGGCGGTTGACCCCACGATCACCTGCGCGGGCGAGATCGATGACATCGTGTTCCGCCGCAGCGAGTATCTCGGCGGGATGGCGATCGCCATTATCGCCCTGATCGAACAGTAGGATTGAGGAGCATACCATGACCATGGCATCTACAACCATCCGTATCGACTATGCAGTTCTGCCCGACCACTTTGACCGCAGCCGCCCCAACGCCATCGCGGCAGCCGTCGAAACGGCGCTGCGGGACGCAGGGATTAATGTCGAAGCCTCGGACATCTTCTCGCACATCAAAATCGAACTGCCGACCAGCCTGCTCGCCGCCGCCAGCACCGTGCTGGCTGAGCTGCAGCTTATTTGAAGGAGGACTGGTCATGAGCACGCGCGCACAGATCGCCATCCAGACAGGGCCTGAAAAATGGGCACATGTGTATGTGCACTTTGACGGATACCCCTCCCATATGTTGCCCGCTCTGGCGCGTTGGACACCCGAGGACATTCTTGCCGCCCGCGAAATCCGGCAGGTGCGTGCCGACGCACTGGATTGTTTTGATCCACCACGCGCACCCCGCATCCTGCAACAGCCCACTTGCGAACTTTGCCATCTTTATATCTGGCAAGCCGGTGTATGGCGTGAATTGACCTCCCTGCGTGGGGTGCAAAAAAGCAATCAAATTGCGCCGAATTGGCTACGCTAATCACCCTTTCAGAGCGATGGTTGTTTCAGCAACTCGATGCACCGCACCAAAGGATCCAAGCCCATGACCGCACAGGCCATTCTGCCCAGCCGCAACGAAGATTACGGCTTTTTCCAAACCCTGACAAACTGCCCGCAGCGCGAGCGGCGCAGCGCAGAGGTCTGGACGCTGGCTTCCACCCTTATCGCCACAGCCATCGGCGCCGATAGTGAAGACGAGATGATCGGCATCCGCGACTTTCTTGACAGTCGAATGGGTCGCCACTTTGCCGACGACGTGGTGGGCAATATGACGGGCTGCAATATCGACAGCGAGACGGCCATCAACTCAGCAATCCGCCGCTGGCAGGGCTGGCGCATCAGCCGCAGCTCAGCGCGTGAAGAAGGCATCCCCGCAGGCCTGCCGTATCTGACGGGTTGGGTGCAGCACTTTGCAATCACGGCCGCGATGGAAGACGCGGACTGAGGCTCGCACCCATCACGTTCTGGCCCGCCCACGCTCGCGCGGGCCAATGCCGGTAGAAGGGCACGCATCCTGCGCCGCCCGTTTGACCGGAGGCTACCATGCCCAACCTTACCATAACCCAAAGCCTGATCCTGACCACGGGCGCCCAGCGCGCAGACAACATCGCCATGCCGCTGCCCGAGGGGCTGCATGGTGCCGCCGCGAAGAAGGTCGTGACCATGATGATCGACCGCGGCTGGCTCAAAGAGGTCGATACCAACACCCGCAAAGGCGAACCATTCTGGCGCGAAACTGGTGATGGGCATGGCACCACGCTGGTCGTCACCGACGCAGGGTTGCTGGCGGTCGGGATCGAACCGGTGGTCGTCAAAACCATGGCTGCGGTCCGTCAGCATGCTGCCGCAGCACCGGCGCCCAAAACACCGATGATACGAGCCAATACCAAACAGGCGCAGATCATCGCTCTGCTGCAGCGGCCCGAGGGGGCCTCGATCGCCGAAATCGTCGCTGTGACGGGGTGGTTGGCGCATAGTGTTCGCGGTCTGATCTCCGGTGGTTTGAAGAAAAAGCTGGGGCTGCCGGTCACCTCCGAGAAGCAAGACGGGCGGGGCACAGTGTATTCGCTGTCAGGTGATGGACATGTGCCGTCATCGCAGCCGCACGAAGAGCCTGCGCAAGGCGTAACCTCGCAACAGTGAAACAATGACAAAGACCGCGCCGATTGCAAGATTGTCGTCGATGCTGACCACCAGCCCGAACCATGGGAACACCACAATCTGGGCAATCACCGCGAGTACATAACCGACCGCGACGTTGGAACCAGCCTCAACCAGTGGCATCTTGCGGGACTGACTCATGCCGCCAGCCTTTGCGATTTGAGGACGGCAAAGCTCTCGCCGGTTTCCACAAGCAAGGCGTCCTCGCCGGTGAACTGCTGCCAGCGTTCGATGGCCACATCGACATAGGCCCGGTTCAACTCAACACCGTAGCAGACCCGCCCTATGGTGTCCGCCGCGATCAACGTCGTACCAGATCCCATGAAGGGCTCGAACACCGCCTGACCTGGGCTTGAGTTGTTCAGGATCGGACGCCGCATGCACTCCACAGGCTTTTGCGTGCCATGCACGGTGTCAGCATCCTGATCCTTGTTTGCAATCTGCCACAACGTGGTCTGCTTGCGATCACCTGCCCAGTGGCCTTTGCCCTTGGCACGCACGGCATACCAACAGGGCTCATGCTGCCAGTGGTAATCACCGCGGCTCAGCACCAGCCTGTCCTTGGCCCAGATAATCTGCGAGCGGATGTTGAAGCCTGAGGCGATCAGGCTGTCAGCCACGGTAGCTGCATGCAGAGCCCCGTGCCAGACATAGGCGACATCGCCAGGAAACAGAGACCAGGCCTCGCGCCAGTCTGCGCGGTCATCATTCAGCACCTTGCCGGTGCGTTTGGTTGCGGCAGCACCTGCTTTGTTGCGCCAGCCTGGGTCGTATTCCACACCATAGGGTGGATCTGTCACCATCAGCAGGGGCTTTACATCGCCGAGCAACCGTCCAACGACATCCGCGCTGGTACTGTCACCACAGATCAGCCGGTGCGATCCGAGCTGCCAAAGGTCGCCCACAACCGAGACCGGCGTGACCGGCACATCCGGAATGTCATCCTCACCCTCGACCGGACCATCAGTGCCCAGCGCATCAGGGTTTTGCAGCAGCGCGTCGAGATCTTCATCGGTAATCCCCAGGAGCGACAGATCAAAATCATCCGCCAGCAGCCCTGCGATTTCGTCGCGCAGCATGGCTTCGTCCCAGTCGCCCAGCTCGGTCAGCTTATTGTCGGCGATCCGGTAAGCCCGCCGCTCGGCCTCATCAAGATGCCCCAGCCGAATGACTGGCACATCTGTCAACCCCAGCATTGTCGCGGCCAGTACCCGGCCATGTCCGGCGATCAGTTCGCCATCGTCGGCAACCATGCAGGGCACGGTCCAGCCGAACTTGGCCATGCTGGCCGCGATCTTGGCCACCTGATCGTCGCCATGGATCTTGGCATTACGGGCATAGGGGCGCAGCCGGTCGATCGGCCACGTCTCGATCTCGCTTGGCGCGAAGACAAGGTCCATGAGGATGTTCTCGTTTGTGGGGTAGGGCGGACGTGTTGATGCCACGGCCAAGGAAGCCGGTGACTGCATTGGGATCCGCGATGTGGGGAAACAAAAAGCGCCCGCGAGGGGTATCCTCCGGGCGCAAAACTTCGATGGTTGAGGGATACGTCAAGGGGGCTAGAAATGTCAAACCATTTTTTTGCGACTCGTGTCGTGTCCTTTTGGAGCCTCTGAAACGGCTGCAAAGAGGGTGGCTTCGCTGTTTGGCTAAACTGGCTTGCTTTTGGCCAGGTGGATTCTTGACTAAACCACTCAAGAATCCACCCTGAGAGCCAGTTTTTTGCGTCCAACCCTTTGTAACTGAATCACTTTATTTTGGCCGCCGACCAAACTGGCTTCGAAGTGGATTCCCCGGTGAAAAGGCCAGACGCTAGAAAACTTGCGCGCTGCGCCCCCCCGTATACGGATAGCGCCCGGGAGGAACCATGGCCGGGGGGGGGGCTAACGGCCCGTGGCTGTTTATAAGTAGCAATCAGGCCAATGATCGCGTCTCAGAAGTTAAACATAGCTGTTAATAAGTGTGGGTAGACCGTTATTCGCAATTGCTAGTACGACGCAGCCTTCCCTCCAGCGGCAGCGCAGCGGAAAGAGTATTCGAAATCGTCCCGTATTTCAGTATGTTGCGGTGCAGGAGATCAAGGCGCTGGTCAGTCTCGCCACTGTCCACGACGATGTCATATCGGATCAGAGTCAGCTTAGGTGGGGCATCCAAGCGCACAGCCTCCAGTCGAACCTCGGCGCCATCGATCTGGAAGTGTAGGATCGGTGTCATCCGCTCGATCCCCTTGAGCATGCAGGCCGCCAGTGCCGACAGCAGCAGCTCCACCGGATTCATCGCATCGCGTCGCCCAGCCATGTCGGTGTCCAGCACCACCTCGGCCTCCTTGGCCATCGCAAGGCTGCCGTGGCTGTCGATTCGGCGGGCGGAGACCCGATATTCTGTCACAGCAGGCGCCCGATTTCTTCCGCAGTCAGTACCTTGCCTGCGGATAGCACCTTTTCATCCACGACCAGTCCGGGTGTCGACATGACGCCATAAGCGGCGATCTCGGCGAAGTCGGTGACCTTGATGATCTGGGCGTCCTTGCCTGCGACATCCGCTGCCGCCTTTGCATTCTCGCCCAGTGTCACGCATTTCTTGCAGCCCGAGCCGAGGATTTTGATGATCATGATGTTTCCTTTCAGATGAACCAGTGGGTGATGGCGTTTAAGGTGAAGCCGATGGTCAGGATGCCTACCGTCACCACGCCGGTGAAGGTGACTAGCAGCGGCAGCTTGACCACGCGTTTGAGCATGATCAGCGAGGGCAGCGACAGCGCCGTCACCGCCATCATGAAGGCCAGAACGGTGCCCAGGCCCACGCCCTTACCCACCAGCGCCTCGGCAATCGGCAGGGTGCCGAAAATGTCGGCATACATCGGGATGCCTATCAGCGTGGCCACCGGCACCGCCCACCACTTATCCTGTCCCAAAAGGGCCGAGATGGTTTCGGCAGGCACCCAATTGTGGATCGCAGCCCCTATCCCGACGCCGATCAGCACATAGGGCCAGACCTTGCGCACGATATCCATCACCTGATCGCGTGCGAAGGCGACACGCTCGGCCCGGCTCAGGGTTTCGTCCGCATCCGTGACAGGCACGTTGCGCACGAAAGCGGCGACCTGATCCTCCATCCCAAGCTTGCCGATGATCGTGCCGCCGATGATCGCCACCATCAGGCCGACGCCGACATAGGCGAGCGCAATGGACCAACTGAAGATCGATGCCAGCAGAATGACCGAGGCCATATCTACCAAAGGTGACGAGATCAGGAAGGAGAACGTCACCCCAAGCGGCAAACCGGCGGCTGTAAAGCCGATGAACAACGGGATGGAAGAGCAGGAGCAGAACGGCGTGATGGTGCCCAGAAGTGCGCCAAGGATGTTTGCGCCGATCCCCGACCGCCCACCGAGGATGCGTCGCGTGCGTTCGGGCGGGAAATAGCTTTGCACGTAGGAGATGACAAAGATCAGGACTGACAGCAGAATGAAGATCTTGATTACATCGTAGACAAAGAACTGCACCGAGCCGCCAATGCGCGAGGCGGGGTCCAGCCCGACCGCGTGCACCCCGGCTGTCACGAGATCGGACAGCCACTGCATCCGCAAAAGCTGGTCGTTCATCCAGGTGAAGAGGTTCATGCCATCACCTCTTCGACCAAGGCCGCAGCCAGCAGCGCGCGCAGATGCGTCGGCAGGTCGTGCCTGATCCGGTAGCGGACCCATTGCGCATCGCGCCTGTCTACCACCAGCCCGGCTTGCTTCAGCACCTGCATGTGCCGCGACATCCGGCTTTGCGTCGCGCCCAGCTTGCGCATCAGCTCACAGACGCAATGCTCCGAGCCGTCCGACAGGAGACGCATCGCCTCAAGACGGGTTGGCTCGGCAAGGGCGGAAAGGACGGAGACGATCATCAGGGAACTCCACTTCATGCGCATCTGCGCATAAGCGGGCAATCTCCGCCGTGATCTGGATCAATCAACCTGCCATTTCGACCCGGGTTGTCATGAAACCTTCATTGGACGCACCCATTCACTTCCTTTAATCGGGAAGTATGGAACAGAATCGCGCGACCCATGCCTTTGCCACACTCGGCCATCCCGGTCGTATGGCTGTCTTTCGTCTCTTGATGCGCTTTGCTCCGCAGGGCGTGCGGCCGACCGAGATCGCCGAGGCGCTTGGGATGAAACAGAACACGCTGTCGCACCATCTGGCAGACCTGACGGCGTCTGGCCTCGTTCAGGTCACGCGGGTCGGCCGGTCCCTCTACTACGCCGTCGATCTCGACACGACCGAAGGCTTGATCGGCTACCTCGCCCTCGATGTTGGTCGTGCCCGGCCCGATCTCCTTGCCCCCTTGCTCTCCGCCCCAAAGGACGCCGCCCAAATGGACCCGAATATCCCCGACACCGACTTTGACGTGCTTTTCATCTGTTCAGGCAACTCCGCCCGCTCGATCTTTGCCGAGGCACTGCTCCGCGATCTGGGCCGCGGCAAGTTCCAATCCTTCTCCGCCGGAACACGCCCCAACACCGAGTTGAACCCCTTTGCTCTGGAAATCCTGAAGCGCAACGGGCATGACATCGCCGGTCTGCGGTCAAAGCACATCTCGGAATTCCAACAGCCCGGCGCGATCGTGATGGATTTCGTCTTCACCGTCTGCGACACTGCGGCGGCTGAGGAATGTCCGCCTTGGCCGGGTCAGCCCATTACCGGCCATTGGGGCTTGCCAGACCCGGTGAAAGCAACGGGAACGGAAGCAGAGAAGGCGCTTGTCTTTGCCCAGACCTACGCTGGCCTGCGGCGGCGCATCATGACCTTCGTCGAGTTGCCTTTTGAGTCCCTCAGCCGGATATCTCTCCAATCCCGTGTTGATGCTATCGGCACTGACGCACAAGCAAAGGCCTGACCCTCATGACCCGCATTGCCCTTAACGGCCTTGGCCGCATTGGAAAGCTTGTCCTGCGCGACCTGATCGACACCGGTGCTGGCGGTGAGATCGTGCTGCTAAACGATCCCGTCGGCGATGCCGAACAGCATGCCCTGCTGATGGAATTCGATTCCGTCCATGGCCGCTGGCGCACGCCGGTTGACCATGCCGATGGCGCCCTCATCCTGAACGGTCAGACCATCCGGCTAACGCAAGAGAAGTCCATCGAAGCGCTGCCATTGGCGGAATTGGATGTCGATCTGGTCATCGACTGCACGGGGGTCTTCAAGACCGCCGCAAAGGTGGCACCTTACTATGCCGCCGGGGTCAAGAAAGTGGTCGTCTCGGCCCCTATCAAGGATGGTGGCGCACTGAATCTGGTTTATGGCGTCAATCATCACCTTTACGATGGCTCGCAGTCTCTTGTCACGGCGGCCTCCTGCACGACGAACTGCCTCGCTCCGGTGGTCAAGGTGATCCACGAGGCGCTTGGCATCCGTCATGGGTCCATCACCACGATACATGACGTGACCAACACCCAGACAATCGTGGACCGCCCCGCCAAGGACATGCGCCGCGCGCGGTCGGCGCTTTTGAACCTGATCCCGACCACCACCGGATCAGCCACAGCCATCACCCTGATCTACCCCGAACTCAAGGGCCGTCTGAACGGCCACGCCGTGCGGGTGCCGCTCTTGAATGCCTCGCTGACCGATTGCGTCTTCGAGGTGGAGTGGGCGACCACGGTCGAGGAAGTGAACGCGCTGTTCAAAGCCGCCGCAGAGGGTCCGCTCAACGGCATTCTCGGCTATGAAACGCGGGCTCTGGTGTCATCTGACTATACCAACGATCGCCGGTCTTCGATCATAGACGCGCAATCAACCATGGTCATCAATGGCACGCAGGTAAAGATCTACGCATGGTATGACAATGAATGGGGCTATGCCTGTCGTCTGGCCGATGTGGTCCGCATGATGTCGACCCCTGTCTGATCCCTTCATCTGTTCATAAATATCCCGGGGGGTCCGGGGGGCTGGCCCCCCGTTCCTCACACCGGACAGGAGCCGAACATGTCCGCCCCAAACCCGATCCGCGCCTATGCCGCTGTCACTGCGGCCTATTGGGCCTTCATGCTGTCGGACGGTGCGCTGCGGATGCTGGTGCTGTTGCACTTCAACAGCCTTGGCTTCACGCCTGTCCAACTGGCCTGGCTGTTCCTGCTGTATGAAGTGGCGGGGATCGTGACAAACCTTGCAGCAGGCTGGCTGGCCGCCCGCTTCGGGCTGGCTGCAACGCTCTACGGCGGTCTCGCACTCCAGATCGCGGCGCTGGTCGCGCTCGCCCAGCTAGATCCCTCGTGGGGAGTTGCGGCTTCCGTCGCCTTTGTTATGGCGGTACAGGGTATTTCGGGCGTGGCCAAGGACTTGGCCAAGATGTCGTCAAAATCCGCCGTGAAACTGCTCGCGCCAAAGGAGGACGGTGGCCTTTTCCGCTGGGTGGCGGCTCTGACTGGGTCGAAAAATGCGGTAAAGGGTCTGGGCTTCTTCCTCGGCGCGGCGCTTCTGGCGTTGGCAGGTTTTCAGACAGCGGTCTGGGGCATGGCGGCGGTGCTTGCGGTCATCCTGATTGCGGTTGTTCTGTTCTTGCCAGCGGGCTTGCCCGGACGGATGAAATCCGACGAAGCCTGGGGCGGCTGGCGGTCGAAGGACTCCAAAGTGAACCGCCTGAGCCTCGCCCGCATGTTCCTTTTCGGTGCGCGCGATGTGTGGTTTGTCGTTGGCATCCCGGTTTACTTCCAATCCGTCCTGTCCGACGGCACGGCCGAGGGGCGGCGCGAGGCGTTCTTTCTGATCGGCAGCTTCCTTGCGCTCTGGATCATCGCCTATGGCGCGGTGCAGGCTTTTGCCCCACGGCTTCTGGGTGGCAAAGGGCAACCCGAGGCCGAGACTACCCGCAAGGCCATTCTCTGGGCCGGACTTCTGGTGCCGATCCCATTCCTGCTGGCAGGGGCGGCTTGGGCGGCCGACGGACCCGCGCCTTGGCTTACCGCCACGCTGATCGCGGGCCTTTTGCTGTTCGGCTTTGTCTTTGCGGTCAATTCTTCGGTCCATTCCTATTTGATCCTCGCCTTCGGATCGGCGGAACGGATCACAAGAGATGTGGGGTTCTACTACATGGCCAACGCAGCGGGCCGGCTCATCGGAACGTTTCTATCTGGACTGAGCTATCAGGTCGGTGATTTGCCGCTTTGCCTCACCACAGCGGGCTTGATGGCACTCGCCTCCTGGCTGGCTGCAAGGCGCCTCAGCGCGTGAGGAGTATCAGTGCGGCCGAGGCTAACACCTCGCTCGCTGCCCTCAGTCAGATCGCGTTTTGCCAACATAGCAACTCATCATAGCCTGTAAGTTCGAACATGGTGAGCGAAAGGTTGGACACTATCACTGAGGTGGAGAGGCCATCTACGACGGCAGCAAACGTACGCTCCCCACCTCGCTTATTGTGATCACCGCGGCACCCATGGAGCGGCCTTTGGCAACCCGCTGGACAATACAACCTCGATAAGCATGCCGCCACCGACAAGCCCGTCCAGTATCCACACCAGCGCGTGCCACCATTCCTGATACGCGCGCCTTGCTGCCTCGATCTGCCTTGCATCAGGCCGAAACGTCACCGGGCAGGCGCGAACCTCCACGCTGCGCCATTTCCCTTTGATCAGCACCCGCTCGGTGCCGACAACCACGCTGACAGCGCGATCGCCATGCCGGTTGCGCTTGATGTCGGCCGGCACGCAGCGAGGCACAGCGCCCGGCATCCAGTCCGGTGTCAGCCCTGCGCGTGCGAGCTCGGCCACGCGGATCGCCATGCGTTTGCCGCCAAGGCTGTCGGGCAAGCCTGCCACTGTGGCAGCGATCACCTCTGCGTCCTCGTGGGTGTAGCCACCGATCTTATGCTGGCCGCCGTCCACTTTGCATCCGAGGGTTGCCCGCTGTAGCAGCACGTATTCCAGCCCGAAGCCAAATCCGTGCACACGCTCGGGATCGGGTGGCATGGGCAGTTCAAGCTGGGCATGTTCAACGCGGAAGGCCCATTCCAGCGCCTGCTGGACAGACATGGTACGGCGCGGGCGTCCGGTCCTACCGGCGTTCGCGTTCAGTTTACGGTCATGGTTCATCGGATTCCTCGCTCACGGAGGCGCTCAACTGTTGCCAGCCCACGGGCAAGCATGGTGTCGCGCATCGTGTTCGAAATTGCGCTGACGGGCAGGTAGCGATCGGAGTTGACGATCTCGGCGTAAAAGGCTGGCAAATCGATGATTGGCTTGGCCACAGGTGCAGCGCCTTGCTTTGGCTTTCGCCGTTTCCTTGCCGCATCACCCACCTTGCGCTGGGCGGCGCGCTGCATGACGCGGTCTAACGCCTTGGGTCCATCGGGCGGTTCAGGGTGTTTCTGTCTTGACGCTTTCGCCGCTTCGAGCAACTCCGCTTTGGTGAGCCCGAGTTCGTCGCACCAGCGCTGAACATGCTTGCGTGGTGGCCAGCCTTGCCACCAGCCGGGCAGGGCGCTGTCGGGGGCAAAACCGAGCACGGCCAGCAACTCTTCGAAAAATCTCTCGCTGATGCCGTCGCGCGCCTGCGCGTCCTCCTCCTCCTTTACTGGTTTACTTAAGGGTTCTCTTACAAGGTTAGTGTCCGGATTCCGGACACGGCTCGGGTCATTTTCCGGACACGGGTCGCGGTCAAAATCGGACACGGCTCGCGCCTCGCTCCCGAGTCCGGATTTCGGACACGGCTCTAGGCGTTCCGGGCTTTCAACCTCAGAAGTTGCTGTATCCAAACAGCTTTCTTCGACGTCTGTCGCACCGTGTCCGGTTTCCGGACACGGCTCGCCCTCATCCTGTGTGAAGCCGGGCTCGAACCCCAGAATATAGCGGGTGGGCATCTGGCGCTTGGTGACGGGATGCAGGCGCGGGACACGGCGCAAGAGGCCTGCCGCTTCGAGCTGGCCGAGATGTTCATTCAGGGTCGATCGGCTGATCTCGCAATCCTCGGCCAGCCGGTCTTGCGAGGGGAAACAGCCATAATCCGGGTTGTAGCGGTCACATAGATGCCAGAGCACGATCTTCGTTGCGGGTTTCAACCCCCGCTGCTTGATTGCCCAGTTGGTGGCGGCATGGCTCATGGAGCGGCCCTCCGCGCTGGGCTGGAGCCGTTGCCTTGTGCCGCTTCTGGTCGCGAAACACGGCTGGTGAAGCCATGGTCGGCGAGCGCGCCCAGCGCATCGTCCAGGGACCGCACCAGTGCCCAGCAAAAACCCTGCGCCAAGACGGCATCGCGAAACGCCTCCTGCGCAGGACTGAGCCTGCCCTTGAGGGATTTCAGCTCCAGAAAGAGTACGCGCCCTTCGCAGAGCAGCATCAAATCGGCAAAGCCGGGATGGAGGCCCATGCCAACGAGGATAGCCTGGCGCTTGGCCCCGCGAGGCCCGGGCTCAGTCACTTCATTGGCGCAATGATGAATGATGGCCGTACGGGGCAGTGCAAAGCCCAGGGCTGTGACCACAGCGCGTTGCAGATCAGCTTCGGGTGTGCCGCGGCGTTTCATGACCGACCCTCCGGCTCTGATCGCGTGCGATCGCTGCGCCCAGGGGATTTGGCTTCAAGAACCACCAACAGGATCCGCGCGTCCTCGCGCTCTGCCTGGGTCTCGCCATGCTGGACCAGAACATTGCAGGCCAGCCGGATCAGATGATCCGAATGGTTCACCACATCGGCGACGACAATGCGCGCCTCGCGCCGTCTTTCGTCAATCCAGTCCTGACGGACCTGATCGCGCCTTGGGTGCTTGCGGAAGGGCAGGGGGATGCTCATCGCCGCGCCCCCATGCGACGGGGGGCAGGTGCTTCCTGCTGCATGAGCCAGTCCTGCACAGCATCGCGGCGATAGTAGATCTTTCGCCCAGCGCGCACACAGGGCGGCCCGAAGCGCAGCTTTTCCCAACGATGCAGGGTTTCGACGGTGACCTCGAGTTCAAGGGCGAGGTCGAGGCGGCTAATCCAGCCGCACATCAGGCGGGTCGTCCCAGATCGGGGGGAGGTGCCAAGTTCTGTCATCCGGTCTCTCCTGGTTATCGCCCGACACGGGCGGAGTTCAGGTCTTCAGAAGCGCAGAGACGGAGGGGTGGCGGGAAGGCAGTGACCGGCGGTGATGCTCCAAAAGCTTGCCGGTCACTGATATTGCTGGATTTTTCCGGAGAGGTGGGGTGGTGACACCAATAGTAAGCAATTGCCCGGAAGGCACGTGCGCACCGTGAGATGGCGTTCGAGGGCGTGTCACGCAGCCGATTTACAAGATTTCGCAGTGTTTCCCTGACATTGACGCGCAATCGCGTGGATTGAACCAACCGGCAAGGGGTTCGGACCCTTGCCGGTCATTGATTTAAAACGAAATTTACAGATTTGGCGGTCGCTGAGAGCGGATCCCAGCGCTCAGATCGTCTCTGGCACTGTCCCCACGACGCTCGTGCCGCGGATTCTGCCACAGATTCGCAGGGCGCGGGCTGCGGTTGCCCGGGATATTTGCTTTGATTTCAACGACCGGCAGCCTTTTGGCGCATCAATGCCGGTCACCGCCTATGCGCCGGTCTGGTGCTTATGCTTCGCTTGATAAGCCTGCGTATCTACGCCTGTGTCATGCGCAAAAGGAGACGATAACATGGTCAACCGATTGCGATTGAATGATAAAATTGTGCGTGAGCAGATTCCGGAAGAGGATCGTGACTTCCAGGTCTTCGACACGGAAATCCGCGGGCTGTCCATCCGCGTCATGCGGTCGGGCGAGAGGTCCTTCGTTCTGGACTATCGCTTCGCAGGGCGGCAGCGCCGCATGGTGATCGGACGCTGGCCGGAATGGAGCGTGACAGCAGCCCGCGAGCGGGCGCGCGAACTGCGCCGCGTCATTGACGAAGGAAGCGATCCTCTGGGTGAACGTGGCGCTCTGCGCGAGGCACCTCGGTTCAAGGACATGATCGAACGCTATCTGGCCGAGCATGCATCGACATTGGCCCCCTTAAGCGCATCCGATCAGAAATCATTCCTGACCAAGCTGGTGGCACCGCATTGGGCCAACAAGCTGGTGACGGAAATTACCCCGCAAGACGTCGTGAAACTTCTGAACATCATCGCCCAGGGTCGAGCGCGCCCATCGAAGGCGAAGCCCAACAACCGTGCGCGCAAGCTGCAAGGCAAGAAGCCCACCCCGATCCGGGCCAATCGCGTCGGAGAGACGCTGCGCAAGATGTTCAACCTTGCCGTCCAGTGGGGCTGGCGGACCGACAATCCGGCGTCAGGGTTCAAGAAACGCATCGAGACGGCGCGGGAGCGCTTTCTGTCTCATGAGGAAATCGCGCGGCTGGCCGAGGTTCTGGATGCGGCCGAGGATCAGCGCGCCGCCAGCATTATTCGGATTTGCATGCTGACCGGCGCCCGCGTCGGCGAAGTGCGTCAGGCACGGTTCGAGCAATTCAATCTCGAACTCGGGATCTGGTCAAAGCCAGCAGCTACCACCAAGCAGCGCAAGGTCCACAGGGTTCCAATCTCGGCCGATGTGGCCGCGATCGTGCGGCAACGGGCACTGGTCGTGCGCAAGAAGAACCCATGGCTGTTTCCGGGCGATGTGCCGGGCCAGCCCGTCAAAGAAATTCGCCGCTTCTGGATCAACGTGCAACGAGAGGCAAATCTGCCCGACGTTCGCATCCACGACCTGCGCCACACCTTCGCGTCGCTTCTGGTCAGCGGTGGAGCCTCGCTCGAAATGATCGGTAAACTGCTCGGGCACAGCCAGATCCAGACGACCCTGCGCTACGCGCATCTGATGGACTCGCCCCTGCGCGCAGGCGTCGATGCCGTGGCCGGTATGTTCCGGCCGCGCCCGAAGATCGTTCATGATGCGGATGCCGCGGTGGAAGAGAAGTGCGCCTGAGATATCTGGGCTGCTTACTTCTCGTCGCGCAGGGCACGCCAGAAAGGCCGCAGGCGGCGGCGGATGGTGCTCTCGTCTGGCACGTCGCCGTTTTCGGCAACATCGGCAAACCAGTCCTGCAGTTCTCCAATCAGTTCCGCCTGAGTGTCGGGGATGCCATGCTCGTGGATCCGCTTTAACAAAGTCACATACATGCCCTCCCAATCATAGGGTGAGAGCGCGCCGGTGCCGCCACCAATGCGGCGCAACAGATCGTACTCGTCCTCGAAGCGCAGCACGTCTTGGCCGCTGATCAGCAGGTCCGCGATTGAGACTTCGACGCCATCGGCAGGTTCGGTGATGTAACACCACTCGTCTGAATGCTCTGGCTTGATCCGCTGCAGCTTGATGACCGTTGGCCCAGTTCCTGTGCGGCGAAAGAGGGGCAACATGTCCATCGGCGAGATCGTGATCTTGCCGGAGACCTTTTCGTTTTCGCAGGTCGCGATCGGAATGCCCGTCACGATGTCCAGCTTGCCCTCGGTGGCCCAGCCGCCAATGTCAGCAATGGTGCAGCCCCAACGCGAGGCGGTTTCGTGAAGGGTGAAAAATGCTCTGGGTGGTAACGCCATGTAGACTCCTTTTCTCGTTCTGAGCTGACGCGGCATGCCGCCATGGGATGATGGGGCACCGTCAGGGGGTGATGTGAGGAAGGAGGCGTCCAAGCAGTCGAGTGATGAAGGCGTGCTTTGACCAAGGTGCTCCAGGCACCTGTCAAATTCTTCAATCGTTCAGCATGATTACGACGAATCGCCCTCAAATACTCTATAACGCAGGTGCTACGTCAAAAACTGTCGGGGAGGCGCGCGCCATGTCGTTTCAGAAGGCACAAGACTTGTTGAAGCTGGCTGGTATGTCAGCCGGAAGGCATCGGGGCATCAGCGTGAAGGAGGTCGCCGAGGAATTCGGCGTCAACGAGCGCACGGCCCAGCGCATGATCTATGCCCTGAAAGAGGTGTTCCCGAGTATATCGCACCAGACCGACACTGAACGGCGCCGAAGATGGAAGCTGCGTGACACAAGCATGCTGGGCATGCAGGGCATCTATGAACGTGAACTGATCGCGCTCGAGATGAGTATCCGGCGGGCTGAGCGTGAAGGGGCCCCGGTAGATGCCAGCGCCCTGCGTACTTTGCGCGACCGATTGGTGGCGACGCTACCTTCCACCCATGCGCGAAAGACCGAAGTGGATGCAGAGGCGATCCTCGAGGCAAAGGGTTATGCCTGTCGCCCGGGACCGAAGGTAAAAACCTCCTACGACGCTATGCTGGTCATCGCGTCAGCGCTGAGAGGACCCTTTCGACTCGTCATACGGTATCAGAGCGCGCAGGATCCTGAGCCGCACCGCCGTGTGATCGAACCCTATGGTCTTCTCCTGGGGACGCGGCATTACCTGATCGCGCGTGACACGGCAAAGGATGGGCCATTGCGCCGTTTCCGTTTAGACCGGATCGCGCACGTCGAGATCACGAATGACTGGTTCGAGAAAGACAAGGATTTCAACCTCGAAGCCTATGCAGCGCAATCCTTCGGGTCGTTTCACGCGGATGCAGAGGTTTCCCGCGTCGTGTGGCGTTTTAGCCCGGCCGCCGCGGCCGCCGCGCGTGAGTTCGAGTTCCACCCGAAGCAGGAGATTGTCGAACAGGACGATGGCGGCCTGCTTGTAATTTTCGAGGCCAGTGGACTGGTTGAAATGGCCTGGCATCTCTACAAGTGGGGCGATGCGGTCGATGTGATCGAGCCGGCCGTGCTGCGGGAGATGGTGGCGAGTTTTCAGAACAGTAGGATTACCGTGTTGCCTTGAGTGGATTGGCTGTGCTTCGTCTGGTGGGCCGCCACGTGTATGGTCGCAGAGGGCGGTGAGCTGCCCTTTGCTGCGGCGGCTACAGACGGCGGCTGTGTGCAGGTAACGGAGTTTGCAAAGTCAGAAAGATGCACTTTCACATTCGGAGGTTTTCCGCGTCGTCAATCCGTCTGTGGCCCACGGCGCGGCGTTATTACGTGGATGCAAGGGTTAGCTCTCCCCAAAAGCAAGTCTCACCACCCAATTAGCAATCCACAAACGACTGAAACATATGCCTTATGGCGGTTGAAAACGGAAGGTCAGCTACTTTGCTCAACTCTTTATCCAGCTCTTCTCGCCATTCATACTCATTTTCAGGATCCTCATCAGCAATCGCCGCAATGCCTTCTGCCGTTTGGATATATCCCAATACCGCCTGCCTTCGCATGTTGCGCAGCTGACCATTTTGATAATGTAAACCCAGAACCGCTAGAGTAGTTTTTGCTCTCACTTCTTGCTCAGCAGTCAGACCTTCCAAAGGCTTGATTGTTCCGTCTAAAACAAACAGTAGAAAAGCGTCAGGATCATCAATATCCGGTTTGAGAACGTGCGCGTGAACATATGCGCCGACTCGATCCTTAAGGCTTCCACAAGTACCGCTTATGCAGCACGATCCAAATAGGTTTTCCCAGTTGAAGGTCTCCGACGGAAATCTTCCCTTCTGAATGAAGTGCTCGATATGGCGGTCGCAGTTTTCAATATTACATTCACAATATGCACAACGGTTCCCCTGCATTGCCAGAAGGCTCTCCCAAATATCGGCCTTCTGCTCAGCGCTAACATTGTTCCAATTGTCTCGACCGTGTCGAAAGGAGCTCAAACAAGCTGGGGCTACCCCTCTAGTTAGTTTTTTCAATGGTCTACTCCGAAATACGCGTTGCCTTTTTCATAGCAAGGCGTTCTTTCATTTCCCAAAGTCTGATCAAACGGTCAACCTCAAGGATGACAGGATGATCCTCACCAAAATGATTGATCAACTCGCGACGCAATTCCTCGCCTGTCGGTGTTTTCCCTAGCCCCTGTTGCACCAACGCAGTGTACTCGGTTAATTGCTCGGCTGGTTCAACTTCAGGTATAGGATCAACGGCAAAAACATTCGCCAAAATTTCAGAGCTTGCGACACCCTGCGTTTGCAGTGAGGGCATTTCGGCTTTGCCATGTCCGCCAGTCAAAATTCCGTCGTTCTGCCATGTTATCACTCGAATTTGATCGTTCTTAATCGTAGACACTACTTGCGGGCTATGAGTGGTTACTATGAACTGTATCTCGGGAAATGAGCCCAGAAGTGTATTTAAGATGCGCTGCTGCCAAGCGGGATGTAGATGGAGATCAACTTCATCAATCATCACGATTCCGGGTGTTTTTGTTGGAGCTTCAGCGCCTAATGGGCTGTTCAACTGGGCACACCGTAGCGCGAGATCAGCAACAAGCATTACAGTCGCACGAACTCCGTCACTAAACAGTGATGCTGGCAGTATACCGTGATCATCGTGGAACATTGCCAGTTCGTCGAGCGTTACACTGAAATGAAAATTGCGCCAGCCTTCGTCCTCAAGTACGGTTTCTACCGCAGTTGATATGCCTCTCAAAGCATCGGCAGTTCCAGCATGTCCGTAACCTTCTTGTTGGCTTTGCTGAATGGAAGCATAGGTGGCAGTCTTGATCCATTGTTCCACCTGCCCAAAATTTGAAAGATTGGATAGGCAGTCGCTGTACCCTGCTGATCTGCTACGGGTTAGATCCTGCCGTCGAACTGTTTTCCTGTGCGTGTTCCAAAGTCGGCTGGACGCATAGTAACAGATGACAGGCAGTGTTGTTTCCGTTCTATCCTTTAGGCATTTTGAAAGAGTGGCCCCATATTCGGAAAGCGGTTTCGCTTCCCTAATAGTTGTTTTGCTTTTTGTCGAATTTAATGAACGGCTCCAATCCAGCTGTGGGGTAAATGAGGAAGCCGAAACAGTAACGGGAAATGCTTGCTCATTTTCAAATCCTGATCCGACTCTATAGTATCTAGCGTCGCTTTTTTGGATATGCTTTGAGCTAGAACTATCAAAACTTCCCACGAACGGCCCGAGGGCCGAAACGACCCCCTCCAATACAGTCGTCTTACCGTGCCCATTTCTGGCGGCGATAACTGTGAGGCGTTTGTCGAATTCAATTGAAAACGAGGTGAACCGCCGAAAGTTCTCCAATTTTAAACTAGATATCTTCATTTCGTTTCACCTGCCCATAGTGCTTTTTTGAAGTCCTCGCACTCAAATGGCCAAAGCTGGAGGGGCTCGACTAATGGGGACTAGATTCTCAGTGTACACCTTACCGCTAACTGATCCTGGAGAGAAGAGCACTCTAACAAAGCGTCCGGTTCGGGTTGGCTGCGGCCCTCCGCTGCGCCTTGCACGAAGGTTGGCTCTGGGCCGATTTCGACATCAGAGCGATCATCATTTTCGCTCGGCGGTGGAAGTCCATGTCAACGCCATGTCAACGAGCGTACGTCATTTTGCGCCGATCTGTGACGACGAATGCATGTCAATGTCGGCCAGTGTAAGTATTGAAAATTTGTAAAATCAAAGGCTTGTCGGATAAGCCATTGGTTTCCTTAAGCTATTGGAATCGTGGAATTTTAGGCTCATAACCTGAAGGTCGTAGGTTCAAATCCTACTCCCGCAACCAACTGAAACGAACTTTGTTAAACCAACATAGCCCGCCCTTCCGGCGGGCTTTGTTTTGTCCAGCATCTCCAGGAACTTACCTTCCAGCGTGATGGTGTGCCCTCCCGCCTTTGCGGGGTGGACGTTCACGGCGGAAATGAGTTCTCGCAGCTCCAAACCGGCGCGTCCGACGACATCCTCCTGTGACAGCATCCCCACCAGGTCATCGACATACTCCCGATAAAGCTCCGGCAGGTTGTCCGGCAAATCCACGGGCGCGGGCGTAGCTGCGACTCGTTGCGCTGTCATCTGCGTCAGCTCCACCTCCACATCATTAAGGAACTTGATGACTGCGGACGAGTAGTCTCCGTCGGCAACGGCCTTCAGGAGGTTGTCCCGCTTGCGCTCCTGCTCCGCGATCATCTTGTCCCGGTGCTTCAGCTCCTCGCCGACGGACTTTCCCTGCGCGTGGGTATGCCGCTCGAAATCGACTTTGAACTTGGCGAACGCGGCGTCCTGCATCAGTCCATCGCGCAACTCCGTCAGCGTGATGTGCTCGACATCGGTTTGCAGGATGCCCTTCATCCCCGCGCAAATGGACACGCCCTTCTCACGGGCATTGGCGCAGTAGTAGCGTCTCTTCCCAGCCGTGGCGTTGCCGCCGGCCACGGTCATTGGGCCGCCGCAAAGTCCGCAGCGAACAAGCCCCGACAGCAGATACTTCCGGCGCTTGTTCTGTCGTGTCACGGCGAGCGTACCGCCGTCGGCAGCGACGGTCTTGCGCTCCTTCGACATCGCCTCCTGGCGCGCCTTGGCCGCATCCCAGAGCGCTTGGTCGACAAGCCGCAGCTCTGGAAGTTCGGTCAGCGTCAGCTTCTCAGATGGGTTCAGCCGCGACACGCGGCGCCCCGTTTTCGGGTCCTTGGAATACCGCAGTCGGTTCCAAATCCGCCGACCGACATAAAGCTCGTTGTTGAGAATGCCGGTGCCGCGTTCGCGATTCCCGTTGATCGTGTTCTGCTTCCAATGCCCACTCGTCTTGCGCTTGGTGCCGACTGCCGGGGAGGGAATAAGATCCTGGTTCAGCCCTGTGGCGATCTTCAATGGCGATTTACCTTCGGCATACTCCTTGAAGATCCGCCTTATGATGATGGCCTCATCCTCGTGAATCACGAGGTCGCCTTTCTCTGCGCCAGGACGGTAGCCATACGATATTCCGCCCGCACTCTTGCCCGCTGTGATGCGACCGCTCAGTCCCCGCCGCGTCTTGAAGGCCAGCGCCTCCAGAAAGGCGGCTGCCATCGTCGATGAGAAGCCCAGCTTGATGGCGTCGACGTAGCCACTGTCGAGCGCGTAGAGCTCGACCTCGTTGTGCGTCGCAATTTTGTAGAAGCGCGCCGAGTGCTCCTGATCGCGCGACAGACGGTCGACGCTCTCGAAGAGCACAAGGTCGCAGCGCCGTTGCTCAAGATCATTCATGAGCGCTTGGTAGCCTGGCCGGTCGTCCCGGGTGCCGGTGATACCTTCGTCCGATCGCACATCGACGACGGTCCAGCCGTTGGAGATCGCCTCTCGTTGACACTGGTCGATCTGGTCTTTGACCGATGTTGGGCTCTGCATGTCTGACGAATATCGCGCGTAGATGATGACCTTGCGATGTTGTGGAAATGTAGCGTGTCGGGTCATTGGTCATCCTCCAGTCTTCATAGTTGGATCAAATAGATGACGCCGGGCCTTCTGGCGTCAAACAAAGGTGTTGGGCAGGGTTAATCGTACTCCGTTCTTTGAAATCTATTCGGTGAAAAAGCATACCGCCAACTATCTCAACGAAATATAAACGATAAAGACGAAAAAAGCGTGACCAGACAAAGGCATAAGGGTAGCCTGAACATCCGTCGTCAGGCGTCGCCGTCTCTGCCTCCCGCTTCTGCGAGAGCTTCCGGACTGCGGCTTCTGCGAGGAGGTCGATCAGTTTGTCGAGTGGCATTGGCGGTTCCTTTCCTGTTGGGCATCAAGCAACCGGCAGCGTGGAACCCCCGAGACCCCGCACAAGGGTGACCATAACGCCCGCAGGGAAATCCCTGCGGGCGTCTTTACGTCAACGGATGCAAAATGCAGCGGAAATACACAGGCATATTGATGCCGACCGCGTCCTCAAAACGCAGACCAAGCGTCGTAGGGCTACCCTCACGCATAGCAGACACTGAAGCCTGTCGCGGCGAAAGGCAGGAACGAGCCCACACCGGACCTGTTGATTTTGTGCTGCGTGCGCTCGCAGCGTAGTAATTGCTGCGGCAGCGTAAATTACTACGCCGCTGCGCGGCAGGAAAACCGGTCATTCATGCGAACCGCAGTGGAAACGACACGCTCAAGGATCAAGTCGCGGACTTTGTTGCCGTTCGTCCTGAAAACCCAATGACTGCTTCATTTGTAGACCCCATCATCGAGGCGTAGTGGAAAAGTTGAAACACAGTTCTGGGACCTGATCCTCCGCTTACTTGGTGGTCACCTGTTTGATCACTTAAATCAGCCTACAGTGAACTGGATTGAGTGCTGCAAATCAAACCAGTGTCAGTTGTTTCTGGTCCAATTTTGTGGCGACCTGCAGCTGTGCAATCTCCCTCCAGTAGCTACAAGCGCGATGGTTTCCTACGTACGATCATCGCGGAAGCAGTCGGACACTCCCCAAAAAGCGGCAAGTCAACTGGGGTCGGGCGCTTCGGAGGCATCGAAGTCGCTGGCGTGTTCATAGGTACCAGCCTTTAATCGAAGGCTATCCTCCAAAATGGATGCCAAGGCCGCGACGCTGACAAGGAACCCTGAGATTGGGACAATGCTGATTGCATAGCTCTTTGGCATGTAATTCGGCTTGTAGACAAAGCTGCCATCTTCCCAAGCGAAGTACCACATTTCCCAATATTTGCCGCCCATCGTGGAAACAGCTTCAACCCCGTAGATGATCATCACGATACCCAGCCCGAAGATCACCACAGACCAAAACTGTTGAATGACGAAGGCGACTCTGATCGGTAGCCAAGAATATATCAAGTCTAGGGCGATATGGTCCCTGTCGCGAACTGTCAGCGCAAGGGCGATGAAAACCAGCCAGATATTGCTAAGAACCGTCAAAAGGTCCCCCCAGACAGGCGGATTTTCAAATACATAACGCATGACGACGGTGTAGACCGTGAAAGCAACCATCAGCAGCAGCAGAACAGCGCAGAAAGCAGTGAGGGTTTTCTTGACAGCGCGGTCGATGAACTTGAAGGCGGTTAGCATCGGGAAGCCCCCAAGATCAAAGCTGTGATGGCGATAATGGTGGGCATATAGACGTGATTAAGTGTCATTTCACGAACCCCAAAGCTTTCGGCAGGAACATCGTAATGTCGGGTACAACAATCAGCACGAATAGCAGCGCGAAGAGCGCCACGAGGTAAGGCAGCATCGCAACTGCGACCTTCTCAAGTCTGACGTTCGCGATTGCTCCGGCCGTGAAGAACGCCACTCCGACAGGAGGCGTCACCGAGCCGATCAAGAAACCGACAACCACGACCAGTGCCGCCTGCACATCCGGATAACCTGCCTTCACCATGACATCTACAAGCACCGGCCCTACGACGATGATATTAGCCGCTGAGTCCATAACCATGCCCAAAAGACAGATGAATAGAACCAGGACGAGCGCGAACAATAGTGGGTTGTGAGTATAACTCAGAAGCCATTGTTCGAGATCGTTGATCGCCCCCATTGAGGTCAGCAACCAGCTGAATGGACCAGAGGCCGCGATGATGATAAACACCATTGCCGAATTGCGAAAGGCTCGGACAAAGGCGCTCTTGCAATTTGTCCAGGTAATAGTGCGATAGACGAAAAGCCCAACAGCCAGCGCAATGGTTGCCGTCAGTGCACCTGCTTCGACCACCCCCGCAATACCAAACACGACAGATCCGACCAGAACAACCGGAATAAGCAGCGCAAAAGAGGACTTGTAGCCCACGACCATCACCGCTTTGAGGCTGAATGGCTCCTCGCTCCGCTCAAAATTATTGCGGCGCGCGATGATGTAGTTGATGACCATCAGCAGCGCGCCGATCAGGAGGCCCGGAATGATTCCAGCCGCAAAAAGGGCACCTACGGAAATGCCTCCCGCATTCGCGAGCACGATCATCATGATCGAGGGCGGGATAATTCCACCGATGGTGGAACTGACCGCCGTGATCGCCGCGGCAAACGCTGGAGGGTAGCCTGCCTTTTTCATCGCGGGCACCAGCAGGGACCCGACGGTAGCTGTGTCAGCGACGACCGATCCGTTCATGCCTGCAAAAAACATGCTGACCAGGACATTGACTTGCGCCAAGCTACCCCGTGCACGCCCGATCAGGCGACGGCTTAGCTCGACCAACCTGTCCGTGATCGTAGCACTGGTCATTAATTCACCAGTCAACATGAAAAACGGAATGGCTGTAAGTGGAACCGAGTCGATAGCGCTGAACATCTGACTGGGGATAAGGATCATCGGCGCTGCGTCGGTGAGCAGGATGTAGACCACCGGGATCATGATCAGTGTGAATCCAACAGGTGCACCGAGCAATATCAGCATCACCAGAACGATCATGAGCACTATGCTTTCCATCGGGGCCTTGTTCCTGTTCAGTTTGGCGAATTGAAATGTGGTGAGCGAATTTCGCGGCGCAGAATTAGGGTCCCACGCCGCGTTTATTGTGGAATGCCCTAGAGCGCCCCGGCTTCTTTCAATTGAGCGATGAAATCATTCATCCCCTGCTCTTCGAGAACACGAGTGGCCGTTTCAGGATCGAATGTGCCTTTGGCATTGATCCAAGCATCGACTGCACCTGCGCGCCACAACGCGATTTCTTCCTCGGTTGGAACATACCACTCCGTAACTGCTGCCTTGATTATGGCCTCGCCGTCGGCAACCCACTTGCGGTCAAGTTCCTGCTGGCTTTGACCAAATGCATCAGCGGCGGTGTGAAGCCATTCGCGCTCTTGATCGGTCAGCGCGTCATACTGGCGTTTGTCCATCGACAACTGGTTGCCAGACCACGAACCATTGATTTCGGTAAAGAACTTGGCAACTTCGTGTAGCTTCGCGATTTCCTGCCAAGGAGTCGCCACATACTGACCCGAGACAACACCGGTCTGAAGGCCTTGATAAAGTTGGGTCCAGTCATATGGGACCGGCACGGCACCCCAATTGCTGATCAGAGTGTATTCAATCGGGCTTTTGGTGACGCGCCATTTGATGCCCTCCATGTCCGAGGGCACATGCACGGGACGCAGGGCATTTCCGAGCTGACGAAATCCACCGCTTGAATAGACTGTCAGGCAGACATGGCCTGACTCTTCAGCGGCGATTTCACATTGCTTCTTTGCCAACCACTCGGAAGAAATTCTGTCTGCGTCTTCTGCGGACTTAAAAATGTAGGGCAAATCAAAGATCGACAGCGAAGTACCAAAGCTTTGAAAGTTGGCGGTCGAGCTGGTCCAGAGTTGTATCAGCCCTTGATTGGCCTGCTCGCCACAAGTCTGCTCACCGCACAGCGAACTGCGATAGTGTGGCTCAATCCGCATCTGACCGCCGGACACTTCTTCCAGTGTCGGCATCAGCGCCTGTTCGATCCCATCGCCGATGGGCATGCCCAACTGACCAACGGTGCCCAGCTTCAACACCATTTCTGCGCTAGCACCCTGCGCCGATACAGCCATGGCAGTTGCAATTGCAAAAAGTTTTCCTACGGTTTTCGTTTTCATGTTTTCACCTTCCTTTGACAGAGATTTCTTGGGTGCACTGTTTACCGCCGCGGTCTTCTTTGAAAGTGACAGATGAAGTGAATGAAGAGGACAGAGCGGCGTAAATTTGAGCGGAAGCCAGAAAGTCGGGTAAGGTGCAAAGCCATGGTAAGCCACTTTGTCAGGGAGTCGCCTCGTTGAGTTTAACCGCCCCAAAATTTCTAAGGCTACCGAAGAGTTCGACGCTGAGCCTGCGCGATCAAATTTGCGAGGTAGTGAGCGCCGCGATTACCGCTGAGTCGTTGGCACCGGGGCGTCCACTTCCCTCTTGCCGCGAACTCGCAGAGCAGTTTGGTGTTTCACGAAACACGGTTTTCGCGGCTTACAACCGTTTGATCGACTTGGAGCTTCTGATTTCCCGCGACCGCTCTGGCTATTTTGTGAATCCGCAAATGGTCTCTTTGAAAAAGGCAAGCGAGATCAAAGCAGACGACAACACTGCCGCTCTCTGCCCAGTTGTTTTTCAGCCCAATAACCTGATGCCGGTGGTCAATCCTCTGGACTGGAACAGCTATCCGTACCCATTTATCTATAACCAGATCGACCCTGAACTGTTCCCCGTCGATAGCTGGCGCGAGTGCACAAGACAGGCTTTGGGACGCAAACAGATGCCTACTTGGGCCAACGATTCTGTCGAAAGTGACAGCCCCCAACTTATCCAGCAACTGCGGCAAAGGTTGCTGAACACACGTGGCATCTATGCCGAAGAGGACGAGATCCTGATAACGCTTGGCTCGCAAAATGCACTCTTCATACTTGGCACCATATTCGCGCCGAACAGGAAGCCCGTGGCGCTCGAAGATCCCGGCTTCTTTGGCGCGCGCAACGCCTTCCGTTTGTCTGGCAACGAATTAATTGGCGTTCCTGTCGACAAGGATGGGCTGATCCCATCGGCCATCCCCAAGGGATGTCAACTGGTCTTCACCACACCAAGCCACCAGTTCCCGACCATGGTAACCATGAGCCAAGGACGTCGCGAAGAACTGATTGCATCGGCGACAGAGAAAGACTTCATGATCATCGAGGACGATTACGAAGCAGAGATGAACTATGTCACCAAATCTTCACCGTCCTTGCGTTCGATGGATCAATCCGGCCGTGTTATCTACGTCGGTAGCCTGTCAAAAACTGTATCTCCTGGTCTCAGGCTTGGTTTCATAGTCGCCCATCGGGACATTATTCGCGAGGCACGCGTTGCACGCGGTGTAATGATGCGGCACCCGCCGACCATCGTTCAGGAAATCCTAGCTCTGTTCTTCCGATTGGGCCACTATGATGCCCATCTGCGCAATATCGAGCGGCGTTATGAAAAACGCTGGCACGCAATGACCACAGCCCTGAGCAATCATCTTGGCATGTTGCAGCGAACCGCGTCCAAGGGTGGGACATCGTTCTGGCTGACGGGTCCTGAGGGGTTTGATGCAGCGGAATTGGCTCTGCGCCTGCGCGCACGCGGAGTCTTGGTTGACAGGGGGCGGGACTACTTCCTCAACTATGACAATAACAGAAGCTTCCGCTTGGGATTTGCCTATGTCCCGGTGTCAAAACTTGAAGCGGGCGTCCGGATTATCGCTGATGAAGTTCTGGCTGCACTGTAGCTTCCTTTTTTAGGTGAAATCCAACTGTCCCTTCGAAAGGCCGCACCTGTCTCTCGTGGCAAGTCCTCGTTTCCAGTTAACTGGGTTTCTATATGCAAGGGCAAAAAAGGCCTTTGACCTAATTAACTCGGTTCTAGGAGGCAGCCTTTTGTTGGATCGAATAAAGACCAATCCCAAGTTGATACCGTTCACCTTCCAAGTCTCAGATGAAGCTCTTGAGAGCATCCTTAAGCGGGTCGCTAATTATCCATGGCACTACATGCCGGAGGATGGCGGTTGGAACTACGGTACCAACATGAACTATCTCAAAGAGCTTTGCGCCTATTGGGTCGATGGCTTCGACTGGCGCGCGCAGGAGGCGCGCATCAACAGCTTTTCGCATTTCAAGACTCCGGTCGACGACATCGACATGCATTTTATCTGTGAGCCGGGCAGCGGGCCTAACCCGATGCCCCTGATGATCAGCCATGGCTGGCCCGGGTCAGTGGCCGAGTTCTTTCATTTAATAGAACCGCTGGCCCATCCTGAACGGTTTGGTGGCGATGTCAGCGATGCCTTCACCGTCATCGCGCCATCCTTGCCCGGCTTTGGTTTTTCCGAACGCCCCCAGCGCCCCTACGGCCCGCGAAAAATGGCGAGCGTCATCAATTCCTTGATGACCGACACTTTGGGCATCGACGGCTATCTCGCACAGGGCGGTGATTGGGGCGGCGCGATCTGTTCCTGGCTGGGCTATGATCACGCGCCAGCCTGCGCGGCTATTCACATCAATGTCTTGACAATGCGCCATCCCGACGGGCCGCAAACGCCCGAGGAGGTGGCTTGGGAAGAACAATTCGACCGTGATCAGATCATGCAGAACGGCTATCGCACTCAGCAGGCGACCCGTCCGCAAACGCTAAGCTATGCGATGATGGACAGTCCGGTGGGCATTGCGGCTTGGCTGGTGGAAAAGTTCCATGACTGGTCGGATGTGCCGGTAGGAGACATTGAAAACGCGCATTCCAAGGATGAGCTCCTGACCAATATTATGATCTATATCGCCACGCGCACATTCAATTCCGCATCCTGGATCTATTATGGTCGGCGCGAAGAAGGCGGGCGCATTCTCTCGCCCGATGGTGCCCGCGTCGAAGTGCCGACCGGCTGTGCCGTCTTCCCGAAGGAAATGCTGCGCTGGCCGCCAAGGTCCTACGCCGAGCGCATTTATAACATCCAACATTGGACAGAAATGCCCCGCGGCGGCCATTTCGCAGCGATGGAAGAACCCGAAATGCTGCTCAACGACATTCGCAAATTCGCGCGCAGCCTGCGCAAACAAGACAACGGAGCCACCCGATGACCATGACACATGCCGACTTCCAAGCCATCGCCGCCAAGCTGAACCCTAACGGGCGGGCCTATATCGACGGCAAATTCTGCGATGCAGCCGATGGCGACAAATTCGAGACGATCAATCCGGCAACCGGGAAGGTTCTGGCCGAGGTTGCGCATTGCAAAGCGGCGGATGTTGACCGTGCCGTTGCCGCTGCCCGCCGGGTGTTCAACCAAGGTACCTGGTCGCGGGCAGAGCCGGAACATCGCAAGGAAGTGCTGTTGAAAGTCGCCGCCCTCGTACGCAAACACACTAATGAACTGGCGGTTCTTGAAAGCCTTGATACCGGCAAGACCATCACCGACTGCCTGCATGAGGTGGGCACCGAAGTGCCGAAGTTTTTCCAGTGGTACGCAGAACTTGCGGACAAGACCTTTGGCAAGATCGCACCCACCGGTCCGGGCGCGATGGCGCTGATCACCTATGAGCCTGCCGGTATTGCAGGCGCGGTTCTACCCTGGAATTTCCCGCTGGTTATGGCCGCCTGGAAAATTGCGCCTTCGCTTGCGGTCGGATGTTCTGCAATAATCAAACCAGCCGAACAAACACCGCTGACCACCCTTCGTCTGGCTCAGTTGATGGAAGAGGCCGGCGTTCCGTCGGGCGTCATCAATATCATTCCGGGCTATGGCCATACCGCAGGCCAGGCAATTGGCTTGCACAATGACATCGATACCTTGTCCTTCACTGGCTCGACCGAGGTGGGCCGGATGTTCATGCGCTATTCCGGCGACAGCAACCTCAAAGGCGTTGGTCTTGAGATGGGCGGCAAGAGCCCTTTTATTGTGTTGGATGATGCGCCGATCACCGATGATCTGATCGAACACGCCGCCATGTCGGCGTTTTGGAACGGTGGGCAGAACTGCTCGGCTAATATGCGCCAACTTATCGCAGCACCTCTGGTCGAAGAATTTACTGCCCGCGTCTGTGAGAGGGTCAAAACCTTCCGTCTTGGCGATCCGCTGGACCCGTCAACCGATATCGGCTCGATGATCACCAAGGATCACAAGACCATGGTGATGGATTATATCCAGAGCGGTATGGACCAGGGCGCGCGCAAAATCATGGGCGGCAACAGCGACCTGCCCGGCTTTTTCATTGAACCGACCGTGTTTGAAGCTGTTACACCCGACATGAAAATCGCTCGCGAGGAAATCTTTGGCCCGGTGCTTGGGATCATGTCGGTCAGATCGGATGCCGAAGCGCTCGCGATTGCGAGCGACACCGAATACGGCCTGCACGCGACTGTATTTACGCGCGATATCGACCGAGCGCTACACATGGCCCGTTCGCTGCCTTGCGGCACAGTGTCGGTCAACGGCTTTTCCGAAGGCGATATCAAAACACCGTTCGGCGGCTACAAAATGTCAGGTTCGCTAGCCCGCGACAACGGCACCGAAGCATTGGCGCAATATATGCAGACCAAGACGATCTGGATCACTACTTAGTAGGAACCTGCTTCCAAGATTGTTTTGTCCAACTATTGGGCTGCCTCGCAGATCGAGGTGGCCTAATTTCTCATTCTAAACCATGTGCCTTCAGCCTTGGGAAAACGCACACTAGACAAAGGTTTTACCAATGCAGCCCGTTGTTCCTGCCCTTAAGCTTCTTCAGCGATTTAGCGCCTTTACGCGTGAGAATGGCCAAGGGTTTCTTGTGTCCTTTGTCGTCGCCGCGGCCGCCCAATTTCTGTCAGAGCACTACGGCGCGCCCGCCATGCTCATGGCGTTGTTACTGGGGATAGCATTCAACTTCCTGGGCGAAGATGGAGCCTGCAAAGCCGGGGTCGCATTCACCTCCCGCACGGTGCTGCGCCTTGGCGTAGCGTTGATGGGCGCTCGGATCAGTCTCGACCTTATGGTCGGGCTCGGATTTGAGCTGATTGCGCTCGTTGTCGTAGGGGTAATCGTGACCATTTTCTTCGGACTCCTCGGCGCGCGGCTTCTGAATCGCGGTTGGCGCTTTGGCCTGCTGACAGGTGGGTCAGTGGCAATTTGCGGAGCCTCCGCCGCGATGGCAATCTCGGCAGTTTTACCCAAAAACGAGCAGTCCGAACGCAACCTGATCTTTACCGTTCTGTCAGTTACGGTTCTGTCAACCATCGCAATGATCGTCTATCCGATCCTGTGCGAGCTTTTTGCGTTCAGCCCCGAGGTCGCGGGCGTGTTCCTTGGCGGAACCATTCATGACGTGGCACAAGTGGTTGGCGCTGGTTTTTCTGTTTCGGATCAGACTGGCGAAGTCGCCACTCTGGTCAAGCTGATCCGCGTGGCCATGCTTGCGCCAGTTGTGCTTGTCATTTCCGTTCTGGTCCGCCGCAGTGCTGCTGCGCAGGAGAGTGACGAGAAACGCCCGCCCATCCTGCCCCTGTTCGTCATCGGGTTTCTGATCTTCGCGGCGATGAATTCGGCGGGTCTGATCGCAGCATCTATCGTTAACGCCATGTCCAGTTTGTCTCGCTGGGCACTTTTGGTTTCGATTGCTGCAGTGGGCATGAAAACCTCACTCAAGCGCATCCTTGATGTTGGCAGCCAAGCCATTATTTTGATTGTCGCTGAGACGATTTTCATAGTTGCATTCGTGTTACTTGGAGTATTATCGCTCTGAACGTTGTCGATTAGCCGCCTTTTGCTTTCGCAGAAACGCATGGTGGTGCTTCAGCGGCGAAGCCGACCTTCGTTTTCAAGCTATAATACTTCGTCAGCGCTACGTTGATGTTTGGGCTGGAGGGTTGGATGGAGGGCAAACCATGCCGAGAGTCTAACTTCCCGCCGTCACCCCGAAACGCAGAGCTTGGAACAAGGGGCGCCTTGTCGGGCAAAAGCGACCGTTGCTTCCCAAGCAGGTCTGGGCCATCCGCGCGCGCTTAGAACTCGCGGGCAATCTTCGCGATCTAGCTTTGTTTAACGTCGCAATCGACAGCAAATTGCGCGGTTGCGACTTGGTCGCGCTCAAGGTCGATGATCTTATCAGGGATGACAGAGTGCGGGAACGCGTGTCGGTCGTTCAAAGCAAAACGAAAAAGCCCGTGCAGTTTGAACTGGTTGAAAACACGCGAGAAACTGTGACCAACTGGATCGATTCTCCGGAAATGATGGGATGCCAATTTATGTTCCCCAGCCGTTTTCATGATCGCCCGCACATATCAACACGCCAGTATGGGCGCTTGGTTCAGGATTGGGTTGTTTCGATCGGTCTAGAACCAAGCGGCTATGGCACCCACTCCATGCGCCGAACGAAGGTGGCGGAAATCTACCGCAAAACTGGTAACCTACGTGCTGTTCAGCTTTTGCTTGGCCACACCAAGGTCGATAGCACAGTCCGTTATCTGGGGGTCGAATTGGAAGACGCCTTGAGTATAGCTGAACGGATCGACATCTAAGAAACTTGACGAACGGTAGGAGCCGTTCGTCATTTCGAAGCGGTCGTGATCGTTTGATACTGACAACGGCAGCGCTGAGCCCACTTTACCGACTTTCTGCATCGCGGCGAATGCCTGCTATGTAGCCAGAGGCCAAAACCGAACGTTATTTAAAAGAGACTCATCTACGTACATGGGCGGTAGTATGGCCAATTATACGATGCGTCAGCAGAATTCATCCATATCCACTTTCCGGCGGGCCATGGCGTAAAAGTTCTCCATGCTAAACTCTACCTCCTCACCGGTAGTCCAGTCGAAGAGCGAGCGTTCTATTTGCGTCAGTGGGCCTTCATAGACGTGAATGGCGATGCTTTGTTCACTACCATCCGCCGTGATCGCATGGATGGCATCGGGGCCAAGGCGCACGACGTCTCCGGCTTTGACCAGTGTGTTACCGCCGTGGCGTAGCTTGCCGGGCGCGCGTTTGTAAAGCACCTCAACCTCGGTGCCGCGGTAGACTGCAATATGCACGCCCATGCCATGTTCATGCGGTGCAAAGACGACATTGGGGTCATACCGGCAAGTCCAGATCGAGCAGGTCTCGTCTTCGAAGAACATGACTTCATCCTCCTCCAAGGCGGCGATTGCGTCTGCCATCAGAACCTTGCGGGACTGGCTATCTTGCAGCAGTTCGCGAATGGCCGATTTGCGATCCTCGGCTGCCGCTGCTTCACGAATCTGCACGACAAAGTCTTTCAGTATTTTCTGCGTCATCTTTACTCTCCCGTATCAGGTTTGGTGCCAGCTCTCTAATTCAGAATGTTGCTGGCCATCGCCTCGGCAAATGAGCGCGCCCAGTACTTTTGCCGCTCTCACAGCCTCTTCGCCACGCAGGGGCCAGCTTTGCATCAATCCCTCTACAATGACCGAGATTTCGCCTTCGCGGCCAATCAACCCTGATGCATTGGCGGCGCGGTCGGCCATCTCTGCCTTATGACGATTCAACAGCCTAAGCAGATCTTCATCTTGAGGTGAGGAAGCGACAGCTGCGTGGAACAAACAGCCGTGCGTTGTTTCCGTCTTCATCCACTGCGCAACGCGATCAACGATGGTTGCTAAGGGCAATCGGTCCGCGTTCTCGGTTTCGGAGAAAACATGCGCCATATACCGGCAGTGCCGATGCTGCAACGCCCGAAGGATCATCACGTCGCGCGAGGGAACATATTTATAGAGTGTGCGAAGGCTTACCCCCGTCGCTTTGCGAAGGGTCTCGATATTGGGTTCGGCGAAACCATGCCTTGCGAAAGCCTGCTCCAGCCCGGCATCTATCTGGTTTTGAATATCCGTCATCCTTGACTTAGTAGAGTGATCCCTCTACGTCAGCAAGTAGAGTTATCATTCTACCCAGAGGAGCCCACCCATGTCATTGCCTTCCAAAATGAGCGGCGTCGTGTTGACCGGACACGGCGGACCGGAGAAACTGGAATGGCGTGACGACCTGTCCGTGCCGACGCCAGGTGCGCGGGACGTCGTGGTCAGGGTCAGTGCCGCCGCCGTCAACAATACCGACATCAACACCCGATTGGCGTGGTATTCAAAGGGCGACGGCGAAACCGACGATGCAAGTTGGTCGGGCAAGGCGCTGTCCTTTCCCCGCATTCAGGGTGCGGATATGTGCGGGCACATCGTCGCCGTGGGCGATCAGGTCGATCCTGCGCGTGTCGGTGAACGGGTGTTGATCGAACCCTGCATTCGCGAGGCTGACGGCGAAATTTTGCAAACTCCCTGGTATTTCGGGTCCGAATGCGATGGCGGTTTTGCCGAGTTTACACGGGTCGCGGCGCGGCACGCTTACCGCGTTGAAAGCAACCTTAGCGACCTCGAGTTGGCTTCGTTCCCTTGCTCCTATTCCACCGCCGAAAACATGCTGACACGCGCCGCCGTCAAGTCAGGCGAAACCGTGCTGGTGACAGGGGCTTCCGGCGGAGTGGGATCGGCGGCTGTGCAACTGGCGTCGGCCCGTGGCGCGCGGGTCGTAGCGGTCACGAGCGCCAGCAAGGCCGACAAACTGAAAGCTCTCGGCGCGGATCAGACTCTTGACCGGGATGCGGATTACCTGTCCGCCCTTGGCGCGGGACAGGTCGATGCGGTAATTGACCTTGTCGCCGGCCCGAAATGGCCGTCGCTTTTGGACGTACTGCGCCCCGGCGCCCGCTACGCCGTCGCCGGGGCGATTGCAGGACCGATTGTCGAGTTGGACGTGCGCACGCTCTATCTCAAGGATTTGAGCTTCTTCGGTTGCACTGTTCTGGAACCGGAGGTCTTCGGAAACCTTGTCAAACTGATAGAACGCGGCGACATAGCCCCGCTGGTCGCCGAAACCTATCCACTCCGCGAGATCAATGCTGCTCAGGACGCCTTCGGCGAGAAGGGGCACATCGGTAAGATCGTTCTGAAATTGGACCAATAGACCGCCGTATCGGTAAAGCCGACCTTGGCGGTTGGTTGCTGAACGGCAGTTAAGTCCCGCACACTCGCCGTCCAGATCGTCCGCAGCGGACGTCTGCAATTTTCGCTTGTCTCCCATTTCTATTGCAGCTTGTAATTCGGACGCGCCGACCTCTGTAGCAGCAGAAGGGTCGTCGGCGCGTCCTGACTTTGCTTGATCCGGGCAAAGCCGGGGCCGGTGTGTCCAGCCTCAAGGGGCGGCGCGCGGGATGCGCGCCGTCCAGGCTCAGGGTTTTCGCTTGCTGAACGGCAGCACCTTACCGATGGTCTCGACGTCGAGGACCGCGTCGATCCGCTCGCACAACGTAGTCAGCTCGGTTCGCACGGCCGCCATGTTGACGGCGTCCTGCGTCCAGACCGTTTCGACCCAGCTGTTGCCCGTCACATCGCAATCGTGATCGGACCACAGTTCCACGCTGACAGTTGCGTCGTCGATCTCGGCGTCGAGATGTCTGATGAGATCGGACAGGTCCCAGGATACGCAGGACTTGAGAATATCCCGACGTTCGATGGAGCCGATGATCGCCTGTGCTTGCGCCTTGGCGTCGCCGAAGAGTAGATCCTGCGTGATCTGGCGGAGTGCCGGCAACGCCAAGCGGCTTTGGGCCAGCGCGTCGGCAGCGAGCGTCTCCACCGACAGGTCAGTTTTCGCCAACGCGGTCATGTCGCGGCCCCTTTACGAACTGTCCGCGGTGGCAATTCCCGATACTCAACCGTGACCCCGCGCATCGGGCGGAGGCCCAGCCGCGACCGGCGTCGCCGGGTGCTGAGCCGCTCGGTCGCGATGTCGCGCAGGGCGTGGATGCGACCGCGCACGGTGTTGAGACGCTCCAACTCGCTGCCCACCAGGCGGCCCATCACCGGCGATCCGCTGTCGGCGATGGTCACGAAAGCTGAGTGCGTCAGCGGCACCAGGAGACGTCGCGCGCCGACGAACCGGGTGGGCTCATCGAGGCCGGCGGCGACGTAGGCGTCGCGTCTGCGGACGTGGATCTCCTCGCCGACATTGGCTTTCCGACGCGACGTCGTGCCGTAGGCGATGACGGCGTAGCGCGCACCTGCGATGGTTTCGATGTCGAGCACAAGGCAGGGCCGCGCCTTGACCTCGGCGTCCTCGCCGCCCTCGGACAGCGGAAAGCGGAACAGGACGATGTGCCCGTGGCTGAGGTGATCGCGCCAGGCGTCGGTCATCACGGCGGGGAAAGATACTGAATCAAGCATTGGAAGCTCCTTTGGATTTGGGTTTGCGCCGCGCCCGTTTCCGATCCCTTCCGTCTCCGGCCGAGGTCTTTCGTCGTGCGCGCCACCCGGCACGCGCACGTCGAAAGAGCCTTGGCCCCTTTCCTGAATGCTCCCGGTCTCGATCATTCCCCACGCGTCATCGGGAAGAGCGTCGAGAAGGGTGTCCCGTCTCGACCCCTCGCGCGGGCAGCGTGCGCGAATGGGGGTCCCGGGGGAGAGGTGCGCAACATCTCCCCCGGGTCGTCGGGGCCTTGGGGGTGGGCGAAACCACCTTCCCAAGTCCGTCGGAAGACGCCGGCAATGATAATGGGGGGTGGAGGGGGAGTGGCGAACGGTCCCCTGCCGCGAGGGGATGCAAGGGGGCGTGCGCAGCGCTCTCTTGCTCGGGCTGAAAGCCTCCCGCGGAAGGCGCCCTCGGAGAGCGGGGTTCGGGGCGGCGCCCCGACGAACGACAGCTGGAATGCAGGGGCCGCAGGCGCCGGAATGCCAGCTAATTAGTGAGTACGTACCTGTGCGGAAGTTTGAACGGTTTTAAGTTCGGACGTTCGATGCGTCTCACTTGCGCAAGCCATTTCCGGCCCATTGCTGCCGTTGAACGCCCAGCTTAGATGCCGCAGTTGCAGCCCGCATTGCAGCCATTCGCAAAACACGCGACTTTTTTGTACCTCGGTAACGTATAGTTGCTGCCAGAGGTTCCGAACTCCACGATTGGAAATTGACGTTTGCCGACCAGTGATGTTCCCTGAGACAGGATGACGGAGCGATCTGAGACCAGACCCTCGCTCAAATTGCTAAGTGCCTTAATTTCGAAAGGTAATTATCCCCCCATGAGAAGACAGGAACTCCTGATAAAATCAAGCGGACTACTAGCGCGATTCGCCTATGATGTGCGCGTGAAAAACTCGATGGGCCTTTTTGACATAAACACAATAGCAGAAGACCTGTTGGTACCAGTCTTTTCTGTCGTGTTCGATTGTCCAAATCTCCAGAACCAAAATAAAATCCAGATGAATTTTCCGGCGGTTGATCTGGGCTGTTCAAAAAGCAGAGTTTCGCTGCAAATTACTTCCGACGGCTCGAGTGGAAAGGCTCTGAAGACGGTGGAGAAGTTTGAAGAGCACGGCTTGGGAAGTGAATTTGACCGCTTGCTAGTCTACGTTCTGACAGAGAAGCAGGCGAGTTATTCGTCTAAAAAGCTAGCAAAAGCTGCAAGAGATTGCTCCATAGATTTTAGCCCTGAGCGGGATATACTGGATCATCAAAACCTATCTAATCTATTGAGCGAACTTCCGGAAGAAAAATTGGAGGCCGTCGCAGACATTCTGGACCGCTTTTTTGCCGCCGAAGATACTGGCCGCAAATTTCGGGCAGAACTGAACGCCTTCTTAGAAGTCAGCGTAAAAAAGATCGAAGATGAAAAAATCTCCAAAAAGTATATTCCATCTGTTTTTGTCGAAACCACGAAGACAAAGGAAGAGATGAGATACTTCGCAAACCCGTTGTTTTTTTGCGAGAAAATCGACGATGCCCTGTCTGACTTCAATTTGGCAGAATACAATAGAATTCTTCAGCTTTCGCACCTGAAGCCAATTAATTTCGACCTAGCAACTACCATTTCATCTCCTTATCCAAACACGCTCTCGGATCTTTTTGGACGTCTGGCAACTCAGCTTGATGGCATTTCCCAGATGAAGGCGCACTTGCTTCCATACACTCACGAAGGACAAGCAGAGAAAACGTTCGGATCGCATGACTACTTGAGTGGTTATTGGGAGGTATTTAGGCACAGTCTGACATATGGCAGTATGGGCTTGGTTCGGTCCCTCGAAGGCATCCAAAAGATGGTTGAACTTGCACACGCAAAGATTTTCCTGGTCACAGGTATGGCGGGTCAAGGCAAAACGAATTTTATTTGCGACCTAGTTGAAAACCAATTCCGAAAGTTTGAAGTCCCAACGATATTTATACCCGCAAGAAGGCTGAACGATTATCCTGGACCAAATCGTCTGCTGTCCTACATCGCAAATAATCGTTATTCTCCTGAGTTCGGTGACCCGCATGAGCTCTTTCAACTACTTAATGCTGTCGCCGCCGACTTTGGAAAGCCATTCATAATCGCTATAGATGGTATCAACGAGGTTGGTGACCTGGATGGGTTTGTGTCTGAGCTCAGAGTCTTTTTGGAGGCCCTATGCCAGTACGAGTACATAAAGGTTATTATTTCCTGTCGAAGTGAATTCTTTGATCATAAGTTCTCAGGCCTATTTGAACCTCAGTTCTTAGGATTCATGCACCGTGTGCGAGATCTGAGAAGCAAAATGTCTGACGAAAACAAACTTCAGCTGCTTGCGTCCTATTTGGAGCACTTTAAGGTACGTGGTCGTTTGTCGACTTACGCTGAAAGGGTGCTACAAGACGACCTAATCTTGCTAAGGATTTTCTGTGATATCAACGAAGATCAGAAGGTTGGTTTCGTACCGGATATTTATAAGGGCGAAATCTTTGAGCGATACCTTATGACAAAGATTCAGGAGTTCCCCAAAGACAAGCAACAAGAGGCTATTTCAACACTCTACCAGGTCTGCGCGAAAATGTTGTCGGTAGGGGACTTCGCCCAAATTGCTCTGGACGGCTTTAGTATGGAGCAAAGGCAGATCATTGACGCTTTTGTGGGAGAAGATATCGTTCTCCGGAGGGAAGTTCCTCCGACTGGGCTCTCCTCTTTGGGCCTGTCCAACATCTCATTCACTTACGATGAGATGAGGGATTTTTTGTTGGCCCACTTTGTGATCAACCAATTGTCAAAGGACGACCCAGATGCAGTCACTACCATGTTTGGCAATATCAAAAAATGGCCGATCTACGAGGGCTTCTTTCGGTACGCGTATATTTTATCTCGCAAGGAGCTCAACGACCATGTGATAGCTCTCTGCGAAGCTAACGACGATTTCCAAACCCACTACCTTAACAATCTGCCAGTTCTGTCACCGGACATACAGTCTGAATCCGACGTCTCGACGGTGCATGAGCTGCTTGCCAAACCAGCCGCAGATCGTCAGCTTCGGAGACTGTTTTGGTTCCTTTTCAGGAAACGCGTCCTAACTGATCCTATAAATATTCAGATACTCTTGGATCATTTAGCTGGCCTCGAAGACGCGGGGCTAGAGGCATTTGCAAAGGCAGCTTTCTCAAGATCTGAAGGCTATCGAGATGATGAATGGCGGGATCAAATCGGCAGTTTATTGAAGTCTCTTCTTGGTTTAAGTCGCGAGGAACAAATCGGCGTTGGCGAGGCGGCCCTTGCAGTGTCGCTGTTCTTTGCTCCTCATGCGCGTTGGGACGAAAGAGAAGCGGTCAAGAACCTATTTTCCGAGAGATCCGAAGTACCAGAGTTTTCTGGTGCGTTAGACCGATGCGCTAAAACAAGTTCAGTGCGTGTCCGCGAATGCCTCGCCGAGATAGCAGAAGGCATCAGTTCGCAATGAGGGATCATGTATTGTTAGTATTACCCACCTCTTGGGAGCCAAACAGGCAGGCATTTCTTACGCAACTTGGGGTATCGGAAGGAGGTCTCGGCGAACAACTTTTCGGAAAGGTGTACAATGCTCTTTTTGTACACTCGACAGAGATGAGACGGGAGTTTGAACGCTACTACGCTGTCGAGTATGGCTCACCTGAAAACTATGCTCGAATTGTGCACGGGCTCGAGTTAGATGACGAAGAACTGGCCCATGATCAGATTTTTTTGGTTACCTGGTTGCCGCAGATTGTCGATGGAGATTATGAAGAGAACCAACTAGACACGGTTCTCGCCTGCATTGAAGAGCTTGAAAGGGCCAACAATGAAGCTAAAACTTGATTTTGTTTCAAATAGTTCGTCGACGTCCTTCGTCTATATCTCAGATAACGACTTCACTGAGGAGGTTTTCATGAAGGCCGTAGGTGTTGATCCGAACGGTCCTTTGGGAGAACTTTTCCGCGAAATGCATTATGAGATAATCTCCGGAATGCAATACGGTGAGACTATCGCGACGCCCGATCAAGCAGAACAGCTGGCAAACAAACATGAATTCACACCAGACGTAATTGACCGAATGAAAGAGGCCATAGCCCAAGGAAAATCGGTCTACACAGGCTCTCTCAGCAGCGATGGTCCGTTCGCAGAGTCCTTATTGTGTATGGAAATGTTTGAAATCAGATCTGATGAATTTTTCATTAACGCATTCAACAACTATTGGTAAATAAGATGCTCAAGTCTGTTCGTTACAGTAGTTTAGGCTACACGTCGTTCTTCAACCCAGAGACCGGATTCTTTGCAAGAATGCCCGACAAAGGAGAGCCTGATCCATTTTGGTCACCTCACGGCCCAGAGCTAATGGACATATCGATAACCAATTGGTGCGATAAGGGTTGTGTCTTCTGTTACAAGTCGTCGACTAAACACGGGCAGCACATGGCGCTGTCAGACTATAAAAACATCATCGATCAAGCTTCCGAAATGGGTGTCTTTCAGGTTGCCTTGGGAGGCGGAAACCCAAACCAACATCCTGATTTTATCGAGATATTAGAGTACACTGCTTCAAAGGGAGTTGTGCCGAACTATACGACCAACGGGCGCGGTCTAAGTCGTGAAATCCTGGAAGCGACCCGCAAACACTGCGGTGCCGTTGCTGTATCTGCCTACGAACCGTTCAATGAAACAGCTGAAACCATTGAGACGCTGACAAAGTGCGGTATCAAGGTCAACGTTCACTTCATTTTGGATTCGGAGAGCATTGACCTTGCAATTGCATGGCTTCAGGAGCCGCCAGCTTTTTTGTCAGGCATCAACGCCATAATTTTCCTAAACTACAAACCGTCTGGCCGGAAAGTCTTTGAAAAGAAGATGTTGCGGAACAGTGATCGTTTGGATGAGTTTTTCAAGCTGGCAACTTCAAGCCAGCGAAAATTAAAAGTTGGTTTCGACGCTTGTTGCGTAAGCGGGGTCTTCGCTCGAACTAATTCTAATACCAGCATGGTGGACGCATGCGATGCCGGGCGTTTTTCTATGTACGTCTCTGAAGACCTTTCGGTTCATCCATGCTCCTTCCAGAGCGGCCTTGCAGAGGGCGATAAGCTGACAGATAGCACTTCACTGCTAGAGATCTGGACGAAGTCAGAGAACATGTCATCATTTCGTAGTTACTTCGCTTCTGAACGCTGCGGCGGTTGCTCTCATCGCTCCACTTGCATGAACGGATGTCCCTTGTTCGACGACCTAGTTGTGTGCGGCAACCGTTGAGCTAGGACTTCGCGGCCAAGCCAAAATCTTGCAGTCGATGAACGTCAGCATATTTGTTTGTCGGAAGTTTCTTCGCACCTGCAGCTAATGACCGCTTCCCGCCCGCTCTGGTCATTTGTGCCGGGCGCTGCGCTTGTTTCATATTGGGCCGCAACGCATTCCAAACTTACCATCCTGTTCTGCTCCTTGGATTCAATCTTACGAACCATGAACGCTCCATCGTCACGACGCTATCCAAGTTCAGCTCCGGCGTTTCCCGATCCGTCGACATCCACCCAACTTCTGATCTCACATTTATTGGAGATCAAAGATGGATGGCTCAAGTATCAGGACAGACTACCCTGTCGTGCTTCGGTTCGAAGGGCTCTACCCGCATCAGCTTGCGGGCTACGAGAGCCACAGACTGAGAAAGGGGGGAGACCTCAGCCATATCGACCGGTCGCGGACGAAGCTGAACGGTCCGCCGCTGATCGGATCAGAGGATTGGGCGGCGCGGGCGCTCGCAGAGATCCGGGAGATGACGGCCGAGAACTTCGCCGCCGAGCTCGAGTCGCTCGAGAAGCGTAAGCGGAAGAAGGACGTCGAGCGGCGCCTTGTGGAAGGGCCGAAGCAACCTTGGCGGGCCACGCGGCACGGGCCAATGCGTGAAGTGATCCTCACGGTCAACAAGGATTGGTTCGACGGCGACGCTGTGTTCTTCGGCGACAATCAAGGCCAGCGCGAGGAGGATTTCGGCAGCCGGGCCATCACGTGGCTGAAGAAAAACTTCGGCGACGATGTGATCCACGCCCGAGCCGACCGGGACGAGGCCGCATACCATATTCACGCGGTGATCATGCCGCGGGCGACGGTGGAAATTGCCAAGCCGAAGGCGAAGATACCGACGGCGACGGCGACGCGACAGATGCTTCAGCCCTCGATCCATCCACTTATAAAGGATTACGAGGCCGCTCAGGACAGTGTCGGTCAGTGGTTCTCCGACCTCGGTTTGGTGCGGGGGGAGCGCCGTGCGGCCGCCATAAGAGAGGCCCGAGAGAACGGAGAGGAGCCGCCGAAACGTCGGTATCACGCGAAAACCTGGAAGTGGCGAGCCGAAGAAGAGCTTCGCCTGAAAGCCGAAGCAGAGGCGATGGAAACGGATAGGACGGCTCTGGATGATCGTGCCGTGCAAGTTGCCGAGAGAGAGGCTGAGGCAGAAACCGTGCTCGCAGTCGCAGAGGGCATAACGTCTGGCGCGTTCGTGGCAGGCGTCGATGGCAGCAAACCAGAACTCATCGACGCAGTCGAGCATCCGGCGTCCCCGACGCCGCATCCGACGCTCGAAGATCTTCGGAAGAAGTCGTCCAAGGGCGTCGCGAGGGCGTCAAACGCGTTTGCGCGCGCGTGGCAGCGTCTGTTCGGGGACGCCCGTGAGAGGGCGGAGGCCAAGGCGCGGGAGGGTGTGGCGACTGCGATGATGGAAATCGCCGAGGCCGACGACGTAATCGTCGAGGCGGCACTTCATCTGCCGAAAAAGACTCGATCGCTGGTGGCAGGCATTCGGCGGACGATCCCATCCATACTTCGCCGGTTGGAGCGTCGGACAAAAGGGTGGTCTGAAGGCTCGGAACAGACCCACAGCGAACTCCCAAAATCGGGAGATGAAGAAAAGTTTTGAGCTGTATCAGTCGGATACGCGATCACTGGAAAAAAGTTCGCGAAAACGACGACTCGATCAAAACGGGTCGCAACATATTCGGGTCAGCCCGAGAGGGTGCCCTCGAAACCCGGACCTCTGCGGAGGCCATCAAACCAAAGAAAGACACTGCCATGACCAAGTTTATCAATTCCGAATTCGCCGCCTCCAAAGCCACGCGCAACGAGCGCAAGCAGATCGCCCGACCCGAGGAATCCTCGGCGACGGAGCGCGCCGTAGCGTCTCTGAGACGATCCCTGGGGAAGGACCTCAAAAAGTCCGACAACAAGGAGCGCCAGATCACGAAGGCCATCAATGACACGATGCCCGAGTTCATCGCGGCAATGGAGGAAGAGGTGTTGGCCCCGTTCTTCTTTTCTTTGGAGCGTCTTGCGACATCGGCGAACCGCCGTCGCATCGCGTCGCACCCGCTTCGTTCCGACATCGTCGACGAGATGCACGAAGAGGCGGACGAGGAAGACGCTCTTGCCGCGGAAGAAGCGGAGCGGGTAGCCGCCGAGGAGGAAAAGCGCAATGCTGCTCACGATGAGAAAAAGACCGTGAAACCTACACCGCAAGCTGAAGCATCGGATGGCTCTTCCTCAGAGTGAGCGACACAGATGCGTCGGGACGCGCTCGGCGCCCTCTCCACAGGCCCCGTGGATCACTCAGCCAAGGAAAAGTTCGTGTGAGTCCAAATCCCCCTCCCGCAACCAAATACAGAAACACCCGCAGCTGAAACGCTGCGGGTGTTCTTGTTTGTGCCAGACGCAATATACAGCCGGTCCGAATGGTGAGCCGTCGAGGTCGAGCCGGATACTGGATATTCGTGTTTTATGAATCAAAACCGACAGCGCCCCGTTGAGGCAGAGCCTCGCAATGACCTGCTTTGGGAGAATGCTGCCGACAATCAGGCAGACCGGATCATCAACGGCAGATATCCTCGGGGGCAGCATATTCACCTTTGGTGACGGCCCGCGCCTTTTGCCATGACCGATCATTCTGACACGCCACCAACCTGACCTTCACAATTTGCCCGGGCGGCCCCTTAGCTCTGAGGGCAGGAGCCATACAGGCATAGCGTATCCAACTTGTATCGAGGTCGGTGTCACGCGGCTGTATGATAGGCTTCTGTTTCAGGTTCTTCGGCCAGTTCCTCTGCCATTGACTTCACAGTCACCTTAAAGGTCGTGCCGACGCCAAGCTCGCTCTCATAGCAGATCCGGCCTCCGTGCCCTTCGACGATACGTTTTGAGATGGCGAGACCCAAACCCGTCCCTTGGAACTTTCGCTGATCGCTTGAGTCAATTTGACCGAACTCTTCAAAAATCTGACGCTCACTGCCTTCTGGAATCCCGATGCCCTGATCCGCAACCGAGAGAACCAGGTTCTCGTCTTCACGTGTCAGCGTCACCCTGACAGTCCCGCCGGAGTCGGAAAACTTGGCCGCATTTGAAAGCAGATTGGTGATGACTTGCCCCAGCCGGTTTCCATCCCCTTTGACAAAGAATTGCTCTTCGTCAATTTTTGCTTCGACATCGACGCCCAAGGTTTTTGCATAAGGCTGGAAATTGTCGATAGCACCCGTCACGACCGAACCCAGATCAACGGGGGCGAGTTTTAGGGTGAATTTGCCTGCTTCCGAAGATTGCAGCAAAAGCAAATCCCCGACCAAATCAATAAGCCGGCTGCTGTTGCTGCGTGCAATGCCAAGAAGCCGGGCCATTTTTTCAGGAACTTCACCGATGGACCCTGCGTGAATAAGGTCAAGCGCGCCCTTGATCGATGTCAAAGGGGTGCGCAGTTCATGGCTGACCGTAGACAGGAAGCGCGTTTTTGCCTCGCTTGCTGCCAATGCGTTCTTGTTCTCTATCTCCAAGGCAATCTGGTTGTTGAGAAGGACGGAATACCCCTTGATGAAATTGCGGGCGAGTTCAACGATAAAGCCCAATACGAACACCACGGTGAACAGATTAAGCCACGTCTCGGATGCCAGAGGGGGGCGCAAAATCCAGACGTCACGGACGGCGATAAACATGATTGCGCTGACATAGATCGCCAGACGCATACACAACACAGGGATGAATTGATGGTTGTTCATGGTTGCGAAAATGGAGGCCGAGACGAGCAGGAACAGCGGAAGAAAGTGCCCGCCGTCCGTCCCTTGTTGAACTGCGATTGCGATACAGAAAAGCGATATCGTTACCGCGCTCAGGAAGGTCGTGGCATAGATCTGGTGCAACATCTTGCGTGGTTTGATCGTCCTTGCCTGACCCGTCGCGAGCATATGACGGAACAAAAGAAGGTCATAAACTTCACACAATGCAATTGCGCCAAGGAAAAACAGCGCGACGTATGTGTTATAGTAAAACCCTGCAAGGCTAATGGCCGCCAGATAAATGACCGCCCTTTGAACGAACAGGCTCTGTCCGACAGCGGCGTAGTCCTGCAAGCGCTTTAAAATCGAGCGCTGCTCTCCCAGACCGCTTGTCTTTATCGAAACGATGTTTTTCAAATTTTTCATAACGTGACGTCCCATCAGCCAACTTGGGCCATGCCGAGATAAGGTTCGATTTCATACTACTATGAGTGGAAAATTTGTTGCTATCATGGCAAAAGCATGTCTGAATACAAATTGTTAACCTTTGTTAACACTCTAAAAATTTGTGATTAAGGCACTGGGCAGCAACTGATGGGTTTCCAAACAATAAAAGCGTCACAAGGGACATCTTCCGTACAAAGTGGCGTCTCATACGAAGAAAACGTGAAGTCGCAAAATGCAATACCTGCGGTTCCGGCTGTTTCCGGCCGGATAGAAGAGACTGTTATCTCTGTGGGGAATCAGCATCGTTACGGTCAGCTTTTTATTGATAATCTGAAAGCCCGTAAAACGGTGTTCATCGACCAGAAGTCCTGGGATCTACCCCATACCGAAGGCATGGAATTCGACCAGTACGACACCCCCCAAAGCCGATCCGTCGTGATCCATGAATATGGTCGCGTTCTGGCGGGCGTCCGGCTGTTGCCGACAACAGCGCGCTGCGGGTGCTATTCGTATATGCTTAGGGATGCCCAGCTAGGTATGCTGCCCGATATTCCCGACTATGTTCTTTATGAAAAAGCCCCGGTTATGCCGCATGTCTGGGAAGCAACATGGCTGTTCGTCAACCACAACGAACCCGCCGACCGGCGACTGGTCATTCAAACCAAACTGATCAAGGCAATGGCGCGGGCAGCCACTGAGCAGGGGGCAACCCATGTGATCGGCATCGTCCCGGCGGTTTTTCAACGGTGGATGAACAGGCTGGGGCTCAGTGCTTTGCCGATGGGCCCGAAGCTTAACATCAGCGGCGACAACACCCAGGCTGCGGTTATGCATGTCGCAGGGCAGGTCGGTTAGGCTAGGTCGGGTGGCGCAAGGGAATGCCGTGTCGGGCCCCTAAAAACTGGCCTTTGAAATTACATCAAACCGCCGCGTTCTGCCAAAAGCCTGAGCCTTTGCCAGAACGTCGGTGTCGTGATGCGAGTCGTGGCCCCGCTTAGCCGACTTTCTCGGCATCCAGTACATCTGCAAAGCTCTTGAAGAATTTCGCCGCCAGCTTTTTGGCCGTGCTTTGGATCAGGCGGCTGCCCAGTTGAGCAAGTTTTCCGCCGATCTGCGCCTTGGCATCATAGGTCAGGATGGTTGTGTCACCATCTGCGACCAGCGTGACATCCGCCCCGCCTTTTGCATGTCCGGCAGCCCCGCCATTGCCCTGTCCTGTCAGCGAAAACGCATCGGGGGCGCCGCTTTTGTCCAGTTGAACGTCCCCGCTGAACCGCGCCTTTACCGGCCCGACCTTCAGCACGATCTTGGCCTCCAGCTCGGTGTCGGAATGCTGGATCAGCTCTTCGCAGCCCGGAATGCACTGGCGCAGGATTTCAGGATCGTTCAGGGCCGCATAAACCCGTTCTTTTGGTGCATTGATTACGATTTCGTCTTTGAGTTCCATGGTCTTACCTTTTTAACAGCAGGGAAATTTAATGGTTGCAAGCGTTTCGGCCTGTTCGGGTGTCAGCTTCCATTTTTGACGCAAAGCGCCAAGGTAGATGCGCAATCTTCTCATGTTGTGGCCCCTTGTGGTGTCATCCGCTCGAATGCCGCAAAGGCATCGGGCGTATCAATGTCACTGAAAAATCCGGGGGTCGGCATGGGGATATACGCTGACAAGTCTGGGTTGGTGCGGGTGAATTTCCCGCAACCGGGGTTCACATCATCCGCCAGCAAGCGGGCCCGCATATGCGCGGGAACCACGATGGGATTGCCACGTGTGGCGTCCCGAAGGGGAATGGATATTTTCGCGGGGTTCGCCTCCAGATGCGCACGGATGAATGCGCGCAGATCGTCGGCTGTCAGCTCCGGCTGGTCACCAAGCCCGATCAGCAGATGGTCGGTCAACGGGGCCTCAAGCAGCCCTGCCTTTACCGAAAATGCCTGACCTTTTTCAAACTCCGGATTGTGGATCAGCCGGATTGGCAGGCCCGCAAGTGCCGCTTTGATCCGGGCGGGTTCAAACCCTGTGACAACGCAGACCTCGCCTGAAATGGCCGCGAGGTAGGTTTGCACCACGTGGCGGATCATCGGGGTGCCTGCGATGGGCAGCAACAGTTTGTTGCGGTCCGGCATGCGCCGCGACAGGCCTGCCGCCAGAATGATCGCACCGACACTATCCATTTTGCGCCGCCTGCACCAAAAGGCCGCGCTTTACTTCGGTCAGCTCTGCCAGGATCGACAGCGCGATTTCCGAAGGGGTGACAGCCCCGATATCCAGACCGGCAGGGGCTTTCACAGCCGAAATGCGCGCAGGGTCCACACCCGCCGTCACCAGCTTTTCCGACAGGCTGGCGTATTTCTTGGCGCTGCCCACAAACGCAACATAGGACGCCGTGTCGGCCAAACCGGTTTTAAGGGCGGCCAGATCACCTTGGCCTTGGGTTGCGATCACCAGATATCTGGCGCGGCCCGGTGCGCGGGGGGGCAGGGGGGTATCTGTCGCGGCAGCGGCCACGGCCCATCCGAATTGCGGGGCGAGTTCTTGCAGTTTTACGGCAACGGGGGATTCCCCAAAGATCAACAGGTCAGGCTTGGGCAGGTAGGGTTCGATAAAAATGTCGATCGTCCCCTTTGACGGGCACCCGTTGCGGGCAAACCGGATACCGTCTACATCATCGCCCGCCTGCACGCCTTTGCCGGCCAGATCCTCTTCGGGCGCGACCGAGATGAACTGCGGCTGGCCCGTGGCATAGGCCCGAAGGGTCGCGTCCCTGATCGCCCCGCGCACGCAGCCGCCGCCCAGCCAGCCCTCAAGGATTGTCCCGTCTTCACGCAGCAATGCCTTTGCACCCGGCTTGGCAGCGGTGGTTCCTGCGGTGCGCACAATTGTGGCGATGGCGAAACAATCCTCGCCTTCCTGCAAGCCGTTTTCCATGAGTTGTTTGGGTGTCATAGGCGGGCAAGCTCCGGCTCTAGGGCCGCCAGATCATCCAATGTGTTAGCAGCGCGAAACAGGTCAAGATGCGGCAGGGCGGCGGCCATTGCGTCGGCTGTGGGTTCATAGCCGTCCCAGCCCTTGAGCGGGTTCAGCCAGATGATCTTGCAGCCGCGTTTTTTCAGCCGGACCAGCGCATCTGAAATGCCGTCGGGCGAGGTGGTGTCATAGCCGTCGGACAGGATCATCACGACGGTGCGGTTGTCCACAAAGCGGCGTCCATAGGTGCCGGCAAAATGGCTCAGGCTGTCGCCAATTTTGGACCCGCCGGCAAAGCCATCGGCAAGCAGGGACAAGCGGGCGAGGGCGCGCAAGGCATCCTTGTCGCGCAGGGCCTCGGTGATCCGGACCAAGCGGGTGTGAAATAGATAGGCGTCGGCACGCGGGTCGGCGCGCATCAATCCGGCGAGAAAGGCCAGAAACACCCGCGAATAGACGGTCATCGACCCTGACACATCGCAAATCGCGGTGATCCGAAGGCTCCGGTCGGGCCGCTGGCGTTTGGGCAGGGCAAACGGTTCGCCGCCGGTGGCAAGGCTTTGCCGCATGACCTTGCGAAAGTGAATCCGGTCGCCTTTGCGGGCGGCCTTGCGGCGGCGGGACCGGCGGTCGCGCAGGGCAGCGCCAAGGCGTAGCGCCACTTTTTCGGCCTCGGCGATGTCCTCGGGGCGCACGATATCGCGCAGGTCTTTCTTGAACAGGTTGGTGACATCGGTGGCGACAAGCTTGCCTTCGCCGTCGCTTTGCGCTTCGCCATCGCCGCCATCGGGGGCGGTGATATCACCCGCGCCGCCATTCGACTGGCCCTCGACGCTGGTATCGCGGGACGAATGGACGTTTTTATTCGGGCTTTGCGGGGCTGTTGGTGTGATGCGGGTTTTCACACGCCCGCCGTTCATCCAGAAGCTGTTGAACAACCCGTCAAATTGCGCGGCCTCTTCGGCGCAGCCAGCAAAGACGGATTTCAACGCGCGGCGTGCATCTTGCGGGTTTGCGGCATCAATATGGGTCAAGGCATCCAGAGCGATACCGGTTTCGCCCACGCCAAGCCGCAAGCCGTGATCGCGCAGATGCGCCACGAAACCGGCCATGCGGGCGGCAGGCCCCGGATCGCGGGCCGCGAATTTGGTGACAAGGCTCATGCGGCTTTACCCGCCAGACGCTGCGCGATTTCCGTGGGGATCGCATCGCGGTCCATTTGCGTTTTCAGCAAGGTGGTCAGGGTCGCCTGCAAGATCGCGGGATCATCCGTCAGGTCGGCCACGCCAAGCCCCATCAGGGCTGCGGCGAAATCAAGCATCTCGGCAATGCCGGGCTTCTTTTCCAGCTCTTGTTTGCGCAATGCCTGCACAAAACCAACGATCTGGGCGCAAAGCCGGTCGGTGATGTCAGGATAGCGGGTGACCAGAATAGACAGTTCGGTCTCGTGATCGGGATAGGGGACATGGGCATAAAGACACCGGCGCCGCAACGCATCGGACAGATCGCGGGTGCCGTTCGCCGTCAGGATCACGATTGGCCGGGTGGTCGCGGTGATTGTGCCCATTTCGGGTATCGTGATTTGGAATTCCGACAGGATTTCCAGCAGATAGGCCTCGAACTCCTCGTCTGCGCGGTCGATCTCGTCGATCAGCAAGACCGGTGACTTGTCTTGCCGGATCGCCTTGAGCAACGGGCGCTCGAGCAGGAATTCATCGGAAAAGATACGTGCCTCAACGGTCTTGCCGGTTTCACCATCCTCGGATGCAGCGCGGATCGCCAGCAATTGCCGTTGGTAGTTCCATTCGTAAATCGCTTGGGCGGCATCAAGCCCCTCATAGCATTGCAAGCGGATCAGTTGCGTGTCCTGCACCGCCGCCAGCACGCGGGCGACCTCGGTCTTGCCGACGCCTGCGGCCCCTTCCAGCAGCAGGGGGCGGCCCAGCGAAAGCGACAGATGCAGCGCCATCGCCAGATCGGCAGACGCAATATAGCCTTGTTCGGCCATTGCCGTTTGCAGCGTAGTCCAAGTCATGAAATCCCTCCCGGATGTGACAGGCCACAAGGCGCGGCCTGTCACAGATGTTTTAGTCGTGCATGCCAAGGTTGTTGGCGGTCTGCCAAATGCGCCAGTGGTCATGGGGCATATTGGTGTGACGGTTGCCAAAGGGCCGGAACGCATCCTGCACCGCATTCGAGAAACACGGAACACCGCCCACATGCGGGCTTTCGCCGACGCCCTTGGCACCGATCGGGTGATGCGGGCTGGGGGTGACGGTAAAGTCGGTTTCGTAGTTGGGCACTTCCCACGCAGTAGGCAGGAAGAAGTCCATCAACGTACCCGTCTTGACGTTGCCCATGTCGTCATAGGCAATTTCCTGACCCAGGGCGACAGCGAGGGCTTCGGTCAGGCCGCCGTGAATTTGGCCTTCGATCACCATCGGGTTGATCCGCGTGCCGCAGTCATCCAGCGCATAGAAGCGGCGGATTTCCGGAACACCTGTATCGACGTCGATGTCCATAACGCAGACATAGGCCCCGAACGGATAGGTCATGTTGGGCGGATCGTAATAGCTGACCGCTTCCAGACCCGGCTCTAGCCCCGGAATGGCTTGGTTATAGGCGGCATAGGCGATTTCCTTCATCGTCTTGAACCGCTCGGGCGCGCCTTTGACCACGAAACGGTCCACGTCGAATTCAACGTCGTTGTCGTGAACTTCGAGCAGGTAGGCGGCGATCATCTGTGCCTTGGCACGGATTTTGCGACCCGCCATCGCCGCAGCAGCACCCGCAACCGGCGTTGAGCGCGACCCGTAGGTGCCCAGACCGTAAGGCGCTGTATCGGTATCGCCTTCTTCGATCGTGATGCTTTCTGCGGAGAGACCGATTTCGGTCGCAAGGATCTGGGCAAAGGTCGTGGCATGGCCCTGACCCTGGCTGATCGTCCCCAAACGCGCCACAGCCGACCCGGTGGGGTGGATGCGGATTTCGCAGCTGTCAAACATGCCCATCCCAAGGATGTCGCAGTTTTTCACAGGGCCGGCACCGACGATTTCGGTAAAGAACGAAAGACCGACACCCATGATCTTGCGGGTTTTGCCTGCTTTGAAATCCTCGACCCGTTGCGCCTGTTCAGCGCGCAGACCTTTATAGTCGACGGCTTCCAACGCTTTGTCCCACGCGGTGTGATAGTCGCCGCTGTCATATTCCCAGCCAAGTGCCGCGGTGTAGGGGAACTGCTCTTTCTTGATAAAGTTGATCCGGCGCAGCTCTGCTGCATCCATGTTCAATTCGATCGCGAGGACTTCGATCATCCGTTCGATGAAATACACCGCTTCGGTCACGCGGAACGAACAGCGATAGGACACGCCGCCGGGGGCTTTGTTGGTATAGACACCATCGACGCCCAGATAGGCGACCGGGATGTCATAAGACCCCGTGCAGATGTTCATGAAACCCGCAGGGAACTTGGTCGGGTCTGCACAGGCGTCAAACGCGCCGTGATCCGCTGTGACGTGGCAGTGCAGGCCGGTGATCTTGCCGTCTTTGGTGGCGCTGATCTTGCCCTTCATCCAGTAATCGCGGGCAAAGGCGGTGGACATCAGGTTTTCCATCCGGTCTTCGACCCATTTCACAGGCACGCCTGTCACAATGGAGGCGACGATCGAACAGACATAACCGGGATAGACGCCAACCTTGTTGCCGAAACCACCGCCGATATCGGGGGATACCACGCGGATGTTGTGCTCTTCGATGCCCGACAGCAGCGATGCGACGGTGCGTACCACGTGGGGTGCCTGAAACGTGCCCCAGAGGGTCAGCTTGCCATTCACCTTGTCCATCGACGCCACCGATCCGCAGGTCTCAAGCGGGCAGGGGTGGGTGCGGTGGTAATACATCTCTTCGGTTGCGACGACTTCGGCGTTGTCGATCACCTGTTCCGTGGCCTCCAGATCGCCCGCTTCCCATGTGAAGATGTGGTTGTGGTGCTTGCGTGGGCCATGCGCGCCGTTGGGGATCGAGCCGTCTTCGGCCACCAGATCCTCGCGCAGGACGACATCGGATTGCAGCGATTTGAAGGGGTCAACGATCACTTCAAGTTCTTCGTATTCCACCTCGACCAGTTCGACCGCGTCAGCGGCAACATAGCGGTCAGACGCCACGACAAAGGCAACTTCTTGCCCTTGGAACAGCACTTTGCCATCGGCCAGCACCATTTGCTTGTCGCCAGCCAGCGTCGGCATCCAGTGCAGGTTCAGCGGCTCAAGGTCTTTGGCGGTCAGGACCGCGACAACACCGGGCAGTGCCATTGCAGCGTCGATGTTGATCGACTTGACCCGCGCATGGGCATAGGGCGAGCGCACGAAGTCGCCGTGCAACATGCCCGGCAGTTTGATGTCATCAACATAGTTGCCCTTGCCTTGGGTAAAGCGCGCGTCTTCAACCCGCTTGCGCGAGCATCCCATACCCTTGAGATTGGCGACCCGGTCTTCGCGTGTGATTTCGTCCTTCATTGTGCCGCCTCCTTGGCCGCATTCAGTTCAGACGCTGCTGACAGAATGGATTTCACGATGTTCTGATAGCCCGTGCAGCGGCAGATATTGCCAGCGATGCCAAAGCGAACTTCTTCTTCGGTCGGGTTCGGGTTTTCCTCGAGCAGTTTGGCCGCGCGGGTGATCATGCCGGGGGTACAAAAGCCGCACTGCAACCCGTGATGTTCCTTGAAGCTCTCTTGAAGCACATGCAGTGCATCGGGGGTGCCAAGACCTTCGATGGTTGTCACCTCTGCGCCATTGGCCTGCGCCACAAAGACGGTGCAGGATTTGACCGATTTGCCGTTCATCGTGACAGTGCAGGCACCACAATGCGAGGTTTCACAGCCCACGTGCGGGCCGGTGATGTTCAGTTTTTCGCGCAGCGCATAGATCAGCAACTCGCGGGGTTCTGCCAGGAACTCGTGGTCCTGGCCGTTCACGTTCAATTTGACGTGCATTTTATTCGACATGGTGTTCTCCTCCCTATGCCCGTGACCAGGCGCGCAAGATGGCGCGGCCAAGGACGATGCCCGCAGCGTGACGCTTGAATGCGACCGGGCCACGGTTGTCTTCTGTTGGATCAATATCGCCAAGCATGGCGGTGACTGCGGCCTTGACGGCGGCTTCGTCACAGGCGGTCCCGACCAGCGCATCTGCGGCGGCTTCGGACCAGACGGGCGTATCGCTCAGGTTTGTCATCGCGATCGACGCGGCAGCGACTTTGCCACCTTCTTTGGAAATCTGCACTGCGGCGGCTGCCGTCGCATAATCCCCGATCTTGCGCTTTTGCTTTTCGTAAGCATAGCCGCCCGTGGGTGCCGCAAAGGTAATTGCGGTCAGCACTTCCTCGTCTTCGCGTTCGGTCATATAGGCCGCCTCGTAGAAGTCGCGGGCATCAACAGCGCGGTCCCCGTCAGGACCCGTCAGGTGGAACTGCGCGTTCAGGCATTGCATCAGGCCGGGCATGTCGTTGCCCGGATCGCCATTCGCCACATTGCCGCCAACAGTCCCCATATAACGCACCTGAGGGTCGGCAATCTGCAAGGCCGCCTCTTTCATGATGGGGGCAGCTGCCGCCAAGGCGTCCGACACGATTACTTCGTGTTGCGTTGTCATTGCGCCGATGCGCACAACGCCATCGGTCACCGTAATGCCGCTTAGTCCTTCGATGCCTTGCAGGTCGATGAGATGCGGCACGTCGGCCATCCGCAGCTTCATCATGGGGATCAGGCTGTGCCCGCCCGCGATTACGCGCGCATCGTCCCCGTGTTCTTGAAGCAGGGCGATTACGCCTGCCATGTCTGTCGGCCTATAGTACTCAAACGCCGCTGGTATCATTGCTTAGCCTCCCGTTCCGCAAAATCTGTCAGAAGCAAAGGATGTACGCAGCGGTATGCCGACGCTTGTGCTATTCAACGAAACGATCGTGATTTTGCACGAGATGCGCCTGGGGCTGCACGAAATGCGAAAGCCTAAAGGCCCAGTGTATCGCGCACGAGTTTGAGATTCGAACGGCTGACCGGAACAGGTGGCAAATTCGGCGCGGCAAAGCGACACACGCCATTATCCTTGAGCCGTTCAAAGTGTTTCACCTGTGTCGGGTTCACCAGATAGCTGCGATGGGTCTTGATGAAACCGGCTGCATTCAGCCGCGTGACGGCTTCGGTGATGGGCCAGACACAAAAGTGCTTGGCGTCGTTGGTGTAGACGTTTGTGTAATGGCCTTCGGCGCGCACAAAGGCGACCTGCGCGGGATCAATCAGTTGCGTGACCCCGTTGCGTTCGCAGGGTATGCGGACGGCGACAGGCGCGGGTTTTGGTGCGTCCGGTTTTGGGGCCGGCTTGTCGGCTGCGGCTGGTGCATCTTGGGGCCGCGGCATCGGCGCGGCGGGCACAAAGAATGTCACCCCCATCCAAAGGAATGCGCCAAAGATGATAAAACTGGAAATGATCACGCCCATCGCGAGGGTCTCGTTGCTCATGACCGGTCCGAATTCATGCAACGTGGGAACCGGTACGAAACGAGTGCCGGCAATGGCAACAAAATGCACGGTGCTGACAGCGGCCCCAAAGCAAAGCGTGCCCAGCAGAATGCTGCGATTGGTCCGTCGGCCATAGGCAATCCAGAACGCGCCGATGCACAGCCCGATCGCCGAAACCACGGCCAGAACAATGCCAAAAGGCGTGTAGACAGCGCGGCAAAGTTGAAGCCCCGCCATGCCGACAAAATGCATCGCAAGAATGCCGCATCCCACCAACGCCCCCGCCGCCGACAAGGTGGCAGGGGTGCGTTCGCGAAAATGCAAAAGCAGCAACGCAGTGCCAACAATGAGAATCGCCAGCAAGGCAGAGGCGAGCGTAATCGCGGCATCATAGTAAAACAAAATCGGCATCTGAATGCCAAGCATGGCGACGAAATGCATCGACCAAATGCCGCCTCCCAAGGCGATTGCCGACACGGCAACCGATCCTTTGCGGCGTGAAACGCTTTGTTTTGAAAGGTCTTTAGACAGCGTCAACCCTGTGAAGCCCGCCGCAATGGCGATCACAATAGACGCGATAACAAGCGCGGTGTTGTGGCTGACAACCAAAAATTCCATGCCGTTTGATGGCATCAAACTTTGTACAAATCAAATGGGTATAAATACACTAAACATGATCCCGCCGCCGGGACGCCATGGTTCAAGCGGCGTTAATGGCGCTTTCATCTTCTTGCGGTTCCTTTGGGCGTTGACGGGGACCGGTACCGAACTCTCAAAATCTCTTATCTATTTCCATTTAGTAACAAGTTCGAAATTCTAAATCTCAGTGCGCTGGATTGGCAGGGACTGATTTCATCAAACATTAACAGATTTGCCCGATTGATAGGCCATTCGGCGAGATTTTGGAATCTACCTAGAGGGGCTGGACTGTGACGTCTTTGAGATCTCAGGCAGGGGGGGTAACGTTACTGCATATCGCTGTTGTCGGTATGTCGCTAGCGATGACGCTTGGCGCTTGGCTGTATTCAAAGCATCAGGTGGATTTGCAGATTGAAAACCGTTTCGAAACAGCCAAAAAACGAACCATCAACCTGATCATCGACCGGATGTCGCGCTATGAGGATGCGTTATGGTCTGGGGTGGCACACCTCGAAACACGCAAGAGTGAAACGACCCCCCAGGATTGGAGTCTTTTTGCCAACGCATTGAAAATAGAGAAAAAATATCCCGGAGTGAACGGTATCGGGGTCATCTATTATGTCGATCAATACAACCAATCCCAGTACATTGCCGCGCGGGCTGCAGAGCTGCGCGAATTTTCTGTCTATCCGCCCCATAACCAAGAATTCATGCTTCCGATCACCTTCATTGAACCCATCGACATCAATGCACGGGCCGTGGGCCTGGACGTGGCGCATGAAGCCAACCGCCGCACCGGACTATTGGCAAGCCGGGACAGTGGTACAGCGCAAATCACGGGTCCGATCGTATTGGTGCAAGACAGTAATCACACCCCCGGTTTTTTATTCTACACGCCCTTCTACAAAGGGCCGAGGCCGGACAGCTTGCAAGAAAGGAAGGACCGCTTTGCCGGTGCCGTCTATGCTCCGTTTGTCGTGCACAAATTGGTCGAAGGTTTGTTCCTTAAGGAGTTTAGCGAAGTACTGCTGAGCATTCGTGATGGTGATCAGGTAATCTATGACGAGCAAGACAGTAACAATCCTTTGTACGATAACGACCCGATGTTCTCGGACACGGTCGAGCTTGATGTTTACGGGCGCAAATGGACGCTGGATATCCGCACAAACAAGATATTCCGGTCCCAAAACAGCGCCGAGCAACCGATGCTGATTTTGATTGGCGGGTTAATCATCGAGATATTGGTGTTTTCCTTGCTTGCCACATTGGCGCGGTCCAACAGCCGGATCCACACCTATGCGTATCAGCTTACCGAAAACCTTCGTGCGAAAACGGAACATCTTGAACAGGCAAACGCCGAAATCCAGCAGTTTGTCTACATTGCCTCTCATGATCTGAAGACCCCGGTACGCGGGATCGGTTTTCTGGCCGAGGTGATTGAAGAAGACCTTGAGGAAATCTTTGGGTCCCTTGAAAGTCACACCGAAATCAAGGCGCAATTCAAGATGATCCGCGAACGCGTCAACAGGATGAATGATCTTACGGACGGGATTATGGCCTTCTCGCGGATCGGGAATTTCGAAGTCGAAACCGACCCGGCATTGCGTCTCGACACTCTGATCGAGGACTGCGTTACGGATTTCAGAATTGCGCCCTCACAAATCCGGCTGTCTTCTGATGTTTCTGAAATTTCTTGCGACAGCCATAATTTCCGGCGTGTCATCGAGAACTTGATTGGAAATGCGTTCAAGTATCACCCCGACCCGCAATCGGCGCTTGTCGACCTTACGCTTGTTGATCTGGGGAACCGGATAAAGGTTTCAGTAAGGGACAACGGCAAAGGCATAGCGCCAGAATTCCACGAGAAGATATTTCAAGTTTTCCAGACGCTTCGCAAAGGGGACGATCCGGAAAGCACAGGTATCGGACTGGCCATCGTCAAGAAAGCGGTACAGCGTCACGGCTATACGGTCTGGGTTTCGTCATCCGAGAAAAATGGTGCTGAATTCACGTTCTATTGGCCCAAAACATACATGTCTGAGGACAGCCAGACAAAGAAAGTAGCGTAGATTGAAACGTCAAATGAACATTCTTCTGGTCGAGGACAATCCGCTTGATGCCATGATCGTCTTGCGGACTGTTTCCAAAATGGCACCGGATACGCATGTGGTCCGCGCGCAGGATGGAATTGAAGCTTTGGAACTTATTAAACAAGGCAAGGTTCCTGCGCCCTATATCGTTTTGTTGGACATCAATATGCCCCGGATGAACGGCCACGAGTTCCTTGAAAAACTTAGAGTGACGAGCGATTTTTCTAGCAGCATTGTTTTTATGTTCACGACTTCAGATCATGTCGAAGATATTGAAAAAGCTTACAAGAAAAGGGTGAACGGCTATATTGTGAAACGCCAAAATACGGAGGGTATGAAGTCGGTTCTAGTAATGCTGCAAAGCTTTTGGACAACGTGTGAACCGCCGTTAATTATTACAGGGCCATAACCGGCTGGGGGGCGAAGACCCAGTCTTACGCAGTTTTCCAGTGGTGTCTTCAGCTTTGGCCACAAGTAAGGCTTACCTGCTTTGCCAGGAAAAACCCGAAGGGGGTATCTGCGGAATGGGTCGGAAAATAACGATTTCCTTATGTAATAAACCGAATGGGGCAGACTAAAAGGGCACAGCATGTGAACCCGCCCTTCCTCACAAGCTGAATGGATCAGGTGAGTTGGCACCGTATTCGGGCTTTGATGCTCGAGCTTCACTGTCACTTCGAGCTTCACTTCGTCCTGATCGGGGTGACCTATGTGCATCAAGCGACCAGACACTTATAGCTGCAAATTAATCCCTCTAATCGCCGTGGGATATTGCTGTTCATTCATCCTCCTAGCCGTCGCATGACATTCATCATGCGCCTTCGCACATGCCTTGCCATCCGGCCGTCTGGGATTAAAGCGCACGTTCGTGCCCTCAAGACCAAGGGGAATGATCCGTCAGGTTTCGTCCAGCCGGGCGTTCAGCATAAACTGCGCACCGATCGGGCGTGTCGCGGCACCGATGGCACGGGCCTTGCCGCCGATACTGCCCGCCTCGATCCGCGGGGGGATCAGCCCGCGGGTATCTTGCGTGACAAGATAGCGTCGAACCCGCGCGACCAGATCGTCGCGCACGCTGGCGGGAAATGCGCCGTCGATAAGAATGGCCTCAAAATCAATGACGGAACAGGTCGACAGGGCGGCTTTGGCCAGCTCTTGAGCCGTCTGACCCAACCAGGGGTCCACATAGCGCGACAGGCGATGCCAGCTGTCTGGATCGGACCAAAGCTGTTGCGGGTCCAGATCGACTTCGCGCAGGCGCAGTTCAAGCTGGTGTATGGATGCGGTGTCGACCAGTTGCATGCTTTCACCGTTTGGCCCGATGCTGCGCAGCGACCCCAATGCGCCGGCATTGCCCTGACGCCCTTCGAAAACAGCGTTGTTCAGCACGATGCCGCCGCCGATAAACGCCCCCAGAAAGAAATAGGCATAGTCGCGAAACGCCTTGCCGCGACCATAGGTGTGTTCCGCCTGACAGGCCGCCGTTGCATCGTTCATCAACATGACCGGCAGTCCGGTCAACGCATGGGCCTGCGCTTTGATATCGATGTCCTTCCATGTGGTATAGGCACCATTCTGGGTATCGGATGTTTCGGGCCAGTTCCACATCTCGAAGGGGGCGGCGATCCCGATGCCGCAAATATGCGATACGTCCCGGTCCGACATCTCGCGGGTGATGCTTTGAACACCCTCATCCAGAAAATTGAAAATCTCAGACGGAACGGGGCTGGCATAGGTCAATTGCCGCAATTGCCGGGTTTGCCCTGTCAGGTCCATCAACACCAAATCCGCCGACCTGCGCCCGATTTTCACACCAAAGGAAAACGCCCCGTCAGAGGCCAGCCGCATGGGGATCGACGGTTTGCCGACCTTGCCGCGCACAGGGTCGCCGCGTTCAAGGATGCCTTCGCCTTCGAGCCGGCGCAGAATGCCCGACACCGTTGGCGGCGACAGGTTTGCCAGCCGCGACAGATCGCTGCCCGGCATCGCGCCGTGCCTTTGCAGCAACGACAACAGCAGGCGTTCGTTGTGATCCCGAACGCCTTTCTGGCTTAAACCCGTACTGATTGATCTTACAAACCCGTCATCCATGCGTGCAACCTAGCGGCCTCCCTTGGGAATGGATATACCCCATCTCGATTAATAAAGAAAGTTAACTAATTAATTGACAGACGCCGTCGAATCGCGTCATTTGGGGCGCAACGGCGATGATGAAACTCGTCGATGACGCAAGGTGGAGGCCTTGCCATTTAACTGTTCTTGGGAGGACAACATGAAGAAACTTCTAATCGGAACTGCGATTGCTGCCATCACAACCGCGGGCGCTGCCATGGCTGGCAGCCACGGTGTATCTGCGTGCTTGATCACCAAAACCGACACCAACCCGTTTTTCGTTAAAATGCGCGAAGGTGCCGAAGCCGCCGCCGCCGAGGCCGGTATCACCTTGCGCTCCTATGCCGGTAAGGTTGATGGCGACCATGAAACACAGGTTGCGGCAATCGAAACCTGCATCGCCGATGGCGCGTCGGGCATTTTGCTGACGCCATCCGATACGTCTTCCATCGTGGGTGCGGTTTCGCAGGCCCGCGAAGCAGGTCTGTTGGTGATTGCGCTTGATACACCGCTGGACCCGATCGAAGCTGCTGATGCGACATTCGCGACAGACAACTTTCTGGCCGGTGAGCTAATTGGCCAATGGGCTGCTGCACAACTGGGCGACGATGCGGCGAACGCGCGTATCGCGATGCTGGATCTGGCCGTGTCGCAGCCGACTGTCGGCGTGTTGCGCGATCAGGGTTTCTTGCAAGGGTTCGGCATTGATCTGGGTGACCCCAGCAAATGGGGTGACGAAGACGATGCGCGCATCGTTGGCAATGACGTGACCGCCGGCAACGAAGAGGGTGGCCGCAAGGCGATGGAAAACCTGCTTGCCGTCGACCCGACCATCAACGTGGTTTACACCATCAACGAACCTGCCGCCGCAGGGGCCTATGAGGCGCTGCGTTCCATTGGCCGCGAAAAGGACGTGCTGATCGTTTCCGTCGATGGCGGCTGTCCCGGTGTGCAAAATATTGCAGACGGGGTGATTGGGGCGACATCGCAGCAGTACCCGTTGCGCATGGCATCCTTGGGGATCAAGGCCATCGCGGCCTATGCCGCAGATGGCACATTGCCAAAAAACACCGAAGGCAAAGACTTCTTTGACACAGGTGTGGCGCTTGTGACCGACCAGCCAGCCGAGGGCGTCGAAAGCATTTCGGTTGCCGAAGGCAAAGACCTTTGCTGGGGCTAAGCCGCTTGGGTGAATGATATTCTGGGGCGGGTTTTCCCGCCCCATTTTCCAAGCTAGGACATTTCCGGAACTGGGGTACTCTACCCCCAGACCGAGCCAACAAATCATAATTCCAAGGGGGGACGCGCAATGTCAGGCAATGCTGATGACTATGAGGCCGCTATCAAACCGGCAAGTATCGATAGTGTGGCGGCCTTCGCTGAACGCAAAGGCTTTCTGGCACGGCTTCAACATGCCTTGCACGTCAACCCTGCGTTGGTTCCCCTGTTCGTTCTTGTGGCGTCAATTGTCCTGTTCGGGATGTTGCTGGGGTCCAAGTTCTTTTCTCCCTTTGCGCTGACCCTGATCCTGCAACAGGTGCAAATCGTCGGCATCGTTGCTGCGGCACAAAGCCTTGTAATCCTGACCGCCGGGATCGACCTGAGCGTTGGGGCCATTGCGGTTCTGTCCAGCGTGATCATGGGGCAATTTACGTTTCGCTATGGGGTGCCGGTTGAACTTGCCGTGATCCTTGGCCTTGCATTCGGCACGGCGATCGGGGCCGTCAACGGCTGGCTGGTGGCGGTGATGAAACTGCCGCCGTTCATTGTGACCCTTGGCATGTGGCAGATCGTGCTGGCCGCGAATTTCCTGTATTCCGCAAACGAAACCATCCGCAGCCAAGAGATCGAGGCCAATGCGCCCTTGCTGCAATTTCTGGGCTCGACCTTCAAAGTCGGCGCAGACGAAACCGGTCGCGGTGGGGCCACCTTTACCTTTGGTGTGATCGCGATGGCGTTGATCTTTGCGGTGCTGGCCTATGTGCTAAGCCAGACCGCATGGGGGCGGCACATCTATGCTGTGGGCGATGACCCCGAGGCGGCACAGCTGTCCGGCGTAAACGTCAAACGGACGCTGATTTCTGTCTATGCCGTCACCGGGTTTATCTGCGCCATTGCCGGCTGGGCCTTGATCGGGCGCATCGGATCGGTCAGCCCGACATCGGGGCAGTTGTTGAATATCGAAAGCATTACGGCGGTGGTGATCGGGGGCATTTCCCTGTTCGGCGGGCGCGGGTCGATCATGGGGCCGCTGTTCGGGGCGCTGATCGTTGGCGTGTTTACCCTTGGCTTGCGGTTGTCCGGTGCCGATACGCAATGGACCTTCCTTCTTATCGGCGCGCTTATCATTGGTGCTGTCGCTGTGGATCAATGGATCAGAAAGGTGTCGGCATGACTTTGGCAGATAACATCGCAGCAGGCGCGATCGAACCCATCCTCAAGGGGCGTGGTCTGGTCAAACGCTATGGCAAGGTGACCGCGTTGGATCATTGCGACTTTGATCTGTATCCGGGCGAAATTCTGGCCGTGATCGGGGATAACGGGGCTGGTAAATCATCGCTGATCAAGGCCGTGTCGGGCGCGATTGTCCCAGACGAGGGCGATGTGTTTCTTGAGGGCAAAAAGGTCCGGTTCACATCCCCCACGGACGCCCGCAAAGAAGGGATCGAGACGGTCTATCAAACCCTCGCCATGTCGCCAGCCTTGTCGATTGCGGATAACATGTTCATGGGTCGCGAATTGCGCAAACCCGGTTTTCGCGGGAAATTCCTGCGCCAGCTGGATCGCAGCCGGATGGAACAGATCGCCCGTGACAAGCTGTCTGAACTGGGGCTGATGACGATCCAGAACATCAATCAAGCCGTCGAAACCCTGTCGGGCGGCCAACGGCAAGGGGTGGCTGTCGCCCGCGCTGCGGCTTTCGGATCAAAGGTCATTATTCTGGATGAACCGACTGCTGCCCTTGGCGTCAAAGAATCCCGCCGGGTGTTGGAGCTGATCCTTGATGTGCGGTCGCGTGGCATTCCGATCATCCTGATCAGCCACAACATGCCCCATGTTTTCGAAGTCGCCGACCGCATTCACGTGCACCGGCTTGGCAAGCGGCTTTGTGTGATTGACCCCAAAGATTACACCATGTCCGACGCGGTCGCCTTTATGACCGGTGCAAAGGACGCACCTGAATAACGACATCAGCCGATGCGGGGCGGCATCGGGTTCTATGCAAACAGCAATGAGGCGGTCCTTCGGGGCCGCTCTTTGCGTTGGGGGCAGATGCCACCGCAAATCTCCGCCCAATAGAACTGCACAAATATTAGGCGGACCGGGGTAAATTCGAGCGTTCTTTTCATCCGTTAGGCTGCTCCAGTGTCCGGCAACTTGTAGCGTCTTTCGTTTCACCCCAAGGCTATAGCCATGAATCTAAAGCTTACAATTGTTGTCGTAGAAGAAGACCGGGACAGGGCCGTCGCGATTGTTGACGCGCTGACCCAAAGCGGTGATTGCGAGGTCTTCGTGATCGGCACCACCATTGGTCTGGCCCGCAAGATTGCCGCCCATGCCCCTGACGTGGTGTTGATCGACATCGACAACCCGACCCGTGACATGCTCGAGGAATTGACCCTTGCCTCTGGCCCGTTGGAACGGCCTGTGGCGATGTTTGTGTCGGGGGCCGCAGGGTCGCTGGCGCGGGCGGCAGTCGAGGCGGGGGTATCGGCCTATGTGGTCGACGGGCTGACACCCGAGCGGCTGAAACCTGTGATGGACACGGCCATCGCGCGGTTCCAGATGGTCCGGCAAATGCGCAATGAACTGGCCGAAACGCGGCGCGCATTGGAAGAACGCAAAGTCATTGACCGCGCCAAGGGGTTGCTGATGAAGGCCAAGGGGCTGGACGAGGTGCAAGCCTATGCATTGCTGCGCAAGGCGGCGATGGATCAGGGCCGCAGGGTGGCCGACGTCGCCGAAGCCCTGGTCACGGCATCGGGGTTGCTGTCATGAAAACGGTAACCTTGCCCGTCGCCTATATGCCCCTTGTCGATGCCGCCCCGCTGATCATCGCGCAGGAAATGGGCTTCGCCGAAGCCGAGGGGCTGGCCCTTGATCTGATCGCCGCGCCGTCCTGGTCGTCGGTCCGGGATATGCTGGCCGTCGGTCGTGTGGACGCCGCGCATTTGCTGTCACCCGTGCCCGTCGCGATGGCGATGGGGTTGGGGGGCGTGACAACGCCACTTTCGGCGGTATCGGTCATGTCGGTAAATGGCGATGTGATCGGTGTGGGCCGCGAGCTGGAACAGCGGTTGCGCGATATCGGCTACGGTTTCGATTTCGCAGATGCCCTGAAGGCCGCACAGGCCCTTGCTCAGGTCACCAAAGATACATTGGTCTTTGGCGCGCCGTTCCCCTTTTCCATGCATGTTGAATTGCTGCGCTACTGGTTCGAACGGTCCGGCCTGTCGGAAAAACAGATCAAGATACGCACCATCCCGCCGCCCTTGATGGCCGAAGCACTGTCCACGGGCGAGGTTGACGCATTCTGCGTGGGCGAGCCTTGGGGGTCGGTGGCTGTCGATCAAGGGGCAGGGGCGCTGTTGCTGCCCGGCACGGCGATCTGGCGCTTTGCCCCCGAAAAGGTGCTGTCCGTGCGTCAGGACTGGGCGGAAACCGAACCGGAAAAACTGGGCCATCTGATCCGCGCGGTGTGGAAGGCCGGACAATGGCTGTCATTGCCCAAAAGCAAGACGACCGCCGCCGAAATCCTGTCGCGGCCCAGCTATCTTGATGTCTCGTCTGAATTGATTGACCGCGCATTAAGCGGGCATTTCACCATTTCTTCGCGGGCCGAACAGCGCACGGTCGATGATTTCATCGGGTTTCATGCGGGCACCACCAATTTCCCCTGGCGCAGTCAGGCCAAATGGATCGCCCACCGGCTAAGCCTTGAAAACGGTCTTTCATCCTCCGAGGCGCAAAGACTGGGCGGGGCCGTGTTTCGCAGCGATCTGTACCGCAAACACATGATCGGCACAGATGCGGATTTGCCCGGTGCCTCGGAAAAGCTTGAGGGTTCGATTCTTCACATCACGGCGGTCGCGTCCCAAAAAGGCGAGCTGAGCCTGCCCCCCGACACGTTCTTTGATGGCCAGATTTTTGACCCAGACGAAGCGCACTGATTAATTTCTGTGCAGTTTTTCCCGGCCCGGCCGCGATTTTTAAAATTATTGCCGCATTGCAGCGAATTCTTTTGATCTCAGCAAGGGCATCATCACAAACTTGAGTATCGGGACACAATGGCGTGCCCTGATACGAAATTCTCCCAATGATCGGGATTTCCGAGCAAGGCCGCTCGCTGTTGACCAGTTCTCTGGAGAATAGCGTATGCGGTCTTTTTGCGTTTTTTGATGCCAGCCTCCCCAGCATCGAAGCTACCGAAAGGATTGAAAATGAAAAGTTTTATTCTAGGTTTTGCGATTTCTGCAACCTTGGCCACCACGGCATCGGCCCAACTGCTGGAGCTGGAAAAAGACGAACTGACCTTCGGCTTTATCAAGCTGACAGACATGGCCCCCTTGGCTGTTGCCTACGAGCAGGGCTATTTTCTTGACGAAGGTTTGTTTGTCACGCTCGAAGCGCAGGCGAACTGGAAGGTGCTGTTGGACGGCGTTATCGACGGCCAGTTGGACGGCGCGCATATGCTGGCAGGGCAACCTTTGGCCGCGACCATCGGCTATGGCACCAAGGCCCATATCATCACGCCCTTTTCGATGGATCTGAACGGAAACGGCATCACCGTATCGAACGAGGTCTGGGACCTGATGCGCCCGCATATCGCGTCGATGGAGGACGGCCGCCCCGTTCACCCGATCAGCGCCTCGGCTTTGGCCCCGGTGGTGGATCAGTTCCGTGCCGAAGGAAAGCCGTTCAACATGGGGATGGTTTTCCCCGTCTCGACCCATAACTATGAATTGCGCTATTGGCTGGCCGCTGGCGGGTTGGAGCCGGGATATTACAGCCCCGACAACGTATCGGGCCAGATCGCCGCTGATGTGTTCTTGTCCGTGACCCCCCCGCCGCAAATGCCCGCCACGCTCGAGGCCGGAACGATCAACGGCTATTGCGTGGGCGAGCCGTGGAACCAGCAAGCGGTGTTCAAGGGCATCGGCGTTCCGGTCATCACCGATTACCAGCTGTGGAAGAACAACCCCGAAAAAGTCTTTGGGATGAACGCCGATTTTGCCGAACAATATCCGAACACCACAATCGCCGTGACCAAGGCGCTGATCCGCGCGGCAATGTGGCTGGATGAAAACGACAACGCCAACCGCGCCGAGGCGGTATCGATCCTGAGCCGTCCTGAATATGTGGGGGCGGATGAAGAAGTGATCGCAAACTCGATGACCGGCTTTTTCGAATTCGAAAAAGGCGACCGCCGCGACATCCCCGACTTTAACGTGTTCTTCCGCCACAATGCGACCTACCCGTTCTATTCGGACGCCGTGTGGTATCTGACGCAGATGCGCCGCTGGGGCCAGATCGCCGAACCGCAAACCGATGCGTGGTATGACGAAACCGCCCGCAGCGTGTACCGCCCCGACATCTACCTCAAGGCCGCCCGCCTGCTGGTCGACGATGCCTTGGCTAACGAGGCGGATTTCCCCTGGGAAAGTGACGGCTACAAGGCCCCGACACCTGCCGAAGATATCATCGACGGCATTGTCTATGACGGTCGCACGCCAAACGCATATCTCGAAAGCCTGCCCATCGGCCTGAAAGGCGACCAAGTGGTCGTTGGCAGCGAAGTCAAAGGCTGATGACCCGATCGGGGCGGTCATCTGCACCGCCCCGTACCTTCAATCCTAACTCTGAAATAACCCGCACCACCGCACCCGAACGGAGACACCCATGACAACCGTCGACCCAGAATTCACCCGCGATCAAGCACGGTCCGCACGAAAGGCCCGCCTTTTCACCCGGATCGGTCAGGCCGACAAATGGTTTCAGGTTTTGGGCCTTGGCTGGATAACCCCTCTGCTCAAGGCCGCCGCCGGCGATAACCCCAAGGCACAGCTGGGCGAAATCTGGCGGCTGTTGGGTGTGCCTTTGCTTGCGATTGCCGCGTTCTTGCTGATGTGGGCCACGCTTGCCCCCACCGTGCAAACGTCACTGGGGGCGATCCCCGGGCCTGGGCAGGTCTGGTCCGAAGCGGTCAATCTGCATCAGGACGCCGCCGCGAAATCCGCCAAAGAGGCGCAGTTCATGGAACGCCTTGACCTGCGCAACCAGCGTCTGATTGATGCGGGCCGCGGTGACGAGGTAAAATCCATCGCCTATACCGGCGCGCCCAGCTATTACGACCAGATCGGGACGTCGGTGCTGACCGTGTTCTTCGGTTTTCTGGTTGCTTCGGCTGTGGCCATCCCTTTGGGCATCGCGGCCGGTCTGTCGGCAACGGCAAACGCCGCGTTGAACCCGTTGATCCAGATTTTCAAACCCGTCTCGCCGCTGGCGTGGCTGCCGATTGTGACCATGGTGGTCAGCGCGGTCTACACCACCAACGACGGGATGTTTTCCAAGTCGTTCCTTGTGTCGGCGATCACCGTGACCCTGTGTTCGCTGTGGCCGACATTGATCAACACATCGCTGGGTGTCGCATCCATCGACAAGGATCTGGTCAATGTGTCCAAGGTTTTGAAGATGAACACCTGGACCAAGATCACCAAGCTGGTTCTGCCCTCGGCGCTGCCATTGATCTTTACCGGATTGCGTCTGTCGCTGGGCGTGGGCTGGATGGTGCTGATTGCCGCAGAAATGCTGGCCCAGAACCCCGGCCTTGGCAAATTCGTCTGGGATGAATTCCAAAACGGCAGCTCGTCCAGCCTGGCCAAGATTATGGTGGCGGTTCTGACAATCGGCATCATCGGCTTCTTGTTGGACCGGGTCATGTTCGCCCTGCAATCGCTCTTTACCTTCACGAATAACCGGTGATCGACATGGATATTCTCAGCTTCAAAAATGTCTCGAAACAGCACGGCCAAGGGACCCATACGACCCATGTGCTCAAGGATATCGACCTGACGGTGAAAGAAGGCGAGTTTCTGGTGATCCTCGGGTTTTCGGGAACCGGCAAGACAACGCTGATCAACCTGATGGCGGGGCTGGACCAGCCGACCAGCGGCAGCGTCACCTTCAAGGGCAAGCCGATCACCGGCCCCGGCCCGGAGCGCGGCGTGATTTTCCAAAGCTATTCGCTGATGCCGTGGCTTACGGTCAGCGGCAATGTCGGGCTGGCGGTGGATACGGTTTTCCCGAACCTGTCGCGGGCGCAAAAGGCTGAAAAGGTCGCGCATTATGTGGGCATGGTTGGCCTGACCGCAGCAGCGGCGCGCCGTCCGGCCGAACTGTCCGGCGGGATGCGCCAGCGGGTGAACGTTGCGCGTGCCTTGGCGATGAACCCCGAAATGTTGCTGCTGGATGAACCGTTGTCAGCGCTGGATGCGCTGACCCGCGCCAATCTCGCGGACGAAATCGAACATATCTGGGAAGCCGACAAAAAGACCTGTGTGCTGATCACCAATGACGTGGACGAGGCGATCATCCTTGCCGACCGGATCATTGCGCTGAACCCCGATGGCACGCTGGGCGCGGAATTTGCGGTCACGATCGACCGCCCGCGTGACCGGATCGCGATGAACAGCAACGACGACTTTAAGGCCCTGCGCGCGGATGTGACCAAATACCTGATGGATGTGGGCATTGAATCCCGCGTCGAAGGCACCCGCCTTTTGCCTGGCATCACGCCCATTCACGGGATGTCCGCCCCGGTCGAGGATGTGCCCGACGTGGTCGCAAGCGCCCAAAAAGGGTTGATCGACGAACGCTTTATCGATTTCTCGCAACTGCACAAAGTTTACCCCACGCCCAAGGGTCCGCTGACCGTGGTCGAAAATTTCGACCTCAAGGTTGATCGCGGCGAATTCATTTCCCTGATCGGCCATTCGGGCTGTGGCAAATCCACCGTGCTGACAATGGCCGCAGGTCTGAACGAGATTTCCAAAGGCGCGATCAAGCTGGATGGCCGTCACGTCGAAGGGGCAGACCCCGAACGCGCGGTGGTCTTCCAGTCGCCCAACCTGTTTCCCTGGCTGACCGCCAAGGAAAACGTCGCCATCGGTGTCGACAAGGTCTATCCCCGTGCATCGCGGGCCGAACGTCAGGATGTGGTTGAATATTATCTTGAACGTGTCGGGTTGGGCGATGCGATGGATAAAACCGCGTCTGACCTGTCAAACGGCATGAAACAACGCGTCGGCATTGCCCGTGCCTTTGCCCTGTCGCCGAAACTGCTGCTGCTGGACGAACCCTTTGGGATGCTTGACAGCCTGACCCGCTGGGAACTGCAAGAAGTGCTGATGGAGGTGTGGTCGCGCACCAAAGTGACCGCGATTTGCGTCACCCATGACGTGGACGAGGCGATTTTGCTGGCCGACCGCGTGGTGATGATGACCAACGGGCCGCAGGCGACCATCGGGCGGATCGTGAATGTCGATCTGCCGCGCCCGCGCACCCGCAAGGCGTTGCTCGAGCATCCCGATTATTACCGCTACCGCCAGCAGGTTCTTGATTTTCTTGAGGAATATGAACACGGCGCAAAGCCCGCTGCGAAAACGACCAGCAAGGCTATCGCGGCAGAGTAGCGCCGCTGACCCCCATGTTGCCAACCGAAACCCAAGGCGCGCCATGCGCCCCACAGGAGAAGCCCTAAATGGACGGCATTCCCGAACCGCAAATTGATACGTTTATTCAGGTGGCCGAAGTCTGGATTCCGAAAGACGGCGTGCTTGTCTATGCCGGCGGCGATTACAACGGGCTCGACAGCTTTGAGGCGGCATCGCGCCAAAGCCAGTTCGCCAAGGGCGAGGGGCTGCCCGGCAGAGCCTGGGCCGAAGCGCGGCCGGTGGTTCTTCGGGCCTTTGACGGCAGCTATTTCAAGCGCACGCAAGCCGCCCGTGATGCGGGGCTGACATCTGCCGTGGCGGTGCCGGTCTTTGACGGGGAAACCCTTAAGGCGGTGCTGGTGGTTTTATGTTCCAGCGACGCTGCCCGCATCGGTGCGATCGAGGTCTGGACCGATGACAAAGACGGTTTGCTGATGCTGGATGACGGGTATTACGGCGCGGCCGAGGAATTCGAATTCGTTTCGCAGCACACGTATTTCCCCAAAGGGCAGGGCCTTCCGGGCGGTGTCTGGGCGGCCAAGGCACCGATTTTGATGCGCGATCTGGGTTCCGGCTACAAGTTCATCCGCGCCTCAGCGGCGGGCAAGGCGGGGCTGACCACGGGGCTTGGTTTGCCGGTGCCTGTACCGGGGATGCGGACCTATGTGCTGGCGCTGCTGTCGGCGCTTGGCACCCCGATTGCACGCCGGTTCGAGATTTGGGCCACACCCAAAGGCCAAGCCGGCAAGGCCCAGTTGATTGACGGGATTTGCGAACGCGAGGGGGCGCTGTGGCGCGACAATGGCGACGGTGTCCATGACGAGGCCCCGACCGCGACCGCCTGGAAGGGTGTCGTGGGGCAAGTGTTGGGCTCGGGCCTGCCCGTGGTCGCGCGCAGCACGGCGGGGCTGCCTGCCGGTTACACCACCTTTATCGGCCTGCCGATTTATCAAAATGGCGCGCTGTCTCACATCGTCGCCTGCTATAACTAAAGGACCAGAACCATGAGCAAGAAAAAACTTGTTGTGATCGGGGCGGGCATGGCGTCTGGCCGGGCACTGGAACATCTCTTCGAGGCCGAACCGGGCGTTTGGGACGTGACCCTGTTCAACGCGGAACCCCGCGGGAACTACAACCGCATCATGCTGTCGCCGGTTCTGTCGGGCGAAAAATCCTATGGCGAAATCGTGATCCATGATGATGCCTGGTATGCCGAGAATGACGTGACCTGCCGTTTCGGCGAAAAGGTGGTCAGCATCGACCGCGCTGCGCAAATCGTGACCGGTGAAAACGGTGCGGTGCCGTATGACAAGCTGCTGATCGCAACGGGGTCTGCACCGTTTATCATTCCCTTGCCGGGCCATGATCTGGACGGGGTTATCGCGTATCGCGATCTCGAAGACACCAACCGGATGATTGACGCCGGTGCCACGCCGGGTGCGCGCGCCGTGGTGATCGGTGGCGGTCTTTTGGGCCTTGAGGCGGCAGCGGGTCTGCGCCTTCGCGGCATGGACGTGACCGTGATCCACATCATGGGCCACCTGATGGAACGGCAACTGGACGAGGCGGCAGGATATCTTCTGCGCCGCGAGCTTGAAGGGCGCGGGATCAAGGTGATGGTGTCGACCAACTCTCAGGAAATCCTGGGCAAAGGCGGCAAGGTCAGCGCCTTGCGGCTGGATGACGGGACGGAACTGCCCTGTGATCTGCTGGTGATGGCCGTGGGCATCCGCCCGAATGTGGCACTGGCCAAGGACAGCGGTCTGGCGGTGGGTCGCGGTATTCATGTGGATGACCAGATGGTGACCTCTGACGAAAATATTCTTTCTGTCGGTGAATGTATCGAACATAACGGCGCGGTGTTCGGTCTGGTTGCCCCGCTTTACGATCAGGCCAAAGTGGTCGCCAAAACCCTGACCGGCGAAGCCGCGCAATTCGTCGCCAAGGAAATCTCGACCAAGCTGAAGGTCACCGGGTGTGATCTGTTCAGCGCGGGTGATTTTGCCGATGGCGAAGGGCGCGAGGATATCGTGTTCCGCGACCCCGCGCGCGGCCAGTACAAACGTCTGGTGATCCAGAACGACCGTCTGATCGGGGCCGTGCTTTATGGTGATACGGCGGATGGCAACTGGTTCTTTGGCCTGATCAAGGACGGCACCGATATCGCGGATATGCGCGAAACGCTGATCTTTGGACCGGCCTATCAGGGGGGTGCCGCGTCGGACCCGCTCTCAGCCGTTGCAGCCTTGCCGGATGATGCAGAAATCTGCGGCTGCAACGGCGTTTGTAAGGGAACAATCGTTTCGGCAATTCAGGGCGGTGCGGCCGATCTGCCATCGCTCAAATCGGCCACCAAGGCCAGCGCGTCTTGCGGGACATGCACGGGGCTGGTCGAACAACTGCTCGAGGTGACGCTGGGCGATGCCTATGCCGCGCCCGCGTCGCTGCCGATCTGTGGCTGCTGCGATCTGACCCACGAAGACGTGCGGCGGCTGATCAAATCCAAGCCGCTGAAAAGCCAACCGGCGGTCTGGCAGGAACTGGGATGGAAAACTCCGAACGGCTGTCACGTCTGCCGCCCGGCGGTCAATTTCTATCTGCTGGCCGACTGGCCGCTGGAATATCGCGATGATCCGCAGTCGCGTTTTGTCAACGAACGCAAACACGCCAACATCCAGAAAGACGGCACATTTTCCGTCGTGCCGCGCATGTGGGGCGGGATCACCAATGCGGGCGAATTGCGCGCAATTGCTGATGCCGCCGACAAATACAACGTGCCCACGGTCAAGGTGACGGGCGGCCAGCGGATTGACCTTTTGGGCGTCAAAGGGTCGGATCTGCCCGCGATCTGGGCTGATCTGAACAAGGCGGGGCTGGTCTCGGGCCACGCCTATTCCAAGGGGCTGCGCACGGTCAAAACCTGTGTCGGCACCGATCACTGCCGCTTTGGCACGCAGGATTCCACGGGTTTGGGCATCAAGTTGGAACAAATCCTCTGGGGGTCGTGGACGCCGCATAAGGTCAAGCTGGCCGTGTCCGGTTGCCCGCGCAATTGCGCCGAAGCGACCTGCAAGGATGTGGGCATCATCTGCGTCGACAGCGGTTATCAGATCAGCGTTGGCGGTGCTGCGGGCATGGACCTGAAAGAAACCGAACGTCTGACCGATGCGGCAACCGAAGCCGAAGCGATTGAACTGACCACGGCCTTTGTGCAGCTGTACCGCGAGAATGCAAAATATCTGGACCGCCCCTATAAATGGGTGGCCAAGGTCGGGCTGGACTGGGTCAAGGCGCGGGTCGTCGATGATCTGGCCGAACGCGCCCGTCTTGTTGCTGCATTCGAGCTATCCCAAACCATCTATCGCAACGACCCCTGGGCAGAACATGTCAGCCAGCAGGCCGACAGATACGCGCCCCTTGCAGACCTGACATTGGAGGCAGCAGAATGAGCTGGACTGATATTGGCCATATCGAAGACGTGCCCTTGCGCGGGGCAAGATTGTTGAAAACCGCGCTTGGCTGCATTGCCGTATTCCGCACGGATGCGTCCGAGGTCTTCGCAACATCAAACACCTGCCCGCACAAGGGCGGCCCCTTGGCAGACGGTATTGTGCACGGTCAAAGCGTGACCTGCCCGCTGCACAATTGGGTGTTCGACCTAAACACCGGCAAGGCCCAAGGCGCGGATGTGGGGCAAATCGCCACCTATCCGGTGCGGGTCCAGAACGGGCGGATCGAGATCGACGCTGCAACGCTGAAACAGCAGAGCGCTGCGTGATGGACGGCGCGGGTCTGCCCGAGACGCGGTCGACTTGCCCCTATTGCGGGGTGGGCTGCGGTGTGTTGCTGCGCGCTGACGGGCAGGGCGGGCTGACGGTGCGGGGCGACCCGGATCATCCGGCAAACTTTGGCCGGCTGTGTTCCAAAGGCTCCGCATTGGGTGAAACGGTGGGGCAGGCAGGGCGTCTGCTGGCCCCGCACATCAACGGCAAGCCCGCCGATTGGGACAGCGCATTGCAACTGGTCGCTGACCGTTTTCGCGACACGATCCGCGACCACGGCCCCGACAGCGTGGCATTCTATGTGTCGGGCCAATTGCTGACCGAAGATTACTATGTCGCCAACAAGCTGATGAAAGGTTTCATCGGGTCCGCCAATATCGACACCAATTCGCGCCTGTGCATGGCGTCTTCGGTTGCAGGGCACCGCCGCGCCTTTGGCACAGACACGGTGCCTGGCACCTACGAGGATCTGGACGAAGCGGATTTGGTCGTGCTGGTCGGGTCCAACCTTGCCTGGTGCCATCCGGTGTTGCACCAGCGTGTGCTGGCCGCGAAAAAATCGCGCGGCACCAAGATCATCGTCGTCGATCCGCGCCGTACCGCCAGTTGCGACAGCGCCGATCTGCATCTGCCCCTTGCACCGGGCAGTGATGTGGCACTGTTCAACCAGTTGCTGGTCGCGGCCCAAAAGGCCGGCGCGCTTGACCCCGCCATGATCGCGCGCAGCAACGGGTTTGACGAAGCGCTGCACGCCGCCACGGCCGGTGATGTCTCTGTCACCGGGCTGGACCCTGCGTTGATCGACCAGTTTTGTGCAATGTGGCTGGGCCACGAAAAGGTCGTCACGGTCTTTAGCCAAGGGGTCAACCAATCCTCAAGCGGGACCGACAAGGTCAACGCGATCCTGAACTGCCATCTGGCAACGGGTCGCATCGGCACTAAGGGCTGCGGGCCGCTGTCGGTGACGGGCCAGCCCAATGCGATGGGTGGCCGCGAGGTCGGTGGCCTTGCCAATATGCTGGCCTGCCATCTGGATCTGGAAAACGCCGACCACCGTGCGGCCGTGCGCGGCTTTTGGGATGCGCCGCATATGCCGGATGCCCCCGGTTTGAAAGCTGTCGACATGTTTCGCGCCGTGGCCGATGGCACGATCAAGGCGATCTGGATCATCCACACCAACCCCGCCGTTTCCATGCCCGATGCCAAGGCCGTGCGCGACACGATTGCTGGCTGTCCCTTTACCGTGGTCAGCGACATAACCCAGGCCACAGACACCGCGCGGCTTGCCGATGTGCTGCTGCCTGCCACTGCATGGGCTGAAAAAGACGGCACCGTTACCAATTCGGACCGCACGATCAGCCGCCAACGTGCGGTGCTGGACGCACCCGGCGAGGCCCGCCCGGACTGGGCCATTCTGGCGCAGGTCGCGCAGCGGATGGGCTGGAAAACCGCGTTTGACTACACTACCCCGGCCGAGATTTTTCGCGAATTTGCGGCGCTGTCCGGTGTCGCTGGTAAATTCGGGCGCGACTTTGATATCTCGGGCCTGTCGGATTTGACCGACGCCGAATTCGCGGCGTTTGACCCCACACGCTGGCCCGTCACCGCGACACGGCAGGGGGGGCGGTTCTTTGCGGACGGGCAGTTCTACCATCCCGATGGCAAGGCGCGGCTGGTGCCGGTGACCCATCGCCCACCTGTTGCCCGCACCGGCCCGCGCTATCCGTTCCGGCTGAACACCGGGCGGGTGCGCGACCAGTGGCACACCATGACCCGCACCGGCCTAAGCCCGCGTTTGTCGGCGCATATGGCGGAACCGTTTTTGGAAATTCACCCCGATGACGCGGCAACGCTTGGCGTGGTGCCCGCCGATCTTGTGGCCGTCACCGCCCCCCAAGGCAGCGCCATCCTGCGTGCACGGATCACCGATACGGTGCAGCCGGGGCAGGTGTTTGCCCCCATTCACTGGACTGGCGAAACCGCGCCCTCGGCCCGGATTGACGATCTGGTCGCAGGGGTCACAGACCCGGTTTCAGGCCAGCCGGAAAGCAAGGCTGCCGTGGTCGCGGTGCAACGGTTCAAGGCGCGCTGGTACGGGTTCGCGGTCTCGCGCGCTCCGATCAAACCTGATCTGCCCTATTGGGCGCTGGCGACAACGGCGGCAGGATACCGTGCCGATCTGGCTGGCTCCGAACCGGTGGGGGATTGGGCCGACTATGCGACCACACTTTTCGGCATTCACGATTGCGAAATATCGTCGATCATTGACATGTCGCGGGGCATGGCGCGTGTCGCCTTGATGAAAGACGGAAGGGTCGAGGCGGCGCTATTCGTGTCGCCCGAACCGGTCGCGGTGATGCGCGATTATCTGGCGACGGTGCCGGGCATGGATGTGCCCGACGTGCTGATCGGCCGCCCTGCTGCCGACATGCCCAACCCCGGCCCGATGCTGTGTTCGTGTTTCGGGGTGGGGGTAAACACCATCGTCCAGGCGATCGAGGAACAGGGGCTTATCACTGTCGACGCCGTCGGCGCTGCCTTGCAGGCCGGAACCAACTGCGGATCGTGCCGCCCCGAAATTGCGGCCCTGATTGGCAAGCTTAACCTGCGCGAGGCGGCGGAATGAGCTTGGCCGAATATGTGCGCATTCTGGGGCGGGGGCCGGGGCGGTCGCGGTCTTTGACGCTTGAGGAAGCCACCGGTGCCATGCGCCTGATGTTGGACGGCACCGCCGCACCCGAGGCGATTGGTGCGCTGTTGATGCTGCTGCGGATGAAGGGCGAGACAGCGCAGGAAATCGCAGGTTTTGCGCAGGCCGCCCAAGGGGTTTTGCCCCCCATCAGCAGTGTCGATCTGGATTGGCCCAGCTATGCCGCAGGGCGGACGCGGGGGCTGCCGTGGTTTCTTTTGTCGGCGCGGCTGGTTGCGCAGGCAGGGCACGGGGTGCTGTTGCACGGCTGGAACGGCAGCGATCCGGCGGTGCGCACGGGCTTGCAGGACGCGGGGATCGACCGCGCCGAAACGATCGCGGAGGCGGAGACGACCCTGCGTCGCGATGGCATCGCATATCTGCCGTTGGAAAATTTTCACCCCGCCCTGTTTGCATTGCTGAACTTGCGCGATGTGCTGGGGCTTCGGTCCTGTATCAACACGGTGTGCCGGATGCTGAACCCTGCGGGTGCCAGCGCCAGCGTGCAGGGTGTTTTCCACCCCTCATACCGCCTGCTGCAAAGCGATGCGGCCCAAGTCATGGGCTTGCAATCGCTTTGCGTGATCAAGGGCGGCGGTGGTGAATTTGAACGCCATCCGGGCAAGGCCGTGACCGTTTTTGGCGTCCAGAATGGTGTCGCCTTCGAAAGCCCGTCAGCCGCAGTTCTGGACGGTCACACGCGGCTGGGTGACGGGCCGGATGCCGCGACGACACTGGCGGGGCTGTGGTCCGGCGATCAGGCCGATCCCTTTGCCCAAGGGGTCGTGACCGGCACCGCAGCTTTGGCGCTGGCTGCGTTGGGATACCCGGACGCCGGGGCCAAAGCAGACGCGCTTTGGGCCGACCGCGCAGCACCACGCACCACACAAAAGGAGACAGCCGCATGAAAAGCTTTCCGATGTTTATCCGCACCACCGGACGCCGTGTTGTTATCGCAGGCGGCGGCGAACAGGCCGCGCAGAAATCCCGGTTGATCCTGAAAACCGATGCGCAGATCGTCTTGGCCGCGCCGTCGCTGGATGCCGAGCTTTCTGCACTGGTCGCCCAGAACCGCGCGGTTCATCACGCGGGCACGATTACCCCGGCGTTGTTTGACGGTGCTGCGATGGCGTTTATTGCCACCGGTTCACCCGCCGCTGATGCCTGCCTGCACCGCTTGGCGCAGATCGCGCGATGCCCCGTCAATGTGGTCGATCAACCCGACCTGTGCGAGATCACCACCCCGTCGATCGTGGACCGCGATCCGGTTGTTGTGGCCATCGGGACCGAAGGCACAGCACCGGTTCTGGCACGTCAGATCAAAACGCAGGTCGAACAGATGTTGCCTGTCAACATCGGCGGGTTGGCCGCTTTGGCGGGGCGTTTGCGGGGGGCCGTGTCGGCCCGCGTAGCCCATGCGCAGCGGCGGGCGTTCTGGGCTTGGGTGTTCTCGGATACGCCGCGGATGACCTGGGTACGGGGCGGTGAACGCGAAGCGGCCGAAACCATCAAAAGCGCTATCGCTTCTGGCGGTCGGCCGCAGGGTGACACCGCGGGGTCCATCGCACTGGTTGGTGCAGGCCCCGGTGCGCGTGATCTGCTGACCCTGCGCGCGGTGCAACGGCTGCAAGAGGCTGATGTGATCTTTTATGACAGGCTGGTCGAACCCGAGGTTCTGGAACTGGCCCGCCGCGATGCGGAGCGGGTGTTTGTCGGAAAACATGTGGGTGCCCACGCCTGGCCCCAAGACCGGATCAATGATGTCATCGTCGCAGAGGCCCGCAAGGGCCGCCGTGTGGTGCGCTTGAAATCCGGCGATCCGGGTATTTTCGGCCGCGCCGGAGAGGAACTGGACAGTGCCCGCAAGGCAGGCATCGCCATCGAGATCGTTCCCGGTGTGACTGCGGCCTCGGCTGCGGGGGCCGCAATGGGGCAAAGCCTGACCGAAAGGGGCATATCCGATACGCTTGTTTTGGCAACCGGAACCGGCAGCGCCCAAGACCCGCTGCCCGATTGCACCCGCTTTGCCGGGCCGGGCACAACCACCGCGCTTTATATGTCTGTGCGTCAGGCCGACCGTATCAGCGCCGCATTGCAAGCGCGCGGATTGCCCGCAGATACGATCGTGCAGGTGGCTGTCGATGTGTCCAAACCGACGCAGGCCTTTCATTCGGCACCGGTCAGCGATCTGGCCGCTCTTGTAACTGACACAGGTATTTCGGGCTGCGCGATCTTGTTGGTGACCTGGCCCATGACGCTCGAACGCAATGCCCCGGTCCCCTTGGTGCAACCGGTTGCATCATTGCGCGGGGCGCAAACTGCGCTGGTTGCGACAGCGTGACAGCGTGACAGGCCATGCGACATCACATGAGGGGCGGCCCAACTGTCAGTGAATTCAGGACAGGTGGGGGTTTGCGGGCAGGGCTGAACCCTTAACCGGCAGAGGCCAGATGGATGGGCGCATTGATCAACGCCTTGCGTCCGAAACCGGACTGCACCAATTCGGCGCTGGCTTGGATCAGCTTCGCAGAGGGTATCTTGATCTGGGCAGGTTTTGGCGTGGGCACGATGTTATGCGCCGCCAGCAACGCGCTTCGACCGATAAATTTACGCGCGGTTTGGCCATAGACGTCGACGACCTGCGCGCGGGTGACAGCCCCCCTGCCAAGACCCGGCAAGACCTTTGAAAAAGCCTTGCGATCATGCCGCTGCATGGCTTTCAACGCCATCGGTCCGGGGAAGAAGCTTTCGGAGGGGACGTTTTCGGCAAAGATCACCTGATGGCTTTCAAACATGAGGTGAATATAGGTCACCTGCTTTTTGCCATGGGCAATCCGCACACCGCGCGTACATTCGGCCAGATGCTTGGCACGCGCGAAATGGTCGTCGTTGCGGCCGGTCAGAATGCCATGCTGCTGGGACACGATAAAGTTCCGCTCGGCCCCGAATACGCCGCGGCGGATCACAACAGGGCGCAGATGCTCGTGTTGCTCAAGCGCGGCAGCATCATAGCTGCGGCGGTTGATCCAGCGAATGCGCTGCGGGCCGTTGTCCATTGTCGTGACCAGATCGCCGACCTTAAGGTCCTGCACCAGCACATCGCCGGATGGCGTGCGAATGGCGGCACCCTCGCCAAAGCAGATGACGCCGGTGTTATCGGTGGTCAGACCCGAAGCGGAGACGCCGAAGAATTCAAGCGAACCGCCTGCGAATTGCGTTTTTCCGGTGTAATCGGTGGTCGCGAAATTCGACTGGTTGAGGATGCCATCGTCGGCAAAGTCAGCCCGCAGATCAAAGATGTTGCCGTAGTAGGTGCCCAGATCGATGAAATCATTGTTGGTCTCGATACCGTCGTTCAGCGCACCGGTGTTGCCGGTGTTGAAATCGGTGATCTGGTCGTTGCCGCCGGAATAGACAAAGGTGTCGTCGCCAGCACCACCGGTCAGGACGTCATTGCCGGTACCGCCATCCAGCGTATCGTTGCCGTCGCCGCCCAGCAGCGTATCGTTGCCGATGCCACCCGACAGGCTGTCATTGCCGATGCCACCCGCCAGCGAATCCGCGCCATCGCCGCCCAGCAATGTATCGTTGCCGTCGCCGCCCAGCAGCGTATCGTTGCCAGTGCCGCCGTCCAGTGAATCGTTGCCGCCGCCCGCATCAATGTAATCGTCGCCGCCGCCACCGAACAAGACGTTGTCGAAATTGCCAGTGGCGGTGATGACGTTGTTGCCTGCATCACCAATGACACTGGCCGAGCTGTCAACGAGGGAAACATTTTCAAAGTTCAGCAGGGTACCACGGCTTTGGCCGAGATATTCAAGCTGGTTGTTCTCAAGGTTGATGGTCGCGGCACCCAGCCCGCTGCCAGCCACATAGGTATCCGTACCCGAGCCACCATCAATAACCGACCCGACATCGCCTGCCGTTGGAAGGGTATTGCGGATGATCGTGTCATCGCCGCTGCCGGCGTTGATGTTATAAACGCCGGACCCTACGGTAATCGTATCGCTGCCGCCGCCGGTATCAAGGGTGACACCACCTGCCAACGCGTTCACGGTATCGGCAGAGCTGGTCAGAACCGTATTTTCGATCTGGCTAAAGCTCAGAGAGTTGGCACCATTGGTCACGGTGCCGGCTTCTGCACCGCTATAGTTCAGGGTGACGCCGCTGCTCAACGTGCTGAAGGTCAGGGTATCGGTATCGGTCCCGCCTTCGCCGCCGGTAATAACATCGGTGCCATAGCTGTTTTCCATGACAAAGCGGTCGGCACCGTCACCGCCCGACATGGTATCGTTGCCAGTGCCACCCTTGATGGTATCGTTTCCGGTACCGCCGCTGATGCTGTCATTGCCCGTTCCACCGGTCAGTGAATCGTTACCGGCCTCGCCTAAGATGGTGTCATTGCCGTCGCCACCATCGATGGTGTCATTGCCAATGCCGTTATTCTTGATCGTGGTAAATTGCAGGTCGCCAACGTTTATCGCATGGTTCGCATCACCCGGATCGATGTTGTTATAATCGATTTCAATCCGCGCGACGGGGCCGGCGATTTCGACCTGAAGAAAGCCGGTCTTTGAATCTGTGAGGCCCTCACCAGCGCCGGTCGTTACCGCCCGACCTGTCGCGTCATTGACGGAAATGGTGCTTGAATCACCAGCCGTCAGATCGACTGGAATGAGGTTATTGTTGGCGTCATAGGCCCGAATGAAAACTTCGTCTTTGAATCCGGCCGCCTGGTCAAGATCGAAGATTCCGAAGCTGACGTTGGCCACTTCGTTTGACACAGTGGAGTTCAACGACGAGAAATTGACCCTCATCGTTACCGAGTTAACATCGGACCCCGGCGCGCCGCCTTGCAGGCGAATGGATGAAGAGTCGTTTGCACTGTTATAGTTATAAAGCGGGTCGGTCCGCTCCATCGTGGCAGAATTAAAGTTCTGCTCTTGCTGGATGGTCATGGCGACGCGAATGTCGCCGGACGCAGCATTTCCTGTGATGCCGCCAGTTATACTGGTGCCGTCGCTGATACCCTGGTTCGCCCAGGAATAGGTTGTTTGCGTCCCTAACGAGGAATCGCCGCGAATGACGTCATTGCCGCTGCCGCCATTGATGACGTCACTGCCTGCGCCACCCAGAACAGTATCGTTGCCGCCGCCCGCGTTGACAGTGTCGTTGCCTGAACCGGCGTTGATTGCATTCGCGTTTTGGTCGATCCCGTCTGCCTGAGTATCGACATAGGTTTCGGTCATGTTGTCGTTGCCGGTCGTGCCATCGACCCAGCCGTCGGGCTGGACATAATTGCCGTCAACGCGGCTACCGGAGAAGTTCGAGGTGTCCGTTACAACGCTGTTGATCTGGATCGACTCCAGAGGACCGGCTTCCAACGCCGCCTGATAGGAATTCGAGGTCGGGGCTGGTGCGAGATACAGATTGCCGTTGGTGTCTTGAATGATAATCGCAGTGACAACGACAGGCGGCAGCCCGTTGGCATAGGTAATCGTCGCTGTATAGCTGACGATCGTATCAAATATCTGGTCCGCGCCGTCATCGATCCGGAAACTGTCGGGCTGCTGAAAAAACCCGAGAGAGTTGTCAGAGCTGTAGACCTCGGCCGCATCATTGCCATAGCCAGTGCTGCCGGGGGACAGTTCCTGAAGGTCATCATACAGCGGATCGGTCGCGGAGCCGAAAGTCTGGTTAACAAGGGCACCTGCGTTCTCAGCGGTGTTGTTTCCTTCGGTAGGGTCCAGCGACGCAAAGTTGCCTAGGTAGAATACACCAAAAGTATCAGCCATTTCAGTTCACCCCCTGCGATGTAAACTGCGGGCATGATGTCAGCGCGGGCATACCGTCAAAATCCGCAAAAATCGGGCTGTGCTCGTGGCGTGCCAAACAGGTATTATAATCCGACATCATCAGGTGCTCGATCTCACTGCTCTACGTCTTGCTGGGGCTGCTCAGCGCCCCGGGGTCTGGTGTTTATCAAGCAATCAAAAGATTACTCGACCGCTAATTCAGGTAAGTATCGACGAAATGAGGCCGGAATTGGGCGAGAAACAGAAACATTGTGGCGGCGGGTTCTGTGACGTTTCTAGAAAAAGTGGCGCGGCGCGTTGATCGCGACGGGGGCGGTCATGTGGCACCGTGCTGTCCGATTTCAGGCAAACGACAGCGCTGATCCTAAAATACGCGTGTCCAGAAAGATGTTTTTTGTTTATATTGTCTCTGTAGGGCATCCAGATAGGCCTGATGGGACGGAAACGTACCATAGTCGGCGATATCTTGGTCTGCCGCAGCGCAATCCATCAGATGGTCGGCGATATGCCCGTAACGTGCGCTTTGGCCATACCACAGGACGTAATCAATCATCGCGCGCCAGGCCAGCACAGCCGCCAAAGGATATCTGCCGCGCAAGGCATCGGCAGCAGCTGTCAGGGTTTCTGTCTGGTCACCGTCCATCGTATTGGCCCGCTCTTCGATCAAACGCGCGGCCATCGCAATGTCCGGCCACGCCAGAAAGAACCGCAGCGCGGCCATCGGGTCCTCAACCGTCAAGGCATGGGCTTTTGCGGCATCTTCCGCGTCGATGTCATCAAAGTCGGGTAGCACCTTGAGGTAGTCCCGCAGCATCTGGGGCGCGAGCGTTTCGCAAAACCGTTCCCAGCGGTGGTGTTGCGCGTCCGCTAGGCGGTCCAGTGCCAACAGGCTGGTGATATAGGCCGTATCCCAATCCGCCACGGCTGCGTCATGTGGCTCTGGGGGGGCGGCCTCCAGCCGGTCCAGCGCGTCTTGGGGGCGACCTGCGTCAAGCAGCAGTTTGGCGACCTCGGCCGCGATGCGCGGGCGGGCCAGATCATGTTTGGTGTATTGCGCGATGAAGGTGTCGGTATCACCCTGCGCTGTCGCGATGTCTTGCAGGCTGGCTTTGATCAGGCGGGCCTTTCGCGTGGCAGCCGGAGAACCGCGGGTGCCCCGCAAGTCGCGCAAAAACTGCAAGGCAGCGTGGTCTTCGCCTTCGTTCAGTGGCCGGTCCTTGTGGGCCAGCACAAGCGTCTTGAGATGGGCCAGCCCGTCAGCCCCCATCGCAGGGGCAAGCAAGCCGATGATGCCGTCAAATTCCCCATAATCGTTCGCCTGCACCGCGTCCCAGACCCGGCGCGCCAGATCAATCGGGTCCAGCACCGCATTGGGGGCGATGTCGGCGAAATGGGTGCGGGCGGTATGAAACACCTCTGCGATCTCGCCGCGGCTGTCGTCCGTGCGCTCGAACACCGACGGGGCAAGTTCGATGAACTGCCACAGCAGTTCAAATGCTTCTGTCGGGGCATCGGGGGCGATCTTGGCGGTTATCATCTCGGCCTGGGTGCCGAGGTCTTTGACCAACGCCTTGCGCTTGCGCCATCCGACAAAGCTTTTTGACCGCCGGATCGACACCAGACGCTTGCGCACGTCCCGCGCCAGTTCCTCGGGGCCAAGGTTGTGGCTTAGTTCCAGACGCAGGCGGCGTTTGATGTCGGCACTGCCGGTGCTGACCTCGATCAACAGCTCGGCCAGACGGTCCGCGCCCAGTGCCTCCAGATTTGCTTTGTTCAGGGTCTTTTTCGACATCCCCTGTTTTCGCACCAGTACCGGCAGAAGAAAAGGGCACCCGTAAGGGCCGGTCTGCCAAACCTACTTTGGTTTCACCAAAGCCAGATTGCCCTTGTCCGTCGGTTCGCGCGTCGGGATCGCGGCGCGGTCCAACCGACCAGAGATGGTATGGAAAACGTCCAGCATGAATATCCGGTCGTCAAAATACCAGATATGGCCGGAACAGATGTCTTTTGTCGGGACGTTTTGGTCGTAATGGCGGCCACAATAGACATTAACGGATTTTTCATGGCGGGGCTGGTCCATACCGTGACGCCCTGCGCGGGGGGCCACGCCGATGCGTTTCACCGCCGAGATCGACAGAACATCATCGAAGGGATTGTAGTAATTGGTCAGCCGCACGCAATGCCGGTACAGCGACGAGGATTTGGGATTGCCCGCATTCAATGAACTGACCGATATATCTGCCCCGACCAGCATGATCTGGCTGACGGCCCAGCTTTTGCCAGCAATGCGCGCGCGGTCATCTGCGTCATCGAATGCTTCGCGGACCACATAAGACCCCATCGAATGCGCCAGAATATGCATGTCGATCCGGCAATCGGGGCTTTGCAGGGCTGAAAACGTGGCAACCCCGTCCTTGACCAGCCGGAAGGCCGACAGCTTTGCATCCATACGGTCTTCGAGGTAGTTCAACGCCGACGATGCACTGGGCCAGTCAAAACTGACCACAGCGCCCTTGAACCCGTGCCACTCAAGACCCTTTTTCAGCTTTCGATGCCGCTCCAGCACCTTGGCTTGCGAATTGTTGTAGCCATGAACATAGAACAGGATATCGCCTTCGGTATTGGGGTTTGGCGTTCCGCCCTTTGCTTTGGCCAAGATGGCGCGGGTCCAGTCGGCTTTGCTGATCCGGTGTGAATAAAGCATGTCGGTTGATGTTTCGGGTATGGCCAGAAAATGGCTGGCAGAGGGTTCATTGCTGAACCCGTCACCCTTCTTGCCGCGTGCAACAAAGACATAGTCCATGGGGGTCGTCCTTGGTTTCTTGGTTTCTTGGATTAACGGAGGTCAGATACCGCATTGCTGCGGGTCACGAGGTTGTTGGCAGCGCTGTCGCCGGTTGATCGTCGCGGCCTGGTCCGGGTACCAGATATTCCCAACAATATGCGTTCACATGGGTCGCCGAGAGGATCCCGTTGCCACGGCCCGCCGATCCGACGGGGGCTGCATCGCCAAGGGCGCGCGCGGCGAATTCGGTTCCCCAACTGTTGCGAAAGGTAAACCAGCCGCCCAAGGGCTCGGCCGCATCCGGAATGAAACCGGTCAGGCAAATCACATGCCCGTCGTCGCGCGGCCCCTCAAGGGCGGGGGCATCTGCATCATCGGGGCAATGCACGCGTCCTTGGGCCAAGACCGACGGCAACGTCCAGTTGGTCAGCCCGCTGGGATGCAAAAACAGCGGAATGCCGATCACCACCGGATAGCCATCCTTGAGATAGTTCAGCAGCGTCAGCGCGATTTCGTCACCCGACGAAAAGAAAACGGTGCGCGGGTCGTCGCCGTCTTTGGGGTGGCCGACCCTGCCGTAGCTCAGGCAGGTAAACCGTTGCGTATCCGCTGCCGCCTCAAGGTCAGCCGCAGCGCGCGGACCGCTGGGGCCAATGCCATGTGCCGCGGGGCGGTAGGGCTGTTTGTCGGCGTCCAGCACACCGCGGTTTTCGATCACCTGCCACGCCTGCCGCAGCAGCGATCCGCCTTCGGGCATCGTATCAATTTCGGCAAGCGCCAGCGGAAATTGCGACAACATCTGTTCGTGCAAGAACTGTTCGGACAAACGTTCGGGGGGCATATCCATTTCGCGGGCGCGTAACAGTTCGATGGCGGCAATCGTGCCAAAGGCCACACAGGTGCCCCGCCCGAACTGGTCGCGTGTCGGCCACAGATAGCGCCACGGCTCGTCCAGCGAGATCGGGCCGTCAACCTCGAGCCGCAGCGGGGCCGCGCGGGTGATCTTGGTGCCAAGGTCTGCTTGGTAGGCGTTCTTGTCCGGAACGACAGCGCCAAAGGATGGGCGAATGCTCATACCGTTTCCTCCGTCTTGGGGGTGTTTGTTGAGCCCTGAAAGCTGTTCGCGTAGGAAATGCCGTTCAGGTAGGGCAGGTTGCGCATGGCGCTGTGGCCGGTGACATGCCATTCGGACCGGGCCTCGGCCAGAAGCGCCTGCATCGTATCAAGATTGCGCAGATACGATGTGTCCAGCCAGCGGGCGATCTTGCGCCCCGCGTCCGTGTCCTGCGAGAAATGCAGCCCGCCGATCTCGCGGTTTTCGGCCAGTCTGAACGCCATCGAATTGATCGCGTCGCTATAACAATGTTTCAATGAATCCGGCAGCAAGCGCACCAGCAACAACGCCACCAGTTCGTTTTGCAACGCGTGATTTGATGGATAGGACGGATGATTGGGCGTGGGCACGACCGTCATCAGGGTCGGCAACAGATGCGCAGGGCGGGCGCGGGCAAAGAAGTCTTTGAAATACATCCCGACCATCTGCCCCACGGTATAGGCGCAGGCGATCACGGCCATGGTGGCCGGCTTGCTGGCGCTGTCGATTGACAAAAGCGTGGTCCAGTAATCGGCAGGGCGGTCTGCTTGCCATGCGATTTCCGCCATCCGCGCGCCGTTGCGTTGGGTGTCGCGCTTTTCCAGCAGGGCGGCGATTTCGGCCTCGGCGCTGCCCACGTGATCCAGCGGGGCAGGTGCCAGACTAAAGCCGTCGCTATGTTCCCACCGCTCGAGCGGGACGGTGCCGGCGGGGTTGGTATCGCGCCAACCGCTGCTGCCGAATTCGCCCAGCACCAATTGCGCGCGCAGATCGGGTGACCAGGATGCGGTCGGGAAATTCAGCCCCGTGGGCAGGCAGGCCACGTCAATGTCTTCAAGTGCGACGACACCGTCAAAAGGCAGAACCCCCGCAGTGCTGCCGATCCCTTCAGCGGGGACGGAAAACCCTGCGCTGCCGCCGTTTGATCCGCCGTTCGACCCGCCATTGGACCCACCGTTTGATCCGCCGTTGGACCCTCCATTCGATCCGCCGTTGGAGCCACCATTGCTGCCCCCGTTGCTGCCACCATTCATAAAGCCAAACAATTGCCGTCCCCCTTTTTCGCGTGGATGCGTTAAGGGAAAGATGCAATCTGCGCCGTCAAGCTATCGTCAAGACGGGGAGGGCGGGCTAATTCGGCAAGCCGGCCTGCCGCAGCAGATCGCCAAAATCGGCGCGGCGGGCAGGGTCGCGGAACGCCTGTCTGCTGATGAAATTCGACACCCGGAACCGGGGTTCCAGCAGCATGATCCGCGTCGCCAATTCGCGGGCCTTGTCCATATCACCGATGGCGACGCAGGCACCGGCGGTGATGCGCAAGTTCGACGTATAGCGGCTGTTGCGCGCCATGGAGGCGAGGCCGATCCGGGCGGCTTCCTTCATGTCGCCCGATGCGAAATGCGCGATGCTCAGGAAATGGTCATAGCGAAACCGCAACGGATCATCGAGCGTCAGCCTGCTGGCCTGCATCAACCGCTCGACTGCATCACATTCGTGATCCGCATAGGCCAGCGTGGGGCCTGTCCAAAGCAGGGTTTCGGCATCACCGGGGGTGGCGCGCAAGGCATCGTCGAACAGGACAAGCGCTTCGTCATAGCGGCGTTCATAGATCGCAATGTTATGGCCCAGCATCGCCATCGCGCGACCGCTGCGCCCGTCCAGCGCAAGCGCCTGTTCCAGCGCGTTTTTCAAGGCAGCCATATCGGCGGCCGGTGTGTCCGACAGGCCCTGGCCCACCCGCAGGCTGTACCAATCGGCCAATGCCACCCGCGCGGGCACGTATCCGGGCCAAGTTGCAACCGCATCATGCAGCAGGTGACCGGCGGTATCGAGCTGGGGGGCGGACAGGGTGTACACCAGTTCCTGCGCCTTGAGCAGCTTTTGATAGGCCGACAGATTGCTGATGTCGCTGACGCGGATGTCGCTCAGCTCCGAGCGGTGCAATTGCGGGACCAGCATGTGCACCACCTGTTCGGCGGTGTCGCTGTTGGCGCGAAACAGATCGTCCTCTGATACTTCAAGGCTGTGCGCCCATAACAGCAGCCCGTCATCGGTGCGCGACAGTTCGACGTTCAGATGATAGCCACCGTCGGTCAACCGGATGGTCCCGCTGAGCAGATAACGCACGTTCATCTTGTCGCGCAACACGGCGGCGACGTCGGGGCGGCTGGCAAGATGCCGGACCGACACCCGCGAGATGATCGAAATCTCGCGCTGGCGGGCAATTTTCATCACCACATCATCCACCAGCATTTCCGTCAGGCTGTCCTTCAGATCCTGCGGGCCGATCGCCCTGAGCGGAAGAACCGCCAGAACCGGCCTGCCGTGCCTCGAGTGCGGGTTTGCGGCGGCAGGCGGGGCGTCTTGGAGCGGGGCGGGTTCTGCCAGCGGTGCCGGTACAGGGGCCGTCATGCTCCGTTCGGTCGCACCCATCTTGATGGCCGCTGCAAGGTCTTGGGTCAGCAGCGACGGCTCCATGTCCAGCTCGGCCTCCATCCGGGCGTAAAACGCGGCATAGGTCTGCAACGCGCGCCCGATATCGCCCAGATCATTGGCCAGTTGCATCGCGAACCGGCAATGGTTTTCACCCAGCGGATCAAGGCCAAGGGCCGCATCGGCCATGTCCATGCGCAACGTCGGGGCAAGGTCTGCGCGTGCGGCGGCTTGGGTGATGCACTCCAGGTATCCGCCCGCAATCTGCCGCCGCGTATCGGCCAGCCAATCGGCAAAACGGCTGCCCATCGTCTCGAACCCGTAAAGGATGTCATTCACCAACTCGCTGCCGGACCGTATTGCGGCGGGCAGGTGGCCGGCCTTCAATTCGTCCAGCAACTGAACCGTGTCGATCTCGATCCTGTCGGGATCAAGAATGACATTGGCCCGGTCGATCCTGAGGGCATCGCGCAGCACCGGGTGGGCCGCGCGCAATTCCGACAATGCCTGTCGCAGCGATGCGCGCGCCTTGGCATCGGGCACATCGCCCCAGAGCAACCCCGCCAAAAGGTCACGCGACGCGCTGAAACGGTCCAGCGCCAGATAGGCAATGACGGCGACTTGCTTGCGCGCGGTGATGCGCACAGGCGTCCCCGGCAGTTCAATCCACGCGCCACCCAAGGCACGCAACACAATCCGATTCTCACAAGCTGGTTTATTCATCCACTGGCCCCTCGGCCTTCAACCTAGCCGAGTGATTGACGTTTGTCTTGTCCCGCATTGCGCCAGCCTGACGGTGCCCTGATGCCAGCATGGCGCTGCACTGATGGGTCGCCGTCATGGTTGTCGTCAGGTGATCACCGGTCACCCCCGCAAGCCACAGCATGTGGATGCGGTGAACCCCGCCTCCGACAAGAGAGGCACCCAACCTGATAAAAGGAAGACCAACATGGACAACGAAGTCGTAAGCAACACCGCAAGCACCACAGCAACATCCGCTGGCACATCTGCCCCCAACACCGGCGCACAAAACGCCGAGATCGCGGAAATCATGGCGGAGTTCGAGCAGCTGGAAAGCGATTTTGGGATCGAGCTGACTGGCCGTCTTGGCGCTGCTGCGGAGCACGACATACTGGATGACGCGATTTCCGGGACGGTCTTTGCCGCCCCGTCCGCCGAAACCGGTGGCACGCTCAGCCTGCTGGATATCGCGGATGGGAACACCGGCGGCCAAGAGGGTTTCTTTGATATCTTCAATCCCGTTGTGAATGCCCTCAAAAAGCGTGCGCAAAAGATCATCGCCAAAATCGTCAAGCTGGTGCGCAAGGCGGCCAAATTCGCGCCCTGTGTCCCGCTTGTTGCAAAGGCTGTCCGGTCCTTTGCGGCCAAGAAATACGGCACCGCACTAAAGGAAGCTTTGGCGGCTTTCTCCTGCATCCGGTCCAAAGCCTGATCCGGGTCTAAAGCGCAATCGCGCACCGGGCCCTGTGTCCGGTGCGTCTTAATCCAGAGGACGTGATATGACCGCGAAGAAATCAAAACCACGCATCAAGAAGGGTGTGAAACCACCGCCGCCTGCACCAACGGCAGAAGATTATGCAGCGCTGGACGGCTTTTTGGATCAGCCCGATGCGGAAATCGCCGAAGCGGCTGAAACAGATGAGGCCGCAGGTGTGGCCTTGTTGGAAGACGGCCATGACCTGCTGACCCACGGCGGCGGCAGCCTGGAAAGCGCACCGGGGTTTTCCCTGCTGGAACCGATGGTGCACGGGCTGGGTGAATCCGCGCCTTGCGGTCTGCCAGAGGCATTCGACCAGATGCCCGTCGCGGCCTCTATCCACTATGGGGGCGGGCCGACCGAAGCGGTGTGCGGGCGCGACGACCGGGTTCAGATCGGCCATGACGGCACACCGCCCTGGCGGATGATCTGCCAGTTGCTGATCACCATGTCCAACGGTGCGCGCAGCCGCGGCACGGGGTGGCTGATCTCGCCCCGAACGGTGATGACAGCGGGGCATTGCGTGCATTCCGCCCCCAATGGCGGCTGGGTCAAATCCATCGAGGTGGTGCCGGGCATGTCGGGCCAGTTGCGCCCCTATGGGTCTGGCATCAGTCAGGAATTCCACAGCGTTTCGGGATGGGTAAACCGGGGTGAGGTCGCAGACGACTATGGCTGCATCATCCTGCCCGAAACCGCCCGCTTGGGGGACAAGACCGGATGGTTCGGCTTTGCCTCCCTGCCGGACGCCGAACTGAAGAACCTGCTGGCCAACAACTCCGGCTATCCCGGGGACAAGGCGTTTGGCACCCAATGGTATAACGCGGGTCGCATCACGGGAGTGGAACCCGACCGGCTGGCCTATATGTTCGACACCGCACCGGGCCAAAGCGGCAGCCCCGCGTGGCGCTATTCAAAGATGCTGGCCAAGCGTCATGTGGTGGGCATCCACAATTATGGCGGCTGCGCAAACAGATCGACCCGCATCACCGAAGATGTCTTTCGCCGGATGCAGGCGTGGAAGGCGATGGGGGCCTGACCATTGCCGTGCTGAATTGCCCATGACCGCAAGACCGCATGCGTGTCTGTCACCGCTATTGGACAGGCACGCATCGGGGCGTTTCAGGTCTGTATGCGTCACTTCCGGCTCACAGATATATTTTTGCATCAGGTCGAAATTATAAGGTTGCCGTAAGCTTCGGATGGTCAAAAGCGCGCGACCCCCTAGCGCCAAAGAACTCATGACCCTCTCCAAAACCCTGACATCCCGCATTGCAGACCTTCGGGATGCATACCCCGTTTCGCCGCTGGTGCTTAGCATCGCGACGCTTGTTTTCGTATTCTACATTGATAACGACACGTTCTGGTCCATCGGGTCGGATGTGTTCGCGGGGCATCCGCTGTCCTTTGGTGCCTATATCCTCGCGGTGTTCACCCTGATGCTGTCGTTTTTCAGCGTCTTTGCATTTCCGTGGGTGGTGAAACCGTTTCTGGCATTCATCGTCATCCTCAGCGCCATCACATCCTATTATATGGATAATCTGGGCGTCATTATCGACCGCGACATGATCCAGAACGTGATGGTGACAACGGTCACTGAATCAAAACACCTGATCACAGCCAGCTTTGTCTTGCATAATCTAGTGTTTGGCGTGCTGCCAGTGCTGGTGATTTTTGCCGTAAAAATCAAACCGCACGGCCGGACCAGAACCCTGCTAACACCCGTCGTCAGCACCTTGTTGTGCCTTGGGCTGACGGTCGGGCTGTTGTGGTCAGACATGAAAGCCTATGCGTCGATCCTGCGCGAACGCAAGGATTTCATGAGCAGCTTCCAACCCGGGATGCCCATTGTCGGCGCAATCCGTTATGCCAAGATGATGCGCAGGTCTGCGAATGTGACAGTGGCGAAATCGGGGGAGGATGCCGTCAAGGGCCCGGCCTATGGCCCGGATGCAAAGCCGGTGCTGACCATTGTCGTTGCCGGTGAAACCGCACGCGCCCAGAACTTCAGCCTCAATGGCTATGGCGTGGAAACCAACCCCGAACTGGCCAAGCTCCCGGTTGTCAGCTTTACCGATGTGTCGTCTTGCGGGACGGCAACGGCGGTTTCCCTGCCGTGCATGTTCTCGAAATTCACCCGCAGCACCTATTCTTTCGAAAACGGCATCGCGACTGAATCCGTGCTGGACGTGATGGCCCACGCAGGGTTTCACGTTGAATGGTGGGACAACAACACCGGCGACAAAGCCATCGCAAGCCGCCTGACCAAGCGGTCCCTCACAAATACCCCGAACACCGAATTCTGCGCCGCAGGTGAATGTATGGACGGTATATTCCTCAAAGAGGTTGAGGATTTCGCGGATGCCATCACGCAAGATACCGTACTTGTCCTGCACCAGATCGGCAGTCATGGCCCGACCTATTATCTGCGCTATCCCGAAACATTCGAGAAATTCAAACCGTCCTGCCGGACCGCAGAGTTCAAAAGTTGCACCCCGCAGGAAATCGCCAATGCCTATGATAATACCATCGCCTATACGGACAAGGTTCTGGCCGACATCATCAGGGTTTTGCAATCCCGTGACGCTCTTGCGACGGCGATGATCTATATGTCCGATCACGGTGAATCGCTGGGCGAGGGCGGGATGTATCTGCACGGGGCACCCTATTTCATGGCCCCTGACACCCAAACCAAAGTACCTGCCATCTTGTGGATGTCGCAGAACTTTGAGGACCAGCTTGGCATTGATCGGCGCTGCATGGCCGCAAAAGCCGGCGAAGCGCTGTCGCATGACAATCTGTTCCATTCCCTGCTGGGAATGCTGGACATCCAAACCGCCGAACGGGACAATGCGCTGGATATTTTTGCGACCTGCAAGAATGCGACCAAAGGGTTAAGCAATTGATCAACAGCACCGAGCCCCCCCGCGAAAAACCTGCCCGCGTCACAGGCATTGCGCATCTGTTCGCAGCGGCGGGGTATTCCATCGGCGGGGTGCGCCGTCTGTGGCAGGAAACGGCCTTTCGCCATATCATGCTGGCCTTGCCGATCTGCTTGATTGTCTTAGCCGTTTGCGGCGCAAGCCTGATGGAATTCTGCGCCTTGCTGGTGTTGTTTTTCGTCCTTGTCGCAGTCGAGGCATTGAACACGGCGATCGAATGCATTGTCGATCATCTGGCCCCGCAATGGGCGGAATTTGCCCGCGATGCCAAAGACCTCGGATCGCTTGCCACCATGTGTCTGCTGTTTGCGAATGGCGTCTTTATCGCGTCGATCATCTATCGCGCAATCGTTTCAGGCTAGGGTCGGCTGCGGTAGGCTACATCGATGCCGGTCACTCTGTCTGGGGGGCGCTCAGCAGGTGATACAAGTGCCATGTGGCGTGCCCCAGCAAGGGCAGCACGATAAACAGGCCCAGAAACAGCGGCACAAGTGACACCAAGGTCACCACAGCAATGAACACAGCCCACCCCAGCATCACGGCCGGATGCGCCGCCACATAGCCAAAGCTGGTCGCCATTGCCGTGACAAAATCCACCTCACGGTCCAAGACCATCGGGATGGCCAGCACGGTGATCATGTATAAAAGCAGGGCAAAAATTGCGCCGACGACACTGCCCACCGACAACATGGCCAAGCCGTTCGGGGTCAGGAATACTTCGGCCGAGGACGAGATATTGGACATGGGGGACAGGCCCAGAAACAACGCGAAAATCATGTGGCCCAGAAAGAACCAGAACAGGAATATCACGATGCTGATCGCGCCGATCATCGGCAAGGATCGTTTGCGTTGCAGCACAACCACCCCCAGAATTTCAGCCCAGCCTAGCGGTTCTTTTGCCTGAACACGGCGCGACACTTCGTACAGGCCGACCGCGATAAAGGGACCAAGCAGGGGAAAGCCGAACACCGCCAGCACCAGCCAGAAGGTCGTGCCAGTTTGCCATGTAATCCATGCCATTGCCCATGCCGCGATCACGTAAACAGCGGCGAACCCCAATCCGAACATCGGTGCGCGTTTCAGGTCGGCCCAACCCAGCCCAAGCGCCTTTGAAAGATCAGCCACTGTGACAGGCTTGAACTTGGGGGCCCCGTGCGATGGCTGCCCCGTGGTCTGATCGCTGTTCACTTCATCCAAGACTTAGCGCTCCCCTTCACGTCGGTGCTCCAACTATCAAAGCGAGACTATGCGATGGTCCTTGACGTGGATCAACTTAAAACGGACCGCGATTGCCCGGCTTCAACAACCCTTCCAGATAGTCACCATAGTCGTTCTTGGCGAAGAGCTTGGCGCGTTTTTCCATGTCAGCGACAGTGATCCAGCCTTGGTTGAACGCGATTTCGTCGGGGCTGCCGGTTTGCAAACCCTGGCGGGTTTCCAGCGTGCGGACAAAGTTGCCGGCGTCCAGCAGGCTGCCGTGGGTGCCGGTGTCGAGCCAGGCATAGCCGCGGCCCATGCGTTGGACGTTGAGCAATCCGTCGTGCAGATAGGTTTCCAGCAGGGTGGTGATTTCGAGCTCGCCACGCGGTGAAGGCTTCACGGTCTTGGCGCGTTCGGACGCGGTGTTGTCTAGGAAATACAGGCCCGTAACGGCGTAGTTCGACGGCGGCACGGCGGGCTTTTCGATGATCTGGCGGGCCTGGCCCGTCTCGTCAAAATCCACCACGCCATAGCGTTCGGGGTCGGACACGCGGTAGCCGAAGACGGTGCCGCCGGTTTCCTGCGCATCGGCGGCGGCCAATATCTCGGGCAGGCCGTGGCCAAAGAAAATGTTGTCACCCAGAACCATCGCGGATGCCGCACCGTCGAGGAAATCCTCGGCCAGCAGATAGGCTTGCGCCAGACCGTCGGGGCTGGGTTGGGTGATATAGCTCAGCGACACGCCCCACTGGCTGCCATCGCCAAGCGCGCGTTTGAACTGTTCGGCGTCTTGCGGGGTGGTGATGATCGCGATCTCGCGGATGCCGCCCAGCATCAGGACCGACAGCGGATAGTAAATCATCGGTTTGTCATAGATCGGCAGCAGCTGTTTCGACACGGAAATGGTGATCGGATAAAGCCGTGTGCCTGAACCTCCGGCGAGGATGATACCTTTGCGTTTGGGCGTCTGGGGCATGGTCTGCGTCATGGAAATCAGTCCTTGGAAACATCAAGTTGGGCAATAATCCGGTTCAGGCTTTCGCGCCAGTCAGGGCGCGTGATGCCGAATGCGGTATGCGTGGTGCCGCAGTCCATCCGCGAGTTCAGCGGGCGTTTGGCGGGGGTCGGGTAATCGGTCGAAGGAATATCGGTGACAGCGCAGGTGATGCCTGCCTGATCAAAGATCGCGCGGGCGAAATCGGCCCAGCTGGTGTCGGGCGCGCCGGAGAAATGGTAGATCCCGGATTTTTCCGGATCTGAAACAAGCGTTTGCGCGATGGCTACGCAGGCCTGTGCGATTTCGGCCGCCCCTGTTGGCCCACCGATCTGGTCTGCAACGATGGTCAGCGCATCACGTTCGGCCCCGAGGCGCAGCATGGTTTTGACGAAGTTATTGCCATGGGCCGACACCACCCAGGATGTGCGCAACACGGCAAAACGGCCACCGGCTGCTTCAACCGCGACCTCTCCGTCGCGTTTGGTGGCACCGTAAACCCCTTGCGGATCAGTGGGATCATCGGGCTGCCAAGGGGCGGTGCCTGCGCCGGAAAACACATAATCGGTGGAGATCGAGACAAAGGGAATATCACGCGCCGCACAGGCACGCGCCATGGCCGCCGGTGCCTGCGCGTTGATCAGATCGGCAGTGGCGCGGTCACTTTCGGCCTTGTCCACCGCGGTATAGGCCGCGGCGTTGATCACCGCATCAGGCGTGTGCGCGTCAATCGCGGCGGCGCAGGCGGCGGGGTCGGTCAGATCGGCGGCAGCGCGGTCAAGCGCGATGATCTGGATGCCGTTGCCATCCAGCGCGCGCAATTCCGTGGCGACCTGGCCGCTGTGGCCGAATACGAGGACCTTCATGCTTTGCCCAACCGTTCGCCGACGCCATGGCGGTTTTGCAAGGCGCGCCACCAGTCTTCGTTCGCGAGGTACCAGTCGACGGTCCGCGCCAGCCCTTCCTCGACCGTGACCGACGGCTTCCAGTTCAATTCCGTCCGGATGCGCGTCGGGTCGATCGCATAGCGCTGGTCATGGCCGGGGCGGTCGGTGACAAAGGTGATCAGATCGGCATGGGGTGCACCGCTGGGGTGACGGTCATCCAGCAAGGCGCAGATCATCTTGACCAGCTCCAGATTGCTGACCTCGTTTTCCCCGCCGATGTTATAGCTGCGGCCCAACGCGCCCTTCGTCAGCACGGTCAGCAACGCGTCGGCGTGGTCTTCGACAAACAGCCAGTCGCGCACATTGGCCCCGTCGCCATAAACCGGGATCGGCTGCCCGGCGAGCGCCTTGAGGATCACCACCGGCACCAGTTTTTCCGGAAAGTGGAACGGCCCGTAATTGTTCGAACAGTTCGTCATGATCACCGGCAACCCATAGGTCTCGCCCCAAGCACGGACCAGATGGTCGCTGGCGGCTTTGGACGCCGAATAGGGGCTGCGCGGATCGTAGGGCGTGTCTTCGGTGAATTGCCCAGTGGGGCCGAGCGAGCCGAAGACCTCGTCAGTGGAGATATGGTGGAAGCGGAAACCGTCCGGCTTGCCCGCAGTCAGCCAATAGGCGCGGGCCGCTTCCAGCAGGGTATAGGTGCCGGTGATATTGGTCTGGATAAACGCGCCGGGGCCGTCGATGGAGCGGTCCACGTGGCTTTCCGCCGCCAGATGCATCACAGCGTCAGGCTGGTGATCGGCAAAGACCCGGTCCAGTGCCGCGCGGTCGCAGATATCGGCCTGTTCAAACGCATAAAGCGGGCTGTCGGCCACATTGGCGACATTCTCAAGACAAGCCGCATAGGTCAGCGCATCAAGGTTCACCACGCTATGGCCCTGCGCCACTGCAAGCCGCACCACGGCCGAGCCGATAAACCCCGCGCCGCCTGTTACCAATAGCTTCATCTATGCACCCTCAAACGTAAACGGGCTGTTAAGATCCGCCAGAGAGGGCGCATTTGCGTCTTTATCTGACAAAACCGCCGACAGATCGCCCATATCCCAGTCGATCCCGATATTGGGATCATCCCAGGCAATCGCCCCCTCGGTCGCCTGCGCATAATAGTCCGAACATTTATAGATAATCTCGGTCTCCGGGCTGCGCGTCACAAATCCATGTGCAAAGCCGGCCGGTACCAACAATTGCTTGCCGTTCTCGAAGCTCAGCTCAACCCCGAACCACTGCCCGTAGGTGGGCGAGCCCTTGCGGATATCGACCGCGACATCAAACAAAGCCCCACGCCCGCAGCGCACCAGCTTGTCCTGCGCATGGGGCGGTGCCTGAAAATGCAGCCCGCGAACCGTTCCGGGCGTCATCGACAGCGAATGGTTGTCCTGCACGAACGGAATGGTGATCCCGTGCTCTGCCAACGCCTTCGCGCTGTAACTTTCCGAGAAAAACCCCCGATGATCCCCAAAACGCGCCGGTGTAATCACCAAAACACCCGATAACGGCGTCTGTTCAATCTGCATTCGAATAATACCTTCGCACTTTATATTCCTTGCAGGTTGACTACCCAAACTTGCCCATCCTGTCGATTGCTTGTGGGGATAGTGACACTATTTGTCGCGAGTATGGCATCAAATCCGGCGTGATCAAAAATTTGCAGGGCGTGCCGCGACCCTCCCAACGGCAGATCGGCCACATATGCTTCGCGCTGGACGCCAGCATTTGAGCGGGTAGAACAAGGACACCCCATCTTGGAAAGCGCGTCATGACACTTCTTCACCTCAATGCCCTGTCCGATATTGCGGCCTGTGGCGCGGATACGATCATTGACGTGCGATCTCCGGATGAATTTGCCGAAGATCACATTCCCGGCGCGATCAACCTGCCGGTTCTGTCCAATGCAGAGCGCGCAAAGGTCGGCACGATTTACAAGCAAGACAGCAGCTTTATGGCGCGCAAGATCGGGGCGGCCTTGGTGGCGCAAAACGCGGCGGTGCATTTGATGGGGCCGCTGGCGGACAAGCCCGGTGGCTGGCAGCCCATGGTCTATTGCTGGCGCGGCGGGCAGCGGTCGGGGTCGTTTGCGACAATCCTTGAACAGATCGGCTGGCGGGTCCAGTTGCTGAAGGGGGGGTATCGCAGCTATCGGCGGCTGGTGGCCCAGACCGTGTATGACACCCCGCTGCCTCACAAGCTGACCCTGATCGAAGGCGGGACCGGCACGGCGAAAACGCGTTTACTGGAACATCTGGCGCTCGCGGGCGAGCAGGTCATCGACCTTGAGGGGTTCGCAAACCACCGCGGATCGTTGTTTGGCGCGCGCGGGGACGGGCAGCCATCGCAAAAGATGTTCGAGACGCGGCTGGCAGCGCAATTGGCTAAAATGGACCCGACCCGCATGACCTGGGTGGAGGCGGAAAGCAGCAAGATCGGCGCACGTGTGGTGCCCTCGGGCCTGTGGCACGCCATGCGCGATGCCCCCCGGATCGAGGTTCAGGCACCGCTTGCGGCGCGGGCACGGTTTCTGGCCACCGCCTATGCCGATCTGACCGAAGACAGCGCGCGTTTGCATGGCCGGATTGACATGCTGCGCCCCTATCACGCGAGCGATGTGATCGCTGCATGGCATTCACTGGCGGATGAAGGCGCGTGGGAAGAACTGGCCACAGGGCTGGTGTCGGCCCATTATGACCCGCGCTATGCCAAGTCGATGGGGCGGTCCGAAAAGGCGACGCAAGTGATCGCGCTGGCGGATCTTGAGGACAGCACACTTGCCCAAGCAACACGGGATCTGGCGCGGCGCGTTACCTAAGGGTGAGGGACGGCGCACCGGTTTGAAGCGTTCCGATGATCCATCCTTGCAATCCTTTGCTTTCCAGCTGCCTCAGGGCGGTTTCAGCCGCCTTTGGGGGGAGTGCGGCCAGCAATCCACCGGCTGTTTGCGGGTCATGGATCAGCGGGTCGTCGATCCCTGCGGTGGGTGCATTGTCGCGGTTCGCCTGCAAGAGCGAGGACCCGACCCCGGCATCAGACAAGGCGCGTGCACCTGCGTAGACGGGAATGTCGGCGTGCCTCAAGGTCGCGCAGAGGCCTGATGCCTTGCACATCGCCAGCACATGACCCGCCAGACCAAATCCGGTCACGTCTGTCATCGCATGGGCATCGCGCAGGATGTCGGCCTGCTGTGATTGCGGTTGCTGCATGATCGCCAAAGTGTTCGCAACATCGCGACCTTGGGCGGTTCCCTCCATATGGGCGGCCATCATCACGCCAGACCCGATGGGACGGGTCAGCAGCAAGACATCATCCGGTTGTGCGCCGGCAATGGTGATGGGCATCGTGTCACGGGTGCCCGTCACGGTGAACCCGATCGTCAGCTCGGCCCCCATCGTCGTATGCCCGCCGACCAAACTGGCCCCGGCGGCGTCAAAAACCGCGCGGGCCGCATCAGTGATTTCGCGCAGGGTGCGCGCCTGAAGGGGCGGGGACATGCGCGGCAGGATCAGGCTGGACAGCGCGACCTGAGGTGCGGCCCCCATCGCCCAGACATCGCCCAAGGCATGGACCGCCGCGATGCGGGTCATTTGAACGGGGTCGTGGACCATTGCGCGCAAATGATCGGTGCTGAGCACCTGAAAACCGCCCCCCGGCATTTTGACCACCGCAGCATCGTCGCCTACGCCCGTCACCACCTGCGGGTGGGCGCGGGTATCGAGGTTTGACAGCGCATCGGCCAGCAGCGCCGCGCCTACCTTGGCCCCGCAGCCACCGCACAGGGGCTTTTCCTGCATGATCTCGCGTGCGCCAAGCGCCGAGGTTTCGGGGATCCGGGCGGCTTTCATCGGGGGCAGGTGATCCAGCTTGTCCATAAACGCCCGGTCAATGCGGTCTTTCCAACGCCAAAGTAACGGGCCGGAAACCGCGAAGCCGAATTTCTCGGCCATGGCGGATTTGCCGCCGAACGAGATCAGCTTGAGGTAGTTCTTTTGCGGTTTGAATATCTTGCGGGCACCGCCCGTCAATGCGGCACGCAGGTTGTGGTGCAACACAGGTGCCGCGCGCACGGCAAAGACACCGGCCTTGGGGCGCGGGGCAAAGGGCATGGCGGCACAGTCGCCCACGGCAAAGACCGATGTATCGCCCTTGATGCTCAGATCGGGGGTCGTCTCAATAAACCCGTCGATCAGGGGCAGGTCGGTCCGGGCCAGCCAGCCGTGTGGAAATGCGCCCGCCGCACCAACGGTCAATGCGGCTTGCACGGGCTCTTGCCGATCAAGCAGCACCTGTGACGCCGTGACCTGCGTGACACGGGCATCGGTGCGCAGGGCAATGCCGGCCTGTGACATCGCGCTGAGCAATTTGCGCCGCGCAGTGTCGCCAACCCCTGATATCTGCGGGCCTGCCTCGATCACTGTAACGGCCGGTTTGACGCCCGCCTGCTGCAACGCGTGTGACATCGCCAGCGCCAATTCGCATCCGGCAACACCGCCGCCGATCACGGCAACGGTGGGGGTGGCGGTGCCTTGGGTGGTCGCGGAAACAAAATCGCGCCAGCGCTGCGCATAGATATCGAGCGGTTTGGCCCCGACGGCGTGGTCGGCAAAGCCCGCAATCGACATTTCTGCGGTGATGCCGATGTCGATCGACGCGACATCATAGGCAATCGGGCCTTGCCCCTCGACCGTGATCAGGCGGGCGGTCCGGTCGATATCTGTGGCATGGGCAAGGATCAGCCGCGCACCGGCGAAACGGCACAGGCGCACCAGATCAATCTCCAGCGTGTCGCGGCTGTAATGGCCCGCGACATGTCCGGGCAGCATGCCGGTATAAGGCGCGGTCGGGCCGGGGTTGATGACCGTCAGCCGCGCCCCCGGCAACGGGTTCATCCCCCATTTGCGCAGGACCAAGGCATGGGCATGCCCGCCGCCAACCAGCACAAGGTCTTGGGTCAGGGGGACATCAGGCGAATTCATTGGCGTGCTTTCTGGAACAGGGATATCGGTGTCATACCGCGTTGATCCCAAGGATCAAAGCAGCAGCCAGTGGTTGCAACCGAAAGTGAACTGCGTGACAAAGAATGCACAGCTGATTTTCCTGCCACAAGGCCCGTTTGTTTGACACTTCGCATTTTGCACACTGCCGATCTGCATCTTGATTCACCTTTGCGCAGTTTGGCGCTAAAGGACGACAGGCTTGTCGCACAGGTTCGTAATGCCAGCCGTCACGCGCTGGAAACGATGGTGCAATACTGTATCGACGAAGATGTCGCGGCGTTTCTGATCGCGGGTGATTTGTACGACGGTCAGGAACGCAGCGCCAAGACCGCCGCCTATCTTGCCGGGCAAATGCAGCGGCTGGCCGAGGCGGGCGTGCAGGTCTTCTATATCAAGGGCAATCATGATGCGGAAAACCCCGTCGCCGGTGAAATCGCATTGCCCGCCAATGTGCATGTGTTCGATGGCAAGGGCGGCATGGTCCAGCTTGGCGATCACCCCGTCTATATACACGGCGTCAGTTTCCGCGACCGCTATGCGCCCGACAGCCTGCTGCCCAAGTTCAAACCCCCTGTGCCATCGGCGGTGAACATCGCCATGATGCACACGTCGCTGACGGGGGCGGCGGGGCACGACCCCTATGGGCCCTGTTCGGCGGCTGATCTGGCACAGGCAGGGTTTGACTATTGGGCGCTTGGGCATGTCCACACAAGGCAGATCCACAGCGAAAACCCGTGGATCGTGATGCCGGGGATGCCCCAAGGGCGCGACATTGGCGAGGCAGGGCCGAAATCTGCCAGCATCCTGACCGTGCAGGACGGCAGGATCGAGGTATCTGAACTGCCGACATCTTTGTTGGAATTCCGCGCCTGCGATTGTGTGCTGGAGGGGGCGGAAACTGACGATGATGTGCGCGACGCCCTGCGAGACTGCTTGCGGGCGCAGGCGGGCAGGGGCGCTGCGATCTTGCGGCTGCGCTTGGTGGGGCAAACGGAACTGGCGTGGCGGTTGCGGCAACTGGCCGATTACTGGCAGGCCGAAATCACCCAGATGGCCGAAAACATCGGCGGGCTTTGGCTCGAAAAACTGACCTTTGATGTCGCCCCGGTATCGGCTGTGGCGACGGATAGTGCGGTGGGCGAAGTCGAACAGTTGATGCATGACATTGCCGCGTCGCCTGCGTCGCTGGACAGCTTGGGCCGCGAATTGGAACAGATGTTGGCGCTGCTGCCCGCAGACCGTCGCCGCGATCTGGTGCCCGATGAAGCGGCGCAAGACGACCTGCTGACCCGTCTGACCGAAGATGCCATCCTGTCGATGGTCGCCAGAATGCAGGGGCAGGGCACATGATGCGCCTGCGCCAGCTTGATCTGGCTGCCTTTGGGCATTTCACCGACCGGACCATTGATTTTGGCGCAGCCCCGGCAGGCGGCTCGGATTTCCACATCGTTTTTGGCCACAACGAGGCCGGTAAAACCACTCTGATGGAAGGGTATCTGCGGCTGTTGTTCGGCTTTCCGGCGAAAGACGCCTATGCGTTCAAACATCAACGCGCCAATTTGCGGGTGGGCGGTGTGCTGGAAATCGACGGCAGGGCCCATAGCCTGACCCGTTTGTCCAAACGCGCGCCCAATTTGCTGGACGGGCAGGGGCAGGTCACGCCCGACACCATACTCACATCCGCGCTGCGCGATTTGACGGTCGAAGAATACCGCAAGCTTTTGTGTCTGGATGACGAGACGATCGAGGCAGGCGGCGAGGAGATCACCAAAAGCAAAGGCGAGATCGGCAAGCTGTTGTTTTCAGCGGCGGCCGGGATCAGCGATCTGTCGCAGGTGCTGGAAGACGTGAACGCCAGATCGCTCGAGATTTACCGCAAGGGCGGCACGAAGTCGGAATTCGCGGGGCTAAAAGCCGAACTTGCGCAGGTCAACAAGCAGATCAAAGACCAGGACGTCAGCGCGCAGGCCTACCGCGGATTGCGGTCGGACCTTGAAAAGGCCCAAGCGGCTGAAGACAGTTTGCGGCAGGAGAAGACCGACCTTGCCCTGCGCAAGCTGGAGCTTGAAAACCTGCTGAAGGCCTATCCCTTGGCAGCGCGGTGGCACGAGCTGGATCAACAGGTGCAGCCGCTTGCGCATTATCCGGCATCCTTGGACATAGAGCCTGAGGACCTGTTGGCCCTGATGACGCAACGGGTGGCTTTGACGTCGGCGTTTGAACAGGCGACCCGCGAGGTCGAGACGATTGACGCGCAGCGCACGGCACTGGCCGTTGATCCGCAGGCGCTGGCCGCCGCAGACCAGTTGCAGGCGTTGGAAGAACTGAAAAGCCGCGCGCAGACCGGGCTGTTGGATTTGCCGCGCAGGCAGGCCGAGCTTGAACATGAAAAGGCGGAGTTGGGCCTGCGCTTGTCGGGGATCGGGCTGCCGACAGACGATCCCGACCAATATGTGCTGGACGAGGCCGATCTGGCCACGCTTGAACGGCTAAGAACCGCGATGACGGATGCGGATAAAGCCCATGCAGCCGCGATCGGGGAAACCCAAGGCGCGCGGTCAAAGCTGGAAGGTGCCACATTGCAGGCCCAAGAAGCCGCACAAACGGTCGAGGGCGATCCGGCACTGGAGCGGGTGATTGCCAGCGCGGATGCCGAAGATATCGTAGCGCGCTTTACCGCAGCCGAGCATGCGTTTGCCACAGCGCGGCAAAATGCGGATGCCGCCTTGCGCAAACTGGCCCGCCCCGGCGTGGTTTTTGACGCCGTTCCTGATTTGCAGGTGACCCCAGCCCAGGCGGCCCAGCTTGGCCGGGATATTGCAGCGGCAAGCCAGGTCGCTGCCACCGCCGCGCAACAACAATTGGCCGCGCAAACGCGCTGGCAGCAGGCGCAAACCCAGATGAAGCTGTCGCAAGCCTCGCCGGATATGATTGACGATGAAACGGCTGTCGCAACGCGGGACGCGCGGGACAGCCTGTGGACAGCACATAAAGCCACGCTGGACGCCGCATCGGCCAACGCGTTCGAGGTCGCCATGCAGACCGATGATGCCCAAACCAGATTGCGCGCGACCCAAAGCAAGGAAATCGCCGAGCACCGTCAGGCGCAGCGCCGCGAGATCGAGGCCGCGCAAGAACATGCTCAGGCCAGCGCCCAGCATGACGCCGCAGCCGCTGCCCTAACAAAGCTGACCGCGCAATTGGCGGACCATCTGGTTGCCCATCGTTTGCCCGACAACATGACTGCCGAAGATTTCGCAGGCTGGACTGCGGACGCATCTGATGCAGCCGAGGTCGCGGCCACGTTCAACGCCGTTAAGGCCACGCAGACCGATCTGCGCGCCGAGGTCGAAACGCTCAAATCAACTCTGTCTACTATATTAGACATTGAAAGCGGATCACTTGCGGGTTTGATGAAGCTGGCCAAGGCGCAATTGGCAGGGCAGCTTGCGCAAAAACAAGTGCTGACATTGGCCGAAACAAGTGTGAAATCCGCCAGGATCGAAGTGGACCGTCGCACTGCCGCCCAAGACATCGCGCAAAGCACTGCAAAGGCCGCAAGCGCCGATTGGGTCAATGCGATCACACACTATATACCACACCTAAAAACCGACCCGCTTGTCTGGGACGGTCTGCGTACGCTGCACCGCATCCGCGAGAGCGATACCATCATCCGCAAACTTGCCCGTCAGGTCGAGACGATGTCGGCCAATATCGCCGCTTTCGAGCGCGGTCTTGACGACATCAAGCTCGACCACAGCGGCAGTATGCCCGCGCTTGATCGCTATGCGGCGTATCTTTTGCAGGTGAACCAGGCGGAGGAAACCGCACGCCAACGCAGGGATCTGGACGCAAGATACGCCCATCATCAGGACGTCGCGCAAGATGCGGCGCGGCAGATCGAGGTTCTGGATGAACAGGTCCGCCTGATCGCATCGGTGTTCGACCCGGCGATCCCGACAGATAGTCTGGATGATTTGCGCAAGGCGACAACCCTTGCCAAGGATGTCATCGCACTTCGGGCGCAGGCACAGGAAACACAGACGCAGCTTTTCACTCTGCTGGCCGTGCCATCATGGGCGGCAGCCGATGCCCTCTTGAATGACCAGACGGCACAGGCCGCTCAGGTGGAACTGGAAGCGGTTACACAAGATCTGACCCGGCTTGATGCTGCGCTGGAGGTGGCCATTGAAACGCGGGCACGTGCGCAAATGGCCCTTGATGCTGTGGGGGGAGATAACACGGTTGCCGCCCTAGTCGCGCAAAAGCGGACCCTCGAGGCACAGCTCGAAGATGCCGCGCTGCGCTATCTTCAAGGGCGCTTTGGCCATGCCTTGGCAGAGGAAGCGATCCGCCGGTATCGCGATGCCCATAGAAGCGGCATGTTGGCAGCGACCGAACAGGCCTTTCACGACCTGACCAACGGGGCGTATTCCCAGCTCAAGACGGTGCCGACATCCGCAGGCGATATCCTGCAAGCTGTACAGGCGTCGGATATGACCCTCAAAGAGGCCGCCGACATGTCAAAGGGGACGCGGTTCCAGCTTTATCTGGCTTTGCGGGCGGCGGCCTATGACCAGATGGCACAGAACGGGCGCATCCTGCCGTTCTTTTGCGATGACGTGTTCGAGACCTTCGACGAAGACCGCACGCGGGCTGCATGTCGGCTGATGCAGCGGGTCGGACAGAGGGGGCAGGCGATCTATCTGACGCACCACCAGCATGTGGTCGATATCGCCCGCGAGGCCTGTGGGGATCAGGTGCAGGTCCATCATCTGTAAGGTGCGACCGATTCCACCCGAACCGTGGGGCCGAGTCGCCAATCGAGGATGATTTAGGCCAACCCGAGGTGGATCAGTCCACGAGAACACCCTAAAAAGTTGAAAATAAGGGCATCAAGCTTGTTGGCTTTTTACCTTGGCGGAATTCCGCAGGCTCAAAACGCCAATAAAACAGGCGTTTATGAAGGTTTTTTGACTAACCGTGAAAATTCCCAAAA
>NZ_CBFFKI010000001.1:0-98013 GCF_965641905.1 Sulfitobacter sp. SH22
TGTCAGGTCAGCCAATGTGATCACGCCGCGCAACTGGTGATCTGCCACGACCATAAATTTGCGATGCCCTGTCTTTGAAATGACGTCCAGAAGTTCAAGAACGGGCATGTCCGGGGCAACCATCGTGTCTTCTTCCAACCCGACAAACACATCGCCGACACGGGTATTGGCCCAATGTTCACGATCAATACCGGCCAGAACAGACTGGTCCATGTGCCCCAAAAGAATGTTGTTTTCCAGAACCGGCACGAAACTTACACCATGGCGCAGCATGATTTGGTTCACGAATGCCGACAAGGTCATGTCGGGCCCGACAGTGACCGGATCACGGGCCATCAAGGCACCTACGGTCTTGTGCTCGAACACCGTCTGCGCCAGTTTCGAGGTATAGCTTGATCGTGCTGCAATCAGAACAAACCCGCCGATCATCAACTGCCACATGCCTGTGACATATAGGCCCTGAAACAGCGCCAAAACCCCCAGCCCCATAAGGACATATGCGAAAAACGTGCCCGATCTTGCAGCGATCTGCGTGGCAGCCAGCACATCTCCGTTGCGGTGCCACAGATAGGCCCGCAGCACCCGCCCGCCATCCATCGGGAACGCGGGCATCATGTTAAACAGCGCCAATACCAGATTGATCAGCGCCAGATAGGACGCCACTTCGACAAAGGCGGCAGAGCTTGCGGTCAGCCATGCGGCTTGGGCGAGGGTCCAAAACCCGAGCGCCAGCGCAAGCGACGTGACCGGACCTGCCAGCGCAATCCAGAATTCATCGCGCGCCGATGTCGGCTCTGTACCCAGTTCGGCCATCCCGCCGAAAATGAACAATGTAATGCTTTTGATCGGGACACCCAGATTGCGCGCCACGGCGGAATGACCCAGTTCATGCAATAGTAATGACGCAAAAAACCCGATCATCCCGACCAGCCCCATCGTCCAATAAGTGGTGGTGGATGCGTCGGGCCAAACTTCAGGGAAATATTGCTGCGACAGGCTCCAGGTTATCAATGACGCGATAATTAGCCAGCTTGGATCGACCTTGATGTCGAACCCGTTGATGGAAAACAGCTTCACGGCATTTGAGAACATGGCAGGCTCCTGATTTGCGTTGAGCCTAACGTGAAAGTGCGCGGGCGAATTGACATCGCTCAAATCGGACCATCAAGAATGCGCGCCCACGCCTTGGTAAGATTGAGCCATGTCAAAGCAGATGCGCGATAATTTGCTAGATTGCAGTGATGCAAATCCCTGTCACGTCCCTGATACAAACCTTGATTTTATTCACCCTAAGCGCGGGCTGCGTTTGGATTGCGGGTGCGCGACTGGCGTATCTGGCAGATGCCCTGTCAGACCGGTTCAAGCTGGCCAAATCTATTGTCGGGCTGTTGCTTTTGTCGCTGGCGACATCCCTGCCCGAGGTTGCGACGACGCTGTCCGCTGCGGTACAACAATCGCGCGATCTGGTTCTAAACAACCTTTTCGGCGGTATCGCGCTACAGACGGCGATCCTGGCGATGGCAGATTTCTGGGCACGCGGGCCGATCACAAATTATCCGCGCAAGGCAAATCACGCGCTGGAGGCCACATTGCTGGTGTTGCTGCTGTCCGTGACATTGGTCATCACCAATCTGGGCGAGACATTTGTCATTGCGGGCGTAGGCTTTGGGAGCATTGCGATTGCAGTGATCTATGTCGGCGCGATCTGGTTGTTGCGCCGCTATGATGACAACAGCGACTGGGTTCCGGTTGATCTGCCCGACCCTGATCCGCTTGCCTTTCCCGCCCCCACAGGTCTGGCACAGACAGCAAACAAAAGCCTGATCTGGCAAGCTCTTGCTTCCTGTGTCGCGATTTTGGTTTTCGGTCTGTTGCTGGTGTTGTTTGCCGAACGCATTGCCGATCAATCCGGTCTTGGCACTGGCTTTATCGGGGTCACGATACTGGCTGCGGCGACATCGCTGCCCGAACTCAGCACCAGCATCGCGGCGGTACGTATCGGGGCCTATACTTTGGCCATCTCGAACATATTTGGCAGCAATCTGATCATGTTGGTTCTGGTTTTCCCTGCCGATATCCTGTTTCGTGCGGGGCCGATATTGCAGAATACATCGCGGATTGTCAGCCTTTCGTTAGGGTTCGGCCTGACTGTGACAGCGATTTACCTGATCGGTTTGATCGTCCGGCGCAAGCCGTGGATTGGCGTGTTCGGGCTGGATTCAATCCTTGTGCTGATCACGTTCCTCGCAAGCCTTGCTGCCTATTATTACGTGCGCTGAAGCCTGAGCCCCAAAGCCTTGAGCACTTCGGGTACCACAAAGATAGGAAGCGCAAACAGCGCAATCAAAGCCCATTCGTCGCGGCCCATGGGGACGGTGTGTAAAAGGGTCTGCAAGGGCGGCCAATAGATGGCCAGCATCTGGGCAGTCAGTGTTACGGCCAACGCCAGCAGCAAAAACGGATTGCTGAACCACCCTATTTTCCAGCTTGGCAGGCGCAGGGAACGGAAGGCAAAAACGCTGACCTTTTCAAAAACCACCATGGCGGTGAACGCTGTCGTGCGGGCCAGTTCGACACCAAGATCCATCAAATGAAAAAAGACCCAAAGGCTCGACAGGCCGGTATAGGTTCCGAACACAAGGATGGTCACGACCCCGCTGACGCCAAGGATCGGCGTGTCTTTGCGACGCGGTTTTTGACGCATCTGGTCGGGTTCCGATTTTTCCAACCCCAGTGCCACCGCTGTCACGCCGTCGGTGACAAGGTTCATCCACAGAATTTGCGTGGCAAGGAAGACAAGCGGGCCGCCAATGGCAATGTTAACCACCAAGGCGATGACTTCGCCGGCGTTGGATGACAATAGATAGCGGACGAATTTCTGGACATTGGCAAACTGGCGCCGACCCTCGCCGATGGCGCGGACGATGGTTGCGAAATTATCATCCAGCAGCACCAGATCAGAGGCATCGCGGGCCACATCCGTGCCTCTGATCCCCATCGACACGCCAATGTCGGCCTGTTTGAGGGCAGGGGCGTCGTTCACCCCGTCGCCCGTCATTGCAACGATCTGACCCTGTGCTTGCAGCGCGGAAACGATGCGCATTTTCTGTTCGGGTTTGGTCCGTGCAAACAGAACGTCGCCTTGCAGCAGATCATCAAGGGCAGCATCATCCAGTTTATCAAGATCAGCACCGGTCAGGTGCTGCGTCACGTTCAACGACAGTTGGTTTGCGATGGCACCGGCCGTGATGGGGCTGTCGCCGGTGATCATGATCACTTTGATCCCCGCCGCCCTGGCGAGCGAAATGGCGTCGCGCACTTCGGATCTTGGCGGGTCGATCAGGCCCACCAAACCCAGAAATGTTAGCGCTTCTTCGGTCATCTGTTTGTCATCGGCCGTGCGGCGGGCAAGGCCGATGACCCGCAACCCTTGGCCCGCAAGATCGTGAAAGGCTTGCAAAATGGCGTCATGGTCCACAGGTAACAGCGCACGGACACCTGTTTGGGTCATGACCTGAGTACAAACTTCGAGCACTTGCTCGGGCGCGCCTTTGGTCAATACCGATGTCTCGTTCTCAGATTGATACAGCACCGACATCCGCTTGCGCGCGCTGCTGAACGGAATTTCAGCAAGCAAGCCGCGTTCATTGGGCAGGTCGCACCACCCTTTGTAGCCAAGGGTAATCAGCGCCCCTTCGGTTGGCGCGCCAGTCATCTGCCAGTGATCCCCCTCGCGGTTCAAGCGGGCATGGCTGCAATATAGCCCAACCTGCAAAAGCGCTGCCAGCACAGGATCATCCGCCGCGCGTATGCGTGCCCCGTCAACTGCAATATGTCCTGCGGGATCATAGCCGGTTCCGGTCACGTCATAGCTGCGGTCCATCGTCCAGACCTGTGTTGCGGTCATCTTGTTTTCGGTCAGCGTGCCGGTCTTGTCTGCGCAAATGACCGAAGCGGCCCCCAGGGTTTCGACAGCCTGCAAACGACGCGCCAAAGCGTTCTGGCGCACCATCGCTGCCGCCCCAAGCGCAAGTGTGATCGTGACCACGGCGGGCAAACCTTCGGGCACCATTGCGACGGACAAAGAAAGCCCCGTCATCACCATTTCGGCCAGATCACGCCCCAGCAACAGGCCCAGCCCTGTGACCGCGGCTGCAACAAGCAGCGCGGCGGTGCCCAGTTGGCGGGCGAGTTGGCCAAGCTTGTTTTGCAGGTTTGTTGTCTTTGGCCCAACCGATCCTGTGAGATGTGCAATCTTGCCGAATTCGGTCTTCGCCCCTGTGGCTGTAACCCGGGCTTCGGCCCGCCCGGCGATGACAGATGTCCCGGCAAACACGTTCCGCCCGCTTTTTCCGCCATCTTTGGCGACGGGCACGGATTCACCGGTCAGGACACTTTCATCGACCTGAAGTTCAGCCGCCCGAACCACGATCCCGTCTGCTGCCACCTTGGCGCCGGGGGAGAGCACAAGGATATCGCCGGGCACAATATCGCGCGCCGGGATCATCTGTTCCTGACCATCGCGCAGCACCATTGCCTGGGGTGACAGCATCTTTCGCAAGGACGCGAGGGCGGTTTCGGCCTTCCATTCCTGAACAAACCCCAAAGCGGCGTTCAACATGACCACAAGTCCGATTGTGATCGCGTCAACCTTTTCACCCAAGGCAAGGGCGATGGCGGCGGCGACGATCAGGATCAACACAAGGAAGCTGGAGAACTGGCGCAACCAAACCCGCAACGGGCCCGACCGCGCCACCACGGGTAGTTCGTTCCAGCCATGGAGTTTCTGCGCAGCAAGGGCCTCTTGCGTTGTTAAACCGGTCTGCCGTGCAATTTCGGTCACTGGTGTGCCTCGACTATTAGGGTTTGGGGGGCTGGTATCGGGCAGGGGTCTTTTGGACGACTGGACACTATCAAACCCACAGTAGACGTCTAGGATGGTGTGACGCAGCTGACCTCAGCCCATGACATAGCGTCCGGGTGCGGCATCCAATACCTCAAAATCCGCTGCCTGAGGAAGTCTCGCCGGGCTGCTGCGTTTATTGAGCCATTGCACCCAATGGGGCCACCATGATCCATCACGGGGGCGGTGTTTTTCAAACCAGTCGGATGCAGCGGTATGTGCATTGCCTTCGGCCTTGTGCCCGCAACGGAAATGCCGCCCTGCATGGCCGGGTTCTGACAGGATGCCACCGTTATGCCCGCCGTTTGTCAAAACGAACGTCACATCCGTGTCTGTCAGCAATGACAAACGGTAAACAGAGTGCCACGGCGATACGTGATCGGTCTCGGTGGCCAAGCAATATATCTTGGCGCGGATGTCACTGAGCGCGATGGCGGTGCCGTCCACTTTGAACTGCCCCTTGGCCAGCTCGTTTCCCAGAAACAAATGCCGCAGGTATTGCGAATGCATCCGGGCGGGCATTCGGGTGGCGTCAGCGTTCCATGCCATCAGCGGGTTGGCATGTGTGCGTTCGCCCAGCAGGTAATGGCGGATGACCCGGCTCCAGATCAGGTCGTTGGAGCGCAGCAACTGGAATGCCCCGGCCATCTGGTCCGCCTTGAGATACCCGCGTGTCGCCATCATGTCTTCCAGAAAGGTCACCTGGCTTTCGTTGATGAACAACCCCAACTCGCCGGGTTCGGAAAAATCGACTTGGGCAGCAAGCAGGCTGATGCTTGCAAAACTGTCATCGTGATCCCGCGCCATTGCAGCCGCGACGATGGACAAAAGGGTACCGCCCAGACAATAGCCTGTTGCATGAAGACGGTCATGCCCCAGTTGCTTGATCTTGGTGATGGCGGCACGCACTCCTAGATCGACATAGTCCTGCATCGACAATTCCGCGTCGCCTTTATCGGGGTTCTTCCATGATATGATGAAGACTTCGAAACCCTGATCGCGCAGATATGCCACCAGCGACTGCTGCGCGGTCAAATCCAGCACGTAATATTTCATGATCCAGGCAGGAACGATCAGGATCGGTTCGGGGCGCAATTTGGCAGTTGTTGGCCGGTACCGGATCAATTCGATCAGTTCGTTTCGAAAAATCACATCGCCGGGGGTCGCAGCAAGGTCTTTGCCGACCGTATATTCACTGGTTTTGCGCGGCTGTCTGGTCAGCAACCGGTTGAAATCCTCGATCCAGTAGCGGGCACCGCGCAGCAGGTTCTGCCCAAGCTCGTCCCGCGTGCGCACCTGCACCTGCGGGTTCGTTAGGGCAAAGTTCGAGGGCGACATCATATCAATCCACTGCCGCGCGGCAAAATTGACAATCTGCGCATGTTTGGCCTCAAGACCAGGGACGTTCGTCGTCGCAAGGCCCCACCAGTTTTGCAGGGCCAGAAACTGCTGTGCATAGACGTTGAAGGGGAAACGGTCCCACGCCGGGTCAGCGAACCGCGGATCGGTTTTCACTTCTACCGGCACCTCGTTCGCCATGGCTTGTCTGGCCAGTTGAAACCGCTTCTCGGGCGACCCGGCCATATGCATCCACCAATCCACATAGGCCGTGGTCAGCGCGGCAGGGGACAGCCCGCCCGTAAACTGGCCAAGTGTGGCATGCCAATATGCATCAAGCCCGCGCGGGTTGTCCTGGTCGCCGATCACAGCTGCGACCTTTCCACCAGCGCCACACCTGCGGCAATCGCGTCGCTGGGGTGCGTGACAACATGTTCCGAGAACTCCAGCCCCTGTATCACCTCGACCATGCGGTCGTTGCGCCGGCCCAATGTAACGGCGCGCTTTTCAGCGACCCCGTCCAAGGCCACAAACACTGCCCAGCCGGTATCATTTCTAAAGGCGGCGCTTAGCGGAATTTGCAACACATCCTCGGCCCGCCATTCAACAATCCGCAGAAAGACCGAAAAACCGTCGCCAAGGCTGGGCCGGTTTTCGATGGGGCTGACCAGTTCGAAATAGGCATCAACGCGCTGTTCCTCGATGCCAAGCGCCGAAATCTTGGTGCGCGCTTTGGGGTCGATCCGGTCAAGCTTTGCCTCTAGCACCTCGTCGCCGCCCCAACGTTCGACATAGGCCAAGGCACCGGGTTTCAGACGTACGGCATCATTGGACAAAATATCGGCCACCAGTTCAAGCTGACCCGGATCGCCGATGCCAACCAGGGGCGTCCCGATAGACACGGGCCGTTCGCTGATGGCAGCAACCGATAAGACAACCCCGTCCGCAGGGGCCGTCAACTGAACACAGCAGCTATCGGGGGTGGCGTCTCTGTCATCCGGTGGCAACAGGCTGGCGCGCGCCCGTTCAATGGCACCATCCGCCATCTCGATCCGCGCTTGAGCGGCCTCAATCGTGGCATTCGCAACGGCCAGACTTTGCGTGGCGTCTTCCAACTGGGTGACAGAGACGACGCCGCGTGTCACCAGCGCCTGCGTTCTTTCAAATTGTGACTGTGCAAAATGCGCTGTTTCCTCGGCCTGTTTCAGATCGGCTTGGGCGACAAGCCGTGCGGCTGTTGCTTCTTGCAGCGCGGCCTCTGCCTGAAGCTGTGCCCGTGCATCCAGCAATCCGGCCGAAGACGGCCTTACAACCGCAACGACAGTTTCGCCCTTGCGCACAATATCCCCCTCGTCGACGGGTGAGCGCATCGCGGTCCCCGCGATCGGCGAGGCGACCTCGAACAGATCGCGGACCTGCGTCTTGCCATCCGCATTTATGGTCACCTCAAGCGGCCCTCGGGTGACCGTTGCCAGATCGACGGCAACCGGATCGGTACGGAAACTGAAATAGGACAGCCCGGCCACAAGCGTGACCCCTATGCCGATCAGTACAATTGTGCGTGTTGAATGGGCCATTTGTTTATTCCCTCGTTTTCATGACAGAAACCAGATCAAGCCGGTCCAGTCGACGGCGTACGATCATCACGGACGCAAACGCGGCGCCCAACACGACAAGACTGGCAAATGCGAATGTCGCCGGCTTCAGAACCAGCGGAATCGCATAAAGGTCGCTGGTAAAGGCACTGGTCATCAACTGGGCAATTCCCGCACCAATCAGCCAGCCAAAGGGCTGTGCCACCAATGCGATAAGCATCATTTCACCGACCAGAATATACGATACCTCGCCGCGCCCGAAGCCAAGGATGCGCAGGCTGGCCAGTTCGCGCGCGCGTTCCGACAGCTGGATGCGCGCCGCATTATAGGTCACGCCGATCGTGATCAGCATGGCCACCACGATGTAGATCGTGTTCATGACAACGATGTTTTCCTCGATCGTGTGCTCGAATGACCGGCGGTTTTCGTTCATCTCTATGATGCCGGCGATGTGCGGCGTGTTTTTCACCGCAACATGGAGCGCGTCCGATTGATCCGTGTCCAGCGTGATGTTCACCGTCGAAACACGTGGGGCCTGCCTGAAAAGCGCGTTCAGATTCTCGAGGTTCATATACGCCCCCAGACCGAAATGCTGTTCGACCAGTGCCGTGACCGTGACGCTAAACGTCTCGCGCCGCCCGGTCAGGAATTCGATATCGACCTTTTCACCGGGTCTCAGATCAAGCTGGGTTGCAAGCCGTTTTGACAAGACAACGCCGTTGGCGGGGACATCCAGCGGCTTGCCGTCTGCATCCAGCACCCTGCTCAGGTCATTGCCGGGGCGCCGCGATTCAACCGCCACACGTTTGGTCAGATGGCCGTTGTGCAAAATCGCGGCGTGGAACTGCTGGCTTTCTGCCTGCAATACGCCCGGCAGATGGCGCACGTCTTCCAGAACCGCTTCGGGCAGGTCATCGGTAAACAGCAGCATCGCATCTTGCCGGTTGGTTTGATAAAACGCCATATCGATGATCTCGGTCAGGGCATCGTTGATAAAGGTCGACGAGACGACCGATGCAACAGCCAGCGCAAGACCCAGTGATGTCAAAAAACTGCGCAACGGCCAGCGCAAGAGCGAGCGCAAGATCATGACCGTGGATTGCGACAGCCGCATACGCGCCAATGCGTCGTCAATGAACGACCGCTTGAACCGCGGCGGGGCGGGCGGTTGCATTGCGATGGCGGGGGCCAGTCTTGCGGCCTTTAGGGCTGCTTGCGTGGCCCCAAGGCTGGTGGTCAGCAAAGCCGCCAATCCTGCCGCTGCATAAACCCAATAAGACACGCGAAAAATCAAGAACGGAAAGTCGAAGAACCGTGCGTATTGCCCGGCAAGTGACTGCGCCAGCACGGTTCCTGCCACCCATCCGACACCCACGCCCACCACAGCAATCAAGGCGGCGAGCATCAGATAGTGCAGGCAGATTTCGATGTCCGAGTAACCGATGGCCTTGAGCAAGCCGATCTCGCTGCGCTCCAGCGTGATGATCCGGCTCATGACCATGCTGACCAGAAACCCCGAAATCAGGAAAAAGATCGGCGGCAAGATCGCGGCCATTCCTTTCAGCTGCTTGAGCTCGGCATCGAGAAACGCGTCAGACTGCTGGGCCGTGCGGTCATAGGCCCCCAGCCCGCCGAACGGCTCTAGCAGCGTATCAAGCGCATCAATCACGGGCGCGGTCGTCATCCCGGATGCCACCGCAATCGCGACATCGTTAAACGCACCTGTCATGTCAAACGCCGCGGCCGCTGCGCGTTCAGGCATCCAGATGATGCCAAAGGACTCGTTGTCGGGCATCAGGGCACCGGGACCGATGGTATAGACAAATTCAGGCGACAAAGCGGTGCCAACAATCGTCAGGCTGCGTTTCTGCCCTCTGAGGTTGGCGCTAAAGCTGTCACCCAGCTTGAAGCCGTTCGCGATAGCGAAGGGTTCATTCACCACGATTTCTTTGGTGCTGATGGGGTTGGGAAAACGCCCCTTCACCAGAAAAGGAAGGTTCAAAAGCGGGTCGGAATCTTCGGGATATGAGAGAATTCTTCCAACAGCCGTTCTGGTCCGTCCGGGAATATCCAACGTTGCGGCACCGGTAATCCGCGCCTCCACGCTCATCACGCCGTCGATGCGGGAAATTTCGGCCAGCAGTGACAAAGGCGCGCGTTTGGCCTGGGCAAAGATATCGGCAAAGCGGTTGCGTTCATAATAGGCGGTGCGCGTTTCAGACAGGGCATTGTACATCCCGACAGACGTCAAAAGGATCGCCACGCCGCAGGCCAACACCATTGCTATCGCAACGGCCTGCACCCAGAGGCGTTTGAAATCACGCAGTAATTTGATATCTAATGCATGCATCGGACCTACCAGACGATTTCTGAGGGGGCGATCCGCGTCTTGTTGACCCGCGTTTCGCTGATTTTACCGTCCTGGAAAAAGATCACACGATGCGCCATGCGCTGGATTTCGGCGTTATGGGTGATGACAACTGTCGTGGTGCCAAAACGTTCGTTGATGTCGCGCAAAACCTCGAGCACTTGCACACCTGTGGTGCTGTCCAGCGCCCCTGTGGGTTCGTCACATAGCAGGATCTGCGGGCGCTTTGCGATGGCGCGCGCAATGGCGACACGTTGCTGCTCGCCCCCCGACATCTCGGACGGAAAATGGTCCATGCGCTTGCCCAGACCGACCAGCGTCAGGGCTTCTTCGGCGGGCATGGGGTCGGGGGAAACATCGGTGACCAGTTGCACGTTCTCGCGCGCTGTCAGGCTGGCAACCAGATTGTAGAACTGGAATACGAACCCCACATGATCACGCCTGTATTTTGTCAGGTCGCGATCCGACATGTCGGTCAATTCGGTGTTGCCGAACCAGACCTGCCCGTCCGTTGCATGATCCAGCCCGCCCAGAATGTTCAAAAGCGTTGATTTACCGCTGCCCGAAGGGCCAAGCAGAACCGTCAGTTCACCTTTGAACAGTTCAAGATCGACGCCACCCAAGGCGTAAACCTCTACCTCTCCGGTTTTGTAAACCTTGGTAACACCTTTAGTTTTGAAAACGACTTCTGCCACACGCACCTCCTGGGTAGGTCCTTGATAGACAATAGACATCTGTGCTGGAACCGGATTGATTGATCTCAATTCAATGGCCAAAATCGTTGGGTATCAGAAATCTTGCCTCGCACGGCAAAGAGGGAGCTGAAAATGACCACTTCAAAACCTGAAACCGCGGTCTTTGAGATGACGGAGGGCCATTGGCAGAGGCTGGCAAAGTCAGGCGAGGCGCATAAACATCGCTACGGGCACGCGGCTGTTGTGTCTGGTCCGGTGGGGCAGGGCGGCGCTGCGCGGCTGGCCGCACGCGGCGCGTTGCGCATCGGTGCTGGCGTGGTCAGCGTGGTTTGCAGCCCTGACGCGCTTGCCGAACATGCCGCGCAGCTGAATGCGATCATGGTCAAGCCTTACGTTTCGGTTGCCAGCTTTGGGGACCATCTGGCCAAAATCAAACCGCAAGCGGTATGTATCGGGCCAAACCTGGGTTTGGGGGCGGCCAGCCAAACCCTGCTATGCGCCGTTCTATCCTCGGGACTGCCGACATGTTTGGATGCGGACGCGATCACATTGATCGCTGACAAATCTTTGAACCTGCCCCCCGTCGCAAATCCGCAAAGCGTCATGACACCGCACGAGGGTGAATTGCGCCGTTTCATCCCCGAGGTATTTGCCACAACCTCCTGCCGCGTGTCCCTTGCGCAAGCGGCTGCGGCAAAGGCCGGGTGCGTTGTTTTGTTCAAAGGCCCTGAAACCGTCATTGCGGCACCGGATCGGACACCCGTCATGGTTTCGTCAAAACCGTTTCGACACACCAGTTGGCTTGCAACAGCAGGATCTGGGGATGTGCTGGCAGGTTTCATCACGGGGCTTCTGGCACGCGGATTTTGCGGGATTGATGCGGCATCGATCGCCGCTGATCTGCACTTTCGCTGCGCAGATGCCTTTGGCCCCGGCCTGATCGCCGAAGACATCCCCGAAATGCTGCCCAAAGTCTTGGGTTGATCTAGATCAACCTGACGGGCCCGCCATGTGGTAATCAGAGCGAAAAAACAGGTGAAGCCTTATGTTGATGAGTAATTCATGGCGGAGTATGTTTCCCCGCTTGGCAGATATCTCTGCAGAAGTGTCCGATCTTCTGGACAAACGGGCAAGTCGGACAGTCCTGCAAGAAGGGGCGTTGGTTTTTGGGCCGGATAATCCCGCGACAGACCTTATACTGTTGGTGTCGGGGTCAGTCCGGGTGCAGCGGCAGTCCCAAGATGGCCGCAAAATTGTACTGAACCGGATGCATGCTGGCGAAAATTGCGTTCTGACAGCCGCCTGTCTGTTGGCCTCCGAAAGCTGCGCCGCCGAAGCCATTGCCGAAACGGATGTCGAAGCCATCAAGATCCCACGCGAGGTCTTTGACACCCTGATGTCCATATCCCAAAAGTTTCGCGCCTTTGTTTTCGAGGAATATTCGAAACAGATCACCGATCTGTTCCTCGTGATCGAAGACGTTTTTACTGAACGGATGGATATTCATGTCGCCCAAAAACTGCTTGACGCCGAAGACATGCAGCCCGGCCTGCGCAACCCTGACAAAGCGCTCGCAATTGAATTGGGAACAACCCGAGAAGTAATCTTGCGCCAGATCAATGAATTTGAACGCCGTGGTTGGATAAGATTCAATCAGGGCCAGATCGAGTTGCGTGATATTGCGGCACTTGAACGGTTGGCCCAACCGCCATGGTTGCCAATCAGCGCTGCAGTGTCATCAGCAAGCCCACGCATGGGGCATCTAAGACCATAACCAATCTGAAAAGGAATATACCATGACTGCAAATGTTGGAAATGCCGACCGTCTTATCCGTGCCATCTTGGGTATCATACTTATTATCGCACCGCTTTTGAACATGCCGGCGATCTGGTCCAGCAGTTACGCTGCTTATGGCAGCATGGCTGTGGGGCTGGTTCTTGTTCTAACAGCGCTCGTTCGGTTTTGCCCCCTATACCGGCTTCTCGGCCTCTCCACGTGCAAGATCGGCTGACGGAAACTGCATCCGGATCGGCAAACCTGCCAATGATTTGAATGCGAAAGTGCAGGGTGAATTTCTTTACCCTGTTTTCCCCGTCTTTGATCCGCGTCAATTCTCTGGGCCCGCTTTGGTGGTATCTATTCTCACATACGATAATCAAGGATATAAAATGCCGGACCTAAACCACTATGAACAGCTGATTTCCGCGCGCCTGCAAGAGCTTGATACGCGGATACACGATGTCGACCATGATCTGGGCGAGCCAAAGCCGCGCGATTTGAATGACCAATCCATCGACATCGAAGATGACGAGGTATTGGAAAGCCTTGGCATGGCGGCGCAAAAGGAAATGGCGCTGCTTAATCTTGCCATGGGGCGGATCAAAGACGGTACCTATGGCATCTGTAAAAAATGCGAGGAGCCGATTTCCGAGGAACGGCTGAATGCCGTGCTGTACGCGCCTTTGTGCAAAAGCTGCGCGGCAGGCGTTTAACGGCGGCCTTGCAGACCCCGCGGGCGCTGACGTGCCCGCGTTTAGTCCTGGATCGCCTCAAGGTAATCCAGCAACGCTTCGAAATCCGCCTGAAGCACTGCGTTGCTGGCTCCACCACGTGGATAAACATGCTGCAATCCGACAGATGCAAACTCGGGCATGGCGGAATAGGGGTCATCCTTTTCTAATGTCCCCATAACGAAACGCCTGACGAACTCACGTGGGAAATAGCCGTCGTTGCGCTGCTTGAGGCCTGCCAGATCAGGGGGCACCACACCCAAGCCCAAAGACGCGGGGCCGCCACCTTCTCCCTTTGCGCCGTGGCATTGGGAACATTCTTTGGCATAGACAAGCTGCCCCCGTTTTCCCGCATGGGAGGGACCGGAGGATGTGGGGGTACAGGCCGACAGGACTGCTACGCAAACGCCGGACAGAATGAATGAGTAAGAGGGCATACGCGGGAAAGTTTCCTTTGATTGCAGGGCGTATCGGGGATCAAGGGCCAAAGCTCTTTCGACTACACTCTTACAAAGCTAGGGTGTATCTATTGATATGCGTCAATACAGCTATCAGCGTGTTGCCTAGACCGTTTAAAGTATCGGTAATTCTGGACCGGGGGATAATACATGATTTTTGTTAACCTTTTCGGCACGGCATGACCGAACCTGTTGCGTCGTCCGAAAAGACCATCAGCATTTCAGTCGCCGAAGGCAAAGCGGTCTTGTCCGGCCAGTTGCTGATCGACACGTTGATGCAGCTAAAGGGCAACGGGATAGCCCCCATTCCAGATGGAATAACAGCGATCGATATTTCCGCCTTGTCCCATATGGATACGGCCGGTGCGTGGTACCTAGTCGATCAGCAGGTCCAGTCCAGGCGTCGCGGAGGCACGCTTTGCATCGAAGGGGCCACATTTGCGCAGGCGCAGCTGATCAAGACGGTTGAACAGAACATGCCGCCCGAAAATCCGCTGCCCGTTGCACGGCCCGGCATTGCCGACCGGCTCGAGATTTTCGGGAAAAAGATCACACGCGGGTTTCGCATGACGGTCGAACTTGTCTCGTTTCTGGGTCAGGTGATGGCGACATTGGGCGGGATCGTCAGGCATCCCAGCCGTTTGCGTCTGACGTCGGTGGTGCACCACTGTCAGGAAATCGGGGTGAGTGCGGTGCCGATCGTCGCCTTGATGTCGTTTCTGATCGGCGTGGTTCTTGCGTTTCAGGGGTCCGCTCAATTGCGGCAGTTCGGGGCCGAAGTCTTTGTGGTCGATCTGATCGCCATCTCGATCCTGCGCGAACTGGGTATCCTGCTCACAGCGATCATTGTCGCGGGCCGGTCCGGGTCGGCGTTCACAGCCTCAATCGGTTCAATGAAAATGCGCGAAGAGATCGACGCCATGCGCACGCTTGGCCTTGATCCGGTGACCATCCTCGTCGTGCCACGGGTGCTTGCCCTGATGCTGATGCTGCCCGCCCTTGGGCTGATCGCAGACATCTCGGGTCTGGTGGGGGGCGCGCTGATGTCATGGATCGACCTTGGCGTTTCGCCAATGGTGTTTCAAACCCGGCTGGTCAGCAACACAGATGTCTGGCACTTTGGGGTTGGTATGATCAAGGCACCGTTTTTTGCCCTGATCATCGGCATTATCGGGTGTTACGAAGGCATGAATGTTGGCGGGAATGCGGAATCTCTGGGTCGGTTGACCTCTGCATCCGTGGTATTGTCCATTTTCATGGTGATCGTGGTAGACGCGGTTTTCTCGATCTTTTTTGCGGTGGTGGGGGTGTGATGGAAACAATCGACGATCCTATCATCCGGGTGCGGGGGCTGGTCACGCGTTTCGGTACCCATACCGTACACGACGGGCTGGATCTGGATGTGCGCCGCGGCGAAATTATTGGCGTTGTCGGCGGTTCAGGCACGGGCAAATCCGTGCTGTTGCGCGCAATCGTGGGCTTGCTGGACCCGAATGAAGGTCAGATCGAAGTCTTTGGCCAAAGCGTGCGGTCTACATCTGACGAGCAGTTCCGCAGCTTGCGGCGCCGTTGGGGTGTGATGTTTCAGGACGGCGCGCTTTTCTCGTCGCTAACCGTGCGCCAGAACGTCGAAGCGCCGATGCGCGAGCAGTTGACGCTGGACGACAGCATACGCGAAACGCTGGCGGGCATTAAGGTGCGTATGGTCGGCTTGCCGGAAGATGCGATGGCCAAATATCCGTCCGAACTGTCGGGCGGGATGCGCAAACGCGCCGGATTTGCACGCGCCATCGCGATGGACCCCGAAATTGTCTTTCTTGACGAACCGACTGCCGGGCTTGATCCCATCGGTGCTGCCGCCTTTGATATTCTGATCAAACAGCTACAGGCCTCGTTGGGACTGACTGTTTTTCTGGTGACCCATGATCTGGACAGTTTGCACGCCATTTGCGATCGCATTGCGGTTCTGGCCGATCAAAAAGTATTGGCCGTGGGGACTATGGACGAAATGCTTCGCGTGGATCATCCTTGGGTGCACGAATATTTCCACGGGCCGCGTGCGCGCGCAGCGCTTTCATCTGCGCGACAAGAGGGGGCACATTGATGGAAACCCGCGCCAATTATATCCTGATCGGTATCTTTACGCTGCTGTCCATTCTGGGAACGCTGGCTTTCTTTATCTGGCTGGCCAGCTTTCAGGTGAACAAGCAATACCAAAGCTATGGTATCTTGTTCGAAGACGTGTCGGGGCTCGATCCTTCGGGGGAAGTGTCCTTTAACGGCATCACGGTCGGGCGGGTTATCGGCCTGCGCATCGCGCAAGAAGACCCCTCAAAGGTTTTCACAACCATCGAAATCGAAGCGGACACGCCGGTGCGGTCAGATACCGTTGCGCAGCTGCAATCCCAAGGCGTGACAGGCGTTGCTTATATTTCGCTGTCGGGGGGCACCCCTACGGCACCACCGTTGGTTGCAAATGAGGAGGGCTGGATGATCATTCCGTCGCGTCGCTCGACGGTGCAGACGCTTGTGCACGACGCCCCCGACCTGCTGATAGAGGCGACCAAACTGTTGAAGCAGTTTCAAACGTTGACCGGCCCGGAAAACCAGACCCATGTCGCCAACATTCTGTCCAATCTCGAAGCGTCTTCGGGGCGGCTGGATCGGGCGCTGAGCGATTTTTCCGAGATTTCCGGCACCGTCCGGGACGCGACCGCGCAAATCACGTTGTTTACAGACCGTCTGGACACGATCGGTGCCTCTGTTGCCACAACGCTTGAGCAGGCGGACGGCACTTTGGCGGCTGCAACTGATGCATTCAAAACAGCAGACAAGGCTTTCGCGGGTTCGGTCGGTGCGATCCAAAGCGCCGGAGAGACCTTTGACCAGGCAAAGCTTATCCTGCGGGATCAGGTGCCGGGCATTCTCGCTCAGGTGTCCGAGGCCGCATCCCTGACCAATGCGGCCATTGCCGATTTACAGACACGGTCCGGTGCCACGCTGGACGGGTTTGCCCAAACCGCCGGCCTTTTGAACGCCCGCCTGACCGAGCTTGAGGGATCGCTGAAAGACGCCAGTACCGCCTTTAATGCCGTGACCGAAGCATCAGACAGCTTTGACCACCTGATAGACGGTAGTGGAACATCACTGGTGTCAGAAGCCCGCGTGGTTCTGGCCGATGCCAGAACGGCCATTGCCTCGATCCAGACCGTTGTTGTCACCGATGTGCCGGCGATCATGACAGACATCCGTTCAGGCGTTGCGACCGCCCGCAAGGCCGTCGATGACGTGGCTACCAACCTGACGGGCCTGACCGACCGGTTTGACCCGGTGGTACAAGAAGCCCAGCAGGCCATTGCATCGGCAAATGCATTGTTCATCAGGGCGCAAAGCAGTTTGACCGTGATCGACTCGACGCTCATCGCTGCCGAAAGTGCGTTGGGATCATCCCAAACCACATTCGACGCGGCGACAAGGGTGCTGAACACGGATGTTGCCCCGATGATGTCGGATATTCGCACGGCTTCGGGGCAGATCAGCCAGGCCGTCAGCGAGGTCACCAAAGACATGCCCGCCATCACATCCGAATTACGCGCCCTGATCGCCCGAAGCGATAATGTCGCCCGCCAGATCCAGTCGGCAGTCGCCCAAAGCACACCCGGCATCGGTGATTTTGCCAGCAGGGGTCTGCCCGAACTGACGCGGCTCGCAGCCGAGGCGCGTACACTTGTGAAGACCCTTGGCGATTTGACACGCCGGATTGAACGCGATCCCGCGCGGTTTATTCTGGACGGTCGCGTTCCCGAATACAGGAGATAGATAGATGTCCAACTTGACCCGCCGCACGGCCTTGCTGGGTACGCTTTTTGCCCTGAGCGGTTGCAGTGCCATCACGTCGATCAATGCCGCGACCAAACCGCTGGATACCTATGATCTGCGCCCCGCTGCCGGATCGGCAAAGGGCCGCCGCACATCGCGCACATTGCTGGTTGCGCGTCCGCAGGCCCCCGCCGCACTGGCCACGGACCGGATCATGGTGAAACCTGATGCCGCGTCTATCACATACCTGCCCGATGCCCGCTGGAGCGATGAAATCCCGGCTGTGGTGCAATCCTTGCTGATCCGTAGTATCTCCGAAACTGGCCGCGTTGCATATGTCGGGCGCAGCGATGCAGGCCCGATCCCGGACAAGGCCCTGCTGGTGCGGATAGACGCATTCGAGGTCAATGCATTGGCCGATGGTACGTTTGAGGCTCAGCTTGATTTCGATCTGACCATCATCAATGACAAGGATCAGCGCGTTGTTGCCTCGCGCCGCTTTTCACAATCACAACCGGTGGCCAATGATAGCGCCAAGGCGATTGTGGCGGTCTTTCAGGAAGCCCTGAACGTGCTGTTGCCAGCAATATCGGATTGGGCAATCGAACGGATTTAGCCCGGAACGGCCAAAAACCCCCTTAGGGGTGCTAGCGGGGGTCAGTTACGGCGATGCACTGCGCCAAAGCAGATCGACCGCAACTGAAATTGGCCGTCTTTAGACCGGTGTGGCGTGTTTGTGGTGGTTCGTCCCCAATTCCACAAGCTTGGCCATTTCCACGGCGTAATCCTCTTGTGCTCTCTTAAGGAAGTCCGCTTGAATTTGCTGGATTTCAGCGATGCCTTTGGCCTGCAAAAGGGCCTGTTGGGTTTGAATATCCTCTTTGACGCGCTCTGACATGAAAGTCAGCATTTCATGACCAACCTTGCTCATGGCTTCGAGCCATTCTGGTCCAAATCCCGGCATCAGCGCCGTGCTGGCGTTTTGCATCGCATCAATGAGGACGTTCATGGGTGAGACTGTGTCTTTGCTTTTGTCTTTGGTCGTCATTTTCAATCCTCGCGGTTTGTGGAAGCCATTAGAATTGCGCAAAACCGGATTCGACAATTGACGAACATCAATTGGTTCCGACCAATCGGCGGGTTTCGGCTTTGGCCGGGGCACAGATATGTTTGGGCGCAAACCGCGATTTCAAGAACTGGCAGTTCAGGGCATTAGAGGTCTGTTCCGGTAGGGGGCAGGATCGTATGCAAAGCTTTGCCGATAATTTGTTTGGCATTCTATTTCTGGAATGTTGCGTCGAACATTGTCTGTCCGGACGCCGTGAAGCGCACAATCCGGGTCTCTGGGATGCGTGTTGCCCAGCCCAGATTTTCCATATGGGTCAGCAGCGCACGACCAAGACTACCTGCAAGATGCGTCCGGCGCTCGCTCCAGTCCAGGCATTCCCGGCAAAGGGGGGATTTTTTCGCCCGCAGGCTATCCAGATCAATTCCGAAGTTGCGAGCAAAGCTCGCTCCCGCCTTCGTTAACGTAAGCCCATTGGCACCAATGTCGAGAAACCCTTGCCGCACAAAACTGTCATACATCTGTATGCCCATATTGCCTGCGAGGTGCTTGTAGCACACGCGCGCCTTCCGAAGTTCCTCATCGCGTGGCCCAGTTCGGGTTCGTAAGTGTCCTGAACCAGCAGCCAACCCCATCAGGGCTTCGAGCACATGGGCCACTTCTTCATTCGTAAGAGAAAAGTACTTGTGACGCCCTTGTTTGCGCGGAATCACCAGGCCGCCTTCATCCAGTTTCGCCAGATGCGAGCTGGCGGTTTGCAGGGTAATTCCTGCTTCCTGAGACAATTCAGTCGCAGTCAAAGCTTTGCCGCTCATCAAGGCTGTCAGCATGTTGGCGCGTGCGGGATCACCGATCAGCGCGGCAATGTGGGCTATGTCTGGGCCATATTTCATAGTTCGACCGTAGTCGAAGCATTTCAGTGTGGCAATGCGTTAGACCTGAGACAAATCATAAAAGAGGACCGCCATGCTGACCTGTATCATCCGCTATCACATTGACCCGACGAAGAAAGAACAGTTTGCGCAATATGCCCGCAACTGGGGCCAAGCTATCCCGCGCTGTGGCGCTGATTTGGTTGGGTATTACGCACCGCATGAGGGGTCGAGCACGCTGGCTTATGGGATCTACAACATCCCCTCACTGGCCGAATACGAAGCTTATCGAGAACGGTTGGCAAGTGATCCACTTGGCAAGGAAAACTATGAATTTGCTCAGAAAGAGAAGTTTCTGCTGCGCGAAGACAGGGTGTTTCTCAAATTGGCTTCTGCCCCGCACGGGGCGCTGAAATGATCGCCGTCATATTCGAAGTGGAGCCCGCACCAGGGCAGCGGCAGAGGTACCTTGATATTGCAGCCGAGTTGCGCCCGCTTCTGGATGAAATCGACGGTTTCATCTCTATCGAACGGTTTCAATCCTTAACCCATGAAGGGCGGATTTTGTCACTGTCCTTCTGGCGCGACGAAGCAGCGATTGCTGAGTGGCGAAGGCTGGAACAGCACCGCTTTGCACAATCGGAAGGGCGCTCAGGGGTGTTTCAGAACTATCGATTGCGGATTGCTGAAGTTTCTCGCGACTACGGCCTGTTCGAGCGCAGTCAGGCTCCTGCGGATTCCGTGCAACATCACACTATTGAAGGGGCGGAAAAATGAATGAAGCAATGTACATAATCTTTGCGGCATGGACCGCACTCGCCGCCGCTGCAATGTCTCCGGGTCCCAACATGGTCGCCGTCGCCTCACGCAGCCTTGGTTCGGGGAGGAGGTCGGCCTTGCTGGTTGCCTTTGGCATCGCGCTTGGAGAATTTGGCTGGACACTGAAAAACCTCGGCCAGATCGCTGATGGAGTACGCGCACCGGGCCGAAACCCGCCAGGAACACCTTGCCGATCTGCGAGAGATTTACGGCTACAAGATGTTCTCGGATCAGGGGGCACGTGATCTGAAAACATGGTTGGTACGGGAAGCGAAAACAGCACGTTGAAGATCGAGCGACTGACAACCGCCGTCCCTGACGACGCGGAAGAGCTTGTCCTTGATCTCTATCGGCAACTTCCAGATATCCGCATCACCGATCTGCTTCTGGAAGTGGATGAGGCCACCGGATTCACAGACGCTTTTACCCATCTGCGAACCGCTGCGCCTTGTAACGACAGGATTGGGCTGCAGAATGTTCTGCTGGCGGAGGGGCTGTATCTGGGCCTGAGCAAGATGGCCCCGCATTAAGCGTCAGAATAACGCCGCTCATCTGGCAACGCGGCTGGATTGGTAATGGACAAACACCTGGGCCATCGCCGCAGACGCCAGCCGTGACAAAACACCGTCTGCGCGGCTGGTCAGAACGATGGGAATGCGGGCACCCAGAACGATCCCCGCCGCATCAGCCCCGGCCAGATAGATCAGTTGCTTGGCGATCATATTGCCCGCTTCCATATCCGGCACGATCAGAATATCGGCGTCGCCTGCGACCTCGGACCGGATGCCTTTTGTCTCGGCGGCGGTTTTGGAGACGGCGTTGTCAAAGGCCAATGGTCCATCCAGCACACCACCGGAAATTTGCCCGCGCTCGGCCATCTTGCATAACGCAGCAGCATCAACGGTAGACGGGATACTGGGGGTCACGGTTTCAACTGCGGACAGCAGGGCGACCTTTGGCACAGAAATTCCAAGGGCCAGCGCAAGGTCTATCGCATTCTGCACAATATCGCGTTTAGCCGACAGGTCGGGAAAGATGTTTATGGCCGCATCGCTGATGAACAGGGGCTTCGCGTAATTGGGGACATCTAGCGCGAAAACATGGGTCATCCGTCTTTCTGTCCGCAGGCCCGTCTCTTTGTTTACGATCGGTTTCAACAATTCGTCGGTGTGGATCTTGCCTTTCATCAGCATGGCAACCTTGCCTTCGCGGGCCAGTGCGACAGCCCGCTCAGCCGCCGCATGACTGTGCGGCACGTCCACAATCTCGATCCCCTCAAGATCAAGCCCGGCCTCGGCCGCTGCGGCTTCGATCTTTGCTTTCGGGCCAACAAGAACCGGAATGATCATGCCCTTTTCAGCCGCCAGCAGGGCTCCCTCAATCGAAAGCGCATCGCAGGGGTGAACGACAGCGGTACGCACCGGCGCGAGGGGTTCCGTCTTTTTCATCAGCTCGTCAAAACGGGCACCCCGTTCGTGCAAATGTACCTCTGGCAGCAGGGCGCGGGGGCGGCGCACCTTTTGGGTCGGGGCCACTACCACCGCCTGACCCTCGATGACGATTTCGTTGTTCTGATTTGTGCAAATGCAGCGAAGGGTCACGTGATGATCGTCAGCACTTTTATCCGTCACAGTGACGCATACGGTGATCTTATCGCCCAAACCCACGGCCTGCCGGAAGTTCAGGTTCTGGCTTTGGTAGATCGTTCCGGGGCCGGGCAGTTCGGTGCCAAGCACGGCAGAAATCAGCGCGCCGCCCCACATGCCATGCACGATCACCTTGTGAAACATATCTGAGTTAGCAAAATCCGCGTCGACATGCGCCGGGTTCACATCCCCCGACATGACCGCGAAAAGCTCGATATCGTTTTGCTTCAAGATGCGCGTCAGCTCGGCGCTGTCTCCGACTTTGATTTCATCGAAGGTTCTGTTCTCGATATATTGCATAGAATTTTGCCTTGCGTCTGGATCGGTTCAAGCGTCGGTCAGGTATGGGTAACTAGGAGCATGGTAATTTTCGCAGCACCGCCGCAAGCGAAAACGTCAGGAAAACCGGCGATCCGCATTTACCTGACGCTGCTGATAAAACCAATCTAATCATCGGCATATTGTCGCAACGGGCAGCGCCCAAGTTGATGCAAATCATTTTCTGAGGTGGGCTGTCTGACAGGATGGGGGCACCTCTTGCCAGAGGCATCCGCGGCCATGCGCGCAAGAGCCAAAAGCGTTGGGGCAGTGTTGACGAAGCCGTGGTTTTACTGATCACTGATGCCAGGCGCACCCAGAAACGGCTGTGGTGAAACGCGCATTCCGGAAAGGCCGATGATATTTTGAAACGCAAAAGATTAGCCAAAAGATCACCACGGCACCTGCCGCCGGGGTCCGAACCAGGGCCGATCCACATCCCCCAAAGTTCGGGCGTTCCAGTGATCGGGATATTTGCCTATGGCCCTGACAGCGTGCACGAAGACCCGGACGCAGACATTTCGACAATTGCAAAGCTGCGTGAAACCTTTCCTGTGATCTGGGTCGACGTTGTCTTGTCCGGTGATGCAACGCTCCTGTCAGGCCTCGGGGATGCATTCGGGCTGCACAAGCTCGCGCTTGAAGACGTCGTTAATACCCACCAGCGCCCCAAAGTCGAAGAATATCACGACCATCTTTTCATCATCGCCCTCATGCTGAATGAACACGAGAATGACGAGACCGAACAGGTGTCATTCTTCCTTGGCGACGGGTACCTGATTACCTTTCAAGAACGGTCCGGTGATTGCTTCAGCCGTGTCCGCGACCGGATTTTGCAGGGCAAGGGGCGGATCAGGGGCGCAGGCTCCGACTACCTTTGCTATGCGTTGCTGGATACGATCGTTGACGGTTTTTTCCCCGCGCTCGAACACTTGGGTGAAACCCTGGAAGATCTGGAAGATCGCGTGGTAAGCAAACCTGATCCGGGGAATGTGGCCGAGTTGCATGATATGAAGCGGAGCCTGCTGATGCTACGGCGGGCGATCTGGCCACAGCGGGAAATGTTGAACACTCTGATCCGCGACGAACACCCGCTGATTTCTGCCCAGACGACGCCATTTCTGCGCGACTGCTATGACCACACAATCCAGTTGATGGATATTGTGGAAACCTATCGTGAAATCGCCTCGGGGCTGGTCGACGTGTATATCTCAAGCATCAGCGTAAAGCTGAACGAGGTCATGAAGGTTCTGACCATCGTCGCCACCTTGTTCATGCCGCTGGGGTTTATCGCAAGCCTGTATGGCATGAATTTTGACCGCACGACGTCCCCTTGGAACATGCCCGAACTGGGGTGGTATTTCGGATATGTCTTTGCCGTGTCTTTGATGGTCGCGTCAGCCAGCGGTCTGTTTTGGTACATCTGGAAGAAAGGCTGGCTGAAGTGAGCCGTCAAATCGCCGTGATCGCCTCGGACAACAGGGCGCGCACCTGACCTGCAACCTCCTGAAGCTCGGGGTTGTCGATGGCCTGCATGGATGCAACAGGGTCGACCGCGCTGACCTCAACGCCACCCGGCACGTCACGCAGGATCACGTTGCACGGCAGCATGGCACCGACCCGTGGCTCGATCTTGATGGCACCGTAAGCCAGTTTGGGGTTACAGGCCCCAAGGATAAGATAGGCTGGCATCTCGGCCCCGAGTTTGTTTTTCATTGTTGCCGCGACATCGATTTCGGTCAGCACGCCAAAGCCCTTTGCCAAAAGCGCCGATCGGGTGCGCGCCTCGATATCCTGAAAAGGGGCATCTTCAAACAGTCTGTTGATCGTATAGCTCATGAATTTTTCCTTGCTGTTTTTACTGCCTCAGAGCCCGTCAAAGCGGTACAAAAACCGGACAAGCGGATTTGACAGTTTCGGACAGAATACCAGCGGCACGGATGATTACTTTGACCTAGATCACTATCTGCCCTGGATTCTCAAGGGTCGTTGCGACGGTTTCCGCTATCTCAGTTTCATCAGTTCTTCTCTGAAGGCTTCGGTTGGGGTGCGCCATCCTAGACACTTTCTGGGGGTGCCGTTCAAGCGATCACAAATCGACTTCATGTCCCGATTTGTTAGCGTGGCCACGGGCGCGTCACGTGGCAGATATCGACGCGCTCGCTTGTTCAGGTTTTCCACTGAACCCTTTTGCCAAGGTGATTGTGGATCACAAAACCAGGCCTCTGTTCCGATCACTGGCTTGAGTTCACGCCAGTTCCTGAACTCAATCCCACGATCAAAGGTGATGGATTTACGGGCTGGCTGGGGAAGGGGTTCCATCACGCCCATGAGCCGGTTCATCAGATGCGTCGTGCTGCGGTCGTTGTTGCGGAACAGGACGGCAAAGCGCGTCTTGCGTTCGACCAATGAGGCGACGTTCATCTTGCCTTGAGCACGCTCGAAGATCATCAGATCACCCTCCCATTCGCCAAACGTCTCGCGGGTATCAACGTAGTCTGGTCGTTCATGGATGGATCGATCCGGTGGAAACACAAGGCCACGTGGCTTACGCGAATGATGCGGTCTTCGTTTCTTGCGGCGGTTTGGCAGGTAGCGGGCAAGTTCTCTGGATTGGCCATCGGGGCCGTAAACGTAGGCATAGATCGTCTCATGGCTCACGCGCACGGTCTGACCCTCGAAGTACAATCGGCCTGCGATCTGTTCGGGTGACCAACCTTCTTTGAGCTGTTTGATCACAGCTTTGCGCAACCCATCCAGGCGTACCAGTTTGCGACGGCGCGCGCGTCGATCCGTGGCATAGTCCTGCGCGTTAACTCCATAATACCCATTCAGATAAGGGATATCTTCATCGTTGTAATAGTTGCGCTTGATCTCGCGGTAGACTGTGGATCTATGCCTGCCAATCTCAGCCGCGATTTCACCGACTGACATTTTAACATTCAACATATCCTCGATCGTGCGCCGTTCACGCAGGTTTAGCTCTGTATGGGCCATCTTTCATTCTCCTTGCTTTCCAGCAAGATAGGGGAAATTTCGCAACCCAGTATAGAATGTGCCCCCATAGGAACGAAAAAATCTGATAAGGTTAATTATGTTAATAGTCAGCAAATGCCGACTTGCAACAGAGCCGTTTGCTTACCCGCCAATGTCGATCTTGCAATCAATGCCCGCGACCAGTTTGCCGTCGGGGTTATCCAGCTTCAGGCGAACCCCGAACGTGTCACTCGCCGCGTCAAAAACGCGGTCGATCACGATCACCTCGGCATCGTACTCGCCACCAATCGGGGCGGCGGGTTTGACTTTGGCGATTTGGCCCAGCTTTACGTTGTTGAAAACGTCGGTGGGCAAAAACACCTCGATATGCAGCGGGTTGATACGGGCGATCTGGATAATGGGCGCTTGGGCAAAGACGTATTCGCCGGGCCCGATCATGCGGGTGATGACGATGCCATCGACGGGCGCGTGAATGTCGCGCCTTGCCAGCTGTGCGGCGACGCGGGTTTCATCCAGCGCGGCAAGGCGCTTTTCAAATTCCGCCTGACGCAATTCGAGGATGGCTTGCTGGTGCTGGCTGACAGCTGATTCAACAACGGATTTGGCCAACAGGTTTTTCGCCCCCAGATCTTTTGCACGCTGCGCCTCGTTCGCCAAAAGATCAATCCGGCTTTGGGCAATTTCAAGGGGCGACGTGTCGGTCGCGCGGGCACGGGCATAGTCCAAAGCGACCTGTTCGGCACCAGATTCCAGTTTGGCGACAAGCTGCCCTTCGGTCACCAGATCGCCACGTTGAACCGAAACGCTCTGGATAATTCCCGCCTCGGCGCTGCCGATCTCGACAACAAGGGACGGGTCCATCAGGCAGTCGTACTCTCCTGCCCAAGCCCCAGAAGTGCCAAGCGCGATCGCCAGTGCGGATGTCAGTGCAAAAGTCTTCATCATCGTCTCCATCATTCTCCGCGCCCGCTGAACGCAAGCAATTCATCAAGGCTATCATCCGCCTTGAGCAAGTTTTGGCGAATACCGCTGTTGCGTTTTTCGCTGGCCCATTGTGCCAGATTGACCGACGGGCGCGCGATAAAACCGGGCACCCACCCCCTGCCCCACGCGGTCAGCGCGATCAGCGGCTTTAGCTTGCGCCCATAGAACACCCGCAGCAGATCATCTTGCAAGGATACAAAGGTGATATGGCTGCCGGGATCACCCTGACGGGCGGCACGGCCATAAAGCTGCCGGTCAATCCGCGCTGCATCATGGCGCCCGGTCGCAATAACATGCAGCCCCCCAGCAGCGCGGGTGGTGTCATCCAGCGCAATATCAGTGCCCCTGCCCGCCATGTTTGTCGCCACAGTGATACGACCCGACAGGCCCGCTTGGGCGATGATCTCTGATTCAGCTTCATTCTGGCGGGCGTTCAGCACACGGTGGTGCAGCCCTTTCTGGGTCAAAAGCCCGCTTAAATGCTCAGACGCCTCCACCGATTGGGTACCGATCAATATCGGCCGTCCCTTTTTGTGCCGCCGGACGATTTCCCGCAGAACCGCCTGCCACTTGTGATCGCTTGTGGCATAGCAATATTCGCCCTTATCCCACCGCCGCGACCGCTTGTTGGTGGGTACCCTGCGCGTGCGCAGCCGGTAGACCGAACTTAGCTCGCCCGCGACTTCCTGCGCAGTGCCGGTCATACCCGACAGACGGATGTAGCGTCGAAAGAATTTTTGATAGCTGATGCGGATCAGGGTTTCCTGACGCATCGAAATATCAACGCCTTCCTTTACCTCGATCATCTGGTGCAAACCACGTTCCCACGACCGGTCTGCCATGACACGGCCCGTGTATTCATCCACGATCTGAATGCTTTCGTCCTGAACCAGATAATGTTTGTCTCGCTTGTACAGCCACAGGGCCGATAATGCCTGACGGCCCAATTCCTCGCGGTGAGTTTCGGTGGCCCAGACCCCGCCCAATTGCTGCGTCGACCGTCTGAGCTGGGCCTTGCCAAGGTCGGTGAAATCAATCCGGAAATCGCGTTCCGACATGGTGAAATCGCGCGGTGTTTGCATGGTGCGGGCGGTGTTGATGGCTTGGCGATAGATCGTTTCCATCTCGGATGTGTCGCCTTTTTGCGCGATGATCAGGGGCGTGCGTGCTTCATCAACCAAGACGGAATCCGCTTCGTCAACGATGGCAAAACACAATCCACGCATCATGACCTGTTCGCGGCGGGCGCGGCCCTGCAACAACCCTTCAAGCGCCATATGCAGCGGGCGCGTCTCGGCCTCGAGGATCAGACGGTCCTTTAGATAGTCGAACGCGAGCTGTTTGTTGGTGCAATAGGTGATGTCGCAGGCATAGGCGGCGCGGCGTTCGTCGACATCCATGTCTTCAAGGATAACACCGACGCTGAGCCCCAAAAAGCTGAACAACGGTTTCATCCATTCCGCATCGCGGCTGGCCAGAAAATCATTGACCGTGACCACATGCACCGGCACCCCGGACAGCGCCATGACGGCGGCGGTCAATGTGGCGGTCAGCGTCTTTCCTTCGCCCGTCGCCATCTCGGCGATCTGCCCTTGCAGCATGATCAACCCGCCAACAAGCTGAACATCGAAATGCCGCATCCCAAGCACGCGGCCCGATGCCTCGCGCACCAAGGCAAACGCCTCGGCCGTGCTGTGGCGGCCCAAGCCGTTGACCTGCAAATCTTCGGCCAAAGCGACCCGCATTTCAGCAAGTTCCGAATTGCTAAGGGTCTGCAACTTGCGCCCTGCCCGTATCACCCGCATCAGGAACAGCCGTTTTGAGACCGGACGGCGGGCAAAAAGCTGCTGCAAACGGCCATAGGCATTCGCCATGATCCGGTCCGGCGTGCTGAGCCTTTCATCGCTGCGTTCGGGGTAGAACCCGCCCAACAGACCGGGCCGCAAGATCATCCGGTCAGACATTATACAGCCTCAGGAACAATTGCCGCAAGGAACGGTAAGCTTGGAATCCAAGCGGCATATAGCCGTGATCGAATCGTACCCTCACGCGGCGCCCCAACAAGATATCCTCCGAAGGCGATTGCATCAGGATTTCGATTTCAAAAAACCGCCCCAGCGTCTTCACCCCATTGGGATCACCGGGATCAACCGGAACCTTGCCCCCGCCAGCGGTGCCTAACGCAGGTGTCGGCAATTGCTGCGTGGCACCGGGAACCTCGCGAAGGATTTCCGCGCGCAGGGGTTCGGGGTTCCATTCCACCGGGATCACGCTGACCGAATTGGTGTCATTGCGCACCAGATCAACGTTGTTCTGGCTGACCATCACCCGCACGGTCTGGGTGTCGCGGGGCGATACGACATAGCCCACGACACTACCTTTTGCGATAAACGTGCCCTCAAGATCGGCAGCGTTGGGCAGCACGGCCATGCCTGACCGCGGGGCCCTGATATCAAGCGCTTCAATCTCTTCAACCAGACGGGCGCGGTCGTTCAACACCACGTCGATTTCTTCGGCAATCAGGGCCGATTGCACACGGTCACTGCGGATAAGCGAACTGCGCTGGATTTCCAGCCCGGCCAATTGCGCGTCAATCAGGTCAAGCCGGGCCCGCATGAACGGATCATCCAGCTGCAACATCAAATCACCCGGTTCGACTGGCTGATCTGTAGAAGTTGCCACCTTGGTGACAAACCCGTTGGTGCCTGCGCGCACCTGCGCTTGCTGGCTGGGCCAGACCACGCCATCGACGATGCTATAAGACGGGAACGGCATCAGGAAAAACGCGGCCAGGACAGCCGCAAGAATGCTGACGGTCGTTAAAATTGCGCGGGGTCGGTTGCTGCGGAGCTTTGGACTTCCAGACAAAAAATTGATCCCTTTTCCGATGGGCAGCAAAAGCTGTGTGGTTGCAGCCCAGATGGCAAGCACCACCCCGATGATAAAAAAGCGCCCTGCGATATAGGCGATGATCGCAAACATGATGAACATGCGATAGATGAACGCCGCAACACCGTAGCAGACGAACCAGATGCGTTCAGACCAAAGCGAGGTGATCTGATCCGCCTCGCGCATCCCGTATAGATAGCGTTGTATCAGATAGGTCAGGTAGTTGGTGGATCGTCCGCTGAGGTTGGGAATTTCGATCCAATCCGCCAGTACGTAATAGCCGTCAAAACGCAAAAGCGGGTTCCCGTTGAACAGCAAGGTCGAAATGCCCCCGATGAGCATCACGTTAAAGGCAACCGCATGCACCGCGCCGGATTCAGCATTCAGCCAGACGAACAACGCGATAGAGGCCAGCAGCAATTCGATCATGATGCCGATGCCACCCACCAACATGCGTTTCCGCTTGTCCCTGAAAGCCGACGCAGCAGAGGCATCCACATAGGGCACAGGGATCAACACCAGAAACATGATCCCGATTTCGTGCACTTCTCCTCCGAATTTCTTGACGGCATAGCCGTGTCCTAATTCGTGAAAGGCCTTTACCACCGGATACACCAGCCAAAGCACGGCCAGGTTGCCGGGGTTCAGAACACGGTCGCCGATGTTCGACGTCAATGCACCGATGTTCATCGCGGCAAACACCCCCGCCGTCAGCACCAGCAGCAGCCAGATCACAGCAAAGGTTTTCGTCAGAAACGGACGCGCCAAGGGCAACGTTGCGGTCAGGAAACGGTCAGGGTCCCAAATCGGGATGCGCACGGCCAGCGGGGACCAGATCTTTTGCTTGATCTCCATCCGCTTGTGGCGCTGATGCCGGCGGAAAAGTTCGCGACTGTCGGGCGACACATCGGCAACCAGCGCATCGGCCGAATGCAACTGCCCCAGCAGCCGGATCGCTTCGTCCTGGGTCGGGGCGCGGTCTCCAAGCTGTTCGTTCGCGATCTCCCAGACTTCGCCCAGGCTGCGCTTGCCGTCCAGCAGACCCACCATGCGGTACGCGGCAGGTGAAAACCTGTGCGACCGTCCGGTGGCCAGATCCTGCAGGATAAACCAGATGCGGCCGCGATAATCGTGGCGATAGATGTTCACATGTCTGCGGAGCCGCGGCTTCAGGTCTTTTACCCGATACCAAGAAGGTGAGAAAAGCGACCCGGCCATGGGCTCAAGGCTTCCACGACCAGAAGGTCATCCGCGCCCAAAGCACCAGCCTGCGGGTCCAGATGGTCACAAGCCGGCGTTCATCAACCTCGATCTTGGCCACGCCTTCCATGCCGGGGCGCAGCGCCTCGATCGGCCCGTCTTCGATGGACGCTTCGACCTCGAAAACATTGGCACCGTTCAAGGGGCTGGAAATCGGGGTGATCCGCTGCACCGCAACCCGGTACGGCGTATCCGGCAACGAGCTTAGAACCAGCGGGCCGCTGTCGCCCGCAGCAATGTCGCGGATATCGCGTTCATCGACCCGCATGGTGACGCGGTATTCGTTCAACGGTGCCACCTGAAACAGAACATCGCCGCGTTCCAGCGGCGCACCAAGCGCTTGGCTCAGATCACCCGATACGACAAGCCCGTCAAAAGGCGCGCGGATGGTCATACGTTCAAGCTGTTGGTCCAGTAATGCGATCTGGGCGTCTGACTGTTCGATCTGCGACGCCAGAATCCGCGCCTTTGTACGTTCGCGCTGCGCGATGGCCTGACTGTATTCCTGCTGCTGTTTGGTGCGGTCGCCCAACCATTTCAGACGCTCAAGGCGAATGTCCCGATCTTCCAGGCGCGCCATGATCTGGCCCCCGGATACCAAATCACCGGCGCGGGCCTCGGCTTGGACCAGATAGCCGGCAATCGGAGCCGTCACGACCCGTTGGATTTTACCTTGCACAACGGTCGTTGCGGTGATCCTGTAGGTTCCCGTCGCATACCAACAAAAGGCCGCGATGCCGATCGCGGCAATCACACCCAGTTTCAAAAGCGCATGACGTGGACCGAACAACATCTTGAAAAAGTTCGTGATGGACTCCCAGATTTTAACGGGAATCCAGCGGTCTTCGCGGCGTTTGATATCCAGAACAGGGCCGATCAGAACGGCTGCCTGTTCAGCGATTTGAATACCTCCGGCATCGAACCCCTGATCCGTGCTGCGCTGAAGCAACATGGCACCAATTGTTTTACCCTGCTCTGTCAGCGGCACGGTGCACAGACCGGTCCCGCCTTCATGATCTGCCAGCGCGGCATGGGCACGCCGCACCCGCGCGGGCGACCCTTCCAGTGGCGGATGCGCAATCACCGCCTGCTGGTCGACAGCCTCGTCCATCGCGGCTTCGATCAGCCGGACAAGGGTGGCGCGTTTGCCGAATGTGGCGCTGTTCGATAGGGCCCGCAGGCGCACATGCTTGCCGCGCATCATGCCAATCCCCACCAGTTCACACCCAAGCGCACCGGCCAGTTCGGTGGCAACTGCTGTTGCGGCTTCGGAAAAACGTGTGTGGTGCAGGCTGGTCGCCAGCAGTTCGATCACCGTAACAAGGTTGTCATTCCCGCTGAGCCGCTGGCGCCGGACCACGGCCTCGATCCAGCCGGAGGCCCATTGCAACTGTTCAACGACGTGACGCAGATCGGTTTGCGCCGAATTATCGGCCAGCACAGCCAATACACCGCGCAACTGCCCCCCGATCAGCAAGGGAACAGCAATCGCCGCGTTGTCCTGTGCGCCTGTTTCGACAAGCATCCGCTTGCCCTTCAGGCTTCCATCAACCGCGCGCATCAATTCAGGTGCAGGGCTGGCCCCGTCCGGCCACATGGCAACGGGTTCGAACTTTGCCTTGCCGGTGCCTGCCATAATGACAAGCCCCTGCTGTATGCCCGTGGTTTGCTTTGCAAAGGCCTGCAACCATGCCGCAGCAACCTGCGCCATATCCGTGCCTGTGCGCAGCTTTTCCAGGGTTTCTGCGTTCAAAAAGGGCTCCTCTGAGGAGGAGGCCCCTGCTGCCGAGCTGTGTTCAGTCAAGGTCGAATTCCTTGTAATCGGGGCGTGTCGTCCCGAACTTTATAACGTAACAATGAGAGAAAATTGTGACCAATTTTCTTCATAAGAAATTTTCTAATAATATTGGTATCTTAGACGCGTGTCGCGCCAGATTTCAAGGTGCTGAAATCGACAGGATGAAGGGGGCCAGCGCAAACCGCAAAGAGCTGGTTCCCGCAACATCAAAGGTCAAATCGGCGCGGGCGAAATCATGGGCGAAACTGGTCAGGAACTGCTCTGTCACCAGTGTCCGCAACTCTTCGTCCAGATCGCCATGCACATATGTGTTCGACCGGCTGGACCACTGGGAATAATTGCCAAGATGGCCATAACCCAGACCATCAGGGCTGTAGCGGCCCTGGCGATCACCAAAGGCGAAATAGTCGTAAGACTTGCGATGACCCGAGATGTCGTCATCGCCCGCGCCACCAACAATGATGTTGTTATAGCCGGACACGGACAGCCGGTCATTTCCGGCACCGCCAAACACAATGTCCGCACCGCCATAGCTGGAGATAACGTCATCCCCGTCTTCGCCATCGATCATATCATTGCCACGGGTGCCGCGAATATAATCATCGCCCGACCCGCCCATGATGACTTGACTGGCAAGCGACCCATAGCGCAGTTCGCGTCTGTCTTCGAACTTGCCCGATCCACCGTCGATATGGTCATCGCCTGCACCACCGTCGAGGAAGTTTGACCCCGAAACGCCGTCGATGTCGTCGTTCCCGTCATTGCCGGCGATTGCGTTGTTGCGATCATTGCCTTTGATTTCGTCGTCAAAGGCAGAACCGGACACATCCTCGAAACCACCTGCGGAAGACAGTTTGATGGACAGGGTTACAGCGCCGCCTTTGTAGCTTCTGCCGTATTTGTCGCCTTCGCGGATGACCTGACGCTTGTCGGTGCCAAGATCCAAGTCGATCGGGCCGTTGAAGCCGCTAAAGTCAAGCGCGTCACCGGTGTCGTTCCAAAGACCTTCGGGCGTTGTGTCAGTGTGATGGTGGTTCGACTTGTGTGCGCCCTCGATCACATCGCTTTCGACAAGGCGGTCGATACCCAGATCGGTGCCCGCGAAGACATAAGTATCATCGCCGGAGCCGCCCCATGCCCAGTCATTGTCACGGCCGCCTTCAATCACGTCGTTGCCACCTGTGGTGACGTCGATCAACTGCAAGCCGATGATGGTATAGGGGTCCAGCTTGTCCAGCACGTCGTGATAATATTCTTTCTTGCCGTTGTCATAGAAACGGTCGAGGCCGACAATCTTGCCACGGATGATGATGACATGGGCGTTGTCACCAACGATACGGTCGTCGCCGTCTTCGCCGCGGATCGTGTCATTGCCATCGCCACCGATCAATACATCGCCATCGTCGCCGCCCAGAATTGTATCATTCGCAGTGCCCGGCGCGCCGGTTACGGATGCAAATTCAAAGACGGTGTTGTCAAAGACCCGCATGAAGCCCTGATCGCCCAGAACCAGATCGGTCTCCAGATCACCCTGCTGAACCACGTTATCCCTGTCAGCGCCGCCCACAATCTGGAAGCCGGCAATGCTTGGCGTGTCGTGATCGAACAGGTACCACTTGCCGTTCTTGAGATAACCGCCGGAGTTGATCCGCAGTTCGAAGGCATCACCGCTTACATTGCGGAAGATCACAACATTGGCAGGCAGGCTCGGGTTCGCCGGATCATATTCGATGAACTCTCCGTCAAAATTGGCACCGCGTGGATCGTTCAGGCTGATTTCGTCGCCATTGGTGGACACCAGACGGTAGCCGCCATTGCGCGCTGCATCGCGGTCTTCTGCGTCGATGTACAGATATACGTCGTAGCTGCCCGTGCCGTAGATATTGCTGAGCCCTGAGACATCCACACCCAGTTCGGATTTGGATTTTGCGTAGATGTATCCGTTGAACAGGTGCCCGTTCTGCGTGTCTGCATTGATCTGGTCGTGATCCTCGACATAGGCGTCGCGGCCATGTTTCGATTCAAGGTCTTGGCCAACGGTGATGCGAACACCCTCGTCGGTCAGCATCGAAGCGGTTGGCTTGTGATAGGAATGAGCATGCGCATGGCGGCCCCAACCGTGGGTCTCGGTATAGGTTTTCGTGAAGTCCCCCTGATCGACAAAGTTCAACCAGTTGCCACCGGCCACGTAACCTGCATCCCCGTCAACCCAGCCTTCGTTGACCTGCGCACCAAAGTTGATGCCCCATGCAATCACGTCTGTCCCTGATGTCGCATCATCCACACCGTTATGCGCAAAGATATCGCCGGTGTTGATGGTGTCATCACCCTGCCCGCCAATCACGCGATCTGTGCCGTTGCCGGTCAGGATCGTGTCATTGTAATTCTGGCTGGCATCGCCGTTGCGGCTGACGATTTCACGCAATTCGCCAAATTCTGCCGGGCCAACGGGCCCGGTGCGCAGGAAGGTAAGGTTACCGCCGTCACCGATGACCGTGTCGGCATCAAAGCGGCCCATGTCGGCATCGCCAGCGCTGTTGATCATATCACCACCAGCACCACCAAGAATGATGTCTTCGCCGCCGCCGGTCAGGATCACGTCGTTGCCGCCGATGCTGTCGGCAACCGTTTCGAATGTGTCGATCTTATAGGACTGACCGACAATTTGCAGGCCAGAGATAACCGGATAGCCATAGCGCTGGTTCGACGGGATCGAGATTTCGATTGTGATCTCGCCACCGGACAGGCCGGTCGCGGCGAGATAGTTACCCAGGCCCGGCGCATTCAGATCCTGCGAGGTTACACGGATCAGGGTGCCGTCAAAGTTGACGTTATCCGGATCGCTGACGAAATAGGTCTCGGCCCCGAGGGTGACCTGCCGCACGGTGCCATAGCGGCTGCTTGTCTTGCCGTCATCGCCATCAAGATAGACATAGATGTCGAATGTCTCGTAGTGGCGATCAAGGCCGCTCAGCGTCAGGACCAGCGTGTCGGTGTGACCGGAATAGAGGTACCCTTCGAACAGGCGGTCATCGGCGGTGGCAGGGTAACGGATATCGCTATGGGTATCGTCATTCGCTTCACGGATGTTGCCTTTGTAATCACGTACGTTCCAGTCGATGGTGACACCGGACATGATCCCGCCGCTTTCGTCGCGGACGAATTCTGCCGCGTCATCCCCAAAGGTTCCGGCATCCTCGTTCAGCTCGTTCCAGCCATCTGCGCGCGGTGCCGGCTTGTCAGAGGCGGACACACCCGAGCCCGCAACACCGTCAACAGTCGTGTCATTGCGGTAATGGTCATTGCCAAAGTTAAAGCTGATGACGCCAAATTCCTGACCGCTTGGATCAGCGGCAGTGGCACCGGTGAAGACGCCTGTTTCATTCACCGTGATCTTGGCGTTATCGCCAAAGACGATGTCGGTCACATTATCAACCGTGCCGGCATTGATGGTATCGTCGCCGTTCCCGCCAAAGATGATGTCTGTGGACAGGCCGGTGCTGATCAGATCATTGCCGCCAAAGGCCGGATCAATCGACACCACATCGCGCAGGAAGGTATAGGCACCGGTTTCAGGGTTCACAAAGTTAATAAACCCATGGTCACCCAGCACAATATCCTGACCGTCGGTGCCTTCAAAATCACCGGCAAAGTCGGTCACGATCGTGTCGTCTTTTGCACCGCCAAATACGATGTCATTGCCCAGACCCGTGGTGATCATGTCGTTGCCACCAATGGCGGGGCTTTGTGTGGTCACGCTTAAGATTGCGATGGGCAGGTTGCCAAAGTTGGTCACAGTGCTGTCGAACAGCGCGATGCCGTTGTCACCCAGAACGATGTTATCGCCCTGACCCGCATCAATCAGGTCATTGCCGTTGCCGCCAAAGATCAAGTCGGTGCTGGCACCGGTGGCGATCTTGTCATCATCGCCCAGCTCGTCCGCGATTGATTTCAACGTGCGCAGGGCCAGACCAAAGCTTGGGACGTTGGTTTCGATCGCGCCCGATTCCAGCAAGCCGCTGTCACCCAGCACGATGTTGGACCCCTCAGATGCATAGATCTCGTCTTGCTCGTAGCCGCCCAGGACGATGTCATCACCGCGACCGGTGTTGATCACGTCCCGACCACCAAACCCGGTATCAATGGAGGTCACCAGATCAAGCGTCGCCAGATTGCCGTCGATGTTCCAGAAGGCCGCACCAAAGTCGCCAAAGATCATGTTGATCGCATCGGATTGTGTTGCCGTCTCTCCGACATTGGCGGTGATGGTGTCATTAGCACCTCCACCAAGGATCAGATCGGCACCATACCCTGTGAGGATGATATCATTGCCGCCGGTGGCGGGCGATGTGGTCGAAATCTCGACCAAGGCGATGGCGAGGTTGCCAAAGTTCGGGGCCGCTGTCTCGAAGATCACATAGCCGTTGTCGCCCAGAACGATGTTGTTGCCCTGTGCCGCGTCAATGTCGTCACCGGCCTGACCGCCCAGAATGATGTCTGTGTCGTCGCCGGTCCGGATAATATCTACGCCACCGCGTGTATCTTCGATGGTGCGGATGGTCTGCAGCGCCAGCCCGAAGGCAGGGATGTTCGTCGCCACGGCACCCGACAGGATCTCGCCGCTGTCACCAATAACAAGGTTCGCACCCTGGCTAGCATCAATGTCGTCATTTGCATCACCACCGATGATGATATCGCTGGAGCGGCCCGTACGGATCGTATCGTTGCCGCCAACAAAGGTATCGGTCGACACCACACGATCAAGGGTCGCCAAGATGCCGTCGTCATTCCAGAAGGCCGCGCCAAAGTCGCCCAAGATCAGGTTGACCGCATCGGTTTGCGTTGCTGTCTCTCCGACATTTGCGATGATCGTGTCATTGCCAAAGCCGCCCAAGATCAGATCGGCACCATAGCCGGTGCGGATGATATCGTCGCCACCGGTGGTCGCATCAACGGTAAAGGCACTGACCAGCGCATAACGGAATGTGCCAAAATTCGGAGCCTCGGTCGCCAGCAGGACTTCGCCATTGTCACCGATGACGATGTTGTCACCCTGACCGGCGTTAATCACATCACCCGCCTGACCACCGATGATGATGTCTGTGCCGGTGAAGGTGTTGATGGTGTCCACACCGCCCACATCGAGGAAGGTCGACTTGAACGACGTCGGCGCGCGCGCCACGCCATCGGTCACATCTGTCAGGCCGCCGGTACCAAGACGCAGGCTGACAGCACCGTTTTCGTCCAGATACTCAAGCACACCACGATCACCAAAGACGATATCGTCAACCGAACCGGTATCGATATTGTCGTCATCCTGACCACCAAAGACGACCAGCGGACGCGTGGTATCGGGCGCTGTGACCGTATCGGCATCGCGCACATCGGCGTATTGATTGTAGGCACCCTGGGTGTTCAGCGCAAAGAAGTCATCGCCAGCGTCCATCGTGATGGTGACCGTGTCATTCCCCAAACCGGTGTTCAGCGAGGTAACTGTCTGCGCGCCTGCGATATCGCGGATATGGGCCGCGTCGATAAAGATCGTATCATCGCCAAAGCCGGTCCAATAGGTCACACCACCCAGGAAGTTGCCCTGTGCATCTGCGGTATAGCCGATGACCGCAGGCGCGATGCCCACCACATAGATATCTGTCACATCACTAAAGGTCTCGTCGATGCCGCGTGCGATTGCGGCAGCCTGCGCGTTCGCACGGTTGTCGGTGATCAACACAGGCTGAGCGGCTGTGCCATCGCCCAGAATTGCGGCCTCGTCCGAGATCATCAGCTGGTGGCGGCCTGTGCCCGCGTCGATGTTCAGCAATCCGGTGATGGCGTTCAGGTGACCTGTCAGGAACCGCGTGTCTGTTGTCAGGTTTTCGGCCGCTTCGGAGGACACATAGATGCGCTCATCGCCCTCGCCCAGATGCAGCGTGGTCCGCGCAGTGGTGCCTTGGATGTTCAGAACGTCGTCATTGCTGCCCAACGATAGGTCAAGGAACTCAACCGCGTGATAGCCAATGCCGTCGGTTTGCAGCGTGGTGGCGATGCGATCGGTCTGCTGACCAGCGGCGGCAAGCGCGCCTGTGACGACGGCCGTGATCGGGTGCGCCGACCGGCTGGTGACCGTCAGAATGCCGTCAATCGCATCGGTAACCAGATGTGGGCCCTGTGCTGCGGCGATCTTGTCGGCCAACACGCGGGCCACTGTCTGTGCGGTATCGCCAACAACCGCAGTATAGCTGAACACCGACTGCGCTGCGCTCAGGCCGATGATCTGTGTCGGCGTGACCAGATCCGAAACGGTGACGGTCCAGGTTTGACCGGCGACAGGTTCGGCTATGCTGATATCGGTCTGGGTATAGTCGCCACCCAAGCCACGTGTGTCGATGCTGGCGATCCGCGTATCGGCAAGCGCACCCTGGAACGTGAGATAGATTGCATCGCCCAACCGGTCGACGCCGACATTATGCGTGTAGGGCAGGAAGTCATAACCGTTGTTCGGGTTCAGGATCGGATCAAGTGCCGCAAGGATATGCACCACGGAAGCATCCCAAGCGATGGCTTCGGTTGTTTGCAGACGGACAATGCCGTTCACATCAGGGACAAGGAAACTAAGCGTGAAGGTGCCGCTATCGGCGGACAGGCGCAGCACTTCGACATTGTTGCGGTTTGGCGCTGTGGTGCCGGTGCGCAGCTCGGTGATGCTGACATCGGTCGTTGTGTCAGGTGCCGCCTGCAAATCAGTGCCTGCGACAACCAGCATGTCGACGTCCAGACCGCCTGCCAGGCCGCCAAACTCGACCAGATAGGCGATGCCATCCTTGGTCTCGATGATGTCGACGGTGACGTCATAGCCGGTCAGCGCGGCGATCTGATCACGCGCACTTAGCGCTGCTGCTGCAATATCCGACACCGATGTAGCATCAAAATCAAACGCAGTCAGCGTTGCGAGTGCCGATGTTCCGGTAAAGCCCAAGGTAAAGCTGCCGCCAATGGCGCGAATGTTGACCTGCTGGATTTCAGCAACCGATGGCATGTCCAGCCCGGTCAGACGGTCGCCGGTCAGGGTCATGACGTTGGCATTCACATCAAGGCTGTCGTTCAGGTTCAACTGGTCGCCCGCATCATCGCCCATATCGATCACCAGCATGCCGGTGATCTGGTCAAGGATACCGCGATCAGAACCAACATTCACGATGTCGTCGCCATTGCCCGTGGTAATGAAGGTGTGGCCCGAGATCGACTTGACGTTGACCGTGTCACTGCTGGTCACCGCATCAAAGCCGGTGCCCGTATCAATACGGGTCTTGCCTTCGTGTGTTGATTCAACGGTTAGCGTGTCACCGTTGCGGCCCAGACGGATGTCCAGCACCTCGATACCGCTATAGGTGATGCCACCGGGGATGCGCTGACCGGCGATGACAACGTCGTCGCCCATTCCAAGACCGCTCAGACGGGTCGAGGTCAGCACACCGACGTCAGCCGCAGGGCTTTGGCCGTTAAAGATGGTCAGCGTATCGATCTGTTCGACCTCGTCCACCCGCAGGTTCGCGTTGACGGGTGCATAGGAATACAGCTGGTCGGTGCCAGTCGCGAAATCGACAGGCAGGGCTGCCGCAATCGTTGCAAAGCTGCCCGAAACGACGGGGCGCAGAATGCCGGGCAGCTTGTTGGCCAATGTCTGGGTGATTGACGCTGCATCGCCGTCCGACGTCGCGCTGCGTGCGGCACCATCTATGCTCAATGTCCAAACCGCATTGGCGGTCGGGTCAAGCACACGGATCGCTGCCATTGTCCATTTTACGCCGGCTTGCGCATATTGTCCGGCAACCGGCGTCCCGCCGATGATCACAGTCGCGTCTGTCGGTGTCGCAACATCAATATCAAAGCCGCCGGTCGCGTCCCCGGTTTCAACGATGCGCAGGCGTGTCTCTCCGACAAGGTTCACGACTGCGCGCGCCTTGAACTGAGTGCTGGCCGCGTTGATTGCTTTGGCCAATTCCAGCGCGATCGTGCCGGAATAGTTTTGACCCTCGGTCGAGGTATAGCTGAACACTTCCTGACCAGCCGTCGAACCCGGTACCGGCGAGAGTGTGATCTGGTAGACGCCGGTCGTTGCACCAGCGGTCAGGTCGATGGTTGCTTCAAGCCAGTCAAGCATCCCCAGAACCGCCGCGCTTTGATCCGGTGTCCCAAAGACTTCGGCGGCACCAATCAAAGTTGCGTCACCGGTGCCAACGGTCAAATTGACGCTGAACGCTGTGCCTTCACCAATCTTGGTACCACTGGCAAAGGACAGGATGTCTTGGGACGCGCTGATAATATCGACCCGTTCGCTGGTGCCGGTCGTCCCCAGCGTTGCCACATCATAGATGGTCGCCGTGCCGTTGATGCGCGGGTCAAAGCCGGGACGTTCGCCATAAAGCTTGTTCACATGGGTCAGCGCCAGATCGGTGATTGTGGTCACGCCATCGATGGTCTCGATGCTGTCGGCCGTGCCGCTTGGCAGCTTTTCGTTGCTTTCACCGGGCAGCAGGATCGGGTTGTTCAATTCGATGGCTGTCGGCGACAGGCCACCAATAACGCTGATCGGACCACGGATGGAATTCACACGCTCGTCAAAGGCCGCAAATACCTTGGCATCGCCACCGTCAATGATTTCATCATCAATCGCCAGAACCGTGATTGTCTGGGCCGTGTTCCAGTTGCCTGCATCAAAGCGGACATACTGGCGCAATCTCATGGCACCATCGCTGTCCACAATCGCGCTGCCAACTGGCGTAATTTCAGCAGAGGCGGCCAGAATTGTACGCTTGTTGGCCAACACCTGAACAGCGACCACTGTCCCGTTGACGCTGACATCATACAGACGTGCCCCGCCGTTCGTGATGCGCGCATCGTCATCGGCCTGAATATCAGCCGCCAGTTTCGCCGCGAGCGTTGCAAGGCTGTCACCTTCTACAACGGTCTGGCTGTAAAGCTTGCCGACAAAGGTAACATCCCATGTCTCGCCAACGGCGGGGATGCCTGCGAATTCGATCTCGAGCACATTGTCGAAGTTAAAGTCAGGTACCGTGCGCGTCAGGATCGTGCCGCGGGTATCGGGCGTGATTGTTGCTTCGATAAAGAAACGTGGTGTCGCATCAGCGGCCCGCGTGATCTTGATCGCGTCACCGGCCAGGACGGCCTCGTAGCCAGTCAGGGCGTTGATCTGGGTGATCAGTCCATCGCGGATGTCGGAAAGTTGGTCATCCCCCTGAACAATGTAATCCGCCCTCAGCGTGTTTGTCTGGTAGGTAACGTCGTCATACAGCGCGACAGACCATACCTCGCCCTCGACAACCGACCCGGTAAAGGACAATTCGGCAATCGGGGCTGCAACGCGAACCTGAACGCGGTTGGCTTCGCCAAAGTTGGCAGCCGCATCAAACGCCAGATCACCATTGTAGGTACGAGTCTTGAGCGGGGTCACATCAACGGTAACCCACTTGTCGCCGATCAGCGCGCCGGTCAGCACGATATCAAAGCTATCGGTGACGCGGTTGTCGTCTTCACCGCGTTCGGCCAGATCGGTGGAATTGCCGCTCTCGATGATTTCGACCGTTGGGGCGTCATCGTCCAAAAGCTTCAGATCAAAGGCCGATGGTGCGGTCTGTTCTTTGTTCTGGCCTGCGACGTAATCATAATTCTCAAGAAGGGCGGCATCGGCACCTTGGGCGATGTCAGCCGCACTCAGGCGCAGAGCCCATGTGGTGCCTTCGGCAATAACGCCAGCGATAGGCGCAATCGAAATGGAGGCGAAATCCCAATAGCTGCTGCTCAGGACGCGCAGCGGGTTGGTCACAGCGCCGTTCTGGCTGGTTGGCGAAGCAGGGTTTGGCAGACGCTCGACCTGCAAGCCGAACGGCGGCACGCCAGCGGCATCGGGGCGTTTGAAGATCACGATGGCATTTTCAATAACCAGTGGCGGCGCGATGCTGTTCGCACCTGCGGCAACCAGATCAGTAACCCCACCGGACGCCAGCATCACAATGGAGAACGGGTTGCCAGCAGGGCGCGACACATTGATGGCCCCACCGGTACGCACCGAAACAACATAGCCCTGGTTCAATGCGGTGATCTGCTCTGCAATCTTTTCGCCGATCCCATAGATGCCGTTTGGCACATCAGACGCAACAGATGTGTATGTAACAAGCTGGCCATCCAACAGGATGTTCCAGGTCGCATCCGCAGCGATCCCGCCAACAGCAGATGGAACGAGCGTGGCCGAGCGATACAGTTCGGATGCCGCGTAATCGCTGCCGGCAAGCTTGCCGATCAGGCGGCGGACGATGCTTTGCAATGTGTCGCCGGTGACAGCGGTTGCCGACACAGTCAGGTCATCCAGCACGATATTCCATGTCGACCCGATAACCACACCACCAGCCAGATTGCGCGTGCCGTCCAAGATGGACGAGGTCAGCGACACAACCGCAACTTCAAGGGCGCGCTGTCCGGATACGGGCAGTGTCGCGCCCGCCGGGGCAAGGGTTTCCAGTTCGAATGCCTGACCGTCGATAAACACGCGCATGGTGCTGTTCGCGGTCGCTTCGATCTCGAACCCGTTGTTGTAGAATGGTGTTTGCGCTTTTGCATTCAGGGTGAAGCCGCTCGTGTCTTCAATCCGCAGGACACCGCCGATAACTTCGGCGGTCAGACCGATCGGCTTGCGGCTATCGCTACGGATTGCATCGCGCAGACCCTGAGCAACGGCAAGGCTGTCGGCCCCAAAGCCGAAGGTCGCACGATATTCTTCGCCGTTGATGGTGACGGTCCATACTTCGGTGATGGTGGATCCGGTCGTGCCACGGAAAATCTGGATATCTGCCGACCGGTAAAGCGCAGCGGCGGTCCGGGTTTGCGAGATATCGGCGTTGATATTCGCCGCCAGACCACGTGCCACATCGCCCTGACCCAACCCAAGGAAGGCATCCTGACCGGCCGTTATAACCGGTGTGACGCGGGCATAGTGGACACCTTCGGGCGCGGTATCGTCGTTTGCGGCAAGGCGCAGCAGACGTGGCGTGTTCCAGTTGGTGCTGTCAAAGCCCACGGTGACCGAGTTGCCCGATTGCGTCCCCGATGGGCCGCTAAACGAAACTGTGGCACCCTCGTTGACGTTGAATGTTACCGTGACAGGGCCGGTGGGCGCGCGCGACAGTGCGACATATACACTGTCACCATTGGCCGTCAGAAGAACGTTTTCGCCCGCAACATCGGCACCGATGGTGTCAACGCTCGACCCGGTTTCCAGCTTGGAGAATACAAGAACCTCGGCGCTGTCATTGTCGATCACCTCGACCAGTACATCGGCGACAACCACACCGTCATAGGGCTGCTCGTCTGTGCTCAGGGTGCCTTCAACGGCGGTGTGACGCAGGTTGATGATCTGGCGGCCTTCGGCCAACGCATCGTTTACGCCCGTGACCGTTACATATTGGACCTCGTCCCAGTTGGACGCATCGAATGTCAGGCTGGTAAAGGTCTCGGATCCGTTGACCATGACACCCTTACCGCCCGCTGCCTGGCTGCTTTCGGTGCCACGTGTCGGGGTGATGGTGATGGTCACGATGTCTTCGGGTGCGCGGGACAGGGCGATGCCATAGGTGTTGTGGATCAACAGCGGCGACGCCAGCGCATCTTCGAACACGCGCAATGCATCGTAATCGTTAAAGACGATGATACCGGCTTCGTCATTGTCAGCGATGTTGGTCACGACATCCTTGGCAAAGATCGCGTTATAGCGGGCGTCGTTGCTGCTCACGATGGTCTGGATCAGACCGTTATGACCGTTCAGGCTGTTCGAGACGACAGTGATCGCCCCGCCTTCGGTCACGGCACTCAGATCGGAACCGGCGATGTTGATGTTGTCGCTGCCGATGCCGCCAACGATTTCGACCTGCACGTTTTCATTGGTGCTTTCGATAAAGAAGGTGTCGTTGCCTTGCAGCGCATCAACGACCAGCCGCTCGATCCCGACAAAGCTGACGAACAGACCGCCACCAAAGACACCGTTTTCGGTAATCACATAGTCATCGCCGAACTCGCTGCCCACGATGGTCAGCGTGTCAAAGCCGTCGCCACCATCGATCCGCACAGGCGCATTGATGTTATAGGAAACAAAGTCGGCACCCTGCCCGCCATTGATATTGGTATATGGCGCGGCGGGATCGTCAGGGTCGACGCGGACAAAGGACCGGACAAGGAAGCTGTCATCGTCTTCGTTGCCGAACAGGAACAATTCGGCCTTGTTGGAATAGACGGTAAAGTTGTCCTGACCTGTGCCGCCGCTGAGCGTTGCGTTCTTGCTGATGCCGTTGGACAGGAAGCCGAGCGTGACCTGCGTTGTCGCATAGTAATCAATGCCGTCCAGACCGTTATAGGGGTTGGACGCATCACGCGCAGAGGCGAACAGCTGGCCGACCTGGAAGGTATCATTACCCGCATCGCCAAAGATGTTGAACGTCGCCAATGTGTCATCAAGAACAAAGATATCGTCGCCATCGCGGCCATTGACCTGAATGTCGCCTTCAAGGGCACCGTTATATTCGACGCGTTCAAGAATGCCCTCGATCTGATCGCCCTCGGCGTCAAGTTGCAGCGCAGCAACCACACCGGTGGCAACCGCCGGGTCCAGATTGGCGCGGAACAGGAACAGGTCGGCACGGTTGGTGCCGTTGATCTCGGCGCTATCGGCACCTTGTCCTGGCAAGCCGCTGTCCAGCAGACGGATCAGGGCAGTGCCTTCGCCAGCCAGACCGATCTGATAGAAATCGGACCCCTGCTCGCCGTCGATTTCAAGAACATAAGTGGTCTCAAGGCTGCCGCTTTGCAGGCCGTTCTTGAATGTCTGCTGGCCGTATTCGTCATAGTTGACGCGCACGATGTCATTACCCTGACCCAGCTTGATTTCAGTCGCGCCGCCCAAGCGTTCGATATTCAGCACGTCATTGCTGGAATCGTCAGTCGGTGACACGGGTTCATCGCCCATATCAATCTTGGTAAAGCCCGCGTGGGTGCCATCGACATGCAGCTTGTTGTTGCCGTTGCTGGTCTCAAGCACCAAGCTTTCGAAGCCAAGGTATTTGATGCCAACCGTCATCCCGAGGCCGATGATTTCGGTCGGGGTCAGACGGTTGCCTTGATCTGCGGCCGTGTCACCGTTGTCGCTGACGCGCAGGGTATCGTTGCCTTCGACAGTGCCGGTCGCTTCGGACCCGCCGTTGATGATCAGCTGTCCGAACAGGATGTCATTTACAGTGAATTCATTGACGGATGTCGGCGTAATCGGTCTGCCGACCACAACACTGTCAACGCCCGTGCCGGTCTCGATAAAGGTCGGGCCATTTATCGCATAAAGGTTCACGGTATCGACACCACCGCGGGTGCGCAGTGTTGTCCTGTCAGCCAGACCTGTCGAGGTGATCGTGGCCGTATTCGACCCTTCGCCCAGATCAATCTCGATATTCTCCACCGCGATGTAGCTGATGCCGGCACCTGACAGGTTAAAGCCGGTAACGTCCATCCACCCTTCAAGAAGCGCCAGATCGCGCAGGCCAATCGTCCCTGTCGATGTGTTCGCGTCATTGCGCCCGTCGATCAGCAGCGTGTCGCTGCCCCGGTCAATCGGGGATGTCCCCGCACCAAAGACATCAAAGGCATCGACATCAACAAGCGCGTCAATCTCGGTCAGGGAACCGGCGTTGCCGATGCGGATCGTGTCATCCCCCAAACCAGAGCGGATATAAAGCGGGATATCGGTGCTTTGAACCGTGATCTCATCGCCACCGCCAGCCGTATTCAGAACAACTTCGTTCGTACCGATGTGCGTGATCGCCACGGTTGCAGCACCGGTCACGGCAAGGGTGTCATCATTCACGACAATCAGGTCGGCGTCATCAGAACCGTCAAAGCGCACAGTCGCAAAACCGCTGCCGGTGTCATTGATGGTGACATCAAAGTTCGACCCTTTGGGGGCGTTGATATGGTAGGTTTCCGGCGTTCCGTTCGACTTGGCATCAAGCGTGACGTTCCCGTCAAAGGCCGCGACAGAGATAACAGTGCCAGCGACGCGAATTTGACGGTTCAGATCGTTAACGACCATGCGGTTGGCAGCACTGTCGCCACCGGTCAGCACCACGTTTTCAAAGATACCGTTGATATTTTCAACTGTGGCCACAGACCAGACATCGCCCGATGTGCCTGACAACGTCCCAACAACAAAGCGGTCTTCGAACAGGCCAAAGTCATAAGTGGCAAAGGTTTCCGTAAGAGTGTCGCCGACAGTGCCATTGCCGCCATCCTTGAAGATGTCAAAACCTTCGCCACCGGTCAGGTTGTCATCGCCGGTGCCGCCATCAATGACGTCATCAAACGGCGAGCCGATAATGCGGTCATTGCCGCCGTCGCCATTAAACTCAAGCGCGACAGTGTTCTGGGTCAAGGCTTCGGCGTTGATGGTATCGTTCAAAGCACCCGCATTGATGATCAGCTTGTCACCCGCAGCACGGCGGAAATCATTCAGGACAATGGCAACGGCAACGCCGGTGTTGCCCCAAAGCGCGTCAACCTTGATGTCGCTGGCGTCAACAGTATCTTGGATCAGTGTGAACGTATCATCGGCACCAGTCCCGTTGATGATCACGGTATCCGCGTTATTGTCTGTGGTGCCTTCGCGTGCAGCCGTATCGCCGATAAAGCCGGGCCCTTCGACGGCCAGATCGTCTTCGATGACCACACGGTTGACGCCCTGGCCCGAAATATCATCGATGATCACCGTGTCAGACCCGCCAAGCAGTTGGATCTGAACCGTACCGACACCGCCGTTGATCGTCGCACCGGTTGTATTGTCGACGTTGCGGATGACAACGGAACCGCGTGACAGACGCGCTGTATCGGCCGCGGACGAGCCGGTTACATAAAGCGTATCCTGCGAACCCGAACCGTTAACGGTCAGAATTCCGGCTGCGGCCAATGTACGGAATATCCGGTCGGCATCGGCACCACCTGTAACAGTGTCAGTACCAGCACCCGAGTCGATCTCGTCAGCGCCGTTGCCGCCATCAATGATGTCATTCCCCGCACCGCCAAAGATGATGTCAGCGCCGTTGCCACCGTTAATGGTCGCATTCCCTGTACCCAATTGCTGGATAAAGTCATCGCCGCCCATACCGTAAATATAGATTTGGCTGTTGCTGCTTGAAACGATCCGGTCGCCCAACAGGCTCGCGGTCTCACCTTCGGCAAGGGCGCGGGTGACATTGGCACCGTAAACCTCTGAACCGGCTTCTGCAAAGCGCCCAATGGTGATCTGATCGCCAAAGTCGGAGGTGCCGTCTGTCTTGTTGATCGTGACCTTGCCGCTGCCTTGATAGTCGACAACATCAATGCCATTGCCGCCATCAAACAGCAGATCCGCATCCACGCCTTCGCGCACAAGGATGACATCATCGCCGTCACCGCCGTAGCCGACGATCCGGTCCACACCGGTAAAGATCTGTTCGCGACCGGAATAGATAACCTTGATCGTGCCGGGTGCGATTTGTTCGATGATATAGGTTTCATCGGTAGCGCCTGCACCGACGCCGCGATCACCATTTCCGTCGCCCATATTCAGCACCAGATCGGCACCGCTCATTTCAGCCAGCTTGATCGGCTTGGGCAGTTCCAGATAGCCGATGGTAAAGTTCAGGTTCAGCTTGATACGAACGAACAGGATTTTGACGCTGGCATAAGCTTTGACGTTGATCGGAACGCGGCCCCCGGCCTCTACGTTTTCGATTTTCGCGCCAAACCCGATGCTGGCACCGCCCCAGTTGATCCCCAGACCATACAGGCTGACGGACGCACTGCCCGAGAAGCCAATGGAGAGATTTGACGGCGCGGTGCCGTCAGTGGGACGGGTTTGATAATCGTAGTAAACTCTGAAGGAGAAGCTGCCCTCCATACCAAAGCTGCGGCTACCCAGCAAAACGCCACCGCGCAAGGAAACGTCAAACGTACCGTCGCTGCGGAAAACGCCGTTCGCAGACATTGTGGCGATACCAAAGAAGTTGATGCTGGCGGTAAAGTTCACCGTCCAGGCGTCGTTGATAACGTTCACATCAAACGAGGCGTTGAACTTGATCGTCTTCAGGAACTGGACATCGCCAGCCAGCGCGAGGCTGAAGCTGTTGGCCGCAAGGGTAAAGCTGCCGATCTTTCTGATCTGGTTTGTGGTGTTCAGGGTCAGCTTGCCGCTGGCGCTGATATCAATGACGCGGGCGATGTTCGCATCAATCGACACGTTCAGCGCGATGGCAACACCGGTGATGTTAACGCCGGAGTAATACAGGCCAGCCGCACCCGCTGCGCGGACATTAAGACCACCCAGACCAAAGACGATGTCGAATGTCATCTCTGTCCGGTCGCTCAGGATTGCGATTGTTGTCGTACCATTGGCCCTTGAAAAGCCAACAAATTCGACACTGCCCTGGATCACCAGCTTGACGCCCGACCCGACAGAACGGGTGGTTCCGTTCACCACGATATCACGTGCAGAAGAGAAGGTGTTCAGCTCGAACGACGCCATGGCATCAAAAGTCAACACGCCGTTGATACCGGCCTGAACGTTGATGCGGCCAAAGATGACCATCCCGCCGTCCGAGATGACAATCTTGCCATCCAGCGTCAGGTTCGAAAGAATCCCGATCAGCGATGCTTTGACGTTGATTTCGGCGCTAACCGTTTCGCCGCCATTTGAAATCTCGAATTTGAACGCGCCGGACAGTTCAACAATCGGCGCAATCACAAGCTTTGCTTCGATATAAAGCGTCAGCAGGTTCTCAATCTTGATGACGCCCTTACGGTTGCCCGACACATCTATGATTTGCCTGCCGCCGGTCTCGTCCACAAAGCGCAGATAGTGTTCACTGATGCCGACTTTGCTATATTCATCATTACCGCCACCAAGCGGGTTCTTGTACAGGAACGTCTCGAACTCCTGAACCGTACCAAAGGTGTTGATCTCGAGGCTGAGGGTCGCATTCGCCTCGATGTCGACGCCCGGAATTGCAAGGCCGCTGTCGAGGGTCAGCATCGCGCGACCGACCACACCACTGTTGGCCCCGTCAATGCGGATTTCCAGATCAAGCAGACCGCTGACAACGCCGACATATTTGATCGATCCGCTCACGTTGCCGGTCAGGCGGGTGATATTCTGATCTCCCGTGCCAACAGTCGTCAGCGTCAAAGACCCGGTAAGCGTGACCGCATTCGCCAGAATGACGGACCCTTCCAACAGCGCAACAAAGTAGTAATCAGCGACTTCGGTCTGGCCCGGCGGGATCGCCGAGATCACGATCTTGGCAGGGGCATCCGCAGGCAAAAGTGGCAAGAAGCTGGTTGGAACAATGAATTCCTGATCGACTTTGGTGGTGTTGAAAAGAAGCGACACTGTGACGTCCAGCTTGAACAGATCAGCCGAGATACCGCCAAAGTCGCCTGTATCCTGCTCGCCGTCAGTGCTTTGGCTGCCGCCTGTACGCTCCAGCGACAGGCTGCCTGCGATGCCGGCACGGCCGCCCGCATCAGCCACCAGATCAACGATAAACAGCCCTTGTGCGCGGCCTTCGATCAGAACCAGATCACGGCTTGCACCAAAGATGGTCGCGCTTGCAGTTGCAAAAATCTCGATCCGCTCGGCGTTGATCGACAGGAAGAAACCACCGTTCAGCTCAGCCAGCGGGTTCGCGACCGGATCACCGCCCGGCACGGTCAAAATGACGGAGCCTAGAATTTCGAAGGCAAACGAACCGGCGAGCAGATCAAATTCACGCGCTTCGGAGGTCAGGGTGACCTTTCCATCGCGCTGGTCTGCAAAATACGTATCCGCACCGCTGGTAATGCGCCACTGATACACACCGTTTGCCAGCTTCTTGGTCAGCGCAACGGTCGCGTTTTCGGCAAGGGTTACATCACGCCCTGTTACAGCAAATGCCGTCCGCAACGCTTGGTCGACATCGACTTCGGCGAACATCGTTGCGGTGCGGTCAAGGCCGATCGAATTGATGTTGTTTCCTGTAATCTCAAGACCGAGTTTGTCGCCGGGAATACCTTCCAGGGCAATCGTCTCGATACGGTCTTCGCTGGAAAGGTTGATCCGCAGAACCGCGCTGCCGTTGACATGCAGCCCAAGGGGGGCCAATGCGCCAAAGTTCGTCTGGACCGCCGCAACACCCCAGAACTGAGGACGCCCGGTGTCGCCGCCGTCTTCGATGGTAAAGGAACCCGCGATGGAACCGACATTGCCAAGCTTGTAGATTTCAGCCGTGCCCGAGAACTTGAGTGTAAAGCGGAAGACATCGCCACGCACCGGATCGGCATAGGTGCCAAAGGTCAGGCGTGCCATCCCGCGTTCTTCCAGCAAGGGGTCGGTGATGCCGGGAACGTTGTAGCGGATGCCGCCGGCAATTTCGATGTAGAAGAGACGCGATGACGTATCGCCATCAGCCGGGGACGCACCATCTGCAAGGCGGTCAACGACCTTAAAGCTTTCGAGGCTTTGCGCGCCGGTATTTCCGGCAAGGTCGGTCCAGCTGCCCTCGTTGAAAGTTACCAACACGGTGCCTGCGGTGAATGCGCCGGTGGTGTAATAGCGGTATGTGCCGTTGCCCATATCATCGGGCGCGATTGCAAGGATATTAACGGAAGATCCGGCACCGCCGAGAGTAAATTCATCACCATTCAGGGTTGCGGTGTCCAACGCGAACAGTGGGTTCGTTGCCGGGTCGCCGAGGGTGTCGAAAGTAACGTCGATATAGCCGTTCGTCAGGGCACTTGTGATGCTGAGCGTCTGCGGGGTCTGAGCCTCGATCGCGGTGCTGCTTTCATAGCTCCAAGCGTCTGTACCATAGCTGAGCGTTACGAATTCGCCTGCCGCAAGCGGGTTGGCGGTGGTGCCGCCAGTAATTGTCAATTCGATCCGGCCCGGGGGTGCGCGGGCTGTATTCCCTGTGACAGTCAGGCTCGATCCATCGGCACGGTTAAGGGTAAAGGCACTGTTAAGAATGCTGTCGGTATCCAGCAGTTCGCTGGTGCCAAGCTGCAAGGTCAGGAAGTAAACGTCAGTGGTTTCGGATTGGACCTGAAGCTCGACACTGTTGGTTGGGGCGACCGCATCAATGGTATTGCCGCTTGTGTCCAGCCAGTTAAAGCTGCCGCCGATAAATTCGACCGTTACGTTATTTGCGGCTTCCGTCCCTTGGAAGCTGCCAATGTACCAGACGCGGAAGACGGCATCGTCTCCGTCCATCCCAAGATATTTGGGTGCCTGCGTATCATCCGCAACAATCGTACCGCTTGTGGCGCTAAAGATGACCTCGGGTGCCAGATCGGTGACCGATGCGACATCAATCCCGAAGGCATAGGTCGGCTTGGCAAAGCGCACGTCGATATAGCCGCGATTGTTCAGATCAGCCTGACCAATCACGCCGCCATCCACAGGGTCGGCCAAGCTGCCGGACAGTTGCAGAACCTGGAAGAACGCCTCGGCGGTGCCTTCGCCTGCGTTAACACCGGAGCTGAACGTATCCGCCACAACGGTCACACCAACGCGGCCCGCGGCAACATTACCGGTCAGGAAGTAACGGACTGTCAGGCCATCGCCGATCTGCATGGCGGTACCGGACAGCGTTGCACCGGTCACAGTAATCTCGTCGCCAAGGGTGGTCCCAAAGTCGATGATGTCACCGAATGTCGGAGTGAACCGCACATCAATCCACGACGTATCCAGCGTTGCCGCGACAAAGCTGGCGGTGCCGGAATTATCGGCCGCAGTGCCATCGTTGCGCAGAACAGTGGTTTCGCCGTCAATGCTGGCAATGCGCTGGATCGTGGTGCCGGTGGTGAAGGTGCCCGTGGTCCAATAGCGGAATTGATAGGCTTGGGTGAGTGTGGCCGGATTGACCGTTGGATCATCAGGGTTCAGCCACTCCGGTGCCTGCGTGTCATCAAAGGCGATGGTCACGTTGCTGCCGACGAATTCAAACTCCGGTGCAAGGTCGGTAATCGACCCGATCCGCAACCCACCGGCAGGACGCGCAAAGCTCAGATCGACATAGCCGCGGCCGTTCAGCGTGCCGATGCCGATTGCGCCGCCAGAACCCGGGTTCTGGATCGAAGCCTGCGCCCCGGCGATGTAGAAACTCAATCTCAACCCGCGGTTCTGCGCGTCTGTGCTGCCAAATGCGTTTTTGGCGATGATCAGCTCGGCATCACCGATCGACACGGCCCCATCAAAGAACACGCGCGTCACGCCATTGCCCATATCAAGCAGCGAAGTAACAGCGAGGCCCGCGTTACCGTTGACGGTCAGTGTCAGCTTTGTCAGATCGCCCGTGGTGGCAAAATTCGGCGCGAGGTCACCGGTCGCCGGCGTAATGAGAATATCGATATAGCTTGCATCGTTGCTGATCGCCGTACCGGTGCCGCCATTGGCAGCAACAAGCGTCAGTGTCTCGGCAGCCGTGGCCTTATAGGAAATCTGGTCTGCCTTGAACGTCAGGCTTACCGGTTCCGAAGCGTTGGTCGTTCCCGACAACAGCACGGCATATTGATACTGGACCGCGCTATTGCTGCCTGTCCCGTCATCAGCGCGCACTGTGTCCGCCGTTGTGACCAAGGTCGCCTTATAAGTCGCGCTGCTTGGCACCCCGACTGTGAATTCAGCCGCAGCATCCAGAAGCGACGCGACATCATAGGTATATCCGGTCGGTGCTGCGCCAAAGATGCTGGTCAAGGTGAGCGGGTTTGTAGCGCCGGTGATTGCGCCGGCTTCACCAATTTGAAGAACACCGTCTGTGACAGTACCCGTTCTAACAATATCAGCCGCAGCTTTGGTGTAGGCCCAGGAACCCGTAACCGCCGTCACTGTGACGCTCGTGGTTTCTGCCGCATCCGCAAAATCGCCGGTCAGCCAATAGCGATAGGTCAGTACCGTGGCACTTTCGATCCGGGTCGGCGCTTGGGCGGTATCCAATGCAATCGTGTTCAGACCGGCACCTGACAGCGTGAATTCAGGGGCAAGATCGGTAATCGACGCAAGATCATAGCCGGCAAACCCGGCGGGAAGCGTTGGGAATTGAATGTCGATATAGCTGCGTGCGCCAAGGCGGTTCACATCAATCGAAGTCCCCTCGCCGGGATTGAGCAATGTTGCGGTGGCCCCTTCGACAACCAATGTGATGGGTTCGTTGGTGGGTGTCGCGATAGACTGGTTGCCGTCGGCATCGCGGAACGCATCCGCGCCAAAGCGAAGCTCGTAGACGCCGGGCGCATACACCAGATCGCTTGGCAGCGAATATCTGAACTGGGTGATACCTTCGGAAGCAAGATACTCCTCAAGCGTCACATTCTGCGATGCAAGATCGGCGGGCACTGTCACAGCGGTATAGATGACCTTGCCGTTTTCATCGCTGGACGCATCATCGATAAAGCCTTGGCGCACAGCCTCAGGCGCGCCAACCGTAATGTTGGAACCATTGAGCGTCAGCGTGAATTCCGCATCCGTATCGAAAATAGATGCATAATCCAGCGCATTACCCGATGGCGCACGGAAGGAGATGATCAACTGCTTATCGGTGCCGTTCAGTGCAGTCACGTCAGCGGTGTATCCGGTAGCGGTCTTTGCAAATGGCCCGACGACAGATGCAGTCGGGCTCACGATGTCAAAGCTTTGCGCGGGGGTGGCGATATTGGCCAATCCGTCACGGCTCCAAGCGCCTGGTGTAAAGGTCACGGTGTACTTGCCCAAAGGCAGGCTGGTATCTGCAAGGAAATACCGGATCACATCCTTGCCAACGATCACGCGCTTGGCGTTGTCAGGTCCGGTGGATTTCAACGCTATCTCAATGTCGTCTTGATTGCGCAGAACGAACGGCACCCCACCAGCGGCAATCGCTTGGATGTTAGCTGAGGTCAATTCGCCGTCGATTTCAGGGATAAACCGGATATCGATCCAAGGCCCGGTTACAACTGTTGCCGTCCCTGTATCCGATGAATCCGCATCCACAACAGAGCTGAACAGCTCCTCGCCGGTTTGTTCGTTCAGATATGACCAGCCCTGGTTTACATATTCATAGCTTATTGGCCCTGTGGCCGTGCCGATGACCCAGAAACGATAGGTCGTGCCCCCAAGATGTACGGGTGCCAGCGTGTCATCAAGGACGACACTGCCCGGCGCGAGGATCAATTCAGGTGCAAGATCCAGGATCGACGCTTGGTTCAGAACAACATCGGGGTTGGCGGCATTCAGGTCTTCGAAAGTGACATCGATATACCCTGCGCCGTTGATCGCCGAGGCACCGATTTCAGTGCCGGCACCGGGGCCTGCCAGTTCCTGGGTCGGATTGGCCGCGCGATCCTGAACGATGGCAATCGCAACATCATCGCCAAGCAGCGTCTGGAAGCCAAAGCGTAAGCTGCCTTCGATGGTGATCAAATCAATCTGATCCGGGACTTTCGCTAGGAACAGGATCGTCGCCTCGCCAGCGGCGATCTTGCTAAGGTTGGCGTAAAGACGCGCGGACAGTGACAGGTTATCGGCAGCAAAGTTCAACTGACCGATCACAAGGATTTTGCCGTCGGTCGAGATCTTGATCGTGACCTGCCCGTTAAAGGTCAGCTCTGATGTATAAATCGAATAGAGCTTGGCACTGCCGGTGATGACCATCGGTGCCTGGAAAGCAGCAGCAAAGCCGCTTTGCGATGGGTTTGCCTGAACCAGCCGGTACTGGGTCAACACCTGACCGCGTACCATATCCAACCACCCGTCAACGCTCACGTTTGCGGGCAGCTGGAACGCGGGACCGGTCAGTTCGCCCGGTGTGGTGATGTCAGGCAAGCTGGTAAAGAAATCCACGCCGCCGGTGAAGTTGTTGATCGTCAGACCCGAGAACGGCTCGAGCAGGATACCCCCGGGGATCTGTGCGGTCACAAGAACACCCAACGGGCCAAGCTCGCTCATTGCAAAGCGGATGGTAAAGCCCGACAGACCGGCAAAGGCATATCCGGCTTCGACCCCGATAAAGAACACGCGGTCGGCAACCACGGTTTCAGTGTCCAACGTCGGAATTTCGTTGCCGGTAGCATCCACATTGATGATGCCGCCGATCAGCGTGCCTTCGATCTGGCCGCCAAACAGATTGCCCGAAATCGATACGCCCAATGCTTCGATACCGATGATCGGGTTCTTGCCATCCAGCAGCAGACCGACATCAATCTTGATGCCCTTGACCGTACCTTCGAAGGTGAGGCCCGGATTACCCTGCAGACCCGTAATTGTCGCGGAAAGTGTCAGCACAAACTTTTCGGGTGCGTTTTGAATGTCGGCCCATTGCACGCCAATTTCAGTGATGCGGATTGGCAACCAAGCTGGCCACTTAAAGGTGGCACCGGTGGCAGACCCGACACCGATAAACACGCCAAAGCCGCGCTTGGTGATAAAGCTGCCATCGCCAAGGAACGCGAACTGCCGCGCCTCGCCGATCAGGGTTACGGAGCCGACGGTCAGCTCGGCACCGATCGCGGCAAAGCTGATCAGCTCTTCGTCGTTGGCTGCACCGGTATCAAGGTTCAGATCAACGCCGGTCAGAACAAGGTTCGGCCCAAGCGTGATACGGAACGTGTCCATCCGCCAGATAAAGCCGTCAACGCGCCCGTCAGTAAAGGTCAGGCCAAGGCGGATCGCCTCGGTATCCGGCGCCCCCACGGTATCGGTCAGCTCTGGACCGGCGCGGTCGCGAATATCAGCAGAAATCGGTTTACCGGGTGCGAATTTCGCGCCGCCGGAGGCAAAGAAGATCGACCCGTTGAAGGTCACAGCCTGACCGAACACGACGCTAAAGTCGGTGACGCCGATGCGCAGGTCTTCGAACTCGAGCAGGCTGCCGAACCGGATTGGGCCGGTCTGGCTGTCCGTGCGCGTTGCCGTGGCTGCCGACGGGTTGCTGGTCAGTCCGCCATAAATCAGCTGTGCCGTCTTCAGGCTGAACCCGTTCTCATAGACGATCAGACCCGGCGTCAGGGCAGTACCGGTGATCAGACCCGTCAGGCCGAAGCTTGGGAAGGTCACCCGAACGGTGCCAATCTCGACCAGCTTCTGGCCTGCACCGGCCAATGTGTTCAAGAGATCCTTCGATGCATCATAATCGGGGTCATAGCCGATCTTGATGTTGAACGCTTCAAAGGTCAGGACTTCGGGAATGGTGCCGATCAGGCTATCCGCCGTGACCTGCCACTTGCCGGTAAACCCGATGTCGGGGTCGTCGCCATTGACCGTTGCCAAGACATCAATGCCCACGTCAAACTTGACCAGCAGACCGTTGATCACAACGCTTGTGCCGCCGCTATTGGACGTGGTGCTGCCAAACGCAAGGGCCGCACGGTCGGCACCGATTGCGATGGTCAGGATCAGGCGGCCATCCTTGAACGCCAGCTTATCAAGGCCGACAGAGGGCGATTCAATCGTGACTGGGCCAATATTGAACGTGAGACCACTGGTCTGCGCTTCGGGAATGTCAGCGACAGTAAACACCGAAGAATACTGAACCCGAAGTGGATCGGCAGAGGTGGCGGCAGGGGCCGTGGTGATGTCAGTGCGGTCGGTAATGGCAACACCATCCGCGGCACCAAACAGGACGGTTGTCGTCGGCAGACCCGTCCGGTCCTGCTCATAAGACCAGGTGCCCGCGATAAAGTCGACTTTCACATCACCGACACTGAACGCGGCATTGGACCGGGTATTCGCGGCGGCACCAACTGGGCTTGTCGGCACACCCACAACGGGCGCAGGTGGCTTGGCCGCGATGAAATAGCGCCATGTCGTCGCGGAAACCTGCGCAACCCCGATGACACCGCCGACATTCGCAGCGCCTTCAACAGCGGAAATACGGATTTCGTTGCCGTCGATTGTATCAACGTTCAACCGCTGCCCGACGGTCGTGCGATAGGTCACGTCGATAAACCCGGCAGCGTTCAACTGCGACGCATCAACCGTCGCGCCCGAGAACGGCTTGGCCAGCGAAATTGACGCGGCCTGCGCAGCCTCAAGACGGGCCAGTTCAAATTCGGCCGCGCCAAAGCCGGCACCAAGGGCGCGCAATACGCTGAAGCGTTCAATCTCGCGGGCACCCAGGGAATTCGCGCTGTCCTTCCAGGAATTCGCAAGGAACTCGACCTCATAGGTGATCGGGCTGTCTGTCGGGATGCTGTCAGGTTTACTCAGGATTTCGTAGCGGAAGGTCGGTTTGGCCGTGCCTTCAACAAGCGTTGCCGCACCGGACACTTCGATTACAAATTCCGTACCGGACTGGTTCACTGCACGGATGATGAATTCCTGCTCGTCATCAGTGATCGAGCTGTCCACGATCCCGTTGGGGTTCTCGGGCGTGCTCAGGTAGTTGTTGTTGTTATAGATCACATCGATGTAGGTCAGCTCGTCCAGGCGCACGATCTGGTTCTGCAACGGCGCTGCAAGATCGGCGCTCAGCTGTACCAGATCGCGGGGCCGCGAATTCACGGTGCCGGTCTGGCCGTTGATCGTATAGCTGGTCAGGCGGATGTCGGACAGTTGGAAGCCGTTTCCGCCACCAAAGCTGAACCGCGCAGCACCGCCAAGGCCGATGGCGCGGTTTGGGTCACCTTCGGGGTTTACCGTAATCCGCGTATCGGGGGCGAAAACCTCGATCACGCCAAGCGGCGTGCGGGTGAACTGAACGCTGTCAGACGTGATCACCACAACATCTTCGGCAGATGTCGCGCCGATACCGATGGTCAGCTTCTGGTCGCCGGTGCCGCCCAGGACCGTTTCCATCGTGCCGGAAACGAATTTGACGGCGAGGCTCGGCAGCATGTCATCGCTGTCAAGACGTGGAATATCAAGAACCTGCGTGGTCTCGATCGTCTGGCCGGAGTTGTTGATCCAGACCTCGACCGATCCCTGAATGCGCAGGCCATCAATGCCCACGACCGACGCGTCACCCTTGGCATAGATCGCAAAGGTACGCAGGCCGCTGTTCACGAATTCAAGCACGACAAGCTGGGTGTTGGTGATCAGCAAACCGACGTCGTCGGATGTGCTTTCCAGATCGGCACCCTTGTCGCCAAGGAAGATGCTGATGTTGCGCCCCGAAATACCATTGGTCACACCCGCCGCCGTGAAGGTTGCGTAATCGCCGATGTTGAGCGTGTTCACCGATCCCGTGATTGTCAGATAGGGGTCATAGGTCAGCGTCAGATCGGCAATGCCAAGCTGGATGAAGAACGGCTTGGCCGGCGTCGCGGTCTGGGCTGCGGTAAAGGTCAGGCGGTAGACGGCGTCACCGATATCAACGGTCTGATCGATGGTGCGCGCCGTGGTGTTGAAACGCAGGATGCCGGTGCCCGCAGCAGCAAAGTCACCCGTGCCACCTTGGGCTGTCAGCTCGATCTGCCCGGCCAGACCATTCCGCGTCGGATCGGTTTCACCAGCGTAATAGATGATCACACCCTTGCCATCGGTCAGGCCGTAAACGTCAGGGTTGGCAGGATCAGAGTCCGGGTCGGTATACGTCCCTGTCACTTCGCTGAACACAAAGATCGTGCGCTTCTTGACGTTGAACGGGTCCGTCACGTCAGAGAAGGACGAGATCGAGATCGTGCCGCCAAACTCAAGCTCGGGTGTATCAGTCGCCTCGATGATGCCGGTCGCGTTATCCAGATCAATCCTCAGACGCAGATCTTCACCCGTGATGCGGATGAATTTGCCTGCAGGCAGATCAAGGGTCCGTGTCGTCTGTTCGACCCCGTTCTTGTCGAGGTAGGTGGCAACATTGAACTCTTCATTGATGGCGACTGTTGCGGTGTTCAGTTCAAGCCGGAAGGTGGGGGAATCAAAGGCGAATGTCGTGCGGTCATCGGCAAAGGATTTGGCGGGCAGTGTGACATCGATATTGGCCGAAAGACCTGCAGGTGTAATCAGGATCAGCGCGTTGCCGGTCACGGCAAAGTCGATGGTGCCCATGCTGGCTGTGACATTGGTCGCGGAAATTTTGGTGACGACGGACCCGTTGCGGAGCGTTGTCTTCTCGAAGGTGATGTCGGCCTGAAGGGCAAAGTCTGCATTTGCAACACTGGTCGGTTTTACACCTGAGGTATTGATAAGGAGCGATGCGCCGGTTCCGGCGGTGGTCCCGATGGCTTCGAACCCGATGACAGTGTCCGTAAAGCCCTGTTCTTGGAATACATAAAGGAAATCTGGTTCAATTATCTCTGGGGTCGTTGCCCCCGGTGACAGGCCGGTAACCGTGGTAAAGTCGAATGCAGGCAGAACAACTTGGGGGCCCGTTGGCGCGCCAGCCCGGCCTTGGTTGACCTTGATCTTGATGTTGTTGGCTTCCAGTGCAACGCCGCCGACACCCACCAGATCAACGCCCGCGACCTCGGCGTACAGCGCGGTATAACGGTCGCCGTTCAAGGTCGCGACGTAAGACGTGTTGGTTACGGTGGTGACCTCATCGACCTGCGACAACAGCGCCAGATCAAATGACATGCCTTCGATGGCAACACCAACCGCATTGCCAGCAACAGCCGGGGCGGCCGACGTGCGTGCATCGGTATCAAGCACAAAATACGGCCCGCCAGCACCAACAAATGCGTTGATGTTGCTGCCGCTAATCTGGGTAACCGCGAAATTCTTGTTCGTCGGATTGGCAGACGCAGCCAGCACCAGACCCTTGGAGAATGTCACATTCCCAGACAGGAAGACATATTGGTCAATCCCGATGACGGCAAAACCTGTCACCTCAAAAATTTCGGCCGCCATCGACAGCGTGACATCATCTGCGGGGTTCAGACCTGTGGGAATGGCCAGGTTGTTCATATCAAAGTTGATCGCCCGACCGACCGATGCAGCGTTATAGAACACCTCAAAATCATAGCCGCCAAGGGTCAGACCATCGACCCCGACAAGCGCCACATCGCCACCCGCGTTCAGCGCAGTATAGGACCCGGCATTCGGTTGACCGGCGGCGATCGGCAGTTCCGATACCGGATCAACAGACTGGAGCAGTGCCATCGCGACAAAGCCGTTTGAAATTTGCAACCCTACCAGATCAGTCTGCGCCGCGAATGTCTTGCTCAGGTCATAACCCGTGCCGACAAAAATATTAACGTCCCGCGCACCGACGGTGATCAGGCTCATCTTTCTGGCCTGACCATCGGCCAAAACCACATCCAGCAACGCGTCACCCTGCCGGAAGGCAAATTCGCCAGAGATGAACACATATTCCTCAACGCCCAACACGATCGAACCGCGCACTTCCAGCAGTCCTTCGGTCAGGTCGTCAAAGGTGATCGCAGGGTTGGAGCCGACAGCCACATTCCAGATCGTGGTATCGCTAAAATCAAGTGTGCTGGCACCAAGGGTCGGGGTAGACGTGCCGTTTATCGCAACGTTCAAGGTACCGCTTAGGACCAAACCCTCGATGCCCAGCAATGCCGCGGTGCCGCTGGCCTTGATCGCATACCAGGACTTTAGCGGCGCGGTAGATGTCGGGGATGCCGGCGTTTCGGATACCAGCAAGATGCCAAGGCTATCGACGGTCAGGGCGACACCGACAACATCGCTGGCAGGGTCAACGGCGGTGGCACGCCCTGTTGCATCTGTCAGATACTCAGGTGTTCCGTTTCCGGCAAAGACAACAACATTGGCAAGGCCAAGGCGCAGAACCGATGTGTTGAAGGGCGTGGCGTTATCCAGTGTCCGTGCGGCGACGTTTTGCTCCGAAACTAGGCTGGCTTCGCCGCGGACATGGACAAAGTCGCCGACCACAATCGTCGCATCTGCATAAAGGGCGATGGCATCACGGGTCATGTCCAGAACGGTGACTGTATCGGGCTCCACGACACCATTGGTATTGGTGGCCGAAAGAATGTCATAGCTGGCGGGAGTGATGGTTATGCCGTCTGACCACTCGGTTGAATCGAGGTTAACGGCCTGGGTCCAGTCAAGGACGGCAAGAGGTGCAAGGCTGCCTTTGGTTGCGGCAGAGTTCAGTTCAAGCGTGCCGCTGTTCAGCGTCGCCTCGATTACGTCCACCCCTTCTAGGGTCGCGGTATCGATGTTCGCCTTGAGGCCGAAATAGCCGCGGGCATCCAGAGCAGGATTGGAAGACGTAATGCTGGCAAAAACCAGCTCCGCATTGGCAACCGACACACCCGGTCCGTCGCGGTTGCCAATCGTAAGGCCCGGATCTGCTTGAGTTCCGACGACGCCAAGGCTGATGCGGGTCAAGACAGTATTGTTCATGTCTGTCGCCAGATCAAAGCTTTGGTCGCTGTTGATGTCGACATCGACAATATCCTGCGCAAAGCTGAACGTGGCATCTGCAGCGATAAAGTCGAACGCGCTAAAGGTGACAGCGCCAGTCACGAGCGTTCGGTCTGCTGTCGCGTTGAACTGCGCTGTCAAAGGCGCGCCAAGCGGGCCGTAGTCAAAAAACACGCCCTCGCCCGTGATCGCTTCGTCGGGCACTACAACAGTTGTCCAGTCAAAGCCCGGATCAGATGCGGTGAGCGGCACGTGGGAATAGTAATCCAGCGTGACTGACGTAATCACGAAATCAATCTCGGACGGCAGACCGGTGATCGTGGCATCACCAAGGCTTGCGGTGATCGCGGTCGCGCTCGGGATCGTGGTAACTGTTGCGGTTGGAACAGCGTCGGGAACGGCAGACAACAGGGCCACAGCCACATTACCGTTGCCGATTGAAATGCCGACCCCACCCGGCTGGCCGATAAACAGAGGATCAGTCAGGGTCATGCCGAGCAACAGCAGCCTGGCGTCCTCAACCGCGGCATCGCTATCAAGCTGCGCGGTCACGCCGGATACCACTTGCAGATCGAAGGTTGCACCAAGATCGACAAAGCCGAAGGCATCCAGCATGAGGGTACCTGACACTTTCAGATCGGTGCCCGCATCAAATACATCAGGGACCGCAGTGAACTGGGCAACGTTAATCCAGTCCAGCTTGGTGCCGGCGGTGGTGTCTGCATTGGTCGCCTTGTTAAAGATGACGGCGATGTCGCTTACCGTGATTTCAAAGCCTTCTGGCATCCCGCGCGGTGCGACCTGTGCAGCGGTCGCATATAGTCCGGTCCAGCTGCGTGCAGCCCCACCAACAGTCGCCGGGGTTTCATTGACAACATAAAGGTCAAGCGCCGCATTGGTGACGGCAAAGCCGGTACCCTGCTGGGCCACACCGGTAACAGTGCCATCGGCAAGACCGTCAACCCGCGTAAACGCGCCACCGTCGCCAATAAACATATAGGCGCTGGAAAGGTTGAACTGGACGAGCTGCGCATTTGCAATCGTGATGGCCCCGTCGGTGACACCTGCGACCGTTTGAACAGAGCCCGAGAAACCTGCCGCAACGATCACGTTGTTTTGGATATTCAGCTCGATCTCGCCACCAAAGGACAGATCAAGCGTCTGATCGATCGTGCCGATGCGCGTGCCGTCGAAATCAGCGATACCGGTCCAGTCCAGTTTGGTGGTGTCGGTTGCGGCCCCGTTAAAGCGGAAGGTGACATCACGCGCGATGGCCACGATACCATCGATGCCGCGCAGATCCGCCTGCCCGATCCGGCCCGCAACGGCCACCCAGCTAAGCGGCGTTGTTTCTGTCGACGGCTGGCTGATAATCCCAAGCTCAAGGTTCGCGTCTTGGACCGCAATGCCCGTGCCTGTGTCTTCCAGACCTGTCGCACGGCCCGTGCCGTCATAGATAAACGCGCCCCCGGCCCCGGCAAACAGCGTGGCACCGCTGATCGTCAGCGACAGAACAGACGCATCCGCCACTTCGGTGCCATTGCCATCATTGATCGTTTTGGTCTTGGCGCTGACCCCGAAGGCACCGAACAAAAGCACATTGTCTTCGATACGGACCTCAACGGCACCTTTCACACTAAAGTCCAGATCGGATGTAATGCCATCGGTCGCATCCGTGATCGGATTTGCATCAAAGATGGGTGCATCCGTGGCATCAAGGGTTGTCCAGTCCAGCTTGACCGCAGTGCCAGCCGCATCACTCGTGACGGCAGAATTCAAGAGGATTTCCAGATCGTAGGCCTTGAGGTTAATGCCGTTGATCCCGCGAACATCCAGTTGTGCGGCCCCGGCCCTAAGCGCGGTCCAGTTTTGCGTTGTCGCCTGAATGGTCGGATCTGACTGGCCCTGACTGATCGACAACAGGTCGAGGTACAGATTTTGGCCAGCGAACCCGGTACCGCCCGCCGCAATACCGTCAACAACCCCGTCGGTTTCGGTAAAGCTGCCGCCGACCCCGGCAAAGATATAGCCCGAATTCACAGAGAAGCGCATGACATTGACGTTCTCGCCAGCAGCGACATCGCCGGGCAAGGCATCAAGTGTATCGAGCGTGACGATCTCGCCCGACAGGGTTCCGGCCAGTAGAACCGAATTGTCAATCTCGCCTCGGAAAGACCCGCCAAAGGCGACATTCAATGTAGTGTCGATTGCGCCCACTTGGGTCAGTCCGGTCACAACATCAAACGCGGTGGCGTCCAGCGTCAGGGTGGTCCAATCCAGCTTGGTCCCGGATACCACATCCGTCACATTGGTGCGGAAGCTCAGGTTGGAGGCACTGGCCACAAAGCCATCTGGCAGGCCCGCCAGATCGGCGGTCGCCACACTGACATCAACCGCTGACCAGCTGCGCAAGCTGCCCGCTTCTTCGATCACAAAGGCAAGCTCGGCGGAAACACCGCTGGCATCAAACCCTGTCGCACCTTCCAGATCAGCCAAAGCGATCAGGCCGGTAATGACTGTCGGGTTGGCCGCATCATAGGTGAACCCGCCGCCCACACCGGCAAACAGTGCGGCATCCGAAACGGTGAATGTTGTGACATTCGCGATAAAGTCAGCCGTGGTTCCACCACCCGAAACAGTGTACCCACCCGTCGCGATGGTGAACCCACCACCGAGATAGACAAAACCGTCACCGTAATAGAGCGATCCGCCAAGGGCGAAATCAATGCCGCTATCTAGATCACCGAGCGCCGTAGAAGCATCCAGATAATTGATCGTGCTCCAATCCAGCTTTGCAACTTCGTTACCGAGCGCATCCAATGCAATATTGACTTTCAGGCTGACATCATTTGCCTGCGCTTCGACATTATCGAGGCCCAAGATCTGCGCCAGATCAAAGCCGCCGGTCAGACCGATATAGGTTATATCGTCATCGACCACGGCAGGGTCGCTGCCTTGATCAATCAAGACCCCAAAGGCCAAACCTGCGTTCTCAACATAGACGCCGGCAGCATTGCCCCGTTCAATCACGCGGTTCCCGAATGCATCGTCGCCAAATTGCGCGCCGGACCCGCCAAAGAACGTGGTTTCACTTAACGTCAGCAACAGCAGGTCGCCGGTTACTGCCCCTACGGCGGTTGCCTCGGCATCTGCGACCACGGCCATTGTAAACGTTGAGGTCAGATAGGCAGCGCCAGGAACTTCCAGCGTCAATGTGCCGCCGATCTTGAACTGTTCTAGCCCGTTCAGGCCAAGCGTTGCATCGGTCAGGTCCAGCTGTGGCCCTGTCAGATCATCCGCAAGGTTCTTCCAGTTCATGATCGTCGGCGTCAACGCGGTCGATGCAAAGTTTCCGGTGACCAGAAAGTCGCGCCCGTCAATATTGATGCTACCCGGCGCGCCAAGACCAACCACGTCGATCGCCCCAACCGTCGCTCGGAACCCCAGCCATGTTTCCGGCCCTGCCAGATCCGCGCTGTTGCGCGCGATGATCGCAAGTTCATATCCGACACCTGATGCATAGAAGCCCTGGAAAGCGGCGGTCACGCCCGTTGGCGGACCATCAACTGTGTCACGTGTAAACGGTTCTGAAATCAGGGTGCCATCAACGTCAAAGACATAGGCGGTGGTACCGGCGGCAAAGAACCCGTCGCTCAGCTTGAAGGTCACGACGGTTGCATCCACTGCCGTGATCGCGCCGTCATCAATGGTCTGCGTCTTGACCGACAGTTCCATCGTGCCGGCAATCGATACGGTGTCGGCAATCGCGATCTCGACGTTCGCCAGCAGCTCGATACCGTCAAAGCTGAGGTCAAGATAGGATGCACCCGCAGGGTTCTGAAGCGCGACCTGGGTCCAGTCCAAGGCGGTGCTGAGATCGGAAGCGGCATTCAGTTTCACCGACAATTCGCGCGCGATCAGTTCGGTCTGCGGCAGACCAAATGCCTGCGCCGCCGTGGTAAAGCTGACCCCACCGTAAACCACGGATGCATCGGTTGCAGTGGCCTGTGTTTTGAACAGGCCCAAGGTGAAGTTGAAATCGGTAGCAAGCACACCTTCGGCGTTCGTAATGTCAAACTCTATGTCCGCCGGCGCGATCAGAACACTCGGCAGTTCAACCCCGACGCCGATAAAGGCAGACGCGTTTTGCAGTTCGAATACCAGCAGATCGCCAAACACCGTATCGGTCGACGGCAGCGTAACATCGGCGGTGGTTTTGGTCAGCGTCAGCCCACCCGCAAAATAAGCAACATCCGTGTAGGTAAAGACGCCCGACCCTGCGATACGCTCGGACTTTTCTTGGAAGATCAGCGCGGCGGTACCGGTGACCGATGCAAATTCGGCCGTGGCCGCTGCAAAGGCCGGTGCTTCGCGCAGCACCACCGCGTCGGGGATGTCGACCCCTGAAACGACCGCCCCTTCAGAGGCAACGTTCAGCAGAATTTCCGCCTGACCGATGGACCCTTTGATTGCGTCCGCATTGATCAGCGTCAGCTGGTCGATGGACGCAGAAAGCGACGTCCATACATGATAGCCCGAGACATCCGCGACGGTATAGGCCTGACGGTAGAACCGGAGGTCGAAATTGAAGTTCTCGCCCTCAACACCGGTTGCGAGGTTTTCAAGGTCGTTCGCTTTATTCGAGAAATACAATTCGACGTCGGAACCCGCAAACAGAGTGGCGGCGGTAACGGATAGGGTGACGATATCAACGTTTGCCAGCTCAACCGCACCGCCTCCAATCGCAAACCCGTTGACGGTCTGGTTTTGAAGAATGGTGGTGTTAACAGTGGTTGTGCCCGCGCCCAGCGACAGGGTCACAAAATCACCCACGGTCATTTCATAGACATTGGAGGCATCAGCTGCGGTGTCTTGCTTGCTGTTGTCAAATCCGTGGGTCAGCAAACCGCCCGTGGCATAGATGATCGCGTCATCCTGGGTGCCGCCCACCAGCTTGCCGATATTCTCAAACTGGGTGATCCCGTTTTCGGAAGTCAGCGTGCCCGCGTTAACCGAAACGATATCCCAAACACTGTCGACGTCCTGGCCTTCGATCACGTACAGCGCGGTGTCGGTATTGTTGCCGCCGCGCAGCAACCCGATATTGGAATAGGCCAGCGTAAATGTTGTTGTGGCATCTGTTGCAAAACTCAGCGTGCCGCTGTCGAGGCCTGCAATGGTAAAGGTGCCTTCCGGGGACAAGCCGCCAAACAGATCATCGGCACCAACCAACGCGTCAGCACCGCCATCCAGACCGATCAAAGCGGTTATCTCACTTCCAGTCGTGAGAACCTGCTCGGTCAGACCAGCATCGCTATATGCCGTGATCCCGCCGGTCGCCGAAACCTGATAGTATAATTGCCCACTCAGCGCGGCAGGAATGATTGAGATGTCACCCGGCAAAAGCAGGCGCTCGCCCTCGGCCAGTGCTTCGCCCATCAAGGCCAGCCCGCTCGTATGATCCAGACCGGATGCATGGCCGATCTCGTGCAGGATCACGGTCAGCAGATCGACGCCTACGGCGGCATCGTTACCGGCCGCTTCCAGACGATAACCGTTAAGAGTTGTGAATTCGGTATTCGCGGTTGGCGTGGTATCAATGAACCACCCTGCCCCGGCTGCATCGCCATCAAGTGTAATGGTGTTTGTCGCTGCGGAATAGCTGGCCAAAGTTCCGGCTGCCAGATCGCCGATAACAAAATCAAGACCGGCTGGCACTGTGCTTCCGGCCGCAGTCCAAAGGGCAACTGCGCTATCGAAAGTTGCTTGCGCCTGAGCATTCAAGGTGATGGGTGTTGCGACACCAGTAATAGGGCCATCAAGTGTCAGGTTGTGGACGTCAGAAACGCCCAAAGCAAATGTTGCATGTGCATCATCTGCGGAAAGAACTTCAATCGAACCATGCAGCTGTGCAGGTGGCCCCGTGGACGGGTTGCTTTCCAGCGTGACCGGGGTTGCGACAAAATCGAGCGAGGATGTGATCGTGGGTGCCTCGATGACCGGCGCATCACTTTCGGACACATCCAGTGCAGGCTGGACTGCCCAAGCCTCTGGCCACTCGACTTCGACATCCACAGGATCAAGCGTTTCGATCTCTGCAACTCTGGCATCTTGACCGGCAACAGCGTCGATCACTTCAACGATCGCGGCCGTGTTGGCCATCGGATCATCCCACCCCGCTTTGTCGGCGATGCGGGCCATCTCTCCCAAGACGGGATCAGCAGACAAAAGGATACGGGGCTCGAGCGCTTCTACGCGAAAGGATTCCTCGCGGTTGAGGCTATCATCAGTGGGGTCACGCATGATGCCTTGAGAATGGAATCGCGAAGGGTTAGCGCGTGCGCCTTCCCCCCGGAACATTCTCTTTAGCAGCGATAGACCAAACATTAATAATTCCCGAATACCGTGGCAGCGGCGCAGCGGCGCAATTAGAAACAGCGTGCGCCTTGAAATAATTGGCGCGTAAAAATAATAGATCAAAGTAGCTAGACCTTATGATCATGCATAATTTTAGTGATGATTCATAGCTCTTTCTCAGGGTCTTCTTACTATTCTGAGCACCCCCCAGGGGCTGGCGTTGTGTAATTTTCAGCAATCTTTGCGCAGATGAGGCCATTGTTTCCAACCCTCGAACAAAGCGTCAATCCGCAAACCCGAAGCTCATGCGGAGGTAAGGACCTTGCGCGCGCGCCCCCTGCCTTCCGGCTCCTACCGATGTGCGCCCAGCCAAGGGCGTACATTATATATAGTACGGCGGTTTTTTTTGCATTTCCTTGAGAGCCAGGCGGGACAGCTTGCGTGATAGAAAGCACCCTACCCTCTTGACCACGCCGCGTGATGAACGGTGGTTTCCACATTAGGGCCCTCCAAACGGGCCGCTTCTGAAACCTGCTTGTGACGTCAGAAGCACCATTCGAATGACGTCAATTCTCTCCATCGCCGCCAAGGGCGTCTGAAATCGGCAAGCCATTTCGGGCAAATTATCTGTGTCGGGATAAACGCAGCACTGGCTCCTTAGGGTATTTCAGGCTAGACTGCCCTTGGGATTACCGATCATATACCTTGTTGCGCCTACGACGGCCGCAAGCCCCTTAGATCGCCAGATTCCTCAAAGCGTCGCCGCATGATCGCCATACAGGGCACCACAGGAGGCCCTAAGGCGCGATCTAAATGGCGAGCCAGCCATATCAACAGGCACACACGGCCTGGGTGGGAATGGCGAAATCTGATCAAATATTTTATTGCATATACACATTTTTACAGTTCAACATTATTACACTATTACATATTTCACAAATGCATCCCTACAAATTGGCATGATACGTTTCTACATTTCACTGGGTTTACAGCCCGACAAAATACATATCAACTTTTGTACATGCTTACATTTCGACATATTTGACTATTGATTTTTTACAGTCCTGCAAGTATGCATGGTTACAAGCCTTCTTATCTACAGAAAGGCATTCTAGCAGTTTTACATTTTTACATGAGGCATCAAAAAAATGCTGGTCATCACCCTGATCAATCAAAAAGGCGGCGCAGGAAAATCGACCATCGCGCGTGGTCTGCTCAGCGCCGCAAGCGCGGCCGATATTTCCTGCGGATTTCTGGACACGGATAAAACTGAAAATCTGGTGCAATGGGCAGGACGCGGGACAGCGGCCGGCAACTGGAGCGATAAGGTGCAGGCTTTCAAAACCCTGAACCCTCAAGAAGCCCGCGAAATGGTTCTGGATCTGGAGGAAGAGGGCGAGCTGGACCTGTTTATCGTCGACACCCCCGGCGATGCCACCGAACTGCACGATCAACTCGCGACGGTATCCGATCTGATTCTGTGCCCGATACAGCCGTCGACCAGCGATCTTTCGACAGCGATAGGAACCGCCAACTGGATGTACCGGATGCGCGCCCGTGTCGAAGACCCCTCGGATCTGCCCGCATTCCGCACAGCGATTAACCGGGTTGGCTCAAAACCTACAAAGACTGAATCAGGGGTGATGTTGCATGCACGCGCCAACAAGCTGGTCGGGGATGGTAAATCCAGCCCGGTTGAGAAGTTGAGGTTTATCCCACGCTACGTTCAACAGCGCGACGCCTATCGCCGGATGGATGAAGAAGGGTTGCTGGACCGCATGATCGCCTCCGAAAAGAACCGCAAGGAGAGATACTTCAAGAACCCCAAACATCTGCAGGATGCCTTGGATGAGATGAGAGAATTTCTCGATCTTTGTCTGACAGTCGCGGAGGAGAAAAATGGTAAAGCGTAAACGCGTTCCCTTGCAGCTCAAGGGCACCGACGAGCAATATTTTCGCACTAAAGAGATTACCGGCCAGCCCGAGGATGTTGAAAAGGGCAGGGAGTCCGTGGCCGAACGGCCTGTCGAAACGGTGGAGCCGGTAAAACCCGAGCCAACCGTAAAAGCGCCGCCTGTAAAGCGGTCCAGCCCAGCCAAGACCCCCAAAAAAAAGCCGAGCTTCAAAGTAGAAGCGGATGAGGAAACCTCGAAAGGGGAAGTGGTCAGTCGGATCATTCACCTCGGGGTGCCGCTGACAAAGCGGTTGCACGATACCGCGGAGAAATTTGGCGTGCCCGTCGATGACCTGCTTTATGCCGCCCGGAAAAAGACGATCACGAATTTTCGCCATCGCATCGGGACCACAAAGAAACCGATTGTGCCTGAATTCGAAAAAGGCGGCGAAACCTTGCGTGTCGCCGTATCCCTTTCTCTGGAAGAGATGGATAGGCTGCGCGGCTGGTATGATCCGCTTGATATCGGGTTGGCAACCAAGGTTGTGTCGCCCCTGATGACAGCATCTTTGCGCGCTGAAGTTAAAGCGATCTGTGATGCAGCGGAGGCTGAGTAGGTCAGCCTTTGTTCACTTGCTTGAAACGTCCAATGGGCAGTTGTTTCTTAGCCTTTATTCTAAGGAAACCGGCCTGGATGTTCGGGTGAACGTCGATTTGGAACTGTCTGGCAATAAAACCTGCCTATCCATTCAATGGTGAAAGCAGCATTTTTCTGGGTCAGTACCCGTAATGTTTAGAGTGTTATATTTGTGTTATAAATGGTGTTAGAGGTCTCAAAAGATCTGTAAGCCACTGATCTTACTTCGCTCTTCCAAGGGCCCCGTGTGTGAACTCACAATCATATGTGTGTGAACTCACAAAACTTTGTGTGCGGAGTCACGAGGTACATGTTGTGTGGGTGAAATCACGAAACGACTTGACGCTGTGTGTGAAATCACGAATTCTGACACTCGATTCGTCTCGATCTGTGGATAACACGATTCTTAAAAGGGTGTGTGTGAAATCACGAACAGGTAGGGGTCTGTGTGTAAAAACACGAAAAGGGACATAGTGTGGGTGAAATCACGAAAGACATCAGATCGCCGTTGTTGCCTGACCGGCAGGAACAAGGTGACTTTTTCGTTTGCGATATTTTTGATGCTGCTCCGAAGGGTGACATGGCGTCGATGGCGCATCCTATTTTTTCGCTCTCTACAAAACCTGATCACCGCGTGCGCCGCTACGAAGATGAAACCGGCAAGAACTATCTTGAGGTAAAGCCCTCCAGCGAAGGTGTGGCAACCATCCATGACCGGGACGTTTTGATCTATTGTATCAGCCAGATCATGGCAGCGCTTAACGAGGGCAGGCAGGTGTCACGCACCGTGCGTCTGCGGGCCTTTGACCTTCTGAAAGCCACCAACCGTGTCACCGATGGCCGTGGGTATGATGCGTTGAAAAGCGCGCTCACAAGGTTGCAGGGTACCCAGATTGAGACGAATATCGTCACCGGCGGTACCGAACAGATGGACCTTTTCAGTATCATCGACCGCGCACGTATCGTGCGCCAGACACGCGATGGTCGCATGCAAGAGATCGAAGTCCAACTGTCCGATTGGGTTTTCAACGCGATCCAGGCCCAAGAAGTCCTGACGCTCCACCGGAACTACTTCCGCCTGAGAAAACCGCTCGAGCGGCGCATATATGAAATTGCGCGAAAGCATTGCGGGCGTCAGAAATCTTGGCGTGTGTCCTTGGAAGTGCTCCAGCGCAAATGTGGGTCTACCTCCACCAGTCGCGAATTCAAGCGTCTGGTCGGCAGCATTGTCGCCCAAGACGAAAGCCACGACCACATGCCGGACTATTCGGTGCGTCTGGACGGGAACTTCATGGTTTTCCAAAACCGCGGGACAATGGTCAAGGAAGCTCCCGTCAACGACGAGATTAGCAGCATCAAGCTGTCGTCCCAAGCATATGAAGCCGCGCGCGAGGCGGCCCCCGGATGGGATGTCTATCATCTGGAGCAGGAATGGCGGACGTGGATGGAAGACGGTGGCCTGGATGCGCCAAAGATTCCGGACAAGGCCTTTGTCGGCTTCAGCCGTAAATGGTTTGAAAAGCGTGGGCGTCCCTAGAAAACCCGTGCCGCCGTGAGGGCCTTAGGTATCAATCGGGAGGGTAAAGGTGCCCGCACAAACCTAGAGCGCGAAAATCTTCTTTGAAGTTATGTTGCGGACCCGGTCAACTGCCGTGCCGTCCCAATGGAAATCATAGTGATCGCCTTGGACCGGAATAGGCAGGACATCCGGCCAGAACACCCCGACGCACAGCCCCGAGGATGCCCTGACACTTGGGTATAGAACGCCGTTCGATCCTTGCGCGCGTAGCGCGTGCCCGATCTTTTGCGCAGCGGCGTAATCCGCTGGGTCAAGGACATCCGGCACATGTGATACATTATGAAGCTCTGCATCAACCGATCCTACAAGCACCCTGAATTGCGATGTCCATCCCTCGGGCTCAGACGTCGCAGCCATCGCGGTTCCATGATGATACGCAACTTCACGGATCGCGGCCTCTTCATCATTCGCCGCATAGTAAACACCAAAACTCCCATCCGAAAACCGTCCTGGTCGGTGGATGGAGCAATGGAAGAACGGTGCCATGAGCAGGGACGCCCCTTCACCGCCAACACGGCGTTCCGGTGGAACCAGCGCCATGTTTCCGATCTGGTCCCATACTCTGGGGTTCGTTTTCGATTCTGCTGACGCAAGCGCTTCCCAGTCGGCAGGGTCAGAGATGTCTTCGAAAAGATCGACAGCCGGATAGATCGACCGGATTATGCGGTAACTTTTTGGCCACTGAACCCTCTCAAGCTTCGCGATTGCGCCGCTTGGATTGCCTACCATCCAGACCGCTCCGCATCCAGATAACGGCGAACACCGTAAAGGTCGATAATCTGACCGCCCAGCAACACATCCAAAGCAGAACGGCCCCCAAAAACCTCATTCGGGGCCTTGATCCATTTGTAAGCCCTTTGAATGTCCCGGCCAAAAAGATAGCGGCTGCCTTTATGAATACCCAAAAGCAGCGAAAGTCTGGTCGCCAAATCCCGGTCGATACGGCCAATATCACCCTGTTTCCAGCGCGCCCAAGTCCGTTGCGTCATCCCGCCAAGGATCTGGCGCGCTTGCTCGTCCGAGATATCCCATTTGTTGAACAAATTCACGATCGCTCTGGCGGATGCCAAAGCTTCGTCAACCGTCAGGTCTGGGCCGTTTGGTGAGGACGGGGTGATTTTGACTTCTGCAAGCATGTTGGAATCCTTTTGGCGTATGGCTTATATATAGCATTAAATGCCGTTTGGCAATCTGGCCCTATGCCTTTGCCTCAAAATCAAGGTAATCCTGTCCGACTGATGTACCTCAATCGGAGAACGTTAAACCTGTGCATATTTAAGGCATCGATTCACATTTTTGGGAGCGTGGAATGCCTGAGCCAGTTCCGACTACGAAAACGAGCAGAGTAACGTTTCCTGATTTCCCAGAACCCTTGGGCGTTAACGACCCGCTTCAGGCACAGCAGGCGGCATTCTGATGTCGGTCCGCACCCGTAATAAGGCAGATGAAGATCGCGCCGTAAAGATCATGAAAAGCCATTCTGGGCATGAAACCCCGTTCCATGGCCAAAGCGAATAGCGCCAAGTTTGTATTGGAAAACAGATGAGCAATCACCATCCCCCCATGCCCGAAATCCCAGTAACCAGCGCGCTGCGGCAGTATCGCGACGGGCTCTCAAAAGCCGCGATGCTGATGATTCTGTTAGGGGTGCTCGCGATCATTCTGCCGGTGGCCAGTTCATTGGCGGTGAATTTTATGATCGGCGGCATTCTGACCCTTGCGGGGTTGGTGGGCTTCTTTTTTGCCCTATCACTGCGTAGCACAGGGCTGTTTATCTGGGCGATGATCAGCGGTCTTTTCCCGCTTTGTATCGGGCTTTATCTGCTGTTCTTTCCTGCCGCCGGACTGGTTGCGTTGACAGCATTTGTCGCGATCGTACTGCTGGTCATGGGCGTGTCACAGGCGCTGTTCGCCCTTGAGATGCGCAAAAGCCGAAAGTGGGAATGGGCGCTGGTATCTGCGCTGATCAGCACTGTGCTTGGCGTCTTCATCCTTGTGGCCTTGCCGCAAGCGTCACGTGTCCTGCTGGGAATTTTCCTGGGAATTGATCTTGTCTCAACGGGTCTGGCGGTCTTACTGATTTCCACCGCGATGCCGGATATTTCAGACTGGTGACAGGCTATCGCGGCGGCATGTTTGCGTGATCGCCTGCCATGAGGGCCGTGGCGCAGACAAGCGGGCCCGCGCCATGGCTTGTTCTTAACTGGAATGTTTCACTTCGATCTTTTTGGTCTTTGTGACATTTTCTGCCGGCTTTGGAATGGTTACGGTCAGCACACCATTCTTCACCTCCGCGTTGACCTTGTCTGCGTCGATCTCAAACGGCAGCCGCATCGAACGATGGAAAGAACCGGACATGCGTTCCACACGGTGGAACTCGCGGCCTTTTTCTTCCTTCTTCTCTTCTTTCTCCGACTTCTTTTCACCTTTGATCGTGATTTGGTCGCCGCTGACGGACACATCGACATCCTTGTCTGTCAATCCGGGGAGCTCAGCAGTCACCCGTATCTCGCTATCCGTTTCGCTCAGGTTCGAACGCAGTTTAAAGGCGTTTTCGCGGTCAAACAAATTGCCGTCAAATTCTTCGAACATGCTGTCGATCTGTTTACGCAGTGCTCCAAAGGGTGTTGCCTCGTCCGCAGGCCGTTTCCATGCCGTTGGAAGCCAATCTTGGTAAGCCATTTTCATCTCCTTATGTCTATGATTCCCAAGATCAGCTTAAAATGCCGATGCGAGACGCGACTGAGGCAGATCAATTTTTGCGATCACGATACGATTATCGGAAAGCGGCACCCGGACACCGCGAATGACGGCATTAACTACATCCCCACAAAGCCCCGCCAAAGTCATCCTTCGCAACGCAATTTTGGCGCTGAAGAACTGGCGCGATAGGGGCCTCAATCAGTCAAGTTCGACGGCAGAATGCAGCGTCGGGCATTCGACGTTTAAGCCCTTTTTCTCCAACTCGGCTTTCATGTCAGACATCCCCCTGTCAAAGTCACCATGAACAAGGAAGACGGTTTTGGGCCGCCCTGTGTGAGACACCCAATACAGCAGCTCTCTTTGGTCTGCGTGGGCGGAAAACCCGTTGATCGTGTGAATACTGGCTTTGACCTGAATGTCTTCACCAGCAATCTTGATGTGCTTTGCCCCGTCAACGATCTGACGCGCCAGCGTTCCTTCGGCAGCAAAGCCCACGAAAACGATACTGCAATCCGGCCGCCAGATATTATGCTTTAAATGTTGGCGCACGCGCCCGCCTGTACACATGCCTGATCCGGCCATGATCACAGCGCCGCCCCTTATGCGGTTGATCGCCTTGGATTCTTCGACCTGACGGGTAAAACGCAAGCCCCGCGGATGAAAAGGATCTTTGCCCGACAACATGGCGTCGCGGACCTCTGGGCTGAAACCGTTCGCGTGACGTTTGAAAATCTCTGTCGCAGAAATCGCCATTGGGCTGTCCAGAAAAATCGTCAGTGATCCCGGAAGGTCTTTGCTGTTGATCGCGTTCTTGAGGTGAAACAGGATCTCTTGTGTGCGTTCCATCGCAAAGGTCGGGATCACGACATTGCCACCCCGGGCCAGGGTATTTGCAATCACCTCGTTCAGTTCGGCGTTCGAGGTTTCACGATCCTTGTGCATCCTGCCGCCATAGGTCGTTTCCATGACAACATAATCGCATTCCGGCGGCGGGGTCGAATTCGACAAGATCGCATGACCGGGGCTGCCCAGATCACCCGAAAAGACAATCCGCCGGGTGGTTTCGTTTTCGGTTGCTTCGATAATCACGGAAGCAGAACCTAGGATATGACCCGCGTTGATAAAGCGGATTTTGACAGCTTCGTTCAATGCAACGTCTTTGTCATAGCTGACATTGCGGCCAAAGAAATCCAGGGCGAACAGCACGTCGATCTGGTCATAAAGTGGGCGGATATCGTCCTTGCCGCCGCGCCGTTTATGACGCGAGGCGCGCGCGGCGTCTTCTTCCTGAATATGGGCTGAATCCATCATAATCAGCTTTGACAGTTCGCGCGTCGCGGCTGTTGTGATGATCGTTCCGGCGAATCCGCGCTTGACCAACAAGGGGATGCGCCCGCAATGATCAAGATGCGCATGGGTCAAAAGCAGGAAATCGATTTCCGAGGGCTCAAATCCGAAATCGCCCGCGTTCTCTTCGTCGGCATGCCGTGCCCCTTGGAACATCCCGCAATCAATGAGTATCCGCAAGCCACCCGCCTCGAGCAGATGGCACGAGCCGGTGACACCTTGGGCAGCACCGTGGAATGAAAGTTTCATAGGGTTGGTTCCTCAATCGAAAGTGACGCTTCACTGCTGATGCTACCGTCTTGTGGTTTTCCGAGTTTGACACCGGTCAATTGCCGGCTTTGCCTGACAAAGCGGAGGAAGCAACGAGATTATAGATGTCGGGATGGGTCATGATTTGCCCCTTCGCGTCGGGGAACCGTGTGAAATACCCCAATGTGACGGGAATAGGTGGGGCAGGGGCATCAAATGTGCGGCGGCCATTTGCGAGTTCGTGAACGCGGGCGATGTCCATATCCAGCACAAAAGCCACCAGTTCGTCCCAGCGTTGCACGCGCACACAGCCATGCGACAGTGCGCGGTTCTCGTTTGCGAACAGCTCGCGCCGGTTGGTATCGTGTAAATAGACCAACATGCCCGGGGCCAACCGGACAGCGGCCAGCCCTAGGGGGTTGTTAATTCCCGGCGGTCTGACCCTGTCGCTGTATTCGCCGCTGGCAATCATCGAGGGCGTAGGCCGCCATGTCGGGCGAAACCGAACCGTTGTTACATATGTTTGTTTGCGCGGGGTCCGGTGCCACGGGGCACCAACGATAATGCGGCTGCGCAAGACCGGGGTTCCGTCTTGAAACGCGATCAGTTCGAAAGCGGGAATGTTTACCAGTATCGCCTTGCCTGACTTTGGCACCTGATAGGCAATTCCGGCCCGATCCAGACGCGCCTGAAAATCCCAGGGCCAGGCGCTTGCTGCGTGACCGGACAGCAGGACCAAAACAATAAACAAGAACCTCAGACTCTTGGGGAAAAGGGGTGTCAGCATTGATTTTGGTCCTTTCCTAAAGCCCATAATGCTGGGCACAGGCGCTTTCCTGCCCGCGAATAATGCGATAGCCGTCAAGCGGCCCGCCATGTTGTGTCACGACCGTGGACTGCCCGTCAGGCTGCCCTTCCTTTTCATAATATATCACCACCCAGTCGTGGGTTCTGCCGTATTTATTTGCCGCAGCCGAGTTTGAATAAAGCGCGGTAAACTGCCAGGGTCCACGTTCTGTATGCAAAATGGGAATGCGGCGCTCTCCGGTCTCGTTAAAACGGCGTGGTTTGACGGTGGGCAGGCTGTCAGCACTGTCGCGATATAACTTATCGACCGCCAGAATATCGGAGACGGGCGGTTCGGGCACCGGACTGCGCACAGGCGATGGCCTGCGCCGCGCGAGCATATCGTTCAACGAATGGCTGATGCTTTCGATGCGACGTTTGCCGATCCCTTTGACCTGAGCAAGCCGGCCGTCAATTGCTGCTTGCTCAAGCGCCTCAAGGGTTTCGATATGCAGGGCTTCATGGATTTCATGTGCCAAAGACGGGCCAATCATCGGTACGGTCTGAAAAATTTTTTCAGGGTCGGACGACCCGCGCAGGCGGTCCAGAATGGCCAAGGCATCAGTGTCCAGCAGTTCGGCGATAGCTGCAGCTATGGACACACCGATCGTCGGCAGGGCTTCCAGCCCGCGCTTGCCGCTGTTGCGGTAGATAAAGCGGATCGGTTCGGACAGGCCTGCAACATAAGTGGCGGCATCGCGATAGGCCGAAACGCGAAATTGTGTTGCACCTTGCCGTTCAAGAAAATCTGCAACCTCGCTCAGCTTTTCCGCGATAAACAGGTTCTCGTACAACCGGACCTCGGGGTTTTTCAGCTCTGTCATGGGGGCGTCCTTATCTGCATGGCATGTCAACATGTTACCGACACCATAGGTGCGTCAGGGCACCCCCGATTTGATCCTTGTCAAAACAGGTCAACCGAAAATTTCAAAAGATGGCGATGAAGGGGCCTGCAAACATGGCGATACAGGTGATCAAACCGACAATAGGAACAACAACAGGTACGATGAATATTCCGTCGGGTGCAGGATCGCCGCGCCATTTGATCCGCAGCAGCGACAGGTTGATCAGGATGAACACCACAAGCACCAGCTGAGAAGTGCGTTCTGCCAGAATGCCGATCGGGAAAAACAAGGCGAAAATCAGGATGGAAGCGGTCACCAGCGCCGTTGCAATCAAAGGCGTGCGTGTCCGGACATGCAGCTGTGCCAGACCTTTGGGCAAGCGGCCGACCCTTGCCATGCCGTATATGATACGGGCGGAAAGAATGGTCTGGATGACGATGCCGTTAAACGTGGCGGCAATAGCGATAAAGGTGATGCCCAAAGGCGAAATGCCTGTGAGCCTTTCGAACAGGAGGCTGATCGGCGCTGTTGACGTGCCAAGGTCTTCCAGAGGGAGAAGCAAGACAGCGACTGCCGCAACGGAAAAGTAGAGCAAGGTCGAAATCATCAAGGTGATGAAGATGCCCAGTGGCATATTGCGGGCAGGATTCTCGGTTTCTTCGACGATGTTTACCATCCCGTCGAACCCGATGAAGGCAAAAAATGCAATGAGGCTGGTCAGGGCGATTGCACCCAGTGCCGCAGTATCTGACGGTTCGGGAAACACAGAAGGCAGGGCAAAGATGATCGTTGGTTGGTGCCAGATGCCCGCGGCTACGACAATGACCAGCCCCAGGATTTCGACCAAGGTCAGAACGGCGGCAAATCTCACTGATTCAAGAATCCCCCATGCGGCCAGCATCCCTGAAATGGCGACGGACAGCGCGATGATCATCCACAGTGGCAGCGGCAGGAGCGTCGCAATATATCCGGCGCAGCCAATCGCAATGGCCGCCGCCGAAACCGTTCCCGCAAGAAGTAACAAGGCCCCAGTCATAATGGTCAGCGATGGTCTTTTGAACGCAGCTTCGACATAGGCGGCTTCTCCGGCGCTGAGGGGAAAGCGCCCTGAAAGTTCGCTGAAACTGCCTGCGCTAAAGAGCATGACCACTGCGGCCACCAGAAATGATGCGGGCGCATAGATGCCTGCCTGCGCTGCCGTCGCGCCAACCAGCACATAGATACCGGCACCGATCGTGACGCCCAATCCGTAGAATATCAAAAGCGGCAGCGTAATCGCGCGCCGCAGGACCGGTTGCGCAGTGTTTTGCAAAGGCGTGCCTTCAGCCTGCATTCTGCGGGCCTCCATTTGCAGGGGCGGGCGGAAACTGCGTGCTATGTTCTAGCAACGCGGGTGGCCGTGACGCATCAAACACAATGACAGGGCATCGGGCGGCTTCAAGAAGGCGCAACAGATCATCCTGCCCCCGAATGGGTCCGCGCCCGAAATCCACCAGCACGGCTTTTGCATTCATGCGCGCAAGGGCGGCAAGCGCGTCATCAAGCGATCTGAACTTGAAGGGTGTTGAGGGGTCCGCCCCAAGAGGTTCATCGGGGCTTTCGTTGATCGAAAATACGACGGGTTCGGGGGACAGCAGATGGGAAAAGCGGTCGGATGCGCCTTGTTGATCGCCTACGGTGCCGGACATTTTAAGGTGAATAACCTTGCCCGGAATCCGGTGGATTTGCCGGTACCCCAGAACCAGAACATCCCAGCCCACAGCGGCGCGCAGTGCGGTTCTGACAAGGTCACCTTTGTCCTGCATGAAAACCGACTGGGTGCCGTAGGGGCCGGACACATGCGCCAGAAGCTCCCGAAAGGCCCGCGCATCGGCCTTCCAGAGCATACGAAGCTGCGACTGGGTGGGTGCTGTTGTTGTCTTGCCGCTGGATAGAATAACGCGGCGGTCAGGGATTCCAGTGGTTGCAAGCAAATCCAGCTCTTCGACCAAAATCCCCCCAAGCCCTGCACAAAAACCGATTGGCAATTGCTTGATGATACCGAAACCCGCCGCGGCATCGGCAAAAGAACCGGCACCGATAAGAATGCGCAGGCCGGGGGGAGAGCGGCTGTTCATTGTTTTGTGCCTTTGTCTGGGCCTTCGCTGATTGGTGCCCCGAACTTGCGGAGGGTTTCGGCATAGGCGCGCAGCTGGGCTTCGACCTTCCCGTTGATGCTGTTTGCCGGAAACCGCCCGCTCCGGCCACGACGCCCCGCAGATACCCCCGTCAGCACCTCAATGCCCTGGTTTATTGTTTTAACCGGAATGACGCGGAAGGCCCCCGATTTGGCGGCCTCGACAACGTCCCGCCGCAACATCAGATGTTCAACATTTGACGCTGGAATAAGAACGCCCTGATCGCCCGTCAGCCCTTGCGCCATGCAGGTGTCAAAGAACCCTTCGATTTTTTCGTTCACACCGCCGATCGCCTGGACTTCGCCGTTTTGGTTCACCGATCCGGTCACCGCAATGCTCTGCCGAATTGGTACGCCGGATATCGCCGACAGCAGGGCGTAAAGCTCGGCTGACGACGCGCTGTCCCCTTCGATGCCACCATAGCTTTGTTCGAACACCAGATTTGCATGCAATGACATGGGGACATCCAGCGCGTAATGCGAGGCAAGATAGCTGCCCAGAATAAGCACACCCTTTGAATGGAGCGGCCCCCCGAGTTCGACTTCGCGTTCGATATCGACCAGTTCGCCAGACCCCATGCGCACGCGGGCTGTAATCCGCGATGGACGTCCGAAATAATCATTGCCGACCTCGGCAACAGCCAGCCCGTTTATCTGGCCTATCGTCTCGCCTTTTGTGTCAATCAGGATGGTTTTGCGCGCAACAGCCTCTTGCATAAGTTCCTTGATGCGCGACCCGCGGCGGATGGACTCCTGGATAGCCTGTTCGATGTCATCCTCGGAAATCTGGTCGCGTTTATGGCCAGCGGCGTAATAATCCGCCTCGCGCATGACGTCAGTCAGCTTGGCCAGCTCGAGGGTAAGTTTCGTGTTGTCGCCGGCAAGACGCACAGCTTGGTCAAGCAAGGCGGCCACAGCAGCGGCGGTCAGCGGTTTCAGGTTTTCCTTGGTGGCATAGCCCGCCACAATCCGCGCCAGCGCACGGGTGTTTTTGACGGTGCGGGGCAGTTCGTCTTCGAAATCGGCCTGCAATTTGAACAGTTTGCCAAATTCAGGGTCCAGTTTCAGCAGCAACATATGAAGCCGCCTGTCACCCACCAGAATGATCCGGATGTCCAGTGGAATGGGGTCGGGCTCGAGCGTGACTGTCGAGGACAGGCTCATGCGTTCTGCAAGCGATGTTATGGATATGGACTGGCTTTGCAAACACCGCTTGAGCGTATCCCACGCATAGGGTTCGGACAGAATCCGGGTGGCATCCATAACCAGATATCCGCCGTTTGCGCGGTGCAGGGCACCGGGTTTAATCAGCGTAAAGTTGGTCGAAAGTGTGCCCATTTCCGAAATATGTTCGATGCGTCCGGTCAGATGCCCAAGCGACGGCATATCTTCTGTCACAATCGGCGCGGCGGGGGGGCCTGCATCGTGTGAAACCATGATATTGACCGCGTATCTGTCAAATTGCGGGTCCTGATGATACTTGCGTATGACATCGGGGAACGGACCATCATTGTCTTCAGTCGCAGACATCAAGAAAAGCTCTGCGTTCGAAATCATGTCGACGCGCACAGTCTCAAGATAGGCAAGCACGTTTTCAGCCTCGGAAAACTGCGTTTCGACTTCCTTGATCCGCATCGACACGGCCTGTTCCGCCATCGAGGCATGCAGGTCTTCGACTTTCTCCCGATGTTCCTTTTCCAGCTGCGGACCCTGCTTGAGAATTTCTGCCAACTGCTCTTGCAAGTCATCAATTTTGGCGTCGACCTCTTGGCGTTGGTCTGGCGGCAAGGCCTCATAGACCTCTGGCTTGATTGGTTTGCCATCCACCAGGGCCGACAGCATGAAGCCCATCGGGGTTCTGAGCAGGGCAACATTTTGCGCATGCGCACGTTCTGAAAATTCAGCGATCGGTTCTTCGTGTTTCTGGCCAAGCTCTTCTTCGATTGCGCGGCGTTGGGTTTGGTATTCTTCGGATTCAAACAACGCGGGTATGTCATTGGCCAGATCATCGACAAGACGTTGCATCGCCAGTTTCAAGGTTGCCGCCGTTCCGGCGGCCAGCTTCATCGCATGGGGTTTGTGGGGCGCGCCAAAGTTGTTGACGTACACCCAGTCGCAAGGGAGCGGCCGCGCCGCCGCCGCTTTGGACAGCAATTGTGCAACTGCCGTGTGTCGCCCTGTCCCTTCAAGACCCAGAACGTACAGATTGAAATCCCTATGGTCGATGCCCGCTGACAGCTTGATCGCGTCGATTGCGCGGTTCTGGCCAACAAGCCCGCGCGCCGGTTTCAAAGATGCAGTGGTGGTAAACCCAAGCGTTTTGGGGTCGCACTCCACGCGCAAGCGGTCGTAGGACAGGCCGCGTGGAATGGCTGAGTTCTTAGGTGTTTTTGCTGTCACGTTAAATGCCCTTAGGTCGCTGCATGACGGGGAAGGCGAGCGCAGCAGGCGCTTTGTGAAACCGCGCTGCCCAAGGCCAAAGGCAGCAGTAAGAGCAGGATCATGGGAAAAATATGTATCATGGCGGTACTCCTGTCGCTCTTCTTCCTTTATTTTTGCAGCTTTGGAACCGTCGTTGATTGATGCGTATCAATTAGGTTGTGAATTCAGATGGAAAAATGCGCCGGAGTACGCGGAGCCACGAGGCGCGAGTCTGGGCTCCGGTGCTAATTGTGATAGCAATGCCCGCACGGCTTGGTCACCTTGCGAGAAGCTGAAAAAGGAAGCGCAAAGATGGAAGACGCACTGAAACTCAACTGCCTGTCCTGTGGGCAGGCCAACCGCTTTCCCAAAGCAAAGCTTGAGGCCGGCCCAAAATGCGCGAAATGTGGCGCGGTGCTGGCTGGTGGCGACGTGGCCGAGATCGGTATCAAGCAGCATGACAAGGCGACGCAGACCGATGATCTGCCCCTAATTGTCGATTATTGGGCACCGTGGTGCGGCCCTTGCCGGACTATGGCCCCCGAATTTGCCAAAGCGGCAAAGGCGCTACGGTTCAAGACCCGCTTTGCCAAAATCGACACCGAGCAATTTCCGGCAATTTCGCAACGGTTGCAGATCAGAGGTATTCCGCTTTTGATCCTGTATGCCAAGGGCAAGGAAATCGCGCGGCTGTCCGGCGCACGTCCGGCCGCAGATATCGAAGGATTTGTGCGCCAACATCTTTAGGCCGATCTTTGGTGCCTGCATGTTTCGGTGTCAAAGGCCGCTGCCATTGACGCCGATCAATTCGGTTTCCTGCCAGTTAGGGTACACAGGCGTGACCCCAAGCAAAGGACAAGCCATGGCTCATTCAGCACCAGACGATCCGCCAAAAGAAGCCCCGATGCCAGTCGATCCAAAACGGGACCCCGACATGCCGGAAAACCCGCAGCCTGAGGACCCGGAAACGCCCCCTGTTTCGCCGGAAGTCCCAGAGCCTGCCAATACCCCCGAAGACCCGCCGTATGACCCGTTTGATGACGGGAACTTCCCGGTCTAGCGGGATGATAAATCGCAACATGCGCGGGCAGTTTCAGCCTATCATAATCCAGATATCCCCCCGCTTTTGACCAAAGCACAGAATGGAGAAAAAGATGTCACGGTTTCCAACAAACATGCATGTTCATCCAGAGGTCGAATCGTTCTTCGACCCCCAGACGAACACGATCAGCTATATCGTGATGGATCCCGGGTCGACGTCCTGTGCCGTGATCGATTCCGTGATGGACATCGACTATCCTGCGGGCCGGATCACCTATGAACATGCCGATGAAATCATCGCCTATATCGAAAAGCACAAGCTAAAGCTGGAATGGTTGATTGAAACGCATGTACATGCGGATCACTTGTCGGCGGCACCCTATATTCAATCCAAACTGGGCGGAAAGATCGGGATCGGGGAAAAGATCACCGTGGTTCAGGATACATTTGGCAAGGTGTTTAACGAAGGCACCGAATTCCAGCGTGACGGGTCGCAGTTTGATCACCTGTTCAAGGATGGCGACACCTACGAGATCGGCGGCATGGCCGCATTTGCAATTCACACGCCGGGACACACACCCGCGTGCATGGTGCATGTGATTGGCGATGCTGCCTTTGTGGGGGATACTCTTTTCATGCCGGATGGCGGATCGGCCCGGGCAGATTTCCCCGGTGGGGATGCGGGGCAACTGTACGATTCCATTCAAAAAGTGCTGTCCCTGCCTGACGATATGCGGCTGTTCATGTGCCATGATTACGGCCCTGACGGGCGCGAATTCATGTGGGAAACCACAGTCGCCGAGGAAAAGGAAAGCAACATCCATGTCGGCCAGGGCAAAACCCGCGAAGAGTTCATCAAATTCCGCGAGGCCCGCGATGCAACGCTTGATGTTCCCAAGTTGATTTTGCCGTCGCTACAAGTGAACATGCGCGCGGGTGAGGTGCCCAAGACAAACGATGGCAAGCCAATGCTCAAGGTGCCGATCAACGTGATCTGATCGCAGGGTACCTGCACAAACTACAGTCAAATGTGAACATAACTGGGGATCGCTTTGCGCGGTCCTCAGTTTAAGGCGTGTTTTTCTGGAGAGATACTAAGACACCAACAGTCCAGAAATTTGCGGGAAGGAACGCTGCCCTTCCCGCAGTCTTTATAGGTTAATGTGCCAAAAACAGCGGCAGGTCAGACTGTTTCATCATCGAACGCGTTGTGCCACCCAGCACGGTTTGAACCATCCGCGCATGGCCGTAAGCCCCCATGACGACAAGATCGGCACCAACTTCGCGGGCACGGTCCTGAATGCACTGGCCGACTTCGCGCCCGCCGCTTGGGAATTGCGATAGGGTTACCTTGCAGCCGTGATGGCTGAGCCATGCCGCGACATCGGTGCCGGGGTCCTGGCCGTCCCGTTCGGGGGTCATGACCGGATCAATGCACCCGATCACGACTTCGTCGGCTTCCTTCAAATAGGGCAGGGCAGTATGTGCAGCACTTGATGCCGCCTCGCTGCTGTCCCACGCCAAAAAGACCTTTTTTGCACCTTTTGACATGGCACCGTTTATCCGGAAACCGATCGGTGAATGGAACAAGATACCCGATGCTGCCTCGCGCAGCATTTCAGGGCTGTCCCGCAAGCTTGCAGAAAAATACGCCTCGTCGCTGACGCGCGCGACCTGGGCGACATTATGTTTGATATCGGCAGTGACGCAGAGCGCAGATTGAACATCGCCGGATGTATTGTGCTTGACCAACAAGGCCTCGACTTCTTGCACACGTTCTTGTTGCTGCTGCTGTGCCTCGGCAACCAGTTCGGCCCAATTGTCGGGGATGTTCATGCCGCCATAGGGGGAAACGCCGTAAGCGTAGATCGGCAAGGCCGGCGCGGGCCCCAGCACAAGACAAATGAGGTGATTGTCGGCCACAGCTGCGGCTTCGGCAACTTCGTTGATCTCTGCGTCGGTGGTGGCCGCATTCATCACAAAAAGTATCGTCTGGCGGTTCATCGTATTCTCCATTCTGAGGATGCGCCCGCTTGTTGTGCAGGGGCGGCTGGCAACAACCTGACACGGCACCGTGAGTACCCAAATGACAAAGATCAAGTTTCGCTGAGAATCCCGTGGTAAATTTAAAATCAAATAGATGTACGGATGATCACCAGATGGATTTCAAAGACTACTACAAGACGTTGGGCGTCAGCAGTGATGCAAGTGCCGACGAGATAAAGAAAGCGTTCCGGAAAGCGGCGCGAAAATACCATCCCGACATCAACACAGGCGCAGACGCCGAAGCAAAATTCAAGGACGTGAACGAAGCATATGAGGTTCTCAAGGACCCCGAACGCCGCGCTGCCTATGATCAGTTGGGCCAAGAGCCACCGCAGGCCCAGGGGCGCTATCAGCCACCGCCCGGCTGGGACAGCGGATATGAATTTTCGTCGGGCGGCGCAGAACACGACGAAGCCTTTAGTGATTTCTTCGAAACCCTTTTCCGTCGCGGTGCCGGGCCTACAAGAGGCATGGGCGCGGGTACGGGGCAGGGGTCGGATGTTCACGGGCGCATAGAGATTACAATTGAAGACGCGTATCGCGGTGCAGAGCGCAAGCTGAGCATCCGGTCGCCGGTGGTCAGCCCCAACGGTGGTGTCACCATGCAGGACCGCACGATTGCGGTTCGGGTACCCAAAGGCATCGCCGAGGGTCAGCATATCCGGCTGGCAGGCAAAGGCAGCCCCGGTCTTGGCGGTGGCAAGGCGGGGGACCTGTTTCTTGAGGTCGCTTTTGCCGCCCATCCGGTTTACCGGCCCGAGGGAAAGAATTTGCACATGGATCTGCCAATCACCCCTTGGGAAGCCGCCTTGGGGGGGCATATCATTATGCCAACGCCGGATGGCAAAGTGGATCTGCGCATCCCCAAAAATGCCCGCACCGGTCAGAAAATGCGCCTGAAAGGCAAAGGTCTGCCCGGCACCCCTGCCGGCGATATCATAGCGACCCTAAAGATCGTAAACCCGAAGGTCGAAACAGACGAAGCACGTGCGTTGTTTGAAAAGATGGCAAAGGAAATGCCATTCGATCCGCGCGCCAATCTTGGAGGAACTAAAAGATGAAAGTTGCCACATTGCAAAGCGATATCGTCGAGGCGCTGTCATTGCCGGATTTGTGCCGGTTCTGTCAGGCGGATGAGACTTGGGTGATCGAGCTGGTAGAGCATGGTGTGCTGGAACCCATTGGCAGCAAGAGCGGGAATTGGAAATTTGTCGGCACCAGCATCGTGCGGGCCAAGAAAGCCCGCAGGCTGAACCGTGATCTGGGCATCAACACCGCCGGCGTCGCGCTTGTTCTGGACCTGTTGGAAGAACGTGATGCCCTGTTGCGCCGTCTGGCTCAGAACGAGATACACTGAAGCGGGTTTGAGAGCCCTCTGCCAATGCTCGGGTTTTTGATAGCCGCTATTGAATCCGCGTGCCGGTTGTTCCGGCGATCAGCCCCATGCAATCGGCAAGCCGTCCGATCGCGGCATAGCCGCCGGTCGCACGCACAAAATCACAGGCGGCCTCGACCTTTGGTCCCATGGACCCGGCTGGAAACGACATCAGTTCGATGATGTCGGGGGTGGTTTGCCCGATCAGTGTTTCGTCGGATGTTCCCCAATGTGCAAAGACACCTTCGACATCCGTTAACATCAAAAAGGCATCTGCCTTGATCTCTTGGGCCAGAAGGCCGCTGGCGTGGTCCTTGTCGATCACGGCCTCGACCCCGATCATGGTGCCATCCGGTTTCTGGACGACAGGAATACCACCGCCCCCAGCACAGATGACAATCACCTTTTGATCCAGCAGCAGTTTTATCACCTCAAGCTCAAGAATGCGTTTTGGGCGCGGGCTGGGCACTGTCCTTCGCAAATGGGCACCGTCTTGCCCGATGCTCCACCCTCTGTCGGCGCTCAGCTTTGCGGCCTCTGCCTGGGTATAGACAGGGCCGATAAACTTGGTCGGGTTTTTAAATGCGGGGTCTTTGGGGTCAACTTCGATCTGGGTCAGCAACGTCGCAAAATTCACCTGCGGGGCATAGGCATTGTCCAGCTCTTGTTGCAGCACATAGCCGATCATGCCGTCTGTTTCAGCACCCAATACATCCAATGGAAAGGCACCGCCCTGCAAGGCAAGGTATCCGACCTGCGGCCCGTTGCCGTGGGTGATGACCACCTCGTGACCGGCCGCCAGCACGGCAGCCAGCGATTGGGCAGCAACACGGATGCTGGCACGTTGACCCGCTGCGCTAAAGGTTTCACCCCGTTTTGAAATTGCGTTTCCGCCCAAGGCGATAACGATGCGCATTCAGGACCCCAAGGTCGCGACCAATATGGCCTTGATGGTGTGCATCCGGTTTTCCGCCTGATCAAAGACGATGGAATTGGGCCCCTCGAACACCTCTTCGGTCACCTCCATCGCGTCCAGTCCAAAACTGTTGTGGATATGTCTGCCGACTTCGGTTTCGGTGTTATGAAATGCGGGCAGGCAATGCATGAATTTGACATTCGGATTGCCCGTCATCGCCATGACCTCGCTGTTGACTTGATAGGGCATCAACAGCTTGATCCGTTCGGCCCACACGCTGTCGGGTTCGCCCATGGAAACCCAGACATCGGTATAGACGACATCACAGCCTGACACCGCTTGCTGTACGTCTTCGGTCAGCAAGATACGCGCGCCTGTGGTTTTGGCTTCTGCCTGGGCGGCGTTCACGATCGTCTTGTCCGGCCAAAGCGATTGGGGCCCGCACAGCCGCACATCCATGCCCAGTTTGGCGGCACCTATCAGCAGGCTGTCGCCCATGTTGTTGCCGACATCGCCCAGAAAGCAGAACGCGATCTGGCCCAGCGGTTTGTTCACATGCTCCGTCATGGTCAGCATGTCCGCCAGAATTTGCGTCGGGTGAAATTCATCGGTCAACCCGTTATAGACAGGCACGCCTGACCATTTTGCCAGCGTCTTGACCACGTCCTGACCAAAGCCGCGATATTCGATGGCGTCGTAAACCCGCCCCAGCACGCGCGCGGTGTCCTTGATGCTTTCCTTTTTGCCGATGTGACTGCCTGAGGGGCCCAGATAGGTGACATGTGCACCCTGATCATGGGCGGCCACTTCGAATCCGACCCGGGTGCGGGTTGAATCCTTTTCAAAGATCAACGCGATTTCGCGGCCCTTCAGGGTTTGCTGTTCCGTGCCTGCATATTTCGCAGACTTCAGGTCGGCAGCGAGTTTCAGCAAGAACCTGATTTCTGCGGCGGCAAAGTCGCGCAGGCTCAGGAACGAGCGGTTTTTGAGATTGAACGCCATAAATTACTCCACCGGATCGCGCGAAATGGGGCAGGTCATGCAGTGGCCACCACCGCGCCCGCGACCCAATTCGGCCCCGCGGATGGTGATCACCTCGATCCCTGCCTTGCGCAGTTGCGTGTTGGTGTGGACGTTGCGGTCATAGGCCAGCACCACGCCCGGCTCTAAGGCGATGACATTATTGCCATCGTCCCATTGTTCGCGTTCCTGTTCAAAATGGTCGCCCCCCGTGCCGATGATCCGCAAGCGCGGGATGTTCAGTGCCTGCTGGACAACGTCAAAGATGTGGCCGGGGTCTTCGACGACCCGCAAGGCATGTTTGTCGTCGGGGTACAGGGAATAGCACCTGATTTTATCCGCAACCTGGGTAAAGCTGGTCACGACATCACGGTCGCAAAACGAAAACACCGTATCCAGATGCATCGCAGCACGAGAGGCGGGCATCTGGCACGCGATCACCTGTTCGGCAGCACCCTGTTCAAACAGGGCGACGGCCAATTGCCCGACAGCTTGTGGTGTGGTCCGTTCTCCCATCCCCACCAGAACGCAGCCGTTGCCAATGGGCATCACATCGCCGCCCTCCAGCGTTGCGGGGCCGAAATCCTGGTCTGGGTTGCCCCACCAGATATTCACCTTGCCGGCAAAGCGCGGGTGAAAACGGTAGATGGCGGCAGTGATCAGGGTCTCTTGTTGACGTGCGGGCCAATGCATGGGGTTCAGCGTGACACCGCCGTAAATCCAGCAACTTGTGTCGCGGGTAAAGAGCAGATTGGGCAGCGGCGGCAAAACAAAACCGTCCGGCCCCAGAAAACGGCCAAACATGCTGTGCGGCTTAAAGGGCAGGTCCCTGACGGTGATCCCGCCGGTCAAAAACCGCGTCAGTGCGGCAGAGGGCATGGTGTTCAGCCAATCAAGCAGTTCGTCCATCATGCCGACACCGACATGGTCTTCGGTGATCTTACGGTCCAACAGCCATTGACGGGCCTGGGGCTGGTCAAGGATATCGGTCAGAAGGTCATGCTGTTCCAGCACTTCGATCCCCCGATCCCGCATCTTGTCGCAGAATGCAAAATGGTCTTTGCGGGCCTCGTCGACCCAGAACACATCATCAAACAACAACGCATCGCAGTTGCCAGGGGTCAGTCGTTCGTGGGCAAGACCGGGGCGCGACACCATGACGGTGCGCAGTTTCCCAACCTCTGAATGGACACCAAGCGGGGCGGTCATAGCATCACCGCCGCACTGAGCAGGGCCATCGCGATCACCGAAAGGACCAGCAGCAAAGGCCAGACAAAGCGCAGCCATGTGTTGTAGGGAACCCGCCCGATGGCCAAGCCGCCGACGACCACCGCATAGGTAGGTGCAACAAGGTTGGTGATACCGATGGCGGTTTGAAACGCGGTAACCGCCAGATCACGGCTTACACCTGCAAAGTCTGACAGCGGTGCCATGATAGGCATCGACAAAACCGCAAGGCCCGAGGTGGAGGGCACAAGAAAGCTCATCAATGCCTCGATGCCAAAAAGCGCGTTCACAAAGGCGACTTGGGACATGCCGGCAATCCAACCCTCAAACGTATGCAGGAAGGTGTCGGTGATCCGGCCTTGATCCATGATGATGACGATGCCACGCGCCAGACCGATCACAAGGGCGACGCCCAGCAGATCGCGGGCTCCTTCGACAAAGGCGGTGGTGAATACCTTTTCCCCCAGCCAGCCCAATGTGCCGATGACGATGGCAGCGCCCAAAAACAGCGCCGACATCTCGGCCATCCACCATCCCTGACTGGATACGCCCCAGACCATGACGACGAAAGTTGTGGCAAACAGGATCAGGATCACGACTTGCAGGCCGGTCAGTCGGGCGCTTTCCTCTGGTGCATGTTTTTGCAGGAAATGCGCTTCGTTTGACTCTTTGAGATGCGCAACGAGCGATTGGCTCGGGTCGCGGCGCACCCGTTCAGCATAGCGCATCACAAAGGCAACGGCTGCAAACCATGACAGGCCAAGGATCACAAACCGCAGCGTCATCCCTTGGGTAAAGGCGATTCCCGCCGCATTCGAGGCTATCGCGGTGGAAAACGGATTGATGGTTGATCCGATAACACCAACGCCAGCGCCCAGCATGATAATCGCGACCCCGGTCAGCGCATCATACCCCGCCGCGATCATGATCGGGATCAGTAAAACGTAGAACGCCAGCGTTTCCTCGGCCATGCCATAGGTTGTTCCCCCGGCGGCAAAAAGCGCCATCATGATCGGGATCATCCATTTTTCCCGCCCCTTCAGCCGCCGCATCGCCTGGGCCACGCCAGTATTGATCGCACCTGTGGCGGTGACAACGCCCAGAAAACCACCGACCACAAGAACGAACAGCGACACATCAATGGCATTGGCCGTATAGGACGACGGATCGTAAAAGCCCGCGATCGGGGCCATCAGGATGTCGAACAAGCCCTGTGGGGCAGGATCGACCGTTGCATAGGTGCCCGGAACAGGAACGTCCTTGCCAATTGCGCTATTGGCCACGCGTTCATATTCCCCTGCTGGTACGATCCACGTCAGGGCTGCCATTGCGATAATAAGGACAAACAGGATCGTGTAAGCGGTCGGGAACCAGCCCTTGGGCGGTGCTTCCGACGTTTTGCCGTAATGGGGTGTCATAACCATCGAAAAGTCCTCGCTTGGAGTGGTGGCATCGGGCCAAGTATCAACGTGGCCCGACAAAAGGTTCTCTCGCGGCTACTTGCTGAACATGATCGGCACTTTTTGATCACGCAGCAGCGCATAGGTGGTTGCCCCAATCACAAAATCATAGGTTCGGGAGTGGCCAAACGCACCGGTCACAATAAGGTCTGCACCGCTTTCAAAAGCGGCCTTGCTCAGGACATCGGCAACGCTGCTGCCCGATGGTTCGCGATGCTCCAGCGTGGGTTTCAGGCCATGACGGGCGAACATTTCGACGATGTCGATGGCGTCTGCATCCTTCAAAGGGTCTTTGGGGGCTTTGCCCACGCGCAGCACGGTCAGCTGCGCACCGGGTTCCGCTAGCCCCAGCAAATCATGGGCGGCGCGGGCCGCTTCTCTGGTGTCGCTCCAGCCCAACAGCAGGTTTTTCCCGATCTCGGGGCCATCGTAATTCAACGGAACAATCACAACGGGGCGGCCGCTTTCGCGGATCACCTGGGTCTGGACATGTCGCTGGTCATATCGATCATGGTCCTTGTCTTCATGCGCCATGATCACCAGATCAGCCGCACGGGCACATTCAACCATCCGTTCGCCGGCAGACACGGATTCAGCGCGGACCAACCGGAACTCGCTCACGAAATCCTCTGGCGCGGTGTATTTGGTAAAGACCTTTTTTATCGCTTCGGATTCTTTTTTCTGACTTGCGTTGAAGGCGGCAAATGCAGGTTCGGGGATATGCATGGCGATGCCTGGGTACACCAACAACGCTTCGACCGTGTGCAATCCGATCAGATGGGCGTTGTGTTTGCGCGCCAAAGGGACAGCGACCTTCAACAGTGTTTCGGTGTTTTCCAGGGTGGTCAGACAGACCAATATTGTCTTCAGTCCCATGCGTTCGCTCCTTTTTATCTGAAAAATCTATCCTTGAATAAAGTTTAGCGGGGCTTCGACAGGTTGAATTGATCCCAGTCAATCGGCTGTTCGGGTTTCCGATTATCCAAAGGGGTAATTAGAACCCTTTGAAGGAACTTTTTCATGTTCACTTTCACAAATGCATTGGCCGCGATTACCGCACTTGGCCTTTCTTCTGCCTGTTTGGCGGAAACGGTTTCTACCAGAAACGGTGACGATACATTCTTTGCCGGGTCCCAGCTAAGCCAAGCGGTGGATACGGTGGGCGACACCTTCATGGCGGCACGTGCGGTCAATGTGAACGGGGCCTCGCAGGGTGACCTGCATATCGCGGGGTTTGATGTTTCGGTAGGCACAGAAGTGTTTGAGGATCTTTATGCCTTGGGCGGTGCCGTGGTGATCCGCAGTACCATCGCCGAAGATCTGACAGCGGCCGGGTTTTCCTTGCGCACCGAAAGCAGCTCTTTGACCAAGGGGAATGCCCGGCTTTTGGGCAATACGGTTACGATCGAGGGACCGGTGGAGGGTGCGTTATCCGTGATAGGGAGCGACGTCATCTTGAACGCTGCGATCAATGGCGATGCCCGAATTCTGGCGCAAACGCTGTCGTTCGGACCTGATGCAGTGATCTCTGGCACGCTGACCTATAGCACCAAGGAAAAGATCACCATTCCCGATCGGGTCGCCGCTGCTGAGCGCGTGACATATGAAAAGATCTTGAACGGACGTGTCTGGGAGGAATGGCAGGACATGGGCAAAGACATGCCCGCTTTCCCCACCTTCATGTCCGTCATTTTTGCCTTCGTGGTCTCGATCCTGTTCTTTCTGGTGCTTGGTGCCTTGGCATTGGGCTTTATGCCCAAACGGCTGTCGAAAATGCGCCGCAGCGTGACCGAGTCCCCCGGCAAAATCTTTCTTCTGGGGGTGGTCGGCTTGTCGGTGCTGTTCGGCATGGTGCCGATCACGGCCATGACCATCGTCGGCATTCCCTTTGTTCCGGTCGTGATTTTGGCGATCATCGTCGTCTGGACGCTGGGCTATGCGTTGGGCACCTATAGCGTCGCAATGCGGCTTTGGATGGGTTTGGGTGGTGCAACCGACCCCAGTAATATTGCGCGCCTGCTGGTTTTTGCGGCTGCGCTGCTCTTTGTTGGCCTGCTGAACTTCATTCCCTTCATCGGCTGGGTGGCAAATTTCACGCTGGTTCTCCTCGGCATCGGGGCAATGGCGCGCCCGGCTTTGCACTCATTGCTCGGCAAATCCGGCGCTGCACTGGATGTCGATCAGAAACCTATCAATGACTGACCTAAATTAGGAGAAAACAAATGACGGCCCAAGGTTTGGAAGTAATCGACAACAGTGTCCATGTGACACACGAATGGATCAATGAACTGGCGGATCGCCTGGACTGGCATTCGAAACGCAGTGTGCTGCGGCTTTTGCGGGTCACACTGCACCACTTGCGCGATCATCTCGTGGTGGACGAGATGGCACAGATGTCTGCGCAATTGCCGGTGCTGATCCGCGGGTTCTTTTTTGAAGGCTGGATACCAAAGAAAACCCCGATCAAAGAACGCAGTGCCGAAGAATTCGTTGCTTTCATCGCAGCCGAGATGAGCGAAACAGCCGAGTTCTGGGGCCGCGAGGATATCAAATGCGTCTTTGACGTGTTGAACAACCGTCTTAGCATTGGTGAAGTCGAAGATATTCGCGCCACGCTGTCCGTAAAAATCCGCGACCTGTGGCCGCAACCATAAGATCAAAGAAAACGCCACGAGGGTAAAATCCTCGTGGCGTTTGAATATCACTGCGATGTCTGTGGGGTGATCTTAGTCGCGATCACCCAGTGACAGCCCCAACAATGCGGTTGGCCGCTCGATAATGATCGTGTGAATGTTGTCGATGGCGATGATCTTGCTTTTGCGCAGTTGCGTAAACGTCCGGCTAACGGTTTCAGTGGTCAGACCCAGAAAATCCGCGATGTCAGACCGACTCATCGGCAGTGTTACACTGCGGTAGGCCCCTAGATCGGTCCCGACCCGTTCGGCCAGCACGCACAGGAACGACGCCAGCTTCTCGCTGGCCGATTTACGCCCCAGCATCATGAAGTGGTCCTGCATCCCGCTGATTTCACGCAAGGCGGCTTGCAACAGGGCATGGTGCAGCTTGGGGTCGCTGTCGCCGTTCTCCAGTGCGGAGCGCCGGTAAGGCTGCAAACGGACCTCGTTTAAAGCTTCACAATCGGTAAGGTGAATATCTGACGGAGAAAAGCCAACGATATCACCGGGGTAACCGAAAGCGATAACTTGACGGCGACCATCGGCCAGAAGGCGTGTCAGGCGCAATACGCCGCTGATGACCTGGTAAACGCGTTCCGCATTGTCCCCTTCATAATACAGATAGGCTCCGGATTTCAGGCGCGTTTCCGAAATCTGCGGCAAGGTTGTTTCAAGTGGTAAAAATGCGGATTTGGTAGCGTTAATATTTGGGATCGTGACGTACATGGCAGTGGACCTCTAATGTGAATTGAGGGGACCTTGCCAAGTGTATGTAATCTGATTTATTCTATTGAAGCGGGATTTTGTAACATTTTGTATCAGACCCGTCGATGTTCCGGTTGTTTTTTGATAAATAGATTTTTATATCGCCAGCAAGATAGAAAGTGTGGTGTCCTTGTGACGGATCAAACTATCCTTATCGTTGATGACGATCCTAAGATCAGATCCCTTTTACGTAATGTGCTGGAGGATGACGGCTTTAGTGTGTCCGAGGCTGAGACCGGAGCCGAAGTAATACAGGCTCTTGAGACCCAACCTATCAGCCTCATTACATTGGATATTAACCTTGGCTCGGAAAACGGCGTTGATGTGGCCCGTCAGATCAGACGGACATCTCAGGTTCCGATTATTATGGTGACGGGCAAAGAGGATGTGATCGACCGTGTTGTTGGCCTTGAGGTCGGTGCAGATGATTACATCACCAAACCGTTCCATGTCCGCGAAGTGCTGGCGCGGATCAGAAGCGTGTTGCGCCGCGCCGAGAGGGGCATGGCCGCTTCTACTGAAGCCGCTGACGTGCCGAAAAATGCGAAGCCGCAAATTCCTGATAGCGTCTGTTTTTCCTTTGATGGCATGGTCGCTGTCCCGGACCAGATGAAATTGTTGGACCGCTCCGGCGTCGAGTGCGGCTTGACCAGCGGTGATTTCAAACTGCTTGATGTTTTTCTGAACAGACCCAAGCGTGTATTGTCGCGCGATCTATTGATGGACCTGACCGGGGGCACAGAGTGGAACCCGATGGACCGCGCCATCGACAACCAGATTGCACGGCTGCGCAAGAAAATCGAGCGCGACCCTGCAGATCCGAAACTGATCAAAACGGTGCGCGGATTTGGTTATACATTCGCGTGCGAAGTGAAAGTCATTCAGGCGGCTGATACATCTGTCAGAAGCGCCTGAAGCCTTTGCGCCAATGCAGATTGCCGGTATGGCTTTTGAAGGATTTCAAAGATTGTTTGATGTGCCAAACCGGCACTGATCACATCACTGGCATAGCCAGAGGTTAACAGCACCTTGAGCTTTGGGAATTCGACTGAAATCTTGGCCGCAAGATCAAACCCGTTCAAGGTGCCCGGCATCACGATATCCGAGAACACAAGATCAACCCGGGCATCCGTTTTCAGCATCTCATAGGCCTGATCGCCGCAATCTGCCTCTCGTACCATGTACCCAAGGTCGCGAATGCGCTCGATCGACAGCTTGCGCACTTTGGGGTTGTCCTCGACGATAAGAATGGTCTGCCCGGTGCCGTTTTTTGGCTTTGGCTTGTGATAGGCAGATGCGCCGAACGTATGATGCACATCGGGCTGTTTCACGGCAGGAAAGTAGAGACCGAAACTGGTTCCCAGATCCAATTCGCTATATAGCGTCACATGACCGCCCGATTGCCGTACAAACCCGTACACCATCGCCAGACCCAGACCTGTGCCGCCATTATCCGATTTGGTCGTATAGAACGGCTCGAACGCGCGGCGCTGCGCTTCCATGCTCATACCGGTGCCATCATCGCTGACACTCAAACGTACATAATCACCGGGCTCCATATCGGCTTCTTGTGCCATATAGGCGTCGTCAATCGTCACGTTCCGGATGGAGACAAGCAATTTACCACCTGTGCCCATCGCGTCGCGTGCGTTCAGGGCAAGGTTCACCAGCGCGGATTGCAGTTGCGCGGCGTCAACCATGACCGCATCCAGATGTTCGGCAAAGTCGGTTTTGATATCAATGGTCGCTCCCACTGTCCGCTGAAGCAGCGCGAGCGTGTCCGAGCAGATTTCGCGCAGGTCCGCCCTTTGTGGCTGCAAATTGCTTTTGCGCGCAAAGATCATCAACCGCGACGTCAAATCCGAGCCCAATTCCGCCGCCTCAAGCGCGTCCGTGATTAAGGGGAGCTGCCGCGCATTTGCGCCACGCATTCCAAGCAGTTCAAGATTGCCAATAATGACCGTCAGAAGGTTGTTGAAATCGTGGGAAATACCGCCTGTCATCTGGCCGATCGCATCCAGCCGCTGTGACCGCGCAAGCGCGTCTTCGGTCGCCTTGCGGCGTGTCAGATCGTGCAGGATACCGATGAATATAGGTTTGTTGCCAACCTTTGAATGACCGACCGACAGATGCAGCGGAAATACAGATTTGTCTTTGCGCAGCCCCTCGACATCACGGCCGATTCCGATGATCCGCTTTTCGCCAGTCTCGATATGGTGGGACATATAACCGTCATGAAGATCAGCCACCGCCTCTGGCATCAGCATGTTCAGACTTTGCCCGACCATTTCGGAAGCTTCATATTTGAACATTTTGGCCGCCGCCGGATTGGCCCGCAGGATCCTGCCTTTCTGGTCCGCCACGATGATAGCATCCACCGCAGCCTCAAGGATCGCGTGTAATACGGCGCTGTCTTCGTCGGAATTGTTCATGAATGATGTTCCTTTTGGCTACCCTGCCAAATACAGTCAGGCATGAGCAAGGCACAATTGACCTTTATCACCTTTACGTGCCCGCGATCTGTGAAACCCGTGTCGAATGCAATTGCAGAGGCACGAATGAAACCAATTATCACATGGGTTGTTTTGGCGAATGCGAGAACCATTAGGGTTCTGTCTGGCAAGGGCACCGTGCCCCAACTGCCCGACGAAATACGCGGCCTTGTTTCTTTGATCATCGGTTGTTGTGGGCCATTTCGGTGCGACCCAGGAACAA
>NZ_CBFFKI010000002.1:0-287024 GCF_965641905.1 Sulfitobacter sp. SH22
CATCGACACCGGGCACGCTCAGTTAGCCCGTCGCATGTCTGGTGCCCCGCCCGTCGCCGACTTTATCACTGATGCCGGTGCGCAGCTTGCCCATGTCCATCTGCAAGACGTCGATGGCCATGCCGACCGCCACTGGGCCCCGGGGGAAGGGGAAATCGAATGGACTGCCGTTTTTCGCGCACTAGCGACAATCGAGAGCGCCCCGAATCTGGTGCTTGAACTGCGCAACAAGGCCGACATCCCTAAGGGCTTCAAATCCCTGAGTGATCTTGGTCTGGCAGTTTGAGAAGGGCCAATCCAAAAATAGAAACGTATTGTACATGACAGAGATCCCACTTCTTCACACCAGCCGCCTGAAGTTGCGTCGAATGACGTTTGAAGATTGGCTGCCTTATGCCACTTGCATGCAATCCGAGCGCGCAAAATACATGGGCGGCCCGTTTACGACCACAGCCGCTTGGGGAGTGTTTTGCTCCGATCATGCGCAATGGGATTTTTGCGGCTGCGGTGCCCTGATGATTGAAGATCGGCAAACGGGTCTATGCCTTGGACAGGTCGGGATTAATGCCAGGCCACTTTTCCCAGAACATGAACTGGGCTGGCTGGTTTTCCCCAAAGTCGAAGGACAAGGCATCGCCTTCGAAGCCGCCACAGCATTGCGCAACTGGGCACAACAGGCGGGGGCATTTCGTTCTCTCGTAAGTTATGTCGACCCTCAAAATGAACGCTCGCGCAGACTAGCTGAGCGTTTAGGCGCGACTCAAGATGACACTGCTGCAAAGCCGGACCCAACAGACATCGTCTATCGGCACTTCTGACGAAATTCGATTTTGACCAAACTGCATAGGTTGCCTTTAGGACATCTCGGTGACCAGCAAGGCTCGCTCAATGCTCATCTTCAACGCTTGCAGAATCATATGACACCGAAATATCGTCATCCTAGTGTTACAAACTATGGCTGGGGGGCCCTATGGCGGATTACATTGCTGAACTCGACGAAATGCAAAATATCGCTGCTGTTTGGATCAAAGAGAAGTCGGCGCGGGGGCCAAGTGTTTTTGACCCAAAAAAACATATCTTTGATGCCAACAGGCCATCGGGATATTTTGGCGCTCCTAGAGAAAAAATGATGAACTGGATCGCTGACACTCAAGAGCAGAATCGACTGTTGCGTTGACGCAAGCCTACCCATTGTTCGTAACTCTGAGGCGCAACGTAACGGCTGTCGGCATCCAATGCGGCGCAACCGCAATTTCGTCTCGTGTTGCGCCTATGCGATCGGCAAGTCGCAGAGAACGTTGATTTTTGTTCTCTATGCGGATCAGCATTTCAGCAAAAGAGTCAACCTTGGGGACATGCGCAAGGTAGGCAGTTACGGCTTCAATAGCATAACCCTTTCCTTCATATGCATCCTCCCAGATCGTCCACGTCAATTCGGGCGGCTCGGCCGTATCAATCTGAAGCGCACCAACATGACCAATAGGCGGTTCTGTCGCAAATTTTGTTGGAGTTTGAGTGCGGGCATCGCCCGGACATAACTATGCTGCGAGCGCAGCAAACTGCTGAAATGCGGTGAGGCCGTTGGCATGGAGCTGCCCCTTTCGGATCATATGCGTGGTCTCGATCCCAGCCAAGGTCGCCTCGGCAGAATGGAAGGCCTTGAAGCCAAGCATTGGGCCCGTGATCCGCTTTATGAAGCGATGATCTTGTTCGATGATGTTGTTGAGGTATTTAACCTGCAGTATCTTGATGGTGTTGCATGAGCCCGTGAACTTCAGGATCACATTGACGCTTTGCAGACCCGCCAGATTAGCGCCGCTTTTGTCGATGACAACACGGTCAGGCACGCCGTTCGTGCCAATCGCGCGCTTGAAAAACCGACGGGCCGCAGCCTTGTCGCGGCGCTCAGACAGCATGAAATCAAGGGTTTTTCCTGTCTTGTCGACCGCTCGGTAATAGTAGGTCCATTTGCCCTTAACCTTGATGTAGGTTTCGTCCATGCGCCAAGATTCAGCCGTTGGCTTCTTGCGGGATTGCGCTTGTGCCGCCAGCAGCGGCGCAAACTTAACCACCCAACGGTTCAGCGTCCCATGATCAACATCAACGCCACGCTCCTCCATGATCTCCTCGAGCTCGCGGTAGGAACCAGGGTAGCGCAGATAGAAGAACACGGCGTACAAGATCGCTTCCTTTGGGAAATGTACGCCCTTGAAGTCAACCATCGCTCCGCCCCTATCGTCCGCCACCTCTGCCGCAAAATTACTGCTGCATCACGTGATCCGGCGAAAGTCAAAAAAGTTTGCGACAGAACCCATTCGGCGCGTCGCAGATTTCTGGCAGCTCCGGTGAAGGGACTGCGGGAAACGGTGCTGATCTCATCCAGTGAAGGCAACCCGCGCCGACACTGTTTCTTGGCCGGTTTGTTGTCCGGGTTACCAATGAAACAGTATCTGTGACAGTGAACTTTAACCCTGCGTCGCCAAGGAATGACGTCCACTGTTCTGTTTGATGCGCAGGTAAACTTCTGCGCCGATGAGATAAGGCAGAAAGAACCCCACGCTTTGTACCAGATCAAACCCTCCTGTGAATTGGGGGTTGGACCATAGACCGTTAGTGGCCAGATACCAAAGGCCATAGTGGACACGGTAGAACCAAGAACCCAAAGCCAGCCAGAAAAAACGCAATGCCCAAGCGTAGTGATCCGCGAAGCGCCTTGCCCTCGCGTAACGGATTGTCTGCATGGCGGTCAGCAGAACCAGTACCCCGTAGAGTGAAAAACCGATATTCATGGGCGTTCCACCGATTGTGCCCCTCAGTGGAATGTAGACGAGCCCACCCACCGCGGTCGCAACAGCAGCAATGATGATAAGCCGCCCCGACCAGCGGTGCAGCGCGGGCAAACGCCGCCGCAATAAAGCGATCAATTGGAGCGGCACCAGCACTGTAATAGCCGCTCCAGCGGCCATATGGCTAAAAATAGACAGATTGGCGATAGGATTATCGGACCGTATGTAGTGCGGCTCGGGCAGGGCATCCAGCAGACCGCCCTGCGCAAATTTTGTGGCATAAATCGCAAAGGGAAGCGTTAGCAGCACCAAAAGGACAAGCGACGACGTTTGGAGAACGTTTTTCATACACAACATTAGACAGCGTATGAAAGGTTTAAGCAACTTTATGGGAATAGACGTTTTTCACACAGAACTGATAGCAAGGTGCGTGCAAATCAGCATTTTGGTCTCAAGTTGCCGTTAGTCCCGCCTTTCATCAAGGTCCGGCCTGGGCCGGAATTTCGAGGGCCAATTTGTCATTTTCTCTGAACCCGACATTCGCTGCGCCACAGAAAACGGCAAAGTGGGCTCACTGCCGCCGAATGCATCGGCAGAAATGGTGTTCTCGGCTGACTTCCGAGAGCAGGCATTCACTCCGCTTGTACGATGACATCGTCAGCGCGGTGCTGATGTCTGGGGATGGAGGGTGGACCGGAGGGCAAATCATGCCAAGAGTCCAACTTCCAGCTGTCACCCCGAAACGCAAAGCCTGGAACAAAGGCCGAATCATCGGCCAGAAACGACCGCTCCTGCCGAAACAGGTCTGGGCGATCCGCGCGCGTCTCGAATTGGCGGGCAACCTGCGCGATCTTGCGCTGTTCAATGTGGCAATTGATAGCAAACTTCGCGGATGCGATTTGGTGAAACTGGCCGTCACCGACTTGGTGAGGGATGATCGCGTTCGCGAACGCGTGTCTGTGATCCAGAGCAAAACCAAGCTGCCCGTTCAGTTCGAACTCTCTGAAAACACGCGCGATACGATTGCCTCGTGGGTCAAGTCGCCGGAAATGATCGGCTGCCGTTTCATATTTCCCAGCCGATTTCACCACCGCCCGCACATCTCAACACGCCAATATGGACGGCTTGTGCGAGATTGGGTGGCGGCGATAGGGCTGGAACCTAGTGGATACGGCACACATTCGCTGCGCCGGACCAAAGCAACGGAGATATACCGAAAAACCGGAAATCTCAGAGCGGTTCAACTTCTGCTCGGACATACCAAGGTTGACTGCACAGTCAGATATCTTGGCGTCGAACTTGAAGATGCGCTGAGCATCGCCGAGCAAATCGACATTTGAACCATGTTGGCGGGCGGTACTTGCCGTTCGCCAATTCAGACCGGACCTACGTTCGCGCCGCAACGGTGGTTTGAATCGAGCCCGAAGCAGACGGAGCTACATTGCACTGTAACCGACTGACCCGCCCTCCTCAACCAAGCCTCCACTGACAGCGCCATCTGCCCAGTTATTAAGCCAACGGCATCAAGTTTCCCCTGACGCCGCCCATTCGACCCAAGAACTCTGCCGACGGACATTGCACGGTCAATCCAGCCCCAGATGGTCGGCAATTATGCCGAATACCATATCTGGCTGCTGTAAATGAGGACTGTGGCCCAATCCCTCCAGCATCCTGCTTGACGCAGAACCGGAACCGGCGGCAACGATGCGTTTGACTTGTTCTTCAGTGCCAAATTCATCCGCTGTTCCTTGCAGCAACAACAGTGGAGCCCGAATATCCCTCAAGAGCGGTTCAATAGACCATGACCGAAAGCTTTCGGACAGCCACAGATCGCGCCAGGGCCTGTATGCAGCATCAAGATCAATGTGCCTGTTCGCAAGACGCGTCAGAAATTCAGGCGTCGCGTCGCGGGAGGCAAGCGCGCGAACGCCATCCACGGAGCGTTACTCCACGAAAACATGCGGGGCGATTGCAATGACGCGATCCACACGGTCGGGATGATATGCGGCGGCTATCAAAGCTATGGTCGCGCCGTCCGAATGTCCCAGCAGATCAACTTTGTCGATCCCGAGCGCATCCAGCAAAGCCGGCAGCGCAAATGCTCCCTCATAATGTAGCTAGCCTGGCCCGAAGCCGGAACGCGCCGGGCTTTTGCCGCATCCGGCGCGCGAGTAGGCAATGACCCTCCGGCCATTATCAGCCAACCGTTCGCCAAGCCGGATCAAAGAGGCCCACGTTCCGAATCCATGGTGCAACAGGACCACCGGCGCGCCCTGCCCGAACTCGGCAACCTCCAAAGAGCCGCGCGCCGTCCGGACCATCCGAGTTTTTGCAGATTTGAACCGCACCTTGATATCTATACCGCCAGAACGTCGATCAGGCGCTTGCGGTCGTCATCATCGTCGCCCTCGCCCGTCAGGATCGCCTGACCGCGTTCCAGCACCATGAATCTGTCGCAAAGCGAAATCGCCTCGTGGACGTTTTGCTCCACCAGCAGGACGATGGTTCCGGCTTCGCGCATTTCGCGGATGATGGCGAAAACCTCGGCAACGATCATCGGTGCCAAGCCTTCCGAGGGCTCGTCGATCAGGACGACACGCGGTTCGGCCACCATGACACGAGCCATCGCCAGCATCTGCTGCTCGCCGCCAGACAGGGTGTTTCCGGCCTGTTTGCGGCGCTCCGCAAGGCGGGGAAACCGGTCATAAACCGTGTCTAGATGCGACTTACTGCTGCCGCCCTTGCGGCCCATCAGGCCAAGCACCAGATTTTCCTCGACGGACAGGCCGGGGAAGATTCGGCGATCCTCGGGAACTATGGCCACGCCCGCACGATTTATGGCATCGGGCGAATGCCCGGTCAACGTCTCGCCATCCAGCGTGACGGAACCGTCTGTCGGGCGCAGCCACCCGGCGATGGTTTTGAAAAACGTCGTCTTCCCGACGCCGTTGCGTCCGAACAGGCCGATAACCTCGCCGGCATCTGCCGTGAGGCTGACACCTTGCAAGACATGGGCAAGTCCGTAATGTGCATGCAATTGATCAATTTTAAGCATATCTCTCACCCGTGTCCAAAATAGGCAGCCTGGACCGCACTGTCGGCGCGAACCTCTGCCGGTATGCCTTCGGCCAGCTTGCGGCCCTGATGCATGACCACCACGTGGTCCGACAGGGACATCACCAGGCCGATGTCATGCTCGATCAGCAGAATCGTTACTTCGTCAGTCAGACTGCGGATCAACTGCGCCGTATCCTCGGTGTCGCCGTGGCTCATCCCCTGGGTCGGTTCGTCGAGCATCAGGACCTGGGGTTCAGAAGCCAGACACATCGCGATCTCCAGCCGCCGTTGTTCCCCGTGGCTGAGAGCCGCGACAATTTCATGCGCCTTTTCCGCAAAACCGAACCGCTCGATCAGTGCGGTGACCTTGTCCGCCGCGCGACCGTGTCTGCGCAGAGGCAGCAAGGCCTGCCCGAGCGGCTCCAGACGCTGGGCGGCAAGGCGCAGGTTTTCCCGGACGGTCATCTCGAAGAACAGGTTAGTGATCTGGAAAGACCGGGCCAGGCCGGCCTCCTGCAGGGCCGCAGGCCCCTTCCCGGTCACATCTTTGCCTTTGATGATAACGCGCCCGCCACTCGGTTTAAGAGCGCCGGAAATCAGGTTGAACAACGTAGTTTTGCCTGCACCGTTCGGGCCGATCACCGTGGTGATTTTATTGCGTTCGGCAGTAAAACTGACGCCGTCAACGGCCTTAAGCCCACCAAAGGCAATGCACAGACCCTCCACTTGCATGATATCGGTCATAGCGCCGTCCTTTCCGGCTCAGGCTTGGGTTGCCTTGCGCTGTTGCGCAACAGGTTGCGTTCGACGAAAGGCTTCAACATGCCAACTATGCCCTTGGGCATGAACAGGATCGCACTCATAAAGATCAGGCCAATCACGATCAGGTGGTGTTCTGTCCAACTTCCGATAACGGACTTCAGCATGGTCAGGATCACTGCGCCCCAAATCGCGCCGGCCAGAGTGCCGGCACCGCCGACGATCACCATGATCAGCGCATCGCCCGATGTCGCGAAGAACAGCAGTTCCGGCGAGACGAACCCGCGCAGCATCGGATAGAGCGCGCCGGCAAGCCCGGCGATTACAGCCGCAAGCACATAGGCGGCCATTCTGGCAGCCCATGTCGAATACCCCAGATAAGGCACGCGCTTTTCATTGGCTTTCAGCGCAATGATGATCCGGCCGAACGGCGTCCCCAGCAGGTAAGCCGACACGGAATAGAGCAGCGTTATGATCACCAGCGTAAGCAGGAAGAACCCCAGTGGATCGCCTGCTGACAGAGTGATTAAGCCGAGCGGAATTTCGATCACGGGAATGCCAATTAGGCCATCTGAGGCTCCCAGTTCCCGACTGTTATAGACAACCTTGGCGACGACCTGCGCCATGCCAAAGGTTATCAGCGCGAAATAGACGCCGCGCACACGGTTGGCGATAAGCCCGCCGACAATACCGGCCAGCAGGACGCAGACGCCCGCTGCGCCCATGGCGAGCCAGAACGACGGCTCCTCGCGCAGTACAAGCGCTGAGACATATGCCCCGATACCGAAATAGAGCGCCTGCCCAAGAGACAGAAGACCGGTGAACCCTAGAAGGATGTCGATCGATAGCGCCAGACCCCCAAGGATCAGCGCCTCGGTCGCAAGGCGCAGATAGAAAACGTCGCCGCTGAAGCTGGCGAAAGCTGCGAAAACAAGCGCCACAATAACCAGAATCCCAAAGAACACGTGGTTTGCGCGCATGGATATATCTAGACGATCATGCATGACCGATCCTCCCGAATATGCCCTGCGGGCGGAACATAAGAACAAGGACCATGACGCCGAAGACAATCGGATCGGCCCAGACGGGCGAAATGACCAAGCTTGAAATGGCCTGGACCTGCGTCAGCAGGACCCCAGCGATTACTGCACCCCAGATCGATCCCATGCCGCCGACGATAACGACGGTAAAGGCCATCAGGATGAAGTCATGACCCATTGTCGGGAAGACCGAATAGATCGGTGCCAGCAAAACCCCTGCCAGACCGGCCAGGGCCACGCCAAAGGCAAAAGCGCCTGAATAGACCCAACCGACACGGACGCCCAGCGAAGCCGCCATATTGCGATCAAAGGCTGCGGCGCGGACCATCGCGCCCAGACGGGTACGATAGACTACCAGCGCCACCGCAACGATCACCACGGCACCGATTGCAATAAGAAACAGCCTGTAGGTAGGGATGAAAACACCCAAAACCTCCGTGGCACCTGGCAACGGGTTTTCGGGGCGATGCGTGTTGGGGCCGAATACGATCTTCAGAAGGTCTTCGGCAATCATGCCCAGACCGAAGGTCAGCAGCAGGGTCGACACATGCCTGTCCCCGCCATCATAGACCCGGCGGATCAGAAAGCGTTCCGTCAGCACCCCGATTGGGATCATTAGGATCGGGACCAGCGCGATCAGCACCCAGTAGTTGAAACCCAGGGCGGAAAGCGCCAGCGCACCGAAGGCTCCCACGGCGTAGAACTCGCCGTGGGACATGTTAATTACGTCCAGAAGCCCAAAGATAATCGTCAGTCCAAGTGCCACAAGGATCACCGAGACCCCCAACGCAAGGCCATTAAGCATCTGTGGTGCCAGCACGAATTGGAGATATGAGATCAGATCGGGCATAGGGCGCTCAGAATTTGTCGCAGGTGTCAGGACCGATGGCATCTTCGCCGGCGATACTTCTTGCGATGGTGAACTGGCCGTTCTTTACTTCAACGACATACATCGGCTGTATCGCCTGATGGTCGCCTGCCCGAATGGTCTTGGTGCCTTGCGGCGTTTCCCAGGACAGACCTTCCAGCGCGGCGCGGACCGAGTCGGTGTCTGTTGCACCCGCAGCTTCGACAGCCGCCTTGTAGGCGAACAGCAAACCATAGCTGTCGGCACCGTACAGGTCCGGATCAGCACCGTTCCTCTCGCGGAATGCCTCGGTAAAGGCTTTATTCTCCGGGGAGTCGATAAGCACGGAATACCCAACGCCGGTAATGAACCCTTCGGCCGCAGCACCGATCGCATTGATGTTCTGCGCTGTCACGGTACCCGATGCACCAAGGATGGTGAGGCCTTCGCTAACGCCGAAATCGTTCATTTGTGTGAACAGACGCACGGTGTCATTGCCGGCGACCGATGTATAGAGGACATCGGGACGTGCCGCACGCAACTGACCGAAATACTGCGAATAGTCCTTTGAGTCGAGCGGAGCAAAAACCTCGCCGGTCGATGTCGCACCGACACTTTCGGCTCTCTCTTTGAACGCGGCGACGGTGGAGCGGCCCATTTCATAGTCCGGACCAAGGTAATAGACTTTTGCTCCCGGTTTTTCCTGCTTTAGCCATGCCGCAAGCGCCTCCGATTGCTGGCCCGCGCGGGCGTTGACTCGAAAGACGTTCGGTGAACAACCGGAACCGGTGATCGCATCTGAAAACGACACGGTCGTCGCGATCAGCTTGTCGGCCCGATCAGCGACTTGGCCCACAGCCAGCGTGGCTCCGGAATTGACGGTACCGGTTAAGAAGTCAACGTTGTCGACCGTGAACAGTTTCTCTGCCTTGGTGACGGCAACGGCGGGATTTGCCTCACTGTCCTCATAGACAAGTTCGATCTGACGACCAGCGATCCCGCCGGCAGCGTTGATCTCTTCCACCGACTGGTCTATGCCCCAGCGGACCTGCTGACCGATGCCGGCATAGGTGCCGGACAGAGGCGTAAGCACACCGATCTTGATAGTTTCCTGCGCGTAGGCGCTGGACGCCAGCAGCATCGCTATTGTTGTCGTCGTTAAAAGGTTATGTTTCATCAGGTTTCCTCCCAGAAGTTTTTAGGTGTTTCATTCAGCATCCGCGGAATGCTGGGCTGCGTTTTTCGTGAAAAGCGAGAACGCCTTCTGCGAAATCTTCGGATTGGCGCAGGCGGCTATAACAGTGGCCCTCCAACTCAATTCCTGTGGCGACAGTCGCATTCTCGCTGTCGTTCAGAAGTTTCTTGGCCGTGCGTTGCGCCAGCGGCGAAAACACCACCAGCTCTGCAACCAGCGCGTCGGTCGCTGCGACCAGTTGGTCAACTGCCACGCAGTCGACGACAATGCCCCAGTCGCGCGCCTGCTCGCCGGATATCCGGCGCGAGCGCATGACGACGTCTTTGGTGCGGGCAAGGCCGATCAGGCCCATCAGGCGGGCGGACCCGCCAGAGCCAGGAATCTGGCCGAGCTTCTGTTCCGGCAGGGCATAGCGCGTGCCGGGCGTGGCAATCCGGAAGTCGCATGCCAGCGAAATTTCAAAGCCGACGCCGAACGTGTAGCCCTGATTGGCCGCAATCACAGGTTTCGCGCAGCGCCAGGGCGCGGCGATATTGTCCGCAAGATGGCTGACATGCTCGGGCGAGGCATCAAGGAAACCTCTGATGTAACCGCCCGACGAGAAATTGTCCCCCTCGGCGCGCAGGACAATAACCCGGACCCGATCGTCCGCATCCAGTTCCTCGAAAGCCACCCGAAGCTCGTCCCGCTGCCCCATCGAAATGACGTTCATCGGCGGGCGAGACAGAATGATGTCGCCGCGTTGGCGTTCCGGGTCAATCTCGACCCGGAACCCGTCAAGGTCGCTTAGGCGGGAGTCTGTTGAAGTGTCGGTCATTATTTTCTCCTGAAAGGCTATTTCTCGACACCAGAGGCGTCAGTGGTTTCGGGGTTGTATTTGCCGGTCGCCAGAACGCGGCGCAGCAGCTTACCGACCGGCGATTTCGGCAGATCGGTGACAAAGACGATGCGGCGGGGTCGCTTGTATCCGGCAAGCCCCGAATTCCGGCAGTGACTGTCGATTTCATCAGGCGTTATCGGGCCGGAGCGGCGCACGAAGGCGGTTACGACATTGCCCCAACGTTCATCCGGCATCCCGACAACCGCACATTCGCTGACGCCTGGCAGTAAGGACAGGCAGCTTTCAACCTCGACCGGGCTGACGTTCTCCCCGCCCGATATGATCATGTCATCCACACGGCCGGTCACGAACAGGTCGCCGTCCGCATCCATACGGCCCAGGTCACCTGTGAAATACCATCCGTCGCGCAGCGCCTTGGCGTCTGACTCGGGCCGGCGCCAGTATCCTTCAAAGGCCTCATCCCCTGCCAGGGTTGCGATGATCTCGCCTTCTTGGCCTGCGCTCACCTCGGCCCTCGGGTCGCCGCTGCCGACGGTCACTATACGCAGATGCTGATTCAAACCGGCGCGTCCGGCAGAGCCCTGTTTGAGAGTTGCATTCTGGTTGATTGAAAACGTGTAAACTTCTGAAGAACCATAGTGGTTGACGAACAGGTCTGGCTTGAAAGCGACGTTCAGACGGCGCAACAGTCCGTCAGTCATCGACGCGCCGGCAAAGCCCAGCCTGCGGACCGAGGAGATGTCAGTCGTTGCGAAATCTTCATGCGCCAGCATATCGTGATAGAGCGTCGGAACCAGATAAAGGCTTGAAATAGCGTGATCCTCTATCAATCGAAGCGCAGTTTTCACATGAAAACGCGGCAGGCAGACAAAGCGTCCTCCCAGCAACATCACAGCCAGCAGCGACCGCACACCCATCGTATGATAGAGAGGCATGACGCCTAGCGTGCGCTCACCCTGCGGCATTAGGTTCTGTGCCACATGCGCCAACGCTGCAGCGCGTTCGGTTCGGTGCCTTCGCGGCACGCCCTTTGGCTTCGCCGTGGTACCGGAGGTGTAGAACATCAGAGACAGGTCGTCCGGTCCGGCCGCGGGCGTCGCGTCGGCCTGAGCCTGGTACAATTCGGCGATATCGGTTGCGTCCGCGCAGTTGGCTCCAACAGAAATCCACGGCATTCCCGGAGCCCTGAGCGAACCTTTGACAGCGTCTTCGCTGGAGGCGTCGAAAACTAGCGCCGTGCCTTCTGCGTCATCCAGCACGAAATCAAGTTCATCCGGTGTCACACGCCAGTTGATCGGAACGATGACCACGCCCGCAAACTGGCAGGCCCAGTGTAGCGTTGCCGCGTCTACGGTGTTTTGCAGGGCCGTGACCAACCGATCGCCCTTTTTCAGACCCACGCGGTGCAATCCATCGGCCAGAGCCGCGACACGCGGCAGCCATTCGGCGTAGGTCAATTGAAGGTCGCCATCAACCAGCGCAACTGCATTCGGGTCACGGGCCACAGAGGCCAGAAATGATCTGCCGAGATCAAGCATTCAAACGCTCCTTTTGCAGAATTTTAGCCGCTTCCATCGCGGCAGTGACAATCGGCTCGTATCCGGTACAGCGACACAGATGGCCGGCAAGCGCGTCGCGGATTTCGGTTTCGCCAGCCTCAGGATGACCGCGCAACAGTGTGTCGAGAGACATTAGGATACCCGCCGTGCAAAACCCGCATTGCAGTGCATGATGACGGCGAAATGAATTTTGCAGGACGGACAGGGAGCCTGGCTCTGGTGCCAGATGTTCCACGGTTTCGATTTCGGCTCCGTCGGCCTGCACTGCCAGTGTCAGGCAGCTACGGGCGAGGCCGCCGTCCATGCGCACCGTACACGCTCCGCAGACGCCGTGTTCACAGCCAACATGGGTGCCCTTGGCGCCAAGAACGTGGCGAATAAAATCGGACAGCAGCATGCGGGGCTCCGCCTCTGCATGTACCGGTTTTCCATTCAGTTTCAGACTGATGGCATGCGTTTGGTCAGCAATCAGGCGGCGCATTGGCGGGCCTCCGTTATGGTTTTGCGCCCCAGTCGCCGCACAAGATCCCGGCGGTAGCGGGCGGTGGCGTGGAGATCGTTGCGGGCATCGAGCGACCAAGCGAGATCGTTGAGCGCGTCGTCGACCTGCCGCTCATCCAGCGAGGACCAATCGCGCACCAGCGGCGTGTCGTTGACGCCGCCGATGGCTAGCCGTAGTCGGTCGCCGGTGGCGATTGCGGCAACGGAAACAATGGCAAAATCGCCGTGGCGTATGCCTACCTCGTTGAACGCGTGTCCGGTGCCTTCTTGGGAGAGCGGGAAGCTGACCGCTTCGATCATCTCGTCCGGTCTGGCGGCCGTCTGCATCATACCAGTGAAAAATTCGGCAGCGGGAAGGCGGCGCGCACGGCGCCCGCGCAGATGTACCGTGCCGTCGAGGGCCACCAGAGCCAAAGCGATTTCCGCAGACGGATCAGCATGCGCGACAGAGCCGCAAACCGTACCCCGTGCCCGTGTTTGGACGTGACCGACCCACGGCAGAGCGGCGGCCAGCAAGGGCACTTCCGACAGGAGATCCTGTCGATTTAAAAGAGACGCTTGACGCACGGCGAAGGGCACGACCAGTTGACCGCGCTCAACTCGTATCTCGGCACCGCCCGCCACATGCATTACGTCCACAAGCAGGGTCGGCCGCGCAAGGCGCATGTTCAGCATTGCGACCAGCGACTGGCCACCGGCGATGACCCGGGCGCCTTCGCCTTCGGCAGCCAGCGCTGCCTGTGCCTCCTGAACCGTGCCAGCCCGCAAATAGTCAAAGGGAGCAGGTTTCATTTACCATCTCCGATCCATACGAACAGACGTGCAAAAAGACTCCGCTGGCCACCGGCCCGACGACCTAGGGCCGTAAAGAACTGCCCGAGCACGATGCGCGCCGCACCATCCAGCAGGCGACCGCCCACGGAGGCGACCTTGCCACCGACACGGGCTTCGTATTCATAGGCGATCTCGGTTCCGCCATCAGGCAGCACGGTCAAACTGACGCGTCCCGTTCCCTCACCCATGCCAAGCGCACCGGCGGCACGCCCCGTCAAGAGGGCGGAGCTTGGCGGATCAAGCTCGCTGAGCGCGACATCGATCTTGTAGCGGCCCTTTACCGGGCCAACACCAAGGGTCACATCGGCGCTGAACCGATCTTCGCTAGGCCGGGTGACGCCGTGGGCCCCTGGAATAATCGCTGCAAGTTGTTCCGGGTCCATCAACAGATCCCAGATTGCCTGTGGCGACGCGGACACCTTGGCTCTGCCCCGCCCCGTCAGGCCCTTGCCTGTCGTAGGTGCGGCGGGTTGGTAGCCTTCCGGTGCTGCAGGTTCGGCGTCCAGAAATTCGGCAATACGCGCGGGCGTCAGCGGCAGGACAAGGTCGACCGCGCCACACTTCGGCGCCAGTGCGTCGGCGACGGCATTGGCTACGCAGACCGGCGTCGACATGCAGTTGCCCTCTCCGACACCTTTGGCACCGGTCAGCGTCAGCGGCGACGGCGTTTCGATATGCAGGATATCCAAGGTCGGGATTTCCAGAACGGTCGGCACCGGATAATCCGCGAAGGTGCCTGCCAGAAAGGCGCCGTCCGGACCGTAGGCGAACTCTTCGAACAGAGATGCGCCGATCGCCTGCGCGAAAGCGCCGCGAATTTGTCCTTCGACCATGCCGGCATGCAGAACGCGCCCACAGTCATGCATAGTAACATAACGGTCGACCCGAACCTGACCGGAGACCGCGTCGATCTCTACACCACAGAAATCAAAGATAAAGGAATGACACAGCGAGGAGTTGATCCCATCCTCGCCAGTAGGTGCCGCCAATTCTCCGGGCGACCAGATCGCTGTTTCACGAACTACGGGGTCCATATCGTCGGGCAGCGTTCCCGGAGCCCAATGGCTGGCCGAGGCGATACGCGCAAAGGATATGCTGGCTTCAGGGTTGCCATTCAGATGTACGCGCCCTCCGGCAAAGACGATATCTTCCGGCCGGCCGTTCAGTTGCCCCGCAGCGATCCGCGCGAGGCGATGGCGCAGTCTGTCGGCGGCAAGTTGCACTGCCGAAAGAGTGGAGGCTGCAAACCGGCTGGAATAGTTGCCGGCGGCGATGGACCAGGCATCCTTGGCGGTATCAAATTCGGCAACAACCCTGACATCTTTGGAGCGAAGTCCCAGAACACCGCTCACCAGTTTCGCCGCTACCGTCTGGTGCCCCTGTCCTTGCGGCACGCTGTCTATTTGCACAGTCACAGATCCCACTGGATCCAGCGAGATCGTAGCTGCAGCATGCGCGCCGTTTTTCGGGCCAGATTTGGCGCGCTGCGCCGGCGTCAGCGCCGTGGAAAGATAGCCCATGTTCGAAACAGACGGCTCGACTGCGGCAGTCAGGCCGATGCCATAGATCCGCCCCGCGGCGCGCGCCAGATCACGTCGAGACAACAGCTCGCCATAACGGCCGTCATTCAGTGCAACATCGAAGGCGCGGACATAATCGCCCGAGTCATACGTGGTTCCGCTGGCTGTCCGGTAGGGAAAAGAACTAATCAGGTTGCGGCGTATGACGTCAAGCGGATCAAGTTCCAGTTCGTGGGCGATCCTCTGCATTAGCCGTTCCAGCGCGTAGTAGATCTGCGGCCCTCCAAAACCCCGGTTGAGGCCAGTTGGCGTCTTGTTGGTCATCACGATCCGGTTTCGAACCGAAAGGTTCGCAATGTCGTAAGCACCGCAAAGATTACCGTGCATCCGGTAGAGCGTTGCCGGTTCAGGGGCACGCAGATAGGCTCCGACATCTTCGATCTGATCCCAGAACAGAGCCGTCACGCGGCCGTCCGGCTCGACGGCGGCTTGCAGTTCGACGACGCGGTTGGTCGCAGACACCGACGCGGTAAGGTGCTCAAGACGGTCTTCGATCCACTTCACGGGGCGGGCCGCGATGCGGGCGCAGGCAGCCATCAGAACGATATAGGGGAATACTCCCTGCTTGACCCCGAAACTGCCGCCGGAATTCGGCGGGGTGCGCAGTCGCAGCTTGCTTCCAGGAACCTTCAGCGCACGCGCGATTACGGGATGAATCGAAAACGGACCCTGGAAGTTCGCCTGAATGTCATATCCGGTACCGTGCGGATCGTATTCGGCCAGAACCCCGTAGGTTTCCATCGGCGTGCAGGAATTGCGGGGATAGCGGACCTTGACCGCGATGCAGCGTGGAGCAGCCTCGCGGGCGGATTCTGGGTCACCATAGCGGAATGTGCGTTCCGAACCGAGGTTGTTTTCAAGTTCTTCGTGCAGGACATACGCGTTCATGTCCAAGGCGGCCTCAGGGTCGATCACCGGCGGTAACGGGGTGTAGGTCACCTCGATCAGGTCAAGCGCATCTTCGGCAACATAACGGTCTTCGGCCAGCACAACCACCACCGGTTCCCCGACATATCGCGCGCGATCCACAGCCATCGGCCAGCACTTGATCGGAATTTTGACGCCGACCATCAGCGGTTCCGACACCTTGGCCAGGGCGGTGCCGTCGATTACGGCAGCCACACCGGGCAAGGCGCGGGCGCGACTACTATCTATCGAGACAATGCTGGCATGGGCATGAGGAGAGCGCAGAATAGCGGCGTGCAACGTGCCTACGGCAAAGGGCAGGTCATCAATGAATTGTGCCGATCCAGACAGGAGCGCGCCATCCTCGATGCGCTCTTCCACGTCCGCTGTCTTTGTATCAAATGCCATTAATGGCAGCCTCCCTGATGAGCGTATTCAAGCTCTTATCAGGGACGATGGACTACAATCCGGCTGTAAATCGATACCGCGGCATCGCAGAATTTACCCTAGAGTCTCAAAGATGGAAGGCTTCGCCTATATCCCCGATCCGGGCGATGGACCGAAACTGGCTGGGCGCAACGCCGGCGTGGTCGCGGAAGAAGCGGGTAAAGTGCGCTTGGGTGGAAAAGCCGAGCTTATCGGACATTTGGCCGAAACTCATATCGCTATTGACTGTGCCGAAAATGGCCTGTTCCAGTCGCACAACATTCAGAAAGACGCGCGGGCTTACGCCGGTCGAGGCTTCGAACACACGGAAGAAATTGGCGCGGCTCATGCCTGCCTCTGCCGCCAGTCGCTCGATATTGTCGACCTCGCCCGGTTCGCGTCGGATCATGGCTATGGCTTTTCGTACGCGCCAGTCCACCGATTGCACGCGCGCCGCCTCGCGCAGTCCCGCCCCGACACTGCGCCATTCTGTAAAGCGTTCGATCACAGCGATCATCAGGTCACCGAGCAATTTCTCGTGCTCTACGACATCCGTCGGCGCATGGATCATGGACGTGGCCAGCGCCATCGACAATTTGCGGATTTTTAGCGTTATGGCACCTGTGGCGGATGCGAAGAACCCGGTATCGCCGGACGAGGCCCAGTTCTTTCGGAACTCTGCCAGCCAGATCGGTTCAATATAGAGGGCAAGGATTAGACAATGCGGCCGGTCCGGCTTATGAACATAGGCATGCGGCGTCCAGGCATTCACCAAAACAGCGCTTTCATCCGTGAGGTGCGCTACAGTCTCGCGGACAAGAAACTGCGTGTCAGCACCATCGACTTTCAAAAGGACATGGCAGTGGGGATGAGCGTGCCGCACAAGATTGCGATCCATATCCAGAAGTGCGACACGGCCAAAACTACCAGAACGTATGCGCAGGGCTTCCGACATCGGCATAATCTAGCATTACAGACAGACAATAGATACTAGTAATGATGTAAGGCTGGAATGCCCCATCTGATTTGGCCCACCGTTATGTTTAGAATACGGAGGACGAAGGATGGCAAACAAGCGGCACAAGCTCGAGGAAATAGTTCAGAAGTTGCGGCAGGTTGATGTGCTTGTCGGCCAAGGGATGCAGCGGGTGGATGCAATCCGCAAAGCTGTAAACGCCATTCAGAAATGTCACCGGTTGCGTTGACTGGAGTGCAGCCTGACAGGGCGTAGACCTCAGATATCGGAGCCCTGGCTGGCTGCGCGGAGCTCGCGATATTGGGTTCTGTCGCAAATTTTCTTGACGATTGAAGGCGGCCGTTGTGCGGACGCAATTATGCTGCGAGCGCCCCAAACTGCTGGAATGCGGTGAGGCCGATGGCGTCGAGTTGCCCCTTTCGGATCATGTGTGCAGTCTCGATCCCAGCCAGTGTGGCGTCGGCTGAATGGAAGGCCTTGAAGCCAAGCATGGGGCGCGTGATCCGTTTTATGAAACGGTGGTCCTGTTCCACGATGTTATTGAGGTACTTGACCTGGAGGAACTTGATCGTGCTCCCAGAGCCTGTGAACTTCAAGATGACGTTGACGCTTTCCAGACCCGCCAGATTGGCGCCACTCTTGTCGATAACGACCCGATCCGGTACGCTATTGGTGCCAATTGCCCGCTTGAAAAACCGCCGGGCTGCTGCCTTGTTGCGGCGCTCGGAGAGCATGAAATCAAGGGTTTTGCCTGTATTGTCGACGGCTCGGTAATAATAGGTCCACCGTCCCTTAACCTTGATATAGGTTTCATCCATGCGCCAAGATACGGCGGTCGGCCGCTTTCGCGCTTGGGCATTCGCGGCGATCATCGGCGAGAATTTGACCACCCAACGGTTCAATGTTGCATGGTCAACTTCAGCCCCACGCTCCTCCATGATTTCTTCCAGGTCGCGATAGGAAACGCCATATCGCACATAGAAATACACCGCGTACAGGATCACGCTTTTAGGATAATGGGCTCCCTTGAAATCAACCGACATCCAATACACCCCGCTGCTTGCTTGTTTGAGAACCATGTCGCAAAATCAGCCAACAAACGAAAGACCGCAAAAGTTTGCGACAGAACCCCGCTGGCTGATGATATTTTCTGTCCCCTCGTCGGCCTTGAAGGGCTATCGTTTTCCACGCTCGGTCATTGGCTATGCCGTTTGGGCCTATCACCGCTTCGCCCTCAGCCTGCGGGACGTCGAGGATCTTCTGGCAGAACGCGGCACCACGGTGAGTTACGAGACGATCCGAGTTTGGGTGGCTAAATTTGGAACACAGATTGCTGCCAAGATCCGACGTGATCGAGCGAAGCCCGCTGACAAGTGGCATCTGGACGAAGTTATGATCACGATCCGCGGGAAGAAGCACTGGCTCTGGCGCGCGATCGATGGCAGTGGAGACACGCTCGAGATCCTTGTGCAATCACGCCGAAACGCTAAAGCCGCCAAGCGGTTTCTGCGGAAACTCATGAAGCGGTGGGGGACACCTCGAGTCATCGTGACGGACAAACTGCGCAGTTATGGCGTTGCCACGCGCGAGCTTTGCCCTAGTGTCGATCACAGATCACACAAGGGATTGAACAATCGCAGCGAGGCGTCGCATCGGCATACACGTCGACGGGAGAAGATATTCGGCAGGTTCAAATCTGCAAGACAAGCCCAGATGTTCCTGTCCGTCCACGATCAAACTGCCGTTCTCTTTCGTCCGAAACGCCACCGTCTTTCCGCCGCTGACTACCGCCGCACACGAACACAGGCCCAAGGCTTCTGGGATGGGGTTCTGTCGCAAACTTTTTTGACTTTCGCCGGATCACGTGATGCAGCAGTAATTTTGCGGCAGAGGTGGCGGACGATAGGGGCGGAGCGATGGTTGACTTCAAGGGCGTACATTTCCCAAAGGAAGCGATCTTGTACGCCGTGTTCTTCTATCTGCGCTACCCTGGTTCCTACCGCGAGCTCGAGGAGATCATGGAGGAGCGTGGCGTTGATGTTGATCATGGGACGCTGAACCGTTGGGTGGTTAAGTTTGCGCCGCTGCTGGCGGCACAAGCGCAATCCCGCAAGAAGCCAACGGCTGAATCTTGGCGCATGGACGAAACCTACATCAAGGTTAAGGGCAAATGGACCTACTATTACCGAGCGGTCGACAAGACAGGAAAAACCCTTGATTTCATGCTGTCTGAGCGCCGCGACAAGGCTGCGGCCCGTCGGTTTTTCAAGCGCGCGATTGGCACGAACGGCGTGCCTGACCGTGTTGTCATCGACAAAAGCGGCGCTAATCTGGCGGGTCTGCAAAGCGTCAATGTGATCCTGAAGTTCACGGGCTCATGCAACACCATCAAGATACTGCAGGTTAAATACCTCAACAACATCATCGAACAAGATCATCGCTTCATAAAGCGGATCACGGGCCCAATGCTTGGCTTCAAGGCCTTCCATTCTGCCGAGGCGACCTTGGCTGGGATCGAGACCACGCATATGATCCGAAAGGGGCAGCTCCATGCCAACGGCCTCACCGCATTTCAGCAGTTTGCTGCGCTCGCAGCATAGTTATGTCCGGGCGATGCCCGCACTCAAACTCCAACAAAATTTGCGACAGAACCACCACAAGCGCCAATACCGCGAGAGCGGTTTCGTCCTTGTCCCGCGACCTGTAAATTTGGGAAATAAATCTCGCTGCGACATGCTCAAATGGCTGGTTTTCACGCCGCGCAGCGGCGCTGAGAATGATGCGGACGGGTTCTGTCGCAAACTTTTGCGGTCTTTCGTTTGTTGGCTGATTTTGCGACATGGTTCTCAAACAAGCAAGCAGCGGGGTGTATTGGATGTCGGTTGATTTCAAGGGAGCCCATTATCCTAAAAGCGTGATCCTGTACGCGGTGTATTTCTATGTGCGATATGGCGTTTCCTATCGCGACCTGGAAGAAATCATGGAGGAGCGTGGGGCTGAAGTTGACCATGCAACATTGAACCGTTGGGTGGTCAAATTCTCGCCGATGATCGCCGCGAATGCCCAAGCGCGAAAGCGGCCGACCGCCGTATCTTGGCGCATGGATGAAACCTATATCAAGGTTAAGGGACGGTGGACCTATTATTACCGAGCCGTCGACAATACAGGCAAAACCCTTGATTTCATGCTCTCCGAGCGCCGCAACAAGGCAGCAGCCCGGCGGTTTTTCAAGCGGGCAATTGGCACCAATAGCGTACCGGATCGGGTCGTTATCGACAAGAGTGGCGCCAATCTGGCGGGTCTGGAAAGCGTCAACGTCATCTTGAAGTTCACAGGCTCTGGGAGCACGATCAAGTTCCTCCAGGTCAAGTACCTCAATAACATCGTGGAACAGGACCACCGTTTCATAAAACGGATCACGCGCCCCATGCTTGGCTTCAAGGCCTTCCATTCAGCCGACGCCACACTGGCTGGGATCGAGACTGCACACATGATCCGAAAGGGGCAACTCGACGCCATCGGCCTCACCGCATTCCAGCAGTTTGGGGCGCTCGCAGCATAATTGCGTCCGCACAACGGCCGCCTTCAATCGTCAAGAAAATTTGCGACAGAACCGCTTTCAATGCTATTGTTTCGATTGTTTCGAATATTTCGATTGATCTGGAAGGCATTCGAGACAATATAGGTATCAAGCGCGATCAACAGCGCCAACCAAGGAAAGGATGGGAGCGATGAACGTAACTTCACTCGCCGATTTTGGAGAAAGACTTCCCACAGCAGAAGAGGTGGACAGCGCCGCTGGTGCGATGATGGCCATTGAAACCAGCCGTGACGCTGACGGGTCCCTGACGATTGGCGACACCAAGCTGTCACCCTCGCTGGTCGATCTGATGAGCGACCTGTTCAGCATCGTTGCACGTGGTGAAACCGTGACACTGGTCCCGCTGTCGCGACAACTGACCACGCAAGAAGCAGCAGACCTTCTGAACGTATCCCGCCCCTTTCTGATCAAGCTCATAGATCAAGGCGCGCTGAGCTGTGAAATGGTCGGGACGCATCGACGTGTCGCGCTCAAAAATGTGCTCACTTACAAGGCCAATCGTACGGCTGGGCGGCGGACAGCGATGGCAGAGATGCAGGACATCGCAGAGGATTTGGAGTAACGCGTGATACCTGCGGCCAACCGATACACTGCCGTTCTTGATGCCAGCGTGTTGTTTCCCAACATGAAGCGCGACTTGTTACTCCGCTTCTTTGAAGCAGACTTGTACCGGGCACGCTGGACGGAGCAGATTCAGCAGGAATGGTTGACCAATGCCATCGCCAAATACGCAGACAAGGAAGACCAGCTAAGGCGGACGGATGCGCTGATGCGCAAACATTTTGAGGATGCCTGGGTGGACGGGTACGAGCGGTTCATCGATACCGTCGTCCTTCCCGATCTTGATGACAGGCATGTGGTCGCGGCTGCGATCCGCACCAATGCGCAGTACATTGTGACAGACAATCTCAAGCATTTCCCAGTGGACACTCTGGGCGAACTCGATATCGAACGCGGCTCGGCGGACAAATTTCTGGCAAGCACGTTCGAGCACTACGAGCTGGAAGCCCTAAGCATTATCCGCGAACATCGGGCAAATCTGAGAAGTAAGCTCACAGCACCAGAATATCTGATGAACCTGATTTCAAAGGGGCTGCCCTTACTTTCTGCAAGATTGAAACCACACCGAGACGCGATCTAAGCCTACCTGGACATGACACTCTTCCAATTTTATAGACACAAATTATTATTTGTCTCTAACTCGGCAAGTGCCAGATTATTCTTGTCTGTTTTAGAATGGCGAAGTTACCAAATTCGAGGGCCAGCTCGGCTGCGAAGCACCCCCAGACTGAAGACGTCTGACCCTGCGTGGAGCCAGGATGTGATGATGAGGCGGAACGGCGGGCGCGGAAAATCTAGGAAACCGGTCATTCTTAGCAAGGTATCAATTGACCCAGCGCCTGATCGTTTCCCGGGCTATAATCACGCCGCGTTCGGCAAAAAGGTCTTCAACATCCGCAGCGCTCTCAGCGACCTAGCTGTGAGCCCGTACCGCATTGGCGTTGATCTAAAGAGGCAAGTTAAAGACTTACAGGCGCGTCATCGGGATTGGTATTTCTTTCACCAGCCGCTACACGGACCAGAAGCGTCAAACAACTTGTCGATGCCGTTCTCATCCCCACTGTTCTCGCGGAAAATGGTTACGCACCTCAGGTTTTTTCTTACTTTTGACTTCAACAAAATGGTTACCTATTTGCGGAATTTGATTACTTTTGTGCGGAGTAACTGAGAGAGCCGACGAAAAATGGTTTTCAGCTCAATGTCGGAATTCGGGGCGATAACCAGCCCTTTCGAAAACCACTGAAAATACGGATCTTTGCCGAGTAACCTGACTGGCCGTTCTGAGATCGACCGAATGGTTAACGTCTTCTTAAAAGCAAGCTCCCCCCAAAGCCTCAACTAAAACTGAGCTTAACCATCGGAGGATATTCTGTGTCCAGACGAACTAATGGACACTCGACGTGAAAAACTTTGATCCCTCTAACGCAAATTCCAAACCAATCACCGCCCATTCCAACTATGAAGGCAAATCAGTTTCGCTCAGAAAACTAATCGTGAAAATGTCGACCGCTGCTCATGAGCCGAGCCGACTGCTAGCGCAGACTCTGACTTCGCTAGCCGTCAAAAATAGATGGGCGGTATTGACGAGAGACCTTCATCACAGCCCACCTCTGCGGTGCCCTCCCGTAGTGGTGTGCCCAAAAGTCCTATCCGCAAATCTGAGCGATCTCGTCGCGCAGTTCGGCGAAGTGGTTGCCAACTGCAACGCTCAGTTTGCGGCATACCAAATCGGCATGCTTTACAGTTCTCTTTTGCCAAAGTCCGCGAAATCGCTAGGTGGGATTTTTTATTCTCCGCCAGCGATCTCGGACATGCTTTTGGCCTTGGCTAACGATGCAAAAGCAGATTGGACCCGTCATCGTTTCCTTGAACCAAGCTGTGGTGGTGGCGTCATACTCACTGCGATTGCAGAACGGATGATTGACGCTATCAAACGACGGCCCTGCTCCGAGGTTTTGACCCATCTTTCAAAAAATCTGGTTGGATATGAAATCGATCCCTTCGGCGCTTGGCTCGCTCAAGTTTCAATAGATATCTTGGCGCTGCCGTTTTGCCGTGATCAAGACGCCATCTTTCGTACGATTGTTAAATGTGCTGACACGCTGGCCATCAGAGAGAGCAAACAGTTTGACTTCGTAATCGGTAATCCTCCTTTCGGCAGGACCAAGCTTACAGCCGAACAAAGGCGACATTTTGAACGCAGCACTTTCGGTCATGCCAACCTTTTTGCACTGTTCTGGGACCAAGCACTTCGTTTCGTTCGCGTCGGTGGAACTATCGTATTTGTTACACCTACAAGTTTTCTCTCTGGACGGTATTCCCGCAAACTACGTAATCTGCTGTCTGAACATACGGAACCAAAACACCTGCAATTTTTGCGCTCCAGAAGTAGCGTTTTTGAAGGTGTCAGACAGGAAATGGTAATTTCCAGCGTTACTCGTATTCAACCTCGCCCACCCGTTACTGTCCAAGAAATATACCATGGCTCCAACGGTGAATTGAAAATCTACCAACTCGGACGACATCAAATTACCAGGGAATTAGGTGCGCCGTGGGCGTTCCCACGATCACGGGAACAAGCAGGCCTTGAAAATATTCTGAACGGGTTTGAGTGCCGGTTGAGCGACTGGGGATACTCGGTTTCAACAGGTCCCATCATCTGGAATAGGCATAAGCACAGGCTCAGATCCAATCACACCGGCCAAAGCGTTCCGCTGATCTGGTCAGAAGCCGTTCGGCGGTTGGGGGTCTTTCAATGGCGCGCATCGCGGCAGAAAGGAAAGATCTGGTTTGAAACCGAGAACGGCGACGAACATCTACTGTGCACAGAGCAGTGCATTCTAGTCCAACGGGCAACCACAAAGGAACAGCCTAGGCGGCTCGTAGCGGCCCTACTCCCAAAAACCTTTCTTGACCAACACGGCTCAGTTGTTGTCGAAAATCATATCAACATCATCCGACCCATTCAAAACAGGCCCCGAGTCAGCTTGGAAGATTTAGCAAACTATCTAAACAGCAAGATAGCCGACAATGTACTGCGATGCATAGCAGGTGGCACGTCAGTCTCAGCTTCCGATCTACTTACGATGCCCCTGCCCTCTCCAGGAAAAATCGCATGCTATCTGTAGGTCTGCGTCGTAGCCATGCCCCCGCGGCAATTAATCCAACAACAGGATCAGATATTGCTGTGAAGCTGGGCTTTTTCGTTGGCAAGACTGGCTATTTTCTAAGTGTGGAAACGACTAATGCTGGCAAACATTTTCAGGCTTTGATGAAGGTTTTGTTACCGGCCAACATTGTCAAAGGGCTTGGCTCGCGAATATCCGGGTTGCTCTTATAAGGACCTCCCGTTCTTCTCGGAGAATGCGATTTTCGCGCCGTAGCCTTTCGTTCTCTTTTTCCAGCCCTTGGTCTTGCTCTGGCTCCTTAGCTGAATCGCGCTGCGCCACTATCCATTTGCCCAGAGTGGACTTACCTATACCAAGATCGTCCGCTACTTGCTGGCGTGATCGACCGCTTGTCAGTGCGATACGCACCGCTTCCTTCCTAAATTCGTCAGTCTGTTGTTGGCCCATGTGTTTGCCCTCTCTCGCTGCATCAAAATCGATGGTTTTGGCTGGATAACCCGCCAAATTATCCCAAATCTCCCGTTATGCTATCCACCTCAATCGGGATCACAGATTCCAAGGTGGACACACAAAGGGAGCTCTTGAGACTAATCACCTCGTATTTTTCGAATGTTGAACTTTTTGAGTATCAATTCGATCTCGCCCGTGTCTTCCATATGCTCAAAACAAGATCTCAAAAGACTGAAGAGCCTCCCTTTTTGAATTCCCGCGTCACGGAACAGTACGTTGAACCACTCCTGATCTTCTGGCAGCACTGTTAAGTGCAGCTGCCCTTGATATCTTGATTTTCTCCGATCATCACGTCTGCTCGAGCTGCCAGAATTCGGCGGAAAGCTATCCGTTTCATGCGGACTATCTGGAGGAGCGAGAGCCGCGATGAGTCCATCGCGAACACTCTCTTGAATAAGAGCTGCCAGTTCTTTTTCTAGAAAACTATTCTTATCCATACATCACGTTTTCCGTTTGCTGACCCTACTGGAGAGAACATTCATCCGCTTGAGACAAGTTGGACGAACCATTCATAGTATACTTCATTATTCACAGTATACTTCATAGTCGCAACCTCTATTTGTCTGCTTTGTCAGCGGATGGTCACTTCAGATTCAGATCCACTAATAAATGCGCTCGCGAAGGTACTTCGCAGACACCGCCACGCGGCCGGTTTGTCCCAGGAGGACCTCGCGTTTAGAGCCGGCCGGAGCATGCGATATATTTCGCTCCTTGAAAGCTGTCGGCATCAACCGACGCTGCAAACACTAAAGAGGCTATGTGATGGACTCGAAATATCGCTAGGCAGCTTTGTGACTGAGATCGAAGCTGAAGCAAAACGGATCGAACGTCAGTCTCCCAAAAGCAGCTAAGGTCGGCAGCAAGACGACGCTCCATTTCACCCAAAGCTAAAATCAGCTTGACTGGAGCGCCAAGCGCTCATTTATTAGTTCTATGGCCAGCGCATACACCGACAGAGCATTCCGAATATCCATCTGACTTTCAGACGGACAGTAGGAGTGCCAGGTGGGCAACGGGCCTTATACACCCTTTTTAAGCAGTAGATGACTGCCGGCGCGCGGGTTCGACTCCCGCCACTCCTAGCAAAGAAATAGCAAATTTGTAGAGAGCTATGTGAAAAATCCTGAAACATTTGACTGGAATGATATCAGAACTTCTCTTGAAAGATCGCTTGGCAAAAAAGACATGCAGGGGTGGATTGAGGGCATTGATTTACGCATGCAAAAGATGCGCATTGAGCTTGGAGATTATGAATCCTTACCAAAAATTGCACGGATCAAGCAAGAATCTGGATCCTTGGGCATCTACACCGAAGGCTCTGAAAATGCGCGCGCGAGACAAATGCTTGACGACATCGCCCGCGAGGTCGAACGCAGCTGCGAAAGTTGCGGCAATGCAGCCCAAGCCCAAAAGATTGGCTCAAATATCCGCACGCTTTGTTGTCATTGCTACAATCGCGTTTTGCGTGATCCCTTCAAAGAGAATGACGGCCACGGTACCCGTCTCTTTCTAGATATAGCTGAAAGCTATCCTGACTTGGTTTTGAATAACTGCGCCTCATTGCGACCTGCTGTCGGCAGAGGATGGCTAGATGCACTTGATCGATGTCTTCAGGAAATGGAGCACGCTGTTTTGGAAGCGGACCTTCCGCCTGGTACAGTTCAAATTTCCGATGCCAAGGAAAAATATGGAAGAATTTCAATCGGTTATCATAGATATCACGACTGTGTAGATCTTGCCGAGGCTCAACTTGAACTAGACACATACAAAACATGCGCGATTTGTGGCCATGTTGGCAGCCGAAGGCGGGGAAAAAGCGGAATTTATCCAGCTTGTGATCACTGTTCGTCTCAAAACTTTTACCTTTCGGGCCTCTATGCTGACGCGCGGGAAGCAGAATATAGCCATCCTGTATCATTGAACGATGTACCAGTCCCGACTGGGCCAGAGTTGATGACGTATCATCTAGGCCCGCTTGTTGCGGAGATTGCCGCCGAATTTACTGATTGGCATCCGATTACGATCATCGATCAACTGCTCAGTCATGATCCGGCAGAAAACGGACGCAATCTCGTCGATCTTGTCCGTGACAAGGATGAAGCGGCTCTCTACCGCGTCCTAGAAGCACTCAGAAGCTGAGGTGAACAAATACTGTCTAGGTCTGGACAAACTAACCTTTCACATCGCTTTGGAAATCAGGTTGGGTCCGTCCAATTAAAGGTCGTGGAAGATTCGCGACTGGGCTGCGGAAAGCTGACCGATCCCTAAGTTAGAGGACGGGACCATAAATTGTGTGTGCAAAAGTTGCTTGCACAACATCTTGCATCAAAAGGAATGAAAAATATTAAATTTAACGTTATCAAAACGTTAGGGGCATATATCGCACCAACGCATTAACTATTCCCTTACTTGCGGTATTATCTCAAAGCAAAAAATTGTTGCTTGAGGATAAGTTGCGTGCAATGAGTTAAGTTGTCGCTAACTGGCGCAAATCACGCCATTTAGCGACAAAATACAATCGGCCCACTAAGAGGCCCAGAGGGCAGAATACATTCGAACATGAAAGCTGTAGAATCCAGTTCAATCGCCGCATCCATTGCGTCTAACGCTGCCCGCCTTTCGGAAGCGCTTAACACTCATATGCGCAATAGCTTCCAGCCCGATAGCAGAAAAATGCTACGCAAGTTTCATCCTGCCGAAGTAGCCGAGCTTACCGGCATCAGTATGTCTAATCTCAGGACTCGCCATCAGGACGGTGATTTCCCCGATGTAGAGACCGATTCCAGAGGGCGTAGACTTTATACTGCTGAGGAAATTGACCAAGTTCGCCATGTAATGGCAAGAACGGGCCGCAATGGCGACGCGTATCTTCCTGGACGTCGGGACAACGACGCCCTTCAGGTTATATCAATCGTAAATTTTAAGGGAGGAAGTAGCAAAACGACGAGTGCTATCCACTTAGCTCAAAGATATGCACTGCGTGGCTACAGGGTACTTGCAATCGACATGGACCCCCAAGCTAGTTTGACCACCATGTTTGGATATCGTCCTGAAATTGAATTTGCCGAAGGTGGCACAATTTATGATGCCCTAAAATACGAAGACCCTATTGCTTTGAGTCGAATCATTAGGAAGACCTATTTTCACAACCTCGACCTCGCACCCGCAGGCTTATTGCTGTCTGAGTACGAGACCGAAACAGCCTATGCACTTCAGCACAAAGTCGACCCACCATTTACGCAACGACTTGCGATTGCCCTCGACGAAATTGAAACAAACTACGACCTCGTAATCATCGATTGTCCGCCTCAACTAGGGTTCACAACGATGACTGCTTTGTTGGCATCTACCGGCCTTCTGATCACGGTCGTTCCTAGCATGCTGGATGTTGCCTCAATGGCGCAATTTCTTGAAATGGCTGGAGAAACTGTGCAGACACTTGAGGAGGCCGCAGGGCCAATCGACTGGAACTTCCTTAAGTTCTTGATTGCTCGATATGAGCCAACGGACGTACCCCAGTCACAAATGGCAGGTTTCTTGAGGTCCATTCTCCTCGATCAGGTTTTGACCACACCCATGCTCAAATCTACAGCAATCTCTGATGCGGGGATGACGCAGCAAACCATTTATGAGCTGGACCCCTCCCAGGTTGTCAAAAAGACACTGGTTCGGATCCTTGAGAGTGTGAACGGCGTCGCTGACGAATTCGAGAAAACGATCCAGAAAGCTTGGGGAAGGGAGACTGACTAATGGCCCGTAGAAACCTTTTCCAGCCCCCTCCCCCACCGGATGCAGACAGCCCAGCGGTCCCCGCCGGAGAGCAAAAATCGCGCTTCCCAAATACTGGCGCGATGAGTGGCGTAAAATCCACCTTGAAGGACGTCGCGAGTAATGCGGTGAGAGAAATCTCAGCAGAAGTCATTGAGGAGAACGGCCCTAAGGACCGTCTCTCGTTCACCGATGCCGATGTCGCAACCCTAGCTGAGAGCATTAAGGCCCACGGCCAGCAAGTGCCTATTATGGTACGCCCCATCAAGGACAAACCCGGACACTATAAAATTGTCTATGGTCGCCGCAGATTGCGGGCCTTGCGATCCCTCGGCATCCCCGCGAAGGCACTTGTCAGGTCTCTTTCTGATGAAGAAGCCATTCTTGCCCAGGGACAAGAGAACACCCAGCGTTTGGATCCCAGCTTCATTGAAAAAGCGCTTTTCGCGGCTGAGCTCGCGACAAGTGGTTATGAGCAGGCAATCATTCTCGATGCGCTCGCTGTAGACAAACCAATGCTATCGCGCATGACTAAAGTTGCACGTTCCATTCCAAAGTTAGTCATCGAGCAGATCGGTTCCGCTCATGGCATTGGACGGAGACGTTGGGAAGAGCTCGCGGACCAGTCGCGCAATGATAGCGTCGATCTTGAACAGATCACCGCGACGCTTCAGCTTGATGTCGCCAAGAGCTCCGACTTCCGCTTTGGCATGGTCAGTGACGCCATCACTCAGGCGCTGAAATTTAAGGCCTCTGACAAACCAGCGGCCCCCCCTACCCTCTCCATCAAACTTAGTGATGGGACGGCTTTGGCTGAGGTGAAAGAAACGGCCCGCGCTTTGACATTTAAACTGTCAAAATCTGAGGCCCCAGAATTTGCTCAGTGGATGCGTAACAACGCAGAAGCTGAGCTTACACGTCTCTATGAGGCGTGGCAGTCAGAGCGAAAATCTGACTGATACGACCGAGCAGTAACACTTAAAAAAGGAGCACGACCAGCAGCCAAAAAAGAAAGAGCCCCCCAAGGTATTCCTAGGAGAGCCCAATCTGTTCTTTGCACTTTCAGATTTACCAGCTTCTCCGCGCCAGTCAACAACAACCGATTCGGTTGCAGTAGATTTGCGGCCTTTTTTCTGATTTTCAGAGATATTGGTGCCTTTCACATCAGGTTGTCGTGAAAAAATATGGCATTTACACAAGCAACTGCACCCACTGGGCTGCGGACCAGTGAAATATTGTCCGCGGACAATTCCATTCCAGAGCGCCACATCGTCGTTGCTACGCTTCGCAACGCGGCCCCGCGCCTCGGTCTCAGCGCATCGGTGATTTCGACATTAGATGCGATGCTTTCGTGCCTCGCGCCAAAACGCAACCACCACACAGTGTTTGCATCGAACGCAACACTCACGTTTCGACGCAACGGCATCTCTGACAGAACGATCAGACGTCACGCAGCAACGTTGCAAGAGATTGGTCTACTCGTGCGCCGTGATAGCCCAAATCGGAAGCGCTTCACAAAGCACAACACCCACGAGGGCAAGGCTCTTCGGTTTGGTTTCGATCTTTCACCACTCTTCGCCCGTTTACATGAAATTGCGGCGATGGCTGCGGAGGTCCTGAGGGAACAAGAGAAAATTGATTACCTGCGCGCCAAAATCCGCGCAGCTGCCAATGCGAGCCTCACAAACAACCCAAACGACACCACGGCCCTCAGCATCTTCCGTATCCTTCGCCGTAAATTGTCGCTCCAGGACTGCGAACAAATCCTCACAGACCTGCCCGTCACTAAAGTTGAAGCCGAGGCAACCGCTGATCAAAATTCTAATTTGACGACAACTATGACCGCCAGTGACGGTCATTTTGTCCGGCACCATCATAAGTCAAATAAAGAACATATTGATAAAGAGAGGATTGCTCTAAAAAAAGAACCACCTCTAACCGGTTCTGATGCTCCGATCACAATCCCAGGATTGCTATCAGCGTGTACAGAAGCAGCCAAATTTTCACTGAGAAAGATTGAAACAGTTCATGATGTCGTGGCCCATGCACGAACGCTTGCACCGATGATAGGAATCACTAGCCAAAACTATGAAGCAGCACACGAACGGCTTGGTGCTCTAAGAGCTGCAGCGACAGTATGGGCGATTATGCAGTTCCATGGCAAAATCAAAGCCGTTGGTGCATACTTTCGTTCAATCACTACAGGCTCAAAGAGTGAAGGCTTTAGTCCAGAGAAACTAATAAGCCGACTTGCTACAGCTCAGAACTATGCAGCTTGAACCAACAATTGTCCGCGGACAATTTTCTTCCCGCGAGGCTGGTTGAACGCGCTTCCATGACAATACTAGCTCAGAGAAAGTCACCGAGATCACAGTCCGGCAGCCTTCGTCAGGTTAACGCGGAACCGATCCCGCCGACGTTGATAGCACCGCGTCACCTCTACCTATGCATGACCAAGTTGCTTCTGGATGTAGCGTTCGTCGACGTCAGCACTCGAAGCCAGGCCCGCCCGCAAGCTATGCCCAGAGAACAGGGCAAGGCGCTCTTTCTCGGACAACTCGCTGCGGGGTGTTGTCACGTTAACTCGCCGAGTTTGCAAGTTAGCATGCCGTACGTTGATCAAGGGGCATTTGCCGCGGATTTCCACGCCTCCAATGCTTCGAGCCGATGGTAGCGGATGGTGAGAGCGGACCGACGGCGGGCTGGGACAGAGAAACAATTGCGGGTTGCGGACTGCATAGAGACGAAGCGCTGCAATCCACCCGGTGATCGGAAGCCCTGCATTACTCGCTCTCGTTTTCGGAAAGGTAAATGGCTATTCTCTGCCCGGTTATTCAGCCCCTTGTGTGACCAATGATCAAGGCCAGGCGCGACCTCGCGCTTTGCGGCGCCATAGGATCGTAATTTGTCCGTAATGATCCTTTTGGGCACGAAGCCCCAGCGTTTTATTAGCTTGACCAAAAGCCGCTTTGCGGCGCGCTTGTCTCGCCTCGATTGAAGGATTTCCTCAAGAACAACGCCGTGTTGATCAACCGCGCGCCACAGCCAGTATGACCGGCCCGCGATCTTCACAACGACTTCGTCCAGATGCCAGACATCGCCGGGGCGCGGCTGCCGTCGCCGTAGGACGTGGGCGATCAGGGGGCCGAACTTGACGGTCCAGCGCCGGATCGTTTCATACGAAACGTCCACGCCACGTTCCAGCATCAGCTCCTCGACCTCGCGCAGGCTCAAGTTGAACCGGACGTAGAGCCAAACAACATGAGCAATGATCTGTGGCGGAAACCGGTGGCGCTTGTAGTTAATTTTCAATGTCTGCATCGACAATGCCTACGCCCAGATCAATGAACCAGCAACCTCAGGCCCGTTAACGTGACAACACCGTCTTCTGCCCTCGACGACCTGCTCAGGGATAAATAGGGCGTAGGGCCTTGTGCTGGGTCAAACCAGAAACCGGCTCTGATGCCATTTATCAGATTAACTTGGCGGATTTCAGAAGTTCAGTCATCGGCCTGAATTCTTCCTCATACTTCTTCCACTTTTCACCACTGTTACGGTAGATCGGTTTGCGAACCTGATCTGCGCTTGCCGTCAATACATGGTTAACGGCCTGCTCCGGGGAGAGCCAGTCTGTGGACCATTCAAGATCGGTCGCCTCGGCCAAGGCTCTTGTTACCGAGACGGGGTCATCTACCAACTTCTGATAGTCCAGATCAAAGATCTGGTTTGGGTAACAGCTGTGCCAATGCGCCATTAGATCACGATAAATAACCATGAAGCGAGCAATGTCGAAGAAGTCGTAGATGAAACCATTCCCGATCCCGTCGAAAGCGTGACTATATAACGACCAAGCCACCGGTATCAGGTCGCGATGGGTATGCACAATTTTGGCTTCGGGCAATGCAGCACATAAGAAGCCGATCCACCTGAAATTCAGCGGCATTTTATCAATGATGATCGGGCTGCCATCAGAATATTTGGCAAGCGCTTCGCGAAGTGCTGCGCCAAGTTCTGCGATATCGTCCGTGGTTAACTTCAACTCCCCGCGGGCTTTGACCTTATCAATCAGACGAAGCACCTCGGTTTGAACGACAGACAGCTCGCCACACGGCTGCACACCTTGCCCACGCGACAGGATACGCTCGACCAATGTCGTGCCCGAGCGCGGCAGGCCAGTAACGAAAATCGGGCGGAATGTGTGTTCGCCTTTGATTGGCTCGATACGCTCCTTAAAAAGGGCCTTCGCTAAACCATAGTTTACCGCATCCTTCTCGAACTCATATCCGATCGCCGCTTTGGTTAACCGATTGGCCACCTCAAGATATTTGAAGGCCGCAGGGAAATCGCCCAAGTCCTCCATCGCCTTATACAAAGCAAAATACAGCGGAGCGGCCTTAATATCCGCTGGGTCGATAGAGGCGGCAAGGTTAATCATTGCCTTCAAATGCGGTTCATCTTTTGTATATGTGATCGCTTTTGAAAAATTTGAATGAAACCCTAACGTCTCTGGCTCAAGAGCAATTGCACGGCGGAAGTACGTTTCGGATTTGCTCTTGTCTCCCTGCGCGCGTGCGAGGACCCCCAGATGGTTCAAGACGGCCGCATCGGTACTTTCATGCCCCAATGCAGCTAGAAAACAGTCCTCTGCTGCCGCCCCTTGACCAAGTGCGTGAAGCGCTCGGCCCCTCAATATTTTAGCATTGTGATCATTCGGGGCCAGCTCCAGGACATGATCAATTGTCGCAAGCGCAGCCGGTAGTTGCCGCCGCTCGAGCTGGCTTTCTGCAAGTGCAAGTTTGATGGGCAGCACTTCCGGGGCAAGCGCCACAGCAAGAGTCAGGGCGCGTTCTGCCTGGTTCCACTTGCGTGTGTCCTTTGCGCTGCGTGCGATCTTGAACAATTCAGGCATCGCATCAGATTTGACAGCATCCAAGCCCTTCTTGGCACGGCTGTTGCCCGGAAAGCGGTCAAGCACATCCTGATATGCGCTCTGCGCCAAGTGCCAATCTTTTGCTGCTCTTGCCTTATCAGCGGTCGCCAAAATCTTAGCTATGGGTGCGGGTTTTGGCATTATCGTTAATCACTTCCATCATTTCGTCCCGTGCCACTGCAAACTTAGGCTTCAATCTAACAAGATTCTTTAGAGGGATGCACCATATTTTACTTGGCAACCTAAGTTCTACCCAAAATTAATCATGCTTTAACTGAAATGTTCTTCTAAAGAACAAAAAAATGTGGTGTTGTGAGAAAAAAAGAAAAGTTGGGCAGGCAAATGGAAATCTCATACGCGTTGGCGCGTTCAGCGCCCATGTTAGAGTGGGAGCAAGAACGGGCTCTCATTGAAGGCTGGCAAACGAACAAAGATCCAAGCGCATTGGAAGAGCTTCTTTTGTCCCATGCGCGCATTGTCTATTATTGGGCGCGAAAGTTGAGCAGTGACCAAGCTGACCGGGAAGACCTTATTTCAGAAGGAATAATCGGTTTGATCAAGGCGGCAGAGATGTTTGATCTTGAACGGGACGTTCGGTTTTCCACCTATGCCCGCTGGTGGGTGAAAAACGCAACGATCACGGCCCGAAACCGATTGCACGCGATCGTTGACACGCCCGAAGGCACATCCAAAGAAATCCCGGCACCGACCCGCCATTCGGTTGATGACGAAAACACGCTTCTGTCTTTGGTGTCTGACGATCCAAGTCCCGAAGAGCACTTGATTACCCGATCTTCCCATCAAAAAATGTGCAAGAATATTTCTGAGGCAATGGCAGGTCTTGATGCGATTGACCGGGAAGTCGTGCAATGCCGGATGATCAAGCAGCCCCCTGAATCAGTTAAGGATTTATCAGTTCGCCTTGGCGTTAACTCTGACAAGTTACGCCAGCTTGAGCGTCGTGCGATGGTACGGCTCAAAACTGAACTGGTGTCGCGCGGCGTCGTAACAAGTAGAGCAAGTTAACGTGAATTTCATTCTCCCACCAACTGGTACCGATACTGGCTTTAGCCCTGCCGCGAAACCATCAACAGCTTCGTCAGGCCCATTCTCTGCTTTGGTCGGAAACGGTCAAGTAACAAAATCAGGCGCTGCCGTCACACCCACAAAATCGGGTGCGACGCCGAATGTGACTGGTACAGGCGAAGGTCAAAACAAAGTCGGGCTCTCAGGCAGCCTTGGCGCGCTACTTTCTAATGTGACCGGAGAAGATGATCTTTTTGCGTTGGTTAATCCGGAAATGCTGGATGGTACCGACGCATCACTTGGAGGCCTGATATCAGCACAACCGATTATCCCGGCTCAACCACCTCTGACCGAGGAAGCCGCAAACGCCTTGATGGGAATGATGCCTGAAGCGGGTCTGCTGGTTCCGGCAACCGTCGATCCGGCTGCATTTAAAACCGGTGCGTTATTGGCAGAGGGTGGTATCGAAAGCGCTGATGGGCTTTCTCTGGTGACGCCGACTGCCAATAACGCACAAACGTCGGCCTCAAATGGCATCCAGACTGATCTTGGCACCCAAACAGCCGATCCTTTGCAGCAACTTCAATCTACGACGGCCGTGCAAATCAAACCAAGTACAGGTGAGCAAAAACCATCGGGAGCGGCTCAGCTTCTTACGCAAGCTACCAGTACCGCCCAGATGGCAAATACAGTTTCCGGACCTTCGCAAGGAGAAGGGCAGGGGGATTTGCAAAGTATGACCGGTGCCGTTGAGCCCTCGAAAATTCCCCAACAAGTGGCTGCGACGGTGCAGGCAGATGTGCCGGTTGCCGCCGAACCGATCAAGGATATCAAAGCTCAAACCTTCAAGAAAACGCGGGATGTTTTTCAAACCAATATGCAGCCAACGGCGTCTTCGGTAACTTCGGAAACAGCCGCTGATGAAGCGCCTGAACAAATTTCGGGCAAGTTTGCCATGGCGACAACCACCGCGCAAAACACACAGACACCAGATATTTTCAACAAGCTGACGTTTGACATGACATCCGTAAAATGGATCGGCGTTGGCGAAATCCCTACTGAAATGACAACGGACCTCCAGCTTCAGTCGATCAATGAGACCGAAGCGCTCGCGGCAACACAGAATACACTTTCCAGCAGATCAGTTGACGGGCTGGACGCACACCCCAAGACAGCACCAAAGCATTTTGCCGAAGCTCTGGTTGCCCAAGTGAAGTCATTTGAAGTCCGTAAAGGGCGTACAATGGTCAGTCTTTTACCTCGAGGTTTTGGAAAGATAGATATCGAAATCCTCACGGAAAAGGATAATACTACAAGGGTCATGATTAGAGTCGAAAACTCAATGGTTCTTCAAGCTTTGCGCGATGAGCGGCAATTGTTAGCACATGCTATTGGCATGTCTGACGCGAGTAATTTTGACTTTGAGCAAAGTGACGCCAATGATACTGGTGGTCAAAGCCAACAGCAGTCCCAAGGCTCTGTTAACCAGGGTACCATGATGTTCGAAGCTGAAACCAAGTCTGAACATGTTGATATCGTCGCAGACGGTCAGCTCGATTTGTTCACCTAAGGGAGATTACCGATGTTAACGAGCCAAACGTTGCTGAGCAGTGTTACCGCATCGAACACCGATCAGGCCAATTCATCCCTGTCCCAACTTGGTGATGACTATAACAAATTCTTGACGCTTTTGACGGCACAGATTTCGAACCAGGATCCGCTTGAGCCGGTTGATAGCACGCAATTCGTGGCGCAGTTGGCCCAGTTGTCGCAGGTCGAACAAGCGGTTCAGACAAACACACGTCTGGAGACATTAACCAGCCAAATCAGTGGCTTGATGAACCTGGGTGGCCTTGATCTTTTGGGCCGCGATGTGAACGTTGCATCAAATACGGTCATCATGGAAAACGGGACAAACGGCTCAAGCTATGAAGTGGGACCAGGTGCTACAGAAGTGACCGCCAATATCATCGACAATTTGGGGCGTGTCGTACGCAAGTTGTCCGGCTTGTCCACCTTGACCGGAACCGCCAACCCCTTGGAATGGAACGGTAAAGATAGCTACGGAAACGATCTACTTGCCGGAAAATACACGGTGCAGATGATCGCCAAAGATTCCGCGGGAAATGCAGTCGATATTCAGGTTTCCCGGAACGCTAAAGTTGAAGATGTTAGATTTCATGAAGGTGAGATCATTTTTGGCTTGGATGGCGGGGAAACCGTTTCCTCGATCACGGTAAAGTCGGCAAGCTGATCCTTAAACTAAAGACTTATTTTCTAACGCTTTTCCTCATGAAAATAGCATTAATCCTCGCGGTGCGGACCGAAGGGAAATTGACATAGAGCTTGCGCACGATCTGTTCTGATAGATCAAGCTTCATGACGTCCTCTTCGGAGGTCACAGTGATCCCTAAGTTTGTTGTCGCAAGCTCGGCTATGGCCGCGACGGCTCCATCACGCAGCAAAGCACGCCCATTTGCACCATTGATTTTGGCAAACGCCGCGGCCCCCATCACATAGACATCAAGATTAATCGTCATGTTGATAATTTCACCGGGCTGCGTGATCTGCATGGTGAAATCACCCAGAGGCATCTTGAACAAAAGCTCATTTTTACGGGCGGCAGCGGCCTCTGATACAGGGGCTTGGGACGAGCGCAAAAATTGCTCGCCAAAATAACCCGCCGCCCCCATTCCCAAAACGAGGGCACCGATAATCATGATTTTGATCATTGGAGGTACCTTCTAGTATGGAAGGATAACTTCAAGCACATCCTGCCCGTATCTTGGTGTTTGAACCGTCGAAATCTGTCCGCGACCACCATAGGTGATCCGTGCCTCTGCAACTTTGTCATAGTCGATGGTGTTATCAACATAGATATCCGCCTGACGGATAATGCCGGCAATCCTTAGCTCCCGCAGTTCGGCGTTAACTTTGACTTCCTGGCGTCCGGCGATCACAAAGTTTCCGTTCGGAAGCGTTTGGATAATCAGCGCGGCAACGCGCAAGCGGATCGATTCATTCCTGCGGATAGAACCTTCACCGTTGACCGATGAATTGCTGTCCAGGCCCAGTAACTTGCCGCTGTCAGTCGAGATATCAAAGTTAAGTATATCCGGATCTGCAACACTTTGTGACGCAGACCGACTGCGCCCCGAAGCATTTTGTAGCTGGGCTCGATCGTTAATGTCGATCAGCACTGTCACCAGATCGCCGACATTTCCGGCGCGGCGGTCTTGAAAAAGCTGGGGTTTGCGGGAATCCCACAGGCTCGACGCTTCGGCACGTGTTGCGACTGCAGGCGCGACCGGGGGCGGCATTGGAATGCTTATCCGGTTAACTTCACCCATCGCATTAGGATCAAGGGTCAGATCACTGACTGTTGGATTGCGCGTTTCATTAATCTGCTCGCAGGCGGATAAAACAAAGACGGATAGCAAGATTAGCAAACCCTTAAGGTCGATTAACCGCATCAATTTCATCTTACGACCTCTACGATTCCGGCACCTGTTGCGATGGCCGAGATTGCTTTGTTGCTGGAGAGATTAACCACGCGGATTTCTTCTCCCGCATGTGCATCAGCCATTGCTTTGCCCTTTGCTGTAAGGCGCAAGCCGCCATAATTTAACTGTATTTTCACGTCTTCGCCGCGGGTAATAATCCGGGGCGGCATAACAGATTGCCGTGGCACCGGTCTGCCGGCCACAAGCATCCGGCGCACCTGCTGGCCAACCAGTTCATCGACATCGCTTATGGCAAAAGACCCCAAGCGCTGCATTGGCATATCCACCATGGTGATGTCGCTTCTGCTTACGATCTGATCTGGTTGCAGACGCTGGTTTGGGACCGGAACAGAAAGGTTAATAATCACAACTCCCCAAACACGTTGGGGAATATTGGCCTCAGTCATGACATTCGCAATGAACTGACCGGTTTTATGATCGATCCAAAACTCTTGGATAAAGCGGCCACTGCTAATCATGCCTTCTGCCATCTGGATATCCATGCGTCCATTGACAGGGATCGTGGCACCAAGCTCGGCCATCGTGCGCTCTTCGACCAGTTCCGTCACCGGAATACTCTCTGCCGTCGCTACCGACGCCAAGATGACGGCGGCAAGGACGCCAAGATAAAGGCGCGTTAAACTTCTGATCAGCTTCATTTACCCGACCTCATTACTTGATTTGGTTCGTCGTGGTCATGATTTGGTCAGCAGTCTCGATCGCCTTGGAGTTCATCTCGTAAGCGCGCTGCGCCTGTATCAAATCGGTGATCTGCTGAATGATATTCACGTTTGATTGCTCAAGATAACCTTGTCTCAGGATGCCGATACCGGGCTCTCCCGGGTTCGACTGCACGGCTTCGCCCGACGCGGGTGTTGCTTCCATCATGTTGTCACCCAAGGGCTTAAGCCCCGCATCATTAATGAAAGTCGCCATGGTTAGCTGACCAAGTTCAACCGGGTCTGTTTGGTTTTCAACATAGGCCATGACGATACCGGCTTGGTTAATCTCGATTTGCCGGGTTAGTTCTGGAACAATAATGGCCGGCTCAACATCGTACCCATTCAGGGTCACGAACTGCCCTTCGGCGCTCAGCTCAAAGTTCCCGTCGCGGGTATAGGCTTGCGTGCCATCAGGACGATTAACCACAAAATAACCACTTCCCTCAATCGCGAGATCCATTTGGTTTTCTGTCTGGATCAACCCGCCTTGAGCGTTGTGCCGGATGACACCCGCCGCTTGCACGCCAAGGCCAATGTCGGTCCCAACCGGCCGTGCTGTGCCCTCTGCCGAGGTCAGCGATCCGGCGCTGTTCTGGCTTTGGTAGACAAGATCCTTGAACGCCGCGCGCCCGCTTTTGAAACCGGTCGTGTTGGCGTTGGCGATGTTGTTGGCGATGACATCAACGTTTGTTTGTTGCGCGAGCATACCTGTCGCGGCGATACCAAGTGCTTTCATTTGATGCTCCCATTCAATCTCATCAGATGCGTCCCAGTTTCTGGATCGCTGTTTTCGTCAATTCATAGTCTTGCGTCATTAGCTTTATGGAATTCTCATAGGCCCGCTGAATTGAAATAAGGCGTGTCATTTCAAGCACGGCCTCGACATTGCTGCCTTCAACAAAGCCTTGATTTACCTTAACATCTTCGGCGACTACAGGGGCCTCTGCACCTTCAGGCAGTTGATACATGCCCCGCCCAAGCGGCAATAATCCGGCTGCATTTTGTATCTTGAGAATCCCAATGCTCCCAAGAACGGCACCGCTCTGATCTGTAATCGTACCGCCTTGCGTGATGACAACCTGATCCCCGATATCATCGGGCAACAGCACCGGCCCGCCGCCCGCATCAAGAACCGGCAATCCAGCCGAAGTCTTAAGCTGCCCGTCCGCATCCACCACAAGGCGACCATGGCGGCTATAGCCGGTTTCACCGTTTTCCATCCCGAAGGAAAGCCAACCGTCGCCAGAGAGGGCAATATCAAATGGGTTGCCCGTGGGCGTCAGCGGGCCACTCGCAAGATCAAGGTAGCTTCCGCGATCCTGAACATAGCTGATGGTGTTTTCACCGCTGCCATACTCAACAGATTCGACCAAAGGATTGATGGCCTTGTAGCCCGAAGTAGACGCGTTTGCGAGATTATGCGCAGTCGTGTTCAGGTTCCTCTCAAGGAGCGCCGTCTGAGAAAGGGAAACATAGCTGATATTGGTCATTCAAAATCCCCCCGTGGCAACAATCACCCCATTTGAACAGCTAGCAGACTGTTGCAAAAGTATATCTTGGCGACTACAAGTTTAATACAGGGTTTAAACTTGAGAGCAAGAACAATGTAATGGTTAGATCATGTGTAAAATGCGGCTGCGTCGCTTTGCTTCTTGCTGGACCGCTCGGTTTTTCGAATGCTTCAGCAACTGAACTTGCTGGAAAGTCGACCACGCATCCTTTGGCATCAAGCCAAAGGCGCGGTGATTTAGACCTGCAGTATTGGCAGGCGAGCACATTCAAAGAAGATCTGAGCTCATTAATTGCAATGCTAAGTGCCGGAAGCGGGTCCGAGTATACAGAAACGTTAATGGATACCGCAGAGCTTTACCTGACCCATATGCTATTAGATGAAGCGTCGTCTGTCCTTGATAGGGTGGTGCCGGACAGCCCGGTAGGCGCAAAACGCTACCGTGCATTAAGTGACGCTGCAGCCTTGCTGAAAGGCGACCCGGTTGAGACGTTTGCCACGTCCCCCCTAAGTGACCCCGCCCGAACCGATATGGCCTTTTGGTCCAGCCTTCAGGCAATCTCCTCTTCCGACGGTCAGCTTCTGCAGGCGAATATAAAGTCGAGTTTCACGGGGCTTGGCCAGCAATCCAAGGCAGTATTGCGAGAACTGCTGCCATTATTTGTTGAGGCTATGGTGGAACTTGACTTGGCCCAGCACGCTGACATCGCGCTGCGCTTGATCAAAGAACTGCCCGAACTGGTAGGCACACCCACCGAGCAATTCTTGATCGGGCGCGCAAATGAGAGGCGCGACAATGATGCAGCGGCACTTGTCGCATATCTTGAGGCTGCCGAGGGGCAGGACGTCTATGCAGCGCGGGCGCGTCTGGCGATTGCCGATATGGCGCTTAAAGAAGGGGGCAGGGGGGCCTTGCTCGCTGCGCAGAGCATCCTTGAGAACGGATCAGAATCCTGGCGCGGTGACAATTATGAGCTTGAGCTGCACCGAAGAATGGCGCGTGTCTATCACCTGCTGCACAACGAGGTCGAAGAGGCGCTAACCTTGGGGAAAATGCTGGCTAGATTTCCGGCAGGGCCAAAGGTTGAAGAAACCCGAAAGGATGCGCAGGACCGGCTGGCAGCCATCTATCAAAAAGGTGCCGAGGGAAAATATCCGCTATCGGACTGGATGAAACTGCATCTAAGATTGCTGCCCGTTTTTCGCACGCTGCCCGGATTTGCGGACCAAATTGAAATATTGGCGGATTACGTTCTTAAACTTGGGTCCACTGATCTTGCTGCCATGGAATATCGCAGCGCGATCCGGATCACCCAAGAACAAGAAGAAGCCCAGCAAGTTGATTTTGGTGCCGAATTGTTCCGACTGAACATGAAACTGGCAAAAGCGCAGCTGAAAGGCGGGCTTCTTGACCAGGCACGGGTAACGCTCGATTTGATGGATCTGAATGCAGGCAAGAATTCGATTCAAGATTATCGCATTCTAAAGGCGCGCGTGCTGTCTGGTCTTGGTGATCGCGGCAAGTTTCTTGAGGTTTTTCTTGAAGACCCCTCTGTCGATCATCTGCGCAATATGGGCATGGCCTTGTCCGAAGAAGAGCAGTGGGAGCAGTCTGCAGATGTTTATTTGCAGATGTGGAGCTCCCATCCGAAAGAATTTGAACTTCAGGATGCGGCGCGTTTGTTGATCGCAGTAAATCGGTCAGGTGATCTTGATGCACTGGACAGGATTGTACGGGCCTTTCCTGACCTGACCGAGTCCAAGCACCTGATATCTATGGTGAATAACATTGACTCATCGCCATCCCCCCTTTTGCCTCTGCGCGTTAAGGGTGCCGTGGAGCGGCTCGAACGCCTGGATGCGGCAATTGATAGCATTAAGAAATCCGGAATTTCTCCATGAAAAAATCAGATTTCTTTTTGAAAGCATGTCCATAACAAGGACAAAAGTGAAATCTTTAACTTTCCTTAAATCTTAAACATGTAAGTAATGAGATAGGCAGGAATAAAAAGACAAAAAAAGGTGGTCAAATGAGTATTTCAAGCGCGCTTCAGACGGGCGTAAGTGGCTTGCGGGCAAACTCCCAAGCAGTTGGTGGCATCTCTGAAAACATCGCGAACTCTAACACAGTTGGGTATCGCCGCGGCTTTGCGCACATGGTCACAACGACCGCGTCGGGTGGTTTTGGCGAAGGCGTGCTTTCTGTAGCAGCGGTTGATCAAATCGATATCTCGACAGCTGGCGGGCTGATCTCAACGAACTCACCAACAGATATGGCTATTGGCGGTAACGGCTTTTTTGCCGTTTCATTGTCACCGAACGAGAAAGTCCCGACAAACTATATGTTGACCCGCGCAGGGTCGTTCCTTCCTGACAAGGATGGGAACTTGAAGAACGCTGCGGGCTATTTTCTGGCCGGCTACCCAGTGGGTGTGGACGGTACAGTCGGATCCGTAGACCGGAGCTCTTTCCAGCAGATGGAGACCGTTAACATCGGTAACTTGAACATTTCGGCTGATGTGACAACAACCGTTGAGTCCTTTGGGAACCTGCCATCCCAGGACACCGGCCTTGCCGTTGCTGGCGCACCTTTTTCCAGTTCCTCCGAGATATTCACAGCACTTGGCGAAAGCCAGCGACTGTCTTTCACATGGACGCCAACGACGACGACAAACATGTGGGATATCGCAGTTTCTGACCATGAGGGGGCTGCATTGGGTGGGATGACGCTCGAATTCTCTGACTCTGGGCCGCAGGCCGGTGCGCCGCTTTCCTATTCCAATGTAACCTCGGCAGCCGTTGCGCCATCGGCCTTTGCCTTTGACACCGCGACAGGCATAGCGAGCCTGACGTTGAATAACGGTGTTGTACCACAAGAAATTGAAATCAACTTTGGTGCACCCGGTAGTTTCGAAGGGGTGACCCAATTTGCGGGCGATTACAGCATCGCCTTTGACCGCGACGGGTCAAGCGTTGGTGAATTGGTGCGCAGTGAAATCGCCGAGGACGGAACACTTTATGGAATTTTCGACAATGGCCTGAGACGCGCGATTTATGAAATCCCTGTCGCGATCGTCGCCAACCCCAACGGCTTGGTCGAGGTGAAGGGCAATGCATACAAATTGTCCGGTGAAACGGGATCGTTTTCGGCTTTGCGCGCGAATTCTTCGGTTGTCGGATCGGTAAATGCGGGTGCCCTTGAAGCGTCAAACGTCGATATCGCCCAGGAAATGACCGACCTTATCAAAGCGCAGCGGGCGTTTTCGACCAATGCCAAGATCATTACCACCGTTGACGACATGATGGACGAGACAACAAGGCTCAAGCGATAGATCGTAACTAGCCGGAGGAAAACATGAGCCTTTCAGGCGCACTCAATTCAGCCGTATCGGGTTTGCAGACGACGCAAGGCCTCTCTCGAATTGCGGCTGATAACGTGTCCAACGCGATGACGCCGGGGTATGTTCGGCGCCAAGGTATGCTTGTGTCCCCCGGCCCCGGGCAAGGTGGGCCAGTTATCGGTGAAGTGAGGCGGGAGGTAGACGCCTCTCTTCAGCGTCTGTCCCGCCTTGAGAACGGAAAAATGGCGCAATATCAGGTGATCCAGGAGGGATTGAACCGGTACACCGCGTATCTGGGCCAACCCGGTGATGGCACATCCCCCGCGGACCGCTTTAACGACTTTCAAAACAGCCTGACAAACCTGGCAAATATGCCCTCTTCCAACGGAACACAGACTGCGGCTGTTTTATCGGCCGAAGATCTGGTTCAGTCCGTGCGCGGGGCGGCGACGACCCTAGGAACGACACTGAACGACGTAAACATGGAAATCCGCTATGAAGTCGCGGATTTGAACCAGGCACTGTATCAATTGCGGGACCTAAACGTTAACCGCCGCGATTTTGGCGGCGGCACGTTGCAAAGTGCGCAGATCGACGAAAAAATCGACGGCCTGATGGACCAGATATCAGGCATCCTTGATACGCGCGTGGCAGTGTCATCTAACGGTTCGATCAGCATTTATACCGCCAATGGCGCCGCCTTGCTTGAGGGTGATTTTGTACAAGACGTGAAATTCTTCCCCAGTGACGGCACGTTGATGGCAGGCTCGCAGGATATCACACCGTTCAAAGAGGGCGTCAGGGGGTTGCGGCATGGCAGCCTTGTCGGGCTTACCCAGCTCAAGCGCGAAGTGATCCCGCGGTTCAGTTTGCAGCTTGATGAATATGCCCGCGGCTTGGTCCAATCGTTTGAAAATGCCGACGCGACCTTGTCACCGGGGGAGCCTGGTCTGTTTACCGACAACGGCCTTGCTTTCGACCCGCTGAACAGTGTTGGTCTGGCAAGCCGCCTGCGCTTGAACGACAAAGTATCCTTGTCCGGCGACGGAGAGGTATGGCGCATTCGCGATGGTCTGGGCGCGACGGAGCCAGGCCCAGCGTCAGATTCATCGCAAGTTGTGCTATTTGTCGAAGCCTTGGCTAATCCTGTCGGTGCCGATCCTGATACGGGGATTCCGACGCAGATCGACCTGAAAAGCTTTGCCGCCGAAATGATTGCTTCCCAAGCTTCCGAGCGTGCGCGATCGCAAAACGACTTTAACGCGGCTAGTTCGGCGGCAGAGGTTGTCATGGCAGCGCGGCGCAACTCTGAAGGTGTGAATATTGATGACGAGATGCAGCAGCTCATGCTGATCGAGCAAAGTTATGCCGCAAACTCCCGTATCCTCACGACAGTGTCAGAGATGATCGACACGCTAATCGCAGCGGTGTGAGAAAGATAAAATGGTAATTGGCATCAACACATTCTCTTCGTTCCAGTTCAACCTTTTCAACCGGCAAAGTGTTCAGCGCGCGACAGTCGATCTTCAGCGTGCGGGCCAGGAAGCGGCAACAGGACGGAAAGCTGATGTCTATTCTGCTTTGGGGCCCCACGCTGCGAACTTGATCAAACTTCACGGGCAAGAGGCAAACACACAGACCTATATTACCTCGAATGAAGTCCTAGATGCCAAGCTTGGGGCGATGCTGACCTCTGTTGATGCCGCACGGAACCAGTTGCAGCAAGTCGTTGAAAACGTGGTCATTAACGCGACCCGCCCACAAAATGGTGCCGAGGTGTTGCAGCTTCAGGCAAACGCAGCCCTCGAGGCATTGATTTCCACGTTCAACATCAGCTTCAACGGCGATCATCTTTTTTCGGGGCTGGAGTCAGGCAAGCCGCCGTTTACTGAGTGGCAAAAAGAAAATGCGACAACAGGCCGATCACCAAAAGATGTGACCACCGCAATTTTTGGTTCAGGCCCGACAGATGCAGCAAGCGCTGCGGCCATTATCGACCAGATTGACCTTACCTTTGCATCAAATGATACCGCCGATCCGTCGAATAATTTCGAAGAGACATTTTATGCGGGAACGCCAGCGCTCGACGCCGGAGGAGTGCCCGCAAAGCAGGTGAAGGCAAGAATAAATTTCGGGCATGATCTTGTCTATGGCATTAGCGGAAACGAAGCGGCATTTCGCAACGCCTATAAGGGCCTTGCGATGCTGGCTGTCACCGATGTCAGCAAAATGGACGAGGAAAGTTATACAGCCTGGATGGGGAAGGTTGTTGAAAACCTGACCAAGGCCCAAGATGGCCTGCTGGATGTTTCCGCCCGCATTGGTTTTAATCAACAAATCGTCGAAAAATCACAAAAGCAGCTAGACGATGTTTCTCTTGTCCAGCGCACTCAAATTTCAAACTACGAAAGCGTCGACCCTTACGAGGCCGTCACGCGCATGAATAATTTGGAAACCCAGTTGCAAGCGAGCTACCAAGTGACAGCGCGCCTTTCCAGTCTCTCGATCCTGAACTTCCTGCGTTAACTGGCGATCTGCGAATGCGATTGCGGCGAGCTCAGCTTATAGCCGCGCCCGTGTACCGTTTCGATATATTGCCAGCCGCTTTCGGATGCTGTGGCAAACTTTTTGCGCAATTTACAGATGTAAACATCAATCACCTTGTCAAAGGGTTGATCGACACTGGTGCCATAGATTGCGTCATAGATCGCGTCTTTGGAAATCACCCGGTTAGAGTTCAACGCAAGGTGTTGAAAAACCGAGTATTCTCTTTTTGAAAGCTTTATCTGGCTGCCCGAGACAATCGGATCGCGACCGTCAAAATACGCCGTCAGTTCGCCGACGATAACGCTTTCCCCCGCATGACCGTACAGCCTGCGAATGATCGAATTTGTGCGCGACAAAAGCTCGGTGCCTTTGATTGGGCTAACGATGACATCATCCGCCCCGATATTCAAAAGCTCAGAGGTGTCTTGGGCATTTCGAAAATCACGGATAACGATGATGGGGTTAACGCATCCAGCCGCGCGGGCTACCTGGATTTGGCGCCGCATATCTTCACTTTCACCGATCAGAATAGCGCTGGTTTCGTGGCCTTGCTGCAGCAATTGACCAATGCCTGTAACGAAAAAATCGTCTGTTACGAAAATCGCCTCAAGACCTGCGGTACGTAGTTCCTTGGACAGCCCACTATGGCGATCCTGTCGTTGCTCAAAGACGTACATCCGCATTTTTGGTAGGCCCTTTTGATTATGTTATTCATGTGTTTAACAAGAATATATTTTTTTAACAATATTTAAAGAAATTTTTTACTTGTGCTTAAGCTTGCAAGAATAAATAAACTTACTGTATATGTAGGTATTCTTGTGGCTTGGGATTTATAAATGACAACTTACCATCTCATGCGGAAAACACTGAGAAGCAGCCTTTGCGCGCTGATGCTGGCAATGGTCGCCATCCCTGCAAGTGCAGATGTCCGGATCAAGGATATCGCGAGTTTTGAAGGCGTGCGTGAAAACCACCTGATTGGATACGGCCTGGTCGTCGGCCTGCAGGGCACCGGTGACAAGCTCAATTCAAGCCCCTTCACACGTGAATCCATTCGCGGGATGCTCGAGAGGTTGGGCGTCGCCAATCTGGACAGCGCCACCCTCAAGACAACTAATACTGCTGCTGTGATGGTGACGGCCAAGTTGCCGCCTTTCGCGCGCCGCGGATCGCCGATTGATGTGACGGTTTCGTCACTGGGTGATGCAGGAAGCCTGCGTGGCGGGACACTATTGATCACGCCCCTGACTGCGGCAGACGGCGAGGTTTACGCCGTGGCGCAGGGTGCAGTCGCTGCATCCGGCTTCTTGGCCCAAGGCAACGCCCAGTCCGTTGTGGAAGGCGTTCCGACCATTGCGCGCATCGCCAACGGTGCCATTGTTGAACGCGAGATCGAATTCAGCCTCTTCCAGCTCGACAGCATACGCATCGCACTCCACACACCCGATTTCACAACAGCTGACCGGGTGCGCCAAGCGATTGCCGATGAACTTGGGTCCAGCCAGGTCGAAGTCCTCGATTCAGGGACGATCGAAGTCTGGGTCGGCGGCAAAGAAAACGCCCCTCAAACCATTATGGCCGTCGAAAATTTGATGGTCGCCCCAGATGCCGTGGCCCGCGTCGTCATTGACGAAAAGTCGGGGACGATTGTGATGGGGGCCAATGTGCGAATCGCGCAGGTTGCTATCAGCCAAGGCGGGTTAACGGTGCGTGTACGTGAGAACTACAACGTTAGCCAACCCGGCCCCGTCAGTTTGGGCGGCGATACGACCGTGATTGCCGACGGTTCAATCAGTATCGGCGGTACGACTGTCATCGTTCCTGAGACGGAAATTGATATCACCGAAAAGGACGCCAGTTTTACGATCCTTGATGGCGATGTCAGCTTGCAAGAATTGGTTAACGGGCTGAATGCCATTGGAGTAGGTGCGCGGCAAACGATCGCGATCTTGCAAGCGATCAAGGCTGCTGGTGCCCTGCATGCGGATTTGGAGATCATTTGATGGATGATATCAGTGCAAATCCTCTCCAGGCTTTGATGCCTGCGGCAAGTCACCTGCAAGCAAAAGATGCCAAGGAAGTTCAAACAGGCAAGGATTTCGAAGCGCTGTTTCTGACCCAGTTTGTTGACCAGATGATGAAAACCGCAGGCTCCACAGCGTTTGGTGGCAAACAGCAAGCGGACATGTGGCGGTCGTTCATGTCAGAAGAGATTGCGAAAAACCTGGTTGAGCAGGGCGGTCTGGGCCTTGCCGGGAACGTCAGCGATATGCTGGGTGCCTATGGGCAGGCATCTTCTGTGACCGATGACAAAATAGGTGGATCATGACACAAAAGAAAAAATTCCGCTTTGGCGATCGTTCAAATGCCGCACCACAGAACGGACCGGCGGGGGAGCTGACACTCACACCCGAAGACGAGACCAATCTTCTGGATTACATGAGCAAGATCAAAGAGACCGTCGACATCCTTCAATACGAGATCGCCGCAATTAAGAAGGGTGATCTTGGTGTCGTTGGAGAAGTGTTTGAACGCAAAGAGCGTGCGCTAAAATGGTTGGAGTTGCGAACCCCTTTGATCGAACCCTTTTTGAACCACGAATTTTCGGAAAAGCTTATGATCCGGAAAAACCTATCCGAGCTGAAAAAAAATATTGAGGAAGACGACGCCATGCTGTCGCGCATGGCAATTGCCGCACGTACCATATTGCGAGAATTTGAAAAAATCATCAATCGCAATGGGTTAAGTGGGGTATATGGTAAAACCGGCCAAAAACTGGGGAAGCCAAACACGCTTCAAATGAGCATCGATCAGAAATTCTGACCAACGCACTGACAATTTTTCCGAATTCTTTAACCGCGCGTTAACCTCAGCCCTTACATAAGTTCTGTTGGCTAACGCCGATCTCAGTCAGAAGACTGGGTTATCAGTCAGAAGGCTGAGCAGTAAGAGAATAAAGGAGAACATCATATGTCGTCCATTCTCACCAATAACTCCGCAATGACAGCTCTGGCCACACTCAAAGAAGTGAACCGTGGGCTTAACGAAACTCAGTCCCGTGTATCCACCGGGCTGCAAGTATCGTCCGGTAAGGACAACGCAGCTTACTTCGCCATCTCCGAGACGATGAAGGGCGATAGCGGCATGTTCAAAGCCATCAACGAAGGCATGACAGCGACAAAGAACTCCGTCGCAACTGCCCGACTTGGCGCTGAAACTGTCAGTGATCTCGCGCAAGAAATGGTCGAGCGCATTGCGTTTGCCCAAAGCAACGGCATCAACAAGGCTGACGTTCAGAACGAACTCGACGCACTTGTAACGAACATGCAGTCCGCAATTGATCAAGCAACCTTTAACGGTGATGATCTGGTTGGGGAAGCATCCTCGACCGTGACAGTGGTTACGGGTATTTCGCGCGCAGGTGTTTCATTCTCAACAACAAGCATCACATTTGACACAGTCGATTTGCAGGGCATCCATGATGCGCTGGCTGCGATTGACCTGAATGCTGTTGATGTAGCAGACGATCCTTTGACAACCGGTACTGATGAAACCTTCAAAGCTCCGACAATGGAAAAAAACCTGGCCGCGGCTGAGGCACAACTTTCCGCCGCTATCACGGCATCGACTTCCTTGGGCATCACTGAAAATACCCTTGATGGCCAAATGCAGTTCCTTGACAGCCTGACAGACACACTGGACTCCGGTGTAAGCTCGATGGTTGACGCGGACATGGAAGAAGAGGCCGCGCGTCTGCAAGCCTATCAGGTACAGCAGCAGCTCGCGACACAATCACTGTCGATCGCTAACCAAGCGCCGCAGAACATCCTGAGCCTGTTCCGCTAATAAGGTTAGTTATGTTAAATAATCTCGCGGCTTAACGTTTTACCGTTTCGCTAAATGGATTATTGAGTACCTCCAAGCGACCCGGCCTGCATTGATTGCGGGCCGGGTCATTTCGTTTTGGAGACTGGTAAGATTCAGCGTTACTCCGGCTGGGTTTCAAAGAATCTTTGCAGCGGGTCTTTGATTCCGGCTTCCAGTATCATCCGGTAAATATCCGCAAAACCTTCTGCGGCCAGCGTCTTGTCGCCACGGCTTTGAGAGAGAAATGGCGTTGCCGTCTGGAAAAACCGGATCGCCTCATCTGTCTCGGGATCAGAGCCGGCTTTGTAAGCGCCAAGGCGGATCAAATCTTCCATGTCCGCATATGTTCCCAAGGCTTTACGGGCCACTTTTGTGATCTCGAACTCTTCTGGTGAATGGCACCCCGGCAACATTCTGGAGAGCGATTTTTGCAGGTTAACGGCCGGGAAACGGCCTTGTTCTGCAATGTGACGGTCCAGCACGATATGCCCGTCAACGATCCCGCGAACAGCGTCCGCGATTGGTTCGTTCATATCGTCCCCGTCGACAAGAACGGTGTACAGCCCCGTGATGTCCCCTTCATTGGCGCGGCCAGGTCCTGCGCGCTCGAGCAGGTGTGGCAGCTCGCTGAAGACCGAAGGTGGATAGCCACGCAATGTCGGCGGCTCACCTCGGGCAAGGCCGATTTCACGTTGAGCCATAGCAAATCGCGTGACGCTATCAAGCAGCAACAAGACCTGCTTGCCCTGTGATTTGAAGTGCTCTGCGATCGCTGTCGTCGTCAATGCGGCCTGCTTGCGCAGCAATGGGGCCTCGTCGCCGGTCGATACAACAACAACGGCGCGCGCCATGCCTTTTTCGCCCAGATCTTCCTGGATGAACTGCTGAACTTCGCGACCGCGCTCCCCGATCAGCCCAATGACGATAACATCGGCATCGGTATTCCGCGCCAACATCGCCATCATCGTTGATTTTCCAACACCCGAGCCCGCAAAGACCCCCATACGCTGCCCGCGACAAATCGGCGTGAAGATATCGATACATTTAATCTGAGTCTCGAGCTTCTCGCCCACTTTCTTGCGGTCAAATGCCCGTGGCGGATCTGCGCGGAATTTCGATTTGCGCTGCGGACGACGGACGCGGGTAAATGCGGACAACGGTTGCCCCAATGCGTCAACGACTGTGCCAATCCATGAATCGTCCGGGTGGATAACGTCGTCATGCTCTACCAGTTTGACCGGGTCGCCAATCGCAACCCCGTTCCAGGTGCCAAAGGGCAGAAGGCAAAGCTCGGACCCCTGCGCGCCAACCACCTCTCCCTCGATTATCCCGTTCTTTGAATGCACGCGACACCGGCTGCCGATCCCCGCGAGAGACTCAAGCCCCCCCACGGTCAGGGTCATCCCGACAATAGCTTTTACGGTGCCTGTTACCTGTACACTTGAGCAAGAATAAATACTGCTCTGTAGATTAGAGAAGGCAGAATGCAAATTTAACCCTTCCTTAATTTTTTATACTTGGTATATATCAAGTATAAATTGTGAGTCTAGAATGAATACAGAATCCACATCATTGTTTGATCTCGCGACTAAACGTTTGCAGTGGCTTTCGACACGTCAAAAGGTCGTTTCCGAGAACATCGCCAACGCAGATGTCGCTGAATATCAGGCGAAAGACATCGAGAGCTTCGCAAGCTACCTCAACGACACTCGGGCCAGTAATGCCCTTGAAGAGGCTGATGTGGTTGAGGCTTCTGTAAGCTGGCAGTCGGATATGACCGGAAACAACGTCGTTTTGGAAGAACAGATGATGGAAGCCAATTCCAACGCAAGCCAGTTCAAAATCGCCGCGAACCTGTACCGTAAGGCCCACGAGATGATCTATACGGTTGCCGGCCGCCGTTAAGCATTAGGAGTTATTGAATGGACGCCCTTTCAGCAATATCAGTGACGGCGGGAAGTGCCATGCGCGCCCAAGGTGATCGACTGCGCGTTGTCTCAGAGAATCTGGCGAACGCAAACTCGACTTCGCAAACAGCTGGCGGTGATCCTTACAGACGCAAGATTATCTCGTTCGAAAACGGCACGGATGAGCGCACTGGATCTGCAATTGTCGAGGCCACAAGCACCGAGCGGGACGAATCCGCTTTTACATTGCAATACGAACCGTCGCACCCCGCTGCAGATGAAAACGGCTATGTTAAGCTGCCCAACGTTAATCCGCTGATCGAGATGAGCAACATGCGCGAAGCAGCCCGTAGTTACGAGGCGAACTTGTCGATGGTCGAAAATGCCCGTGACATGCGCCGCCAGCTTGTAGAGCTTTTGAAGTAAGGAATTACGATGACTGATTTTTCAGCGGTCCGGTCTACGTACGTTCAGGCAGCCTATGCCAAGACCGTTCAGGGCGAACGCAGCACTGGCCCCGCCGCACCGGATGGCAAAGATTTTTCCCAGATGGTTGCGAATGCAGCCAGTCAAGCCATTGATAATGTTCGCGAAGGCGACAGCATGGCGATGAAGGGTCTGACCGGTCAGGCAGGGCTTCAGCAGGTGGTTGAAGCAACAATGGCAATGGAAAGTACCGTCCAGGTTTCTGTCGCGATGCGGGACAAACTTGTCGAGGCTTATCAAGACATTATGCGCATGCCGATCTGATGGGTCGCACGCTGGGGCATCGTCTGGAGGTTCGTTTTGGATTCCGTCACAATCTATGAAATTACGCGGCTGACGCTCACAACCACACTCATCGCTTCGGCCCCTGTTTTGGTCGTTGCGCTTGGGGTTGGCCTGATCATCGCGTTCTTTCAAGCGCTGACACAAATTCAGGAAATGACACTCACCTTCGTCCCCAAGATTGCCGCGATATTTGTCACCCTAGCCTTGTCACTGCCGTTCATCTTTTCGACATTAAACGCGCTTTCGAACCGCGTTTTCGACCTCATTTCCAATGGCGGTATCTAACGTGCCGCGCGTGAAAGAAACCTTAGCATTTTTAATCTTGGTGTTTTTCAGCGCCTCGAACGCAAGTGCAGAGGCAAATACTTGGTCATCCGGTTTTTACACATCTTCTGAGCCATCCAATACTGTGGTTATCCTGGAAGAAACAAGTCTCGCGCCGTCCTCCGTCTGCTTTCAGCAAATAATGGCAGCGCAAAAGAAATACGGGATACCTGACAACCTGCTCTTGGCGATCGGGCTTCAGGAATCCGGGCGCCGTGTCAGCGGCAAACTGGTGATCTGGCCCTGGACAGCAAATACAAACGGCAAGGGCGCGTTTTTTGGCAGCAAAGCAGCTCTTGATGCCTATGTGCGCAAAACCCAAGGCGAAGGCGTTTTTTCAACCGATGTCGGGTGCATGCAGATCAACCAGCGCTGGCATGCGGATCAGTTTGCCTCGCTCGAAGCGGCGACTGATCCGCATGCAAATGTCGATTACGCGGCGCGCTTTCTAAAGGGTTTGTTTGCGCAGACGCGTGACTGGTGGGAAGCAGCAGGGCGTTACCATTCGAAAAATGAAGTTTATAAAACCGCTTACCTGAAGAAACTGGTTCAAAACCAGCGCGTTGCGCAAAGAAATGCAAGCCAATTTTCAGACTATGCGCAAACCACCGACGAAGTTACGCTGGCTGTCGTCGCACCATCTGCACAACCCGGTTTCAACTGGAGCGCGGATATGACAGATGCCAATTCAGGGCGCTCGGTGGGCGCGATGTCGATATATTCGGCCCAAATATTGCAGCCGATCCTACCATCTTATGCAAAGGTGAACTGACCCATGGCAACGCCTGATACAAATCTGCCAAGCCGGTCGGGCTTTAGTTTTACCAAGCTGGGCGGCAACAACCGCGACATCGGTTTTGCATTTGGTATGGTTCTTATCCTTACCATGCTGTTCATTCCCCTGCCCCCGTTTTTTCTTGATCTTGGCCTTGCGATATCTTTGTCGCTGTCGGTTCTTATCCTGATGGTCGCCCTGTGGATTGGCACACCTTTGGAGTTCAACTCCTTCCCTACCCTGTTGCTTGTTGTGACCATGCTCAGGTTGGCGCTGAACGTATCATCGACGCGGCTGATCCTAAGCGAGGGTCACAACGGGCCCGATGCCGCGGGCGATGTGATACAAGGTTTCGCGCAATTTATTCTTGGTGGTGATTTCATAATCGGCATCGTTGTTTTTGCGATTCTGGTGATCATCAACTTTATCGTCATCACAAAGGGTTCCACCCGGATCGCCGAAGTCGCTGCGCGTTTCTCTCTTGATGCGATGCCCGGCAAACAGATGGCAATTGATGCCGACTTGGGCGCAGGGGCCATCACCGAAGATGAAGCCAAAGCCCGCCGCAAGAAAGTCGAAGAAGAAAGCTCGTTCTTCGGTGCCATGGACGGTGCTTCGAAATTTGTGCGCGGCGATGCCGTTGCCGGTCTGATTATCACGCTGATCAACGTTTTCGGCGGCATCATGATCGGCATGATGAGCCACGGGCTGAGCGTTGGCGAAGCCATGAACAAATACACTGTCCTGACCATCGGGGACGGTTTGGTCACGCAGATACCTGCGCTTGTCGTGTCGCTGGCTGCCGGTTTGCTGGTCACCAAGGGCGGCACCTTGGGCGCAGCAAACGAAGCGGTCTTGGGCCAGCTTAGCAACTATCCCCGCGCGCTGTACATGGCCGCAGGTCTGACATTTTGCATTGGCTGGCTGCCCGGCTTTCCTTTGGCAATCTTCTTGCCGCTTTCGGTGGGAATGGCCGGGTTTGGCTACATCATGCAAAAACAGATCGGCGAAAGAGACGCGATTGCAAAGATTGCAGCTGACAAGAAGGCCGCTCCGGAAGAATCCGCCGAAGACAAGATTTCCGAGATGCTCCGCGTCGACGACTTGCGTCTTGATTTGGGATCGGCACTTGTACCAATGATCACCTCGGTAAATGCGGCATTGCCCGGCAAGGTCAAAAGCCTCCGTTCACTGTTTATCAACGACTACGGGTTTGTCCTGCCCCCGGTCAGGATCAAGGACGATTCTGATTTGCCTGCAATGACTTACACAATCTCCTTGCAAGGGGTAGAGGCCGCCCGTGGAGAGGTTGACCCACTGATGATGATGGTCATCAACCCCACAGGAGGGGAGATCGACCTGCCCGGCAAACGGACACGTGAGCCGACGTTCGGCTTGGATGCTATATGGGTGGATGAAGCGCGCGGTGCCGAGGCTGAAATGATGGGGTTAACCGTTGTTGACCCTGAAAGCGTGGTGACGACCCACCTGACAGAAGTCATCAAAGAGCACATGCCTGACATATTAACCTATGCAGCGACCCAAGAATTGATTGAAGGTCAGGACAAAGACTATCAAAAACTGCTTTCCAGCAGCTCTGACAATAGTCCGGCGATCGTCTTGCAGCACGTCTTGCAGGCATTGCTATCGGAGCGGGTTTCAATTCGGAACCTCCCCCGGATCATCGAAGCCGTCGCGGAGGCGAGTGCCAACACCAAGAATATCCGTTCCATTATTGAACATGTACGTGGCAAGCTTTCCAAGCAAATATGCCAGTCGTTGAAAGACGCCCAAGGTTATATTCCTGTTATCAGTCTTGGTGGCGACTGGGAGAGTGAATTGGTAAAATCCATCTCTACGGCCAACGGCGAAGAGACGTTTTTAATGTCGCCCTCGCGGGTTCAGGATTTTGTTTTGGCGGCCCGAAAAGAAGTACAAAAATTCTCCAACGCGGATGAATGGCCGGCAATTCTTGTGACACCACATGCTCGCCCGTATGTACGTTCAATTCTTGAACGGGTTAGCCCCATGACACAGGTAATTTCCCACAACGAGGTCCACCGAAAAGCGTCCTTGCGCACCGTTGGCAAGATCGGAAACTAGTCGTGTCGCTGGATGCCTTTGTCTCATCGATCTTCTTTTCATACCTCGTCGTTTTCGCGCGCATCGGGTCTGCGTTGATGTTCATGCCCGGTTTCGGAGAGGCGCAGATTCCCCTTCGGCCGCGCCTGTCTATCGCGTTGCTCATCAGCGTTGCTCTGATGCCGATGGCCCCAATTTCACTTGCAATGCCCGACAGCCCCGTCAGCGCCGTTCTTTTAATCGCGAAAGAAGTGACAATCGGCCTATGGATCGGAATGTGCGCGCGTATCCTATTGTCAGCGCTGCAATTTGCGGGTTTCCAGGTTGGGCAGGTGTCAGGCTTGGCAAACGCTTTTGGGCCGTCCTTCGGGTCATTTGAGGGCGCAACGATGGTAGCGACCTTGATGCTGCTAAGCGCTGTGACCATGATCTTTGTGACAGACACACACCATCTTATTATTAGGGCATTAATGTCGAGCTATGAAATCTTTCCACCGGGACAAATAATGATCGGCGATTTGACCGATGAACTGCTCAAGGTTGCGGGCAAAAGTCTCTATATCGGGACAGCGATTGCGGCCCCATTCTTTGTCATGGGCGTGGTTTTAAACCTTGGCATGGGTCTTGCGAACCGCATGATGCCCCAGCTCCCTGTATTCTTTGTCGCCGCATCCATATTGATCGGTGCCGGCCTGCTAATCTTGGCCATCGCAATGCCCTCAATTCTTGATTTCTTTATTGAGCGTTTTCAAGAGTGGCTTTTTGGCTTTAAGATTTAGCCATGGCACAAGGTGGCGACAACGACAGCACAGAAAAGACGTTAGAACCGACTGAAAAGCGGCTTAAGGACGCGCGCAAGAAAGGCGATGTTCCCTCCTCCAAAGAGACGGGGAACATGGTCGTGATTCTTGCGCTTCTGGCGATCACGGCGCTTGTTCTTCCCTTGCAGGCACCCAAGATCATTTACGCCCTGAGTATTCTCATCGAGCAGACTTCAAATTTTGACGTGGCAACCGGCGACCCAGGCGTTAACCGCCTAGGCCAAATCATGAGCGATTTCTTCATGCGGCTGGCCATAGCAATCGGGCCTCTATTTGCCGTTTTGTTTGCAGGGGGCGCCATTGGCGCTGTTATTCAGGGCGAAACAGTCGTTGCCGTCGAGCGGATCAAGCCGAAACTGTCCAAACTCTCCCCCTTCGAGGGCCTAAAGCGGCTCTTTTCCGCGAATTCGATTGTCGAGTTCATCAAGAGCATCATCAAGGTCTTTGCAGTAGGTGCGATGGCGATCTGGGTGACCGAGGAAGCCGTTAGGCGCATCTGGACGACGTCGGGTTTCATTCCTGAATATCTTCCCGCCTATCTGGGCATCGCCGCGCAAAAACTATTGTTAGCTGCGGCAATATTTTTGGTGCCCGTTGCTATCGCTGACATTCTTTGGCGCCGTTTTGACTGGCGCAAGAAGCAACGGATGAGCCAAAAAGACATTCAAGATGAACAAAAGGAGAGTGAAGGATCTCCAGAGATTCGCAACAAACGCGCAAGACGGCGGCGTGAATTGTCACAACAGCGCTCGATTACAGCCGTTCCGCTGGCCGATGTAATTCTAACCAACCCGACCCACTATTCAGTTGCGCTGAAGTACAATCCCGAGAATGACATGGCTCCCGTCTGCGTCGCCAAAGGTGCCGACGCTGTTGCGCAGAAAATCCGCGAAATTGCCTTTGAAAACGGGATCCCCATGATCGAAAACAAACCTTTGGCGCGGGTTCTATATGATACCGTTGAAATCGATCAGGTCGTTCCCGTTGAGCATTGGGAGATCGTCGCTGAGATTATCCGCTTTGTTTTTGACCTCAAGAAAGACGGTAAAGGCAGCAAAGCCCCCGAAGGATCGACCCTGAGGACAAAGCCAAACTGATTATTTCAGTTTGATGCCCACCAGATCCTGGTCCCCAGGCAGTTGCGATCTCTCAAGGATAATTTTTGAAACTGCCCGCGCCCGGACCGCTGGAATTTTGGCAAGAATAGGCGCTGCGGTGCGTGGTCTCATATTGCCCAACACCATTATCGTTGTTTCAATGTCCATATCATCCATGATGCGTGCGGCATCTGTCGGTTTCATATTTGAATACAGATCGATCAGACGGTTCAAATCGTCCGTCTGAGCAGCTTCAACTTTGCCCAACAGCTCTTCGATCGACGTTTTCAATTCTGTCAGCGACGCCAGTTCAACCAAAAGACTTTCCTGAGCCAACGCCAGCTCGGCCATTTGGTTCTGAATTTCATCTTTTTGTTGTGCAACCAGATCGCGTTCACGGTTCAGCGAAAGCAATACTTCCTCCGGAGCGGTACAGGTTGTTTCCTTTTCCTCCAAACCACTCACAAGGGGCGGCGCATCCTCTTGAGGAACAGCTGCTGCATCCTCCTTGACTGCCGCTGTTTGAATAACCATCGGCGGGTTCTGGATTTCCGCGTCTTTGAATAAAGGCAGCAAAGGAAAAGAAAACGCCGCCTTTGCACAGAGAGTTACCGCGAGGCCGCCGAGGATGAGCTTACCGTTTAATAGCTTGATCACTGCTCAAACCCTAGCCGCGGGGGTATTTTCGAAAAATGCCTTCACAAGCTCTTTCTTGTCACGCAACACACGCATTTTGGAGGATGTATCAACTTCTTTTTGAGGGGCGCTACGTTGACTGGAGAACGCTTTTTCAACAGCCACAGTTTCGGCGACCGGTTCTGCGCCCGCCTTCTCGGCATCCTCAATGTTCTGGCGCATCAAATGAACTGAAAGCTCTGACTTTTCAACGGCATGGGAAAATTCGTGCACCAGGGGCTGCAACTCTTTAAGCGTCGCCATAAGAACACGGACTTTGCGCGATACAATGTACCCGTAACCAATACTGCCCATCAAAAGCAGAATAATTACGCTATCAATTATCGTCGTCATCATTTTCAGACTCCTCTAGAATTGCGAGCTTTTCAGTAATTTGAACGGCGACAAAGCCGTTATTTCGTTTGCCAAGAGAAACTTTAAAGATCGGGGAATCTGCGCATGTCATCAACGCCTCCACCCCGTCTTCAATGCCCAGATCAATTGTGTCGCCCGGCTTCCAGGACATGATCTTTTGAATTGGGAATGAAGTTTCCGTCAAAACGACTTCCATATCCATTCTGGCACTTTTGATTTGCGAACTGATGATTGCCTGCCAGCTATTTTCACCAGACGTCCGGTCGCCGAAATACATTCTGCCCAAATCGGGCAGAATAGGTTCAAGCGCATCATATGGAATGACCAAATCCAACGTGCCAACCTGACCCGCTTGAAGGATATTAAACCTCAACCGTGCGCACAGGCTGGCATTCTTTGTGATGATCGCCCCATCGCTATTCGTTTCTATCCGGTCCAGCGCCAGCTTTGTTGGTGTCACGACTGAAAACGACCTTTCCAACACGCTAAAGATGGTAGAAGCAAGACGCTCTCCAAACCGCAATTCAATCGCGGTGAATTCATGCGTCTCATCATCAATGTTCTTGATCTGGTGGGCCTTACCCCCAAGCATAAGCTCAACCGAGGTCATCAACAGGCTTTGGTCTAGAACCAGAAGGATTTCACCTTCGAACGGTTCGCCATCGGCAACCGCAAAAAACACCGGCGATGGCAGGCCCTCGATAATCTCTCCCATCGGAAGATATTCTAAAGACACCAGAGACACATCACACATGACGCGCGTCAAATCCGGGAATACTGCCGTGAGGTTTTCAACCATGCGTTCGGCGATAACGTCCAGCATCGGCAGGCGTTCGAAGTTGAAATTCGACATGCGGATAATCTCATCAACAAGATTAGCGCTGGCGGTATCAACTTTAGTATTTTGCGTCATTTTGTCCAACTCGCCACCTTACTGTACAATCAAGTCACGAATGAGGATTTCTTGCGGTAGATCATTGCCCACTGCGGCGCGTGCGCGCTTAAGAAGCTCCGATTTAACTTGTAGAATTCCCGCCATGCCTCTCACGTCGGATTCCGAAAGGCCGCGCAAATATCCATTAAATACATCACGCATGAATGGCTCCCGCTCTGTCATAAGAGCCTGAGCGCCGGGTTCAGTACGATAGGCCACAACCATACTGATCTTGAGAAAAACCCTTACAGCTTTGCCCTCACTGTCAAATTCCTGAATATTCGTGACAAAATCACCGATGTCCAACAACCCGTCATCGACGGCCTCAGACCCGTCTCCGCCCTTCGGTTTTTCCTGAAGCGCCATCGCATTCTCGGCAGGATGCCCATCTTTGGCCAACGGATCCTCAACCAAATTTGATTTTTTAGTGTGCGTGTCAGCATCATTTCCATGCGCGTCTGCTCCGCTCTCATCCGCCACCGCATGATCAGAATCAACTTCCTCAACGAGCGACTCGACCTCCTGGAGATATGCAGTCCGCGCGAGGAAAAACCCGCCGCCAAGCGACAGCACGCACATCAATGCAGCTGCAAGAAGCATCTTTCTTGACCCGCGCGGCTTTTCAGCACCCCCCTCGGGCGCATCCTTCGCAGCCGAAACACGTTTTTCTTTTTTTGCCACACCTACACCTGCAATCTATATCAAGAATAATTGCCACCTACCGTCAAAAATAACAAGGTTAAATTTTCTTTAATACTTGATCTTTCGCTGATATACATGATCTAAGATGAGAGGGCAGAAGAGTGGATATACTATGCAGGGATTGTTCGAAAATCTAATGGCGCTCGGCCGGACAAGGCTGGCTATCTTGCTTGGCGCAGGTGCTGCTATGGTCCTTGCGCTGGTCTTGGGATTAAGCGCAGTAACCAAGCCGGATTACACGCCAATCTATTCGAATCTCTCGGCTTCATCGGCCGGCTCCATTGAAGCGACGCTCACAAACGCCGGCTTCAAGGCCTTGATAACCGACAATGGGTCCAGCGTTTCGGTGCCGCGTTCCGACGCAGGCCGTGCACGTATGGTACTGGCCGAAACCGGCATTCCAATCGACGGCGATCCAGGTTGGGAACTGTTTGACGAAAGCAGCGGCTTGGCGATGAACTCGTTCTTGCAGAAGATTAACAAGATGCGCGCGATGGAAGGAGAGCTTGCACGATCTATCCAAACGCTTAATGGAATTGCCTCTGCGCGTGTGCATTTGGTTTTGCCCGATCGGGAGCCTTTCTCGCGGGATACTCCATCACCCCGGGCGTCAATCATTCTGAGGCCAGAGGCCGGTAGCGCGGTGAGCCGCAAACAGGCTGAGGCCGTCCGAAATCTTGTCGCATCTTCCGTTGCCGGCCTGGATATTTCAAAAGTAACCGTGCTGTCGGCAAGTGGCGAAACTATTCTTGCCGAAGGGAGCGAAGGCGTTGGTCAGAGCGGGATGCAAACAGCGAAAACTTCGGCAGAAGATCGCCTTGCTCAGGAAATTCAAAGCATTCTGACCGCCCGCGTTGGTGCCGGTAATGCCCGAGTTCATGTTAACGTCGAATTAAGCTCGCAGCGGGAAGTGATCGTAGAGCAGTCTTTCGACCCCGATCAGCAAGTTGTCCGCTCCACTGAAAGCAAGTCCAAAAACCAGAGCGATACTGAAGAGACCGGTAACGTTGGCGTCGAGAATAACATACCGGCGGCGCTGGCTGGTGGAGAGGGTGCGGCTGCAACAAATAACAAGTCCGAGACTGGCGAGACAGTCCAATACGAGATCGGAAACACGCGCCGTGAAATCGTCCGCGAAGCTGGGGATGTCCGGCGAATCTCGGTCGCTGTCTTGGTTAACGGGATCTACAATGCGGAAGGGTCTGACATCGTTTATGACGAACGCACCGTAGAAGAACTTGCCCGTCTGGAAGAACTTGTGAAATCCGCAGTCGGCTTCGAGGAAACACGGGGCGACAGTGTTTCGGTCGATAGTATGCGCTTCATGGACTACTCAATGGATTTGGGTGATCCGATCAACCAGTCTTTGGGCTCCAAGCTTACCGAAAGTATTGTTCCGATTTTCCGCGGTATTCTTGCGTTGTTGATTGTGGCCCTGGTTATGATCTTGGGTGTCCGCCCATTGCTGCGTAAATTCGGCGAGCCCCAAGAATTGAATAGCGTTGAAGAGGGCGTCTTGCCCCCAGCGAGTGCGGAGAATGCCGGGCTGTTGGAGACCGAGCAGAAAAACTATCGGCCCTTGATGCCGGGGCCATCGGCAGGCGCTAGTTCGGAAAAATTGACGCCAAATGAAATGTCTGGCGCGGACAACGGCGATCTGGAGTCGGCGGAATACATCAAAACGCAAGGTATCCGTGGCAACCTGCACAAGCGGAATATCGAAAAAATTCAAAACCTTGTCGATGAAAAACCTGATGATGTCTTGCGCGTCATTCGCTCATGGCTCCCCGCTGAGGCTGAGGCATGATTGAGCTGTTTGACCGCAATTTCGACGCTGAAGCGGGGCCGGTATTTCCTGAAAAACAGAACCCGAATTCGGAGCTGGACGATAAGCTGGCAAAAGCCCGCCAAGAAGGTTTTGACGCCGGTCGCCGTGTGGGAAAGCTTGATGCACATACTGAATTTGACGCCACCGAGACTGAGCGCCTGACACAGGAACGCGAGCAGATCAAAGCGCAGCTGAACCAGCTTGTTCAGACAGACGCCAACCAGGCCTATGAAGCCGAGCGCGATATCGTGGAAATGTTCCTAGGGATTGCTGATCGACTGGTTCCAGAACTGCTGGCCCAGCATGGAGCGGACTTGGCTGTGGCAAGAATTCGGGAAAGCGTAAAAAAAGCAAGAACAGATCCTATTTTATCCATCCACGCGCACCCGGATGTGGTGAAGGCCCTCGAAGAACAGGCCGCCACTTGGTTGGAGGAGCAGCCCTTGACTGCCAAGGTTACCATAGTCGGCGATCCAAAAATGGCACCCGGGGCGGCGCAGGTAAACTGGAAAGCCGGTCGTTTGAATTATGACATCGCTCAAGCGGCCCAAGCCATGCGAGAAGCGCTTGAAATTGCGGCCAATCAGTTGAAAGAAACCAATAAGGAAGCGGAATAAATGTCGGAAAATGAACGCGAAGCAATGCCGTCAGATCTGCCGAAACCAACAAAGGCTGCACTAGCTGCGAACAGCGCAAAGCAAACGTCAGAGCATGTCGCAGACTCCAAAAGCCTGGACGCTATTTTTGGTGTTAAGTTGGATGTTCGTGTTGTGCTGGGCCGTAGCCGCATGCCCATCTCGGAAATCCTTAATCTTACAAAAGGATCGGTTATCGAACTTGACCGCCGCGTCGGGGAACCTGTCGATATCATGATTAATGACCGCATGGTCGCGCGTGGCGATTTGGTTCGGGTTCAAGGTGACACTTTGGGCGTTGCCTTGCGTGAGATCGTCAAAGACTTCGTTTCCGAGATCTGAAGGCTGTGCGCATCGTTTTACCACCATTTCTGCGCCGTAGTTTAGCGTCCGCCCTATTCGTGAGTATCCTGTTGCTAATCGGCCAAACCGCATTCGCACAGGAAACCGATGTAGGGGGCCTGATCCGCGATTTATCGGCTACTTTTGGTGATGTAGCGCCAGGCAGTGATCAAGGCGCAAGCCTGTCGGGCCGGTTGATCCAGCTGTTCGCGATCGTGACCCTGCTTAGCATTGCGCCGGGCCTGTTGGTCATGGTCACCAGTTTTACGCGCTTCGTTATCGTGTTTTCCATGCTGCGCTTGGCACTTGGCCTGAACCAGACACCACCGAACATCGTGCTGAACGCAATGGCTTTGTTCATGACATTTTTCGTGATGCAACCAGTCTTCGAAGACGCTTGGGATGGGGGGCTCGTGCCCTTGATGGAAAACGCGATTACTGAAGAACAGGCGATGCGACGCATTTCGGAGCCATTCCGGACGTTTATGGTCGCCAATACCCGGGATAAGGATCTGCAACTGTTTCAAGATATTGCAAACGAAGCAGTCGATCCCGAAGCAGACACCCTGCCCAGCTGGCGGGTCATTGTACCATCGTTCATGATTTCCGAGTTGCGGCGGGCTTTTACCATCGGGTTTCTGATTTACCTGCCCTTCATCGCGATTGATCTTATCGTTGCGTCAGTCCTGATGAGCGCGGGTATGATGATGCTGCCCCCTGTTCTCGTGTCCCTGCCCTTCAAGGTCATTTTCTTCGTTCTCATCGACGGATGGTATATGTTGGCTGGCTCACTTATCCAGTCTTACGCGTCCGGATAATTAGCCGCGCTGACCCACAAAGGAATACTAATGGTGGATGAAATCAGGTAGTCTTGGCGGGCCTAGTTCATCCATGGTTGGAATCAAAAGAAGCTCATGAACCAATTCGCACCTCTCAGCAAAAACCGGGCTTTAACAGGCGCACAAAAGTCTGCGATCCTATTTTTGTGTCTGGGTGAGGCGCGCGGCGGCACAATCATGCAGCAGTTGGATGAAGATGAAATTCGACAGATCACCAAGGCCATTTCGAACATGGGCGAAGTTGATGCAGCTTTGGTCGAAGAGATAATTGCGGAATTTGACCAGAAGGTGAACCATGTCGGGTCGGTTGTCGGATCTATCGAAGCGGCAAAAGCTCTGCTTAATGAGTTCCTCCCAGAGGAACGCGTCACCGAGATTTTGAGCGAGATCGGCCAGAACAGTGCAGGGAACGTTTGGAAAGACCTGTCAAATCTGGATGAAAAGCAGTTGCTGAGCATTCTGGTCAAAGAGCATAATCAAACGGTTGCAGTGATCTTGAGCCGGATCAGACCGGATGTAGCCGCCAAAATTTTGCCCCTGCTTGGTGCTGACCGTGCCGCAGATCTGATCCAGCGTATGATGGGCATGGAGCGGCTGCCGAGCGACACGATCAAAAGCATCGAAACCACCTTGAGAGACGGCATAATGGCTCGGGTCGGTCAAAGCCCCGAGGCCAAGATCGAGGGGCAGCTCGTATCGATCTTTAACAAGATGGACGAAGAGCTTTTCAACACCATTACCAAAGCTCTTGAGAAAGACGCCCCCGATCAATTGCAGGTCATCAAGCAGAAGATGTTTGTCTTTGATGATTTGACAAAGTTCAGCGCTGTTATGCTTGGCAAGATCATGCGGGAAGTGTCGGCGCAAGCGCTGCCGCTCGCCCTGCGCGGTGCCAAAAAAGAAGTAAGGGAGCATTTTTTGGCGTCTTTGCCCGCCCGATCACGCGACATGCTTCAGGAAGAGATGTCTTCCATGGGGCCCGTCAAATCAAGGGATGTGAAAGACGCGCAATCTCAACTCGTCGATGCGGCACAGCGGCTGATCGCAGACGGAACGGTATCGCTGCCAGAAAGCGAAGAAGACCTTATTACCGAGGTTTCAGACTGATTAACGGTAAAGCTGTGAAGCCGAAAACGTTATGGTTGCGACATCGATGGTGATCGGCACAAACTGACTGCCAAAGTTTGACGACTGCATAATGCTCAGCGCAATATTGTTCGACTGAAACCCCTGCGGGTTCAGAATATCCGAAATCGCAGTGAACTTAGTGATAAGCCGATCCCGCTCGGCCGGGTCCTTAAGCTTTGTAATATCGTACTTTTCTTCAAGGATTTTCTTCTGTTGGTCCAGATCAAGTCCGGACATCTTTGACGGCAACCCGAGCGCTATCTGAAAAAAATTGGTCATCTTCTTGTCTCGAAGAACCTCGAACCAACCATCAATGCCTTCGGCCTGCTCCCGGAATTCCAAGACCGTTCCGAGGGTTTCGTTTTGGGCGTCATTCTCGCTGATATACTGCCTGTTATAAAAGCGGGATGCGATGTCATCCTGAAATGCTGTAGTTGAAAAATCGACAGTCCGAACGCCCGTTTCCGTGGTAAAGCCCAACGCAAGGTGCATCTCACGAAAGCGATTATCTGTGAGCCGGTTCAATAGCGATTCAGGCGCTACCGGGTCGCTTTCCAAAAGCTTCCGGATAAGACCCTTGCCAAAGATTTGATCCTCAAGATCAAAGGCCTTCATGACAAAGCTGTATACTTCGAAATCTTCGATCAGTTCTTTGGGCGAGGTTATATTTCCGATACGCTCGCGAAATGCTTCTTCAGCACGCTTGTTTACCGGTGAATCGCGCATTGTTGAAAGCTGCCGGTCCCGAGTGGCATCAAGCAGCTTGAGTGCTGTGGGGCTACTGAGTCCTGAAATGCTGATCATGTGTCCCCCTACTCTGCCGCAGTGGCGGTCGCGTTGTTTTCGATCAACTGCAATAGCCGCCCCTCATAATCCATCAGCGGCCGCAGGGCTCGCATCGCCCGATAGAAGTCGGCCTGAGAAACATGGCTCGCTGCCTGAAAGATATGATCGGCCATTTCATCATGAAAAACAGGGACTAACTTGCCTAGCCGCTTTTGAATAATTGGCACCAGCTTCTTGCGGATCGTTGGGTGCAAAAGAGCCGCCTGAATGAAAAAGTATACTTCCTTTACAGGCGATCTCGCTTCATCTTCTTTTAAAAGTTCCGCCTCGCGCACAACATCGGCTTGGTTTTCTATGACGATAACCTGCCGCCTGTCCGCGTTACGGACGACGCATCCGTTGATCAAAATGCGCTCATTCGGCTTCAATGTAAGTCGGAGCGCCATGATATTTACTCAGCCGCCAGGGATTGGCCGGAGCGCCCGCTCAAACCCTCAATGATGTTACGATTAACATCGATCAATGGCTTAACCAGTTTACCGCCTGCCATCACGCCTTGTGTGTGCTTTTCGACCCAAGCAGAAAGCGAAATCAACGAGGCGCGCAGTTCAGGGGAAAGACCGTTATTACTTTCCATCAGGTCAATCTTGAAAGTCAGCCAGATTTGCTGGTTCTTCCACAGCCAATGCTGAAGGCCGCCCGAAAGTATCCGAAGCCGATCCAGCCGGGCCTCGGCCGTATCAAATTCTTCATAGAGCCGTTCAAGTTCTGATGTCACTCCAACCAGAATACGCCGCTCAATCTGACGTGGTTCCTCGGTAAGAGAAATCGTCCGCTTATATGCGGTTACGCTCATAATCCTGCCTCATGTTTTTATTTTTCTACTGCACAAGGATTTATTTAACATGGTGAGGTTAAGGGAAATTTAAGGATTCAGAAATTACCCTCATTCGCATCAAGACTTGCAAAGATAGAAATAAGATTAGTGTATTAATGTTACACTAAACCAAGGCCAACTCGTCGAGTGGCGCTTGGCATGTGGCCGAAAATAGACCGCTAGAAATAAGGATTATTAACGGAAGCAATCAGTTAGGGCGCGATCCGCTAAAGCTTCCTGCGTGCGAGGTAACGCTGTGCATCTGGTGTTTTTGGGCGACCGAGAAACTATCCCCCTCGTGGTGATGACCTGCATCACAGCTTTCTTCAAACTTGGCGAGAGAAACCAGAATGTTGCCCATTGCCAAGCCCATCTTCTGCGCACTTACATGTGGGGCATTACGCATTTTTGCGCTTTCAATGAGGACGATAGTATCATCGCTGATCTCAATGCCGCATTCTTGGTCAAGAATATCCGCGAGCGTCGCGCCCGGTAGGACCTCCTCCAAACCATACATGGCGATCGGTTCATCGAAGCTGTAGCCACTTGTTGAGTAAAAGCAGGCCACCGGATGGGGCAAAAGGGATTGGAGCATTCGGGCCAGTGGCGAAATGCTGTCATCTTGACAGGCATGCAGGCTATTATTCCAGATTTGTTCCACCAGCATCGATCGCATAATTTCATTCCCCCATCGATATATTTCTACCTCAGGTTAACGTGAAGTTCGCGCTGGATGAATGAAGAATTTGTTAACTTTTGGGCTAGAAAGCTTGCTTAAAAATTCTAAAATATCGATGGGTCCATGTGCTCATATGGCTGTCTATTGAGCGCGAATGTCGCTAGAGCCCTGTAAAATATACGCTACATATTGCTACCTTAAGGCCAACAGCATCTATTTGTGGTGGTCGGCACAAAATACAGCCTAATCGTCATGGTTGAATTTTTTACAATTAACATTCTTGCTATGAGGGAAATTATGTGAGCGGGCGATTCGGAGCGAATCTCTCGAAATTGCCCACTTCAGATTGTATTGACGTTACGGAAGGAAAACGCCCTCAGATAACCTTCGAACCGTCATTCGGCCCTCAGCTGCAGGCCGAAGGTAATGTATTCCGGGGAAGACGGCCACCATTCAGATAGGGACATTCCGGCTAAGGCCAACAGCGGCTCTGATCAGCGTTGCCCTAAACTGACAGTCGCGCAATCTGCAACAGTTCGCCCAAGTCTCGTTTCACTGTGAGTTGATATCCGGATGAGCGAATGGTCGACAAATCAATTGCACCGTCAAACATGCCCACCAGCTTTTTCCGAATCTTGGCAACGTGAACATCAAATTTTCTGTCCCCGTAACGCCAAAGCCGCGAGTCCACCTCTAGGCTCAGCGCGTCACGAGACACAATTTCACCGGTATGCATGAAAAGAACATGTAAAATCTGGGATTCTTTGACGGTCAGGTCAGCGTTAGAGGCAACAATCGCTTCGATCTCGCCAAGCCGCTCGCTTCTATACAAATGTGCCAAGTCCAGGCTCTTGCCCAACCGCAGCAAAATTCGCAGTGCAAGTTCATTGATGGAGATCGGCCAGTCGAAGACATCAACGGCCCCCGCCAAGAACGAAAGAACGCCGGTTTCAGAACCCGTATTATTCAGAACCATGACCATAGGGCCGTCCGGCATCGTCGAGATTTCCTTGATGGCTTCAAATGTCGCGTCAGGGACCTCAGGAAGTTGAACCAAAATCAAATCATGTAAAGATGTCTTGCGAGGCTGGCTCTGGATGTCCTCTATCGTGTCGACCACATCAAGATCACAGCAAAGCACCGTTTCGACCATGCGCGTAACCGTGGCGCGCACAGCATCGTCGGCGCTTATCAGAAGAAGGGATATTTTCGCATGACCGTCCATTATACCTTCCAGATACTCCTGAGCATACAGTGCCCCGTTAACGACTCGTTTCCATCAAGGATATCAGTGTTTACGTTTCTCACAACCTTTTGGCGGTCGCCCAGGTACAAGGACAAATTTATTTTTGATATGTTTAACCTTTTTTAACTTTAAGCTCTAAGTATCCATCAAAGGGTTGCAGAAAGCACCCGATAATATTTTGAGGCTAGGTTCACTGATATGAAACATAGAATTGACCGACTTACCCCGCGCAACTCAGCGCTTGCCGCCGCTGCACATTTGCAAAAATTGATTACCCTGACCAAAGACGACAGTTTTTTGACAGAAACCATCAAGGTAGCCAATCAAGTCGTGCGTTCATCTGATCTTAGTATTTTCAATCAGAAGATGCATTAATAGTTTTCAATCGACCTGTTGTACGCGCCTTTGAGGGCCAATCATCTGACAATGTCAAGAAAGTTCACATGGTTTGTGTGACCTCAATACATTGAAAACAGGGTGTTTTATGGCAATTCTCAATTTCCGGTTGCAGTTTTACCAACAGTCAGGTTGCGAACAAAAGACTTGAGAAACTCTTGAAAGATGTGCATTAACAAATACTTATGTACTTAAGAGTATTCTTCCAAAAGAATGTAAGAAAGTGAGTGCCAGCGTGAGTGATTTTCTTGATGTTAGTCTGCCAAAGGCAACAGTCAGTATTTTGACTGCCTTTGCAGGACGTGAACACGTAACTGTAGAAGAAGTATTATCGCTGGCCCAGGAACTTCCCAAGGTTCTGGCGGAGAATGCTGGCTACAAAAAGACTGCAGTCGCGTCAAAAGAGCTGCCGCAAGCCCCCCCTTCGGACGCCCCTATGGTTGATGTTGCCAATTCGGTTACTGAAGACGCGGTGATTTGCCTTTGTTGTGGACGTGCGTTCACCATGCTCAAACGGCATCTGCGCGCAGAGCATGGGCTGACCGAAGCCGCCTACCGTGAGAAATTCAATCTCGCAGACGACCATCTTCTGGTCGCACCAAGCTATTCAATCCGGAAGGCTGCGACCGCCAAGCGTATCGGGTTGGGCAAGTATTCCCGGGAAAATACCGATCAATCCCCCCCGGTTTCGGGCGCTTAACCCCCCTGCCCCGCAGCGTCTCACCTTTGACATAGTTTCGTCCATCTAGTACTGATAAGTCTCTCAAGCTCAAGAAGCAGAAGCTTTTTTTGCCGACAGAACCGAAGAGTTCGAATTGTGAGAGGCGGAACTTATGGCAGCGACCACGCAGCCCAAGATTTTCAGGAAGATCGAAGTAATCGAGGGAGGCGGCCACCACGGTGGCGGCTGGAAGGTTGCTTATGCTGACTTTATGACGGCAATGATGGCCTTCTTCCTCCTCATGTGGATTTTGGCGAGCGCCGACGAGCAAAAGCTTCGTGGCATTGCAGAATATTTCACCGATGCCTCCATGCCAGGCGGGATTGGCGTTCTTGACGGTGCAACTCTTGGCCCGGCTGGCACTTTGACCGCATCCAACGGCGCGGTCGTTGCCCGGGGTACGCAATTGGGAATGGTTGACGATCCTGCGCCGGCCAAGTGGGAGATCAGAGACACAACCCAGTCGAGCGATGTGCAGCAGTCAGATGAAGAAATGAAATCTAAAGACGGCGCAGCAGACGAGCATGAAAACAGCTCCTCTTCGGCAGCTGACGCAGCACACGATGCGATTCTTCAAGATATGATCAAGCAGGAACGGCTTCTCGACGAACAGAAGTTTGCGGAGCTTGAAAAAGACTTGCTTCAGGCGATGCAAGAGCATCCTGAACTTGAGCCCCTGATGAAAAACATCATGTTCGAGAAAACGCCAGACGGATTCCTCATTCAAATTATTGACCAGGAAGGTCAGCCAATGTTCGTAAGTGGACGGGCAGAAATGCAAACTTCGACCTTGAAGCTGATTGAGAGCCTGGGAAGTTCATTGTCAAAGCTGCCCAATAGAATCGTGTTATCCGGCCATACAGACTCCATAAAGTTTCAGGATAGCAAAGTGTACGATAACTGGGATCTCTCATCGGATCGCGCCAACGCCACACGTCGAGTATTTGAAAGCTCGGGCGTTTCGCTGGACCGGATCATTCGTGTTTCCGGCCTTGCCGACACCCAAGCGCTCGTTCCGGAAAACCCCGAGGACCCATCGAACAGGCGGATTTCAGTTCTGCTCAAGTATAATGAGCCAAAAAATGCACCGCAGACCAATGACATTGTGAAAGACAAACCTGAAACCACAGGTCATGTTGAGCAAAAGGATAGCCAGCACGCCGACGCTACCGCCGACCATGTAAAAGAGGAAAACCTAGCAGCTGTCGATGATCAGGTGTTCGAAAACCTGCTTAACGTGCTACGGTAATCGCCCATCGTTACGCCTGCGCGAAGGATACAGACTTTCCGCTGCGCCGGCTTGAGAATTGCGGGCGGCGGGATCTTTCCGCAGACCGGCGCAAGAATTCGGGCAGCAGTGAATTAGCGCTGTCCGTTTGCGTTTTTCTCCCAGTCCGATAACCGGCAAAGCGGTTCGTCGCACATTGGGGGGTCGGCCGCTCGGAGCCTTTCAACCCAAGAAGAAGGGCCGGATCCAGCCCCTCTTCCAGTGCATAATTGTAGTTAACCGAATAATCCAAAGCGTCTTCCAAGATCCCTTGGTCAGATGCGATCAAGGTCATCAAGCGACGCTCATCAGAATAGAAGAATGTCTTTGTCTCATAACCCGGCACCTGAGGCACAAAATAAACGCTATTATCCTGAAGCTTCAGCCTCTCGACAAGTCGTTTTGGCATCGAGGCACGTTCATCACGCCGGAAAACGTTCAGACTACACTCACCAGACTGGTAAAGACATGTCGCCAGACAAATGTGATCAGGCCAGCCCGCAAAAATATACTTGAGATCATCCGCGTCAATGAGAACAACCAAGACGCGTTCAGTATCAGACATGCTTGTGAGCTCCGGAATCAAAAAGTTAAATTTAGTGTATGATCTAAGTTCATTTAACTATAATCAACCAAGCAGAACAATATCAAAAGCAAAAACTGTTGAACTGTTATTGCGAACTGCAAGATTAAGTGGCACCTTTAGCTAAAATGGCATGGATAAAAAATGACGATAATCATTGGATTTGCAGTTGTGATGGGCATGGTCTTCGGCGGCTATATGCTGTCGGGCGGTGACATGGGCATCATCACACATGCCCTCCCCTTTGAAGGGATGATGATTGGCGGCGCGGCTTTAGGGTCGTTTATTGCCGCAAACTCCTTTGCAAACATCGCCGGTGCAGGGAAGGCGTTGGTAAAAGCATTCAAAGGTCCCAAATGGAAATCAACTGACTACGTTGATCTCTTGAACCTGATGTATACCCTCGCGAAAATGTATCAGCAATCCGGGATGTTAGCCCTCGATGAACATATCGAAAACCCGAAGGAAAGCGCGATATTCTCTAAATATCCAAAGCTTCAGAAAGACCATTTTGCGATTGACCTGATCACTGACAGCTTCCGGATGCTGGCCATGCAATTTGACGATCCGTACCAAGCCGAAGACGTGATCAATAGGAAGCTCAAGAAGCACCACCACGAAGCGTCTGTCGCCCCGCATGGCCTTACAACTGTTTCAGATGCTTTGCCGGCGATCGGGATTGTTGCCGCTGTTCTTGGTGTTATCAAAACCATGTCTTCCATCGACAAGCCACCCGCGGTGCTTGGGGCCATGATTGGTGGGGCATTGGTCGGAACTTTTCTTGGCGTATTCTTGGCTTATCTTTTTGTTTCACCAATTGCGAACCGTCTGCAAGCGATCGAAGATCAGGACGGTATTTATTATGCGGTGATCCGCGATATATTCATCGCGATCCTGCACAATCATTCACCCGGGATTTGTACGGAAATTGGCCGCGGGAACATTCCAACCAGCCTTCAACCCTCCTTCTATGAGATGGAAGAAGCGCGGAAATCCCTCTCCGAGGCGGCATAATCCATGCCAACGCGGGACCGGCTAAGAGCACTGCGATTGGTGAGCCGTATCAAGCAATACGAGCTTGAGGCGATCGGAGCGGAACTGTCGGGGCTTCGTGCCAACCTGAATGACGTTGTTAATCAAAGTGAAGATTTGGCCAAAACCGCGTCGCAGGAAACCGCCAATTCCACAACAGATACGCGCCCATATCTTCCAAGCTATCTGGCTTCTGTTGACCATCACCAACGACTGCTCAGCCGGAAAAGCGAAGACATTGAAGCAGGGATTTCCAAGCTACAGACCAGTTTGCTGGATGCATTTCGCGATGTAAAAACCAAAGAAAATGTTCTTTCGCGGCTATCCCAAGCGGTCGATTTGGAGGTTGAGCGCACTGAAAACTCAGCCCTGGATGACGCAACGCGGAGCCTGTCGGCGCTCAAACACACTATTTAAGCCCAGCAGCATTGCCGCTAGGCTGAGTATTTGGCTTTCCAAATCTCGCGAATTTCGTCTGCGAGCGTCATCGGATCGAACGGCTTGACGATGATGGCCAAATCGTTCGGATCAGACAGCAACTTCTGGTTTTCCGGCCCGGCGCGCGCAGTCAGATAGATTGCGGGACAGTCTTTGTAATCAGGGAGTTTTCTAACCTGCTCCATCATTTCCGGCCCCGTCAAACCGGGCATCTGCACATCTGTAACAATAAGCTGTGGCGCAAACCCGTCTAACAGCTCAATTGCGCTCGTCCCGTTTTCGGCCTGTTTAATCTGAAATCCGCCAATAAGCTCAAGAGCAAGGCCAACGATCTCAACAAGCTGCTGATCGTCATCAACGTGCAAAATTCTTTCAAGGGTGTCCAATTTCAACAGTCCAAATATTGATCGTTTCAGCTAAATCTATGAGGCGATACGCTTGCTTGAGGCACCGCCGGAGGTGGAAAACTTGGAAACAACCCCATGGCCAGCCGATGGAGCGGCGACTGAATAGCCTAAGATGCAAGTCGGCCACCCTTCTGGCAATTTGCCGTTTTGAACTGGAAAAATTGCCAGCCCGACTATATCGTCAGTTCTTAAGAACTTTGCTAATAGATCATATTTGATTAAATTACTGTCTTCAACTGTCGATAGGTTGCTGGTGACTGTCGCTCTACTGTTTTCTGCCAGCCAAGTTTTCACATTTGCTTCGGTACATTCAGTCAAAACCTTAAGGTCGGCTACGTCGCCCAACAGGTCACCAGTATTGTTGAGCCACCTTTGAATTGAACTTTCCGCTGCAATCGACCCCTGAAAAACATTGCCGACCACGTGCGCCGGCACCTCGATTATATAAACGTCCGAATTGCGAAGAACCTTGTTTGCAAGCGCTGAATCAAGGAATTTATAGGTCGCGTCATTGAACCAATTCTTAGCATGCACTTGACCGACGACCCCCTTACTCTTGGAAAACTGTTTCAGACTTGGCTTGCCAGTTTCAAGATTAACCTTCACGTCATCTTCACCAAACTGATCGATCAGCCTTTGGATCGCGGAACTGCCCAGGATGCTATCAATTGGATGGATGTTGTTGGATATCTGTCCTGTAAAGTCGTGCATCGGTTGGCCATCAGGGGTTTCAATCTGTAGCGGAATCACGTCTTCACCATTCGCGGCGACCTTTGGCAGATCAACAAAGAACTCCGTCCCTTGCTTTTCTTTACTCACAAAATATACGCGGCCTTGGTGCTTGCCGATGATCTCTCTTACAATCGAAAGACCCAAACCAGACCCACCTTTTGAACGGGTATCGGAACTGTCGGCCTGCACGAACCGTTCGAATATCGTGCCGTGCAAATGTTGTGGGATCCCCACGCCAAAATCCCTAACGCTGAGCCTGAGCATGTTGTCCTTTTCGACCAGTGACACGAAAATCTCGTCGCCCTTTTGGGAAAACTTTGAAGCGTTAGAAATCAGGTTATCCATGACGCGGGCCAGACTGTCAGGGTTACCATAAGCAAGCAAAGGGGCGTCAATGTTTACGTCGATCCGGCGCACGTTGACGCCTAAATTTCCAGAGTAGATACTATTGGCTTCCAAGGCCTGGTTCACCAATGAACTCAGGTCGAAAACCTCCATTTTCAAGTCCATTTTCTTCGCATCGAACTTTTCGATATCAAGAATATCGTTGATCAGCTTGATCAGCCGGTCGCAATTGAGGGTCGCGATTTTTACAAGTTTGCCCATCTTTTCCGGAACGTGACCGACTGCATTTGACCCGATGATCCCCAACGCACCCTTGATTGACGTGAGCGGCGTACGCAATTCATGGCTGATCGTTGCAATGAATTCTTTCTTTGCGCGCTCCGCTACCTTTCGCTCCGTAATGTCACGATAGATCACAATGAACCTCGGCTCGTCCCCCGGCGGCGTCGCATATTCCAAGTTAATCTCAAAGGTGACGCCGGTCTTGGCCTCCACTTCCCATGTGGCACGACCAGACCCCTTTTCGACCAGGTCCAAACAGCGCTCTTTAAACTCCTCGAACCTTTCGGAGTTAAGGAAGTCGGAAACCTTCTTGCCTTTCCAACTGCCTTTCACGCTGCCATTTATTAAAATTTCCTGTGCTGCTGCGTTCACATAAGACAATTCATAGGTTTTGGGCCGAACGACGATGACCAGGTCCTGAAGCAGCTCAAGAGTATTGTTAAAGCGTGTCTCGGAAATACCCTCGCGGGTTTTGGTGACATCCGACGCCACCATGGCGATTTCGACCATTTCCTGGCTGGGGTTTTGCACCTGAATAAATGTGCACTCGAGCCAGACCGGCTTGCCGTTTCTGTTCAAAAACTGCTGCACGCCTTTCCATGTGCGACGTTTGGATACCATCGATCCGATTTCTTCATCAAAGGCGGCCTTGTTTTCCGGCACCAGAAAGTCGCTCAACGCGTGCTGGATCAGTTGGTTACGCTTCAGGCCCATCACATCTTGGAATTGTTCATTCACGTGGGTGATAACGCCGTCATGCGACAACATGCAGAAGACAGAGTGGGCCTCCACCGCAGTTCTGTAAAACTCCTTTGAACGCAGCTCGGACGCCAGTACGTTCCTGCGCTCTTCAGCAAGCCGCGCACTCTTAACAAGTTCTCTTACAAGAAAAACAAAAGAACCGATGATAAGGGCGGCAACAGCGATGGCGATCCATTTATATCGTTCAAGGATATTGGTCGCGGCAAGCTGCATTTGGCTTTCATAGGGACGCGCCCCGAGGGCCATCAATAGCTTGCGCACCTGCTGGTAATTTTGTGGGGCCTGCCAGACAACTCCGCCCATCGCTTTGGATTCAGCGGTTTGGCCGTTGATCTGCAAAAGGGATTCAATCGTAATGGCCATCGCTTCCTCGGATAGGCTTGGAAGCGCGGCCAGAACCGACCCTGGAAAAATCGGGGTACTCACCCAGAACGGATAATCGGCATGTTTAATAGCCGAGATTGGCCGTAATTCATCAAGTTCCAACCGCCCTTCGCGGGCTAGTTTTTCAAGAACACCGGCACGAATAACGCCAACATCCACAAGCCCGGACTGAACCGCCGAAACGACCTCCAGCTGATTGCCGCCGGAGAATATGGCCGTTTGTAATACAGATGCTTCGTCAATCCCTTGCGCGCGAAACTGTTGAACGGCCAACTTCCAGCCAATAAAATCGCTTCGATCGATGCCCATAATTCGCTGACCAACGGCATCAGACAATGTCTTGATATTGCTATCTTGGCGCGTAAAAATCACAGCACCGGTCTTGTCATAGCTTTTTCCGTCCCACACCTGCGCGATCGACGATAAAGCCCGCGCGCCCATCTCTTCTTCGGCGGCAACGAAACCGGCAGCATCGGTGAAAATCAGGTCAAACCCTGATGTCTCTTCAGCCGTGTAGTTTGACTGTGCGAAATATGGTTCGATCTTGAAACGGTAATTCAGCCCCCGATCCCGCGCTGAGGCATCCAGAAATTCCTTGGTCAGCTTCCAGTCTTCCAGAGCGCGTGTAACACCCTCTGAGGCGCTGACCCCAATCGTAAGTTCGGCTATTTCAGAAGGATCATTCGTTACCTCTTGAGACTGCAAAGGCCCGATTGAAGTAATAATAATGCTCAGGGCGAGAAAAAATAATCTGAATACTTGCCCGAGCTTGGACCGCAGGCCTACCAAATCTTGGGCAGCTCTATCGCAATCTAAGCATCGTCTCGATAGCATTTTCGTACCCAAGAATATTGATTTTGCCGATCACACCGCAGGACAGGCTCGTCACAGTAGTTAAAACGTTAATTTACGTTTATGGCAAATGTTTGACGACGGAAACAATGACGTTTCAGAGCCAGCATTGTATCATTAACACGATCTGTGCCCGAAATACCCTTCTGCAAGGGAACTCCCTTCAGTGTAAAGGGCACTATCACGAGGCCTGTCCATTCAACCGCCCGTAAAAACTGCGCTCCAGATGCAACTCCCCTGCCCCGGCTTTTTCAACCATCCCGCGCAGATAGCCCCCCGGAGAAACCACTTCGCCCGTGCAGTGTTTTTCGAACACAAGAACAAGGGCTGCTGTCGCCACTTGCTTGCCCAACTGGTCCTGCGCCACGTGCCATGCGTGTTCTGAAATACCAATCATTGGCCTGAGCTGACCCGCCACGCGGTGAACGTCAGACCAATCCTTGAGGTATCCACCCATATCCTGAGCCCATGATGCGAATTCTGGACAGGCTTGCATGACCGTTGGCAGATCAAGAGAGGTAGCGCGTAATTTATGCGTTTTGGCTGCCCAATCCTCCGTAACCATCTCGGTTTTGTAATCACCCATTGTGTTTATCACGGCATCAGCCATGTTTTCTTTATCTAGGCGGTTACTAATTACAGGTTTAAGTTTATTTGTAATTAGTATGTCAGGTTCAAAAATGACCTCCGTGGGGTTCATTTTATGTGTTTTCTCAGGTGTTTCTGACTTAATTATCGTGAAGTTATCAACAGCCTCAATCACCTCGGTTTCTTCGAAAATGGTCCGCTCAACACGGGCTTGAAGGGCTCTGAACCACGCAAGAAGCTGCTGCAATGCATCAGATGCCGTTGGGCGCCGAGGGAGCTTGCTGAGCAGCTCTTCGAAAAGATTTGTAAGTTGCGTCCATGGGCCGCTGTAGCCCCGTGACAGGGCAGCGTCGATTTGTGCGCGGATCATCCGACGGGAAACGGTAATCTGGCGCTTGAGGCGTTGGCAAAGCTCGCGTTCGGCGCGCAACTCCATATACAACTGCTCGAACTCTTCGACACGCGCCGAAAGCGGTGCCAGATCGAAACCATAGGCTTCGATGATGACACCATCCGCGTCCCTACGCCCCCAGCGTTTGCCATTTGGGCTATCCTTGAAAGCAATGACACCGGCTTCCGCAAGGCGCCTGGAGTGCCGTTTCAGCGCTGACAGTGAGAACCCCGTTTGGTCCATCAGATAAGCGTTAGAGGCCCAGACAATCGGGCGCCTGCCCTCTTCCCAGTCCTGAGCCTGTGTAAATGCCCCCAGCGTATCCAAAAGCATCATATCGCCGGCCTTCAGCCCGATATGTGCTCCTACACGTTTTACCGCGACGAATGCCTTTGATTTGGATGCAGAAATCTGTTCACCGGCTTGGGCAAATTGCGCTGCAACCCCAAGACCCGGTGTCGGCTTGCGCCAACCTGACTGTTTCATACCTGTGTCTCACCTCCATATATGTGGAGGCAAAAGAAATCCGTTCACCAAATCGGTGTTGCTTTGTTGACAGCGATTCGCGGGAGAGGTATCTATCAGGTGTTCAAATTGATTAGATCAGCTCTCAGGCCGCTTGGTTTGGGGGCTTTTCTTTTGCCTTTAGTTCACTCGATCTTCTCCTGTTTTGACGAGAGAAATGCTTGATAGAGGCCATCAAGGTTTTCAGCGAGATAATCACCGAATTCCGAGGCATCTGTTGATGTCAGTGAAACGCTGAACGCTTTGCCAGACTTCCCCAAAACACCTTTTATCCGTCCGCCATTGGCGGTCCAGGTCCGCTTTTGCGGGCCCGCGCGTTTCGCTTTATTCCGAACCACCCTGCCCTTTTCAGAGAGTTTGCTCAGAAGAAGCTCGAATCGCGCGTCACTGTGCAACTCGGCAAAGCTGGGCTCTGCCACCAATTGCTGCGTCAACTTTATGTTTTCCGGCTCAGACATCAATTTCTTGAAGCCTTCCCAACGGTCCCGACCGATCTGTTTTGCCGGGCCAACGGCATCGATGATGTCGTTAGGGATTTGCTGCGCGACGGACAACATCCGCGACAGCAGCGTGCCATCTACAGTCAGCGCAGACATAATGACATCTTTTGGCTGACCAATTTCTAACAGGCTTCTGGCAAAAACTGCCTTCTCTACGAACGACAGATCGGCCCGTGCTGTGTTTTCGTGGCCTTGTGCAAGGATATGCGCAACATCATCCATTGGCTTGACAACAGCACGGACCATACGCCCCAGCTCTGCGGCAGCACGTACGCGTCGGTGGCCAAAAACGACCATGAAACGTCCAGGGGTTTCTGGATGCGGGCGCAACAGCACAGGTGTGTCTTGTTGCCCTTTTGCGATAGACGCCTTGAGCTCTTGAAACGCGTCGTCATCCAGCCCGAGCCGGTCGCTGACAAAAGAGCTGTCGATTAGGTTTGGGGCGATTTCAACAATCGTTTCGCCCTCCATCATCCGGCGCGCATCTTCCGCAAGACTGTCGATGGACACTTTCATAGACTTTGAGGCACCGCGCATCGCGTAATTTGTGCGACTGCCATCGCGCGCCTTATCGCCGGCTGGATCCATTACACTTTTCAAGAGATCTTTACGCGCCATGATGTCCCTCCAAATCGGTTCCCCAGAGGCAATGTTTGATCGAAATTCTAAAATCTGCACGGCTGTCAAAAACGCTCATTATGGGCGCCCCCAAGCTTCGTGAATGAGATCGGCAATTTCATCATTAACAGCGTTAAGAGAATCCATCGCACGGTCATAGGTCGCACGCACGAACTGAGACCGCTCCACCTCGTAAAGGGTTTGTTTGGTGATGCCCGCGTCAGATATCGCCGTAGATTTGACCATATGAGATTGCAGCATTTGTCCGGGGAACATGGCTTGCATGAAGCCGACCATTTGCTTCTGCGGGCTGTCCGTTGGTTCAAACCGTGTCACCAGATAGCGGAACCATTTGAGGTTCATCTGGGCTCCCGCATCGCGGATCGTCTTCATGATCCCGCCCAACATCAAAAGGAACTGGCTCATCGACATGACGTCCAGCATTTGCGGATGAACGGTAATCAATACCGAACTCGATGCAGTCAGCGCCGTAAGAGTCAAATACCCCAGCTGTGGAGGGCAATCGATAACGACGATATCGTATCGGTCATCTACCTCCTTCAGGGCTTCGGATATCCGGGTAAAAAACGCGCGGCCAGCCTGAGGGTCTTTGCTCGTTAATGCGACGGGCGTATCGTATTCGTACTCCTGCAAATCTAGGCTTGCAGGGACGATGTCAAGGTTTGGGATATTTGTGTTGCGGATGACTTCCGAGATCGGGCGCCGCTCTCCATCATAGCGCAATGTCTCATAGAGAGAGGGGACTTCATCGAGCTCCGGCTGGATACCGTGAAGCGCCGTAAGCGATGCTTGAGGATCCAGATCAATCGCCAGAACCCGGTGGCCGCGCAAGGCAAGGTGCTGGGCAAGGTGCGCAGCGGTTGTGGTCTTTCCCGAGCCGCCCTTGAAGTTCACTACTGACACGACGTGCATATCTTCGCCGTCCTGGCGATGCGGCACATACCGCTTCTTTCCGGAACGCCCATGCTTGTCGAGATAGGCTCTCAATTCAAGCATTTGCTCTGCGGAATATGTCCGCCGTCCTGACGGTGACGTCGTTGGCTCAGGGCCTTTGCCTTCAAGGTGGAGTTTCTTGATGTTTGATTGAGTGACCCCGAGGAAGTATGCGACTTCAGCCAGGCTGAACTGGCGTAGACTCTTTTGTGCGTTGGGGGGATACTGCTCCATACGCAACATATTGAGCCTGTCAGAAATCAGTTCCCCTTGCTCGAGAATGATCTCGTCGAAAGGTTTTGGAGCCTCGTTCTTCTCAAATTTTTGCATACTGACTGCCCGCTCTTATCAAATATCGCTTTTAGCGCGATTTCACTTACACAAGTGTCACTAAAGGGGATTTTCGAGTCGGGCAACAAGTTTTCATCCCGGGACGCCAGACAGTGTAAATATTGTAGGGAGCCCCACATCTTGTGGCGCGCCGATGTTGTGGCGCAATTTCAGCATACGCACTGCCTGAGGTTAAGGCGGGAATAACAAGCCAGCACCATCTAAGATACTGGTATTAATTCATTTATTAGATTTGCACGGCTGTCAAACTGCAGCGTTCGGACCATTCTGCTGAATTTTGGCCGGCTAGGAGGTGGTATCAGCCCGATGATTGGTCCGTTTGGTCGTCAGAGTGAGTTTAAATACAAAGATCTCGCAATCCGCAGGTGGGACCGAGGAAAAAATGTGCGGTTCGCGGAATGCTCTCCCGGCGATTCTCTTTCGCAAACAGAGCGGTTCACCCGATCTCAGAACCTTCCGATAGACCCTCCCAGGATCACAGATCACCTCCATCCCGCAATTTTTTGTCTGCTTCTTTGAAGCGGAGGCGAGCCATGGTAAACAGGCGCATGCCATTTCGGTTTATAATCCTACCGACATCATTTTGACCGTAGCGTTGCGGTTGAGCCAGAAATCGTCCGCAGATAATTTGCTTTCAATGAGGCAGTCGAAGAGGGTTCATGACAATGCCAGCCCAGACAACCCCATCGAAATCAAAGTCCCGCAGCCTTCGTCAGGTTCACCCTAAACCTGTCTCTGCGCCGCTGGTACCTGCGGGTCATCTCAGCCGATGCATGGCCAAGGTGCTTCTGGATGTAGCGCTCGTCGACCTCTGCACTCGAAGCCAGACCCGCCCGCAAGCTATGCCCCGAGAACAGGGCAAGCCGATCTTTCTCGGACAGATCACTACGGATGCCCGCGTCCAATACAGTTTGTTTGATCAGCCGTGCGACGTGTTTGTCAGAGAGGCGCGCATCGAGGGCGCGCTTGTTGTCACGGGTGGTCCGGCGGAAGAGGGGGCCAAAGTCGATCTTGGCGAACTGCAGCCATTGCTCCAGCGCATGGACTGGGCAGGTTTGATCCGACGATCCCCGGCCAATCTCGACCTCGCGCCAGCCGGTTTTTCCGCGCAGGAACAAGACCGCGCCGTTATCTTCGATCTCGACCCAGCCACCGCTATCTGGCGTATCATCGCGGCTATGATCAAGGCTGACAATCTCGGAGCGACGTAGCCCACCCGCATAGCCAATCAGCAGGATCGCACGGTCCCGCAATCCGCGCAGATCGAAGGGCAGGGTGGCGATCATCGCACGGATATCCTCCGCCAGCACCGCTTCTTTCTGAACGGGCGGCCGCGCGTGCTTGCGCCGGATGCCAGCCAGAACAGTCGCGATATGCCGGTCCTTTCGATCAAGCGTAAAGCCGCGCTGCTGGTAGTGCCAGGCAAGGCCAGACAGGCGGCGCTCGATGGTCGATACCGACAGCGGTCGTGCTGGACGGGCAGGGGCCTCGGTGTCGGGCGCTGCACAGTTCGCAATGTAGAGCCCGATCAGTTCCGGGCTGGGGGGCAGCGCGTTTGCGCCGCGCCTGCGACACCAACGCGTAAAATGCGCCCAGTCTTTAGCATACGCCTTATTCGTGTTCTCAGCCGTTGCCTGACGTGCATAATCGCGCGCTGTATCTACAAGGCGGTCGAGAGGACCCGACCCCGCTACATCGTTAGGCAGGCTCAAGCGCTCATCAGTAGACGGAAGCGCATCGTTTGCTTCATCGGGCCTAGGTATATTCAGGCGTGATTTGTCGTTGTTTTCTGTCATGCTGCTGAACATACCCGTTATGTCCGATAATGCAAACTTATTGGACATAGCGAGGTCATGCAGGGCGGGGCGGTTGTGTCACTATATACTGGCTAAAAGCGCCGCCCAAGGTTAGGCTTCGCATATGAAACACGCGCTAACCCCACTTGATGCGGACAAAGAGACATTACCCCCGATGCCGGGGTGGGTCACCTCTGCCCGCAATGAATCTCTTGAAGATGTGGCGTTTTTGTCAGGTGCGGCGCTTGGCCACCTGCATCTTGTGGTGACGCGGGCGGACGTCCCCCAAAGCTTGTTACGCGAGCGGTTGGCACTGCGCGCTGCAGAGGCCTGTGTGGCCCAGTCGGGACGGCCAGAGCGGGCCGCAGACCTGCGCGATGCGGTACATCTGCTGCGCCCCGACGATCTGCCCGGCCCCGCGGGGGAGATTTATCAGCACTGGCGACAGGCGATCGAACGACCGGTCTCTGTCACCGCGCTGCACCGTGCCTTACCGACCTATTCTGAGACCGAGCTTAAGGTATGGCTCGGCAGACCTGGCGCGGGGCAGGGTGGCCCGGTGGGGCGTGCGTCATCCGTGTTTGAGGCGGTGATGTCGGATCATCCGCGCGCGGAGCATGTGGCGCTCCTTCTGGCGGATGCAGCGCTGGCGCAGGCCTTGGGATGGCACTATGCGGTGCCGTTGCTGGGGGTCGGGCTTACACCGCGCGATCTGCGCAAGACCGGTGATGATCTGCGGCGCGCCTGTCACCGCGCTGTCGTGGCATCGGCCATTGAGACAACCCGGATGGCGGCTGATCTGGCGCGGCGCGCGGCGCGTCTTCACGCGGTGGCTCCCAGGCTGCGCGCCAAGGGGGCAGGGGAGGCGGTTGAGATGTTTCTGACCCGCGATGCCGTGGCTCCGTCTGCCTTGCCGTTGCCGGATCGGGCGGCGCGGCGGCTGTGCGATCGGCTGGTGGCCTTGGGTGCGCTGCGCGAAGTGACGGGGCGCGACAGTTTCCGCCTCTACGGAGTGTGAATATGGCAAAACACCACCCCGCTGACCTGGACCGCGCCCTTGCCGATCTGTCGCCAGAGCAGCGCTGGCGCATATGGATGCGCAGGATCGAAGCGGTGCTGTTCGCGAGTTCTGCACCGGTGCCGCGCGCGGATCTGGCGCGGGTAGTGGGGGATGCTTCGGTTGATCTGCTGATCGAGGATCTCGCCGCCGACCTGGAAGGGCGGGCGTTCGAGGTTGCCCGCGTTGCCGACGGGTGGATTTTGCGCACCCGCGCCGTCTACGCGCCCGCGATCCGCGCGGCAGCAGAGGTGGGTAATCAGGATCTTGACCTGAGCGAATTTGACACCGCGGTGCTGGCCGCCATTGCCTATCATCAGCCAATCACGCGCGACGGATTGATAGACATTTTCGGCAAGGAGATCAGCCGCGATCTGATCGGACGGCTGAACGGTCTGGGTCTGATCGGGACGGGCCCCCGCAGCCCCCGCCGCGGCGCGCCCTACACCTTTGTCACAACCGACCGGTTCCTGGTGGCCTTCGGGTTGGAGAGCCTGCGGGATTTGCCGGACAAGGAGCAATTGCAAGATGCGGGAATCGCGCTGTAGTAGGGCAGGTCTGCCGTGGTATCATACGAAATACGCCTGCTAGCCCTGACTTCCAAACGACGGCGAGACTTCAGTCTTGATCGGGGCGGATCAGTCCTTCGGCATACTCATAGCAGAACGAAGCGTTTGCTATGACCTCGCCTATCTTCTGAAAATTAAGAATATCAAGACGCAGGCACTCGGCCAGCGGAATAAAAGACTTGTGTTCTAGCCCACGCATACGAGGCAAGGCGCTTGCTTTGGCACCATGTCCGAAAATCAGCCGGAAAGGGAAAGAACCAGAAAAATTTACGCCAGATCCAACAAAACACACCGGCCAACTGATTGATTGGATGTGCAAAAGGTTGACGCAAAGCAAACATATTTTTTACCTCAATTTAATTTATCGACTTCAGAAAGGTGACTACTTAAAGAGTGAGGGGCTGAACATGGCCACTGTGACCGGCGGAACCGGCGACGATACATTGACCGGTACGACGGGCGCGGACAGCATCCAAGGCAACGGCGGCAACGACTCTCTGCGTGGCCTTTCCGGCAATGATACGATTGCGGGAGGCACCGGGAACGACACCATCTATGGCGGGCAAAAGGGTCCGCCAAGCTACACGGCGGTCAATAACGGGCAGACAATTAACGGGACCACCGGCCAGGACTATTTCCGTTGGGCCGCCGAAGATGGCTCCATTGCGACCATCCGTCTTGATGACGGGGGCGGTAGCGACAATGATGGTGACAATGTCGCGGATTACGTGCTGGTCGGGACGACGAACACGACCAATACCCTTGCCTTGCGTGGATTCGACTATGGCACGGACAAGATCGTCCTGCAGGAAAACTACACCGGCATCACATCTTCGGTCACTCAGCATTCGCCGACCACCTACGGCGTTATTTACACAGTCACATATGCAAACGGGAACACGCAAACCTTCAATATCGAACTGAACGGAACAGGCACGATCAGCCCCGATCAGATATTTACGACGACGCAGCCGACGGTCAGTGACGACGACAGTCTTTCCGGTGGTGATGACGCCGATACCTTCGTGATCGAGGATGACTTTGGCAACGATACCATCGTCGGGGGCGAGGGCGGGACTGATTACGACACGATGGACCTGTTGGCTCTGACGGGTCCGGTCACGGTGACATATACCGGCGCCGAGGCCGGGACGATCACCTATGGCACGAACACAATCACATTCTCCGAGATTGAGCATCTGGTACTGACCGAGCAGGCGGACACAGTCGATGGCTCTGCCGACACCGCAGGCATGTACATCGAAGCCCGGGGCGGCAACGACTACATTCTCGGCGGCGCGGGCAATGACAGCCTGCGAGGCGAGGACGGCAACGATACGCTGTCCGGCCAGGCGGGCGACGATTCGGTTGCGGGCGGGGCGGGCGACGATCTGATCTATACCGGATATGGTGCCGACACGGTCTGGGGCGATTCCGGATCGGATCGGTTCGTCATCGACGATGGGGACGGGTCGGTGACGGTCTATGCCAGCGACGAAGGCGGCGACACCGATACGCTGGACTTCAATACCGGTGCTGCAACGAATGGGGTCATTGTCAGTTTCGGTGGATGGGAATTCGGCACGTTCAATTTCGACGGGACGACCGGCACCTTCTACGAGATCGAGGCCGTTTCGGGAACGGATCTGGCCGATAGTCTAGATGCGTCCGCTGATATGTCGGGGCTCGAACTGTCCGGTGCGGCGGGTGACGACACGGTTCTGGGCGGAATCGGCGATGACGTTATCGATGGCGGCACCGGTGACGATACCATCGCAGGCGGGCAGGGCAACGACACGATTACCGGCGGTGATGGCAGCGACACGTTCAGCTATGCCGCAGGCGACGGCATAGACACGATCACCGATTTCAACACCGGCAACACGGGCACGCTGAATGACGGTGACAGCACCAACAACGATTTCATCAATCTGTCGGCTTTCTATGATGACATCTGGGAATTGCACGCCGACCAAGCCGATGATGGCATTCTAAACCAGTCCAACGACGGGATCGGCGGTGCCGACTACTCTAACAATGCGAGCTTTGGCACCGGCGGCCTTATCTTTTCAGGGGCCAGCGCGGATAGTCCCAGTTTCACCTCCGAAAACACCGGTGTTGTCTGCTTTACGACCGGTACTGCCATTCGCACACCGCGCGGTGATGTCCTGATCGAAGACCTTCGGGTCGGCGATCTGGTGATCACGGCCGACAATGGTCCGCAACCCATCCGCTGGATCGGCACACGGCAACTGGATCACGAGGCCCTGCGCGCTGCGCCAAACCTCAGGCCGATCCTGATCAAGGCAGATGCCTTGGGCAACGTGCGGTCATTGTTCGTCTCTCCGCAGCATTCCATGATGGTTGGCGAAAGCAATCTGGTGCGCGCGAAACATCTTGCCGAATATATGCCGGGCGTGCGCATCGCCAGCGGCAAGCGGTCGGTCTGCTACGTCCATCTGATGTTCGACGCCCATCAGATCATTTTTGCCGAAAACGCCCTGTCGGAGAGTTTTTATCCCGGACCGATGAGTCTCAAGATGATGGGGCATGAGCCTCGAACGGAGCTGCTATCGCTGTTCCCCGATCTTCGGGCAGACCCGAGCTTGCGCGCTTTTCCGGCAAGCTGGTACGGCGGGCCTGCCCGCGCGGTGATCAGACGGCGCGGCTTGGCCGTCCTGTTTTAAACGCATCGTCTGAATTTCATTTCGGGTAGGGCCGGTTCCGAACTGCAGATGATCGGTGCAGCAACGCCCCGTTTATCGATAGTTTGATGGGCGACACTTCGGTGCCCAGCGACGAAATCGCTGCTTGAGTAGTGCGCACCGAAAGCCCCCCATTGGCCAAGTGCAAGAAAAAGCAGCGTCACGAAACGTGTCAGCGATCATCGTTCAATCGGATATTGGCACTGGGGTCAGACACTGGTCTAAGATCATCTTAGTGAATTCCCGCACTGCCCCTGAAACGGTAGCGGCTCGGAAGCCCTTTGATCAAGCAATAGAGACGATTATGAAAGCACGCGCATTTGCCGACAAAGCTTCAGGGCTTCTTCTTTGCGCGATGACGGTGCTTGTGATCTGCAATGAATGGGGGGTGGCCAAGTGGAGTGAACCTCTCAAGCTGGTTCTCGTACTGAGTTTGGTCGCGATCCTGACATCTCAGGTGCGATTGTCGCGCAAGGCTTTCGTTCTGGTGGGGCTGATTTTGAGTATTGCGCTGGCGGTCACGAACCGTGACTGGCTTGATATTGTCGTAAAAGGCCTGAGTACCGCTGCGTTTATCGGTGCGTTTTTTGCGGCGCTTTCGACGCTCAGAACTGTTGCCCAGACGTCTCCTGCTATCCAACGGGCAGGAACATTTCTGGCCGAGCAAAAGCCGGGCCGTCGCTATGCCGCGCTGACGCTTGGGGGGCAAGCATTCGCCTTGTTGCTGAACTATGGTTCCATTCAACTTCTGGGTACATTGGCGATGGCAAATGCGAAAAGTGAACCCGATGCCGAAATTCGCGGGCATCGTATCAGGCGGATGTTGCTGGCCATCCAACGCGGCTTTGTCTCATCTTTACCGTGGTCACCGCTTTCGTTTGCGATGGCAATTACCATAAGTGTCATTCCGAATACCACATGGACGCAGGTCTTGGTCCCGGGGCTCATGACGGCATTCATTCTGGCTGGCATCGGCTGGGGTCTGGATACTGTATTCAAGCCGCATTTGGCGGTAACGCCAACCCGAACAGAGCCGACCGGAACTTGGTCCACGATGTTACCGTTGCTCGCGCTTTTGACGGTTCTGGTGGTCGGCGTTGTCAGTTTGCACGAAGTTTCGGATGCGCGGATCGTTGGTTTGGTGGCCGTTTTGGTGCCCTCTATCGCCTTGGTCTGGATGCTGATCCAGCACTGGTCTGATGCCCCGTTTGCCAGTACCGGGGCCCAAATCAAAAGCTATGTTCTAGTGGAACTACCCGGATATCGTGGTGAGCTGATTTTGCTGATGATGGCCGGTTATATTGGCACTGTTGGTTCGCAGTTGTTGGGGCCTTTGATGCTCAAAGCAGGGTTGGATCTTTCAACGGTGCCGCCTTGGATCATCTTGGTTGCCTTTGTTTGGATTATTCCGCTGGCGGGTCAGATTGGCATGAACCCGATCCTTGCCGTTACGCTGATCGCACCTTTGATACCTGACGCGGCCAGTCTGGGTGTGCAACCCACGGCGCTTGTGGTTGCACTGACGGCGGGGTGGGCGCTGAGCGGCGCAAGTTCGCCTTTCACGGCAACCACGCTGCTTATTGGTTCATTCGCTGGGATCAGTGCGCTTCGTGTGGGGCTGGTCTGGAACGGTGCATATACGCTGATCTGTGGTGTCGCGTTGTCGGCGTGGGTATTGATCTACGCGTTTGTGATCTAGTTTCTAGGTGTCTCAGGGCTTTGTCAGGTTATGTCCCAACGCTTTGATATGGAACTGATACGGTAGCATCAGACCACGAATTCACCTACGCAGCCAACCCAGAGGCTATGGGCCTCTGTTCGTGTTCGGCGCGAATGCACAAGGATTTCGAGCGTGTATCCGTTGCCATCGACCGCACGCCAGAGCCAGTGCTTCTTCCCGCGGATCGGGATCACAACTTCGTCCCGGGTGCTACTTGTCGGCGGGCTGAGGTCGATTACGTCGGATCTTGGCCGCAATTGGTGTTCCAAATTCCGCTACCCAATCTCGGATCGTCTGATGGCTGACCGTAATGCTGCGTGCTGCCAACAAATCCTCAACGTCCCGCAGGCTGAGGGCGAAACGGTGGTAGGCCCAAACGGCAAATCCGATGACCCAACGTTGAAAGCAGGGGAGTAGGCCAGCTTGCAGAGACAGTCCCTTACCATTGCTACGGCTTCGTGAGAGGGCGTGGTGTTCGTCATGAGTTATCCTTCCTAGTGTGACACCAAAAAGTTATGCGCCGAAAGGGGCCGTTGATACGGGTCCGGGGATGTTATCCACATATACGGCTTGGATCAGGCCTGATGAGAGCAGGGTTTCCCAGAAAAGTGCAGTTTTGTGCTGAGGTTTCGGGAAAACGTGGCGCATGTGGACTGCCACGCCATGCCTGTAGGAAATAGTTTTTCGCGGAAAGTCTAAAGTGCCTGTCATTCCGGGAGCATCGGCAAGATCGATCACAGGATCGAATAGGGGACCGCGCGTGATTGAGCGCCGTGTGTGGCGGACGGGACTGATTAAAGAATTTCCGATGGGCTCGCAATCCCCTTAGAAAACGTCCCTGCGGTGCAATTCGCGATCGCTTTTCTGCCTTCGTGGGCGAGTTTTGTCACAGAAAATCGGTCTTTTCGTCGCTATTTCCAGAGAAATATCGCTTTTATTCAATGAATTCAATCGTGTAACAGAATTCGGCATGTGTCACACGTTAAGTGACACTCGTAAGCCATTGATTTAACTAAGATATATCTCTTAATCTATCTATGTCACAGAATTTATATAAATGTATTAACGTACGCACACACATGCGCACGCACACACACACAAGGACACTCATTCGGGTGTGACACGTGACACAAGCTAACTCATTGTTTTCATTTAATAGTCATGTCACAGCCTTCTGAATTACAAAAAATCTGTGACAGTTTCAGCCTGGTCTACCCCTCTTACCGATCCGTCCGGCCTGACCGAGACAGGTTTTCTACCTCAACTGTTCACGGCTTCGAAGCAGGGGGTTGTTTGGTAAGGACCCGCGCGCGCCGGACGCGACCCGGGTGTTTCGGTTGCCATCGGAGACAAAGATGGAAGATTGGACCCGGAGCATCGGAAGCGCCGCGCTCCCCGCCGCTCTGCGCTGCGGTGACTTTTCTGACAACCGTCCTGACGCACGATGCTGATCCGGAGAGATGGGAGGGTTGGGGTTTGGAAGTAAAGCCACGACCATCTTCGGCGCGGCATATCCAGCGTGCCCTGCCGCCGCGCTGAGCGAGGGTCTGTCGTGACCCCCTGGCGGGATTTCTGCGCACTGCTATCATCACTGACCCTGGTAGTGATCTGAGCACTACCCGTGCCGGTGAGCCAAGCACTGACCTCAGCACGCACCTCAGCGCTGATGTGCGTGCTGAGGTCAGGGTGCCCCTCTATGCTCCGCTATCGACGGATCTTGGCCCCGAGTGCAGAATGCGTAGCAAGTCCTTGCCGTTCAACTCGGTTTCCTGCAACAGACCGTCGGCTACGCGATGAACCAAAGCCCTATTATCCTTAATGATCTTCTTGGAAACCGTACCGGCGCGTCGTAAGTCGGCGTTCAGCTTTTGCACAGCAGTGGATGGCAGGTTTGGTAAAAGTCCGGCGTCTTGTGAGATCGAGATCATTGTGTTGTGCCGCATGCCCCAGCGATAACGCATACTGAACGCCAGTTGTGTGGCTTCTGCCAGATCGCTATCCGCTCCGCTGGAGCAGTTTCCGAGCAGGACAATCTCGGCGGTGCGCCCGCCCAGTAAAGTCGCCAGATGGTCTTGCGCTGTCCGCTCCGTCAATGTGTCCGGAATAGCGTATCCATATTCGCCGCCAAAAGCCGTCAGCTGCAGATGACGAGGAGGCGGCAGGCCCAGCCGGTGCCCGACTACGGCATGCCCCGCTTCGTGGATCGCAATACGACGCAGGAGCTCGGGAGGTCTTTGCGGTGCAATGTGATCGACGGCAGACGATAAGTGCTCTGGCCGCATGGGGTTGCCTGAGCGTCGGGCTTTTTCGCGTGCGTCGCGGATCACAGCGCTGACCTGAGCGCCTGATACGCCGAGCAAGCGGCTTGCGATATCGGCTGCGCTAAGTTCCTTGGCATTGGCACCCAGCTCAATTTCCATGATACGCAGAATGCCTGCGCAATCGGGGTTGCCTAGGTGGATTTTGGCGTCGAAGCGGCCGGGGCGCAAGATGGCTGGATCGACGAGATGCGGATGGTTGGTGGCACCGATGACAATGACGCCAGGCGTGTCATTGAGCCGTGACAGATGTTCCAGCAGCCCGTTCACGACGCCGACAATGTAGTCAGAATTGCGGGTTGGTTTATTGCGAAGCCCAAATGAATCCAGTTCATCGAGAAAGAACACGCAAGGTGCAGAGCTGATTGCTTCTGTCACCTTGTCTGAGAGAACTCTCAGAAAATCGCCCTGATGTCCCGCCCGCTGGCAGTCGGCATAACTGGTGGAGACCAGCGGGATGCCTGCCGATCCGGCGAGGGCTGCGGCGAGGCTTGTCTTGCCGTTGCCGGGCGGCCCGTAGAGGAGGGCGGAGCAGGGCACCTCGGACCACGATACCTTACCGATCTGCCAGTCTTGTAGATCTGTCAGCACCCCGTCGCAAAAAGTGGCAGCTGTCAGTGGCAGGTGGATCTGTTGCAGGGTCATCCGGTTTGACGGAGGCGCGGCCACCGATGCGTCTGAGAGTTTGGACAATCGGCTCAGAACCTTTTGCGCGGTCTCGCCGTGAAACGCGGTGTGCAAGAGCGGCAACGGCATCTTTGCCAGTGCCGTATCCGAAGGCATGAGATCCCGCAAAGCGGCCCCGGTGATGTCGTCGCCCAGGGCATGGGTGTGCCGCAGGATCTCAATGACCATGGTCCGGCAGAGTGGCGGCAGCGTGATGGAGCGGGTGACGAGCGGTTGCATGTGCTCCGAAAGATAGCTGCGCCCTGGCACAAGTGCGACGATGCTTCGGCCGCATTCAATCGCAGTCTCCAGGCCATCTTCGAAATCCTTCAGCGCCCGTTCCTGATCAGATTGTGTCTTGCCGCGGTATCCTAAGACGATGGCTTGCACCGAAGACAAGGATTTGCGGTGAGGCGAGGCCAGGTGGCCGAGATGAACCAAGACGTTTGGCAGGTCGTCCCACGCGCGCTGACGTTCCGCGCGATGCGGGAGCTCCAAGCAGGTCAGGGACTGGGGTGCCGCTAAGTTAAGCAGTTGCGCAGGGGTGTCAAAACAGGCGGCGAAGCGGGCTGCCAGAAGCATTCTGGCAAGGGGAACCCGTGCGGCGCGCTGTGTTCCCGCCCGGTCTGCGTCGCGGGTTCGATAGGTCTCCGTTTCCGATAGAAACTTCGCGGCCTCAGCTGGCTTCTGATCATGGGCTGTCGACGTGCCGTGGCCCTCAACATTATCATGTAGTTCATCAGCATCTGCCTCGGCGTCATCCGTGGATACGGCGGAAAACCCGTTGTAGTGCTCGTTGTACTGTTCGAGGATGCGGCGGAGCAGGTCGTGGGTGAGCTGTTTGGTGTAGGCTGTGGGATTGGCTTGCATAGGATGCCTCAGGAATAAAGAATTTGGGAAATGTTCAGGCTGATCGTTCCGCATGCCTTGCATCGATGTCGTCGAGCAGAGCGTGCATCCGAGCCTCGGCAATGGGGTAGTAAATCTCAGAGACGGTATTGATCGCGTCGCCATACGCTGACTTCGGGACCAGCCACTCCGGGTGGTCCCGCTTGAGGATGGTGTGGCATTGCGTCTCTTCTGAGCGCGCTACGTGACCTGTGGGAAGGCGGATCGCTCGGATGACCTCTGTCTTGACAGTTTTTGCGATCCCGAGCTGATGTCGCAATCGCTTCGCTGGGCGCGCGCTGTAGCCGAGTTTGAGGACCGGAAGCCCCGGCAGGTGGATGCGAAACATGTAAATATGGGACGGGCGCGATGTCCGGCCCGGGCTGCATCCGGCGCAGGCACAGTCACCCCATAGTATGTTGCCGACCATGATATCCTGGCCGTGGCCGCAGGTGTGCCGATAGCGACGATACCCTTGTCTGCCGCTATGTGCCGCGCCGGACAACGTCCAGCCAAAACGTAGAGATTGTGCGGCGTATCGGTTCTCCCGACAGATATCGCATCCAAGGGCGTGGTCGCCACGTGCGGCGCTCTCCACGCGGTAATACTGCCGGTGAATCTCGTGACCGCAGGGCAGGACAAAGTGGCCGTGACGCTGACTTTTTTGCGAATGGCGGACGAACGAGACGCCGATGCGGGCTGCCGCGGCAATGCGGCGATTTCGAATGCAGTGGGGGCATTCTGGTTGATTGTTTGAGATCACGCTTGCGCGTTTCACCTGGTGCTGACCGCAAGTGTGGCAACGGATGATCAGGCGACTTCGGTCCACTACGACGGCGATGGCATCGAACCCTTTCGCGAGTGCTGCGGCGCGCACGTCGTCGCGTTTTAGTGGGCCGTGGACCGGAATTCGGTCATCACCAATGCGAAAGTTGAAGCGGGCGTAAGGTGAAGAAAAGGTGCTGAATATCAAAATCCTTGGGTTGGAGAGGCTGAAAAAGGGGGGGTGTCGATAGGGTCGAAAGGGGGCGGTGGAAGAAAGGCGCGTGACATCATAAAAGAGGCGTGTGCAATTCGCGCACGGGTAGACCCCGGAATTGCCATTGATCTCGCTAACGATGCGAGGTCGGCGAGATGTTGGCGATCCTGTTCGGAATCAGTGCCATCTGACCGCTGGAGCGCAAATAGGTGCCGTGCAGCTGCCGCGAACGGAACCGGGATCAGTGGTTGGCGGGCAAGATGCCACAGGCGGGATGCAACAACGTGCCACAGCTGCTCCGCCTCGTCCCGAAGACCGGATAATGCCGGGTCGAAGTCTGCACCAGACAGGTCCATGTCGATGCGATGGGCCTCGGCCATCATGGAGATGATTGCGTCGAGAGCGACATCAACATCATAAATAGGTTCGGAAGATCTGGGGTCAGGATACACCATCATGAGACAGGCCTTTGTTTTGGGCGGAGAATAGAACGCGGTCGCAGCCGACAGCGTCGCAATGGCCGCCGTCGCTTTGACGCAATTCATGCAACCTTGTCTCAGGCTTCGTCGAGCAGGTCGTTGATGTCCGGGATCGGATAACTGGGATCATGACTGTACTGCACGTAGCTGCCCGCTTGCATCAGCAGATCGGCAAGGCGGTCATCCTGTCCGCGTTCCGACCGCAGGCGGCCTGCTTCCCGGACGAGGGCCGCGCTGTCGACGGTATGGCGCTTTGTCTTTGTCAGGCGCATGACAAACACGTTCGAAAGCTGGTCTACGGCTGTCTCAAGCGCTGGCATCAAAGACGTGATCCGCGCAACAGCGGACAAAGAAACATGTACGGTGTGCCAAGCGGCGTAGGCATCAGCATGACGTTCGATACGTTCCGCCGAAGTCTGGGCGCAGAAGTACTGGTAGTCGGCGCGGAAAGCGCGAAACAGCGCATCGCAAAGAGCTTCGAAAGCGTCGATTGACTGCTCTGCAGTCAGGTCAGAATTTTGGGGTACGGGGCGGCCGAGAAGCGTGGTACAAATGGTGTCAGTCATGCGGATCTCCTCACAGATCAGTGTGGCCAAGGCGGTGACGGAGGTTAGGCCTCTTGCGTCGTCTGATTACTATATGGTTTAATAGCGCTAAGAAGTCAAGAAGATAACATGCACAAAAAGATGGGCCGACCCAAAATAGATTCTGAGGCAGTCAACGTTCGCCTCACGCGCGACGTCATCGGAAGGATTGATGAAGCCCGAAAAGAACAGCCAGATTTGCCCACGCGCCCAGAAATGATACGCCGGATGATTGAGGACTGGCTGGACAAGGATGACGGTTCTTGATGGACCCGGCATGGAACGCGTGACCAACTTTTCGCTCGGTGATTTTTAAATCTCTGGTTTTCCGGCCGGGGCAGGGTTCAACCTAATGTGTTGGTAACCGAGTCGGAGAGGAAGACTTTGACGCTAGCGTTTCCGGATATTTCTATGTCGCTAGAAACAGCAAGGGTGCAGATGCGACGCTCTGTACGGTACCGTTTTCCACCCTGAAATTTAGCATGCGAGAAGTAAGAGGCCTGCGCTGAGAGATGCTTCTCTTGAGCGACCTGCCTATAAGCAAAGAATCCTTTCCGCCAATTAATAAATGGATAACCAGCTTTTTTGTCGTGATGGGTCTGGCCTACTGATGGCCGTCGCCATGTCTTTTGTGGAGTGTAATTTTCGGTGAGGTGCTGGCAGAAGGGCGGGTGTTCTCCTTGCTAGCAAATGATTGCGAGATCGGGCAGCGATTGCAGAAACGCTAATGAGTAAAACCCAGCACAGCACTTATCTCAAAAATGGCTCTCAGAACTTTCTGGGACCTAGTCGATCTTATCCTTCAGAGCAGCAATTCTTGAAGGTGATACATGTCCATCCATACATCAATCAATACGCCCGCACGCATCCCGCAGGTTGACACAGCGCCGGTCGTTCTGCGCTTCAAGGGCCTGCGACCCCAGAACCTGGGCCGGTTCCGGATGCATGATCAGCGCGTCGGGGGAGATCTTTCCCACGTCGATCAAACCCGTTCAAAGGGCAATCATGTCCTCTTTGGCAGGCAGGACTGGATTGAAACCCTGCGATCCGAAATCAAGGAAATGTCGGACTTGAATCAAGAACGTCAGATCGCTGCGCTAACCGCAAGATCCCGTGTCGCAGAGGCTATCCGCGTCGAGGAGGCCGGCCCTTCGCAGCCATGGCGTCAGTCCACCGCAGGGCCTCTGCGGGAAGGGATCCTGTCTGTGAGCAAAACGTGGTGCGGTGGAACAGGTGCAGCGTGTTGGGATGGACCCCGGATTGCGCAATTCAGGGACGCTTCACTGGGATTTCTTCGGGCGCATTTTACTGAACAGCAGTTGCGATATGCCGTCGGGCACATGGATGAAGAAGCTTACCACATTCACTTTGTGATCGCCGTCTGGACAGAAAAGACGACTGCAAACCGGGGACAGCAGTTCCTTCTGCGACCGGCTGCCAACCCGCTTTTGGCAAGCTACGAGCATGCGCAGGACCTTGCTGGGGAGCATTTTGGAAAGATCGGTTTGGAGCGCGGAATGCGGCGGGCCGCAGCCATACGTGCGGCAAGAGAAGCTGGCAAACCGTCGGCCGAACCCCGCTCTCATGTACCACCATCGGAGTGGCGGGCACGAGAGGTTGCCAAGGCTCAGGTGGAGGTAAAAGCCATTCTGGATGCGGCACATGAAGAAGGAGCGCGCGTTGTCCAGCGCACGCGCGATCTGACGGCCCGCGCATTGCGTAAATCTCGGAAAAGGGCCAGCCTTAGGGCAGCGGAACGCACCGCCGCTGCGGCCCGGGAAGCACAAAAATACCTGTCGATTGCTGAAGCTGCTCGGGAACATGCGCGGACTGCAACCCTCGACCGGGACGTTGCCGTCCAGAAGCGTGCTGCCGCTCAGGACGCCGTCACACGACTGGAAGAGGCGTCTGTGCAGATCACGAGACACTGCGCGGCGATGGAGCAGCGGGCGATCCGGGCGACGGAAACCCGGCTGGAAGAGGAGCGTAAAACGCGTAAGGTCAGGGAGACGCAGACGGGACTGTTGACCACCTCGCGTCGGATCGAAAGCAAACTCGTTGCAGCTCAGCGCGACCTGGAGCGGCGCGAAGATGCACTCACTTTGCGCGAGAAAGCGGCAGAGGCGCTGGAGCGTGGCATCTCGTATATCATCGGTGGCGGGATTGCCTGGGATGAACACGCGCAAAGGTTTGCGCTGGATGCTGAACTGGTGCCCGTAGACAGGGAAACCCTTAGGCAGACCGTCCGGACAGCGGGCCCCTTGTTCCTACGCGTTGCTAAGGCGATTTCACGCGCGGCATGGGTGGCCCTTGGTCGAGCGCAGGGACAGATCAGCGCAGACGCAATTATCCTGACAAATATTCGCGCAGAAATGGGGCTGCCGCCCGAGCGCAGTCTGGCGGATGTTCTGGATCGCACCGGTGATGTCGACCCGGATCTTTAGCCGAGGTCCAGCACCATCTGACGCGGATCGAGCAGCCTGCGCCTTGGCTTGGGCTTCGGCTTGGCGGTCCGCGAGGCGAGCGGCTTTGCGCAGACGCCGCACGTCTGACGGGACATTTCTCCCATAAACCGGGCCACCGACGCGTCCGCCGCGTTCTTGAAGGCGGTCTTCTCCGTTGCCGGCACCCAAATGCTGAGGCGGGTCAGATCTGCCGCCCGCTTCCGGTCCGTGGACCGCTGCGCATACATCGCATGGTCTACCTTTTCCGCCTTTGTCCGCCGCCTCGCAGGTTTTACCGTTTCTGTCATGATGTTTCCCGGCCAACAGGCCGCTCCGCTGTTTCGTTCGTCGCTGAGCTATGAGAAATTGCAGAAAACGGTATCGACTGGGGGATACCCTTAGCGGATAACCTGTATTTAGGGGAACGGTATTGCCTAGGCCGGGGCCGCTTGAAGGCCAGAAGGACCAGTCGATCCGTCAGAGCATGTCTGGATTCCGGTCGCAGTTGTAAATAAAGATTCTCATCAACGTGGAGCGGTCCTCCTTTACGCTGGTCAAAATCGGCGGGGCCGAATTGGGGCCGCCACGCGATGGCCGTCGCGCCGATCTTCTCACGCGCAACGGTAATGACAAAGCAGGACCCGACAGTTCTCAAAGATTCAGGGGCCTTTGCCGCGGATCTGGCAAGCTAATCTTGGTCTTTGACCTTGGGCTGTCCAGTGTCGGCGCGAGTGCCGCCCGGTTCACAAATTGCAGTATGATCCGCGAGCCGGCACCCGTTTCGGAGACTGCTCCCTAGTCAAAATACCTTGCTTTGCAGGTTATCCACATAAAGCCATCACCCATGACCTTCGCAGCCGTAGTAAACTCGAAAATCTGCTCCTTTATACATTTAAGAGATCGGGTGAAGCCGAGACATTTCTGGACAGACAGGTCCGGCCACCGATCTCTGCTTGTTGTAACGCCGACCAACACCCGGCAATCTGAGAGGACTTAAATGTACTACCTTGTCGCAGCTTATGAACGCGAACAGCCCGAACACCCGCTCCACGACAACATGGTGTTCAGTGCGATCTGCAATATGCCACCTCGTGCTGTCCATACCTCCCCTCCGGAAGCTTCTCGCCGTGGCCTGAATGCCAACACTGATTTGCGCCTGATCGGCGAGCATGACGAGCTGACCGACGCTTTGAGGGCCATGCATGACATGTACTGTCGCCCACCTTCGGCGCATGGAACGATGCTGCGGAGCCTGCATGACATGATTGATGGTTCTTCGGTCGTTGAATGGTTCACTCCCGGTAATCTTTACGATCTCTCGGAGGATGAAACTGAGCAATTCATCTCAAAATTTGCGCACGATGCCGCGTTTGAGATTGAGACGGAAGACGAACTGAAGATCCAGGTCCAACAGATGTACATGGAGGGAGAAGCTGGCGGTTACGAACTTTGCATTAAGACAATTTACGATATGTTCCGGAGCTACAACGACCTCTGATGATCTGGAACGGCGTCTTCTTGGCGATTGCCGTGCAGATCAGATGCATCGCTGCTGGACGCTCGCCTTGAATGTGGCTGGCCTGAGCGATACCCGAACCCTGTGGTCTGGGTATGGGAGGACGATTGGAGATACCCTATTTGGACGGGCCGACCGTTGCGACCAGTAGTTCATGCCAACGGGCACATCGGTAGACATGCGAAGCGCGAAAGCCGCCTACCACGAGTACATGCCGTTTGTTCGCGTGATCCTGCAAACTTCCGGAAGCCGTCGAGACTCAATCCTTGGTCTAAGTCCAACGCGTCCTAAGCATGCGCCGCTCGGAACGAACAGACGCGGCGCTAGGTTTCTTTCAACAGCCCGATTCCCTGTTCAAGAGGCATTGCACGAATGTTTTCAGCTACGGGAACATCACGCTCTCCAGCGTAGATCAGCAGCTTCCGGTTGGCCTTGATATCTTCCGCACCCGTGTGGAATCCGCGCGAGACCTTGGGTGTCGTCGTACGTTTGATCTCGATGGCCCAAATCTCGCCACCGGGCAGACGAAGGACCAAATCAAGTTCAGCTCCGGCAGAGGTACGATAGAAAAAGGGCTCGGTGCCAGCGGGTGCCGCCGCCAGAAGGGTCTCGATGCAGAACCCCTCCCAACTGCCGCCGACGACAGGATGCCCGAGCAAGCCCTCGGTCGTACCAATACTCAACAGCGCATGCACGATCCCGCTGTCCCTCACATAGACCTTTGGCGATTTCACCAGGCGCTTTCCGACATTCTCATGCCACGGCTGCAGCCGCCGGACCAGCATGAGATCGACGAGCAGATCGAGATAACGACCGATGGTTTGGCCCGACACACCGAGCCCTTCAGCAAGTGCGGCGGCATTCAGCAAGCCGCCTTGGACATGCGCCAACATGGTCCAAAAGCGCCGCAATGTCGCGGCGGGAATACGCGGCCCAAGGGCAGGGATGTCACGCTCCAGATATGTGCGCAGGAAATCCAGACGCCAGTCCATGCTGGCCTGATCGCTGCCAGCCAGGAAACTGTCAGGGAAGCCGCCACGCAGCCAGAGCCTATTCAACTGATCTGCGCCCACCTCGGTAAGTTGCAGAGGGGGCATTTCGATATACCGTACACGCCCGGCAAGGGACTCTGCCGATTGTTGCAAGAGGACATTTGAGGCTGACCCCAAAAGCAGAAACTGTCCCGTCCGAAACCCAGCCCGTCTGCGCTGGTCGATCTGACCACGCAGTGTCTTGAAGAGGCCAGGCATCTGCTGCACCTCGTCGAGGATGACGAGTTTTCCCGCCTGTTCATCCAGATAGAGATCCGGTTCGGTCAGGATCTGCCGGTCCGCCTCACGTTCAAGATCGAGGTATACCGATGGTCGCTCCGAAGCGACGTCGAGAGCAAGCGTGGTTTTCCCTACCTGTCGGGGGCCAAGGAGGACTACAGCGGCTTGGTCCTCCAGTGCGGATTGCACAAGTTGGTGAGTTTGGCGGATATACATACCTTGCAATTATTCCATGCAATGGAAGGTTTGCAAGGTTAAATTGGTGTGCAGTTAGTGTTACAGGCCAATTTCAAATGTAACTTGAAGTAACAAATAGGCTTTGCCCTAAAATTCACTCAACTAATCAAAGTCGCTCCGCCCGTTCCGGCAGCATGCTGACGGACGACGGCTGCCAGTTGGTATATCCACGCGGTTGCCCCGCTCCGCTTTCTTGCGCCATCTCGTGGTATTGTTCGTTTCTGCCATAGTGTTTCCCGGCCGACAGGCCGCCCCGCTATTACGTTCGTCGCGGGCTATGAGGAATTGCAGAAAATGGTACCGGCTGCGGGATACTCTTATAATGATTACATGGATTTAGCGGGATCGCGGATGTCCGCGCCGGTGTCGCTTAAAGGCCAGAAGGATGGCCGACCCGCCAGAGCAAGTTCGGAGTCCGGCCGAACAGGTCAATGACGCATTCAGCGAGAGCATTGTCATAGGAATCGCCGACTCTTCCAACCGACGGATCAATGCCAACTTCGACAAGGCGCTCGGTATTCTTGATCGAGAGATATTGCGATCCACGGTCTGAGTGGTGAACCAAGGCATTGTTATCAGGTGTTTTTCTTTGCCAGATTGCTTGATCCAAAGCGTCGAGAACGAACTGCGTTGCCATTGACGTAGATACGCGCCAGCCGACGATGCGATGGGCGAAGACATCAATGACGAAAGCGACATAGACCGTTCCCGACCACGTCGAGACGTATGTGAAGTCGGAGACCCAAAGTTGATTGGGCCATTCTGCTTTGAACAAGCGGTTTACCTTGTCGTCAGGGCACGGCTGTGAGGTGTCCGGATTGGTCGTGACAACCTTTTTACCCCGAACCACGCCCTTCATGCCCAAATTGCGCATCAACCGCTCCACCGTGCATCGTGCGATCTCCTGATTATCGCGCAGTAAGACATGCCAGATCCTCTGCGCGCTATAGAGCTTGCGGTTCTCTTCCCAGGCAGCATTGATCTTAACGCACAGATCAGCGTTCGCCATCGCCCGAGCTGAAGCCCGATCACGATCACGATCACGCGCGATGGCGCGCCGTTCATCATATGTGGACTGGGCGATTTGCAGTATTTTTCACATCGGCTCGCCCCCGAACGCACCGCGATGTTCTTCAATGAAAGCAGTTGCTTGCCAAACGGGCGGTCGAGCTCCGCCCCAATGCCCGGCAGTGCCTTGCGCAGCAAGGTCACCAGAGGGGGGCAAAATACGCTGATGCTTTCTTCAGAATCTCATTGGCTTGCCGTTGTTCTCGCACCTCGCGCTCTAACGCCTTGATGCGCGCCTTCTCGGCGCTGGATTGGCCCGACCGTTCGCCACCACCACGCCGGGCCTGCCGGACCCAAACGCGAAGACTGTCTGGCGAACAGCCTAATTTGCTTGCAATCGCTGTGACTAAAGCAGCTTCGCTCCGATACGCATCACGGTGTTCCATCGCCAACCGCACCGCACGTTCGCGGCACTCACGTTCTCGTGCATTGCTCCGCAATATCCTGCGGGCAGTGGGCAACGCCGCTTGCAACATCAAAAACAAGCCGAACACTCAAGCTCTGGCCCTCGTCAGTCGCGGAAGTCAAAAGAGCGCCCGTCAGTCGCCTCTTGGATTGGGCGATGCAAAAAGACCCGAAGCTAGGGCAAGTGGCAGACCCAGAGCCAGCCAGCCGAAGCGATTACATTGATCTCATTCTGGAAGGTGGCTTTCCTGAAGCCTGAATGCTGCCACTTAGCTCCCGCCAGCCGCAGTGTCGGGATTATATAGATGCGGTCGTCGAGCGCGATGTGGGTGATATCAACCTGGTTCGAAAGCCTGATGGCCTGCGTATCGTGATCGACCAGATGGCGGCGCGCTCAGCTCAAGAAATCAGCATCTCGGAACTTGCCAAACTGAGCAGGTTGCAACCTGTTACGGTCGAACAATATCTGGATATCCTGATACGGTTGTCGATGCCTATCAAGCTGGGAGCCTGGACATCGGGTGTGAGCAAGCGGGAAATTAAGAACCCAAAATACCATTTCGCGGATTCAGGCATCGCCTGTGCCTTGCGTCGTTTCACCAAAGATACCTTCTCCATCGAAAACAATTGGCAGGCCTTGGGCGGTCTACTGGAGAGCTTTGTTTTGAACGAGCTGCTGCGCGCTGTCCCGATGCAGTGGTCTTGTCACGGTTACGTTCCGGTCTCTCAACTCATTTATGCGGCCTTTCGTTCGAATGCCAAGGGGCTTTTCCCGCCGAGCGATGAGTGACGTCGGCGTGGATTATAGAAGCCATTGATATACTGGAATATCGCGCCTTCTGCCTGGCGGCGTGTGTCCCAACGATTGCGCCAGATCAGCTCTGCCTTGATGGATTTGAAGAATGTCTCAACCATCGCATTGTCGTAACAATTGCCCTTGCCGCTCATCGAGACCTTGAAGCCGTGCTTTGACAGGCGGCGCTGATACTCGTTGGAACAGTATTGCGACCCGCGATCCGTATGGTGAATGCAGCCTTCGGGCGGTTGCCGTAGCGCCACAGCCATGTCCAACGCCCGGATCGCCAAATCCCGTTTCATGCGGTTGCTGACAGCCCAGCCGATGACGCGGCGAGAGTAGAGGTCGAGGATGACAGCCAGATATAGCCAGCCTTCGCTGGTCCAGATGTAACTTATATCACCGGCCCATTTCTGGTTCGGGCCATCCGCAGTGAAGTCCTGATCCAGCAGGTTGGGCGCGATGTTGAACGTGTGATCGCTATCTGTTGTGACCTTATATTTTTGGGTCCTGACGACCTTGATGCCGTTCTCGCGCATCAAACGGCCCACACGCCCGTGGCCGACGCTCAGCCCCAGTTCTTGCAGTTCTTCAGTCATCCGTGGGCGTCCGTAGCTTTGCAGGCTAAGCCGATGCTGCTCACGGATGTGGGCGAGAAGTACCATATCATCTCGCTGCCGTTGGCTCATTGGGCGTATCCGCCACGCACGAAACCCACGAGACGTGACCTGCATGATACGGCAGAGAAATTCTACGGGCCAAGCTTCCTTCCAGGCGTCGATGAAGGCGAACCTCACCGGCTTTCGCCTGCAAAGAAGATTGCCGCCTTTTTTAGCACTTCCCTCTCCTCGCGCAGTAGCCGGACTTCTTTGCGAAGGCGGATGTTTTCCTTCTCAACATCCTCATGCGGCCCAGACATCAGATCGTCGTGCTGATGTTGCTGAACCCACTTGTTCAGCGTGGAGACGCCAACCCCTAAATCCGATGAAAGCTGCGGGCGCGTTAAGCCGCTGGTCGTCGCCATTCGCACAGCATCACGCCGAAACTCGTCTGTGTATCGCTTTGCCATTCCTTATCTCCTTCATAGCAAACATTGCTCGAAAGAGACCGGAACTAAAACGGGGCAAGACCACAGGTTGCTGACCAGCGCGAGATTGACATCCTGATCGACGGCGGCAGCCTTCTTGTCTGTGTTGAAATCAAAGCGTCTGCATCGGTCTGCAGTGATGACTTCAAACACCTCAAATGGTTCTCAAAAGACGGGCCCGGTCGCAGCAGGACATGTACAGGGATTGTCTTTTACCTGGGTCAAGAAAAGTTCACCTTTGGTGACCGAAGCTTTGCTCTCCCGGTGAGTGCCCTTTGGAGTGAGGTCAAAGTCTGAGTTGCTATTTCAGATTTTATCAACCCAGTCATGATCCACTTTGAACGCAACCTCCCATCGAAATTATCTATCAGTCTATATGGCCTAGTATCAGCGTTCAAAAACTGCTTAACACCTTGCAATAATTTCCAAAAAGGATTTCGCGATGATCCAGCCCACTGTTTCGTTCAAGAACAATCTGCAACTGCTTCCGTCAATCGAGGGCCTCGCTCGCATCGACCTTATCGACCCGACTGGTATCGTTGTCTCGTCTATCGAAAACCAGCCCGGCAAGCAGGGTTCGCTCGCCGTCTATCGGTATCTGGAGCAGAGCTTCGGCACTTTGGATGCAGAAGCCGCCGCACATGGCCTTGCCGTGTTTGCCGAGCACACAGAAGATGCGAGGAACCGCCCGGGCGCGCATCCAAACATCGACCGCTTGCTGGAAATCGTCGGTGGCGCTGATCCTTTGAGCATACGGCTTTTTGAAGCTTAAGAAGACACGGTCCATCTGCATTACAGGTTTTTTGGGAGCCACGCCCCGAACCCGGCTTTCATGATATTTTTGCGATGGTCAAAATCGGTCGTTACCCGAAGGTCGAACACCCGGATGGTCTTGGGCCGATTTCTACCAAGGTGCTGGCCAAAATACCACGACCTGACAGCTAGAACAGGCGGCCACCCTGCGCGATCCGGGTTGGAGGAATGGCCATGCTAAAAGCCAATAAGCATATGAAAACTCATCAGGCTTGCTTGGATAGTTGTCCCTGAACAGTTGTCGCCCGCTGCGTGTTAGCGGCACCCATAACATTCTTTTTCGTGTCAAACCTTGTCATACGCCCTTGATCAAGAACGAGAATTTTATTCACTGCGGCAATAGCGCTTGGTCTGTGGGCCATGACGATCACCGTGCTGCCCGCAGCCCGTAAATCCGAAATCGCCCTTTCAAGGGCGTCGTCGCCAGCACCGTCAAGATTTGCGTTGGGTTCGTCCAAGACCACCAGCGCAGGGGAAAAAATGACCGCGCGTGCAAGGCCAATGCGCTGGATTTGCCCCCCGGATAAGGGCGTCCCGGATCTGCCGCCGACCATGGTCGCATAGCCATTGGGCAGACGCAGGATCAAGTCGTGGACCCGCGCGAGCTTGGCTGCAGCGATAATGTCGGCATCGGTGGCAAGCGGGTCAAAGCGGGCAATATTCTGACCAATTGTGCCGGGCAACAAGATCACGGATTGAGGCAGATACCCGATATGTCGTCCGATTGCACCCGCAGGCCATTTGTCAAAGGCGGCACCATCGATTTGCACTTCGCCGCGATCTGGCTTCCATGCGCCGACTAAAAGACGGGCCAATACCGACTTGCCCGACGCAGATTTGCCGATCACGCCCAGCCCGTCCCCCGGCTCAAGATTGAAGCTGACACTTTGCAGCAGAAGCTCTTGCTGCGTATGGGCCGCATTGTCGGAAAATTTCGTAAGCGACGTTACCGTAATCCGTCCCGCAGGTTTGGGGAGGTCAATATTGCTTTCGCGATCAGGGGTGTTTTCAAAGAAATCATGCAGCGATCTATGGGCAAACAGGGTCTTTGCGATGCTGCGCCACTGGCTGATCGCCTGATCAATCGGTGCCAGAACCCGGCCCGAAAGGACCGAGGAAGCGATGATCATACCCGGTGTGATTTGATCATTTAGAACCAGCACCGCGCCAACGGTCAGAATAGTTGACTGGAGCAGCACCCTGAAAGTTTTGCTAAAGGATGCAAGAATTTCAGTCCCACGGGCTGACCGCTGTTGGGTGCCGAGGTTTTTGATCTGCATGGAGCGCCAATGATCCGCAAGGCAACCCTGCATGCCCATCGCCAATACGGTTTCGGAATTTCGCATCGCCTCGGTCGAGAATTCAGACTGAACTGTCGCGTCTTGAGTGCGCCGGTCTTGCCACCGCCGCGCAATCACCCCTGCAAGAAACCCAGAAAACGCGGCAACCATAGCGCCGCCCACGACGATCAATCCAAGAACCGGATGGACAATAAAAAGAACGCCCAGAAACAGCGGGGCAAATGGCACATCAAACAGGCTGGATGCAGAGGGGCCGGACAAAAACTGGTTAAGGACAGAGAGCTGTCCAAGCGGATCAACCCTGATGTTTTCGCGGCTTTGACAGGCCTGTAGTTGAGCCACAAAACTGTCGCGGCCAAGATCGAATTCCAGTCGCGTTCCGATCCGTGACAACATGCGTTGGCGCAGCAGATCAAACAGCCCGTAAAAAAGATAAAGGACCACGACGATGCTGAACAGGCCGACCAATGTGATGATTGACCCGCTGGACAGGACCCGATCATAGACCTGAAGCATATAGATTGAACCGGTGAGCATCAAAATGCTGATCAGGCCGCTGAAAAGCACGATAACCGCAAAGCCTGCTTTCTGGCGGCGCAGTGCAATAGCATATTTATTTGACGCTTTCGCCCCCGCCATTCCCATTGCTCCTTGGATACTGATTGATCCTGAAGCTAGGCGAAAACCCTTTATCTTTGGCAAGCGGCCCAGATCTTTTTACGGATAAGTTGATCGATTTTTGTGAAATTAATTTAGCATGATTAGAGCCCGAGTTAGTCTCTAATTAGGGTTTTTACTATAGCCAAATCCCTGAACGACAGCCCGTGTGTAGGGGGCCTGCGATGGTTTGTGAAAGGGAAAGGACGGGTTCAATTGAATATAGTGGATTTCTGAATTTTTGGCGGTTTCGGCCTTCTGGGGCCAAAGCCAGATGCCAGCACCGAATATGAAAAAAACCATGGCGTAAATTGCCCCCCAGATGTGTACTGTCATCAAGGCAAATGTCAGGCCGAGCATACAAAACATCCACGCGCGGCGAAATTTCCATTGCCGATCGTCCACCTGTAATGATCGTGTGCCTATGCGCCAAAGGGCATAAATATAGCCGGCTGCCAAAAGGCTGAAACCGGGCAGGCCGTAACGCATGGCAATCAGCAGCCAGAAATTGTCGACACTGGGGGTGTGCATCCAGATCGGGCGCACCCAGTCCTTGAGGCCCAGGCCCCAGATCGGGTTTGCCCACACATTAACCATCCCCCATTCAAAGATCGTGGCGCGCCAGTATGCGCTATGTGCGGAAAACGTCGCGTAGGTCATAAAGACGCGCAGGGGTGTTCGGTTCGATGCCAAATCCACAACGAGATAGCACAGACAAAGCACCCCCAGCAGGATCACCCAACGTTTGGCGGTTTTTTCAAAAAGCGTTGCCCAGAGGATCAGTCCGACCTGTATGGCGATCGCGAGAATTGCACCGCTGGAAAGCGCCGACAGGCCTGCAATGCAGGTTATAAGGGTGAGGGCCAGACGCTTTGGTAACGTCAATTGACCGGCGAGGCCGACGAAACACAGGGCCGTTCCGATTGAACAAAACAGCCCCCAATGGATCGGATGTTCAAAGCCAAGTTGAACTCTCTCCAGCCCCAGCCGCTTGTCGATAGAAAGGTCGGTCGGTGCGGAAATAACCGGAATTTTCCCCGCAATTTCAATCAACAGGGACGTTCCGGTGATCGCTTCGAAGATCGCGAAAGGGGAGCAAAGGACGATACACCCGACCAGCGCACGGATAAGAGTGAGAAAATCATCACTACTGCGGATACAGGCCCGACCCAACAGATAAGCCCCGAAAAATTCAGCCCCTGTCGCGCCCGCATTCTGGACCATCTGATCGGGGTTGTTCACCCAAAGCGCCAGAACCATCCAACCGAAATGGAGTGCGAAAAACGCATCCGGTAAACGCAAAGCCCCGTAATGACCGCGCAGCAAATTCACGGCGAGCGGCACACTCAGCGTGACCAGGAAAAAGCGAACCCCTGACAGAAAAAGGGATCCGACGTTGAACCCGATGGGCAGAATAATGAGCGCAAGAAACACCCCCACGCTAATCGCGGCATAGGTCCGTGGCGCGCGGGGCGCGATGGCAAGAGCGTCTTGATCGCGGCAATAACGGTTTTGGGGGCTCATCCACTAAATCCCTGTCGCGACCCGATGACTTCACTTGCGCGTGTTAGTCAGAAAACCCCCAGAGCCTTAAGATTTAGTGAAGATTAACCATGCCAACGATCAAGGTGACACAGACGCAACGCCAATCTGCACGCTGCTATACCCCGGAGCCTGAATTGATAAGCAACAGGAAGGTTTGCCATGCAAATGACAATCGGGATCGGCACGCAGCTTGGGCAAACAGGAGTTGGCGACATCCGGACGGTGCCAGAGGTCACGCCACCGGCAGGGGTGACGGAAATTTTGTCCGATGGCTGGCGCGCAATTTATCCTGATATTGCAGGGGAAATAGCCGACCCTATTGCGGTAGAAAGACAGGGGTTTGACGGGTCAGGCGCGCAGGTCATGCATATGGAAACCATCACAATTTCCGCCCGCGTTCGCGCCCCTTACCCCAATCACGCAACCCTGACGGATGGTGATGTGGCTTTGTCGGACTATGTTTTCGCGGCCGACACGGTAGCCGGCGCGACCAACACAAGCACCCGTGCCTACCCCAAACCGATTGCGATGTGGCTTAACCATGATCGCGAACATGCCACCGGACCGACCCATAGGCTTCGTCTTGCTGTCGCACATGCATTTGCGCGCCAAGGACGCCCGGTTGCTGCGGTGCAGTTTATTGCCACTGACGGGGTTACCAGCGTCGCGCAAACAGTGTCGGCAATGACGAAGATCAGCTTTGATGCCTCTGGCCTGCATGTGCCGCATTTTGCCACTGACATGGATCTGTCCTTGTTAACGCAAGGCGCTGTTCTGACAATTGATGCGGTAATCTATCCTTGGGTCGGCGAGGCGTTTACGATTTCGCTGCACGCCGATCCTTACCCTTCCCCGAACTTGACCACATTGCGTCTGTTGAATGATCGCTCCGGTGCTTATGGAACCGCCTTTGCCTATGTCGATCCAACCGCCGGCGATGATGGGGCGGGTGTCGTTTCAGCCAACCCGGCGCATGCCGCCGCACTCCCTTTTGCGTCGATTGCGGCGGCGAGCACGGAAATTCGCGCGTTCAACTCGACCACATATGGCCGCGTGAATGATGCGGGTGGTGGCGTCATCCGGCTGGTCGAAGGGGTACACAGCTTTAGCCCGTTCAAAAGCCAAGGCAGCAGCGTTGATGTCCCCTTGATCGTGGAGGCCGCCGACCCTGCCGCGCGGGAAACGACCGTTCTGACAGATGGGGGCAGCAGCAAGTTCAACGCCATTCCAACCCTGCTGAAGATACGCAATCTGACCCTGCGCAAGACGGGCGCAAGCGTGGTGTTTCTGGACAGTGCCGCGTCATCGGCCAGCAGTCTTTTCGTGGCGGAAAACTGCATTTGGGATGCCAATAACACCAATTACTATGGCGCGTGGGTTTATCGCGTTGGTCGGTTCTTTCAAAGAAACTGTAGCATTGGTGCGGGGGGCGATCCACAGCAGGGCAACTTTTTCTCGACCGAAGCCACGATGGTAACGGCCATTGGTTGCGAGCGCTGTGCGGGGTCGATCACCTATCAAGCGGCGGGGTGTTCGGACCTGCCAGAGTTCACCTGGCGCGATGCCACAACCGCCCGGCCTGAAATGACAGGAATTTTCCTTGGCTGGAATAAGTTCTCTAACGGGACAACGACCAACCCGATTATCAGTGTCAGCGCCCCGATTGGGCCGCGTGGCCTCGCCTTTGTCGGGAATGTCGTTGAAAGTTGGGGTACGAGCAGTAATGCCGCGATCCGGTTGAATGCAGATAGCGATGCAAATCCGGCGGAAAACATCGTTGTTCAACACAACACTGTCGTCGGAGAGCGCGTCAATCTGCTGTATCTGGATGGCGCTGTGAACGTGGCTAAATCCGCACATGTTAAGTTTAATCTGTTTGAACGGCTGAATATGAAAAGCGATGTATTTGCGAGTCAAAGCGGGAATACGGGGAACTGGCCGGTCAGATACAAGGTCGGCTGGTCGTTCAATGCGATGTTGAACGGTTCAAATAACGCCACAGATTACGGGCCGGCTTCGTGGCTTGGGGAGATCGGTTCGACGGGGGAGGTGACGGGTCTTCAGCCGGACTTCGTTGCCGATCAGTCGCATCAGGGGACAAACACGGGCAACGGAGACTATGCGCCAAATGCGGGCACTGCCGTGCCGGTCATTCCGCTGGGAGCCGCTGCATATTCATTTGACCTGATGGGAAATAGTATCGGCACCGCAGCCTATATCGGGGCTATCGCCACGCCCGCCTGACGGGCCGCTGAAACGCGCCGGCCCGCACGTAGTCAAGCGCGGGCCGCTCTATCCAATGCCACGATGCAACGGCACAGAGCAGGACCATCGGCAATGACAGCGCGATGTTCAACAGTGGCCCCATTGGCCCCCAGAGCCAGATTGCGAGGCCCTGCATCGGGAATGCATAGATATAGATCCCGTAAGAATAGTCGCCAAATCTGTTAAAGCTTTTGGCAGCGCCCGATGGCGCATATCCCAGCCAAAATACCGTATAGCTGAGCGCCAATATCAGCGTCGGAAAGGCAAGGCGGGTTTCATGGCTGAGCCAGGCAATCGCCACCAGCACCAGCATGACCGGGACAGACAAGGTGATCTGACCGCGCCAGACCCAAAAGATGGTACCGACCAAAAACGGGAACGACAGCGTTTGTAACTGGATCAATCGCGGCGGCCAGTCGAACGGCAAGGCCGCCAGACACGCATAGAAAATCAACACGGTGCCAAAGGAAACGCGTGACGACAGCACGCCGGTCAGGCCCAAGATAAACAGCCCGAAATAACACGCGACCTCATGCGCCAACGTCCAGATTGACCCTTCGACTGTAGGGTAGGGCAAATCAGTGAATACGCCCGGAAGGGTATATTGCGGGGCGATCAAGGTGACGTTTCGGGCAAGAAAAGAGAAGGTGTTAGGGTCTGATAGATAGTCTAATGCGGGTAAAGTCGTCACCAAGGGCCCAAGCGTAAAGGCCACAAACACCAGCGAGGCTGCGAGGCCGGGAAACAGCCGGCCCATGCGTGCGAGGATAAAGTCCGCAGGCGAACGTGACCGCTCAAAACTCCCCGCGATCAAGAAACCGGACAGCGCGAAAAAGACATAAACGGCCAGTTCCCCCATGGTGTGACCGGTTGTGGATTCCAGCGGCTCGATGCTGTGCGGTCCAAGCGATATGGGCCATGCATGAGAGATAAGCACAGCATTGGCTGCGCAAAACCGGATCAGGTTGAAATTATTGTCACGCCCGTGCGCGGCGGAATGCAGGCGAATTGTGGTGTTTTGCCTGAAACGGGTGCGTGTTGAATTAGATTTTAACCCCATGCTCATGTCTCCGCCATAAATCCGGTGGCGGTATTGCAGCGCAGATAGGTCATCAACTCAGCCATCGTTAGGGCAAGAACAGCGAAGCTCGCAGAAAAAAGGGCCGCAGCGGCCCCCCAGCTAAGGTGGTTACCGACCATAACGGCAGTGCCTAGAATAAGCATGGCGATGGCAAGCGGCATGAGGAGCGGCCGCAGCGGCAAGGTCTGGCGACCAAGGGCCAATGACAAGCCGACCCCAAAACCCGCAGCTTCCCCGACGATACCGATCCAGACCAATATCATAACATTGCCCCCGTCTTTGACGGCCAGCCATGCGACCGGCAAAAGCGACACCCGCACAAGGTTTGTGATAACTTCATTCTTGGTGTGGCCTGCCGCTAAGGCAACGATTGCGCAGCCCCCGGCGAAAACGCGAACCGCGTATAATGTGGCCAGCCAGACCAGCAACGGGATCGCGGCCGCGTATTTTTCCGACAGCACTGTCAGCAAAAAAGGCCCACCAAACAGCGCGACACAGACAACCATCGCGCAGCCCATGAGAATATGCGCCTGCAAGGTGGCGGTCACTAAACCTGCATAGCTGCGCGTCCCACGGGCGGCCGAAAGCTGCGGCAGGAAAAAGCTCATCGTGCTGCGCGAGATCACCAAGGCCGGGGTTAGGGTTAACGACAGCGCCATCGAAAAAAGCGCCAGCGTTTCAAGGCTGAACCGAAGTGCGATGATGCTGCGTTCCCCGTGAAACACCAAGAACAGCAATGCCCCGCTTACCATCAACGGCCACCCGAACCGAAGCGATTGCTGCATCGCAGAGCGATCAAAACAAAGGCGATATGGCCGTTTTGCGACACCATGCGAGACGATGAACGAGAGTGCGGTTTGCACCAAAATTGAAAACAGCAGAACACGGTAATCACCGAACTGCTGATACAAGGGCCACACAGAAAGCAGCGACGCGGCGGGCGGCAGCAAGCCAAGGGTAACAGTCGGGCCGAACGCCATCTGGCGACCGAAACGATGCGCGTCAAAATGGGTAAACCCCAGAACCAGCGGCACAAAAGCAATCAACTGAAACGCCCAAAGCGCCTGTGGTATCCCAAAAAATGAGGCGAGGGGTGATGCGATGAGCAGCAGCAGACCTGCGCAGAAAATACCCCTTATCGCAGCAAACCCTTGCAGGCCATTTTGGAAAGACGGGCTATCACCGTCAGCCGATTGGGCCATTTGCTGTTGCAACCCCAGGGCGGTCATCATCTCGATCATGGCCAAGGTCAGGAGGAATATTGATCCCACCCCGAAATCTTCGAGACTGATCAGGCGCGACACCAAAAGAGTGCGGGCCATCATCAAGGCGGCGCTTGCAACGTTTCCGGACAGGATCAAGCCAAGGGAGCGGAACATCTTGCGCTAACCCGCTCTGACGGAGCGCATGGAAACCGGGTCAAAATTTCGTCTATTCTGCCGCTTTTCATCCGGTACAGGTTTCAAGCCCTCGTGGCGGGGCAGGGCAGGGGTTTCAGCCTTTCGCAAAGACGGTTGGTTAATTCGCATCAGTTCTGTTCCACTGGGTGACAAGGTGGCTATCAACCCCGCCCAAAATAAGATGCAGCATCCGCCTTGCGCGATAAATCCGGATCCTGACGAGGCAGGAAAATGCTTTGCCACGGTTGCGCAACCCGCTGATCCTTCTGCAAAATAATATGCGCGGGATTTCAGCGATGGGTGATCCAACCAACAGCAATGCCTTGCCGATCCACCAGAATCTGCGGGCCTGTCCGCCAGCCTTTTGCAGGTCGTGAAAAATATGGCGGTCCCATTTGATCTGAAGGTCGGAGAAGCAGAGCCGGGGTGGATGGAATACCGTCATTTCAGGAAGATAATGAATGGTGTGGCCCAATCGGGTGGCCCGCTGCCCCCAATCGCGGTCTTCAGCGATTTTCAGGCCCGCAAACGGGCCAACGCGGTCAAAAACCCGTCGCCGCACCACCATATTTCCGGTGCCAGTAAACCCTTGCCGCCGGATGTAGCGATCCATTCGATAGGCAAAAATGCTTTCATATGCTTCGATCGCGGTCAGCCGTTTGGGGTCATCATAGGCGATCCGCACATCGCCGCCCAAGATGTCGACACCTTGATTCTGCAAGGCCCGTTCTGCAACGGCCAGCCAGTCAGGGGCCGGGATGCAATCGGCATCGATAAAGGCAATAATCGCGCCTTTTGCCTGTTCTACCCCAAGGTTTCGCGCCAAGCCCGGCCCCGCCAGCGGTTGGTGAAGCAGTCGGACATTGTCAAACTTTGCGCAAATACCATCGGGTGGGCGGGCAGACCCGTTATCAACCACAATGATTTCAACGGGCTGCCGCCGACCCGCATCAAGAGCAGTCAGGCAGCGCAGTAAACCCCCAGCTTGGTTAAGATGGGGGATCACGACGGTAATCTCTGTCAAGGCGCGCGCATGGTTCATCCGGTCTTAAGACATCTTTTAGGTAAAGGTTTGCTTAACGCCTGCGCCTGAATTTCAAACTTATTCCCTAAATCCGTGGCTGATTTGCGCCAACAATGGTTCGGTCAGATAGTGAAAAACGGATTTTTCACCCGTCTGAAGAAATACATCAATGGGCATTCCAGCGATCAATCGTTCGGCCTTGGGCAGCCGAGCAAGCTCGGCCTGTGGGACATCGAGGGTAACGCGATAAAAATATTCGCCTGTTAAGCGGTCTTGAACGGTTTCCGGCGACACTGCAGCAACAGTTCCATCCAATTTCGGCGCGCTCTGTTGATCCAACGCTGTCAGGGCGATCTGTGCCAGCTGGTCCTGGCGTACCTGATTTATATCGCGCGGCGGCACGCGCACCTCAAAGGAGAAACCGGCATTCTGGGGTATGATCTGCAACAGTGTATCCCCGCCACGGATCACGCCCCCAAGCGTCGTCATGGCAAGTTCATGAACGATCCCATCTGCGGGCGCGCGTAGATCCAGGCGGTCAAGCTGCGCCTGAAGGGTGAAAATCTGTTGTGTCAGCTCGTCTATTTCAACAAGCACATCGCGCAGGTCACTGGTGACTTGTTCCTGAATTGTGCGGAATTCTTGGGATGCATCTTCGGCCACCTCGTGCCGTCTGATCTTCATGCTTGCCAGCTCGGATTGTCGGGCCGCGAGATCCCCTTCCAAGATGGCCTGCCTGCGCAGCGCATCTGTCAGTTTTTCCTGTCGCGACAGTCCTTTTCCCATCAATGCATTGATATTCCGTAGTTCCTGATCCAACAAAACCTGCCGCCGTTCCAGCGATGTGATCTGCGCCAAAACCCCCTGCATCTGGGTGTCCAGATCGGCAATGCGCCCGCGCATCTGACGTCGCGACCCGATCCTAAGGTCCCTTCGGGCTTGGAAAATATCCTGCTGAAGGTTTTCAGCATCGCCTAAATAGGCGCTGAGTTCAGAAACCGGAATCCGCAGTTCGTCATAGGCGAACACCAACTGCCGCGCCCCGGTGCGTTCTGCGTGCAATCGCGCGCGCAAGGTGAGCGCCGCAGATAGATGCGTGCGGACCCGGCCAAGATTGATTTTAACAAGGGTCGGGTCCAATCGGGCAAGCACCTGACCTTTTTCAACAAAATCACCGTTGCCAACCAAAATTTCGACCAGGGCACCGCTATCAGGGCTTTGCACGGTTTTGGGTTTCCCCGCGACGCCGACTTGCCCGGTTGCGATAACCGCGCTGCTGATTTTTGTGGTGACAGCCCATCCGCCCAGAATTCCGACAAGGATAAAGACGGCGCTAAAGCCAACAGCGCTTAGTCTTGCCAGGCTCGTTTCAGGCCCTGACGGGGTATTGATCGGCATATTGGTCCTCTCAGGCAGCAGCAGGTTGCATGTGCAACACACGCCCGCTGAAATCGCCTGAAAGATGTGTCAGCTTCGCGGCAGCGAGCAGTCAAACAGAGGACTAATCCTGACGAATCAATATTAATTCGCCGCGGATTTACGAAAAATTCATTTCTTTTGACACCAATAAACGAACCTTTTCTTAACTCCGCAGGGCATATGACGACACACACAGATCGCCACATTCTGATCGTCGTCGAAAACCTGCCGGTACCCTTGGATCGCCGCGTCTGGCTCGAGGCGACGACGCTTGCGCGCGCAGGTTACGAGGTTTCTGTCATCTCGCCTATGGGGCGCGGATGGGATGCCACCTACGAGGTTATCGAAGGCGTGCACATTTATCGATACACGCTTCCGGTCGAAGCACATTCCGGCGTTCTCGCCTATGCTCAGGAATACGGTCATGCCATCTGGCAATGGTATAGGCTTGCCAAAAAGGTGTGGAAAAGACGCCGGTTCGATGCGATCCAAGGCTGCAATCCACCTGATCTGGTCTTTTTGCTGGCGCTTTTATACCGGCACCGGAGCGTCAAATATATGTTCGACCACCATGATGTCAGCCCGGAACTATTTGAGGCCAAGTTTGGAAAACGTGGCGTGATACACTGCCTGATGTGCGTATTGGAACGGATCACTTTTCGGGTCGCTGACGTTTCAATGGCAACCAACGACAGTTTTCGCGCCATCGCGATGACGCGGGGCAAGATGGACCCGTCTGATGTTTTCACCGTTCGGTCCGCACCAAAAACCGAACAATTCCTGCCCGCCACCGGCGATGCGACCTATCGCAAAGGGGCCGAAACTCTGGTCGGCTATGTTGGCGTCATCGGGCAGCAAGAAGGCATGGATTTACTGGTGCGCGCCGCCGATCATCTGGTGAATGCGCTTCACAAGGATGTGCATTTTCTGATTATCGGCTTTGGTCCGGCGCGTCGTGACATGATGCAAGATGTGACGGACCGGGGCCTGACAAAGCATTTTACCTTTACCGGTGCCCTGTATGGCCCAGATCTTTTGGATGCTTTGAATGCAATAGATATTGGTGTGGCATCGGACCCTAAAAATACGATGAACGACATTTCGACGATGAATAAGGTGATGGAATACATGACCTTGGAAAAACCCGTGGTTCAATTTGACCTGACCGAAGGCCGCGTGTCGGCTGGCCCCGCGTCGCTCTATGCCAAACCCAACGACCCCATTGATTTCGCAATAAAAATTGAAACGCTGATAGACAACCCCGCGTTGCGACGCGACATGGGTAAAGCAGGGCGCAACCGTGTTCTGGACCGATTGTCCTGGACGCATTCCGAGCAATCGCTTTTGGCGGCCTATGCACGTTTGTTTGAAAAATAGACTTAATAACGCGTTTCAAAATTGCGGGTAAGGGAAATGAAAACCTCGTTTGATCGCCCTGCACCCGTGACCGTATCGCGGATATCACGGCGGCGCAGCCCGATGTTGAATGTCGCGTCACGTTTCAATGTGCGCGCATAACTAACAGCGATTGCGCGGTTCATCGTGGTTAATCCCGACAGGGTATTTTCCGCCTCTGCCCAGTCGAGGCGAAACAACAGCCGGTCCAATGGGGTCATATCCAGATGAACCCCCACCCCGAATTGTGTATTGATCTGTTCGCTGTCATCCTGATCACTGCTTGCTAACGCGCGTCTTAGGCGGGTTTCCACACCCCCGAAAGGAAGTGCGGCATGGTAGTTTAGATGCCCGATGACATGCCGGTCGCCGCCCGCAGTGCGGCCGATACCGGCACCCGCCACAAACGCCCCATCAGGCAAGCTGATGCTCCGCTCGATCATTGCGTGCATGCGATGCCCGCTTTCCGTCGACACATACCCGTATTTGAACGCCAGCGGCCCGCTCGGACGATCAATTTGGTAAGTAGTATCAAAGCCGTAACTCTCGCGGCGGCCGGTCACTGTCTCTTGATTGAAAACGCGATAGCCCAATGTAGTGGTCAGCTGGCTGACCCTGTTCAAATCCAGCCGCGCCATCAGGTCGATCCGCTGGCGTGATGCGCCGCTCAGCACTTGGCCGCCTTGTCCGATTGCGGTGCCGCCCTTGTATTTGACCTGTTCGCTGGCCGCCAAAATACCGAAACCCAAGGGGGCATTTTCTCTCCATTTCAGGTTTAGTTCAGCACTGAGCTGCCTGCGCCTTGCTGTCCCGATAGGAAGCGCTGGCCCAAAGGCGGTCGCGTCCATCTGAATCAAATCAGCCTCTTTCACACTGGCGTCAAAGGTTAACGAGGCATCGCGCGCCTGTCGAAAATACTGGATCGCCAAGAACGGATCGACTGCCCCATCTGCCACGCTTCCTGCACCCGCGCCCCCCGATGCGCGCAGGGACAGCCCGCCTTTCAAAGCAAGATGCTGACTGCGCGTTTCGCTAAACAGTCCAAAGCGGAAAGCGGTGCTTGTCTGGTTCAGTCTTTGCGGGTTTACCGTGTTGAGCGCCGGGTTAGAGTAGCCCTGCACCGAGGTTTCGACCGAAAGAGTCAATGCGATGCCACCCGTGCCACCGGCTTGCGCCAGATTGGTGAACAAAATCAGAATCGCCACCGTCAAAAGGCTGCATCGTATCGGGCCAATCATGCCCTGGCCTTCATTCAAACAGACGTCTTTGGGGTACAACGATCACGTCGCCATCTTGCAATGTCATCTGTGCGGCCGCAGACCCTGCTTCGATCTGTTGGTAATTCAGCGGCACGATCTTGGCCGCGCGCCGCAATTGGACGCGTTTGATCGCTGCGAATTTGGTGAACCCGCCCATCGCGGCAAAGGCTTGCAATACATTGGTATTTTCCGGAATTTCGAAATGTCCGGGTTTGTTTGCTTCGCCCATTACGAATACGGAAATCAGCTTTGGTTCCGTTGGCTGGCGCATGTCGGGTCGCCTTTCTGCCAGTCGTTCGACAGACACAAATACATTCGGCGGGTTGGCGAAACTGGCCGACAGACGCGCGGCAAGGCCCCGTTGAACCGCCTCGACGGGCTGCCCGGATATCCGCATCGTTCCGGCCATCGGCACCGAAATCCTACCATCCGGCGTGACCAGAACGGACCGGTTCAGTTCAGGGTCCTCCAGCACTTCGATCCGCAGAATATCACCCGGCCTGATATGGTAAGACTGCGCCGCAACACTGCCCGCCCCCAGGATCACGGCCACATATATCACGGTGGTCAGCCGGACATGAAAAATCGTTCGAGCAAGCAACCAACGCATGTGTTTCCTTTCAGACCTGAATCTTCCGTCACATCCAATTGACCCCGTAGGAGTTAAAGAATTGTAAACGGTTAACCATGATCTTGATCCCGACTTGAATTGGACATCGGGATGGGACGGCATTGTGGAAAAGATCCTTTTGATCAAAGGCAAAGGCGGGTTGGGCAATCGCATCCTCTCGGCGGTGTGCGGCCTTGTTTATGCGCGGCTCACCGATCGCACCCCCGTCATTGACTGGCGCGACGGCAGCTACGCCCCGATCGGGACAAATGCCTACCCCTTGCTGTTTAACACGCCAATCACGCAAAGCGCCGACGCGTTCGACGCATTTTCGGGGCCGGTTTCACCGCAAATCTGGGCTGGGAATCTGCAATTGACGCCGCAGGAAATGATCGAAAAATACGCGCCCCACAGCCATTCGAACCCCTTGGGGTATCGCAAATTTTGCGTTGATCTGGGGCGGTTGAACACATCCGATGATGTCGCGGTTTTCTGGTCGTATCTGCCAAAGTTCCGCCGCATCGCCCACCACCTGCGCCGGCATCCCGAGTTTGCCGGCAAGTCAGAGCGCCAGATCGTTGCAGATTGTCTGGGCCAGTTTTTCACACCAAATGACCATGTTCTAGGACAGGTCACCGAAAATGCCGCCAGGCTGTCAAAGCCAAGTATTGGCGTTCATATCCGCTATACGGATCGCAAGATTCCGCTTGGGCCCATCAAAACGACCCTCAGGAAAATGGTAAGACAACTCCCCGACGCGTCAATCTTTTTGGCAACGGATAACGCGGATGTTCAGGCGCAAATGGCGTCGAAATTTTCCGGTGTGCACTTTATAGACAAATACCTGCCAGCCGATGGCAGCAGGCTCCATTGGCCCACGTCCGACATTGCAAAGCTGGAAGAGGCCGAAAATGCCCTGATTGATATGTGGCTTTTGTCGCGCTGCGACCACCTGATCTATTCGCGCCATTCGACGTTTTCGGTCACCTCGTCCTACTTGGGGAATATCCCTACGTCGCGGTTACATGACGTTGATCGCCTGACAGCTTCCGTTGTCGCAAAACGTTGGATTCAGGCCTATGCGTAACCTGCCAACCACTCGGCCCGCCGCGCCCAAACCACCTGCCAATGATGCGCCGTTTCACGCAGTCGTGCATTGCGAGAGATGGTTAACGGGCGGGTACCAAAATACCGAAGCGCCCCCCATAACCACATCAGGAAAATACCGCTGCCGATTTTCCAGCGAGGCCAATGATCCCGTATCAGTGACGCGCGTGATTTCATGACGGAAATCGTCTTTTCCTCATTTCGGGTGGTCGATGCGCCGACGTGATGGGTGATCTGGGCGTCAGGGGTGATGGCAGGCAGATACCCAAGTTTGCGCGCACGCAGGCACAGATCTGCATCCTCTCCATACATGAAGTATTTTGGCCGGAACCCGCCAAGTTGCTGCCAAAGCGGTCGCCCGATCATCAAGAAACACCCCACGACAATATCGACTTTGCGGATACTGTCCCTTTGCCAGCCGGTGTATTTCTCGGGGTTAACCATGTCCGATTCCGGCCAAAGGGTCGTCAGACCGATTGCCCTGAAAAACAGGCTCCTGACAGATGGTGCCGCCCAGCAGGACGCGATGTTCAAAGACCCGTCGGCAAACACGGTCCGCCCGCCCCAAATCCCTGTTTCGGGATAGGATTTTGCAAATTTGACCAGCGCATCGACAGCCTGCGGGTGGGTTTCCGTGTCGGGGTTCAACAGCAAGAAATAAGGCGTGGCGCATTCAGCCGCGACCACATTATTCGCCATCGCGAACCCGATATTTTCGGCCGATGCGATGACCCGCACTTGTGGGAAAGCAGCCCTTATTCTTGCGACTGAATCATCCCGTGACGCGTTGTCAAACACGACGCAGTCAAACACGGTATCCTGCGTATTGGCATATAGGGTTTCGACCGCTTTCAGCGTCAGGTCAGCCGTGTTGTAACTTATGATAATGACAGTCAATTCGGCAGTCTGTGTCCGTAACCGTGGCTGGCAATGCGCATTCATTTCAGTGACCGTTTGCCTTTAGAACGACGCCGATCGTTTTTACCAAAATCATCAGGTCTTCTCGGAGGGAAAGCCTGGCAGAATAGGCACTGTCGAACACGGCGCGGTCGGCAAAATCTGATAGATTTCGGGTAGATACCTGCCAGTTCCCGCTGATCCCGGGCAGCATATCATAGTAATCGCGCCCTGTATAAAGCGGCTCTTGGCAAATCATCATGGGGCGCGGGCCGACCAGGCTCATGTCTCCCCACACCACGTTCCAGATCTGCGGCAATTCATCAAGAGAAGTCCGCCGCAAAAAATGTCCGAAATGGGTGACACGGGGGTCGTGTTTCAGTTTTTGCATACAGTGCCATTCCAGCTTGGCCGCTGCATTATCGGCCAGATGCCGTGCAAGAACCGTGTCCCCGTTGCTGACCATAGATCGCAGTTTCCACATTTTGAAGACACGACCGTTAAAGCCAATTCGAAACTGTGAATAAAATGGTGCCTGACCTGTTAACCAAATCATCAATGCACAAATGCCCACAAGGGGGATCACCAAGGGTGCAAGAAACAGACAAATCAAAAGATCGAGCGCCCGTTTGCCACCGTTTCGGTACAAACCGCTGCGGGTATTCTCCTCATTTTTTCCTAATGTTTGCGGGGGCTCCCGGACGATTGCGCGCGTGACATCAAGGGTCGAAGACGGGCTGTTGAAGTCCTGAAAAATCATATGTCGGCCCATCCCTGTTTCGCGGTTTCAAACCAGTGATCCTCTCCGGAATACGGCGGGATCTGGTTAATCAGTGCTAAATCCCTAGGCCGCCGAGAGTTACCAAGCCGTTAAGCAGCAGCCCAATTAACCAAAATTCTTTGGGGGTCAGCGGCGGCTCTCCAAAACAATCCGATCAGGGTTGCCCAATTAACCAGCATTTAACTTTCTGCGGCCAATCTGGAGTTCGGATGTTTCACAGATCGTTAATGCACCAGTTTGAAGGGACCACGAGGCAATGACTCACAAACAGCGTTTGCATCGTTTTTTCCGCTGGCTTTCCGGCGTTGGTACCGGCTGAAAATGGATTTTCCTTTCTTCATTTCTCGGCTTGTCCTGCGGTGGCACTGGATTGCGGTCTTCTGCGTGATTGGCGTCACCTCGGCTGCCGTCATGACCAGCCTGCGAACCCCCGTCTATGTCGCCCTCGCGCGTATATTGGTGGAGCCGGAGCAGATATCGAGCGATCTGGCAGGTTCATCTGCACCCCTACAATCGCAGTCTCGATTGGATCTGATATTGCAACGCATCCTGGTGCGCCACAGCCTGTCAGACCTGGCGTGGCATGAAAAAATCTATGAGGGTTTGCGCCAAAATACCCCCCTCACAGACGAGCAGGTCAGCGATTTAAGGTCGAGGATACGCATGACCCACGCGCCGGGACGTGACGCCGCACCCCTTATCAGCATCAGTTTTGAGGCCTCCTCCTCCCAGCTTGCAGCGGATGTCGCCAACAAGATTGCCACAATGGTGATGCAAGAAGACGTCGCGACGCGAACGCAAATCGCGCGAAAAACCCTCGAATTTTACACACAAGAAGTCACGCGACTTGAGAGGGAGCTTGCCGCTCAGGATGCTGCAATTCTGGCTTTCAGGCAGGAAAATACCGACAGTTTGCCCGATAGCCTTGCCTTTCGGCGAACCCAGCAAACCACGCTTCAGGAACGACTGTTGCAAGTGGAGCGTCAAATTGGAACGCTGCGCGAATTCAGGGCAAAATCGGAACGCCGCCGGCAACTCCTTGCTGCGGCCGATGCGATCAAACCCTCCATCTCCCAATCGAACGAAGAAATACAACTCGCCGTTTTAGAAGAGGATCTGGCGACCCAGACCACGCTCCTCTCCCCTGATAACCCCCGTGTAAAAATCCTGTTGTCGCAGGTGAACGGCTTGCGTCAGCGTCTGCAAGCTGCGGGCAAAACACCCGATCACCCCGTCCCGCTGCCAGAACCGGCATCGAGTTATGAGATAGAGCGCGCCGAAATTGAAGGGGACTTGGCAGAACTCACGACCCGAAAGACGCAGATAAGCGATTCATTGACCGCACTTGCTGAATCTATTGAAGCGACCACATCGAACGGCATTACCCTCGGCAATCTTGAACGCACACAGGCCAACACACGCGCACAGCATGAACAGGCCGTCGCCAGCAAAACGCGCGCCGAGACCAGCAAGATGATTGAAACGTTGCGCCACGGGCAACACATTTCCTTGTTCGAAAAAGCCTTGCCGCCACTTCACCCCAAGGGGCCAAGCCGGCTTGTCGCGCTTGTTGCCGGGTTTCTCTGCGGGTTGCTCGGTGGAGTTGGGTTTGTTTTCATTCAAGAGCATTTTAGCAAAAAGATCCGGCGCGCTGCGGACATCAGCAATGCCTTGGGGATCATCCCCTTTGCAACCTTGCCGTATCAAACAGCCGGAACCGAAATATCGCGCCGCCGCACACCGACACAGGTGACGGTTGCCCTTGTGCTGGCCGGTTTGTCTGCGGGGCTTTGGGCGCTGCAGGGGTATTCGGTGGGTGCTTCGCATGTTGACGGAACAATTGGGCCAACAGAATTAACGACTGCCAAATTAACAACTGAAAACCTTCAGACAACAGGTTCGGAACGTCATTGAATACCCCCCTTACAACCCTTGATCAAACCCAGAGGCCCGCGTTGAATACGCGCCTCAAACCCATTCCGTCCGTTCAAGAAAAGCGGGTCCTTCAGGCCGCTTGGGAAGGGATAAAAATTGCCGATCTGTGCCCCGGCCACCTTTCCCAAAACCTGATTTTTACCCATGGATCAGGCGCGGGTGCGATGCCCTATGATATGCTGCGCACCCGTCTGCTGCACCACATGCGTGCCAAAGGGTGGCGGCGCGTTGCGATTACGTCACCCACCGCTGAATGTGGGAAAAGCACGGTGGCGCTTAACCTCGCGCTTAGTCTGCAACGGCAACCCGACTGTCGGACCATCTTGCTGGAAATGGACATGCGGCGACCCTCGTTGGCAGCCATGTTGGGATGTGCACCACCCGCTGATATGGCGCATTTCTTACGCGGCGACCGCCCGTTCCACTCTGCCGCATTGCGCGTGGGTGACAATCTTGCGATCTCCTCCAATCGGAACCCGGTGACCGACGCTGCTCAAATTCTGGCAAGCCGCTTTTTCCCCCTTGCGCTGAGCTCTCTTGATGACACCTACGCAACGGACATCACTATTATCGACACCCCGCCGATGCTTTTGTCCCATGATATGATGGCCATCGCGAAACATGTGGATTGCGTTCTGGTTATCGCCGCCGCCGACCTGACAACCACAGACCAGATTGACCAATGCGAACGTGAACTGTCGGGGCAAACCCAGATGCTAGGGGTGATCCTGAACAAATGCAGACAGCAGGGACCCGGCTACGGATATGGCACTTATGAATAATACGAAATACTGATCGCGATGATCGCCTAATAGTTAGGCCATGCGCCCCAATCTAAGGCGGTGATCCAAGCTGATCCCGCTGAAACCCTTTGCTTTATCGGATGGCTCGTCCAAAATTACAGAGTCCGTAATCAAAAAAGTACCCTTTCCATGGCCGAGAAAACACCGCCCCTAAGCGTGAAAATCGCGCGGATTGTTAAGGATATATACCCTGACCTCGATGCCGACGTTCTGTCCAGTTTGATTGTCGAAGCCTTTTGGCCCGAGACTGCGCCGCGCCGCAAACGCGGGCGTTTGCCTGGTAACAATCTGTGGTCCGAAAAAGACGCGCTGGTGATCACCTATGGGAATTCGATCATTGACGGGTCATTCAAACCCTTGGACTTGCTGCATGATTTCTTGCTGCGTTACCTCAAGGGGGCGGTGAACAGCGTACATATCCTGCCGTTTTTCCCCTATACATCGGATGACGGGTTTGCGGTAACCGATTTTCGGGCGGTGCACCCGCAACTGGGCGACTGGTCAGACATTAACCGTATTGCGGCCGATTTTTCGTTAATGTCGGATCTGGTGTTGAACCATGTTTCAAGCCAAAGCAATTGGTTCAACGCCTACCGACAAGGGCAGCCCCCTTATGACAAGTTCTTTTTCGAGGCGGACCCCGCTGATGATCTGAGCATGGTAGTGCGGCCGCGCACGACGCCGCTGCTTCAGGAGGTCGAAACGACCAAAGGCACGCGTCACGTTTGGTGTACCTTCAGCCACGATCAGGTCGATCTTGATTTCCGAAATCCCGAAGTCCTGTTGGAATTTTTGCGAATTATTCGCCTGCATGTCGACAATGGCGTCCAGATCATCCGTCTGGATGCCGTTGCATTCATCTGGAAACTGGCGGGCAGCCCTTCGGTCCATCTGCCCCAGACCCACGCGATTATCAAACTCATGCGGCTGCTGTGTGACTATGCGCCCGAAAAGATCATCTTGCTGACCGAAACCAATGTGCCCAAGGCTGAAAACCTGAGCTATTTTGGGGCTCGTGACGAAGCACATGCGATTTACAACTTTCCCCTGCCACCGCTGGTTTTGCATGCCATGATGTCGGGCTCCGCCAGATATTTGCACAAATGGCAACGCGCAATGCCGCCGGCCCCGTTGGGCTGCGCCTATCTTAACTTTACCGCCAGCCATGATGGCATCGGCATGCGCCCCGCCGAAGGGGTATTGCCCGATGCTGAAAAAGACAAAGTAATCCAGACGGTTAAAGAAATCGGGGGCCTAGTATCCATGCGCGCGCTGCCCGATGGCGGGCAATCCCCTTACGAGCTGAACACCACATTTTATGATGCCATGGGGCGCACGTTCAAAGGATCGGACGCCCATCATTTCGACAGGTTTATCTGCTCGCAAACCATTGTTATGTCGCTCGAAGGGATCCCCGCGTTTTATATCCATTCGCTGTTGGCCACGCTCAATGATCATGCGCAGGTCGAACATCGCGGCATGAACCGCGCGATCAATCGCCACCGCTGGGATTATCCAACGCTACGCGCATTACTTGGCGATGAAACGACCCCGCAGGCGCGCGTGTTGGACGCTTTGACACAGCGGCTAAAACTGCGGTCCCGCCAATCCGCGTTCCATCCCAACGCCACGCAATTCACCGTGAACCCGGAGGACGCGCGGGTGTTTGCCGTCTGGCGCCAAAGCCTGGACCGCCACCAATCGATTTTTGCGCTGCACAACGTCAGCGATGAAACCGTTTCCGTTCCGACCAGCACGCTGAACATGATCGAGGACGAAACATGGGTTGATCTGCTGTCGGGCGAAACCGTGCCCGCGGATGCGGAAACGGTCACCCTTGCGCCCTATCAGTGTCGCTGGATCACAAACCGGATCTAGCTGAATTCCGCTTCATCCGCTGCGGCGGCGGCATGTAGGTCAGCCAGAAAACCGGGATCGGCAGAATGCACCCGGTTCCAAGTCGGAATGAACGGCGTCTCGCGGGGGTTCTCAAGGAAAAAGCTGCCGGCACGCATGATGTTATTGGCGAATAGTTCAATCGCCTGTTCCTCCTTGTGACGGTCGATTTCCAACCCGTTCATCACTGCATCCGCGTGATAGGCCTCAAGCAGATCCAGCGCTGTGCGGTAATAGGTGGCCTTGAGCGTGCGGAACGTATTGTTGGTAAATATCGTGCCATCTGCGGCAAGTTTGCGGAAAATCGCCTTGCAGATATCGGTCGACATCCGGCTTAGACCGGCGCTCGCATCCTCGGGCGACAAATCCTGATGTTTGTGGTCATAGTTATCGCAAATCTCGACCTGGCAGACCGCTTTGGGTGCCAGATTGCGCCATGCCTCTGACAATACTCCGATCTCGAGCCCCCAATCAGACGGGATACGAAGATCAGGCAAAATGCCGGTGCGCATAGCGAATTCGCCAGATAGTGGATAGCGGAAACAGCGTAAATATTCGATGAAATCACGATCCCCGACGACCTTTTTTAGCGCGATCAACAGCGGGCTGACCAGTAGACGGGTCACGCGCCCGTTCAGATGGTCATTGCCCACCCGCGCGTAATATCCCTTGGCCACCTGATAGGAAAAATGCGGGTTTGCTACGGGGTAGATCAGCCGCGCCAGCAGTTCGTTGGTGTAGGTGACGATGTCACAATCATGCAGCGCCATGACCGAACTGTCCTGACAGGACATAAGATACCCCAGGGCTGTCCAGACGTTTTTGCCCTTGCCTTGTTCGGACGGGGCCAACCCCAAAGCGTCAAGCCGCGCGCCCAGTTCAAGCATCCGCGGGCTGTCGTTCCAGATCACCATATGGCGCTGGTTCAGGCCCTTGAAGAATTCTTTCGCGTGGCGGAACTGTGCTTCGTCTGCGCGGTCAAGGCCGATGATAATGCGGTGAAGATAGGTAACCTTGGACAGCTCGGCCAGAATGTTCGGCATCGCGTCGGTTTCCAGCTCAGAATAGAGGCAGGGCAAAATCAACGTCATTTTGCGGGTCTGTGCAAAGGTTTCCAGCTCGTATGTCAGTTCATCCAGCGACCGTGTCCGCAGGTTATGCAGCGTCGCGATGTTACCGTTTTGGTGAAAATCTGACATGGGTGATCGTTCCTATCTAAGGTTCAGGTCAATAAGGAGGCCAAGGATCGCAGCGTTCCACCCTTGGGGGCCAGGCAATGCGGTGCGGATAATGGCGCCGGTTTCTTCGCCTTTTAACGCAGGCAAGGCTTTGCGATGCGGGTTTGCCACAATAACGCCGGTGTCTGCCGTTTGCAGCATCTCGACATCATTGGGGGCGTCGCCCAAGGCAACCGTGTGGGCCGGTTGATATTCGGCAATCAATTCGGCCATCCGGTCGGCCTTGGTCTGGCCAAAGGACAGGGTCAGAAACCGCCCCCCTTCGCGCGCCGTAATGCCATGTTGCGACAGATGGTTCAGGAGCAGGTCCAGCTGTTCGGCGGTGCCGCCCCATAGGCCGGGTTCCGAAAACGCTCGCGCCATGGCAAGTTTTGCCTGCCCGGCATCAAGGCCGGTCACGGCTGACACCTGTGCTGCGGTCATATCCCCAAAACCGCGAAAATGCTGGCGCAAGGCGGGGGGGGTGTCGTCCAATATCGCCCGCAGCTTGGAATACTGCGTACTGTCTGCCATCCCAGACCCGTTTGCCAGCAACAGACCCGCGCCGTTTTCAACGATCGCAGGCCAGTGCGACCATCCAAGCACAGCGCGAATGTTTGCAATTTCGGGGCCGGTTTTACTGCTTGCCATGATCAGCCCGCCCCCGCAGGCGCGCAATGCCTCTAATGCCGGTTTTGCCGCATCCCAGCTGTAGGTCGCATGATCAATCAACGTGCCGTCGAGGTCGGAAAATACTAAAATTGGAACTGCGGGCACGGATGACATACCCAAATGTTGCCGTCTGGGCCCCAAGGAAACAACAGCCAAAGCACTTTTTTCGGGCAGCATTCCGGCTAGTGCCTATTTTTTAATCACGCGCTTTGGATGTCGGTCCTATGGCTAGTGTTTTGGCATACCCTTGGGGCGCATTAGACGTTTTTGTGCGGCAATTCGGAAGGGTGCGTTGGGGGCACCGTATCCTTTGTAGCCACCGCGCCGTTCGACAATTTCAAAGAACATTCCACCGGCATAGGGCTGGGAATAGAACTGGAAAAACGCGCCGTTTGCGTCTTCGTCATACAGGATATTGCCAGCCTTGAGACGGGCCAGAACCGCAGGATCAAGGTCAAACCGCGCGGCGAGGTCAGCATAGTAGTTGTCGGACATCGGCAAGGGTTTGAAGCCGCGTTTCGCCATGGCATCGCTGGTAACAAAGATATCGTCGCTGGCCAGTGCGATGTGCTGCACCGATGCGCCAAAGCTGTCGGCAAGGAAATTGCCCGCCATGGTGCGGTGGGTTTCTGCCCCGTTCAGCGTAATCCTGAACGTCCCGTTTGGTGTCTCAAGCGCCTGGCTGCGCACCAACCCGTCGGGGTCAACCACATCGACCATGGGCGATTTGTTCATCTGGAACAGCGTTGTATAGAACAGCGACCAGCTGAGCATTTCATCATAGCTCATGGTTTGGGCTAGGTGATCAATCCGCATCAACCCTGCGTCGCTGTCATCTTGGGCGGTTTGGGTGAATTCGACCGACCAGACATCATTCAGACCGCTGGTTTTGTCGATGAAATGCATCACACTACCGCTTAGGCCGCGGATCGCGGGGATGTTCAGCTCTCCGGGGCCGACGGGCTGGTTAAAGGGGGCGGCCCCCAGACGCTGCGCGCGTTCAACGGTATCAGCAGCAGCGTCGACCGCGATGCCGATGTCACAGACGGTGGTGCCATGGGCCATATAGGCGCTGCTGGCATAGCCGCTTTTCTCACGGTTCACGACAATCCGGATGTCGCCTTGGGTCCACAAGGCCAGCTTCTTGGCGATGTGGGTGCCGGAGTGTTGGAAGCCCAAGGTGCGCAGGATAGTCTCCAATGCGTCCGCTTCTTCGCCGCGCGACGCGAATTCAACAAAGGATACACCATCAACTGTGGAGCGTGCGGGCATCGGGGCCAGCATGGCCGCCGCCGCAGGTTCGGCGCGTTGCACGTCATCCATCAAGGCAATCAGCGACCGATGGCCGTCTTTGGCAATCGTCTTGGCGCTGCCGCCACGGAACTGGTCGTTGAAAATCTCGAGCGAGATCGGGCCGGCATAGCCTGTGGCCATCACGGCGCGCATGAAATCGGTTACGGCAAGGTCGCCTTCGCCGGGCATATTGCGGAAATGGCGCGACCAATACAGCAGGTCCATGTCGATCTGTGGCGCGTCGGCAAGCTGGACAAAGAAAATCTTGTCACCGGGGATACGCCGGATCGTGTCGGGGTCGATCTTGCGGGCAAGGGTATGAAAGCTGTCCAGAATGATGCCCACATTCGCATGGTCGGCACGGCGCACGATTTCCCATGCATCGCGGTGGTCATTCACATGTTTGCCCCATGCCAAGGCCTCAAAGCCGACGCGCAGCCCGCGTTTGGCAGCGCGGTCGCCCAGTTCGGCAAAATCAGCCGCCGCACGGTCGATCCCGCCAAGGGCTTCCGGATGGCAGCTAGAGCAGACGAGAACCAGATCGGTGCCCAGTTCCTGCATCAGATCGAATTTGCGTTCGGCCCGGTCAAACGCCTTGGCGCGCAGAGGTTCTGGCAACCCTTCGAAATCGCGGAACGGCTGGAACAGGGTGATCTCTAGGCCCATGGACCGGATCAGGTCGCCGACCTCGCGGGGGTTGCCGTCATGGGCGATGAAATCCTGTTCAAAGATCTCGATGCCGTCAAAACCGGCGGCGGCAATCGCCTCCAGCTTTTCGGGGAGGTTACCGGAAATCGAAACGGTGGCGATAGATGTTTTCATCTTAATATCCCAATACACGTGGCAGCCAGATCACCGTCTCTGGCACAAAGGTCAGGATCAGCAGCACCAGCACTTCGACGGCAAAGAACGGCAGGATTGCGCGGGTCAGTCGCGCCATGCCCACACCTGCGATGCCTTCGGCCACGAACAGGCACAGGCCCAAAGGCGGGGTGATCAGGCCGATCATCAGGTTGAAGATGACCAGAATGCCGAAATGCACCGGATCAACGCCAAGGCTGACAGCGATGGGGTGCAAGATCGGGACCAGCACCAGCATCGCGGCGATCCCTTCGAGGAACAGACCGACAAACAGGAACAGGATGATCACGGCGATCAGGAAGGTGGTTTTGCTGTCGACATTGCCCAAGACCCAGTCGGTCAGCATGTTCGGGACGCGGTTATAGGTCAGCAGCCAGTTTGCCGCCGAAACCGACGCGATGATGATCAGGATCACGGCACTGTCGCGCATGGCGTCGGTGAAAATGCGCGGCAGGGCGCTGAACGCGATCTTGCGGTACACAAACATCCCGAGAACCAACGCATAGGCCACTGCAAAGGACGCCGCTTCGGTGGGGGTCACGATGCCAAGCAGGATGGACCCGACAACAAACACCGGCATCAGCAGAGGCAGCACACCGCCCAGCAAGGCCGTGCGGGCAGGGGGCGCTTCGGCTTGGGCGGCAAGTTCGGTCGCGCGGTCGATTTTGACTGTCATCATCACGTAAGCCGACAGGAAAATCGCCAGCAGGATGCCCGGAATGACGCCCGCCATGAACAAGGCAGGTACTGAGACGCCCGTGACGATCAGCGCATAAATGATGACGGGGATCGACGGTGGAATGATCGGCCCGATTACGGATGAAGCCGCGGTCAGTGCCGCAGCATAGGCGCGGTCATAGCCGTGTTTTTCCATCTCGGGGATGAACACGCGGCCAATCGCAGACGTATCGGCCACGGCAGAACCGGAAAGCCCCGCGAAAATCACCGAGGCCCAGATATTGACCAGTGCAAGCCCCGCGCGCATCCGTCCCACTAGAACATTCGCGAATGCGATAATGCGGCCTGTGATGCCGCTTTCGTTCATCAGCTCGCCCGCGAGGATGAACAGGGGAATGGCCAGCAGCGGATAAGAGTTTAGACCCTTGAACATCTCGGTTGCGACGATGCGCAGCGCATAGGGCGCGTCGCCCGTGGCCATGAAAAGGCTAAGGGCGGCGACAATGGCAAAGGCAATCGGAAGGCCTGCCAAAAGCCCAAGGATAAGGACGATATAGACCATCTTAGGAGACCTTCAGCGCGGCGCGGCGCTCCATGAATTTCAGGAATGCTGCGATCATCAGGAAAACGCCCCCGACGGCGATCGCGAATTGATAGGTGCTGACCCGGCCAATCCAGATCATGCCTTCGATGCCGGTGGATTCAACCAGCCGTTTGGCTGTGCCAATCAGGCCGGAACTGTCAACAGCGGCGCGGCGGGTGGCAAAGGCATAGCCGGACCATGCAAGTGCGGCCCCGACGGCAATCATCGCCAGATCAACCCCACAAAACAGGATGTCGCGGCGGCGTTTCGACAGAAAATCGGTAAGGATGGTAAATCGAATGTGGCGGTCTTGCATATAGGCAAGCGCAAAGCCGAACATCACGCCGTATACGGCGATATAGATCGGCAGTTCCTCGCCCCATTCGACTGATTTACCCAGAGTATAGCGTCGTAGCGAATTAACAAAAATAATCATAAAAACCAGCGCCATAGAGACACCGGCACCCGTTGCAAAGAAACGTCTGAAGAAAGTGTTTAGACGATCCATAGCGGTTCGCTCCCTTGGGTAAGATTGCCGCGCACCAACATGTCAGAGCGCGGCAAATTGATGTATTATTCAGACGCGGTGGAAACGGCGGCTTGCAGATCGTCGATCCACTTGGCGTCGTCACCCAGTTCGCCGCGCAGATATTCTACGACCGCAGGCTGTGCTTTTTCTGCAAACATAGCCAGTTCTTCGGATGTTGGCGAATAAACCTGCATCCCTTCGGCCTGGACTTTGTTCACGCCTTCGGCTGTGCCCCACTGCTGGATTGCGCGGCCCATTGTACCTGCAACGCGTGCCGCTTTGGCAACGACTTCCTGCTCTGCAGGGGCAAGCGACTGGAAGAATTCATCGTTGATGATGATAAAGTCGGCTGCATAAACGTGACCGTCGAGGGTCATGTATTTTTGCAGCTTGTGCAGGTTGTTGGCATAGATCACGCCGACAGGGTTTTCCTGACCGTCAACAACACCGGTGGACAATGCGTTTGGCAGTTCTGTCCATGCGATCGGAGTCGGTTCGCCGCCCAGACCTTTGACCATTTCGATATACAGCGGAATAGGCTGCACGCGGAATTTCAGACCTTCCATATCCGCAGGTGTGCGGATTTCGCGGGTGCCGTTGGTGAAGTTCCGGAAACCGGTTTCCCCATAGGCCAGCGTGCGCAGGCCGGTTTTGTCAAGGCAATGTGCGGCCAATGCGTCGCCGAACGGGCCGTCCAGAACATCCCACGCGATGGTGGCAGAGGCGAAGGTGTAAGGAATATCCAGAACCGACGCGGCAGGACAGACCTTGGACATGGCGCCCGATACCAATGCGATCTGTGTCAGACCTTCCTGGACCTGATTAACCAACTCGTCTTCGTTGCCCAAAGCACCGGCGGGAAACAATTCAACGGTCAGGTCGGTTTCGCCTTCGACAATGTTCTTGAACACATGGGCTGCGGCTCCCTTTTTGGACGCGGTCCATTCGTCGGGATCCACATGCGCAATCCGCAGGGTTTGTGCCTGGGCACCGGCAGCGGCAAGGCCGAGTGCAAGGGCCGTTACGGCCGTAAGTTTGGTGATATTAAAACGCATGATATCCTCCGTTTTGCGTTTGGGTGCTGTTTGAACAGCGGGTTCTTTTATGAGACGAAAGATTCGAACGTGGCTTTCATCCGCATGGGGTCGGGCGTGCGCCCGGTAAACAGTTCAAAGGCCCTGACCGCCTGATAGACGGCCATGCCGGACCCCGGCAGAACCCGGCAGCCAATGGCACGCGCGGCGGCCAGAAGTTCGGTTTCAAGCGGGAAATAGACAATGTCGGCGACCCACATTTCGGGGCGCAGGGATGCCAGCGGATAGGCAGAGCCGGGCAGTTTCGCCATGCCGACAGGTGTTGCATTCACCACGCCATCGGGGCGCAATGTCGCGATGTCATCCAAGGTGACCACATCGACCGTTGTTGTTGGCGCGCTGGTCTTGAGCAGGGTTTGCAACCCGGTCGCCCGGCTATGGTCGCTGTCGGCAATCGTAAGCCGTTTCACCCCGAGGGCAGACAATGAATGGGCCACGGCCACGCCCGCGCCCCCAGCACCGACCTGCAAGACATGATCCAGCGTCGCGCCTGCCATGTTCTCGCGGAACCCTTCCTCAAAGCCCCATTTGTCGGTGTTATGCCCGATCCGTTTGCCATCGCGAAAAACGACAGTGTTCACGGCACCAATGGCGCGGGCATTTTCCGAGATGCTGTCAAGCAGGGGCATCACGTCGATTTTGTAGGGAAAGGTGACGTTCAGCCCGGCAAAACCGCAAAATTCGGCGGCATCTATGATCGCCTCAAGCGGGCGGTCGCCGCGGGGGAACTGATCGACATCCAATATCTGGTACAAGATGCGTTGCCCGTGGGCGGCACCTTCTTCCATGTGCAGTTTAGGAGTGCGCGACTTTTGGATGCCACGACCAACCAGCCCGATCAACAGATCAGGATAGGACTTTTGGACAGCCGGCTTGGGCGCGTTCACAACGTTCGAATTCATGTAGTCCTCCGCTTCCTGTCGAATCTTGCTGCCGACTAGGATTGTCACAATGAACCACACGGTTAATTGTGTGTCAACAGAGTTGTACTGAACGGTTAATTGTGTTCGGTTTTGAAAAAGGCTAGAAAATCTGGATGACGTCAAAACCCGCCTCCAACTCGGTGAAAAACCGTGGGTCCTGGAAACAGAACCCTGATGCCGTAAAGGCAGATATCTTGCGTGTTGCGCGGGCCGAGTTTGCAGATCACGGCCTGTCAGGCGCCCGCATCCAAGAGATCGCGGAAAAGACCAAGACCTCCAAGCGGATGATTTTCTACTACTTCAAGGACAAGGAAAACCTGTATCGCGAGGTGCTTGAGCAAGCCTACCGCGAGGTCCGCCAAGGCGAGAAGGCATTGGCGCTGGATAGTCTTGATCCGGTCGAGGCGCTGACCCAGCTGGTTGCATTCACGTTCACCCATCATCGCGCGAACGAAGATTTCATCCGTTTGGTGATGATCGAGAATATCCATCGCGGCGTGCATCTATCTGCATCCGAAACCATCCGTGCCGGCAACTCTCCGGCGGTCGAACAGCTTAGCGCGATCCTTGAGCGAGGAACGGCGCAAAAACTGTTCAAACCGGATATCGCAGCGCAGCAACTGCATTGGAAAATCAGCGCGCTGTGCTTTTTCAATGTGTCGAACGAACCCACGTTCAGCCGGATTTTCGGCAATGACCTGATGACGGAAGCGGGTCAGGCAGCGCTGCGGCAGGACGTTGTCGACACCATCGTCGGGTCGGTGCTGGCATAACTGTCTACTCATGGCAGGCCCGATCACGACGCTGTTTTCAGCGGTTCGAATCGTATGGATTTCCGGGCAACCAACACGCAGAAACACCGATTTCAGAGATCGTTTCAGGCCGATTTTTGAAGCTTAAAATTTTTTATTCGTCATCCTTATCGTGCGGTGGGCTTACTATTTCCCGCAATATTGACCACGTCATATCACCGCCATAACTTGGCTTGGCCGCTGACACAAAGCAGTCCGGAAAACGTAATACTTTGGTATGAAACACCTGCACCCTTTGGGGGGACAGCGGTATTTGCCACCTAGGTAGGATTTCGAAAAGCCCGTTAGCGCGTCAGTTTCAGTCTCATCAGGGTCACTCCCGGCCCGACACACTGAAAGAGAATGAAATGACTATTACACGCAAAGCGCTTCAGGTTTTCGCCCGCACATTCGCAAAAGACGAAGACGGCGCTACAGCGATTGAATACGGTTTGTTCGCAGCCCTTGTTGGCGCTGTGATCGTTGGCACCGTTGCAACATTGGGCAAGCAAACCAACTCCGGCTTCAGCACAATGAGCACCGCGATGACCGAAAACGGAATTTCGGCCACCCAGTAATCCTGACTGGTACGAGAAAGAGGGGCGCGCAAGTCTGGCGCGCCCTCCGTGCCCAATGCACCCAACAAGGATGAACCCCATGCCATTTGACGCTGTCACCAATCGCGATACCGCGCAACTTGTCGCCTATGTCTGCACGGACAAAGGTGCCGATGTCGCGCGTTCGGCGCTTGAGTTGAGCGGCAGTGAAAGCGCGGCGCTGCATGGCGGGGGATTATCGGGTGCTGCGCGGTTGTGTTCGGGCACGGCACAGGCCCAAATCGTTCTGACCGAGATCGGAAATATCCCGGTTGAAATGGCCTGCGAATGTGTCACCGAGATCGCCAGATCCGGCGCGTTGGTTGTGGTGATCGGGGCGCAGACGGACATCGGCACCTATCGCGCCTTGCTCAAGGCGGGGGCGGCTGAATACTTTAGCTTTCCTGTCAGCGCGCAGGAAATTCTGAGCGTGCAGCGCAATACACCCGAGCCATCAGTTGTTGTTGAACTTCCCCTGCCGGTGACCAAGGCACCTTCGGTCGCGATCACGGGCAGTAATGGCGGGGTCGGCGCTAGTATTCTGGCGCAAAACCTGGCCTATTATGCGGCGAACGCCAAAGGCCCGAACCTCCGGACCGCCCTGCTGGATGCCGATCTTCAATTCGGGTCCCAAGCCATTGATCTGGACCGTGACGAAACCGTTGGGCTGTTTGATGCGCTTCGGGCACCAGATCGTCTGGACAGCACATTCATGACAGCCACGATGGAGCATATTACGGATCAGCTGTCGCTGTATTCGCAGCAAATTCGTGCCGGTCAGGATGTTCAGGCCTACCGAAAAGGTCTGCCCTGGCTGTTCCCCCCCTTAAGGGAAGAATTTGACGCGTTGATAACCGATCTGCCGCGCACTGTTTTGATCCAAAGTGCCGATCTGACCCAACATCTGAGCGCGATTGTTCTGGTGATCCCCGCCGGATTTTCGGGTGTGAATGCGGCAAGTCGTTTGATCGGGCGGATCAACAGTCACGATCCTGACGTGAACATCCTGCCGGTGCTGTCAGAATTGCGCCATGACGCAGGATTGTCCAAAAAGGATATCGAAAAGACGATCGGGATTCCGATCGTGGCTACTTTGCCCCGGTGTGATGCCCCCATGGCAAAAGCCCAGCGGGCAGGGCACCCGTTGATCGAAATGCAGCCCCGAGGGGCCTATGCCAAGGGTGTTGCCACGATCTGGGATGCGGCTGTTGCGCCGCGCAAAAAGGATAGCGGGCACAGGTCCGGTTCTATTATTAGCAAGATTTTCAGATGAGTATCCATTCAACGTCCACCCATGACCCTGATGATTTATCATCGGTTCTTTTGATCGCCAGACAGATTGACGCCGAAGGTTTATCCGCATCCGAACGCGCAAACGTGGCCGTGTCCTATGTGGTGGAGAACGCGCAGACAGCCTGGTCATTGACGCGCCAGCGCAAGGCACTGGCTGATGCGACGCGCGCATTGCAGGCGGAATTGGGTCAGGACGCGCCTGCGCCTGTTGCCAATGTGGTTGATTTCAAACCAGCCGAAGCCGCCAAATCGCGTGAAAAGCCCGCCGCTGAACCTGCAAAAGAAACGGGTCAGGTGATTGCCGAAACATCAAGTGACATGATGAATCTGGCCAATGAGGTTGTGCAGGCGCTGTCTGAAATCCTCGATTTTTCCGATCTTGTCGGCCAGCCCCGCGCCGAGCAGGAAAAGCTGATCCATGGGTCGATACGGGCCCTGTCCGAAGATCGCAAAATGCATCTGAACGGGCGCGAAGTGTCGGCTTTGGTGACAGCAGTCCTGGCGGATATGCTGGGTCTTGGCCCGCTGGAGGCCTTGCTGGCGGACGAGAATATCACCGACATAATGGTGAACGGTCCCAAGCAGGTTTATGTCGAACGCAAAGGCAAGCTTGAGCTGACTGGCGTCCGGTTTCGCGACAACGCCCATGTGTTTGCCGTGGCCAGCCGGATCGTTGCAGCCGTGGGACGGCGCATTGATGAAAGCCAGCCGATGGTCGATGCGCGCTTGAAAGACGGCAGCCGCGTGAACGTGGCAGTGCCCCCTTTGGCCATTGATGGCCCGACCATCACCATTCGCAAGTTTCCCGCCAACCCTGTGACGTTGGACGCATTGGTTGACGGCGGCAGTCTGACTGCACAGATGGCCGCGTTTCTGGGGCTGGCTGCGTATCTGCGGCTCAACATTCTTGTTTCTGGTGGCACGGGGTCGGGCAAGACGACCCTCATGAACGCGATGTCGCAGTTTATTCCGGCGGGCGAACGGCTGGTGACCATCGAAGATGCCGCCGAATTGCGGTTTCAGCAGCCGCATGTCGTGCGTTTCGAAACGCGCCCCCCCAATGTCGAAGGCACGGGCGAGGTGACGATGCGGACGCTGGTGCGCAATGCGCTGCGGATGCGCCCCGACCGGATCATCATCGGCGAAGTCCGGGGCGACGAAGTGCTGGATTTGTTGCAGGCGATGAACACCGGGCACGACGGGTCGATGAGCACGCTGCACGCCAATTCCCCGCGCGAAGCATTGACCCGTGTGGAAAGCATGGCGGCACTGGCAGGCTTTGCCCCCGGTGGCGGTGTGGTGCGCCGGCAATTGGCCGACGCGGTGCATCTGGTTGTTCAGGTGTCGCGGATGCGGGACGGCAAAAGGCGGGTGACGTCGATCTCTGAGATTGCTGGCCTTGAGGGGGATACGGTGACGCTGCAAGAATTGTTCACGTTTCACGCCGACGCAAGCAGCACCCGTACCCATGTGAAGGGCGAATTTCTGTATTCCGGTTTCCGTCCGAAATTTGCGGTCAAAGCGGCTGACTACGGTGTCGCGGATGACCTTGATGGTATCTTGGGGCTGACCGCATGACATTGACCCTGATCGTGACCGCTGCGGCATTTGTCGTGTTTGCGGGTCTGGCGCTTGGCTTGCTTGTGCGCAGCGATCGCCAGCGCCGCTGGCATTTGGCGCGGCTAAAGCGGGTGCGCCCCGATACGGCGGTGCGGCTTGAGAAACCTCAGCGGGGTGTCTTGGATAAGCATCGGAAATTCGGCTTGGTGGGCCGGATCGAACAAGAGCTGGCCAAGACCAGCTTGCGCAGCAGTGTGAACGAAATTTTCATACAGGTGTTCTTGGCGGCCATCGGTATTTACGGGCTGGGCGTCATTCTTGGTGGGCTTCATCCGTTAACGGCTTTGCCCTTGGCGATCTTGCTTCCTGTCGGGGGGGCTGTGCTGGTTTTGCGCATAGCAAGAAACCGGTACCGCGCGGCGTTTACCGCCGATTTGCCCGAAGCGCTGGATGTTTTCGCACGGGGGCTGCGGGCCGGGCGGCCGGTGTCGGATTCCCTGTCGATCGTTGTGGCCAATGCCAAAGGTCCGATCCAATATGAATTCTCGCGCTGTCATGATGAAATTACCATGGGTACGACTTTGCCCGACAGTCTGGCGCGTCTGGAATTGCGCATTCCGACGGCCGAGGTGTCGTTTTTTTCCGTCGCGACATCGCTGCAGGCGGAAACCGGCGGCAACCTGATCGAAACGATGGAGGGCCTTGCCAACCAGCTGCGCGAGCGCCGCAAACTGCGTAAAAAGGCGCGTGCCCTGTCGTCGGAAGCGCGGGCAAGTGCGCTGATCCTTGCGCTGTTGCCTTTCGCGGTGACCTTGGCGATTGCGGTGTTGAACGGCGCGTATCTGGAGCCGCTTTATGCGGATCCGCGCGGCCGGATGATTTCGCTGATCGCGCTTGGCAGCATAACTCTGGGCGTTTTCATCATGGCGCGGATGGGCAAGCTGGATGTCTGAGGGGGTGCTTCAACCGATATTCTGGCTGGCGCTTGGGGGGATTGTTCTGACTATGTTGGGCTGTGCCGCGCTGTTGCAGTTTGAACGGCAGCGCAACCTGATCGCCGCGCGCTTGATGCGGGCCAAAGGCACGGGACCTTCCCGTGCCACCCATGACAAAACACGGCAAAGCGGCAGCCTGGCCCATGCTGGCAAACAGCTACGCCGGATTGTCGGCCTGATCGGAGAGCGCATGTCGGTCATATTGGGCGGTGAATCGCGCGATACGGCGGCTGAACTGTCATCGGCAGGGTTTCGCAGCCGTGACGCCTTGCTGATCTATGCGTTTTTGAAAACTGTCTTGCCACTGGCTGCGATGATCTTGGGGATGGCTTGGGTCTTTACCACCACGGAAATCGGTATGGACATGATGATACCGGTTGCGACGGTGATCGCTGCCGCCTTGGGTCTGTCAAAGGGCATCGACATGGTCGTCAGTCATCTGCGTTCGACGCGGCTTGCCCGTATCCGCCGTGGGTTTCCGGACATGCTGGAACTGTTGGTGATTTCATCCGAGGCAGGGCTTGGCCCGCAGCCCGCGATGCAAAGGGTGGCCGTCGAGCTGGCATCGACCAGTTCTGAACTCGCGCAGGAGATCCTGCAAATGGTGTCTGAAATGCGCATGACCAATGACCGGCGCGGCGCGTATCACAAGCTGAATATCCGTGTGCCCCTGCCCGAAATCGGCGTATTCACCCAGACGCTGGATCAGTCCGACACCTATGGCACGCCGTTTTCACGGGCCATGCGCACCTTGATCAACGAACAGCGCGCCAACCGGATGATGGCGCTAGAGGAAACGGCAGCGCGGTTGCCAGTGATTATGACGCTGCCGCTGATTTTCTGCATTATGCCGGCGGTTTTTGTCGTGCTGATCGGCCCCGCCGTCCTGAGCGTTTTTGACAATATCATTGCAGGAGGATGATCAAAATGACCCGTTTCTGGCGTGATCAATCCGGCGTTGTCGCGGTTGAATTTGTACTGATTGCCCCGCTGTTGTTCGCCCTGCTTTTGGGCGTCATTTCGATTGGCTATTTCATGGGGATCACCCATTCGGTGCACCAGCTTGCGGCAAGTGCGGCGCGCGCATCCGTGACCGGGCTGGATCAGGAAGAACGTGCAAGCCTTGCAAACACCTATCTGTCGCAAGCGGGCAGCCATTATCCCTTGCTGCAACAAACAGCGATGACGCCCAAGCTCACTTTTGACGGTACCAGCCCCGAAGGGATCACAGTCGAGGTGACCTATTCCGTCGAAGGTACCCTGCTGGATTTGGCCAACGGGTTTCTGCATCTGGGGATCAGCGACATCAAGGGGAGCGCGTATCTTGCCTATTGATCCGCTGACAGATTTTGCCAAGGCCCAAGACGGTGCCGTTGCGATCATCGTGTCGCTGATGTTGACGGTGTTGATCGGTTTTGTCGCTTTGGGCGTCGATGTGGCATCGCTGTATCGGGATCGCGCCCATTTGCAGGCGGTCGTTGATCTGACAGCCGTAAGCGCGATGGGCAACCGCGATGACGCCCATATGCGGGCGCAACACACCGTGGCCCGCAACGCAGGTGCTGCTGACGCGATCAAGACCTTCGAGACCGGGCGGTATTTGCGAAATCCGGCGATTGCGCCGCAAGACCGCTTTGCCCCGCTGCCCGAAGGGGACGCGGCGGTGAACGCCGTGCGTGTTGTGTTGAAAGATGCCGGTGCCCTGCATTTCGCGCGTATTTTCAGCAAGGTAGACCACGTCATGCTGAACCGCACGGCGCTCGCCACACGCACTGCCGCGGCCAGCTTTGCCTTGGACAGCCATGTTTTGCGCCTGAATGTTGCTGCCCTGAACGATACCTTGAAAAATGAATATGGCGTATCGGCCGAGATCAATGCCGGTGACATCGCGGTGCTGGCCGTTACATCCATCAACCTTGGATCGCTGCTGGAAACCTTGGGCAAGCTGGCCGGTGTTGATACGCGCAATCCGGCAGACATCCTGAATGCCACCACCTCGACCGCTGATCTGATTGCCGCGCTTCAGACAGTGTTGCCCGCAGGTCTGGCCAGCGGGTTGAACGGTTTGGCGGGGTCCGTTGACGGCGCGCGTTTCTCTGTGGCGTCTCTGATCGGTGGCATTGATACGGAACTGGGTCTGACCGTCACCGATTTTCTATCCGGCACCGATATTGCAGCGATTGATGTGATCTATTCCCTTGCGGATGGTGCGCCTGCGCGTCTGGACGCCGATATAAATGTTCCGGGGGTTTTGGCGGTCGATTCCAGCATGATCGGCAAGGAACCCGCTGCGCAATCCGAGTGGTACGGGTTTGGTGAAGAGGGCGCGCAATTGCGACGCACGGCCATGCGTCTGAAAACCGTCGTTGTCGCAGAACCTGATCTGCTGCCGAACCTTGGCGCTGGCGTGCAGGTGACCAAAATCAGGTTGCCGCTCTATACCGAATTGGCAGGGGCGGTGGCGTCACTGGAAAAGATCGGCTGCGGTGGTGGCGCGTCGGATGTCGCTGCGCGGTTTTCTACCGATGCGACCCCGCTACACGCTGACAACGGCACATCCATCGCAGCACTTTACCTAGGGGAGTTGTCCGGTGCCGCGGGGCTGGTGAACCCAGCTGATCTGGCCTTTGCGGATTTGTTGGAGGTGACGATTGTGGTTGATCTGCCAATCCTGCCCGACATCGTGATCCCCGGCGTGATCATTCAGGCGCGGTCGCATGTTGGACTTGGGTCATCAAATAGCGATCAGGTTACGTTCACCCGTGGCGATATTCGCGAGGGCGTCACGCGCAAAAGCTTTGGGTCGGCAAACCTGCTGTCTGCGGGGGTGACCAGCCTGCTGTCGACCGACACAACCGAATTCCGGCTGAAACCGGGCCAGGAAGGGCTGATAACAGGTCTGGCCGAACCCATTCTATCGGGTTTGCTGAACGCGTTGCCCGGGGCGTTATTGGCGGAAATGGTCGGCCCGCTGGATGCGATACTGGACGCAACGCTTGCGGCGGCCGGGCTGGAACTGGGGGCTGGTGAACTCACCCTTATCGGGCATTATTGCGAACCCATCCGCCTTGCGCGGTAATCTGGCCGGTCGAAGGATGTGTCGGCATAGGGCTGAAAAGAACCGGTTACGAAGCGGCGGTTTCAGCAGCAGAAGTTTTGTTTCGACCGGCAAGGGGCAGCCTGTCTTTGGTCTTGATCCGCTTCTTAAAATGCTCCGGCTCATTGGCAACCGCGACGACTTCGTCCGTGACAAAGGCGATCAGCTGGTATCGGGAATCCAGCCCTGACTTGTTGTAGATCCGGCTAAGTTGCGATTTTACAGTCGCAATTGCACAGCCGCGCATTTCGGCGATTTCGCTGTTGGAAAAGCCTTTGGCGACGAAAATGGCGACATCCGCTTCGGACTGCGACAGGCCCCATTCCGGGGCATAACTTAGAATGACGGTTTCTTTGGCGGCGGTTTTTCCTGCGCCGGGCGTCAGTTTGCCCTTGCGCTGACGTTCCAGATAGGCCCGCAATTGCGTAAAACTGACATAGGCCACAGCCGCCGTAAGCGCGAAGAAAACAGCGAATAATGCGGCCACTGTCGCAAAGTCGAAGGTTGTCCCGGAAAGAGCAAATTTATACACCACAAAGGTCTTTAGCGCTGCAACCGCAGTCACCAAGAGCACCGCCATCATCCAAATCTTCGTCATCCACCTGCTCCTAACGACGTTTATCCTTCGCTAAATTCATGAAAATGAGGCAATTTTCAGGCCTTATGAATTTATATGCATTTTCATAAATATGCGTGGTCAGTTGGTACCGCGCATCACCAGCGTTTATCAACGCTATATGCACTAAATGTCACAACGTAAACTTGAGTGGTGCCAATTTTTCCTGTTCGGGCAAGCAATTGCGCGTTTTTCGGGCATCATGGTTTGAACGCGCTGGACGGCCCCAATGATTTCAGGAACATTGCCAAAAGCACCGCGTGACAGAGCGCAACAATTTGGGGGAACGATATGAAATTGGTAAGATATGGCGAAACAGGCGCGGAGAAACCGGGCCTGATGGATGGCGATACCCTGCGGGATTTGTCGGGCGTCATACCGGATATCACAGGCGCTGTTCTTGATGATGCGACCCTTGATAAGCTGCGCGCCATTGATCCGGCATCGCTTCCAAAGGTGGAGGGTGCGCCACGGTTGGGGCCCTGCGTCGGCAACATCGGCAAGTTTTTGTGCATTGGCCTGAATTATTCGGATCACGCCGCCGAAACCGGTGCCGATATCCCTAAACATCCGATTTTGTTTTTCAAAGCCAACTCTGCCATCGTTGGGCCAAATGATGATGTGATCATGCCTCGCGGTTCGACCCACACAGATTGGGAAGTCGAACTGGGTGTCGTGATTGGCAAGAAGGCGAAATACGCCTCGAAAGAGGACGCGCTGGAGTATGTCGCCGGCTATTGCGTGATCAATGACGTCAGCGAGCGGTTTTTCCAGACCCAGCTGACCGGGCAATGGACCAAGGGCAAAAGCTGCGACACCTTTGGCCCGACCGGCCCGTGGCTGGTAACCCGAGACGAGGTGCCAGACCCCCAAGCGCTTGATATGTCATTGGATGTAAACGGAAAACGTATGCAGACGGGCAACACCAGCACGATGATTTTCTCGGTGGCCGAGATTATCGAACACCTTAGCGGATTGATGACCCTGCACCCTGGCGATGTTATCACCACCGGCACCCCGCCCGGCGTTGGCATGGGCATGAAGCCGGAACCGGTTTACCTGAAAAAAGGTGACGTGATGGAACTGTCGATCCAGGGTCTGGGCAAACAGCGCCAGAATGTGGGCGAAGACGCCTGAACACCTGACAGTCTAACCCTGTCGACCAAACCGCTGGGGGGCAAAGTTGCTGATGTCGCATTGGGGCACCTGCCCCCTTGCCAGTTCGGTGACAATCTTGCCGGTCACACCCCCCAGCGTCAGGCCGATATGTTGGTGCCCAAAGGCAAGGATGACACGGCTTGAGGCGCTAGATGGCCCGATCACCGGAAGCGCATCCGGCATGGTCGGGCGATGGCCCAGCCATGTGTCGTCGGGGTTGCCAAGCTGGCCGAACATTTCGTGCGATTTGCGTTGCAGATAGGCGATGCTTTTCGCGTTGGGTGCCGCGTCGATGTTGTTGATCTCAACTGTTCCTGCAATGCGCAGCCCATGCGCCATTGGCGTCGCATAAAACCCCGCCTCGGCCCATCCAACAGGGCGCGAAACCTGGCCACCGTGATTACGGTAAAGGATATGATAGCCGCGCTCCGTACCCAAGGGCAGGTTTTCAGCGCCGGTGCCCTTGATCTGGCCCGATCGCGCACCGGCTGTCAACGCCAGATGGCCCGCGCGGATTTCCGTGCCATCCCCCGTGTAGGCCGTGACGCCTGTGTCATCCGGTTGGCACCGGACAACACCCTGCGGCAGGTATTTCCCGCCAAGCGCCTCAAAGCGCCTTTGCATCCGGGCAACCAATTCTTGGGGGTCGGTTATGTGCCGCGCGCCTTTGAATTGCAGGCCGCGGTGAATTGGAATCTGCAAATTCGGCTCCAGCTGGCGTACTTCATCTGGCGACAGCTCATCAAATTCAACGCCTTGCGCGCGCCGCATTGCGTTACTGTCCTCCGCGCTTTCATAGCCGGAACGGCTCGACCACACATAAAGGCAATCATTGCTGACGATCAGATCTTCGGCCTTTGCTTCGGCAATCAGGGGGTCAAGCCCGCCATCCGCGCAAGCAAGGATTTGTCCAAGCGCCTGAGTGATGTGGCGCACATTGGCCGCGCGGCAATTGTTCAGGAATGACAGCATCCAGCGCGGGTTTTTCAGCCCGTGCCAAAGGTTGAAGCTAAGCGGGCTTTCGCGGCTCGTCAGCAGATGCGGCAGCGAGGTAAAGATCGACGGGTTGTTGACCGGGATGCAGGCATAGGTCGCGATGGTACAGGCAGAGCCATAGGTCGTGCCTGACCCCGGTGGGTTGGGGTCGCAGATCAGGACGTTCAGCCCCTCCTTTTGCGCCCAAAGTGCCGTGGACATGCCAACGATACCAGCGCCGACGACAATCAGATCATAGTCATTCTGTGGCACGGGCATATTGGTCGCCTCATTCATGTATGCGGACGCTAGTTTTGCGGAGCATGCGGGATTTCGGCACCATGAGCAATCGGCACAACAGCCATCGCCAGATGCTGCCCGACGCAAGGCGCATAAACCCGCAGGTGGTCAGTGCAATGACGCATGGGACGCCCGCACCGCTCGGGTTTATCGCCCACTCTAAGGCCCCCCATAACGGGGTTCTATGACGAATCTACTGAAAGTCGGGACCACACATAGATCATCATGGCAAGGTGGGTGATCTCAGGGGGCGTTATTGAAGTGTTGAAGGGGGCTGCGTTTTTTCATTCCGCGGCGCTATTTTTTCGCGCTGCCCACCTCAAAGGTTTTCTTTTGACTGTGCCAAAAACTCAGCCTGCCAACTCATCGTAGCATTCAAGCGCTTTTGCTGCATACATCATGGCCGGACCGCCACCCATCTGGATCGACATTGCCAGCACGTCACCAAGTTCCTCGCGTGTGGCACCCGCCTTGACCAATGCTTCGACATGCAACGAGATACATGGCTCGCATCGGATGCCAATGGAAATACCCAGTGCGACAAATTCCTTGGTCTTGAAATCCAGCGCACCGCTTTTCTTCACGGTTTTGCCCATTGCGTTGAATGCAAGGGTTGTATCTGGGATCGCGCCATTTAAATTGCGCAGCCCGTTGCGGGTTTCGCTGAGTTTGTCTTTCCAAGTCATTGATTATTCTCACTAAGGTAAAATCTGTGGCCTTGCTATCTGGTATTTTCAAAGTGCTCTTTGATCCAAGTCAAAAAAAGGACTTAGCTTGAAACAGCCACGCGTGCCTTTGCGGCCCTATGTCTGAACTTTATACTCCTGAATGGTGTTTCCAGCATCAACCACAATCAGTTGTCCGGTGACATAGCTGGCCTCTTCACTTGCCAGAAAGACAGCAACATGACCAACTTCGTCAGGCTTTCCCGAGCGTCCAACAGGTGTGTATTTTCCGGCAACTAATTCAAGCGGGCTGCTGGAATCCGTTTCGATCCAACCAGGTCCGATACAGTTTACAGTTACGTTATGCGGGCCAGCCTCAATCGCAAGTACACGCGTTAATCCCAGCAACCCAGCCTTGGCTGCTGCGTAGACCCCGCTTCCTGCAATGCCAGCCACCGGTCCCGTTACCGAAGACATCTGCACGATCCGCCCATAGTTTCGCGCCACCATGCCGGGCAGAACGGCGCGGGTCACTAAAAAGGCACTGCTGAGATTGATATCAAGGCCGTAATATCAATCGGCATCACTGGTGTCCTTCAACGGGGCCGATGGTTCATCACGACCCACTTGTACCATACCTGCATTGTTCACCACGATATCGATTGGGCCTAGATTTTTACGGCGCTCCGCTTGTGGCAACTGCATCGGGGCACAATATTTCCTGCTGCGGCGCGTTTGACTGAGGCCGGATTACGGCCGTTCGCTGCGGCTGCCCAAACGGCCCCTTTCGACAGCCTTCCAAAAACGGTGGTTATTGCTAGGCGCTCAGGAACTGTGAGCTCTAAGGGCTTCCGGCACTGCTATGATCAGCAAAAGAATTGCGGCGATTATAAAAAGCCAGCTCCCGACAATCTGAAACAATAGCGCACCGCTGAAACCACCCATGGCAAAACAGGCGAGGGTCAAACTGTGTAGCCGGAGCTTTGGCGCGGCCTCTTGCCGCGATTTTTCACCCCCGACCAACGCTGCCAGCTCTATTCCAATGTCAGTGGCCATTCCCGACACATGGGTAGTGCGGACCCGCGCCCGCGAAATCATCGTGGTCACAGCGTTTTGAAGACCCATGACAAAGCTGAGGACAATGACCAGAAATGTCTCGTGTTCTGTGGTCGATGACATTGTAAGGGCGGCACCAACCAGCAGAAGAAGGGTGGCCTCGGCGGCGATTGCCAAAGCGTAGACCGAGCGGAGCTGTCGACGTTCGCCGGCTTGAATAGCAAGGGCCCCCATGCCTGCCCCCCAGATAAAGGCAACGACCAGCCCCAAGAAGGAAAACGCAACCGGGATCGCGCCATTAGCGATGTGGTCAGCAAATGCCGAGATATTCCCTGTCATGTTTGCCGTGAACGATCCGGCGATAAGGAAACCGACGGCGTTCAGCGCACCGGCAACCGAAGAAAGTAAGCCCGCCAGAACCAAATCAATATTTGAGGTGCGGGCATCGCCTACTTTGATGAGCATTATACTTCCCAATAATTAGGTCTTGAGGGATGGCCCAGACCCAGTTTCCTTAGTCAGGCAGTTCCACGGGGCCAAACTCTGCATAGCGTTCGCCCGGGCCGGGATTGGTTTTTGGGCTTTGACCACCAAAGTGGTTCATAACGCCCCAAACCGCGTTCAAACCGGTCTGCACGGCCCCTTCGACCCACGCCGGCGTCCAGCTGATGCCATCGCCAGCCAGGAAAATCCCGCGTTGTTCTGGGGGCATCTCGGCTTGCATGAAGTGCGAATACATGCGGTGATTATAGCGGTAGTGCCCTGGCAGTGCGCCTTTGAAGGCCCCTAGGAAATTCGGGTCATCTTCCCAGCTCACGGTGATGGGTTCACCCAGGATGTGGCTGGCGATATCGACGTCCGGATAAATTTTGGCCAAGGTAGACAGTGCGAGCGAGACCCGCTTTTCGATTGGCAGAGGCAGCATTTTCAATGCGTCTGTCATCCAAGAATAGGATAGGCAAATCACCGACGGTTTGTCAGGACCATTGTCAAAGAAATATGTGCCGCGCGTCATCCTGTCGGTGAGCGTCATGGACATGACATCGCGTCCGGTATGGGGGTGTTTGTCTTTCCAGAAGGGGCGGTCGACCATCACGAATGTTTTGGAGGATTGCATGTAGCGGGTCCGATCCAACGCCATCCAAAGCGATTGGTCAAATATTTGTTCATCCGTGTCGATCGCAGTGGTCAAAAGATGGGTCTGGCATGTGACAATAACTGAACCAAATGTGTCTTCGCGCCCCCATTGATCAACCAGATTGAACGCCCCATCCGCCTGTCGCGAAATCCGCACGACACCGGATCGCGGTGCTCCGCTATTGAGCTGCGAAAGGGTTGTCCCCTCTGGCCAGTGTTGCAGTTTCTCCGGAGCATGGGTCCAGAGCTTGCGCGGCATTTGCTGCACGCCGCCAACCATAAAGCGCTGATCATCGTCCAGTTCGCAAACATTGACCCGCAAAATTTCAAGCATGGTGTTGGAAAAATCAGAATCCCAACCGCCGGTCCCAAAACCAACCTGCCCGAAAATTTCACGATGCCGGAATTCCAGTTTTTGAAAGGAGCTGGAGGAGGCGATGAAATCATAGAATGATTTTTCGTCCCAGGCACGGACGATTGGATTCCATATCTCTTTAATGCGTTTTGCGTCTCTTGCCCGGATGGCCGCCTTGAGATCACTAAACTGCGCACCTTCCTCCAGTGCCTGATCATAGGCCTGTGCAACATCGCGGAAAACACTCGGAAGGTCGCTCGCCGTTTCGGCGTAATACGTCTCGCCTAGCAGGTCGATCACCGTCGAGCCTGCTGCCTTTGTCAGTGGATTGGGGAACGGCTGGCTCTCGATGCCGAGCTTTTCGATATAATGATAGAACCCTGCAGAGGAGACAGGAAAGCGCATGCCTCCCAGTTCCGCGATAACCCCTTCGGCACCTGCAAATTCCCGCGAGCGTAATCGCCCTCCAAATTCACCAATCTCATAGAAAACCGGCTTGAGCCCCATCTTCATTAACTCATATCCGGCAATAAGCCCAGCAGCACCCGCACCGATAATGGCGACGGTCGTGCCATGTCGGCCCTGCGGAACCGTGCCCAGCCCATCTGGATGGGTGATCCAGTCGTCGTAGGCAAAGGTGAAGTCGGGGCCAAAGTTGGTATGGGGGGCCATCGGTTTACTGCTCATTTTCTGACGTTTCTTTCCCGCGGAGTTGGTAGAGGTTCGCTTGGATATCGGCCAGATGGGTCGCCGTTTGGCGAAGGCTGGCCAACTCCTGCTTTGAGACATCCCCATAGAGGATTGCCGCCTCGGTCCCTGCACGCGCAATATCCTCGCCATCCGGGCCACACAGGCAGGATTGACCACAATAGTCAAAGGGCGGTTCGCTGCCGATATAATTGGCGTATGCGACGTATACGGTGTTTTCCTGTGCTCTGGCCGGGACGAGCCGCGTTGCTACGCTGTCATAGGGTTTCATATTTGCTGTCGGGACAAGGATCAGATCCGCCCCGCCTATCGCCAGATGACGCGCCACTTCGGGAAATTCGATATCATAGCAAATCGTCAGGGCGATGGTCCAACCTTTGTAGGGAAACGGGCGGCAAAGCTGATCTCCGGGTGCAAATTGGGTTTTATCAACGTCACCATATAGGTGCGTCTTGCGGTAATGTGCGCTTGGCTTGCCAGACGGTTCTATAAATACCGCCGTGTTAAATATCGCGTCGCCGCTGCGTTCGGCAAAGCCGGTCACCAGCGCGATGCCGTGCTGTCGCGCGATTTCCCCTGCATCCTGCATCATGCCCCCGGTGAGGGGTTCCGCGCAGAGCCTAATTTTGTCGATCCCTATGTTATAGCCAGTCAGGAACATCTCTGGTGTAATCAAGATGTCGGCACCCTGCCCGGCCGCTGCCTTGGCGGCAGATTCCAACTCGATCAAGGCTTCGCGGCTGCCATTGGCAACCGGTGGGATTTGCAAAAGGGCGATACGCATTGTGGTTTCCGTGTTTGGAGGTCGAGCCCGACAAGGCTGAGTTTACAATGAGACCTAACCGGGACTTATAAGCCCCGGTCCCGGATAGGAAAAGCGTCAATCCTGGCGCAAGTTGTGTTTGTATGCGTCGGGATTGGCAGCCTTTTGAAAGCCGGGTTTGCTACAAGAAACACGAACGACCGCTTTCTTGTAGCGGCAACCACAGTGCTCCGAGCGTCGGGCGACGTCCGCTCTGGGCCGCTAGCGCTTTGGATTTGGAGTATCAAGGGATATGGCAAAGTTTGATCAAAGCGTCGTTCTCGACATCGGATAAATTCATGACGAACACCACTACATCAAGCCAGACAACGCGTAGCACCGCGGCGGCGAGAACGATTGCAGCGCTACACTCCGAGGAATGCTTTGAGGAGATCGCGCGCGCCCTCGAATTCGCGCTTTTTCGCACCTATGCAGCCCCATCAATTTCGGGACTATTGGCAAAGACGGGTGAGTTCGAATTTCGACCGCGTAAACGCTATGACGACACCGAGCTCATTCTTGCGGAAACAATTGAGCATGGGTTGGTCAGGTCCGAAGGGCAAAGATCAATTGCGCGTATGAATGCGATGCACGGCCGGTTCCGGATCAATAATTCCGACATGCTTTATATGCTTTCCACCTTTGTTTGCGAACCGATCCGCTGGTTCGAACGCTTCGGGCGCAGACCGATGACCGACACCGAACAACGCGCGTGGTTCTTGTACTATTGCGGGCTTGGGGAGCGGATGGGCATCCAGAATATCCACTCACAGCTTGATGATATGATGACTTGGAACGAGGAATGGTGCAGGTCCGATGGGATCATTATACTTTCCCATGGGCTGTGGCTTCCATTCGGTCAAGTAGTCTGGGACAGTGAGCTTCGCCTTCTGAGATCGGTTTCCATCGACACAACAACTGCGGGTACTTTACGTGGCATTTACTATACGACAGTTGAACTATTTTGTTGCTGTTGCAGAGCATGGGTCGGTCAGCGCTGCGGCGCAATCGCTTTCAATTTCACAAAGTGCCGTGACAGAAGCGGTGAAGGATCTTGAAGCGGATTTGGGCGTGCAGTTGTTCGTCCGGCATTCGCGTGGTTTGCGGATCACCCATCGGGGCCACCAATTTTTGCGCCATGCGTCAACTATTTTGTCGGATGTTGCCAGCGCACGTCAGGCTTTCGCAGGAGAGGCGCAAGAGACGCAAGGCAAGCTGCATCTGGGTATGACGTCGCTGGTCGCGGGCTATGTCATTTCAGATTTTCTTGCTCAATACCGCCGCGCCAATCCCGAAGTCGAAATCAACGCAATAGAAGAGTCGAGTGAGTATCTTGAGCATTTGCTAATCGGTGGCGAGCTTGATGTTGCGGTGATGATGACGTCGCGGGTAACAGAGCGACATGCCCTTCATACCGAAGCACTGGATGTATCGCCTTACCGGTTGTGGATGCCGATGGGCCATCGGTTGGCAGCGCAAAACAGTATCAGCCTGTCGGACCTAAAAGACGAGCCGCTGATTATGCTGAACATCGATGAGATGGAGCAAGAAACTGTAAAGCTACTGTCGGTTTTTGGTACCCGTCCAAGGGTTGCGTTTCGCACCCGATCGGTCGAGGCAGTAAGATCGCTTGTTGCGACGGGGGCAGGCGTCGCGCTGCTTCCCGACCTAGTGTACCGACCATGGTCCTTGGAAGGCGACCGCATCGAAGCGCGTGATGTTTCAGGCGCTTTGCCTGTCGTCCAAGTGGGGCTGGCTTGGCGCAGAGGGTCCACTCTTTCCAAGGCTGCGCGGGAATTTATTGACGTTGCACAGTCGCATAATAGGATAAGTGGTAGTTAACGCTGGGCCTCCCTCGTGATATCGGAAAAACCGATAGTGTGTTTCTGATAATTGAATTTGTGACCGGTGAACCCATGCGCCATCCTGCGCGGAATAAGGTCCAAAATGGACAGCACACCAACATTGGGAATCACTTATGAAGAACGCTTTGAAATCCAGCGTCGCCATCCTGCTGGGACTTACTTTTGCCAGCCAGACGCTTGCACAAACAATGGTTACAGAGCTTGGCCAAGGCGAAGGCCAAGTCAACATCGTCGCATGGCCAGGCTACCTTGAGCGTGGTGAAACATCGCCAGATTTTGACTGGATCACCAGTTTCGAAGAAGCAACCAGCTGCAAGGTGAACGTTAAGACCGCCAATACCAGCGACGAAATGGTTGCGCTGATGAATGAGGGCGGTTTTGACCTTGTTACGGCCTCTGGGGATGCGTCATTGCGGATGGTCGCGGGTAAACGCGTTCAGCCGATCAACATCGATTTGATCCCAAGCTGGTCTACTGTCGATGATCGTCTGAAAGAAGCGCCCTGGCATTTTGTTGACGGCACCCACTTTGGCGTACCCTATATGTGGGGCCCAAACGTTTTGATGTATTCGACCGAGGTTTTCCCAGAGGCACCCACAAGCTGGAATATTGTATTCGAGCCAATGAACTTGCCTGACGGCGCGCCAAACGAGGGCCGCGTACAGGCCTATGACGGGCCGATCCATATCGCGGATGCTGCAAACTATCTGATGTTCCACAAGCCCGAGCTTGGCATCATTTCGCCCTATGAGCTGAATGAAGAGCAATACACGGCGGCACTTGAGCTGTTGCGCGGTCAGCGCAAATTGGTTGGCCGCTACTGGCACGATGCATTTATCCAGATTGATGACTTCAAGAACGAAGGTATGGCTGCGTCGGGCACATGGCCGTTTCAGGTTGGCTTGCTGCAAGGCGATGGCGCACCGGTTGCCTCGACAATTCCGCAAGAGGGCGCAACAGGCTGGGCCGATAGCACTATGATGCACGTCGATGCCGAGAACCCGAACTGCAGCTACATGTGGATGGAACACACGCTGGCCTCAAACTTGCAGTCTGATCTTTCTGTATGGTTCGGTGCCAACCCTGCTGTACCCGCCGCCTGTACAGATGGCCGCGGCATGCAAACGGCTGAAGGCTGTACCAAAAACGGTCTTGATGACTTTGAACGGATCAAGTTCTGGACGACGCCAGTATCGTCCTGCGAGAGCCAAGAAAGCTGCGTGCCCTACTATCGTTGGGTGTCCGACTACATCGGCGTAATCGGCGGCCGCTAAATCTAAAGTCTTTCCGCCCGCTACTGGCAACGGTGGCGGGCAACTTACTGGAAAAAAAATGAATTCTGCTATCCGATTTTCAGGCGTTTCGCGTCACTATGGCGCTGTAAAAGCGGTTGATGATGTGAACCTCGACATCGCCGAAGGCGAATTTTTTGCCATGTTGGGTCCGTCAGGTTCTGGCAAAACCACAAGCCTACGTTTGATCGCAGGGTTCGAGCGCCCAACGGCTGGAGAAATCCACATCTATGGCGAAGAGGCGCAGAGCATCCCGCCCTATAAGCGCCCTGTGAATACAGTGTTTCAGGATTATGCGCTGTTTCCCCATCTCAATGTTCGCGACAACGTCGCGTATGGCTTGATGGTGGCTGGTGTTGGCAAAAAACAGCGTGCCAAGTCGGCGGATGAAACGCTCGAAATGGTTGCGCTTGGCGCGTACGGAGGCCGCAAACCCTCGGAACTTTCTGGCGGGCAACGCCAGCGTGTTGCGCTGGCACGGGCGCTGGTTAACAAGCCTAAGGCCCTGTTGTTGGACGAACCATTGGGCGCGCTTGATCTAAAATTGCGCGAGCAGATGCAGGAGGAGTTGAAGAGCCTTCAGCGTAGCCTTGGGATCACGTTTATCTTTGTCACCCACGACCAAAGCGAAGCATTGTCGATGGCCGACCGTGTCGCCGTGTTCAACAACGGACGCATCGTGCAGATTGGCACACCCGAGGACATCTATTACCGTCCGCAGCAACCTTTTGTCGCTGATTTCGTCGGCTCATCGAATGTGCTGCCACCAGAGTTTGTCGCAAAACTGACTGGCAAAACTGCGCATGGATCCCTAAGGCCCGAAGCAGTGCACTTGTCCGAGACAGGCCATGCCGCGCAGATCAAAAGCGTTAGCTTTCTCGGCACGGCGACAAGGGTTTCGATGACTATTCAAGGTGTTGCTATGACGATGCTTGTGCCCAAGGGGGCTGTGATCCCCAAGGCGGGGGACACGGCAACCGTATCATGGGCAGATGATGACCTGCATTTGATGGCCGTCCAATGAGTAGCCACACAAACGCCGCCGTCAGTCTGTCAGACTTGCTATGGCGCAGACCCAACCTGTTGCTTTTGATATTGATCCTGCCACCGGCGTTGTGGTTGGGCATCATTTACCTAGGGTCACTTTTTGCGCTTTTGGCGCAAAGCTTTTTCTCAATCGACGAGTTTTCCGGCGTCATACAATATGAGCTGACCTTCAAAACCTATGGCGAACTATTCCGCCCGGCCAATTTCGACATCATCGTGCGAACTGTCGTCATGGCGGGTGCCGTCACAATAGGGGCCGCAGTTGTCGGGTTTCCAGTGGCTTATTACGCAGCGAGATACGCGCGGGGCAAGTGGAAGGCGATCTTCTATCTTGGTGTTATGATGCCGCTTTGGTCCAGCTATCTGGTCAAGGTTTACTCATGGAAACTGATCCTTGCCAAAGAGGGCATTCTGAATTGGCTGTTTGAAACCCTGCATCTTGGATGGCTGCTGAATGCCTATCTTGCTATCCCGATCATTGGCGGAAATTCACTGTCGGTGAGTTCAACAGGCACGTTTCTCGTGTTCCTTTACGTCTGGATTCCCTTCATGATCTTACCGATCCAAGCATCGCTGGAACGGGTGCCGCATACGATGCTGGAGGCCTCGGGCGATCTTGGGGCACGGCCCTACCAAACCTTTCTCCATGTCTTGCTGCCATTGGCCTTGCCGGGCGTCATTGCGGGGTCGATCTTTACGTTCTCGCTGACACTGGGCGATTACATCATTCCACAAATCGTTGGTTCGTCGCGGCGATTTATCGGGCAGGCCGTTTATGCGTATCAGGGTACGGCAGGGAACATCCCGCTGGCCGCCGCCTTTGCTGTCGTACCGATCGTTTTGATGGCATTTTACCTTTGGATCGCGAAACGCAAAGGAGCTTTTGATGCACTCTGATCGCGCGCCAATGGGTCTGAAAGTTGCGGCGGGTCTTGGCCTTGCGTTTATGCACCTGCCAATTTTGCTCATCTTTGTCTACGCCTTCACCACCGAAGACAAATCCTACCAGTGGCCGCCCCCCGGCTTTACGTTGAAATGGTTCGCAGTAACCTGGGGCCGGACAGACGTCTGGGAGGCAATGAGCCTATCCCTCAAGGTCGCAAGTATTTCGACCGTGATCGCGCTGTTTCTTGGCACATTATGCGCGGCGGCTGTAAGCCGGACCAAGTTTTTCGGTCGCGAGGCGATTTCGCTATTGGTGATCCTGCCGATTGCCTTGCCGGGTATCATCACGGGGATTTCGCTGCGGTCTGCATTCAATCTGGCCGAGATTCCGTTTAGCTTTTGGACCATCGTCTTAGGCCACGCCACTTTTTGTGTTGTGGTGGTGTACAACAATGCGGTTGCCCGGTTCCGGCGCGTTTCAGGCAGCTTGGTCGAGGCATCTATGGATCTTGGTGCGAACAGCTTTCAAACTTTCCGCTATGTAATCCTGCCCAATATTTCGACAGCTCTTTTAGCGGGCGGTATGCTGGCTTTCGCCTTGTCCTTTGACGAAGTAATCGTGACGACCTTTACCGCCGGCCAACAACAAACCCTGCCTATCTGGATGTTGGAAGAACTTGTCCGGCCGCGAGAACGCCCCGTGACAAATGTGGTCGCGATGGTCGTGGTGATTGTCACATTCTTGCCGATCCTCGGCGCCTATTACCTGACACGCGGTACAGACACCGTTGCCGGTCAGGGCAAATAACAAACTCAGGGAGAGAGTAACCATGGACACCAGTATGTTGATCGGCGGCTCGTTTGAGGCCGGTACAGAAATCCACGAAAACGTACTTAACCCGCGGACAGGCGAAGTCATTTTGACCCTGCCCGAAGCAAGTGTGGCGCAGATCGAGCGTGCAGTAGCTGCCGCAAGATCCGCGTTCAACGGGTGGTCACGTACCACCCCGTCTGAGCGGGCCTCAAAGTTGCTGGCCATCGCCGATGCGGTAGAGGCAAACCTTGAAAAACTGGCACAACTTGAAGCGCTAAATTGCGGCAAGCCGATCAATGAAGTTCGCAACGAAGAAGTCCCGGCTGTGGCAGATTGCTTCCGCTACTTTGCAGGGGCCGTGCGCAACATGCATACATCAGCGGCAGGCGAATATATGGCAGGGCACACGTCGATGGTGCGTCGTGATCCGATCGGCGTGGTGGCATCGATCGCGCCGTGGAACTATCCTATGATGATGATGGCGTGGAAATTGGCACCCGCATTGGCAGGGGGCAACACGGTGGTGTTAAAGCCTTCTGAACAGACACCACTGACAGCGATGGCGCTGGCAAAGATCATGGCTGACATACTGCCAGAAGGGGTCGTCAACGTCGTTGTGGGGCAGGGCGCAAGCGTGGGCAACGCCCTGATCAGCCACCCAGATGTTGATATGGTTTCGATCACCGGCGATGTGGCAACGGGCAAAAAGGTTCTGCAAGCGGCGTCAAAAACCGTAAAGCGCACCCATCTGGAATTGGGTGGCAAGGCCCCAGTAATCGTATTTGACGATGCAGATCTGGGTCGGGTGGTGGAGGGCCTTAAGGCGTTTGGCTACTATAATGCCGGCCAGGATTGCACAGCGGCTTGCCGTATTTACGCAGGGCCAAAGATCTACGAAAAGCTGGTGGCCGAACTGTCATCCGCGGTGTCCAGCATCGTCTATGATAATGTCGACGATACACTTAACGAAATCCCGCCGCTGATCTCGATGCGCCAGCGCGACCGTGTTGCGAGCTTCGTGGAACGCACCCGCGAGCACAAGCATATGGAGATCACGACAGGCGGCGCGCTGCATGAAGGACCGGGTTTCTATTATCAACCGACAGTAGTTGCGGGCGCGTTGCAGACTGATGAAATTGTCGAACGCGAGGTATTTGGCCCCGTGGTTTCCGTGACACGCTTCACGGATGTTGATCAGGCGGTCAACTGGGCAAACGATAGCGTTTACGGTCTTGCCTCCTCCATTTGGACCCAAGATGTGGGCCGCGCAATGGATGTGTCGGCCCGCATGCGCTACGGTTGTACATGGGTGAACACGCATTTCATGTTGGTAAATGAAATGCCCCATGGCGGGTTAAAGCAGTCGGGGTACGGCAAGGACATGTCGATGTATGCCCTGGAGGATTATACTGCCGTGCGTCACGTGATGATCGCGCATTAGCGTTGTTCCACGAATTGAGCCGACTGGTGATATGCACATAGGCGAGTGTGAGGCGTCAAAGCAGGTTTGGTCTTGGTCCAGCTTAGACTGACTGCAAACTGGTCGAATTACTGGGACCACCTCTCCCAGCAAAACTTTCCCAAAAGGATTTGGCGATGATCCAACCAACTGCTTCGTTCAAGAACAATCTGCAACTTCTGCCGTCAATCGAGGGCCTTGCCCGTATTGACCTTATCGACCCGACTGGGATCATTGCTGCGTCTATCGAAAACCAACCCGGCAAGCAGGGTTCACTCTCCGTTTATCAGTATCTGGAACAGAGTTTCGGGGCCCTGAATGCAGAAGCCGCCAAACATGGTCTTGCCGTTTTTGCCGAGCACACAGAAGATGCAAGGAACCGTCCAGGCGCGCACCCGAACATCGACCGCTTGCTGGAGATCGTCGATGGTGCTGATCCTTTGAACATACAGCTTTTTGAAGCTTAAGAAGCCACGTCAGGTCGCAATAGGTTGCTAGCCCTTGTTCATGGGGATCAGAGGGTGGGCTTCACAGTTACATCGGCAGCATTATTCATGCGGTCATCGTCCGGATGCCGCGAGAGCTAGCGCTTGAGCGATGATGCCGAAGGGCGAACATAGTGACGCTAGACGCCTGAAAACCTGACAGTCTAACCCTGTCGACCAAACCGCTGGGGGGCAAATTGCTGATATCGCATGAGGGAGCCTGCCCCCTTGCCAGATCGGTGACAATCTTGCCGGTCACACCCCCCAGCGTCAGGCCGATATGTTGGTGCCCAAAGGCAAGGATGACGCGGCTTGAGGCGCATGATGGCCCGATCACCGAAAGTGCATCCGGCATCGTCGGGCGGTGGCCCAGCCGTGTGTCGTCGGGCGTACTAAGTGGGCCGAACATTTCGTGCGATTTGCGTTTCAGATAGGCGATGCTTTTAGCGTTGGGTGCCGCCTCGATGTTGTTGATCTCTACCGTGCCGGCAATGCGCAGCCCATGCGCCATGAACGTTGCATACAACCCTGCCTCGGCCCATCCAACGGGGCGTGAAACTTGTTCGCCGTGATTGCGGTACAGCATATGATAACCGCGCTCCGTACCCAAGGGCAGGGTTTCAGCGCCGGTGCCTTTGATCCGGCGCGACCGCGCGCCAGCGGTCAACGCCAGATGGCCCGCGCTGATTTCCGTGCCATCCCCCGTGTACGCCGTGACGCCTGTGTCATCCGGTTGGCATCTGACAACAACCGTCGCCAGATGCTTCCCGACGCAAGGCGCACAAACCCGCATGTGGTCAGTGCAAACACGGGGGCTTTCCATTAAGCTGGCTTGCGATGCTACAGCGGTTTTCAGGCTAGGGTATGATGCAGGCGTATATGAACGATATTTTGCCTTCGATCCCGTCGTTGGGTCTTTGGGGCTACTGGTTGATCGGTCTGTTTGCCTTTGGCGAAGCCATGGTTTTGACGAGCGTCTTTGCCCCCGGCACTGTGGTCGTTGTTCTTGGCGGTGCGCTCGTTGCCCGTGGCATCTATGATTTCGGGGATATGATCTGGTTTGTGGCGATCGGCACAATACTAGGGGCCGAGATCAGTTTCAGGATTGGGGTCAAAGGTGCCAGCCTTTTTCAAGAGGGCAGGCGGGTATTCTCACCTGCACATCTGGGGCGCGGAAAACGTTTCTTTGAGAAATACGGGGCGCCCAGCATCATTCTGGGCCATTTTTTTGGCCCGCTGCGGCCGATCATTCCCGTGGTGGCGGGTTTGTCGGGGATGTCCCGACGCCGGTTTCTTTTATGGAACGTGATCGGGGGCTTTACCTACGCCGTTGCGCTGATCAGTGTCGGCTATTTCTTTGGCACCGCGACGGGCCTGTTCAGCGCCACGATGACCCGGGCCGGGCTGTTTGCCATCGCGGTTCTGCTGGTCTTGGCGGTTCTGTGGTTCGCTGTGGTCAAACTGCGCAAAGCCTTGCCGTTCTTCATTTCTGTTTTGCGTTCTGTCGCTTCGGCGATCAAGAATAACCCCGATGTCCGCGCCCTGATAGAACGCCATCCGATCCTTTTCAGATTCCTGTCAGAGCGCGTGTCGAGAGAGTCGTTCGCGGGTTTGCCTGTCACTATTCTGGCATCTGCGTTTGTATATTTTCTGTTTCTTTATGCCAGTTCGACGCTGGATTTCGTCATGCAAAGCCAGATTGTTGCGTTGGATATCCGTGTCGCCAACCTGCTGGCTGCCTTTCGTGACCCAGCTTTGGTGCGGTTTTTCACAGTGTTTACCGCCCTTGGAAGCTGGAAGGTCATCGCGTTACTGGCGATCAGTGTTTCCGCCGTGTTGTTGTTGCATCGGCGGCAGCACTATCTGCCCGGCCTTTGGCTGGCGCTGATCGGCAACCAGTTAACGGTAACCTTGCTCAAGAACATTTTCGCGCGCCCGCGCCCCGAGATGGCCGTATTCGCCGAAAGCAGTTATTCCTTCCCCAGTGGTCACAGTGCTGCCAGCGTCGCGTTCTTTGGGTTCGTGTTTTTCATTCTTATCCGAGAGCGCGTAGGCCCGATTGTCGTTTCGTTTCTTGTTGGTTCTACGTTGATTTTGCTGATCGGGCTCAGCCGGGTCTATTTGGTTGAACACTACCTGAGCGATGTTTTGAACGGGTATCTTGTCGGGACTCTCTGGGCGCTGCTGGGGATCTGGCTGGCGGAGTGGCTACAGACCAGAAGAGATATAAACATGCGGCCTGCGGTTGTGCTGTGGCGCAAGATCGTCTCCATCGCTGTGGTTTTCAGCGCTGTCATAGCCGTTATGATTGTCGTGAAAGACCACCAGCAAACCCGCAACTTGCGATCCGTTCCGGCGATCATGCAGCTGGATGCGCCACTTCAAACAGCCTTTGCGACAGGGCGGTTACCCACCCATTCCGAAAACATTCTGGGCCAGCCGCAGGAACCGGTCAGTCTGGTTGTTCTGGCTGAGAATGGTGCGGACTTTGTCAAAGTCTTTGGCACGGCCGGGTGGCGGATCGCAGACCGACCGGGAATTAATACCATGTCACGTGCAGCATTCGCGGCCTGGTTCAGCAAAGAGTATGACACGGCCCCGATCACGCCCGCTTTCTGGAACGGCCGACCGAACGATTTTGGGTTTCAAATCGGGACAGAGGAAGAAAGCCTGAGAATACGCCACCACGCCCGGTTCTGGCGCACAGATTTCCGCACCCAAGATGGTTTGCTGATCTTTGTCGGTACGGCCAGTTTTGATGACGGGCTGAAATGGGGACTGACGCACCGCATCGACCCCAACATCGATGCAGAGCGTGATTTACTTGTGACCGACCTTCAAAAAACGGGGCTGGTCAGGTCAGAACAACCGATCCAACTTGTTGCGCCGATCCTTGGGCAAAACCTGACAGGTGATCCGTTTTTCACAGATGGGAAGGCTATCGTGTTTCAACTGGTGCCGGACCGGAGCACCACCCCTGCCCAGCCTGCGCTAGCGAAACCATCGCGCTAACATCCCAAACCACGGTAGGACTTACACTTGGCGGCGGTGCAGCGCATGGGCTGGTTGGCATCGCGGTGCTTGAAGCGCCCGATCACATCTGGCTCGCTATTCGCCACCAATTACGGTCAAGCCAAGCAGACGCCAGGTTTGCATGCCTCCGCGATAATAGAAAATGCGGTTTGCCGGGTAGCCAGCCTTGATCATATTGCGGATCGCCGCGGGCGACTGGCCGCACCAGACCCCGTTGCAAAACAGCGCTACGGGCTTTGCCGCCGCACAGTCCCAGCCGTCAAAATCCGGCTCGCAGCCCAACTGTGCAAGCTCATCCACGACATAGGTATAAGGAATGTTTATCGCGCCGGGTATCGTGCCGCCCTCGAACCAGTCACGCGTGCGGCTGTCCACCACCACGGTGCCGGGGTCCTTGAGCATCTCGATCAGTTCCAGTTCGCCGATCGTGGTGACTCCTTCCGCAGGGCTGTGCGGTTGAATGCAAAAATTCGGGCAGGGGCGGGATGTCAGCGCCCATTCACCGCTCAATTGGTTTTCGGTGTCCTGGATCCGGTCGATCTCCACCATCCCGTTCGCCGTCGGCACGGTGACCGAAGGCATGTCCTTGGTGATACCCACTTCATTTCCCGCCATCGCAGCCCCGGCGATGAATGTCAGGGCGATTGTCCATGCGAGATTTTTCATGATTTGGTCCTCCAGATTACATCGGCGGTCTGAGGCAAAGCTTAGCCCCTGTATGGCGCTCCGTCATCAAAATTTACCCGATCTTAAGGTGGCCCACCGTCATGAAGGAGGTTTTCGTCGTCCTGCGCGTCGGCGTAAAAGTTGAAGACCTCGCATAGATACGACACCCAGGAACGACCACACAGCGCGATCGGAAACAAGTCACCGGACATGCTCGTAAAATCAGAAGGTGATACCAGCCGACCAGTCTGACTGCAGGATGTGACATTGATCAATTGACACAGCGCTTCAGAGTTTAGTTTCGGATCAACAACGTTTTCGACGTTGGATACAAAAACGAGCATCGTGAGCGGATATGCGTTTCAGTCTTCCTAGAGCATTGGGTTATTTTGCCAGCGGTCGTTGGACGGCTTGGGGCGGACGAAAACGCATAGACGCAAGGCAACTTCACAATCTACGACGTCTCGTGGAAAAGGCGCGGCGCGATTCCCCTCTGTTTCGCAGACTCTATGCGGATCTGCGACCCTCAAGCGAGATCGAACTGTGCGACTTGCCCGTTACCCGCAAACCCGGCCTCATGGCAGAATTCGACGACTGGCTGACGATACGCTCTCTTCCCCTCGAAAGGGCCCACGAGCATCTTCGAGATATGCAGAAGGTCGGTGTGCCGGTTGAAGATGTTGCCGTTTTTCAAACCTCCGGTACGTCGGGCGAACCGGCAGTCATAGTCTTGTCGTCATCCTTCGTGGAATATGTCTATGGAATTATGATGGCGCGTTTTGAATTGTACCATTGGAGGCTCCTACGGGACATCAGCAAGCTCGGCGTGAGGGTGACAATTAGCGGTGGGAACGGTCACTTTGCCGGAAACGGATTCAACAAGCTGATGCAACGCCTGTACCCACCACTGGCGAAGCGGTTGGGTTTAACCTTCATCGAGGCCGAGCAGCCGATTGATCGGCTTGTTGACAGGCTCAATATGATCGGGAACGTCGCTTGGATCGTGACATACCCCAGCATGCTGGCCATCCTCGTCGAGGAAAAGATGGCCGGGCGGCTGCAGATCGAGCCTGCGCTTTTTACCACGGGTGGCGAGACACTCACGGATGACCTTCGAGAGCGGGCCGGGCGGGCCTTTCCTTCGCTGAAATACGGCATTTCCGATCCCTATGGGAGCACCGAATGCTTGGCGCTTTCGTTCGAGTGCAGCCACGGGAGGAAGCATGTGAACGAAGATTGGGTCATCCTCGAAGCCGTCGACGAGGCAATGCAGCCCGTTCCCGATGGCACGGTGTCAGAGACCGTTCTGCTGACGGTGCTCGCTAACGAGGTTCAGCCTTTTATCCGATACGATCTCGGCGACTGTGTCCGCTACGACCGGGACACCTGCCCCTGTGGGTCACCGTTCCGCAGTTTTCAGGTGGAGGGGCGACAGGCGACGCTTGTGCGTGTGGGCGAAGTGACGCTGTCGCCGCTCGTCTTCAATCTGGAGCACGCCCACGCCCGGCGCATCCAGCTGGTCCAGACGCGTGAGAGAGATTTCGAACTGCGCATACAATTGGCCGAGGAGGCGCTGGCAGGGCCGGTGTTTCAAGAGGTCATCGGCGCGGTGAAACAGGTATTTCGCGATAACGGGTTGGATGATGTCACCGTGCGCAAAAGCGATGCGCCTCCCGAATTCACCGCGAGCGGGAAGTTCCATGAAGTAATGCCTTTGCGACCTGCTGTCTCAGGGGCATGCCATGAAGCGGCGAGGGCCAATCTGCCTCCGCAGCAAAGCCCACGACATCTATCATAATCGACAACCAATTCTTGGGTAGGTCAGTGCCTTATCGGACTACGGCACCGTCCCATCAATTTTCCTGGGTGCTTTGATGCGCGGCAAGGGCCATCAACCGCCGATCGCGCCATGTGCAGCGATCTGGCAGCGCCTCAAGCGGCAATGCCGCACGCCGTTCTTCATCCGCGCGCTTGATAAGCGCCTCGCTCCATGGGGCGTGAACCGGGCGCTCTGCGGCTATCGATTGATATAGGCTCCCCAAACGGTGGGCATAATCGGCAAGGCCACCCGGCGCGTTCAAGTCTATGGTCTCAAACGGGCCCATGAAAGACCACCGCATGCCGAGGCCCTTTGAAATCGTCGTGTCAATATCGGCGAGGCTGCAATAGCCCTCTTCATAAAGCGCCCAAGCCTCGCGCAGAAGCACCCCTTGAAGACGGTTCAGAATAAACCCCTGGACCTCGCGCGTCACGCGGATCGGTTGCTGGCCGACCTCTTCCATCAGCGCATGCACGGTGTCTACCGCTTCGGGTAGGGTCCATGTTGCTGGAACCAATTCGACGACGGGCATCAGATAGGGTGGGTTCACCGGATGGGCCACAAGGCAGCGCGGGGCGATGGATAGGCCAACAGTGAATTCGGAGGACGGAATTCCGGATGAAGAGGAGCCAACAATCGCATCATCATCAATCAACGTATCCAGTTCCTGATAAAGGCTCTGTTTTACATCGACTCTTTCGAGAATGGATTCTTGGATATACGTGGCCCCCCGAACGGCATCAGCGAGTGAAGAGGCGATCTTGACCCTGTCCGCGATGGCCGCAGGATCTTTGATCAAACCAAATTCCAGCAGGTCCGCAAGTGAGACTGCCAACCTGTCCGGCAGGGCAACCAAAAGATCGGGGTTGGCATCGTAGACCCGGACGTCATGCCCGGCGCGCGCAAATACTATTGCCCAACCCATTCCAACGAGGCCTGCGCCAACAACGGCGATTGATCTTGCTGTCGATGATGTCATGTCAGTGGCTCTTCTTTTTGAGTGAGAATTGGCTTGCACGCTCAAGCTTTAGCCACCCGCTAAGGTGTTTTTAGCAACCCGAACGCTCGCATTTGGGGGAAATGGAATTCCGAAGTGGCGCTGCTATGCCTGCCATCGGGTTGGTGCCTAATCTGCGGTCCACCCTCCGTCGATCATCAGGGCTGTGCCCGTTACCATCGCCGAAGCCTCTGACGCGAGATAGATCAGGCCACCCATGATATCGCTGACTTCACCAACACGTCCAAGTTTGATCTTTTCCAAGATCCACGCGGCTCTTTCGGGGTTGGCAAACGTAGGGGCGGTTAATGGTGTGCGAATGAACGTCGGACAAAGTGTATTGATGCGGATGCCAAGTTCGCCCCACTCGATCGCCATGGATTTCACCATACCCTCCAGCCCGTGCTTTGCTGCGGAATAGACGGCACGTTCTACGCCGCCAACATGGCCCATCTGGCTCGAGATATGGATGATAGACCCAGACTTTGCTTCCCGTTTCATTGCTTTGGCTGCATAGGCGGATAAAAAATATGCCGAGCGAAGATCAACATCCATAACCGCGTCATAGTCTTGCGGGGTGGTTTCCAGGGCAGGGCTATGGCGCGCCATGCCTGCCGAATTTACCACCACATCAAACGCCGGCCCTTCAAACGTCTGCGCCAGTGCCCCAAGATCTGTTTGATCCAACGGTAGAGCGCGCGCAGACCAACCCGCCGCGCTAATCGCTTCCACGACTTGGGTCAGTTTCTCTGCGCCGCGTGCAGCGCAAATGACCTCGGCTCCGGCACTCGCTAGGGCAGTCGCACAGCCCAGCCCGATGCCAGAGCTCGCGCCCGTTACCAGCGCGCGTTTCCCGTCCAGACGAAAAGAAGGCACCTGTGGCAAATTCATGAAGATGTCTCCTTGAAAGGTGCGCCTTCGCCATAAGGGACATTCACGCCACCATAACGCCGTACACGGATATTGCATTGTTCAGCGTGACCTACAAAACCCTCAAGCATGCACAGTCTCGACCCATATGCTCCAATTTCGGCGGCCGCCTCATCGGTTGTGATCTTCTGGTACGAATGCGTTTTGAGGTATTTTCCGACCCAAAGACCGCCCGTATAGCGGCCCGCCTTTTTCGTCGGAAGCGTGTGGTTTGTACCGATGACTTTGTCACCATTTGCCACGTTGGTTCGCGGGCCAAGAAACAGCGCGCCATAGCAGGTCATATGTTCAAGGAACCAATCATCGCGATCGGTCATGACCTGAACATGCTCCGAGGCGATACCATCGGCAACTTGCAGCATTTCCTCATAGGTATCGCAAACGATGACTTCACCGTAATCCTCCCAAGATACCCGCGCTGTGCCTGAAGTTGGCAAGATTTTCAGGATGCGCTCGATCTCGGCCATTGTCTCTGTCGCGAGTTTTTTGGAATTTGTCAGAAGCACGCAAGGGGAGTTATACCCATGTTCCGCCTGCCCAAGCAGGTCGGTTGCGCATAGTTCGGCGTCAACTGTTTCATCCGCGATCACCATCGTTTCTGTTGGCCCGGCAAACAAATCGATTCCAACGCGCCCGAACAACTGGCGCTTTGCCTCGGCAACAAATGCATTGCCCGGGCCAACAAGCAGGTGAACCGGTTCTATTGTTTCGGTTCCGATGGCCATCGCCCCAACGGCCTGAATGCCGCCCATGACGTAAATCTCGTGTGCGCCGCCCAGATGCATTGCCGCGATCACTGCCGGATTGGGGGCACCATTGAACGGGGGCGTGCAGGCGATGATCCGTGGCACCCCAGCAACCGCAGCCGTTGCCACAGACATATGTGCCGACGCGACCATGGGAAATTTGCCGCCGGGCACATAGCAGCCCACCGATTGCACTGGAATGTTTTTATGCCCAAGGATCACGCCCGGTTGCATTTCGATTTCAATATCTTGCATGGAATCGCGCTGCGCTTGGGCAAAGCGGCGCACGTTCTCTTGCGCGAACTTGATGTCTGACATCTCGCGCGGACTTACCTGAGCCATCAGAGCATCAATTTCTGACTGAGACAACTTGAAGGAGAGGGGAGAGTAGTTGTCAAACTTTTCGGAAAGTGCGCGCACGGCGGTGTCGCCGCGTTCTTCAATGTCCTTCAGGGTGGCTTCAACAACACTGCGGGTTTTGGCGTCTTCGTCGGCGCGGTCTGACTCTGGCTTGCCGGTCTTCAAATAGCTGATTGTCATGATGGTGTCCTCATTCGCAGAGCGTTGGCTAAATTCCTTTTCTGGATATCGAAGGGCTTAATCCCCTGCAATAAATGTACATGACGATGAAATATTTCATTGCGCAAAAATTCAGGTGGTGTCCCGCTCGATCAAGTGGCCGGGCGTTATCCTGATCGTTCCGGTTGCGCCGGGATCCTCAATAAGCTGGGATATCAATGTGAGAGTGTCTTTGACCATTAGTCGAATTCTTTGGCGCACAGTTGTTAAGCGATACGACCGCCATGCCGCCATTGGCACATCATCAAACCCCACGATTGCCAAATCATCAGGAATGCAGAGCCCTATGGATTTTGCAGCATCAATCGCAGCAAATGCCATAATGTCGTTGGCGCAAAAGATCGCATCGGGAGGTGCATCGTTGGTTAAAAGATCTCGGACTGCGTCAAATGAAGTCTCGTAATCGAATTGGCCCGAAACGGATTTAAAAACCGGCATTTCTGCTTGGGTCATTCGATCTTCGAAACCGCGCCATCGCTCCAAATGGGTTGATGTATTTTTCACCCCGCCAACAAAAGCGATCTTCCGGTATCCCTTTGATAACAAGTGGTTCGCGACCTGTTGTGCCCCTGCGTAGTTGTCACAGCACACCGCAGAGACTGCTGTATTGATCTGGACACGGTTAAACAAAACAACTGGGATTCCCTTTTTCATACAATGCTCGGCTAAAGCGGATGAAAGCGTGGCTGATGTGACCACAACAGCGCTCGGTCGTTGATTGAAAACATGGGCCATGACACTGTCAACGCTTTCGCCTTTTGGCACAACATGCAAATCTAGCAACATGCCGCTACCTAGAACTGCGCTGGCAAATTCTTCAAGGATTGAAGGATAAAAGGGGTTCAATACATCCCCCACGACCAGTGAAATTGTGTTGGACCCGCTTTTCGCGGCAAGCCTCTGGGCAGGAATTGTATAGCCCATCGTTGCTGCCGTACGCAAAATCCGTTGCCGCATTTCAGCGGAGAGCGAGGACTGAGGGCGAAACGCTCTTGAGACAGCTGACACTGAAGTCCCCGCATGTAGGGCCACGTCTTTCGCCGTTACTTTCATATCACGCCTCCAAGTTTATGAAATTATTGCATGTGTTGATGTTGGATTTCTAGGGCGCATTCCGGCATTCACGTCTGGCGTCGGAGCATGCGAACCCGTTACTTCGAACAACCAGAGCAGGGCATCACTGTCCGCAAGGGTTTGCGCGCCTTGCAGAATTCCTTCGAGACCGTTCTTTAAGAACGCAAAGAAGAGATATCACTGCGGGTGCGTAAGATATTCATCGGACTCTTTGGTGATTGAATCTGGCTGGCGCTGCGATCAAAGCGCACTTGTCGCGCGAAAGGCTGATTGGCATAGTACAAATGGTTGCAGAGTGGTCTGATTGATCAATGTCATGCCATCCTGAGCAACACGGTGCCAAATACGACCTTGGATACTATGGAGGCAAATATGAACCCTGACTCTCAATTCGATTCTTTGGTGGAATCCGAATTTGGACTGCTCCTTCCGGTGCGTGCCCTTGTTTCCAGCACGAACAGCTTTGCTTCGCTGTCGGGTGGCGGCTTCAGGCTTGATAACAAAGTCTTGACCCTCGACTGGCCATCAAAGGTGATCAACGCAATTGGCCTTACGCCCAAGGAAAGAAAAATTGACTTCAAATTTGATTGTCTGACCCGCATTCTCTTTACACCAAATGAAGAACGTTTCCCCTCCAGCTATTGGGGGATGCTTTTTGGCGATCAGATGCCCGGATTGGTCATGGAGTATGAAATTTCCGACGGCGAAAATACCATTGTTGATCACACAAACGAAGCTTGGTTCAGTTGGCCATGGCACGTGGATTACGTGAGCCGTCTTGCCTCAATCGAATCCGCATTAGCGGCCCAGACACAATTCGAGGAGCGCATAGGCTGGCTTGGATTGTCTGGTAATGCGGTGGATGGATCGAGTGCAGAATTATTTGATGGTGTCGCCAACTACTTTGAAACCCTGAAGGTTGCGACATAGCCGAATTTTAAGGAGTGTCCGGTCTTCAGAACCCGCTTAGGGATCGCCAGACCGTTGGTTCGACCCTTTGCTTCAGACATGGGCCGTCTCGATCCTCAGGGCGTTTTGGCAATCTCCAGATAACGGGCCAACCGTGTGAACTCCGATGAGATCTGATTGCCGCGGCTGAGCCGGTCCTTGTTGAACGGATACCAGGGCCCATCGGCACTCTCGCTGGTCGACCAGAGCTGACCGTCGGCATCCTTGCGGAAATAGCGGCAGCTTGTCGTCTTTTCGCCGGTTTCGGTGCCGAAGTCCTGCCGCCAGCGCCAGATACTCTCGGTGCATAGTTTGCTCTGGGTCGTCACATACCACCGCCCCAAGCCCAAGCTCTGCTCGGTGGTATTGACGGCCCGCCAGGTGCCATCCGCGCCATAGTAACTTCCCGATCCCCGATTCCAGCCTTCCGTCCGGTTCGCGAACATCCGCAACAGCGTTTCGGGTGCAGGTTTCATCGTATCTGCCAGAATTGGGGTCTGGTCCGTGGTGCTCTCGCAGGCAGAAATAGCCAAGCAGACTGCCAGGATAGATGCCACACGACGTGCCCGTGATGTGGGTGCTGTCGGGCCGCATGGACCATTTGTTGCTGTGAAATCGGATGACATGGCGTGACCTCTTTCGTTTGCTCAAAGGGGCACCACGTCTCAGGCACCCAGATTGCTCCAATCCACATTCCGCGTGTCCGGCTGCCAATGCCACCGCGCAGAATATGACGTCTTGATACCGTCAATTCTCGTGTGCCCGAGCTTTAGACACATTGATGTATGTCAATATGGCCAAGTTAACACATTGATATGTGTCAAAGTTGCCGAGTTGAGATGAAGCTACAGTCATAACCCTAGGCCCACGTTGGACAAAGGATCTTGCCTCGACTGACATAAATGCGGACCGCCCTGATCGGCCATCTGCACTAGGGTCGCCAGACATTTCGCGCTCAGCGCAGCCTCAAGCCCGGGAAGCGACCGTGCAGCAAGAAGCCCCTTCGGCCCGTCCCACACGGCGATAATCGCCGAAAGAAAGGTAAGTTGCTATGACAAGGATTATAGAAATGAAGCCGGACACAAAGGCCAAGTACGATATTGCGACGTCCATGGCCGGGAAGACTGTCATGGTGGCTGGTGGCGCGGGGTTTCTGGGGTCTCACTTGTGTCGCGCCCATCTTGATCGGGGCGCACGGGTGATCTGCGTCGACAATCTCTCGACGGGGCGTTTTAGCAACATCTCTTCGCTGCTCGATGATCCGGATTTTGCGTTTGTCCAGCATGACGTCATCCAAAAGTTTGAGCCCGCGGAACCGATAGATTTCATCTTCAACATGGCAAGCCCGGCTTCGCCCCCGAAATACCAGATGGACCCGATCGCGACGTTCGAGACCAATGTGATTGGCTCCGAGAACCTGCTCAAGCTGGCCAGCCAGACAGGTGCGCGGATACTTCAGGCTTCTACGTCAGAAGTATATGGCGACCCGTTGATCAGCCAGCAGGTCGAAAATTATCGCGGAAACGTCCAGACTATGGGTCCGCGCTCCTGTTACGACGAGGGCAAGCGGGCCGCCGAAACGCTGTTCTACGAGTTCCACAAGCACCGCGGCGTCGATATCCGGGTTGCGCGCATATTCAACACCTATGGCCCCATGATGGATCCTGCCGACGGTCGTGTGGTGTCGAACTTCATTGTACAGGCACTGTCAGGCTCCGATCTGACCGTCTACGGAGACGGAATGCAGACACGGTCCTTCTGCTATGTCGATGACCTTTTGTCGGGCCTCATGGCCCTGATGTACACCGAAGCAGATCTTGCCCGACCCGTAAACCTGGGCAACCCCGATGAGTTCACCATCATGGAGCTAGCCGAGAAGGTTCTCGAGTTGACGCAAGGTCGGTCGCGGCTGGTCTTCAAGGATCTTCCCGAGGACGACCCGATGCAGAGACGGCCGCATATCGCGCGGGCCCATACCCTGCTGGGCTGGAAACCGAAATTCTCGCTGCGCGAGGGTGGTCTTGTCACGGTTACGTTCCGGTCTCTCAACTCATTTATGCGGCCTTTCGTTCGAATGCCAAGGGGCTTTTCCCGCCGAGCGATGAGTGACGTCGGCGTGGATTATAGAAGCCATTGATATACTGGAATATCGCGCCTTCTGCCTGGCGGCGTGTGTCCCAACGATTGCGCCAGATCAGCTCTGCCTTGATGGATTTGAAGAATGTCTCAACCATCGCATTGTCGTAACAATTGCCCTTGCCGCTCATCGAGACCTTGAAGCCGTGCTTTGACAGGCGGCGCTGATACTCGTTGGAACAGTATTGCGACCCGCGATCCGTATGGTGAATGCAGCCTTCGGGCGGTTGCCGTAGCGCCACAGCCATGTCCAACGCCCGGATCGCCAAATCCCGTTTCATGCGGTTGCTGACAGCCCAGCCGATGACGCGGCGAGAGTAGAGGTCGAGGATGACAGCCAGATATAGCCAGCCTTCGCTGGTCCAGATGTAACTTATATCACCGGCCCATTTCTGGTTCGGGCCATCCGCAGTGAAGTCCTGATCCAGCAGGTTGGGCGCGATGTTGAACGTGTGATCGCTATCTGTTGTGACCTTATATTTTTGGGTCCTGACGACCTTGATGCCGTTCTCGCGCATCAAACGGCCCACACGCCCGTGGCCGACGCTCAGCCCCAGTTCTTGCAGTTCTTCAGTCATCCGTGGGCGTCCGTAGCTTTGCAGGCTAAGCCGATGCTGCTCACGGATGTGGGCGAGAAGTACCATATCATCTCGCTGCCGTTGGCTCATTGGGCGTATCCGCCACGCACGAAACCCACGAGACGTGACCTGCATGATACGGCAGAGAAATTCTACGGGCCAAGCTTCCTTCCAGGCGTCGATGAAGGCGAACCTCACCGGCTTTCGCCTGCAAAGAAGATTGCCGCCTTTTTTAGCACTTCCCTCTCCTCGCGCAGTAGCCGGACTTCTTTGCGAAGGCGGATGTTTTCCTTCTCAACATCCTCATGCGGCCCAGACATCAGATCGTCGTGCTGATGTTGCTGAACCCACTTGTTCAGCGTGGAGACGCCAACCCCTAAATCCGATGAAAGCTGCGGGCGCGTTAAGCCGCTGGTCGTCGCCATTCGCACAGCATCACGCCGAAACTCGTCTGTGTATCGCTTTGCCATTCCTTATCTCCTTCATAGCAAACATTGCTCGAAAGAGACCGGAACTAAAACGGGGCAAGACCAGGGGCTGCTCAAGACGATCCCCTATTTCGAAGCCGAACTGGCGCGAACTTCAGCGGCGGAGGGCTGAGCTCATGACCGCAACTGCCGTCATCGTGACCGGAGGTGCAGGTTTCGTGGGAAGCCACGCGTGCAAGGCACTTGCCGCGTCGGGTTATCTGCCTGTCACCGTCGACAACCTGAGCACCGGACATGCCGATGCGGTGAAATGGGGCCCGCTGGAACAGATTGACGTGCGCGACAGATCGGGGATCGAGGATGTTTTGCGCCGCCACAAGGCCACTGCCGTGATGCATTTCGCGGCCTTTGCTGTCGTCGCGGATTCGATTGCGCGGCCGGACCAATATTATGACAATAATGTCGGCGGGCTTATTTCGCTGCTGGCTGCGATGAAGACGTCCGGCATTGACCGGCTGGTGTTTTCGTCAAGTTGCGCGACTTACGGTATCCCGCCAAGCGTTCCGATTCGCGAAGATGCGCCGCAGGTGCCAATTAATCCATATGGCTGGACCAAGCTGATGGGCGAGCAGATGATCCGCGACCAGGCACAGGCCTTTGGACTTCGTTATGCGATCTTGCGCTATTTCAATGCTGCCGGTGCCGACCCGGAGGGTGAATTGTCAGAACGGCATGATCCCGAAACCCGGCTGATCCCACTGGCCCTCATGGCGGCTGCTGGAACGCATCCGGGCCTCAAGGTCTATGGAACGGATTACGATACGTCGGACGGCACCTGCATTCGCGACTATATTCATGTCAGCGATCTGGCAGCTGCGCATCTCAAGGCTTTGCACCACCTTGAACTGGGCGGCGAGCCTCTCGCGCTGAACCTTGGAACCGGGCGAGGCCAGTCAATCCGCGAGGTCTGCGCCGCGGTCGCGCGCGTCACGGGCCGGACTGTCCCGTCGGTAGACGCGCCGCGTCGCCCCGGTGATCCGCCAGCGCTTGTGGCCGATCCCTCGTCAGCACAACGCAAGCTCGATTTCCGGGCCACGCGATCCGATCTCGACACGATCGTTTGCGATGCCGCCCCCCATTTTGGGCTCGCCCTGCGCCATGACACAAACGTCTGAAAACCTTTCAACCGCACCTTTGGTGCCACCTAGGCCAGAAGGCACGGCGCAAGGATATATGCGCCGGCTGCTGACAGGGAGAACGCGTGTAAAGTACAATCTTCTTATTCTGTTCTGGGGCGGGGTAACGCTGTGGTTCTGGATCTGGTGGCTGGACCCGGCGCATATATTGCCCGGCGCTCAATACTGGGTGGCAACGACCGCCTTTGCCTGGCTCTTGTTCATGCAGGCCTATTTCATCCTGATCTTTCGCCGCGCAGCGGTGCCCGCAGGTGGTCTGCCCGACCCGGCCGAAACCCGCGCCGCCATGATCGTGACCAAAACGCCGTCCGAGCCGTTTTCCGTGGTCAAACGAACACTGGAGGCAATGCTCTCGCAAACTTATCCGCACGACACCTGGCTTGCCGATGAAGACCCGCAGCCCGACACCATCGCCTGGTGCGATGCGCATGGGGTCCAGATTTCAACGCGCAAGGACCGGCCCGATTATCATCGTGCACAATGGCCCCGGCGCACACGCTGCAAGGAAGGCAATCTGGCCTTCTTCTACGATCACTATGGCTATGACCGCTATGATTTCGTTTCGCAATTCGATGCGGACCATGTGCCCAGCCCGACCTATCTGGCGGAAATTCTGCGCGGTTTTGCGGACCCCAAGGTCGGCTATGTCAGTGCGCCATCGATGTGCGCGGCCAACGCGGCGCAAAGCTGGGCCGCACGGACACGCCTGCACACCGAGGCGGGTTTTCACGGGGTTTTCCAGGCGGGATATGCTGGGGCGCTAGTCCCGATGTGCATCGGCTCGCATTATGCCGTGCGCACCCGCGCGCTTCGCGAGGTCGGCGGGCTGGGCCCCGAACTGGCCGAGGATCATTCCACCTCGATGCTGTTAAACGCAGGCGGCTGGCGCGGTGTGCATGCGCTTGATGCGCTCGCTGTAGGCGACGGGCCCGCGACCATCGCCGACCTATGCACGCAGGAATTTCAGTGGTCGCGCAGCCTTTTGACGCTGCTGCTAAGCCACACGTCGCGCTATCTTCCGACGCTGCCGCCACGGCTCAAGTTTCAGTTCGTGTTCTGCCAACTTTGGTATCCGCTCTTCGCGACATTCATGTTGGTTCTCTATCTGATGCCGATTGCTGCGGTCGTGTTCGACATGCGCTATGCCGATGTCACGTACCCCGCCTTTGTATTCCACGCGATCTGGCCAGCCGTTGGGGCGACAATGATGGCCTTTGCGATCAAGCGCGACGGTTTCTTTCGCCCGCGCGACGCCAAGGTGCTTGGCTGGGAAAAGGCGCTGTTTCTCGCGCTCCAGTGGCCTTGGGTGCTGTGGGGATGCACAATGGCCCTGCGCGACCGGATATCAGGCCGCTTTGTCGATTTCCGCATAACTCCCAAGGGCGAAGCCGCCGAGGCATTGCTTCCGCTCCGGGTTGTGCTGCCCTACGCAGCGCTGGCCTTGGGCTGTATCCTGCCGGTTCTGCTGGTCAACGAGTTGGACGAGGCACTGGGTTTTTATTTCATCACACTGATGAACGGTTCCATCTATGCCGTGATCACCATCGTCATCGTGATCCGGCACATCAGGGACAACGCGATCCCGATCCGCCACGCTCTATCGGCGATCCCGATCCAGGTGCTGACTGTGCCCATGTTGTCGGTGCTGTTAATATGGGCCCTGGTGTTCCGGGGCCCAGAAAGCATACTCGCCCTCAGCGTTGGCTTGGTGGACGCAGAAATTGTCTCCTACGAATACATGGTGTCGGGTGCCGGAATGGGCGGAGGCGACAATGTCAGATTTCGGTGGAATCCCGAATTCTGGAACAATCTTATTAATTTCTAGCAAAAGGAGGATATCCAATGACCTGCAATCCTAAAGGCCTGCACCTACCAGGCATCCTAGCTGCGACGCTTTTGTCGGCAACGACAGCTCTGGCCGCACCACCCGGATCGTTGCCATTTGGCGTTTACGATCCCGAAGGTACCTTCAGTGAAGATGCTGACGTGCGCATCGAGCATCTTTTCCTGCCCTGGCAGGATGTCTACCTTCCATCGCTTCTGGAAGCTGACGCCTATGCGACCGAGCGTGGCCGCTCTATTCTGGCCACGATCGAGCCCTGGACCTGGACGCGAAACGAGCGGAACCGGCCTTCTGTCTTGATGGCAGGTATCCAGAACGGCGATTTCGACACCAACATGGCCGAAATTTGCAAAATCTTCAGTGGCTTCCAGAGTGCGGTAACCGTGCGTTGGGCGCATGAAATGGAAGACGTATCAGGCCAGTTCATCTGGGCTGGTTGGGACAAAGACACTTATATTGCCGCCTATAAACGCATGGTCGATGTCTGCCGCAAAGAGGCATCGGACATTGATTTCATGTGGTCGCCGCTTGGTCTGGAAGGCATGGAAAAATACTATCCGGGCGACGACTATGTCGATGTGATCGGTTTGTCGGTGTTTGGGCTGCAAGCCTGGGAAAAAGAAATCACCGGGCAAGAGCGCAGCTTTCGCGAGGTTCTTGATCCGCGCTACGAACGTGCGCTGCAATTCAACAAGCCGATCATTGTGGCAGAGTTGGGATATGTCGGCGACCAGGCCTATTTCGACCGCTGGAACGAGGATATCCGCCAAGATCTCGACGGGCTTGATCGGCTGATCGCGGTTGTCTACTTCAACTATCCCGAGGTCTATCCATGGCCTGATGGGTTTGGTCTGCCGGACTGGCGCTTCGACCACAATATCCTCGAGTAACCAAATTGCGCTTGCATCGGCGGTATACTGCCGATGCAAGCGTCACGATACTGCACTCATAGCGTGTACTAAATAAATCAACGATTTAGTAGCATTTGATCAGGTAAAAGCAGACCTGAAACCGCCTCTTTCCAGACCATATGGGGCGGAAATCTTGCTGTGCGCGACATAGACGGGACCAAGGCTGTTTTCTCGATGCCATTCTTGCTGTAGTTACGCCCCTACCCACCGTTTTAGCTCGGCGCAAGACCGAGATAATTTGAGCTACGGTCGAGAGGAGCAGTCTAATGGCAAACGCAGAGTGCGCGTTCTCGCGCAACTTAGGTAATTTGTTTTGCCGCGCGGACTTTCTCACAAATGTTTTTGCATTCGGCCTGGCCGCCAATCGGGGCCCTGACCCAATTTGCCCAAATTTCGCCGCCTTTTCGCCTGCGAAAGGGCGTCATCATCCCCCATCATAGAACATCTTCCTTCACACAAGACGGTATCCGTCCCTTTGGGCGGGGGCGGTCATCAACCTAAAATGACGGAGAGCAGCAACCATGACCATCACCAGACAGAGCATCCGGCCCGCCACCCGTATCTTGGCCGGCGCGATCGTGGCAACCGCGTTGTGCGCTGGCGCAGCCTTTGCAGACCAGAACAAATCAACAAAGACGCGGACGCAGACCACCAAGGCGAGCCTCAACCTGCTTTCCCTACCGCGTTTGGGAAAGCCTGTCGTGCGCGTGCGGCAAATGGGTTCTGGCAGCTGGATTTGTTCGCCCGCCGGCTTTGGCCAGCGTTCGCGCTGCTACCGCGGCTGAGGACCAACATTGCGACAGAATAAATCAAGGAGACCAGAGATATGACTATGGCCCGGAAGGTCTCGTCGTTCGTCGGGGCATTGATTTTGATGGCACAAGCTGCGGTGGCGCAGAGCGCCGGTGTAGGCGCTTGGGAAAACCCAAGTTATACAACGCTTGAGTGGATCGAGAGCCAGCGTGGTCTTGGCTGGTACTATAACTGGCGGGCAGACGAAATCTGGCAAGACGGCAATCGCCGCCGCTCTGTCGAATTCGTCCCAATGATTCACACTGCGGCAAACATCGATGATCAGATCCGATCCAGCCGCAAGCCAAGCACCCTTCTGGGCTTTAACGAACCAGACGGGCATGGCGGGAGCCATCAGGCCGGAATGAGTGTTCAACAGGCTGTCGCGCTTTGGCCACGGCTCGAGGCATCCGGTCTGCGTCTTGGCAGCCCGGCAACCACCCAAGAGGGAGCACTCGGCCAAAAGTCCTGGCAGCGGAATTTCATGAACGAGGTCGAACGGCGCGGTCTGCGCGTCGATTTCATGGCGGTTCACTACTATTCGAAAAATGGCGACGTGGCCGCATTTCGCAAATGGCTGATTGCGGTTCACAAGGAATACCGGCGACCCATCTGGGTGACCGAGTTCGCCTTTATCGACTGGTCCAGACCGGGCCGCGCAACGTATCAGGCCAATGCGAGATTTGCGCAAGCCGCAGTGCGCATGTTGGATGACCTGCCCTTTGTCGAGCGGTACGCCTGGTTTGCCGCGAACCCCTATCCTTGGAAGGGCAAGGTGCCCGCAATCAATCTGGTGGACAACAAGATGCGGCCTACGCCAGTGGGGGCGGCCTATGCCGAAGCGATCTCCGCAGGCGCAACTGTCACGGTTGCGAGCCTGGCTGTGCAAGGCGGGCAAACGTCACGCTGACGGCCCTTCCGCAGTTCGTTTGGCACATCCCATAAACGCACCTATTGCGCCTGCCATCACACGGGCCGGCATAGGGGCTGCTAAGCGATTTTTATTACCCAAAAGAAAGATGATTGAAGTTCATCAGCCTGCAGCCGTTGAGTAACCCGACGGTTGGTGTCAGTTGTTTCAGGACCGCGGCGCTTGTATCTGCGCCGGTTCCGGTCGAATTGGAATGAATTGCGTAAATATATGAAAAAGAACAACTCTGTATTGCGCGGTCCGGATGTTGCCCTTCGTTCCTTGTCGAACACCCTGTTGCCATGGGTTGCCGCAGTTGTGATTTTGACGATGTTGCCTTCCGTTTTTGCAGCAAATTCGACGATCACCATCATGAACCAAATGGCGATCACCATCATTTTCGCGCTTTCTTACAATATGTTGCTAGGTCAGGCAGGCATGCTGAGTTTTGGTCATGCGATCTATTTAGGTTTTGGCGGGTTCATGTGCATTCATGTGATGAACCATCTGCAGGCGGTCGGTGTCCCCATTCCACTTCCCTTTCTACCTTTGTTTGCCGGTTTCTTTTCTATGGGTATGGCAATGCTGATCGGGTCGTTTTCGACCCGCCGGTCAGGCACCGTGTTCGCCATGATATCGCTAGGCGTGGTCGAACTGGTCGCATCGTATTCGATCATTGGTTATTCGTTCTTCCGTGGCGGCGGGGTCGGCGGCGACAGGACCCTTGGCGTGCCGTTCTTTGGCGTAGAATTTTTGCGCCAGATAGAAGTCTATTATCTGATTTCCTTCTGGTTGGTTGTCTCTGTTGGCCTCATGTATTTGTTCACCCAAACGCCGATGGGACGGATGGCCAATGCCGTCCGGGACAATCCCGAACGCGCGGAGTATTTGGGATATTCGGCACGGTGGGTCCGGTTTTTTTCGTTCTGTGCCGCGGGCTTTTTCGCCGGTGTCGCCGGAGGGTTGTTTGCGATAAACTATGAATTGGCCACGGCTGAAAACCTCAGCGTACAGGCTTCGGGAACCATACTGATGATTGCGTTTTTGGGAGGGATCGGGGTCTTTTATGGGCCGATCCTGGGGGCAGTCGTGTTCACATTGCTACAAACGGTACTTAGCCTGCATACCGATCTGTGGCAGCTATATGTCGGGGTTTTGTTTCTGGCCGCAGTGATGTTTTTCCCCTCGGGTCTGGCTGGTGTCTTGATCATGCATCTATCTGTTATCGGGCAGAACAGATGGGTAGGATTAATCGGCCCGTATTTCAAAACCGTAGGGCCTGCTGTTATCGGCACGCTGGGCGTTTGCGGTTTGGTTGAGTTGGTGTTTCACAGCCGCCACCTTGCCCGCGGGGGGCAAGAGATGACCTTATTTTGGATCACCTTTCATACCTCCAACCCGGCCCCCTGGTTGATCGCTGCCGGAGTCGCGATAATCGGCATATGGATCAGCAAACGCAATGCGCCGGCACTGTCGACTGCTTGGCTGGCTATCTGCGATTAATCGATAAAGGGGGCCTGCAAGGGGTATTGATGGTGTTTCACCTGAATGCAGGACCGTGCGCCCAAACAGTCAATGAATAACGTATGCCACCTTTGACCGGCGTCACCTGATGAAGTGTGAAGCTTGGAAAAACACTGGCACACCCCTGAGCGCGACTGGCGGTGAGTATCTGAGCGCCAGGCATAACTTCCAGATCGCCGCCTTCGTAGGTATCGGCGGCACTTAATTGCAGAACGAGCGTGAGCTTTCTTTTTCCCGAGGCCGGACCGCCGCCAATATCGGAGTGCCAGGCGAAGTGCCCGCTATCTGACGACTTGTAGATTGCCACCTGAGGGCTTTCGGCAAACTCGTGCAGGTCAAACCCGTACTGATCTTTGTTGGCGCTCCGGACAATCTCGATCAGGCGCTCCATCACCCACTCCATGCCAGCCACGTTATCAGTCCATACCAACTCCGCTTTACGAAGATTGTGATTTTTATTGCGACCGACGAGGAGAGCTTCATCGGTTGACGCTTCGGAAACCATCGCAATAATCAGCGCACATTCACTGATGGTAAATGCATCGGGTATCGCATGTAATGTGAGCATTCCGTCCACCTTTTCGAATTGTAAAAGAGACTTCTTGGAAGAGCGTGCTGGGTTGCAAGCAACTTGGCAGCACCAAAGGGCCCAATCACACCTCGTAACATGAAACGATTGCGAGTGTGCGAAAGATAAAGCCGACATCGGTGCAGGCGGTTGCAGTTTCTTTTGGCGGGCAGGCATGACCTTTGTTGCCTGCTTGATGTAGATCACAATGGCCCCTCTGGTTCGATGGTATCTGCGAAAATGACGGCTGTTGGAGCCGCATAATAGGAGACGTCAGATGCCAATGAAAAATATCTCGCGGATCGCAGGTTTGGCCGCGGTGACGGCAACATCAGCTGCGGCGCAAGTTGTTGAAGTTCCAGAACTTTACGAGCAGTCCTTCCATGGGCACGATATGATGTGGGGCGACAGTCAGTGGGGCGGCTTCGGCATGTTTCTTGGGCCGGTATTCATGGTCTTGCTGATCGTCGGGATCGTCGTGGCCACTATCTTTATCTTGCGCCTGCCCAATGGTGGCACTGCATTGCAGCCAAACACCAACGCCCTGGCGATATTGAACGAGCGGTTCGCGAAGGGCGAGATCGACGCTGAAGAATTCAATGCGCGCAAGAAGGCGTTACTTGACTAAATCTTGGGCAAGCAGACATTTAAGATGTAGGGTCATGATCAGCACGGTTTTGGTCAAACATTGCGCTGAAAGGCTCCCATGAAAAGACGTCAGTTCCTGAGTTCTTCTGCAACCGCCCTTGCTGCCGCAGCAGCCCTGTCGCACGGGGCTGCGCGTGCATTTGCGCAAGAACAAACCCCCAAGCAGCGTCTGTCCATGCCGCCGCTTCTTGATACACGCTCAACGGGGCGTCTGTCTTTGCAAGCGCAGTCGGGCAGTCAAACCTTTCTTGGCGGGGTGGCCACACCAACGGTTGGGTTTAACCAAGACTATCTGGGGCCGACAGTTATCCTCAAGAACGGGGATCTGGCTGCAGACGTAAAAAATGGGCTCAAGGCCCCGGTCAGCGCCCATTGGCATGGCCTTTTGGTGCCCGGAGAACATGACGGCGGCCCGCATCTGCCGATCGCACCGGGCGAAAGCTGGCAACCAGAGATGCATATCGCCCAAGACCCCGCGACCATCTGGTATCATTCCCATATCCACGAGCGCACGGCAGAACAGGTGTATTTCGGGCTCGCGGGGGTCATTCACATCACCGACGGCGAAGACGACGCGCGCGGTTTACCATCGGCCTATGGTGTCGATGACCTGACCCTTGTCTTGCAAGATCGCCGTTTCGATAACGCGGGCCGCATGGTTTATGATCCCTCGATGATGGACGTGATGCACGGGTTTGCGGGCAACCGTTTGCTGGTCAACGGCCAAGCGGGCGCGACAGCGGTCGTGCCGCAGGGGATCGTGCGGCTGCGCCTGCTCAACGGGTCAAATGCGCGTGTCTACACGCTATTTTTCGACGATACGCGGCCGATGCATCTGGTCGCGACGGATGGCGGGTTCCTGCCCGAACCGATTGCTTTGAACACGCTGACCCTTGCGCCGGGTGAACGCGCCGAGGTGCTAGTGGATATGTCAGACGGCAAGGCACCTGTCCTGTTGAGCGATCCGGCCCAGCCATATGGCGTTCTGCCTTTTGCGGTCGACGCGGCGCTGCCCGCGCGTATCACCCGCCTGCCAGACAAACTGGACGGTGTGTTGGAGGACCTGGCCGGAACCGAGGTCGAAACGCGGGATATCTCGCTTGATATGGGGATGGGCGGCATGATGCGCGGCGGCGGCTTTGCCATCAATGGACGCCCCTATGATATGGGACGGATCGATTTTGCGGTCGCGCAGGGCACTGTCGAACGTTGGCGCATCCGCAGCACGATGATCGCCCATCCGTTCCACGTGCATGGTGTACGGTTTCGTGTGCTGAGCGAGAACGGCGCGCCGCCGCGACCTGAAAACACAGGCTGGAAAGATACAGTTCTGGTGCCCGGCGAAGCAGAAATCATCGCGCGTTTTGACCAACCCGCCGGGCAAGAGACGCCTTATATGTTCCACTGCCATATCCTCGAGCATGAAGATGCGGGGATGATGGGGCAGTTCACGGTCACTTAAAGGGGCCCGTTATTGAGCCGAAGATTCACGGGAAGGATCAAAAATGCCGACGTCAGAACACATCTTTGCTGCCGAGCCGCAGTTGCGCCTTGGGGTGTTCCTTGTCGTTTTGGCAATCATGGCGCTTTGGGAAGTGCTCGCCCCGCGACGCCGGCGCGATATTCCGCGGGTGATCCGCTGGTCAAACAATCTGGCCTTGGTGGTCATAGACATAATTGTTTTGCGCCTGACCTTTCCGATCCTCGCGGTCGGTTTGGCCATCATCGCACAAGAACGCGGCTGGGGATTATTCAATTTAATCGAGGCACCGGCTTGGGTTGCTGTTCTTGTGAGTATCATCGTTCTGGATTTGGTCATCTATTTACAGCACGTTATGTTTCATGCGGTTCCTGCCCTTTGGCGGTTGCACCGTATGCATCACGCTGACCTTGAATTTGATGTCACGACAGGCCTGCGGTTTCACCCCATCGAGATTGTGCTGTCGATGGGGATCAAACTGGCAATGGTGCTGGTCTTGGGTCCGCCTGCCGTGGCGGTCTTGATCTTCGAGGTCTTGCTCAACGCCACCGCGATGTTCAACCATTCCAACGTTCGGCTGCCTCTGGTCGTGGACCGGCTTCTGCGTTTGATCATGGTCACGCCTGATATGCACCGTGTCCACCACTCTATCCTGCCCGAGGAAACGAACAGCAATTTCGGGTTTAACCTGCCGTGGTGGGACAGGCTATTGGGCACCTATAGGGCGCAGCCTGCTGCGGGCCATGACGCCATGACCATCGGCATAGAGCAGTTCAGAACGCAGCGCGATCTATGGCTCGACCGGATGTTGGTTCAACCCGTCAAAGGTCCTGCAAGCGGTTATCCAATCAATCGGGAAGCAAGTGATAAGTAATATACCCACGCCTGAATTTCAGACGTAGACGAGATAGGGCCCGCCAAGAGATCAGGCGTTTTCTTGAGGTTTGTGAAAAGCACCCAGTGCGGGCAGGTACCAACGCAACAGACCTAGCCCAGCCAAGGCAATCGCCGTCAGGCATGCCCCCGAGAGGAATGTGGCCTGTGCGCCGAACCCTTCCCAAAGCACTCCAGCCAGAATACTTGCCGCCAGCAGGGCCAGCCCCCCGGTCAGGTGGAACATTCCAAAAGCTGTTCCGCGCAGTTCTTGTGGGGTGGTGTCGGCAACAAGTGCTGCAAGCAGACCCTGTGTTAATCCCAGATGCAAACCCCATAGTGCCACGCCGAAGCCTACGCCAACCAGACCATCTGCGAATGCAAGCACAAGATCGGCGGCGATAAGAACGCAAAATCCGATGATTAAAAGCGTTACGCGATGATAGCGGTCCGACAGCGCCCCCGCCGGATAGGCCACCAGCGCATAGACAACGTTCATCAACACCAAAACCATCGGGATCAGCACCAGTGGCAGCCCTATGCCTTGCGCCCGCAAAATCAGAAAAGCCTCGCTAAAACGCGCAAGCGAGAAGACCGTCGCAACCGCGACCACCAGCCAGTAGTTTGACCCGAGGCGGTTGAGTTCGGGCAAGCTTAGAGGGAATTTTACCTTGCGCAGGCCGGTGGGTCTGGCGGGTTCGTGGACGGCAAAGACCAGCAGAGCCAAGGCGAGAAAGGCGGGGATGACAGCGACCCAGAAAACCGCCTGAAAGTTATTGGTGGTCAGCCACATCAGGAAAATGGCCAGAAGCGGCCCCAGAAAAGCGCCAATAGTATCAAGGGATTGCCGCAACCCAAAGCTGCCGCCGCGCATGTGCGCAGGGGCCATATCAGCGATAAGCGCATCGCGCGGCGCGCCACGAATGCCCTTGCCAACCCTGTCGACAAACCGGGCCGCGATCAGCAAGTTGACGGAGCCGGCCACGGGGAAGATTGGCTTTGTGAACGCTGCAAGGCCATAGCCGATGACAGCCAGGAGTTTGCGCTTACCCAGCCAGTCCGACATCGCGCCCGAGAAAATCTTGACGATAGATGCCGTTGCCTCTGCGATGCCTTCGATGATGCCCACCGTGACCATCGACACGCTCATCACGGTGACCAGATAAACCGGCAACAACGCATGTATCAGCTCGGATGAAATATCCATGAACAGGGACACGCATCCCAGCACCCAGATCCCTTTCGGGATCTCGCGCATCCGCGCTAATATGGGTGATGCGGTGGCCATTTGAAAATCTCGCTCGGGATATGGATTTCAATGAATGCTTGTGTTCATTCCTAGCCGGTATGACCGTGCATGAGTATCGGTAATTGGATCGGCGGCCCTGCATTTGGTGCCCAACGTCGTATCGCCGGACACCAATGCAATTTAGCGCTGCCATGTTCGGATGTCAGAAATCCCAATCTTCGTCTTCTGTCGCCACGGCCTTGCCAATGACGTAAGACGAACCACTGCCGGAAAAGAAATCGTGGTTCTCGCTGTCAGGTGACAAGGCGGCCAGGATCGCGGGGTTCACCTCGCAGACTTGCGCGGGAAACAGCGCCTCGTAGCCCAGATTTTGCAGCGCCTTGTTGGCGTTGTAATGCAGAAACGCTTTCACGTCCTCAGTCAGGCCCATATCGTAATAAAGCTCTGCGGTATATTGCGCCTCGATCTCGTAAAGGTCGAACATCAACGAAAACGCGAAATCCTTGAGGGCATCACGATCCGCCTGTGGCAAGTGTTCGGTGGCACGCTGGAATTTATAGCCGATGTAGTAGCCATGGATCGCCTCGTCGCGGATGATCAGGCGGATCAGATCGGCGGTGTTGGTCAGCTTGGCACGGCTGGACCAATACATCGGCAGATAGAAGCCCGAATAGAACAGGAAACTCTCCAGAAACACCGATGCGATCTTGCGCTTTAGCGGGTCGGCTGTTGCGTTGTATTCTTGCAAGATCAAACGGGATTTCGCCTGAAGATGCGGGTTTTCCTCTGACCAGCGAAAGGCGTCATCGACCTCTTTCGTGGAACATAGCGTCGAAAAGATCGACGAATATGACCGCGCATGCACGGCTTCCATGAATGCGATGTTGGTCAGCACGGCTTCCTCGTGCGGGGTTTGTGCGTCGGGCATCAGCGACGGCGCGCCAACGGTGTTCTGGATCGTGTCGAGCAGCGTCAGGCCCGTCAACACGCGGATCGTCAGCGTGCGCTCGTCCGGTTTCAACGTGGCCCAGCTTTGGACATCGTTGGAAAGCGGTACCTTTTCGGGGAGCCAGAAATTGACGGTCAGACGGTTCCAGACCTCAAGGTCTTTGTCGTCCTGGATGCGGTTCCAGTTGATGGCGCGGGGGACAGCGGTGGCGTGGTCAAGGTCTTTCATATCGGGCCTCACAATGTGCAGGAAACGCAGCCGTCGACTTCCGTCCCCTCAAGGGCGGTTTGGCGCAGGCGGATGTAATAGATGGTTTTGATGCCCTTCTTCCACGCGTAGATCTGCGCGCGGTTGATGTCGCGGGTCGAGGCATCGGCGGGGAAGAACAGGGTCAGCGACAGGCCCTGATCCACATGGGTGGTTGCGGCGGCATAGGTGTCGATGATCGCTTCGGGCCCGATCTCATAGGCATCGCGGTAGAATTCGAGGTTGTCGTTGTTCATGAACGGGGCAGGGTAATAGACGCGCCCGATCTTGCCCTCTTTGCGAATTTCGATCTTGCTGACGATGGGATGGATCGAAGACGTGGAGTTGTTAATGTAGCTGATTGACCCCGTGGGCGGCACCGCCTGCAAGTTGCGATTGTACAGCCCGTGTTCCATGATCAGATCGCGCAGCTTGGCCCAATCTTCGCGGGTGGGAAGGTCTTTGCCCTCGAACAGTGCCTTTACAGCGTCACTTTCGGGCAGCCAGTCGCGGGTGGTGTAGGTGTCAAAAAACGCACCGCTTGCATAGGTAGAGGTCGCGAAGTCTTTAAAGGTTTCGCCCTTTTCCTGCGCCAAAAGGTTCGACGCGCGAATGGCGTGATAGGCGACAGCGGCGAAATAGAGGGACGTGAATTCGACCCCCTCGGCGCTGCCATAATGGATGCGTTCGCGCGCGAGATAGCCGTGCAGGTTCATCTGCCCCAGCCCGATCGCATGGCTTTCGTCATTGCCACGCCGCACGGAGGGTACCGAATTGATCGACGACATTTCAGACACAGCTGTCAGCACCCGAATGGAGGTTTCGACCGTCGCGCCAAAGTCGGGTCCATCCATCGTTTTGGCGATGTTAAGCGACCCCAAGTTACAAGAGATATCCGTGCCAAGGTGGTCATAACCCAGATCATCGTGAAACGTGCTGGCCTCGTTCACTTGCAGGATTTCCGAGCACAGGTTTGACATCGCGATGCGCCCGTTGATCGGGTTGGCGCTGTTCACCGTGTCTTCGAACATGATGTAGGGATAGCCGCTCTCGAACTGGATTTCAGCGAGGGTCTGAAAGAATTCACGTGCGTTGATTTTCTTTTTGCGGATGCGTTTGTTGTCGACCATCTCGGCGTATTTTTCGGTCACTGAAATGTCTGAAAACGGCAGGCCATAGACACGCTCAACATCATGCGGCGAGAACAGGTACATATCCTCGTTTTTCTTGGCCAGCTCAAAGGTAATATCCGGGATTACCACGCCAAGGCTCAGCGTCTTGATGCGGATTTTTTCGTCTGCGTTCTCGCGCTTGGTATCAAGAAAGCGCAAAATATCAGGGTGATGCGCATTCAGATATACCGCCCCCGCACCTTGCCGCGCGCCCAGCTGGTTGGCGTATGAGAAAGAATCCTCCAGCAGCTTCATCACGGGGATGACACCGGAGGACTGGTTTTCGATCCCTTTGATCGGGGCACCTTGTTCGCGAATGTTGGTCAGCATCAAAGCGACGCCACCGCCACGCTTGCTAAGTTGCAGGGCCGAATTGATACCGCGCCCGATGCTTTCCATGTTGTCTTCAAGCCGCAGCAAGAAACAGGATATCAGCTCCCCTCGGCTTTGCTTTCCGGCGTTAAGGAATGTGGGCGTGGCGGGTTGGAAACGCCCCGACAGGATTTCGTGCATGAACGCCATCGCCTGCACCTGATCGCCACGCGCCAGCGTTAACGCGGTCATGACCACGCGGTCCTCGTAGCGTTCCAGAAACCGGTTCCCGTCTCGGGTTTTCAGCGTGTAGGAGGTGTAATATTTGAACGCGCCCAGAAACGTGGGGAAACGGAATTTTTGCGCAAATGCGGCCTCCCAGATCTGGTGAAGGAAGGCGCGCGGGTATCCGTCAAGCACCGCCGCTTCGTAATATCCTTCGTCGACCAGATAGCTGAGTTTTTCGTCCAGCGAATGAAAGAAAACGGTGTTCTGGTTCACATGTTGAAGGAAATATTGACGCGCTGCCATGCGGTCTGCGTCAAACCGGATATGACCCTGAGAGTCGTACAGGTTCAGCATCGCATTCAGCGCATGATAATCCATCCCTGCGTCTATACCGTCATCAAGCATTGCGTTCTCCAAAATTTGTCCAGCCCGTCGCGGATGCGGGCGATATCATTGTCTGTTCCTGCCAGCTCGAACCGGGTGAGCACGGGCACGTTGCATTTTTGGGCGATCACATCGCCAGCCAGGGCGAATGTCGCCCCAAAGTTGCGGTTCCCCGCACCGATCACACCGCGCAGCAAGGCGCGATTGGCGGGGGCATTCAAAAACCCGATCACCTGTTTGGGGACCGCCCCGCGCCCTGCGCCATCTGCAAATGTCGGGCAGATCAGCACAAAGGGGCGGGCAGGGGATGGCATCAGTTCGGACGGGCGGATCGGAATGCGCATGGCATCACGCCCCAAGGCGGCAACCAGCCGCGCGGTATTGCCCGTCGCAGACGAATAATAGACCAGCCCGCCCATTCCCATTTATGCCAGTTGGCCGATCATATCGGGGCGAAACCCGGCCCAATGCGCATCACCCGCCACAACAACCGGAACCTGACGGTAGCCCATTTCGGTCACGTCATTCATCGCGTCTGCATCTTGTGTCAGGTCGATAACGCGGTAGTCCAGACCGCGCATGTCCAGCGCGCGGGTGGTGGCTGTGCATTGCACGCAAGCAGGTTTCGAATAAACAGTGATGGTCATGCCCATATCCTTTGGTTGTTTTGCAAAGGAACAGGGGCGCGCAGGGTACCGCCTGAATAGGGCCATACCATAAACACGTCCCCAAGCCCTCCGCTCGCGGTTATCGTATCGTGCTTGGGCAGGTCTCCTGGCTCGCGGCTCGAATGTGTTGCCATCCTTCCCGGTGCAGATGCACCAGTGGGTAAAAGGCCAACACTTGCCGCTTACAGTTGCGGGGGCAGCGCCGGTATTTCACCGGCTTCCCTCTTAGCCTGCGACTCGCATCGCAGGAACCAAAGCACCTATATCTTGGGGTGCTTTCCCATGGGGTGTCAATATACTGCGTTTGGTTTTGTCGAACTTCCCGGTTTGACCAAGATCAATGCCGCGGCCTTGAAAAATGTTCAAATCCAGAAACGCGGCTAGGGCATCGCAATTCCCCGGTTAGAAATTGCCGTCTATGATTGGAGACATGCATGAAAGTTCTGATAGCCTATGCTTCCACAGAGGGGCAAACGCGAAAGATCGCCCAGAGATTGGCCGATCACATCGTGGATGGCGGGCGTTCTGTCGAACTTGTGGAACTCGCGAATGCGACCCGAATGGACCTCCAGCGGTTTGATGGCGTAATTCTGGCGGCATCGGTCCATGTGGGTCACTACCAGCGGGCACTGACCAATTTTGTGGCGGAACGGTCCAAAGACCTCCAAGCGAAACCGACCTTGTTTTTGTCAGTATCACTTGCCGCTGCGGGGCATGAAGCCGAAGATTGGAAGACTCTGGATAAGATCAAAGATGAGTTCGTCGAAGCGACGGGCTGGGTGCCAAGCCGTGTTGAGCAAGTCGCGGGTGCATATCTGCCGTCAGAGTATGATATTTTCCGACGGTTCATCATGCGTCGCATCCTGGCCTCAAAAAACCCGGAGGCAGACTTGGACGCGGATAAGGAATATACTGATTGGAATTCACTTTTCAGGACGACCGATGATTGGCTGGCCGGTATCGACGCCACTGATTAACCAGATCAAAGACGGGGTTTAGAGGCTGAGGCACACCTCTTGGGTGCCAGCGCCGACCCCTGAAGTAATTGCTGCGACGTAAGAAATGGATCACAAAAGAATATGAAGCCGCTGTTTTTGGTTGTCTGCTATATTGCGGCTGTCACCTTGCCCCTGATCTTGTCCTGGCTGGTCGGCGGGCCACCGCGGGCATTCCATCAGGAACTTGCCTCCGGCCTTGGTATTCTTGCGTTTTCCATGATCCTTATGGAGTTTGTGCTCTCCGGCCGCTTCAAGAATATTTCGAATGATATCGGCATGGATGTGACCATGCGGTTTCATCAGATCATGGCAAGGATAGCACTGGGTTTTGCGGCGCTTCACCCTTTTCTATATCGCGGTACACCGTCTGGTGGACAGCGCCCTTGGGATATGACCCGCCAACTGGTCATCACGACCGATATTGCTGACCTATCCACAGGTATCGCCGCATATCTGATCCTGCCCAGCTTTGTCATTCTTGCGATCTGGCGCAGCAAATTAGACTATAAATACGAGACGTGGCGCTTGATGCATGGTGTTGGTGCCCTGTTGATCGCCGTGCTTTTGCTGCACCACACGGTATATGCAGGCCGCTATGGATCGCAGACTGTGATGACCGGCTTCTGGCTGGCAATGACTGCCGCCGCTGCCGGGTCGCTTTTCTACGTTTACTTGATCGCGCCGCTTCGGGAAAAGGCCCGCGCGTGGCGTGTTACGTCTGTTGTGCAGGTTACGCCGAAACAATGGAAATTGACCTTAACACCCGACGGCCATGCAGGTCTGGTTTACCAAGCGGGTCAATTTGTCTGGCTGAACGTGGGGCATGGTCCGTTTTCGTTGAAAGAGAACCCTTTCTCCCTTTCGTCAGCACCCGCCGCAGGGCCAGAAATCTCTTTCATGATCAAGGAACTTGGCGATTTTACCCGAACGATCGGTCAGATAAAACCTGATACGGTCGCGTATCTGGATGGCCCGTTTGGAAGCCTGACTGTCGACGGTCACCCCGAACCGGGCGTTGCCTTGATCGCGGGCGGCGTGGGGATTGCGCCCCTGTTGGGAATTCTCAGGCAGATGCGCCTGACCGATGATCCGCGAAAGGTTAAGCTGGTTTACGGAAACCGATCCGCTGAACAAATCGCCTACCGCGAGGAGCTGGATAGGGAGGACACGACCTTTGTCTTGTCCGAACCGCCGGAGAGTTGGGAGGGCGAGACAGGGTTTATTGATGCAGCGCTTTTGGATCGGGTTTTCTCGGCCGACGACTTCAAGGAATGGGTCTTTGTCCTGTGTGGCCCGTCAATCATGATGGACATCGTCGAAGACCATTTGATCACGCGCGGCACGCCGTCTCATCGTATCCTATCAGAGAGGTTTGACTATGATTGATCGCCTGAGGCACCTGAGTTTGCACAGGCGCATCTCCCTCTCCATTTGGGTCGTGAGTGTGATCATTTGCCTGATCCTTTTGGCGTTTGTCCTTCGGTGACTTAATCTTGCTTCAAATGAATACGCCCGAAAATACAACGGCCAACCCGGCCCCGACCATCAGCACGGTTGGCACAAGGGTGCGCGCGCCGATCAACCCGTAAGATACAAGCGTTAGCCCAACGGCGACCCGCAGCATCGCGATGATCGCGGCAATCGGTGTTTCGGCCAGGCGCAGCATGTCGGGGTTCGCGATCATGCCCAAGGGGATGATATACAGACCAACGCCTAGCGCCATTGCCGTCATCGCAACCTTGAGCCAGTTTTCCCCGATCATGCCCGCCGCGATAAAGACGGCACCGCAAACAGGGGGCGTGATGGTGGACAGCAGCGCAAACCAGAACACAAACAGATGCGCCTGTAACGGCTCAAGCCCCAGTTGCGTCAGCGCCGGACCCGCGACTGACACGCAGATGACATAGGCGGCGGTGGTCGGTACCTCCATCCCGAGGATCAGGCAGGCGAGGGCGGTCAGAAGCAGCGAAGGCCAGAGCAGGCCACCCGACCCTTCAAGGATCAACGAGGTGATTTTGACCCCCAGACCGGTGATCGACAGAACCCCGATGATGATCGACGCACATAGGATGATGGCCGCAATCATCGACACTTGTTTGGCCGCGTTCAGCACCGCGCTGGTGAGGCGGTCAATGATCTGGGCGCGGTCGCTTTTCAAGTCAGCGTTGATGAACAGCAGCAAGGCCCCCGCAAGAATGGCCAGTGCGGCGGAATATTCAGGGGTGAATTTTGCGCCGAACATCGCCCAAAGCAGCACCGAAAACGGCACAAGAAAGAATAGCGAGGTGATGATCACATCGCGCCGGGCAGGGCGGTCGGCAGCATCCACACCCTTCAGGTCAAAGCGCCGCGCGTAGGCGTTGATGCCGACCCAGACGGCAAGGAAATACAAAAAGGCAGGCAGGATCGCCGCAGCCATGATCGAAGTGTAGGGCACGCCCGTCAGTTCAACCATCACAAACGCCCCCGCACCCATCAGCGGTGGCATGATCTGCCCACCCGAAGAGGCCACAGCCTCCACCGCAGCAGACAGCCGTTTTGGGTAGCCGAGTTTCGTCATCGCGGGCAGGGTGATCGCGCCCGTTGACGCGACATTGGCCGATGCCGACCCCGAGATAGAGCCGAAAAGGGCCGAGGAAATTACCGACACCTTGGCGGCACCGCCCTTTAGCCGACCAGCAGCGGCAGCGGCGACATTCATAAAGCCCTGGCCAGCCTCGCCCGCGTTCAGCACAGCACCAAAGATGACAAAGATCGACACCACCCCGACGGATACCCCCGTAAGCGACCCCCAAATGCCGCCTTCGGCAATGGTCAGCGTACCCAGAAAACTGTTTAGCGGGGTGCCGGAATGGCCAAACTGGCCGGGAATATATTGGCCGTACAGTCCGTAAAGTAGGGCCGTTCCCGCCACCAAAGGCAGGGGCCAGCCGATGGCACGACGCGCGGTTTCAAGCGTGACGGCGAGCAGTGTGATTGCAATCGCTCTTTGGAAATTCCCTTCGAGAAACCCGTATTGATCCCCCAGCATGTCATTGTTCAACGCAATCCAAAGTGCGGCACCAATACCAAGCACAGCCAGCACGATACCACTGATCAGGCCCGCACGGCTGGTGGCCCCCAGAACCAGCACGAAGGGCAGGATGAATGCCATATGCAACGGCCGGCTAACCAGATTCGACACCAGACCCGAGAAGATCAGCGCAAGGTGATAGCCGACCAGACCAGCGGCCAACAGCAGCCAGAAAGCCGCGGCGATGCGACCATTGAGAAGTGTATTCATGGGGGACGTCTCTTTGGAGAGCGACAGCAGGCCGGATGCGTGATCCGGCCTGCCAAACGGGTAGCTGCTTACTTTTGCGCGTCAGTCAGCTCGATGCCTGCCTCGGCGTAATAGCGCGCGGCACCGGGGTGGATTTTGCCGGCGATATTGCTCAACATGGCTTGGTCGACGCCGCTCCACCATGGGGAGGTATCGCCGAGTTTGGCCTTGCTGTCCCAAAATGTCTTGGTCAGCTGGTACGCCGTGTCATCATCCATCGCAGTGGTCGTATAGGCCACAACCGGCAGCGAGGTTGTGGTGATGTCGGCGTCTTGTCCAGCATAGGTGCCCGCAGGGATCGTCAGCATCGTGCGCTTGGTCTGGGCAATCTGGTCATCGCTGAGTGACAAGACCGTGACCGTCGTAGACGCCGCCGCTTCGATCACATTGGGTGCGGGCCACGAACCTGCGGTGACAAAGCCGTCGATCTGACCGTTCTTGAGCGCGGCAACCGCATTGGAAAGCTCCGCATCCGCGATCTTGACCTTGTCGGTCAGCCCGAACATCTCGATATATTTTGCGCCTTCGGTCGCCCCGAACGAGCCCTTGCCCAGTAGAATGGTCTTGCCTTCCATCCCCATCAGATCAGTCACACCGCTGTCGGCAGACATAACAAAATGCATGGTCAAAGACGGGATCGGGAAAAGCGCGCGAATTTCGTCAAAGGCCGGATCTTGCTTGCCCTCGAACATGGCTTTGCCTTTTTGCGCAAGGCCTACCAGTGCGGGTGGTGTGGTGAACACATAGTCACCCCCGCGCGCCTTGGTTTCCATCACGTTCTGGACGGATCCTTGGCTTTCTTCGACTGTGACGATCACATCGCCGTTGGTGCCGGCTTTCATGGCTTCGGCCAGTTCAACGCCCATCTGGTAATAGGACGACCCGGTTTTGGCCGACTTATACGTAATGCGCGTTTCGGCTGATGCGGCTGTTACGGCCAGTGTCGTCAGGGCGACTGCCGCCACTGCTGATCTTAGTACGATATTCATCTGAAATCCTCCCCTACGATGTTGTTCACCGCAAATCGTGACCTGTCTGGTCTGTTTGCACAAGCTGGAATGCAGGGTTTTTTCGTCGGATGAGACGTGGCACTGGCTTTGCCACAGGAGGCATTGACCACCAAGGGACCATTCGGCACGCAACTGATTATCTGCCACAGAATATCGCCAGACGTTCAACGGAATAATCAGAAAAGCGGTTGTCCGACAAAGCGTATTGTAAAAAGCACGGCAGGAGGCGACATTCAGCTCTCGGTTCTGCGACCGGTCAGGCAGTATTGCCCGGCACGACTGTTCCGGAGGAAGAGAACATGCCACCGCCGTCGGTCATGAGGCAGCACATCAGCTTGCGGAATGGGTAGGCGACCATTCGGCTCGACAGAACCTCATCGACAGTAAGCGGGTCGCGAAAAGAGGCGCGGGGACAAGCAAGCTGGACATGTCACGGCTTCAATTTGGTCAAGAAAAGCGCAGGAAGGGGATATCACTCAAAGCAATGCGATACCGCTCTTGATTATCGACTGCCCAAAGGCGAGTGTATTAGTGAAATACTGATGAAGCTCAATTGAGCCTCGAACCTCACAGATAAGGTGAGGCCCCTCCAAAAGCCGGTTCTTCAATATGAAATCTTTTGCCCTATTTCGGGTTGTGAGAAAGGCCTGATGGGCAAAGATCTAATACCCCCACCAAAATACATCCCAAGCAATGCCGGCATAGACAGGTTGCTGCCTGCCCATTTACGTGACCCCAAGCTTATGTCCGCACTGCGTGTCTGGAGAGGGTTGCTGCCAGATGACCTTTTTCGGGCCGCCGTTCTTGGACCTAAGAAGGCCTTTGCCGCCTTTCAGAGGGCTCAGGAAGGTATAGATTTCTCGAGTGTCGCCCAGAACCAGGTGTTGCCGCATATTCATTATTCGCTCGGGCCCAAACTGATCGATGACCCCAGAGAACCGCAGTTAAAAATTATGCGGGTGCAAAATGCGTTCAGCAATCAGCTACTCTTGAGGCAGCTTCAGATGATTGCCCGACAGTTCGTGGAATTCGGTCTAGAGTTCTTGATCTTTAAAGGGGCCGCATTGGCACCAACCGTCTATCCGCATCTTAGTTGTCGTCGTGTCGGTGATATTGACATGCTGGTCCGCGAGGCGGATTTCGATCGTGCTGCAGCGCATCTTAAGGATCTGGGTTGGTATCCAAAATCCCTACATTCGGCGTCTGCGGATAGTCTTACTCGATTGTTCCGCTCTGGCCTTTCTTGGGCGCATACCGATCATGAATTTGACTTGGACTTGCACCTGCATATCAACCACCATGCAAGCTGGCCGGGAACCGACGAAATTTACTGGGAACGAACGGCCACCTACATTGTCAATGGCACCACTATTCGGACACTGTCTCTTGAGGATCAGCTATTGCAGGTCTGCGCGCATGGCCTCGCGCAAAATTTTCATCCACCCGTGCGTTGGGTGCTTGATGCGCATTGGATCTTGCAAACTGCCGACAAAACCTTTGATTGGGACCGCTTGGTTGCAAACGCTGAACGAACGCACTCCTCAATTATCATGACTGTGGCTTTGGGCTACCTTAGGGATGTGTTGGAAGCTGATATCCCACCCGAAGTCCTGACCCGTCTAAGTCGCACTCCTTTCGATAAGACTGAAATACGAGCATTGAAGAGCCGCCTTGCATCAGAACGGTTTAGTGGGCGGATTTCTGCAGAATGGAACCGTTTCAGAGAGAGTCGTTCAGACGATAGCCTGTTACAAGCACTTCCTCATCTGCCAGACTATTTGCGTGAGACGGCCGGAGCCAAGAGTCTTCTTTTCGGATTTTGGAATATTGTGATGAAACTGATAGGAGAGTTGGAATCTGATCGATCCAAGCGATGAACATGGTTGGTATTGCGGAGTGAGGACGTTGCAGTCCACATTTCGGAACGTTGACTTCGCGTGCGGGAAATGGTCTGGTTTTTTTGAATTGAAAGCGAGGCATGGCATTGGACAATCAAGGCAAAAATCTTACTGATGAGGATCCGGTGCAGGGCAAAATGTCTGAGGATGGAATAGAGTGCCCGAGAAGACGGGCCTTCATCAGACGTCTGGCGAAAGCGGGTGCAATCGCTCCGGCAGTTATTTTGCTTCATGACGCTTCATCGAACGGAATGGCTTTTGCGAGCTGATTTCCTCAACGCAAGGTTTCATCGTTTCTTCAATTTCAGAAAGGTATGCTTCCATGGCTGATCGCAAGGACACTCAATCAGTTGATGGTCAAGTGCAGCAAGCTGCCCCCGAGAACAGAGCGGAGAACCCAAGGCGCCGCGCTTTCATCAAAAGGCTCGCAAAAGCTGGCGCAATAGCGCCGACGGCGGCTTTGCTCTATAATGCGTCATCCACGCCCGCCGCAGCAGGAGATTAATCCTGCTGGTGGCCGCCGCGTAGGAGATGTAACAGCTTTTTACTGCTTTGGCTTCTTGGACATCTCTAGGCAACAAGTCATTTGTGGCTTTTTCCGAATGCGGCGCTGGCTCATCTACTAAAGTTAACGTCGCACTTTAGCGGTGTGGGATGTCAGGTTAGCTTGCAACTCAATTTAGCAATCACAAAAAAGGTTCACGATGCGCAAACGTGATGACAATCAAACGAATGATGAGGCGCTAAAAGGTAGTGCGCCTGGAAGCGAAATCGATAATATCCGGCGCCGTGCTTTCATCCAACGGCTTGCTAAGGCTGGTACGATCGCGCCGGCCGCAGTTTTGCTCTATAGCGCCTCTGCAAATGCATATGCCGTTGGAGACTAATCCCGCTGATCGGCCACTCCCGCACTGTGATCCCGATATATGCCTGCTATCGCACGGTAATTGGGAAGAAACAGAGCGTGCAGTCCGATCGGCGCTTGGATTTGGATTGAAGGTCCACCTTGGGGTAACTGTCGATGATACACCGCCCTTTTCGGATCGGAACCTGACGGTATATACCGTCCCTTGGACCAACCATTTTGCCGATGCCAGAAATAACTTGCTGGGGCAAATAATCAGCAAGAACCGCTATGTTCTCTGGCTGGATAGCGATGAATTCCTTTTTTCTTTTCCAACGGGGCAGCACAAAAGCCTGAAGGATCCGATCTACGGAGTTCAAATCGTAGTGCAAGATGGCCAGACTACCTCCGTCAGGTCGTCCTGTCATCGCCGGTCGGATGAAGTGAGCTTTTCTGGGCGCATCCACGAAAGACTGCATCTTGCCTCTGCCCACGCCGAAGCGCGTATATCAGTGCTGAGAGGTGTCGTCATATTTCATTCAGGTTACGAAGACGCTGATCATACACACGCCAAGGAATTGCGGAATCTAAAGATTGCCGAAACGGCAATAGGGGAAGATAGCGATGATTGGGGCGTGGTTGTTTCAAAAGCGCGCTATTATACGTCCATCGGTAAGGCGACCGCGCTAGACTGGATTAAGGTCTACAAAGCGGCAAAAAAGTCCGCGACTAAATTTCCAAATGCCGGTGACAGACGTTGGGAATCTGCAGCCGCGCTTGCCCATTGCGGATTTCTGAAACCGGCTGAAATCGTAGCCGCCTCCGAGCCATTGAACATTCCACTGCACATGTCGCTGCTGGTTGGCTCCTTTGCACTTTCGGGTGCTTACTGTCCGGACCGCATGGCGTTCGTGGCTCGTTGCCTCGAAAATCGCATCTGGGACAATCGGTATGCTTTTCCTCTCGCTTGGTTGCAGTTCAGCGACGCAGAACTTGCGGACTATGTGATTGAGCAAGCGGATGAGCTTCCGTGGGCAAAGGTGTCGAACCACAAAAAACAAAAGGACGAAATTATGGATCAACACACGGTATTTGTTAGAGCAGGTGAAATATTGTCAGAAACTTTTGAGGATGATCTGGTCCTGTTGTCCCGAGATACCAATCGGGTACTGACACTGAATGAAACGGCACAAGTTTTCTGGGACGCGCTGGAGTTTGGCCTTTCCAAGGTGGAAGCTTGTGACTTGATGAAGGAGGCTTTCGAAAATCAACCTCCGAGCAAAATTGAGGCGGAAATCGAAGCTCTCTTTACTGCATTTCTTGAGCATGGGTTTATTCAAAATACGTCAGATCGAGTGGAGTAAAATTCCCAGCTGCGCAGTTCTGAACCAGAGTTAATGACGGAGTTGCAAGCCAGCTATGCCGAATTCCTGATATAGGACAGAATCACAAAAATATCGGGTGATATCCGATCGACAGCCCAGCCATCGTGGATGCACGCATGGGTGTCCATGATATAGGCTTCGCCCGGCAAGATCTTCAGGCGCATAACAGGATGATCACCCTGTGCCGACATAAATCTTTGTGCCCATTCTTGTGGATTTTCTTCCAGCAGTTTCGCGGCCTCCATGTCGGGATTTGCGTCCAAGATCATCTGTGAAATTTCATCCGGTGCCGCGTTGACAAAAGCCACATAGCGCGGCTCCCACCCTATGTTGACGATACAGCGAAAGGGCCGACCGTCCTGCATAAAATCGCGCTTATGCGCCCAAGTATCCAGATGCAGCCCAATTGCCTTGTCCGAATTCGGATAAAACGTGGTCGATCCATGCGGCACGGTGCCCGTGTCTTCTTCGACATCAGAGTGGGTGGCAGGCTCCACCTGTCGCAATAACGACGAAACCAGATGCGCCTCGTGGATATTTTCACCCAACAGATGTTCGAGTACCCTTTGCCCTAAGGCAAGAGGGATCACGCCTCGCGTCATTGCGCCATCGGGAGACTCCAATACACTCAATTCGATGGTACCAGAGGCCGCTCGAAGGGCCGCAAGCACAGTCGGTTCCAGGCGCACAAGCGAAATTTCCTGATGCAGACCTTTGCGGCTCATCGAATCCGCTTCCACTGCGGAAAGGGTGCGCCATTCCGGGCGGGGAACGTACATTCCGAAAATGTATTGGGTTCCAAAAAGAATATGGGGTGGGCGAACAGTGATTAGACCGGGTGATACGCTAAACCGGTCCAATAGGTCCGCCGCATTGTCTGTTGTATTGATTTGATCGGTGAACATGCGAAATCTCCGTGATGGTCAGCGAATACAAAGAGCCAAATTTGCGGCCCTACATGCACTTTTTTACCACAACCATGGCGTCAGCGCCCCTTCAAAAGAACACCAACCATGAGATCGAAGGCCTCATCGTAAGCCTCGCTGCCGACGCTGAGCGTATAGATAGGTGTACCTGCAGCTAACAAGGATTTCGCGAATGTGACAGCCCGCAAGGTCATTGTAGCTTCGTCGAGCAACGTTTGTGCTAAAAGCAGGGGAAGCGCATCCCTACCGCGTATCGCTTTGATATGGCTGGTTGCACTTTCTGACTTCTCGAGAAAAACAAAATGGTCAACATGCACTGGTCGATCCCAGTTGTTGTAAAAGCCCTCGGATCGGCCAACCATAAGCCGGTGCTCTCCCCGAAATGAACCATAGGTGTGCGGTCGGCTTGCGCAAAGCGCAGACATGGCATGCAAATCAACGGGGCGTACTCTCGGCTTTAGGGGCTTGGGAAGTGGGGAAACCTCGGGGCTGTCGGTGGAATAGTAAAGCCAGTCATCGCCCAAAATCTGGTGGCCGCGCGACCAGGCTATGAAGCTCAGGTTGGATTTCCCGAAATATGCGGGGCCAGAAAGCAGCGTAGCACCTTCGCCCAGCATAAAACCCGCCGCGTGTAGGCGATTAGGAAAGTTGACCTTCTCGACAAAGGCAGCGGCGACCAAAGTGGCTAGATGGATTAGCAAGTCTTGTTGGTTGTTAAAACGGTCGCGAGATCGATTATAACGAACGTCTATGTCAGAACCTGAGCAAGATATGACTATATCGATAATATCCCCATCATGGGATTGGCAAAGCTCCAGCGCTAATGTCGCGGAAAGCTCCACCGACATTTCTTGGGAGCATCCGGACAACACCACACGATGACTGCGCCATTCAAAACAGCACATTTCATTCTCGTACATCGGGTCTGGCCTATGGAGATGGGTCACCTACAATAGTACCTGACCGAAGCTATACCGAATGTCAAAGCGCGTCTCGCGTACGTGTCGAAACAATTGGAGATAGGAGTGGACAGGTCGCGATTTTGTGCCACGCCGCGTGCTCGTTTAGACTACCTCACCATCTGCGCGCGCAGGATGTCCAAGCCCTGATCCAGCAAGGCCTGTGCGGCTTCGGGGCTGTCAGCCTCTGCGTAGAACCGTAGTTCTGGCGCATTGCCAGAGGGGCGCAGATGCACGATGCGGTTGCCTGTGCAGATCATCCGCAAACCGTCGGTGCGGTCGACCGCCGCCTCGATTAGTCCAAAGCGCTTCAGGAAAGCTGCGCGAGTGGCGACTTGTGCGCTTAGCTCAGCGATAAAGGCTTGCGCGGTTTCGGTGGCGACACCCTGCAAGCGGTCTGCTGCGGTGAAACGTGGGGGTTGGGTGGCGACGGCCGCGGCCAGACTGCCCGCCGCTTTTGCCGCCATCAAGCTGGCCAAGATCGGCAGCACGGCATCGCGGGTCATCAGGGCTGGCAGGGAGCCAGAGGGGCCGCTTGCATCATAGCCAAGCAAGAAGCCGCCGTTTGCCTCGTAACCCACAACGCGCCCCGTGGCCGTTTTCATCCCTGCAATGACGAAAGGCGATCCGATCCGCGTGCGGATCACCTGGTCAAATACCTGCTCGGCCCCCGAGTTTGACGACACAGGCGTGACAGCAATCTGCGCGCCAAGGGCGGTACCCGTGATCTGGCCCAACACGTCCCCCGGAACCACGGTGCCCGTAGCGTCCGCCACCAAAGGCCGGTCGCCATCACCATCGGTGGAGACAATCGCATCCAGCGGATGGCTGCTCGCCCATGCACGCAACTGTGCGCGCACGTCTTCAGGTACAGCTTCAGTATCGACCGGCACAAAATGCGTGGCACGGCCAAGTTCAGTAATTTGCACCCCCAGTTGCGTCAGCAGGTTAACCATCAAATCACGCCCCACGGCGGAATGGCTGTAAACCCCGATGCGCATCCCCGTCAACACCGTCCCATAGGCGCGGGTATAGCGCGCGATATAAGCAGCTTTAGTGCCAGTATCTGTGATCGGCTCCGGGCCGCTATTGGTAGGGGACGCATCGAGGTTGGCAATAATAGCGGCCTCATGGCCCTTGGTGATCTCGCCCGCTGGCGTGTAGAATTTGATGCCATTCCGGTCGTCTGGAATATGGCTGCCCGTCACCATCACCGCCGCACACCCCGCGTTCATCGACGCCAAAGCCAAGGCTGGCGTCGGCACCGCCCCCGCATCGGTGACCTGCACCCCCATCGCGCGGGCTGCATCGGCCACCATCCCTGCGATCGCAGGCGAAGACCCCCGCAAATCCCGCCCAATCCAGATGCCATTACCCACGGGGCAAGCCGCAACAAAGGCCCTGACATGGGCACCGATCAGGTCCGGCGTAAGTTCCGTGACCAGACCGCGCAGGCCGCTGGTTCCAAATTTGGGGGGCATAGGAGGGTCCTTTGGTTGCTTAAGCCACTTGGTATAACAACCACGCGAGGCATGTCATCTGGGAAGGTGGTATAAAGTCAGCCTGTTGGGGGAGGGATGAAAGCCCGGAACTTCCGCACCTAATCTTGCTGTGACTGAGACGGGGCCCAGCACATGCTCAAAAACGAGGTTCTGATGGATTGGACATCCCCCACCTAGCGTTGTGCTAAGATTGAGGGATGAACATTATCAGGAGGTTATTACGATGGAAAATTTGGATCTTGTCGGCATAGATCTGGCGAAGAATGTATTTCAGCTTCATGGTTGCAACTCAACAGGCGCGGTCATTTTTCGCAAACAGCTTAAACGCAACAAACTACTCTCGTTCATTTCCGAGTTGCCAACATGTACCATTGCGATGGAGGCTTGTTCAGGGAGCCACTATTGGGGACGCGAGTTTGAGGCACTTGGCCACTCGGTACGCTTGATCGCACCTAAATATGTCAAACCGTTTGTAAAACGCAGTAAAAGTGATGCGATCGACGCTGAAGCCATTTGCGAGGCGGCACTGCGACCTACGATGCGGTTTGTCCAAGTCCGAAGCGAAGATAATCAAGCGGCAGGCCTGGCATTCAAAGCGCGGGATCTGTTGGTCCGGCAACGCACGCAGATCATAAATGCCTTACGCGGCCACCTTTCCGAGTTCGGTTTTGTTGTTGCAAAGGGCCCAACGCATGTACGTAAACTTGTGTCTGCGGTTGAAGCCGGAGATCTTGAATTGCCAGAAATATCACGCCCTCTCTTGAGCATTCTCGTAGATACGCTTGAGGCGTTGAATACCCGTATTCGGCTGTTGGAAGCCCAAATAGAGCAGCGTGCGAGAGAAGATGAAATCTGTCAAAGGCTGACCACGATACCTGGCATTGGTCCGATTATTGCGACAGCGATTGCTGCACTTGCTCCACCCCCTTCAACATTTAGACGGGGACGCGATTTTGCGGCGTGGGTAGGATTAACTCCACTCCAGCATTCGACTGGCGGCAAGCAGCGACTAGGACGCACGTCAAAGATGGGAAACCGAGCTTTGCGACGCCTCCTCATCATTGGAGCCAGCGCTGTGGTCAGATGGGCCGAGCACAAAGGGGCTGCACCAGGCTCTTGGCTAGCGAGGATGCTGGAGCGCAAACCACCCATGTTGGTAAGGGTAGCGTTGGCCAACAAAATGGCACGTATCGCCTGGGCGTTGATGGCACATGGCGGAGAATACCGGGCACAAACTGTCACACGCTAGAACCGTGTGAACGATTTGAGCCCGGAGACGTAGGAAGGTCAAACGGAAGGTAAGGCGCAACAGTCGACGAGACGAGATCAGGAAAACCAGATTGCGACGAAGTGCCTTTGCGCACGTGGTTCTGAATTGGATCTGATCTGAGAACTCCATACGGGCCCGCGGTGTATGAAGGCCGCAACATGAGGCCGAATACATGTCAGCACCCGACTACGCGAACTGCCAACTCAAAGATTCTTCTTGCGCAAAGGGGGATGTCCATACATGTCGCAAACTTTTTTGACGTTTGAGCACGGCCCTCCATCGACACCCCGCCGATGAACAAATTGCACCACATCCTGGGGCACAATCTGAGCTATGCCCAAAATTTGGTGACGGCGTGATCAGGCGGCTTGTATAAGTTGTTTGATCCCATCTTTGAATGCAATCCCTTGGATGATCTCTGGCATTCGATTTCCCCCACCAAATTTGCGCCATTTTCCTTCGGCTGACATCATCAACTTGAACGCCATAGCTAGGCCAGTTTTGCGACTGAGGCATCCCTTTGTTTTTCTGGTGCGATGTCGGACAGTGGCGAAGGTGCTTTCAATCGCACTGGTTGTACGGATGTGCTTTCAGTGTTCAGCCGGGAAGTCATAAAAAGCCAACAGCCCGTCGCGGTCTTTAACCAGCTTGCCTAATGCCTTGTCGTATTTTACGCCCTAGGTCGCGACGAAGAAGTCGAACGCAGTCTGTGCATAGACACACGTCTCAGCCTGCCAAATGTCGTGCAGGTGGCCCTTGGGCTTGGCCTGAACAGACTTGGCATCGCGTTCAGTACGTTGCCCGCCAGCAGCAGCGCTGCTCTTTCGCCGCACCGAAGACCTCAAGCAGCGCGCTCCAGAACCCTAACGCACCTTCGCCAATAGCAAGATCGGGCGCACCGGTCAGCCGACGGCGCTGCAAATCAAGCAGCAGTTCACGCCAGCTTTGGGTGATTTCGCGATAGCCATCGGCAAGGCCGCTGAGCACCAGAACGCATTGCTTTTCTTCAGCCATACGTGGCCGGCAGTAGACGCCATCCGCCCAGATGTAGACGAACCGTCGCGTGCTGAGATCCCGGCGTTGCCAGCGGTCGTACTCATTCCACCAATCAGCTTTCAGCCGTGAGATCGTCGTCGATGACAGACCTGCCGCATTTGGCCCCAGCAAAGCGGCCAGCGCTTCCTGGAAGTCACCCGTGGAAATACCTTTGAGATAAAGCCAAGGCAACAGCTCTTCGATGGACTTGGCTTTGCGCAGGTATGGCGGCAGGATCGTTGAAGTGAAACGAACTTTCTCCGCGTCGTCACCCCGGTCCCTAACGCGCGGCACTTTGACCAGCACCGCGCCGATCCCGGTGATGATTTCGCGTTCAGGCAAGTGACCATGGCGCACCAACCGAGCGCGGCCATCTGCCGTGGGATCATTAGAGTGGGTTTCCAGCAGCGCTGAAAGTTCCGCCTCAACCGATTGCTGGATCTAATCATGCGCACCGGCAAGCAGAATGTCGGTAAAAGGATCAAGTGAAAATCCATGTGGATCGGGTAACGTCGTGATGCAATCTTCGTCATGTGGCATATCCCTTTCACAAATGAGAATTGCGGCGCGTGAACAACGCAATGATATGCCGCCTCTCAGGGGCTATCACCAACTTTTAGCTATATCTCTCACGATCTTCAGCGACACCACTGCCGGATATTGGAAGCATTTCCTATTTCGCCACACGACAATGTTGTAAATTTGCCGCGCAATGTCGAGCACTAGCGTTTCGAGGTCTGGGAACGTTTTTTCCGAAATTGAATAGACAATTGGACCTAGTTGATGCGTGAGGCATCACTTAGGTGTTTCCCATAGTACCAAATTGGGAAAATATTCTATTTACTCCCCACTTGTTTCCTGAAGGCTTATCATTTTGAGAAATTCTCAGAACTAATCTCTGAATTAAAACTCATACCAAAAACATAATAATTTGCATCAACTGTGGAAACTTTGATAAATTCATTTCAAGAAAACCAAGAGCACAAAAAGCTCAATCGAAAAAACATCTACTGAAAGTAGCCAAGCATGTGTTTGGCTAAACTAAAATCTGATACTAAAAGTCATGGAGAACAAGATAGTAATGCTAAACCAGAAGAAAGGAAACTTATGTAAAATTTGCCATTTAGCTAAATGAACCCCGTTCATGACAAAAATCACAAATCTGATAGATCGGGTGAAATTGAATATAATTGTAAAAACTAATGGCTATGATGGTCAGCTTCACGAGGACACCTATTCACAGCCTCCTTAAATATAACATTTGTTTTCTCATTGACCAAGGTGGGCCGCTTAGCAATCATGCAGGGTTTTTGAATAAGTTGTAAACCTATTGCTGTGGTAGTGGCGATATTCCATTGAGCGATTCAAAATTTCTCAAGTAGTTTTAGAAGAACTTGGAAACTCAGGAGGCCGAGACTTTGGCAATATGATCGAGGCTTCACAAATTCTGTCGAAGTATATGTAAAGTAGTATACCAATGCCAATTTAGGATATGCAAAAATAAGATCTATCTCCTAGAATTGATTGATTTGTAAAAATTATAAATATTTCTAGCCCCCCGAGAAATATATATGAACACCGATGAATTGAGTTTCATCGAACGGCTCAGATTTGCCCGTAACCAAGCAAAGAAACCAACATGAAGGAACACCGATGGCCAAGAAAATTTTAATAACCAGCTCAAAAATCAAACGCAGACGGAATTCAATTGAAGATGCTTTGAAATGTATCGCGCTCGAACTAACCGACAAACAATGTCTGTTGGATAGCTATGCTCGAAAGCTTAGTGAACTTGAGGATGACCCATCGGAAGACCTCAGAGGTCTTCCGATTCAGCTTTGCAAATATGAGTCTGAGTTGGCCGATGTTCTGGTTAGAAAAGAATGCTTGGAGAGCGAAAAGCTAGGTGTGGACGCAGAAATTCACATAGCTCTTCGTGATCACCTCGCGGTCGTAAATGGAAAAGCTCATACATATGTACTAACCGCAAGTGATGTAATCCTTTTGGCCGAAGAGGCAGAGCAAACACTGATTCGAAAAGGTGTCACAATAAAAAACCGGGTGGGGTCGGAACTCGAATTCCGCCCTGCCGGGAAAGACGCCAACGCCAGTTACGCCCGCAAAGCGGGACCCCAGATCACTACATTCGTGAAAATGATCCGTGTAACTGACGGTTGGCGGCTCGTGGAAGCCCACCGTGACAATTCTTGGTGCAACCAGAAGGAACACTGGAAAATGGGGGTGTCAAATGCGGCGCGCGATGAGATCGTTCTAAATGCTATGAGGTCAATTTTCGTTCACCCAAAAGGAGCCGCCTGAGTTTCCGAATAGGGGCGACATCTATCTGTTTTCAGTTTTTTGTCATCCGTGGCACCTCTTCAATTCATACGACAAATGATCTGAACATTCAGAGTTCAGTTCCCGCAAGTCAAAAAGGAGAATTACTTGCTGAAACCTATGCTTTTCATACTTCGGGGCCCATCCGGCTCAGGAAAGTCGACGTTCGCCAACACATTACTAATAGCTGGCGTGGTTGAGCAGATATTCGAAGCTGACCAATTTATGACCGATGAGCATGGCAATTATGAGCATTGCCGCGCCCGTCTGACATTCTGCCACGCAGAATGTCTACGACTAACCAAAGCGGCCCTTGCCCTCGGTGACAGTGTTGCCGTTGCAAATACTTTCACTAAAAAATGGGAAGTCGAAGCTTACACTCAGTTGAATTCAAATGTGACAATACTCACTATGGAAGGGCGCTTCCAGAACGTGCACGGAGTACCGGACGACATTGTCGCTCATCAACGCCTGCGAATGGAACGATGGTGGCCGTCGCAAGGCCAAGCCAGATAAATGTAATCTTTTTCTAAATCGAGTCAGTTTACCTCTTTTAATAACCTTGAAGACGCCTTCCTTTCGGAAGGCGTCTAGGTGTTTGATCCCATGGTTTGATGGTGCGATCTATTCTTTGGAATGGAAGGAAGCATTATGGGACAAGTTCGTCATGGGAGCGCCACGACCACGCACGCCGTCAGAGCGGCAATACAGCGATCGCAAGCTACAGTGTGCTTACAGGTCAAAATCGACGGCTTTTGAGGGAATAGGGCTCAGGAGAAGTTCGTGAGATATTCCGCCCAATATTCTCCCGGCTCTGTGTCGATCACCGCCCTGAAAACACGCGGACCTGTAACCTGAGCGCAGTTTGTGGTCAAAGTGTTGGAGATGTCCGAGACATCTCGGGAGCACTTCTGAGAAGTGTGCCTAGCCTGCACCAATGATGCGGCGTGGGCTCCCGGTCAGGCAACCTAAGTGACATCTAAGTTTTCACTTGTGCGACTGCTGAACAACTGTTATCGCTCAAAATTGAACAATTTAGATTTGTTTTTAGCACTCACTTTCATTTTAGCTGCAGCTTTGATCAGGCCTTGCTCGGAAGATTAGGAACACTCCCAAATGACAAGCAAGCGTAGCAAGCTGCAGGAGGATACGTCTTTTCGCGTCCTGCGTCTCCTTCAGGAAAACCCCGAAATGTCCCAGCGTGAGTTGGCACAAGTAGCAGGAGTAAGCGTTGGAGGCATGCACTACGTGTTGAGTGCACTCGTTGATAAGGGCCTTGTAAAGCTGGGAAATTTCACAGCTTCGCAAGACAAGCGGCGATATGCATATGTTTTGACACCAAAAGGCATCGCCCGTAGAGCGGCGCTCACACGTGCTTTTCTTACCCGTAAAATGGAAGAGTATGAGGCGCTCAAGTACGAGATAGAACAACTGAGTTCGGAGCTGGACGGTGAAGAGCCAGCAACCAATTCATCGGAATTTTAAGACGGATTTGCTTAACATGAATCAACGTAAAGTACTCATTACTGGCACAGCCGGGTTCATCGGATTTCATCTGGCCAAACTGTTGCTGGCCGAGGGGTATATCGTTCACGGCTTTGACGGCATGACAGACTACTACGACGTCTCACTCAAGCAGCGCCGCCACCAGATGCTGCTGCAGAACCCGAATTTTGCTGCAACCGAAGGGATGCTGGAAGAACAGCATCTTTTTGACCAAGTGGCTGACGACTTTGCACCTGACGTGATCATCCATCTCGCGGCCCAAGCCGGTGTGCGCTACAGCTTGGAGAACCCTCGCGCCTATCTTGACGCGAATGTGATTGGCACATTCAATGTGATGGAGGCCGCGCGCCGCCTGAGTGTTCAGCATTTGCTGATGGCCTCGACCTCCTCAGTTTATGGGGCCAACACCGAGATGCCGTTCATAGAGACGGAGAAGGCTGACACCCAGCTCACCATCTATGCCGCCACCAAGAAGGCGAATGAAAGCATGGCCCACGCCTATGCGCATATCTATGATCTGCCGACCACGATGTTCCGGTTCTTCACAGTCTATGGTCCTTGGGGCCGTCCGGATCTGGCGCTTTACAAATTCGTCGATGCGATCCTCGATGGGCGGCCCATAGACATCTATAATCACGGCGACATGTACCGTGACTTCACGTACGTCGAGGATTTGGTTCGCGCTATCCGCCTGCTAATTGATGCGGTTCCTGAGCGACCAGAAGACGGCGTCGTGTCCGAAGGTGATAGCCTGTCGCCCGTAGCCCCCTATCGCGTTGTGAATATCGGCAATTCCGACAAGGTGCGGCTCTTGGACTTTGTTGATGAGATTGAAAACTGTCTAGGGCAAAAGGCCGAACGGAATTACATGGGGATGCAGACTGGCGATGTGCCTGCCACATGGGCCAATGCGGATCTTCTTAAAACACTGACGGGTTATCGCCCACAGACCGACTTTCGCGAAGGCATCGCGAAATTTGTAGACTGGTATCGGGAATATTCAGGGAAATGACATCTGACATGAAAACCATTGCTGTTATCGGCCTCGGCTATGTTGGCCTTCCGCTTGCCGTTGAATTTGGCAAATCTCGGCCTGTGATCGGGTTCGACCTAAACGAAAGGCGTATTGACGCGTTGCGCGACGGTAAAGACGCAACGCAGGAAGTATCAGCGCAGGAACTAGCTGCCGCTCCTCATTTGCGTTACACAACCAATTCCGCTGATCTAGCTGCGGCATCAATCTATATCGTGACTGTTCCCACGCCAATCGACGCGCACAAGCGACCTGATCTGACCCCTCTGGTCAAGGCGTCTGAAACTCTGGGCCGAGTTCTCAAGCGCGGCGACATCGTGATTTACGAGAGCACCGTATACCCTGGTGCGACCGAAGAGGACTGTGTGCCCGTTCTGGAGAGCGTTTCAGGCCTCACCTTTAACAAGGATTTTTTCGCTGGCTACAGCCCAGAGCGGATCAATCCGGGTGACAAGCAGCATCGCTTGCCGGACATTCGCAAAGTTACTTCTGGCTCAACACCAGATGTTGCAGAAGAGGTTGATCAGCTTTACGCAAGCATCATCACCGCGGGTACATATAAGGCAGAAAGTATTCGCGTGGCAGAGGCAGCCAAGGTGATCGAAAACACGCAGCGCGACCTCAACATCGCGCTCGTCAACGAATTGGCGATCATCTTCAACAAGATGGGGATCGATACGGAGGCGGTGCTAAAGGCTGCTGGAACAAAGTGGAACTTTCTGCCTTTCCGGCCAGGCCTAGTCGGTGGCCACTGCATCGGTGTGGATCCCTACTACCTCACCCACAAGGCTGAAGCGATCGGCTACCACCCTCAAATCATTCTTGCCGGACGCCGATTGAACGATTCAATGGGCAGTTATGTCGCGGGCCAGCTATTGAAGGCGATGCTCAAGCGGGGCATTCAGGTGAACGGTGCCAAAGTGCTTTTGTTGGGGCTGACCTTCAAAGAGAACTGCCCGGATCTGCGCAATACCCGCATGGTTGACGTCGTGGAAGAGATCAAGTCGTTCAGTTGCGACGTCGATGTGCATGATCCGTGGGCAAACCCCGTAGAAGCCCTTGCAGAATATGGCATCTATCTTGTCGCCGAGCCTGAAAAGCAGACGTATGACGCCGTGATCCTTGCGGTTCCGCACACATCGCTGACCGATCAAGGCGCGGATGCCATCCGCTCATATTGCCGCGAAGATGGTGTATTCTTTGACCTCAAGTCAGCATTCGATATCGAGAGTTCCGACCTACGGCTCTGAGGCAAGGGTAAGTTGACCCAATCAGGAAGGAAACGTGTTATTTCGTCCAAACGCCCCATAATGGCTTTACTGACGGTAAGCGCCGGCAAAGCTGGTGTTGCAGTTCTTGCGTTAGCAACGGCTGCCCTCGTCGCGAATTTCTACGGGCAGCTGGGCCTCGGCATCTTCGCGCTGCTGCGAGTTGCTCCGGCCGTTTTCATGGCTGTGACCGACCCAGGGTTTTCACACGCTGTTCCCTACCTAAGCGCTAATCGCAAGGTGGGCGCTAAAAACCTGATCGGCAGCAGTATCCTTGTTTATTTGGTAGTCGGTGCCGGTCAGATAAGCCTCTGGCTGCTACTATCGCCGCTGATCCACGAACACTTGCTGACACCGCTTCCCATAAGCGCAGTCTATACGGCGGCGTTGCTAGTTCCCGTGCAATCAATCATGGTTCTGATTGTCAATCTCTTGCGCTCGCGCTTGCTCTATAACCTCGCAAACAGTGTATTTCTGATCGCCGAGGTTGCGCTGGTTCTGCTGGTCGGAATGTCGACGATCTGGTTCGACTATGGCCTCGAAGCCTTGGTATTCCTGCTTTTGCTCTCGTCGGGAGCCGCATTGCTGATGGGAGTGATCTTCCTTATTGGCTCAGGCGTGAAAGGGCTAGCTTACCCGGACAGAGCGGTTGTTACAGAGGGCATTATATTCGGCATCAAAAGCCAGATTGGAAATGCCTCCCAGATTCTGAATTACCGACTCGATCATTTGTTGCTGGGTGCTTTCTTGACCCCCGAAAAGGTCGCGATCTATTTCGTAGCGACGAAGTCGGTCGAGTTTTTCCGCTTTTTCACAGCGTCGATTGTGTTCGTCTTCGAGCCGATCTTTGCCGCACAAGTGAAGAATGATGCAAAAGCCCGTGTGCAAAAGATGATTGTCCCGCTCCTTCTTGCCAATCTGGTCCTCCTGTCAATTGGCGTGTTGCTTGCGCCGCTGCTTTATCCGCTGGTCTTTGGCGAATGGTCGACAGATGCGCGGGTGCCGCTGTTCATTCTGGCGATAGGGCTGGCTATCAGTGGTGCTAATAGCTTGTTTGGCGCATTTTTTCTTGGTCAAGGGCATCCTGGTGTTACCACGATTGCAAGTTTGGCTGGGTTGATTGTAACGGTGGTTTTTGCCCTGATCCTAATCCCGACCCTCGAGATCATTGGGGCTGCGATCACCTCATCTTTGGCCTATTCCGCTATTACAATTTCTTACTTGTTGGTTTTCTTTCGGATGGTCGGCAACTTTGAGCATGAGGAAAAAAATGATGCTTTCTGATATGTGGGTTGGTTTCGTAATGCGAGTGACCTCGTTGTTGCCAGAGGTCTTGCACACCATGCAATTGAGGGGATGGCTGATTGGACGTGTTTCCGGTGGCAAGCGGCCAAGGAACCTTCAAATCGCCAAGGGCACACGCCTACACAACATTCGCAATATTAGCTTTGGTGATGACGTTTTTGTATCGGCCAGTTGCTGGATCCTCGCCAATTGTCCGGTCACGATTCAAGATGAAGTAATGTTCGGTCCAATGTGTATTGTCGTTGCGGGCGATCACACATTAGAAAATGGCTCGTATCGCTTTGGCAAAGCCAACCGGGCCCCGATTGTCATCGGTCGTGGAACCTGGGTAGGCGGCCACAGTGTTATAACAAAGGGTGTCGTTCTGGGGCGCGCAACCTGTGTCGCCGCCGGTGCTGTTGTCGGTAAATCGTTCCCAGATGGTGCAATCATTGGGGGTGTACCTGCCAAGTTGATTCGCCGAGTCATGCTCTAGTTCAAGTTGCACGATAATTGTAAAGTAAATTCCAATGACATATCATCCAAGCTACGAGAAGATCTTCCGCAAATTATACCCGGTCTATCGCAAGATGATCGGTCGCGATGGCCAAGCCATCTTACTTGAACGCCGCAAGACCCAGTATCTGCCTTTGGTCGAGATTGAAGCAATCCAGCTTGCCAAGTTGAAGAATGTGCTAATCAATGCTCGTGAGAACGTCCCCTATTACCGGGAAGAGTTCGCGCGAATCGGCTTTGTGCCTGAGGATGTTGCTTCGTTGGCTGATTTCAAGGCGGTCAACTTTTTCATAGACAAGGCGATCGTGCGCGATAATGTTGATGCGTTTCTTGCGCAAAACCGTGACGATAAGGACCTGAACTGGCATCGAACAGGCGGCTCGACGGGGACGCCGCTGAACTTTCCGACAGACAAACTGACGGATGCCGCAAGCGCCTCTGCAATCATGAAGGCACTGGAATGGTGGGACATCGAGCTGGGTGCCCGCCACGCCATGTTCTGGGGAAGTCCCTCCTTTATCAGGCGAAAACGCACCGACATCTTCAAGCAATGGGCCAACATGGTGCGCAACAGATTGATGAACCGTCTGTTTTTTCTGAACTATGACATCGGCGAGCACAATGTTCATAAAATATATGAGCTGTTGGAAAGATTCCAGCCACAGTATATTCGCGGGATGCCAACCTCACTTGCCGTCTTTGCGAAATTAGCAAAGAAGGAAGGACTGATGTTGGACAAAGGGCGGCCGAAGTTTATCCACTCAGCTTGCGAGCAACTTTTCGACTGGCAAAAAGAGATCATCGAAGAGGTGTTCCGCTCCCCTGTCGTCAATACCTATGGGCTTAGCGAAGTGGGCGATATCGCTTACGGTGCTCCCTGCGGCAACATGCACGTTATGGACGAAGACATTTTGGTCGAGCTGTTTGACTATATTGGTGGAGAAAAGGAGATCGTTACCACCCAACTCAACAATATGGCTTCACCACTGATCCGCTACCGGACGGGGGACATTGCCGCCAGCATCACGCCATGCACATGCGAGCTTAATTCCAAGACGATACAAGGTTTGAAAGGGCGGGCGCATGACTTCATACTTTCGCCCAGTGGCAAGTTCCTGCACGGCCAGTTCCTGACTCATATCATTGTCTATGAACCCGGCATCCGAAAGTACCAAGTCATTCAGAAAACAACAGATAGCCTTGATATCAAACTGGTCATTGATGAAGGCTACGAAAATGCCTGTCAGGCACGAATCCGGTCCGCAATCCAGTCGTACATGGGCGACGAGGTCTCTATCAAATTTTTAATCGTTGATGATATCCCACTCACGGCGGCGGGCAAGTACCGATGGATCGTTTCGGATCTCGGACCACTAGATGAGCATATCTGATGCTGGGTCAGTTCGTTCGCGCAGCAATCCTGACCAAATCGCCCCGCAGCCTTCTAGGTTCTCGGGTCGGAAGCGCTGTGCGCGTGGGTCGAGGTTGCAGCATCATTGGATCGCGGTTGTTCGGCCATGTGACGGCTGGCGACGGCACACATTTCTATCAAGTAAATGTCTCGGGTCCGGTGAACATCGGGCATCACACATATCTCAGTGGTCCTCGTATCGATATTATCGGACATCTGAATGCGATTTCGATAGGTAGTTTCTGCTCGATTGCGCGCGGCGTCCAGATCCAAGAATACAATCACGCGACCAATGGACTTTCTACAGCCTTCTTGTCTCGCCGTATTGCCCCCAATCGCGGGCTGTCACCCGATGAAATTGACAGTAAGGGCCCGATTACAATCGGTCACGACGTCTGGATCGGGACCAATTCCATCATCGTATCCGGTGTAACAATAGGCACAGGAGCCGTTATCGCAGCTGGATCTGTGGTAACCAAGGATGTTCCGGCCTATGCTGTTGTCGCGGGAAACCCGGCCCGGATATTGAAACACCGCATTGAATCGGCCGGATTAAGAGAAGAGCTATTGGCATCCGAATGGTGGACATGGCCCCTCGAACGCATCGAAGCATACGCCAAAGATTTCCCGGGCCGTACTCATGTTGATTAGCGTATTTACCCCAACATATAATCGCGCGGATTTGATCCACCGGGTTTTTGACTCGCTGAAAGTGCAGGATTTTCGCGATTTCGAATGGATCATTGTCGACGACGGCTCAACCGATAATACGGCCGACACACTCGAAGTATACCGCAAGACGGCCGATTTTCCGATCAAGGTCTACCACCAGACAAACCAGGGCAAGGTGGCCGCGATCAATCGTGGGCTCAATATGGCCGAAGGTGAACTATTCATTTGTTTTGACAGCGACGATTGGTGCACGCAAGATGCGCTCTCGACAATCGCCAAGCAGTGGGACGCTTTGGGTCCCGAAGGTCGGAACGCGTATTGCGGCATTTCGTGCCTGAAAGTCCTGCCCGATCAAAGCATGGTCGGCGAGGACTACGCACGGATGAAGACCATGGGCGAATCTTACGTCGACAGATTCAATCGTCGGATCAAAGGAGACAAGTGGGAGATCCTGCGAACCGAGCTGCATCGTCACGCACTGTATGATCTTGCCGCGCACGAACGCTATATGGCACCTGAGTATGCCTGGTTGAAGATGGGCCGCACGCACAAAACTGTCTTCCTGAATAAAGCTCTGTCGATCGTGGAATATCAAGAAGGCGGTATTTCCCTGAACAACTTGGCGCACAGGGCATCAAGCCCGGTTTCGGCGATGCGGTTTTACCAGCTCGCCTATAGCGTCTCGGATAACTGGGGTAGCCGGTTGCGTTCGACGATCAATCTTGTGCGGTTTGCGTATCATGCCCAATGCGCCTCGGAGTTGCCGCCAGTCATGAAAATGATCTCGGCGGTTCCCGGCTGGCTCTTGTATAGAAAGGACCTGAGCAGTCTGAAAAAACGCCCACGTCAGGGCGCGAAATGAAGATCCGTATGCCATCCAAATATGTGCTATTGGGAACGAGCCTCGCACTGATGCTTCAGACCAACTACCGCCTTGCGGGGCCGGTCGGGGCGGGTGAACTGCTGGCAGTCGCTTTCATCTTTCTGAAACTGGCAAAACACGCGCTGTCGGATCGTACAATGTTCATAAGTCGGCCCGACACATTGACGCTTCAATACATCGGCATCGTGTGCCTGATTGTCATACCGATGACCTTACTGTCGAGCACAATGAACGTACCTGGAACGAGCATCAGAGATTTGTTCGCGTACGTTTTCGTTGGCGCCATCTTGCTAGTTTTGCCACAATCCAATCGAGATATGAGGGCGATGATTGTAGCGTTTCTATTTGTAGCCTATGCTACCATTATCATTAAGTATTTGGTTGGCGGCAGTTCAGCCTACTATTTTTCGCGCTTTAGTGGCGGAGCAAAAAACCCGAATCAGTTGGGCCTCTATCTTATCGCATCAGTTTGTATGGTGGCGTATCTACCCAATCTGTGGGCCCGCGTGGGTGTAATTTCCGTCGCAATGTTCTTTGGTTTAGCCTCGATGTCGGACGCGTTTCTTGCCGCAGCCTTCGGGGGTTTTTCCGTTTTGGTTATGCTCAGAATTTTCTCGCCGCGGGCGGTACTATATCTTATGCCTGCCGTGTTGTTGATAGGCCACATCACACTCGTCTATTCCGGCCTACTCGATACCTTAAGTGCGCGTTGGGCGGTAGCCGACGAGGGCGGTGCCCGAACAGTTTTGTATCTATCAGCGATACAAGCGTGGTCGGATTCGGTTTTTTCTATGCTTTTCGGGTATGGCGCAGGCAGTTTCGCAGGATTTGACGGGCCTTTTCAGGGGGCAGAAGCCCACAACACGATTCTCGATCTCGCTACCATTGCAGGTATTTTTGGGTTTTTCCTCTTTCCACTAAAGCCGATTTGGCTAGCGATGAATTCGCTTTCGAAGAAGTTGCATTTTGTTCCTGCAGTACTCGCGGCGCTGATCGCATTCGGGTTGTTTCACTTTATCGGCCGTCAACCGATATTCTGGGTCGCTCTAGTAATCATCGCTCGTATAACCAGTGAGGCTCCAAAGCCCAAAACATTGGTCGTGCAAAAAACCATTAACAGTAAGCCGACAGGAGCGTAGAATGTGTGGATTTTGCGGATTTTGGGAGAGCGGTACAGCTGATCGTTCAAACTACAACATTGGCCTAAGCATGGCCGACGCAATCGCCTCCAGAGGCCCCGACAGCACCGGCGCAATTACACTAGATCAAGACCGGCTGGTGCTTGCGCATCGTCGCCTATCGATCATCGACACCAGCGATGCTGGACTCCAGCCAATGGTGTCAGCAAGCGGGCGTTTCAAGATCGTCTACAATGGCGAAATCTACAATCATCAAGCATTGCGTTTGGCGCTTTCAGAAGAAGGTGCTTCGCCGGATTGGCATGGGCATTCGGATACTGAAACGGTACTTGCTTGTTTTGAAGCTCTGGGAGTGGAAGCGACGCTTTCACGTCTTGAAGGGATGTTCGCCTTTGCCGTTTGGGACCGAGACATCGCATGTTTAACGCTAGCCCGCGACAGGATGGGCGAGAAACCATTGTATTACGGCACAATTGATGGTGTCTTCCTGTTCGGGTCTGACCTAAAGGCCTTTGAGCGCCACCCACGTTTCGACCCCAATGTTGATCGCGATGCGCTTACGGCCTTTATCCAGAGAAGCTATGTCCCGGGACCCTCGTCAATCTACAAAGAAATCAAAAAACTTCAACCTGGGCATGTGATTAACGTCACATGGATGAACAGTGATAACGCGCAGCCTGAGATTTCCAACAACACTTTTTGGAGCTTGAAAGATGCTATCGAAAGAGGCCGCGCTGCGCCTTATCATGGTGGACGAACCGATGCAGCCACGGATCTAGATACGCTGCTTACAGAGGTGATCAGCTCGCAAATGATTGCCGATGTGCCGCTCGGATCTTTTCTGTCAGGCGGAATCGACAGCAGCCTCGTCACAGCCATAATGCAAAAGGTAGGTGGCAAGCCGGTGAAGACGTTTTCGATCGGCTTCGATGACCCACAATTCGATGAAAGCGCAAGCGCGCGCTCCGTAGCCGAACATATTGGAACGGATCATGTCGAGCTGATCGTAACGCCAGACCATCTCATGAATATCGTGCCGCTACTGCCTGACATATACAGCGAACCTTTTGCTGACAGTTCTCAAATGCCCACCTTCCTTGTGAGCGAACTGGCGCGGCGGCACGTCACGGTTGCCCTGACCGGTGATGGTGCCGATGAAATCTTTGGCGGTTACAACCGCTATCTTGCGGCTGGCAAAATATGGAAACACACTTCCAAGGTTCCGACGCCTATCCGGCGCGCGCTCGGCCACTATGCCCTGGCGGTCTCAAGAGCGAATTGGGACCGGCTGTTCAATAGTCTGGCTCCAGTTCTGCCGCCGCGCCTTAGGGTTAGAATGCCAGGTGAAAAGATCCACAAGATAGGCAGGTTACTCAAGCAAAGAACGCGACAGAAGTACTATGAAAGCCTAATTTCCATGGTCGACAACTCACAGGCATTGGTAATCGGCGGTGAAATGCCGTTAACTATAGTGAATGACGCCGCAGCGCAGCCTGAAACCGATAGCTTTGAACACTGGATGATGGCGGTTGATGCGCTTACGTATCTACCCGATGACATTTGCGCCAAAGTTGACCGTGCCTCAATGGCAAACTCACTGGAAACCCGCGCGCCATTCCTTGATCGACGTATCGTCGAGTTCGCTTGGCGGCTTCCTCTGGATTACAAAATCGTTAACGGGCGGAGCAAGCAGATCTTACGCGATGTACTATCGAATTATGTACCGCGGAGCCTCTTTGAGAGACCTAAAATGGGGTTTGGAGTACCCTTTGGTCATTGGCTGCGGGGTCCTATGCGCGATTGGGCTGAACATCTTCTATCCGAAGAACGACTCAAAGAGGATGGCTTTTTCGATCCAGATGCGATCCGCGCTGCTTGGGCCGCGCACCTCGCAGGAAAGGGGAGCAACGAATATATGCTTTGGAATGTTCTGGTGTTCAACGCTTGGCTGGATCGCTGGCATAAATGAAGATCCTAATTCTCGCCTCCTATGCCCCATCGTTAGTGAATTTTCGCGGGCCCTTAATTGAAACGTTGATCGATATGGGACACACGGTGATCGCTGCCGCTCCGGACTTCACCGAACCGCTGCACGAGGACCTTCGGTCGATTGGTGCCATCTCGCATGAGATCGCCGTTAGCCGGAATGGCATCAGTGTGCTTGGGGATATTCGCTATTGTCTGAATATCTACCGCTTGATCCACGAGCATCAGCCGGATCTGCTGTTTAGTTACACGATCAAGCCGAACATCTGGGGGGCCTTCGCTGCCGCCATGGCTGGCATTGCGTCAATTAGCATGGTAACTGGCCTTGGCGCAGCATTTACGGTCAGTGACGCGCCGCAGAACGCCAAAAAGCGACTAGCTTTTTCCATTGCGCGCCGCTTGTATCGGTGGTCTAGCAGTCTTAATAAGTGTTTGATATTCCAAAACCCTGACGATCTGCAGGATTTCATCGACGTCGGATGCCTACGCGATCCGAGCAAAGCCACGCTAGTCCACGGGTCGGGCGTAGATCTGTCGCATTTTTCACCTGCGCCGTCGGTTCGCAAACCTGTGTTTCTGATGATCGCGCGATTGCTTCGCAACAAGGGCGTTCTCGAATACGCTGCGGCGGCAGAGATCTTGCGAGTACGCCATCCGGATGCTTGCTTCCGACTGATCGGCCCCCTTGATCCGGGCATCGATGGCATCGACAGCGCTGACCTTCAGGCCTGGGTCGCAGCTGGCACGATTGATTATGCTGGTGCGGTTGAGGATGTGCGGCCCCATCTCGCCGATGCGATGGTTTACGTTCTACCCTCTTACCGTGAAGGCACACCCCGCTCAGTCCTCGAAGCGATGGCGACAGGCCGTGCCATCATCACAACGGATGCACCTGGGTGCCGCGAAACGGTTCAGGAAGGTGTGAATGGGTTTCTTGTCCCAGTTCGCGACTCGGTTGCATTGGCTGCAGCAATGGAAAAGTTCATTATTGAACCAGAGTTGATTGATCGCATGGGAACGCAATCTCGACGGATTGTGACAGAAAAATACGATGTCCATAAAGTAAACGCCGTCATGATAGACGCCATGGGGCTATAATTATGGCGCGAGTTGAAGGGAGTTTGGCTCAGAAGGTCTTGTCTCCGCACGGCACAGTTGATGAAATTGTTCCAAATAGGTGCGAGAGCCGTTGAGCGTGCCATACCCATGCGTTTGCCAGATAGACGAGGAAACGAATTTGAAACGAATGCTAGATATTATAGGTTCTGCCGCAGGATTGGTGATGCTATCCCCTGTGCTTGCGATAGTCGCCTTCATGATCCGCCGCGAGATGGGCGCACCCGTGCTGTTTGGTCAAGTTCGTCCCGGTGTGCATAGCAAACCTTTCCAGATGATTAAATTTCGGACGATGCGAGATGAAATCGATTCAAATGGAAATTCTCTTCCAGACTCTGAACGGTTGACGCGGCTCGGACGGTTCTTGAGGTCTAGCTCCCTAGATGAACTGCCTGAACTTTGGAACGTGCTGAAAGGCGACATGAGCCTCGTCGGTCCGCGCCCCCTACTCATGGAATATCTACCCCTCTACTCGCCTGAACAGGCTCGTCGTCACGAGGTGCGTCCTGGCATCACAGGCTGGGCACAAGTCAACGGACGTAACGCGATCTCATGGGATGAGAAATTCGCGCTAGATGTCTGGTACTTAGATAACCGCACCACCTGGTTGGATTTGAAGATCATCCGGCTTACCATACACAAAGTATTGAAACGGGATGGGATTTCGGCGGCTGGCGAAGCGACGATGCCGAAATTCACAGGAAACCAATCTTGAGTAGTTTTATAGGCATCTATGGGGCATCAGGCTGCGGACGAGGGGTCATGCCCATTCTGCGGGTGCAATATCCAGACTCCGAACTTGTATTTATCGATGATGGTCAGTCAGCAAGGCATGTGAACGGCCAAAAAGTCGTCAACTGGATTGGGTTTTCTGATCGCGAAATTGAAGACAAGGCTGTCAGCATCGCCATCGCGGCCTCCAAAACCCGTGAGGTACTTGCGAAAAAATGCGATGATGCAAGGATTCCCTTGCTTGAGGCCCGCGCGGCAACTGTTGTAGAGATGGACGATGTCATTATCCAAGATGGCGCATGCCTTTCGCCTTTTGTGACCCTTACCTCGAACATCCGTATCGGTCGCTGTTTCCACGCAAATCTCTATTCCTACGTCGAACATGATTGCATCATTGGTGATTTCGTCACCTTCGGCCCCGGAGCCAAGGTGAACGGCAACGTAACTATTGGCGATCATGCCTACATCGGCTCTGGTGCGGTCATTCGCCAAGGCATCCAGATCGGTGCGTATGCCACAGTTGGCATGGGCGCTGTCGTTACCCGAGATGTAGCCCCCGGAACAATCGTCGTCGGCAACCCAGCCAAACCCATGATCAAGGACTGACCTATGCGCATTTTCCTCTCCCGCCCTCATATGTCCGGTTATGAAGAACAGCGGGTCGCAGAAGCATTCGCCTCGAATTTTGTCGCTCCGCTCGGTCCGCAACTTGACGCTTTTGAGGCGAGGATCACCGAATACCTTCGCGAAGACGTCCACTGCGTCGGATTGTCCTCCGGGTCTGCCGCTCTGCACTTGGCATTGCGCATCGCTGGTGTGGGCCGAGGCGACGAGGTCTGGATTTCCTCAATGACCTTCGCCGGTGGGATCTTTCCCGTAAACTATTTAGGTGCCAAACCGCGCTTCTTTGATCTTTCACCCGACAGTTGGACAATCGATACCGACCTTCTGGCCAACGAACTGGCCAAGGCTGCCAAGGAAAACCGTCTGCCCAAAGCGATCGTGCCGACCGATCTTTACGGGCAGTCTGTAGCCCTTGATACCTTGGAAGCTTTGGCCGCTCAGTATGACATTCGTCTCATCCTCGATAGTGCTGAAAGCCTTGGTGCAAGCTATACCGGCAGTCGCAAGGCCGGCAGTGGCGGAGACGCCGCGATATTGTCCTTCAACGGAAACAAGATCATCACCACATCAGGCGGCGGTATGCTGGTCACGCGGCACAAAGCTTGGGCAGATGAAGCACGGTTCTTGGCCACGCAAGCTCGCGACCCTGCCCCACATTATGAGCATTCGACCTTCGGCTACAACTACCGGCTATCGAACATCTGTGCGGCTATCGGCCTTGGCCAGATGGAGGTTCTTGATGACCGCGTTGCACGCCGCCGAGAGATCTTCTCGCGCTACAAATCGGCGCTTGAGCGTCCTGGCATTTCCTTCATGCCGGAGCCCGAAGGCCAGCATTCAACGCGGTGGCTCACTGCCCTGACAATTGACCCGAATGAAATTAGCAGGACTCGTGAGGACATACGCTTGATGCTGCTGGAGCACGAGATCGAGTCGCGGCCTCTCTGGAAGCCGATGCACATGCAGCCACTTTATGCAGGTTCAGATTACCATGGGAACGGCGTCGATGAGTCCTTGTTCGCAAATGGTCTTTGCTTACCGTCAGGCAGCGATATGAGCGATGAAGAACAAGATGAAGTTATAGACCGCATCACGACATTCTTGAGGTGATGCACGGAGGTGATTTTTAAAAATTTGGCGTTGGCATTGCTTCACTTGCATTGCATACGAGTAAGGCAATGCCGGGAGCTCAACTCACCCTCACATCCCCACCCTGCACGTGATACCCCTCGACCCGCGCGGCAATCAATCTTCGCAGCCGCAGCTTATCCGCGTCCATGATCGAACCCTGCAACTCACGCAGCATCGATGCGACCTCGATCTGGCTCAGCATGCATTCCTGCGCGCGCAGGATCTTTGCGTGCGGCGTCGGGAGCAGGCTGTCGTCGTCGATCAGCAGCTCTTCATAGAGCTTCTCACCGGGGCGCAAACCGGTCACCTTGACCTCGATGTCCCCTTCCCCGGTTTCAGGGTCTTTTACCTTTCGACCCGACAGGGTGATCATGCGGTGTGCGATGTCGATGATCTTCTGGGGCTCGCCCATATCCAAAACAAACACGTCTCCACCTTTGGCATAGGCACCGGCCAGCAGCACCAAGCGGGCGGCTTCGGGGATCGTCATGAAAAACCGTGTTACGTCTTTATGAGTGACCGTGACAGGCCCACCACGGGCGATCTGCTTTTGGAACAGAGGCAAGACCGAGCCAGACGAGCCCAGTACGTTGCCAAAGCGGACCATAGCAAATTTCGTTCCACCATGGCGGGTCTGGGTATCTTGGACGACCAGCTCGGCCATGCGTTTGGTAGCGCCCATGATACTCGTCGGACGCACCGCTTTATCGGTCGACACGAGAATGAATCGCTCCAGCTTCGCCTCTGCCGCGGCTTCGGCGACGACTTGCGTGCCCAGCACGTTGTTGCGCGCGCCTTCAAGCTCGTTTTCCTCGACCAAAGGCACGTGCTTATAGGCTGCAGCGTGAAGGATGATATCGACCCCTTCTGCCGCAATCACGCCCGCGACACGGGCCTTATTGGTGACCGACCCCAAACGCGCGACCACGGGAATGCCTATCGCCTTGGCCTCAGCTTGTAGTTCCTGATCAATGGAATAGAGCTGGAATTCGCCCTGCTCAAACAGGATGAGCCGCGCGGGATTACAGTTGAGCAATTGGCGGCAGAGTTCCGACCCGATCGACCCCCCAGCCCCTGTCACCATCACCACACGACCGGCATAGGATTTCGCGATTTCGGGTGTATCAAGGGCTACCTTATCGCGACCCAGAAGCTGATCGGGGGCCACGGTACGCAGGCTTTCCACCAGACCTTTGCCAGACATCAGTTCAACATAAGAGGGCAGCACCTGCACCTCGACCTGATAAGTGGCCAGCTTTGCCAGCACCTCGTCGCGACGCTCTTTTGGCACCGACGGCGCAGCAAGCAGGATTTTTGCTATATGGCGCTTTTCGATCAGTTGCGGTAATTGCTTGGGGTCATGCACGGGCAGCCCCGCCACCATCAGCCCATGCAAATTGGGGTTGTCATCAACAAAGAACACCGGCCGCGCCTCGGATGCCTGACGCAAGGCGGCAGCCAGCTGGATCCCCGCAGCCCCCGCCCCATAAATAGCCACAGGTTTACGGTCGCCACCACGTTCAGAAGCCCACCGTAAAAATGACAAGCCGCACAATCGGGCACAGAGGACCGAAAAGCCGAAAAACAGTCCCAGCAGCACGGGCACGGAGCGTGGCGCAGACAGGTTCAAAAGATAGCTCAACATCATCGCGCTGCATGTCAGTAAAACCACGGCAACCCCGATATTCGAGATCGAATGCGTGTCAAAGGCGTTAAGCTTGATGCGATGCAATCGCAGTGCCCAGACAAAGCCCGATCCGATCAGCGTCAGCATCGGGAACAGGACCCAGCTAGAGACGATAGGATCCCAAGGGGTGGCCGTGCCGTATCGCAAAGCAAAGGCAAGATAGAGACTGATCGGGATAAGCAGGCTGTCGACAGTCAGAAATATAGACCGCTTCGTCGCCCTCGAAAGGTCGTGAATGCTGTTGATGTTCATTTTCAAATTTTCTTTGGTCCAAAAAGCGCTATAAATCTGATATAGACCCTGAAGTGCAATAAGAAACGCGAGACTTCACCGTTTGTAACTAACAGATTTTCGCAGCCTTATGAAGGGGTTTTTGCGGGATGCGTCTGCTCTCGCCCCTGATGCATTTGAACTAGAGCATTTTCCCTCAATATATCGGCGCACGGCATTAGATGACGGCCATATACACTAGTGGAGGTGCCTTATCCGCTCATGGCAAAATTGAGCCTCAATCATAACAGATTGGTCAATTCCCAGCGTCTGGCAATCTGGCCTCAGGACAGCCTAGCATTGAACAATGCGGGCATCCATAAACCAAGGCCCCTCGAGGAACACCGCATTCCTCCTCTCCACGAAACCGATTCTTCAAAACCCATGCCCAAGCCAACCACAATGTTTCCCGAACTGACTGTAATCGCCGAAAATCACCTACTTTGGAGATCGAAATATGGCGATTAAGGCGCGAATGTGGCAAAAAGTGGGAAAATATTTGCAATCAAATCCGATACGCCAAAGGATATGACTCTGCCCACAAGGAGATGGGCTGGAAATTGAATGGGCTGGCACTTCGGATGACTAGACGAACAATGCGCATAAGCTACACTTGGCAGCAAGACGTGAAGGAAATCGACTTTCTTTCCGGCCGCATGATCGCGGGGTCACTGCCGACCGAAGCACTTTGCGACACACATCCGGGCAACCCTGCGATTTCATCGTCACGCGTTGGCGCGAACGCCTATAAAATAGCGCAGGGACAAAGCGTGGCTCGGGCAAAAAAACCTTCTGGGTTAGTCGAGTCTTTGGATGCGGCAAGAGCAAATAGACCACTGGACAGAGATGTTAGGTCGACAAGAGAGCTCAAGATCGGTGTCTTGAAATACCTCCAATCGCAGTCAAATTCCGGGCTTGTGCGGTTGAAAGATGTGTCTTCTGGGTGTTGTCACGTTAACTCGCCGAGTTTGCAAGTTAGCATGCCGTACGTTGATCAAGGGGCATTTGCCGCGGATTTCCACGCCTCCAATGCTTCGAGCCGATGGTAGCGGATGGTGAGAGCGGACCGACGGCGGGCTGGGACAGAGAAACAATTGCGGGTTGCGGACTGCATAGAGACGAAGCGCTGCAATCCACCCGGTGATCGGAAGCCCTGCATTACTCGCTCTCGTTTTCGGAAAGGTAAATGGCTATTCTCTGCCCGGTTATTCAGCCCCTTGTGTGACCAATGATCAAGGCCAGGCGCGACCTCGCGCTTTGCGGCGCCATAGGATCGTAATTTGTCCGTAATGATCCTTTTGGGCACGAAGCCCCAGCGTTTTATTAGCTTGACCAAAAGCCGCTTTGCGGCGCGCTTGTCTCGCCTCGATTGAAGGATTTCCTCAAGAACAACGCCGTGTTGATCAACCGCGCGCCACAGCCAGTATGACCGGCCCGCGATCTTCACAACGACTTCGTCCAGATGCCAGACATCGCCGGGGCGCGGCTGCCGTCGCCGTAGGACGTGGGCGATCAGGGGGCCGAACTTGACGGTCCAGCGCCGGATCGTTTCATACGAAACGTCCACGCCACGTTCCAGCATCAGCTCCTCGACCTCGCGCAGGCTCAAGTTGAACCGGACGTAGAGCCAAACAACATGAGCAATGATCTGTGGCGGAAACCGGTGGCGCTTGTAGTTAATTTTCAATGTCTGCATCGACAATGCCTACGCCCAGATCAATGAACCAGCAACCTCAGGCCCGTTAACGTGACAACACCCACCCGACCCCTGCATGCGAAAGCGGTCAGGTCGAAACGGAGGGGTAGTCCTTGCCGACCCAATGCTGAAGCCGGGCCGCGAATTCCTTTTGGAAGGCGAGGGGGCCGTTCTTAAGCATGTGCGCTTCGTCGTAGATCCCGATAAAGATCGTCAGGTTAAGGAAGAAATGCGCGCCCATCTCGAAAAGCGCGACATAGTCGTGCTCGATCAGCGCCGTGCGCTCCGCTTCGGTAAAGCTGTGGACGGTGGACATCTCGGCGTCGTTGAGGCGCGGGCCGATGGACTGTTCCCATGTCGCGACGAAGGTGCGCGGGTCCTTCGTGTAGCGCTCAAGGTATTCCGGGTTGCGGTCGACGGTGAACAGGAACTTGTTGACGTAGTACTTGCTCATGCGGCAGCCTCCTTCGGATACCATGTGAAATAGGCTTCCATCGTGTGGAAGAGATCAAGGTTGTCGACATAGTCGGCATCCTCTGGGCCCGCGACGCCCAGCATCAGGATGAAGTTTAGGAAGCCGTGCGTGGCATTGCCGCTGCGCGCCATGCTTTCGTGATCGACGTTTTCTAGGATGGCACCGATATCGCCCGTGCGCAGCCATTCAATGGCCTGTCGGTCGAACACGGGATCTGGGCCGGTCTCCATGAACTGGCGCGGCCCGCCTAGTTCCAGCGACAGGTGCCCGGTGCCGATGGCGGCGACGCGCTTGTCGGAAGGGTAATCGTCGATGGCTTTGCGAATCGCGCTGCCGAGATTGTAGAACCGTTTGGGCGAGGGGAGGGGGGGCGCGAAGATGTTCGTATAGATCGGCACCACGGGCAGGTCGGCGTCGGGGCGCACGGTGATGATCGGGCAGATAATGGAATGGTCGATCTTCAGCTCGTTGGAAAAGGCGAAATCGAAATCCTGACCCATCAGGTGCCGGTGCATGAAGCCCGACATCTCCTCGTCGCCCTCCAGCACGTATTTCGGGATGCCGAACTCGCGTTCCTCATTGTAGAAGGTCGCGTCGTAGCGGGCGGCCTTGCCGATCAGAAACTGCGGGCAATTGTCGAGGAAAATCTGGTGGAAGTGGTCGGACCCGATCATCACCAGAATGTCCGGCTTGGTGCGCGAAAGGGTCTCCCGGTAGGCCTCGATCTTGCGTTTCCATTCGGGGGCCTGTGGCATCTGCTGCTCGGGCGGCATGGTCGTGGCCTTGAGGTAGAACGGGTGGTGGGTCGAGGCGAGGGTGGCGACGAGTTGTGCCAAGGTATTGCTCCTTCTTGATGTCTCGGGCACCTGAGGTTGCCGCAGTCCGATTTAATGAATGTGCGGGTGCCGACTTAGCGTGCAGAAGCAAGATCGGGGGCCCACAAGAGACTTGACGAAAGGCTAATTGACTGCAAGTATTTCGGCAAGAGAATTTATTTTCGATATGCGAAAAAAGGAAATCGAATGCGAATTGGCAAACAGGATCAGGCACAAACGGCCATCGCGACGTCGGATGCGGAGTCGATAACCGTTCGCGGGCTTGATCTTTGTGACGATCTGATCGGGCAGATAGACTTTACCGACTACTTCTGGCTGCTCGTCATCGGCGAACGCCCGACGACAGCACAGCGCAAGATGCTGGATGCCTGCCTTGTCGCTATTGCCGAACACGGGCTGGTGCCAAGCGTTCAGGCCGCGCGGATGACGCTGGCGGCGGGGCCGGATGCCTGGCAGGGGGCGATGGCAGCGGGACTTCTGGGCATGGGCAGCGTTGTCGCGGGCAGTTCCGAGGTATCCGGGCGCTATCTCGCAGAAGTGATGTCAAAGGCCGAAGCGGACGGCACTGATCTGGAGACGGCAGCCATTGCATCGCTTGAGGATCTCAAGGCACACCGGCAGAAGGTGCCCGGCCTTGGTCACCCGCAGCACAGCGGGGGTGATCCGCGCGCGGACAAGCTGTTGGAAATTGCCGATGAACTGGGCGTATCGGGCAAGTATATCGAGACGCTGCGCATCCTTGCAAAGCACGCACCGGGCATCATCAACCGCCCGCTGCCGATCAATGTTTCAGGCGCGATCCCGGCCGTTATCCTCGATGCCGGCTGGCCGTTAGAGGCGCTGAAGGCGGTTCCCCTAGTGGCGCGATCTGCCGGGCTGGCGGCGCATCTTTTCGAGGAATCGGTGCGGTCCATCGGGTTCATCATGTCGCACAAGGCCGATCAGGCGATTTCCTACGACGGTTTGGCGCAGGCCGATACGTCGAAGTCGGCATAGGAGCGCTGCGAGATGGTAAAGATCCTTAAGAACATTCGTGTCATCGAACTGGGCACCTACATCACTGGTCCCGCAGCGGGGATGCATCTGGCTGATCTGGGTGCGGACGTGATCAAGGTCGAACGGCCCGGCACGGGCGATCCTTTCCGGGCGTTCAAGGGCGGCCTGTATTCGCCACACTACCAGACCTACAATCGTAACAAGCGGTCCATCGCGCTGGATACCGGGCAGGCGGACGATATTGCGGTGTTTCATGACCTGATCGCCGATGCCGATGTGTTCATCCAGAACTTTCGTCCCGGCGTGGCGGAAAAACTGGGTGCCGGCGAAGAGCAGTTGCGCGCGATCAATCCCAAGCTGATCTATTGCGCGATCTCGGGCTTTGGCCCGTCCGGTCCCGATCGCGACCGCCCTGTATTCGACACGGTGGCGCAGGCCGCCAGCGGCTATTTGCGGCTGCTGACGCCGCCGGAAAACCCCCGCGTCATCGGCCCGGCCATCGCGGATTCCGTTACCGGACAATACGCGGCCTTGGGCATCCTTGCCGCCCTTCTTGAACGCGGCACGACGGGGAAGGGCAGACGGCTCGACATTTCGATGCTGGAGGCGATGAGTCACTTCAACCTCGACAGTTTCACACACTACTATTCCGAGGGTGAGATCATGGGCCCGCTGTCGCGCCCGGTCGTGTCGCAAAGCTATACGTTCGAATGCAGCGATGGAAAGTGGATCGCGTTCCACCTGTCGTCGCCCGTCAAGTTCTGGGAAGGGCTGCTGGAAGCGACGGGGCAACAGGCGCTTGAGAGCGATCCGCGCTTTTCCGAGCGGCTGGAGCGCATCAACCATCAGGACGAGCTGATCGAGGTTTTCACGCCGGTCTTCAAGTCCGACACGCGAGACAACTGGTGTGCACGCCTGCGCGCGGCCGAGGTTCCCTATTCGCCCGCCTATGACGCGGACGAGGCGCTGAAAGATCCCCAAGCCGAGCATCTGCAAATCGCGGTATCGTCGGAGCATCCGGAGATGGGATCGTTCACCACCGTGCGGGCGCCTTACAACTTCGATGGGAGCGCGGAACTGGACGTCCGCCCCCCGCCGACCCTTGACGAACACGGAACTGAAATCAGGGCGGAGTTGGCCCATCGCAAGGCCAGCTGACGCGACATCGGAACGGGAGGGTGAAGATGAGTGCAGACGAAAATCCCAAGGCGGTGCCTGTCGGTGCGGTGATGGAGGCGAGCGCGGGCATGCTGCAAAAACAGCTTTACGCGATCTTCACCACGCCGACGGACGGGTTGGGCCCGGTCTTTGCCAACATGGAGGCGCATCTGGCGTTTCAGGTGCAGCTTGAGGCGGATGGTATCCTCTATGCTGCCGGGCCAATGTGGACTGACGACGAGCAAAGTTGGGAAGGTGAGGGGATGGTGATCGTCAGGGCCAAGTCCCGCGCTGAAGCGACAGAAGTTGCGGAGCGTGATCCCATGCATGTCAGCGGCGCGCGCGTGTTTCACGTGCGGCCCTGGCTTATCAACGAAGGCAGCGTCAATCTACGGCTCGATTATTCGACCCAGAAATTCACGATCAATTAAAACATAAAGGGAGGAACACGATGAGGAAACTACTTGGCCTGCTGGCCGGAAGTACGATGCTTTTCTCGGTTGCCGCACAGGCGCAGGAAACGATCAACCTGACTGTCGCCGCCAGCCACCCGACCGTGGTGCCATGGGTCGGCATGATCCAGACCCATTTCATGGCGCGGACCGACGAGATCCTCGCGGAAAAGGGCGACTACAAGATCGAGTGGAACGAAGCCTTTGGTGGCACGCTCTACAAGGCCAACGCGACACTGAGTTCAGTCGAAGAGGGCATCACCGATATCGGCTGGGTGTTCTCGTTTCTCGAAGCGGCGAAACTGCCGCTGAGCCAGGCGTCGTCCAACGCGCCGTTCGCAACGTCGAACCCGGCGATCCAGCTCGAGGTCATGCAAGAGCTGATGGAAACGAACGAGGCGTTCCGCGATGAGTGGGAAAGCCACAACCTCAAGGTGCTCGGCCTGACCGGCACCGACCTTTACGACTTTTACACCAAGGAGCCGATCACCGGTATCGACGACATCGCGGGCATGAAGCTGTCGGCACCCGGTGTCTTGGGCAACTGGCTCCGGGGGACGGATGCCAATGCCGTCGACGGTGCGCTGACCACCTATTACACCGACGTACAGACGGGTGTATCGGACGGCGCGCTGACGCTGGCGCTGGGTGCGCTGCCGATCAAGCTTTACGAGGTCGCGCCCTACATCAACCGCTTTGACGCCGGTGGCGCGTTCTCGGGGGCGGTAGCCATCAACCGCGACAGCTGGGACGATCTTCCCGAAGAGGTGCAGAATGCCATGATCGAGGCGGGCAAGTATTATACCGAAGCACACGGCAAGGATCTGGTCGAGCGTCATGAATTCGCGCTCAACAAGATGATCGAGCTTGGGTCGGGTCAGAACCCGAAGGTGCAGATTGTGGAGATGCCCGAGGGCGAGCTGGTGAAATGGGTCAACAAGATGCCCAACATCGCCGCCGAATGGGCCGAACCGCTGGACGCGAGTGGAATTCCCGCGACGGAGTTCATCGCGGCTTATATGGAAGGCCTGCGGGCGAAGGGCGAAACGCCCGCGCGCGATTGGGACAAGTAAGGCTGCATCTGTGCCGCAGGGTCTGAAAGAGACGAAGGCCCGTGAGACGGGCGGCGGGCTGCTCGGTGCCATGGACCGGATCTGGTCCTTGGTGGTCGAGGGGCTCGCCGTCGTGGGCACGGTCATGATCGGCGGGCTGATGCTGATCATCTGTGCCGATATCGTCTTTCGCAACCTTTTGGGATCGTCCCTGCCGATGGTGTCGGAACTGGGGGGGTTGCTGTTGGTGATGATCGTCTATCTGCAACTCGCGGCGACGATCCGTGCCGGGCGCCTGGCCAAGACGGATATCTTTCTGCCGCTCCTGACGGGCAGGCTGTTCTTTCTCAGGCGGGTGCTGATCGCGCTGTTCAACCTTGTCGGGGCGGGGATGATCGGGCTGATTGCCTGGTCGACCGTCCGTATTCTGGAAAAGGACGTATCCTCGGGTGAGTTCATCGGTATTCCCGGCATCGCCACGCTGCAGACCTGGCCGTTCCGGGTGCTGATCCTCGTGGGGGTCACAGTCGCCGCGATCGAGTTCATCCTGCGCGCGATTGCGGCGTTTCGCGTCCCGTCACAGATGGATACAGACACATGAGTCCCGTCGAAATCGGAACCTACGGGATCGGCGTGTTGATCTTCCTGATCTATATCGGGATGCCGATTGCCGTGAGCATGCTGGCCGTCTCCTTCGTGGGGGTCGCGCTGATCCGGAACGAGCTTGTCGCGACACGCATGATCGGCGCGGTCGCGAACGATTCGCTGCGGGAATATCTTTTTGCCGTCGTGCCGCTTTTCGTGCTGATGGGGCTGCTTGTGGCGTTGTCGGGTGTCGGCAAGGACACGTTCGACGTCTTCGAAAAGCTGCTGCGGCGTGTGACGGCAGGGCTGGGTGTGGCGACGGTGTTCGCCAACGCGGTGTTCGCGTCGATCACCGGCATCTCGATCGCCTCTGCCACGGTGTTCAGCCGGGTTGCGGTGCCCGAGATGACCCGGCACGGCTATACCAAGAAATTCGCGACGGGGGTCGTTGCGGGCTCCTCCGTGCTGGGGATGCTGATTCCGCCGTCGCTGCTGATGATCGTCTATGCCGTGCTGGCTGAGGAATCCGTGGGCCGCATGTTTCTGGCTGGGATCGGGCCTGGCGTCTTGCTGGCCGGCCTGTTCACCGTCACAATCCTGCTGCTGGCCAAGTTCACCCCCGGTTTCGTTTTCGAGGCGACCCGCGACGATGCCAGCTTTGTCGATCTCGGACTGCTGGACGCGGCACGAAAGGCAGTTCCCATTCTGGTGTTGATGCTGCTGGTGCTGGGCGGGCTATACGGCGGGTTTTTCAATCCGACCGAGGCGGGGGCCGCGGGGGCGTTCGGGGCGCTGGTCATCGCGATCCTGCGGCGCTCGCTGGACGGCAGGACGCTCTGGCGGTTGCTGGTCGAGACGGGCCAGATCACCGTATCGGTGCTTTTGCTGATCATGGCCGCGACATTCTTCAGCCGGATGCTGGCGATGTCCGGTGTGCCACGGGAACTGGCGGAGTTCTTTCTTTCGGGTCCGGTCGGCCCCTGGGGCTTTCTGATCCTCTACCTTGTTTTGATCATCGTGATGGGTTGTCTCATCGATTCGATTTCCATCATGCTGATCATGCTGCCGATTGCCTTGCCGGTGGCACAGGCGGCAGAGTTTGATCTGATCTGGTTCGGGGTGCTGACCGTGGTCGCCGTCGAGATCGGTCTGCTGACGCCACCCTTCGGGCTTTCTGTCTATACCATCAAGGCGGCCATGAACGATCCGGACCTGTCCGTCGGCATGATCTTTCGCGGCGCGTTTCCGTTCATTCTGGCGATGCTGGCCGCCCTTGCGATCATCATCGTCTTTCCGTCGATTGCCGTCTGGCTCGCACGGCTTTGACCTCGAAAGGTAGATCATGAAGACCATTCTTTTCGTTCCGGGCAGCCTTCGTGCGGCGTCTTCCTCAAAGGCGACGATCCGCGCATTGCAGGCGCGGCTGCCGTCGGGCTTTGATGCAATAGTCGCTGATACCGGCGTCCTGCCACACTACAACGCGGATATTTCGGACGATCCTGCCATCGCGGCCTGGATTGATCAGGTGGGCGGTGCCGATGCGGTGGTCTTTGTGACGCCGGAATACAACTACAGCATTCCCGGCGTCCTCAAGAACGCAATCGACTGGGCGTCGCGGCCCGCGTTCGAGTCCGTCTTCAAGGGAAAGCCCTGTTTCATTGTCACCGTGTCCGGCGGGGCCCTGGGCGGCGCGCGGGCGCAGGCGCATCTGAAGTACGTTCTGAACGGCATGCTGGCCGAGGTATTCGCCTGCAAGGAAATCGTGGTTCCGATGGCGAATGCCAAGGTCGAGGAGGGCGTGCTGACAGATGCGGCCGTTCTGGACTTCGCGATGGAAAATCTGGGCCCATTCCTGAAGACCCTGTAACCGACGAAGGTCTGAACGGCCCGCGTGGGTCGCGTGGGTCTGTGTCGTCAGCTGTGCGAGGGTGTCCGTCGCACACGCAGGATGATGGCTTTGATGAGAGGCCACAGGATCAGGATCAGGGTCAGCAGCAACAGCACCGCGCTGACCGGACGCTCCAGAAAGACATCGAACCGCCCCCGTGATATGACGAGCGCCCGGCGAAGATTCTCTTCCATCATCGGGCCAAGGATGAAGCCCAGCAGGATTGGGGCGGGGTGGAAGCCGAACCGGTTCAGAAGGACACCGACGATCCCGAAGAAGATCGTGACATAGATATCGAACACGTTGTTCGAGACGCTGTAGGCCCCGAGGCATATAAAGAAGATGATGGCGGGATAGAGATATCGCTGGGGGATCAGAATGATCTTCACGAACACCCCGATCAGCGGCAGGTTCAGCACCAGCAACATGATGTTGCCCACCCAGAAACTGACGATCAGGCCCCAGAACATCTCCGGTTCGTTGGTGATGAACTGCGGGCCGGGCACGACCCCGTACATCATCATCGCGCCAAGAAGCACGGCCATAACCACGTCACCGGGTAAGCCAAGGCTGAGGGTGGGAATGAAAGCCGCCTGCACCGAGGCGTTGTTGGCCGCTTCGGGTGCGGCGACCCCTTCGATGGCGCCTTTGCCGAACCGTTCCGGCGTGCGGCTGACCTTACGTTCAAACCCATAGGCCATGAACGACGCCAGCGATGGCCCCGCGCCGGGCAGGGCGCCGATGAGCGAACCGAGGGCCGACCCGCGCAAGATCGGTCCGACCAGTTTTCGCAGGATCCCCATGTCGGGCACGAGATCGCGGAGCGACACTTGCGGCGGTTTCTGCTTGGCCGGGGCAGGGCCTGCGGCCATTTGCTTGACGACTTCCGCCACCCCGAAAAGGCCCATCGCGACGGCAATCAGGCTGACGCCGTCCGACAGCTCGATGAAGCCGAAGGTAAATCGCATCGCGCCGGTATTCAGGTCCATGCCGACCATCCCGAGCAGGACGCCGAAGCTGACCATGACCAGCGATTTCAGCGGCGAGCCTCCCGACAGGGTGGAGGAGGCGACAAGCGCCAGCAGAATCATCGAGAAATATTCGGTCGAGTTGAAGCTCAGCGCCACCTTAGAGACCAGCGGCGAGAATCCCAGGACCAGACAGATCGCGAAAGAGCTGCCACAGAACGAGGCGAAGGCGTTGATGAAGAGCGCCAGCCCCGCCTTGCCTTGCTGGGTCATGGGATACCCGTCGAGCGCGGTCACCGCTGTCGAGGCCGTACCGGGCAGGTTCAGCAGGATCGAGGTGATCGAACCACCGTACTGTGCGCCATAGAAGATTCCCGCCAGCATGATCAGAGCGACCGTGGGATCAAGGCCATAGGTCAGCGGCAGGGTGACCGAAATGGCCGCTAGCGGCCCGATGCCCGGCAATGCGCCGACGAAGGTGCCGATGAACACCCCGACGAAACAGAAAAAGAGCGCGGTGGGCGCAAAGGCGACATGCGCGCCCATGATGAGGTTATCGATCAGACCCATGATGTGCCCTTAAGAATCGGCGATCAGAACGGTCTGATCGGAAGCCCGAAGACGGAGATGAAAAGCCCGTACCCGATGCCGAACAACGACAGGATGAGCACGACGGAAGCGACAAGTCCGGTACGCTCGGCCGCGCCAAAGCGATTGAACAGGACCATGGCAGTGGTAGCGGGCAGCAGTCCCACGGGTTCGAGCAAGACAGCAAAGCTGAGCAGCGCGAGTGAGTTCAGCGCAAGGGCGATGAATTCCGCGCGGACCGGTTCTTGCGGTTCTGGCTCGAAGGCGGTGAAGGCCCCCAGCACGGCAAGGATCACACCGACGCCGACGGGAAAGAAACCGGGCCCCATCCGTCGCAACGAGCCGACAGACAGGTCGAGCCCCTGCCAGATGACGTAGAGACCGAGCAGCACGAAGGCTGCGGCACCGGCGATGTTGGCGGCGTTGGTCTGAAATCGCATCCTGCGTTCAATCCCGGCTGTGTCGACGGGGGAAGCATCGCCTCCCCCGGACAGATTCATTCCACGCGCGCCTTGGCGGCCTCGGCGATCGCGCCCCATTCTTCGATCTCGGAGGCGACGAACTCTGGCAGTCCGTCATATCCGATTCCACCCAACTGAATTCCGTTCGTCTTGAAATGCGCCTTCACGGAGTCGGTTTCGAGGCTGTCGCCAAGCGCCGACACAAGCTTTTGGGTCACGTCGTCAGGCAGGTTCACGGGGCCGGCCACCAACCACCATGCGATCAGGTCAAAGTCTTCGACGGTATCGTTGATGGGTTTGACATCCGGCGCCACCGACGATCCTGCCTTGCCGCTCACCCCGAGGGCGCGCATCGTGCCTGCCTCGATGTTCGGAAGCGCGGCGACGGGATGGTAGAACATGAAGTCGACTTCGCCGGACAGAACCGCCGTCAGGCCTTCGGCACCGGAGCTGAAGGGCACGTGGATCATGTCACCGCCGGTCGCGACTTTCAGCTTTTCGCCCGCCAGATGACCGGACGTCCCGTTCCCGGCAGATGCAAATACGACGCCATCGGGCCCTTTCGAGGCCGCGATCAGATCGTCGAGCGTCTGGTAGGGAGAGTCGGCGTTTACGACAAGCAGCGTCGGCGTGTAGCCGATGAACGCAAGCGGGGTCAGATCCGCCTGTGGATCGTAGGGCAGGTTGGGGTAGATCGCCTTGTTGATCGCCAGCGTGCCGACGGTGCCCATCGACAGGGTATAGCCATCGGGATCGGCGGCGACGACTTCCTGCGTCCCGATGCTGCCCCCCGCGCCGGCGCGGTTTTCGATCACCACGGGCTGGCCGAGGCTCTTGGACATTTCGTCGCCTATGGCGCGGGCGACCAGGTCGGTCGAGGTGCCGGCGCCGAAGGGCACGACCATCTTGATCGCGCGCTCCGGAAATTCCGCCAACGCGGATGTCGCGAGGCCGGTGGAGCAGACAGTCAGTGAGACCGCCAGAAGCTTAATGAAGTGACGCATGATTTCCTCCCAGTGCGTTTCGTCGTGAGCGATGAGAAGCGGTTGCCCTGTCCTCGTCGCCTTTTGTCAGCAATTACCGCGTTTTGCGGCGCAGGCCGTTTGTTCGTTCCGCGCTGGTCGTGAAACGCCGATGCCAAAGCAATTTGCGCCCCATCCTCCCGCCAGCTGACCGGAGCAAATTCAGAAAAGTTCGCATACCGAAATATGTTTCGATATGAGACAGAATAGGGTATGTTTTGTCAAGTAAAGGCTGACCGCCCTGTTCGGGATCCTCTTGTTAACCGACGGCCCACGTCGTTAAAGAGGGTGCAGTTTGTGGGCGTTTGCCGACGGAACCGGAGGCAGGATTGGAAAAAGCAGACCGTATTCCCGAGTTCGTTGAAGGCCTTGCCAAGGGGCTGGCGGTCATCGCCTGTTTCGATGACGAGCATTCAGAGCTGACACTCAGCGAAGTGGCGCGCCGCACGGATACGTCCGCGTCCTCGGCACGGCGGTCGCTTTTGACGCTCGTCGAGCTTGGCTATGTCGGAGTTTCGGCGCGCCGTTTCTTTCTGAAGCCCAAAATCCTGCGCCTCGTTTCGTCGAGTTATTTCAGCAATCCGACAGAGCGCTTTTTGCAACCCGAGCTTCAGCACGTGGTCGATACATTCGGAGATGCCTCGTCGTTTGCCATTTTGGACGGAACGGAGGTTCTGTATCTGTCGCACGTGTCTGTGCAAAAGGCGCGGCGGGCCAAGGCATCGGTCGGGGCGCGCTATCCCGCGCATGCCACCTCGCTGGGTCGCGCGATCTTGTCGGCGTTGCCCGACGATGCACTTGATGCGTGGTTGGACTCCATGGAGCCCCTGGAGCTGACAGCGCACACCCTGACAGACAAGACGAAGATCAGGGACCGGATCATCGAGGCCCGCGAACTGGGTTATGCGACCACGGTGGACGAATTGGATTACGGTGTCACCGCGATTGCGGTGCCTGTCCATTGCCGCGGATTGGTCGCTGCGGTCAATTCCTCGGGCTATACGGGAAGCAACACACCGCAGCAGATGATCAGCGACCGGTTTGAGCTGTTGCGCGACAAGGCGTCTTTGATCGCACAGGTGCTCGACAATCATCCCCAGCTTACCGCGATGCTCCAGCAGTAGCGGCGTCGGTGTTGTCACGTTAACGGGCCTGAGGTTGCTGGTGCATTGATCTGGGCGTAGGCGGTGTGGATGCAGGCATTGAAAATCAGCCAAAAAGCCCGGGACCGCGCCGCCTGCGAACGCGCCGACGATGCCTTTCACCAGACCATTGCCCAGGTCGCGCGCAATCCTGTGCTGATTGCTCTTGTCAGACACTTTTCTAACGCCCGCTGCCGTGCCGTCTGGCAGCGCGAATGGGACCGCACGTACCGCCGTGTCGGCGTTACCGAGTTCACCCAGGTACATACCGGACAACACCGCGCCATCGTGGATGCCATCGCCGCAGGTGACGGCGCAGCGGCACAGCGCAGCATGGAACTTCACCTCGATGCTGTCAGCACAGCGATGGGGGCAGGCGAAAATTGAGCAAAAAGCCACTGTGAGGTCAGGCATCTGCCAACCGCCCACGTCGTTCTGCAAAGCACGCTTAGCCTGAGGTATCATCGATCCGGGGCAGGAACCATGCAAGCACCCCCGCCAGCGGTAAGAACGCGCACATCCGGTAGACCGCCTCGACCCCGTAGCTGTCCGCCAAGACACCAAGGAACGCCGCCGCCACTCCGCCCAGGCCGAAGTTCAGCCCGTAAAACAGCCCTCCGATCAGACCGATCCGGTCGGGCAGCAGATCCATCGCGTAGATCAGGATCGACGCAAAGGCGCTGGCCATGATTAGGTTGATCAAGATCGTCAGCACGCCGGTCCAGAACAGGTCGACATAGGGCAGCATCAGCGTCAGCGGCAGCGGGCCCAGAACTGAGAACCAGATGATTCTGTAACGCCCGATCCGGTCTCCAACCACTCCGCCGATCAGCACGCCGACGGCGGCTGCCATCAGAAAGACGAACAGCATCATCTGTGACGCCTGGATCGATAGGTCGAAGCGCTCGATCAGGTAGAAGGTATAAAACGACCGGAAACTTTCGCTGTAGGCATTCTTCGTGAACATCAGCAGGGTCAGCACGACAAGTCCGATGCCGATAGTCATCGGCGCATGGCTGACCGAGACTTTGCCCGCCTTGCTGCGCGCCGCTCGCAGGGCCGCGAATTCGGCGCTGATCTGTCTCTGCTTGCTGCCGATCCAGGTCAGCAGCATCATCGCCACCAGCGCTACCACGGCAAACCACGCCAGACTGGGCTGGCCCCAGGGCACGACGATGAGTGCGGCGAACACGGGCCCGAGCGCACCGCCCGCCTGCCCGCCGACCTGAAACATCCCCTGCGCCAGCCCCTGCCGTCCACCGGCGGCGTAGCGCGCCATGCGGGTCGCTTCGGGGTGGAAGATCGACGAGCCGATTCCGATCAACGCCACCGAAAGCAAGATCATCGCGTAGCTCGGCGCTAAAGCCAGGCAAACCAATCCGGACAGCGTGAACATCATGCCCACTACCGGCGAATACGGGGCAGGATACTTGTCGGTCACCATGCCGATCACCGGTTGCAGCATCGCTCCGGCGATCTGGAATGTCAGGGTGATCATGCCGATCTGGACGAAATCCAGTGCATAGGCCTCCTTCAGGATCGGATAGGCCGCCGGGATCAGCGATTGCATCAGATCGTTGAGAAGATGCGTCACACCCAGAACCGCAAGCACGGTGATATGGGTTCCGGATCGGGTGGCGGTTGTCATGTCGGCTGTCCTGTTGAATTTACTGTCTCAGCGGGCAGCGGAGTGAATTACGCATACACAACCGATCGTCGCAAGAGAGCTGAGAGCCTGATTTCTTGCCTCGCATCGTTCATACGGACGAAATATACTGGAGAAAGGCGGCGGCGCTTATGCTGTCAACAAACGGAAGGCCGTCAGTGCCATGTCCCGTCATACCTGCAACAACGATGCAAGCGCGCTCCGCGAGCGGATGACATCAGCGAGTGTGTAGCGATCGAGTGTTGCGAAAAAAGCCTCCTGCGCCTCGGCCAGCGGATCGCGTAGACCACAGGCTGGCAGGATGAGGCAGGACCTGTTGGCCCCGAAGCATTCCACCACCGGATCATCTCGCTTCATGGCCCGAATGACCGCACCGACACTGATCTGATCTGCCGGACGTGCGAGGATCAGTCCGCCGTTGCGCCCTCTTTCCGACGCAACGAACCCCTCGCGGGCCAGTTGCGTGGCGATCTTCGACAGATGGTGATCCGACAGTCCGAACAGGGCAGCGATCTCAGAGGTAGGCACACGCTCTGGCGCGCGCACCGCCAAGGTCATCAAGACGCGCAGGGCGTAGTCAGTGAATTTGTCCAGCTGCATTCCAAATAATTAGCATTTACAATACGCATTTAAAAGCGGTATATAATGCGTATCAATAATACCGATTAAGGACCAAGATGATGACACTTTCCGAAGCATTTCTCTGGCCGGGAACAAAGGTCTGCGAACGCCTGGGCGTGGACCCTGAAGGTGAAGCAGGTCTCATCCGCTGGATGGTCAACACCCTCGTCTACCTGGTACTCAGCCTGATCGTCGTCTGGATCATTGTGGTTTGACCATGCCACCGCGCATCCCCGTCTCCGAGACACAGATCGACCGTGTCGTGTCGCAGTTCTATCAGCGTGTCAGGGCACATCCGGTTCTCGGGCCTGTCTTTGCAGGACCCGTTGCGGACGGCTCTGTCGCAAACTTTTTTGACGATTGAGTGCGGCCGTTCTGTGGACACACTTATGCTGCGAGCTCCGCAAACTGCTGGAATGCGGTGAGCCCGTTGGCGTCGAGTTGCCCCTTACGGATCATGTGTGCTGTCTCGATTCCCGCCAATGTTGCGTCGGCCGAGTGGAAGGCCTTGAAGCCAAGCATAGGGCGCGTGGTCCGCTTTATGAAACGGTGGTCTTGTTCAATGATGTTGTTGAGGTATTTGACCTGGAGGATCTTGATCGTGCTTCCAGAACCCGTGAACTTCAGGATGACGTTAACGCTTTCCAGACCCGCCAGATTGGCCCCGCTCTTGTCGATTACGACCCGATCCGGCACGCCATTGGTGCCAATTGCCCGCTTGAAGAACCGCCGCGCCGCAGCCTTGTCGCGGCGTTCAGAGAGCATGAAATCAAGGGTTTTGCCTGTCTTGTCGACGGCTCGGTAATAATAGGTCCACCGTCCCTTAACCTTGATGTAGGTTTCATCCATGCGCCAAGATATGGCGGTCGGCCGCTTCCGTGCTTGGGCATTCGCGGCGATCATGGGCGAGAACTTGATCACCCACCGGTTCAATGTCGCATGGTCAACGTCAGCGCCACGTTCAGCCATGATTTCTTCCAGGTCGCGATAGGAAACGCCATATCGCACATAGAAATACACCGCGTACAGGATCACGCTTTTAGGATAATGGGCTCCCTTGAAATCAACCGACATCCAATACACCCTGCTGCTTGTTTGTTTGAGGACCATGTCGCAAAATCAGCCAACAAACGAAAGACCGAAAAAGTTTGCATCAGAACCCTTCGATCTCCGGCATCCGCAGCATGCTGCTGTCGTCAGGGTGAACGAAGGCCAGATCAGTCCCCGCTCGATCTCCCCACAGCGCACGGCCATAATCCTCAAGGGCTTCGGCAGGCAGTTCTTCGCGTCCGATTGCGATCACTGTCGAACAGGTGCGATATCGGTTGGTGCCAAGCGCGCGCGCGCCATACCAAAGCCAATGCGCTCCGTGCAGAGGCGTTTCCAACATCCGCCAGGACACCTCTTCATCCCGAAGTCCCAAGAAATTGTGACCTGCATCCTCAAAGAACCTCAGCACAACCTTTCTGCTCGCTCCGACCAGAACACCACCCCCTTGGCCCTTCCGGTCCGCCAACACCTCTCGGCAGATCACCCGCCGCCAGTCCTCGCGCAATTCAGCCCCCTTGAGCAGGCTGCCCAGAGTCATGCGCCGATCATGAATCTGGACAATATCAGCGTTGGGACGCAACACCATGTTCGTGCTACGATGTGGTTCAACACCCAAAGCGCTGAGGATCTCAAGATCCGCATCGGCATCGAGGATAAGCATGGGTTGTCTATGATGCTGCGCGCGTCTGCGGCAGACGCGAAGAACCGTCCCAGAGGGGCTGTGCGTCAGGCGCAGACGCTCGGTCGTCGCCCTGCCGCGCTGTTTGGAATCCGCAAGGCAACTCCAGATCGCGGCATACCACGACACATCTCGGAGGACATCTTCGCCACGCGCGAGCAAGCCGGACTGCTGCGTCTCGGGCTGATCCGGGTTAGGCACGGGAATATCCGCTTGAGCTTTATATTCAAGGAGCGCAAACGCACGATAGTTGTCTTCTGTGTAGGGCAAATCCAAAGGCGATTTACCTGCCATCATAGTCTCGGTAAGCGCATGAGCGGCTGCAATAAGCTCGGCATGCGCCTCAACGCGCCCATCCTCTTTGGTATAATGCCTCAAGAAGGTGCGCGGCGATCTGAAGGCGTCGATACCGATGGTGACAAACGAGAGTTGCTGTGCCCAGAATGTTTCATCAACCACGCGTATGATGCCGCCGTATCCGTCGGGATCTGGAAGGCCAAGGTAGCTGGTCGCCATATAGCGATGGCCCAAGGCATTGGCGGCTGTAAATTGGCTCAGGTAGGCACAGCTGTCTGCATGCGGGCAGCGCGCCTCACCATGTTCGCAAAAACTCTCGCGTATATTCAGTCCCAATCGAATTCCACGCTGAACCAATTCGGATTTGCGACACATCTTTTTGTCCGGATCAGCCGGATCGGCTGCGGTGCGCCCACGGAGGACATGGGCATTCCCTGCCAGTTCATGCGCATGCCCGGCCGCTTCCTCTGAAAGGGCCAGCGTTGGCGCATGAAACACGATCGGGTCATTCCCAGCCAAGTCCCCAAGCAGCTCGCGCGCAATACGGCTTTTGCCCGCACCGGGACTGGCCGCAATAACGATCGCCGGCACAGGAGTGCCTTCCGGCACCGCCTCAGTTTTAGCAAGATGTTCGATGCCTGTTGTCAGGGCTAGCCTGAGGTTGCATTCCGCATTGTCCAACTTCGTGAACATCGTGGCCGGCGCGGGGGTGTTTGTTTGAAACGCGCCCTGCCCGCCAAAGCGGCCGGCCAGATCTCGGGGTGGTATGGTGTTCGACATGATCGTTCCTCGGATTGTTGTATCAAAGAAATCGGTCGATCCGTCTTGGCTGGGAAATATGCGCATAAAAAAGTGTCACGCCGGTCATGAACTCTAATAACCGGCATGACACCTAAGCTGTGCTTGGCCAGTCGCCTCGCGCCGTCGGCGGGTCCAAAACCAATAATCTAGTAGTGTCGTTAAGCGGGATGAGAGCCTGTGGGACCTACCGGACAAAGAGATGCAGGGATGGGTTTGAGCGACGTGTGATAAGATCGACCCACTCTGCCGTTGCGTGCTCCCCTGTGTGAGAGCACGCAACGGCAGAGCGGATCTGAACCTCGGACAGTAAGAAAGGATGAGCCAGTTTGGTGTTTTTCTCCGCGGCCGCACCTCTCCTTAGCTGCTCTGCAAACTTGACCGCATCAGCTCTCCCACCGCGCTCTGCGCGCGGCGGCTTGTCCGGGCAATCCGTCCGGCGTCACCCAAGAGAGACCCAATGACGAAAACCCAAAAACGCGCCCTGGCGCTGAACTTCCTGTCTCACAATGATCTGCAGTTGCAGCATGCCGTGCTGTTGCTCGGAGGGGCACGTGCGCTCTGGCGGCTTCAGCGACTACGCCAGTCGCTGGCGACGTCCGCGCAGTTTACCTCCGGCCATCGCAGAGGATTGAACTGGCTGGACGGCCTGCTGTCTCTGGAGCTCATCGAGCCCGTCGACCCGATGGAGTTTATGTCGATTGATCCCGATGATCCGGCGGTTTACGAAATCTGCCTGCTGAGCGAAGCCTGCGGGCAGGTAATTAAACGCCTCGGCAAGCCGGGTGATGCGGTTGCTGCCGCAGGGGGGCAGCAAGACGCCGCCTGAACCCTAAGATGGCAGGGGAAATCCTCTGCCATCTGTTTGTTGATGCTGGTCCACGCGGGCGTCTTCTTGGCGCAACCGGGACTGGCCCGTTATTTCTGCTCTGAGGCTTCATCCGTGCCAGCCTTGCCGCAATTATCGACGATTTTAGCCGTTATTGCCAGTTTGCCGTGCTCAAATTTATGCGGAGGTGTTTCTGCGGGGGTTCAGATAGGCTCGAACGGCTTGCACTCCAGGTTCTGCATCCAGGAGAGATCCGGGTGCTGCTGGAACAAGTGGCTGGCCGCCCTGATCTCGTTCATTCGGGCCGATGTCATCTTTGATCCGTGATCGCCCAGAAGAACGGCCGGTGCCATTTCTCCTGGCGCGTCGTCCTCAATCATATCCCAGATATAATTTTCGAGTAACAGCATGCCGAAACCGTTGAAATGGAGGCTGAATATAGAACCGTTTTCCGCAACGGATTCGTAGTATTCAACCACGCGTATTGTGGGCACTTCCAACGCGACAATTCCTGCCATGGCCTGCAATCTGATGTCACTGCGGGGGAACTGCTTGTGCAACGTTAACTGCCCGTCCGCGCGGACGACTGATGCCAGTAAGGTTGAACGGGGTTCGAAGAACCCGTCGGTAAACAGGGAGTGCTGCATCAGAATGCCTGTAAGGTCGCCGTCTTGGGCGGAGCCGAGGGTGGTAAAATGCTGGTTCGCGGCCTTTTCAAAATTGCTGGAAAAGACATGCGGTGTCGCAATCATTGGTGGAAGCATGAGCTTTGCAGGAGCGGCGTCGGTCTCGAGAGTGGCGCTGAGCGTCCAGCTGCCGCCCGACAGGTCCGCTTCTTTCTTCAAGGAATTGAAGACTTCTTCCAAAGACAATGCTTCGCGGCCAGGCTCCAACGCGGCGCACATCAGGAGCGCCGTCTGCAGGAAAGCGAACTGCATCGCAGTCTGTGCCTGCCAACCTTCAGCGCGGGCAATTTCTTGGATTTCGGTGTGGCAGAGGTTTGACATAGCATAGCGCGTGTTCAGCACGGGCCGACATCCAGAAAGGTTCTGCTGATGGGATTTCTGATAGTCCAGAGCGTCCCGCAGCGCAGGGTATTCAGGATCCGCTATGATTGCTTGGTATGACGCCGCAATCTTTTTGAATTCTACGGCAGGATTTGCCCCACAATCTGCGGCAAAACGGCTTCCAGATTCAATCAATGCATCGGTCAGCTTCGAAAGCCGGCCATAGCCAAAAAAATGGTCCGGGTAGTATGTGGCGATAAGAGTCGAGATGGCGCGGCTGGTGAGGGTCGTCATTGGTTTTTCCTTTTTGGGTTCGGGAGCAGACTGTTGCCGCTCGATGACCCTAAGGTTTGTCTGGCATCCAAATCAGAGAAATGGGTTTGATACATTTTCTTTGAGGGCCGCGAAATCTGGCCTCCGGAGCTTGCGATAAAACCGGGTCTAACCTTTGAGTTTAAAAGCAGAGGAAGGGCCATGGGGTCCGAGGCCTTCGATCTGTCTGTGCGCTTGTCATGCCGCACCGACAGATCGAAGGCTCATCACCCTGAGGCTTCTTGGAGGTGCGGCATCCCTCACCTAAAAAGGAGTCGTCGCATGACCGACCGCATTCAAACCCCACCAACCGCGTGGCAATCTGACCTCAAACCCAACCACATCGTAGCATTCCGTTTTCCACACGAACGCGAAAGCGTCGAGGGTCCGAAAGTCCGCCCGACGCTGGTTCTCGATGTGCTGACAATTGGTGAAGAGCGCTATGCCGTGCTGGCATATGGCACATCCAGTTCTCGCCGCCGGTCACATGATTTGCTGGTGCCAGTCACCTGTTCAGCGGAGCTTGAAGCGGCTTCCCTCAATGCCCCAACCAAGTTTGACGGCGCACGCCGCATTCTGGTACCTCTTTCGGATGCAGGGTTTTCGAGCAATCGTAAGCTTAACACGCCCGTTCTGGGCCAGTTGACCGGGACCTCAGCGGACCGGGGCGCAACCGTGCGCCGGTGTATCCGCGAGGTGTCGCGCCCGCGTCGAGCGTCCCTCTACCGCAGACGGCAGCGCGATCACGGGCACAAGGCTGACACTGACGTGCATCAGTTCCGCACAATGACACAAGCGCAGGAGGCCTATCATGTCTGATCACCTTCTCGACTATGACCCGCTCCAAGAGCAGATCCGTGCTGCACTGTCGCGTGCCGCAGGTGTGGCCCGTGATCTCGAAGCGGTGGTGCGGCACGTCCCAAAGACCTGCCGTCGTCTGATCAGAGGCCTCGTTCAGGACCTGCACCAAGGGCGCATTCTGCCGCAAAGGGTGGTGCGCGATTTGCAGGTCGTGATTGAGCATGCCGAGCGCGAAATCACCCGCGGCGAACGCCACAACATCATCGTGGATGAACACTGCGCGGAAGGGGCCTATAGCCAGATCGTCTATACGTCAGACGCCGAGGTGCTCAGAGAACGCCTGCCAAGTTTGCGGCAGATGCACACCCATCTAACCGCGATCCATCACATTTGCGCGGCTGAGGGTCTGGCGCTTGAGATGCGCACGGACCGTCAGCGGTAAGTCCGTTACCCCGGACCCGCCGAGCGCGGGTCCGGCTTGTGAGGATCGTGTTCTGTTTGCCTGAAAAGTAGGCAACAGGAATGCCCCGTAGGTGTGCCAAATACCATACAGGCATGTTGCGACATTGATCCTTCGTGGTCGATTCCGAGGTCAACCGAGGGGCTCGGGCACCCCGGGCACAAACACCCCCCAAACTGATTTTTTCTCTCAAAAGCCATTGGGGACCATCTCCCGTTTCGATCAACGAAACGAAGGAGACCAAGATGATCACATCCCCCGACGACACCTACTCTGCACGGGAGGCGGCAGAGTTCTTGCGCAAATCCGAGCGCCAAGTGCAGCGGTATCTCACCACAGGCAAGCTCAGCGGAGAGCGCCCGAATGGGCGCTGGCAGATCACGGCGCTGGCGCTGTGGAAATTCCAGGGCATCGAGCAGGAGATGAAGGACATCTGGATCGCGTACTGCATTGGGATGGCCAAAAATGACGTTCAATAAAACTGTTGAATATCAATTGGATAGGATTTCCGGGGAAATTGGCCGGTCTTCATTGGGTCGGAATGCAGTCCCCCCGTTACACCCCGATGTCGTCCCCTGTCGCCCCGTGTCTCCTGAGGGCGCGGGAGGGGGCGTCATGACTGCCCCTGACGCGGGATCCGGTGATGTTCTGGAGACCTGTTTCTCTGCGCACAGGCCTCCAGAACACCCCATATCCCTCAACTCAAAAGGTAAGACAATGTTAGATACAACACACGTTTCAGGCACCACAGCAGACGTGATTTCCGTCTTGCGGCTGACACCGATGAATGCCGGCACGCGGGTTCACACAATCACCTCCGTTCGGGCTTTACGCGAACATCTCACGGGCGGGCCGGAGATGTCGGCCGAGGCGTTTTTCCAGGTGATTGACGGCCCGATGTCCGACCTGCGGTCTCAACTCGGGACGCATCATGCGCAGATCATCTCTGATGTGGGGCGTGCAAAACGGGCGTGGTCCGATCCGTTCCGGCGCAATCTGGTTTTGCGGATGCGCGGGCAGTTGCCAACATTGAAAGATGCGCAGGAGGCGGCACAGGCAAGCTTTAAGTCTGACCAGGCCAAACGCACCATAGAGGCCCTGCATCAACTGGCGCTGTCGCGTGCCACGACGCCAGACAACATTATTGCAACGGCCGTGGTCATTGAGCCGTTGCTGCGGACACTTATTCCCGAAGATCTGGGCGTGCACACGAAGAAATCCCTGTCGAACAAGATCTCACAGATCCGGGCCGCCGTGAAACTGGTTGATCCCAATGCGATCAGTGGTCGGGAGGCGGATGTCAAAGCCCTCCCGGAGGTCTGGCAGGCATTGCTGAAGGAGCTGCTGTCCAAGGTCCCGGATCATGCGAAATCCGTGAAGGCGGTCCTGCGGCGCCTTGCGCTGAGCGCGGACCGCGACGCGCTGCTCCCAAGGCAGGTGCATGCAGCGTTTCTCAAGAACTTTGTGGCGTATGAGGCGGCGACCAAATCGGACAGCCACAAAGAAAAGCTGCGCAGTGCCGGTCGGATCTGGAATGAGGAGATCTTGCGGGCGGGTCTGGAGGCCGCGCGTTTCGAGCTGGCCGGCAATTCCAGACGCTTGCCTGACGTCGCCTGGAAAGACGTCCCCGAGGGCATCAGGGCGCGCATGGATGCTCTGACAGACCGCATGGTAGCCCCGCAAGGGGAGGAAGACTGGTCTTCGTTTATCGAAGATACCGATGATCTCGGCCTCGGCGACTTGACGACATCGCCTGCGGCATCTGAGGGCAAGATTCCGCGTGAGCCGGGGACGCAGCGCAATCTGCGCAACGCGGTAAAACGCGTCTGGCATGCAGCGCAGACTGACCCTGCGGTGAAGACAAAGCCGCAGCAGCTCGAAGATCTGTTCCGCCAGGACTGTCTTCTGGCGACCATCGGGGCGATCAGAAAGAAGCGGCAGGGCCGTGTAGACGCAAAAGGCCAGAAATGGGACGACCACAAGAAGGGACGCTACGAGTGCTCACTCGTGCAGGCGCTCTATTCAGTTGGGAAGTCCTGCGCGCTGTCGGAGGATATTCTGGAGCCGGTCAGAGCGTTGACCCTCAAGCTGGATCCCAGCATCGTCGGCTCGAAGGTGAAACCTGACGGCACGCTGCGCTACATTTACGAAGAGCGCAAGATTGGCAAGCACCACGAAAGCATGCTGCGTCAGTTCAACGAGGCATCAGCGCTGTCGCGCTGGTTCAAAGCGCCACGGGTCCTCTGGGCGCAAGCTGAGAAATGGACACGTGAGGGCAAAAAGGCACCTACGTTGGCACAGGCTGCCCTGGCGCGCTCGGCAGTGATTGCGCAGTTGGAGCAACGTGTGACGCCGATGCGGCGTGGAAACCTGGCGCGCTTGCGTGCTTTTGGTGATCAGCGCCATCTGAGCCTGCCGATTGGCGCAGGGGAGGGGACGCTGATCCTGCCCGCGGCAGAGATGAAGAACCTCAGGTCCGTTTATGTTTCGATCGACCCGGAGACCGTTCGGATGTTGCAACGTTTCATCGCCATTTATCGTCCAGTCTTTGCCAAGAATGCAAATGCCCATCCCGAGAACGAGCATCTGTTCCCCGGTGCGGCCGACGCGCGCAAAGAGCGTGGTGAGACCGGGGGCTATGCGGCGGGCTTTGGCTATATGACCAAGGAAAAGCTGTGCCAGCGCTTTCGGGAGCACATCTGGAAACACTGCCAGCTGCGTATGGATCTGCAGGTGATGCGCCACATTGCCGGTAAGGTCATTCTGGATATGGACCCCAGTGCGATGGGTCTCGTCCAAGAGGTCCTGGGTCACAAGCGTATTGAGACGACGATGTCGTATTACGCCGAAGTCAGCAAAATCATCGCGCAGAAAAACTATCTGCAGCTGCTCGATCAGTACACGCGGCGCGTGATGTCGCACGTGGATTTCCGCATCGAAATTGAACAAGAGAAAGGAGACTAAGCCATGGTACCACATCGCCTATCCAAGCCGTCCTCAGATTGGCCAGTGGAGATTCGCAGCAGATTTGACGCCGCCTTTGCACATGCAACGCCGCATCAGGCCCCCCGCCTGCGACAGGCTCTGGGGCGATGGCTGCTCGCCGCCGAGCGCGATGATCTCCCGCCGGACCTGATCACGCCTGCTTTGCTGGAACAACGGACAGCGCATCTGGAGCCTGCAATGGCCGCGGCCATGCGGCAGGCATTGCACGCCGTTTTCCCGCAGGCCCGGGTATTTGGCCGCGAGAGCCGTGTCGAGGTCGAGAGCAAACGCATGGCTTTGGCGCGCGAAATTGAGCGAAACTGGCACCGTTTGCCCGAGGCGTGGCAGCAGGTCCTCAAGCCGAAACTGCACTTCTGTCCGGAAGGTCTGGAAGATGGGCTTCTCGTCGAAGCCTGGTCTGTCGATACGTTGAGGTCGCGGTTGCAGACGGTGTGGGGCTTCTTTGATTTTTGCCGTGATCATGGGCTGCCATCAGAGATTACCCGCCAGACGGTTGCGCGGCGTCTCGATGATCGTCAAGACGGCTTCAGGACGGGGACGGTCTCAATCAAGACGGTCTACCGGGAACTCCAGCGCCTCAAGAATGTTGATCAGGCCCTGTTTCCCGAACACGATTGGGCGTGGGCTGACGCGGCGCTCAAGAACCTGCAAAAGAAAGCCAATCTGCAACCATCCCGAAATGATGCGCGGATCGTGGACCTCGCGGAACTGCGCATGGCAGCCGCCTGCTGCTGCGATGTCGCGGCAGAGTGGCATAAAACTAACCCCTCCTTCAGGGCCCAAATGAGCGTCAACAAGTTGGCCCGTACGGGTCTTGCGATCAGTTTGCTGGTGAACTCTCCGATCCGGCTGGAATCCCTGTCAACGTTAGACCTCCGGGAGAATTTTGACCCCACCTTCACGCGGCTTTATCTCGGCCCTCATCAAACTAAAGACAAAAAGCGGGATGAGCGCCTGTTGACACCACAGGTCCAGCAGCAGCTGCGCGACTACCTCAATTACCACAGGGCTGCCGTCGCCCCGACGGATGAAACAGCGTTGTTCGTCGGCAGCCGCGGGAAGCCTGTCGCCCGAGGATATCTGAGCCAGACCATTGGAGATCAATGCCAGAAGCTCTTTGGCAAGCGCGTCACACCGCAGGTGATCCGCAATATTGTCGCCGGCTTTATTGTCTCGCAAGCCCCTGAGCGGGCCAATCTCGCAACTGTCCTGCTGAACCACTCCTCGCCGACCTCCACGGAATCCTACCGCGCAAATGGAACACAGGTCATCGCAGCGCAAAAGCTGCGATCGGCTAATGATGAGGGACGCAAGACATATGGCATTGTGCCAGAGGTGTCTTTCACAGCCGCGAAGAAACCCCGCCGCGGCAGAGCGACGCCGCAGCGGCGGTCTCGGCGGGGTTAGCCATACGGTTCGATGACAATCTCAGAAACTTTGAGAAAAACGGATCAAAACGCTTTGCAGAAAAACAGACGGTTCAATCTTCTCTTTGGTCCAGCGAGGAATGAGCCTCGCAGGAGCCCAAAACAAGGCTGAGAAGCCAACAAGATAAGAAGGATGAATGTCAAATGGACTCAAGAGATATGATGATGATGGAAATTGGACTTGGAGGATTTACCGGTGATGTGCAGCAGAAGACAGAGATTTTTGCAGACTTATCAGGGCTAAAACTTTTCATCACCGCCGATGTCGAAAATGGGAAAGTTAAGTATTTGGAGGTTATGTTTTTAGCGTCACAAAAGCATGTCTTGTTTTCGACTTCAAAACTTGGAAACGGGTGGTACCAGACCTTTTCCAAGGGCTTCGGCTGCGACAATGTCCTGATCTTTCAGGAAAATAACGATATGGTCGTCAATCAACTGCTGCCGGTTTTGGACCAGGCATACGAGCTCATCCCATGGGAACATATTCCGCGCGTTTCTCTCGCTGAGCTGAATGAAGAGCAACGTGCTCTCATTCAAGATTTTTTGCCACAGGCCTTCGGCACGAGCCAGAAGGTTCGAGGTGCCTTTGGTGAGTTATTCTTCGTGCTGGCCGAGGGTCTCAGGGACGCGCATCTAGCAGATGATGAAACATCAAAGAATGAAGCGCGCCGTAAACGGTTGATCAAACAATTCCGCGCGCTCCCGACAGGAACGATCTTGATCGATGAGAGTTGGCCACAAGAAGTAGGGATCGTTTCAGATCACAAAGGCGTCCGAACAAAGCGTTCATTGTTGCTCCGGGAACAAGACCGCGAATACCATTTGGACATGGAGCGCAGTGTGCGCGATCGTTTTGTCCTCCTGACGGCAGAGCGGTTGAAAAAACTACCTACAGGCCTGCTGTCTTCGCATGAAACCGTTGCAGCGCTTGCCCGCCAGAAAGAAATCGCACACCGGTTCCCCGATTTGGCGTGATGCACGCAATGGCTAACGTGTGGTAGGGTAGGCGGGCTAGACCCCGCCCATCAGCACATCCAACAGAAACGCGCCATGGCGCTCAAGCTCGTTATTGCTGTTATCATGTTCTGGAACACGGTCTACATGGACAAAGCTGCCAGCCATCTTGCCAAGACCAGCCCGCTATACGATGCCGCGCTCCTAACACACACATCACCGCTCGGACCATCGCAGCCAAACCGCTCAAGGACGAATGGCTGATCGTGGCAACCAATGTCGAGGCGCAGACCGCGCTGCGGACCTACCGCAAAAGGTGGGCGATCGAGAGCATCTTCGGCGATGCCAAGACCCGCGGCCTCAACATCGAGGACACCCGCCTGACTGATCCGCGCAAGCTCGGCCTGCTCATGGCGTTTGTCGCGCTGGCCATTGCCTGGGCTGGCCGCGCCGCTGCAGACCATCTCGGAAAACACACGCCGCGCCAAAAAAGCCACGGCCACTACGCAAAGCCTTGCTTTCGAACCGGCTTCGACCACATCCGCAACCGCCTAAGAACAGACCCGCTTGAAGCCATTCAACCGTGGCATAGGCTAACCCTGAAACGGTCGAAAACCGAGGGAGCCGTGTAGTGTGATCCTACGCACAAACCTTCCGATGGGGCCCGGTTCGGGCGGGCCGAACGAAAGCGGCTTTGAGCCGCAAGGACGCGCTTGCAATCGCTAAGACAATAGGCCGCCGACGTATTGATTGCGGGCCTCACCCGGAGGCTTGCGCCAGAACCGGCGATGAAAGTAGCAGTCTACTGGCCGATACGCGCAGAGCCCAATCTCAGGCCCTGGATGGCGACCCTCCATGCAGCAGATGCACAGGTTTTGCTCCCCGTCGTGATAGAGAAAAACCAACCGCTGGAATTTCACAGCTGGTCTCCCGACTGCCGGATGGCACGCGGCGTTTGGGATATTCTCGTGCCTGCCGACGGCGTCGCGGTGACGCCTGACGTGGTTATCGCACCACTGGTCGGCGCAGATCGGGCGGGGTTCAGGCTGGGAAATGGTGGGGGGTATTACGATCGAGCCCTCGCCCTTTTTGAGCCGCGCCCGCAGATTATCGGTGTCGGCGACGCGGGATGTCTGATACCGACCATTTATCCGATGCCGTGGGATATCCCCATAAACGAGATCCTGCTGTCTGACGGGACCTGGTTGAAACCGTCCCATATGCAGAGATCGACCCACTGCGGATAGCGATGCGTCCCGTACCCTCAGAAATGTACAAATGCCGCAGAAGATTGTCGCTGCCGCGGGACCAGACCGTATGATTGGCTGGTCCCGCGATCTGGTCCGCTCGTGGCAAATAGAGCAGAGTTAGCCGAGAGGCGCTCATCTAAGCCATTAGGCGGACCAACCACAGATGAGAGGGCCATGCTTCATGACTTCTGAGCGGAGCAACTCCACGATTGCCGGATAATAGCAAATCAGATGCGCAAGGTCCTCTTCTCGCGCGTCCAGTTCGTATAGACTATCCGGAATTTCGTTCAGAGCTTTTGACGCTGCAACTTTGCAGTATATAAAGAGCCATGCCAGCCTGTAAGCGGCAACGTTAATTGTATCGAGGGTGATGTAGAAATCGTCGTACTCATCTCTTACGCGCCCGCCTATTTCTTCGTCGAATAGAGATAAAAATTCGTTGTGATTCCGAAGATAGAAAATCTCCTTCTTATTGCGATAAAAGCCAATATCTAGTCCCATTCTGTATCCTTTAATTTTGATGGTTAGCGTGGGTGACACGAGTGTGTGTCTAAGATGAATGTGGGTCCCTATTTTTTTGGCGGAAACGGAGTTTTATATTTACTTGAAAAAGTTTCCGTCAGAGCGATCAGGACCCGATGTGACCGCGTACATACATGGCCTGCGCACTCCCGATGTCGTGGGGCGTGCGCAAGCGAGCTTGCCTTGTTAAGAATTAAGCCCAAGACCAGCCGGGTAGTCTTCAGCTGGCTGGAACCCGCTAGCTACAAGATGGCATACTGATGGCGTCGAGATATCAGTAAGAGCCGTAATCCAGTTGGTCGCAGAAAATGAAGGGCTTGGTGCTCAGTTTGCCAGATTGCTTGCATCGGGTTGCGAATTATGAAGTATGCTGGAAAGAATGTGGCAAGCTGATCGATAGGCTTCCCGTTTGCTTGGCAGCGGACTGTGAGTTGGTGTCCCGATCACGTGGGGTAAGCCTTCTGGAACTTTTTTATAATAAAGTCAGCAGCCCTCAATTTTGTGCAATACTACATTTGAGATCCACTTCTGTTGACTAATAAAGATTTGGGTTCGATTGAAATTTGTAAAAACGCATTTCGATAAAAGAATGCGATTGCACAAAAATTCATATTGAGACCAGCGGGTTACGAATGTTGCCTTGCTACGGGTAATTTCAGTCGCGGTTTATCGGTAGGTATTATCGGCATCCGCTACGTCATCCCCTGCCTCGCAATCAGGGCAGGGGAGACGTGGCGATGCCGTTCAGTGTCCTTTCATTTTGAGGGTGAGTGTGTACGACACCGGCGTTTGTCTGAAATGCTGCACAAGCATCCAAAACCTTTAGTCCGAGGAAAGATGTTAGTTTTAAAGGCGCGACCGCCTGAGGCAAAGGTGGGTCTCCTCTATTAGTATCTATATAGCGAATTCCCACCCTTGGTAGGCGCGGCCAACTTCCGGCCCTTCAAATACCTGAATGTTCACCATCAAGAATATGACCATCGAACGGTGGTGATGTGTGCTGTTGACCCTGCACCCAAGATCAAGTGTTCCCCGACCCCGATATGATTTTTTGAAAAGCGCCTTTTTTCATGAAAGTCGTTTTTCAAAAATTCAATCGCATCCACGTCCTTTCTATAATTAACCAACTCAAAGAGAATGTATAACAATGACACAGACAACTTCGCAAACTACCGCCCAAACAAGCAGCTTTTTACACCTCGTAGAGAGTGCGCTTCGTGCTAAAGGGCGCTTCCCTTGTGCACGCCCTGAGATGGCTCATAGTCTTCACCTCCGCGAGTTACATAGTTTCACGCTCGAAAAGCGAGCCGGCGGATGGGGCGCGGTCATCGCATTCAAAGATGTTCCAGGAGATACTATGAACCACGCTGTCACAGAGACTTACCCATCGAAACAAGAGGCATTTATGGATGGGGCGGAAACTCTTTGTGTCATCCTCACTGGAGATTCTACCTTGCCCTTCTTCATTGCGAGAGAGGAGCTAGTGGTCGCCGGTTACGGAACGTGCGGATATTCTGGCTCTTTCATCATGAAAATGGAGCTTCCCTGGCTCTGATCTGCCGCTCTGCCATCAGCTTACGTCATTTAGCCTGCCGTTTAATCGCCTACTACTTCTTGGTCTAAAAGATGGCTGACGCAAGATGAACGCGTTCGGCCGAGAACCTTCAGTTCTCGGCCGACAGGACCTGCAGCCAATATCTATTTTTAAATGGCCTCAACAACGGCAGTGTCGTCGTCTCCGGCAATGCCGGAATCCTCAGTAACTACGTGCTTGTCATAATCCGGCCAGAGCTCTCGCGATCGCTGCTGTGCGTCTGCGGCATTCGTAAACACGACGGCAGGCGTGGGATGGCCACCACGCCTGCCCTTCGAAAGCTGTACACTGGTCGCTGACATGCCCATGTCAGCCGCAATGGCCATTGTCCAATCCAGAACGTCAGGGGTGCGGAGTTTCTTTCTAAATTCTGTTGCCAACTTCAACGTGTGAAACACTTTATCCGCATCGCCGAACAGCCCGGCAGCAGACAGACGCAATCCCTTCAGCTTTTGTCCTTTGCCGTCACGGATCGCGCGTTCTAATTTCTGATACTTTAGGGAAACCTGTACGTTAGTTTTTTCCTGAACGAGAGCGTCGAATTTTAACCATTCGTCGACTGGAAGGCCAGGCAATGGAACGTTGCTTAGCACGAGGACCCGCTTGGGAATATTTGCGTCAAGCAGTCGCAACCGCGCGATTGCCTGTTCTGACTGCGCCTCGCGACCTTGCTGCAGCAAGCATGCTCCACGAGGGTCTGGATGGCTCTGGAACTTCGCCTCCACACGCTTGTTGCCTGCGCGCAGAATGCTGGTCTTGGAAGAAACCAGTTTTTCATCCGTAGTCAGGTCAAGCGGCACGTCACTATCTCCAAAGACTGCGCGCAACTGGTCTTCGATCGTTACTACTGGAAGTTGTAAACGGCCCACCAGAATAATGGTGGCAAAGTCACTATACGTGTTTATCCCCAGCAATTTCGACCCGAACCGCCTTACTGTAGCGCCGTAAAGCTTTTGCGGCTTTGTAGATGTTTCCTCGAAGATTTTGCCGTCGTCTTTGTAAAGTGCATGCAAGACAGCCGTGGTCGCCACAACAAGCACATTATTGCTTTGAGCGCGTTCCACTTCGCGCTTGATGATCGTGACAACGTCTGACCGTTGCTTTTGTCGACCTTCCGCTTTGAAGGTAGAGGACGCGAGTGTCCTGTCGCTCACTTGGATCACATGTGCCTTTGGGCGTACGAGTAATCGTTCAAACTGGGCATTACCGCAAAATCTGCGTACAATAGTTTCGTCGAGATCTGCATCTAACAATATTGTTGGGGCATCGGCGGGTAGGTCTGCAAGTCGATGCAATTTGACGAGGGCGCGGTAGTCCGACTGTTCAGAGGGTTTCGCTAAGCTGAGGCGCTCTGTTCCGCGATGGTCTATTGTATTTGCCAACAGGTCGCAAATCAAAGACCGGACGCGAATGCTGTTGGCCGCTGCATGGTCGAACGTATCTACTTTCATCCGGACGATGTCATCTGGGGACCGCAGATCAAGTTCTAAAGTGGGAACGGCCATCTCTTCAGCGGTGGCAAGATCGCGTAAGGTTTCCGCTGATATATCGCTGTCGCGCAACGCCAGGTGCACCGGTGTTTTAGCTTTCAACGCAGATGTGACTGCAGCCTGCATTGTTGAATAGGCGCCAGACAAATTACGGGCTTTCAAGTGATCTGGCGCAAAAAGCCAAGCGTCGTGCGGCAACGTCTGAAGATCGATCATTTCTTTCCAGAATTTTTCATCGATGATCCGCAACGCAACGTTTCCCGACAACGGTGGCTTGGATTTAAGATATGAATGAGCAAGAAAAACAACATGGTTCTTCTCTGTCTTTTCTTGTGCGAGATAAGGGCATCCCTTCGCGCAGGCAGCTTCGAAGCTTTCGCCGTTCGGGTTATCCTCACGGCAAATGGCCCGCGTAACCGATTTCGCGCTCTTTGCCACCTTCTTGGCAAGGTCTGCTCGCTCGCACATCGGGGCGCGCGTTTCGGGATTGATAGCGCTTCTGCCGCGCATCACGAAACTTGGGTGGTCCGACTTTAAATCTTTGAAGGTTCTCTCTGCTTCAACGGCCAGATCAAGCGTCGGTACGTAAAAAAGGATATGACCGTTTTCCAGAAAGTCATGCCCATGCTGGGCAATGCACTCCAAAGCCGTACGCGTCTTGCCAAGGCCCGCTGAAACCTTGAGGCCGAGGACTGGGGGGTGTTCACCATCGTCGGTTTGTTTCCAACCGACATTACTCGTCAAGAACTGTGAAATATGCTCCTTGAGTTTATGACGGGCTGGCTGGAGACCGAGCCAAGTTTCGTGAGAATGTTCCGGATGAAGTTCGGTTTTGTTATCAAGCATTGTACGTGTAATTCCGTCTTCACAGCAATCTATAGCCATGACTTCAAGGTTGACCTCGAAATTTTAACGCTTTGGAAAGGCATCATAATTTAGGGTTCGATGTCGTGGTCCTAAAAGGGAAAATCCTGAACGGAAAGTCTCAAACCGAATTTTAGTAAGCGTGTCGCACCAGCAGCACAGTTTAACAAATGCGGCGGTCAGTTAGCCTTCCCATTTACGCTAGAAAGGCTCCTGCATGATCTTGCGTTAAGGGCCTTTGGGAGCTGCAAATTGGCCTGTAATGATGGTGCCTTGAACAAGGTAGGGAAGGGGAGGTCCTTCTGCTATATCTACGCGCTCCTCATGCCGCGCAGACATAAAAAAGGACACCCCAACAAATTGCTTGCACGGTTTTCCTAAACTCAAACAGGTGAAGTTACAGGATCGATTGCTTTCTGACCGCGTCACCCAAGATATGCCATCCTTTCGATATTCAATCGCCAGCGAAACCGCGTCTCACAGGCAAGCCCGCCTGTTGGGACTAAATCGTGCCAAGCCATCGTCAGGTCATCAAAGCGAGAAAGCTGGCTGCGCCGACGCAGTGAGGCGTGCTTGATGCCTGAGGTGCAGGGCGCCGCTCTGCCTTAAATACGATCCTGCGCGGCGCTGACCACGACCCAAGCCCTCGAGGGCGCAAACCGCTTCAATTCACGCTACCGCAGCTGGAGAAGCCCTGTGTCGCTTTAAAAGAAGCCATCTCTTGTAAGAAGATGGGCTGATCTGGAGAACATCCCAAACAGTGATGCGTTTGGTATCTCCAGAAGTGGGAATATCGCAGAGCCTACGGCCACTGGATCCTTGAACCGCAATCAACTTTCACAAGCCCGTTAGGCAGTCAACGTGGCCGCCTGGCAATCTCGGACTTTATCCGCCTGCCATAGCATTCACCGGCTCTGGTGGGTTTTTTTTCATTTAAAATTTCCGACAAATTGAGACGGACCCACGTCCTCTCTATGACAATATATCAAAGCAAAACATCTTTTATTCCAGCCACTTATGACCTTTCGATTGAACGAGCGCAGCGTGCTCGGGACCTCGATAAGTTCTACACAAAATCTGAGATTGTGCGCCAATGCGTGGACGATTTCGAAAAATGGGCCGGCATAGATCTAACCGTAACGCAAAGAGACATTCTGGAGCCAAGCGCTGGTGCCGGCGCCTTTCTCGACTACCTGCCGTCTCGCACATTGGCGTATGATATTATGCCTGAAGACTCTAGGATTGGCACGCAAGACTTTTTGAAATTGGAACGCAACGAGCCCGCCATCGTCATTGGCAACCCACCGTTCGGAAAGGCCTGCAGTCTCGCCGTCCCATTTTTCAATCACGCGGCGAAGTTCGCTTCCCATATTGGGTTTATCATCCCGCGCACATTTGAGAAAGCCAGTGTCCAAAACAAGCTTGATCGTAACTTCCACTTGGTTGAGCAACGTGTGTTGGCGCGCGAAAGCTTTACGTTAGAGCGTGAGAGTTACTCCGTGCCTTGTGTGTTTCAGGTCTGGGAGCGACGAGATGAACTGCGACCGCTGATCTCTTTGCCGCGCGTTCATCCCGACTTCGATTTTGTGACCCGTGATGAAGCAGATTTTGCATTTCAGCGGATTGGCGCACGCGCAGGAGCGGTTAAGACCAGCTTCGGACAGGTTTCAGCATCGTCCCACCATTTCCTTCGCGCGAGGAGGTCTGTGGCTGAGCTTCTCTCAACGTTCCGTGGAATAGACTTCTCTGAGGCGAAGGCCAGAACGGCAGGAAACCCTTCAATATCAAAGACGGAGATTGTTGCACTCTACGCTGCGGCTCAAGGTAGGATGTGCTGAACGACACCTTACGAAGTTGGTTCTGACGTCATAACCTTAACGGTAGCGCGCCGGGCCTTTCCTGCTGCTTTCGAACGCGCACGTTGAACGGATCAAACATTTGGCCTCACATAGATATCCAAGAAAGGAGGCATGCGCACCGCGGATCAGCTTGTGGCTGCTGACGCCAGTCACAAGTTTTCGGCATGGGGGAAATTGTGAAGACGGCTAAAGGGAAGGGGGAAACACGCGCGTCGGATCGGTTACGTGGACCGGCTGGGCGCTGCTGTATTTGTCATACCCCGAGGCGAGAAACGCCCATGGCGTATAAAAATAGTATTGTGAATCAAATATTCGTACATAGAATGTAAACGCAAAGCTGAAATGTCACCGATTGCGCAAACCAGAAATGTCACCATGGCCACTGAAAGTAGCGCTTAGGGTTTATTATGTAATATTTTGATCTAGCAAGGCACCTTAGTGCTCAGGAGTTATCAGGTTACATATTGCTGACTAAAGGTAATAAATACCAACCTATTTGCCCATATTGACTAATGGGTGTTTATGGGTGAGGGAATGGGTTGACGAATGGGTCTAAACAGGTGTTTATATGGGTATGCTCAACATTTCTTCGCTGATAATCACTCCAAAGATCCTGGCCAGGATATCCGAGATCGATGAGTTTAAAGGGGCTTGGCGCGCGCTTGGAACATTGGCTCCAGAGCGCTTGTTGTCACTGAGACGCGTTGCGACGATCGAGAGTATTGGGTCTTCGACACGGATCGAAGGAAGCAAGCTTTCTGATCAAGACGTACAACGACTCTTGTCCAATCTGGAGATCAAGTCCTTTGAAACCCGCGATGAGCAGGAGGTCGCGGGGTATGCCGAGGTGATGGAGGTGATCTTTAGTTCATGGAACGACATCACCGTCACAGAGAACCATATCCAACAACTGCATAGAGATTTACTGAAGCATAGCCACAAAGACGAACGCCACAGAGGTGCATACAAGACATCTTCCAACAGCGTCGCTGCATTTGACGAGACGGGGGCACAGATCGGGATCGTCTTTGAAACGGCCTCGCCGTTCGACACGCCGCGCCTGATGCAAGAGCTAGTGATTTGGTACCAGAGCGCTATCGAAGACACGGATATGCATCCGTTGCTCGCAATTGGAGTTTTTGTCGTCGTGTTCCTGGAAATTCATCCGTTTCAGGATGGAAACGGCAGGCTTAGCCGCGTTCTGACAACACTTTTGCTGCTTCGCTCGGGGTATACCTATGTGTCCTACAGTTCATTGGAAAGCGTAATTGAGCAGAGCAAAGAGGCTTACTATCTCGCGCTCAGACAAACGCAGGGTACGATCCGCAGTTCGAACCCTGAATGGACTCCATGGCTGGATTTTTTCCTCAGCGCTTTGCAACGCCAGATGTTGCGGCTCAAAACACGGGTCGAGCGTGAAAAGCTGATGATCGGTGCCATGCCCGAACTCGCCGCAAAAATTGTCGAACTAACCCGCGAACAAGGGCGCTTGACCATGGCGGATGCAGTTAAGCTCACAGGAGCCAACCGGAACACGCTCAAGCAGCATTTCAGGGCACTTGTGAATGACGGCCATCTGGAACTTCACGGCCAAGCGCGCGGGGCGTGGTATTCACTCCGATAATATATCTTATGGTAAATATATGCTTAAGCCCCTGGTGGTGACTTTGATCTCAAGTTTGCACACGTTTTGAACATAGGCGGCGGTTAAGTTTTTCAGAGTTATGGCGAATCCGTCCATTCCTCCATTTGGTAAAGACGCGGGTGAAGGGTTCCAACACAAAACTGCGAAAAATGCTGGCGTCGAGCTCATTTGATGATCCGCCATACGACGCCCAAATTACGGAGGGTCTGTCCTACGGAAATATTTCAATAGACTGACAGCCCTCAAAGACGTCACAAAACAGTCATGCAAACGGTCTAAGGTTTCTGCCTATTACTGCATACTCGGAGCGATCTGTTGAAAGAAATCAATGCGCAAGATGGCTCAAAGACATCTACACTCTGTTTCGGATGCATGCAATTTGGCGGCACGGCCGATGCTGCGGCAAGCCAAGCCATGTTCGAAGCGTGCAAAGAGGCGGGCATTAACTTCTTTGACACCGCCCATACCTACACGGGCGGCTCCTCTGAGCGAATGTTGGGCCAGTTTGCAAAACTGGATCGCGAAAAGCTGATCGTGGCAACCAAGGCTGGCTATACCGGTGGTAGCGGCCGCAACAACATTATTCGGCAATTCGACGAAAGCCGCATACGGCTTGGCCTCGACACAGTCGATATCCTCTATTTGCACCGCTGGGACCCGGAAACACCCTTACAAGAGACCTTCGAGACATTGGAAGCTTTGCAGCGATCAGGCAAAATTCGCTATATCGGCGTGTCGAACTTTGCTGCGTGGCAGGTGATGAAAGCCCAGGCGGCGGCAAATATTGTGGGAACGCGCATCGACATAATCCAGCCAATGTATTCGCTAGTCAAACGTCAGGCAGAGGTTGAACTGTTTCCAATGGCACTCTCAGAAGAGATCGCCGTCGCCCCTTATTCCCCCCTTGGTAGTGGATTGCTGACGGGCAAGTATTTTTCTGGCGGGGCGGGGCGTCTTTCGACGGACAAACGCTATGCCGCCCGCTATGGCCAAAAATGGATGCTTGATGCGGCACGAGCGTTGTCAGAACTGGCTGCTGAACTGAGTATTGACACTGCCACGCTTTCCGTCGCCTGGGCCGCACAGAATGCTGCTGTAACAGCTCCGATCATCAGCGCACGCAATGTTGAGCAATTGAAACCTTCTTTGGACGCTAAAGACGTGATGTTGAGCGCGGCAGTTTATGCGCGCATGGAAGCTTTGTCACCAAGACCTGCTCCAGCGACGGATCGGCTTGAGGAAGCCAGCAGTTAGGCTGGTCCGGGAATTTCGCCTTCCCAGTGTTCGCCCATGGCGACAATGCACGATGTTCCGTTTGTGTAGTTCTGTACGATGATCCAGTCACCGTTTCTTTCGGTAACCCATATTTCAAGCAGAGTTTCAGGGTCCCGCAGGCCCCTCCCCTGACGCTCTGCACCCAGAGCATTCGTCAGCATATGCGCCATGCGCGTGCTGTCATCACAACTAACATCGGTCATTTGCGCGTCCGCAAGTGGAGGAAACGAGAAGCAGATAAACAGAGGTAGCGCATAACGAAGAACCATAAGAAAATCCTAATCGCCTGACTTTCAAAATGTAACAGTTTTATGAAGCCTTGTGGATAACTGTGGCGCCAAGGCAATATGTATCAATCATTGCAAAAGCTTGCGCCTTTAGCGTTCTGAGAGCGTCATGTTTCTTTTACTTTTATGTAACGAAACTGACTTAAAACCGTCATCAAACCGTAGTTTCCGCCGGTTACGCCCTCATCAAACAAGGGGGCGATATGCTGACGATTGATAAGCTGACCAAGCGGTTCGGGGATAAAACGGCTGTAGATGCTGCAAACATCTTGGTGGAAAAACCGTCAATGATTGGGATCATTGGCCGTTCTGGTGCGGGTAAGTCAACGCTTTTGCGGATGGTCAATTGTCTGAGCGATGCGTCCGAGGGCACGATTACCTTTGAGGGTGAAGAGATCACAGGGCTGCGGGGAGCTGCGCGGCGCAATTGGCAATCACGATGCGCCATGATTTTCCAGCAGTTCAACCTCGTCCCCCGCATGGATGTCGTATCAAACGTGCTGCACGGCACCCTGAACAAGCGGTCGACCTTTGCGACAATGTTCAATCTTTACCCCCAATCTGATATCCACCGCGCGATCGAAATCCTTGACCGGCTCGGTATTGCGGAACAGGCCCCAAAGCGGGCCGAGGCACTATCAGGCGGCCAGCAACAGCGCGTAGCGATTGCGCGCGCCTTGATGCAGGACCCGAAAATCATCCTTGCCGATGAACCTATCGCCAGCCTTGATCCGATGAATGCGCAAGTGGTCATGCAAGCCCTGCGCCGCATTCACGAAGAAGACGGGCGCATGGTCATCGCAAACCTGCACACGCTTGATACCGCGCGGCGCTATTGCGACCGCGTTATCGGGATGCGCGATGGGCGGATCGTTTTTGACGGCACGCCAGAGCAGCTGACCACCGGGGTCGCACGTGACATCTACGGGGCGGGCGCGGACTTTTCCGAAGCCGCCACTTCCACCGAAATCGAAACACTGGACAGGGCAGAAGTCCGCGAAGTGAAAGCCTACGCCTGAGCCAGTTTCAGCCTGCGCGTCTGCTGCAGGCCACCTTAATCAACCCCGCCCCCAGATAGCCGCATAGCGGTAGGGCAACAAACCACGGAGATAACAATGAAAAAGACCCTCGCACTGGCGCTTGCCGCCTCCACAGCCCTCAGCACGGGCGCTTTCGCCCAGGAAATCACCGAATTCCGCATCGGCATCCTTGGCGGTGAAAATGCGCAGGACCGGATGAATAGCTACCAGTGTCTGGCGGACTTTACGACGGAAGCGCTCGGCGTCGAAACCAAGCTTTTCGCCCCTGCCGACTATAATGGCGTCATTCAGGGCCTTCTGGGTGGCACCATCGACATGGCATGGCTGGGCGCATCTTCCTATGCCGCAACATTCCTGCAGGATCCGGACGCGGTTGAGCCTGTTTTGATCAAGGTCAACCTTGATGGCTCAGTCGGCTACCATTCTATCGGCTTTGCCCGCGTCGATAGCGGCGTCACATCGCTGGATGACATGCAGGGAAAGGTGTTTGGTTTCGGTGATCCAAACTCCACATCGGGCTACCTTATCCCTTCCATCGAGATCCCGCAGTACAAGGACGGTATCACAATGGAATCCGGCGAATACTTCGGTGAAGTGAAATTCACAGGCGGTCATGAGCAGACCATCGTCGCAGTGAACAACGGCGATATCGACGGCGGTGTGACGTGGGCCGACGGTCAGGGCAACTGGGAAGACGGCTATAACTCCGGCGCGCTGCGCAAGGCGGTTGATGCAGGTCTCGTCGACATGAACGACATGGTTCAAATCTGGAAATCCAATGTGATCCCTGAGGGCCCCGTCGTTCTGCGTCAAGCTCTGCCCGATGATGTCAAAGCCACAATGGTTGCGCTGGTTGATGGCCTTTACGAAGCAGACCCGGAATGCGCCTACGGCGTCGCTGCGGGTGACACGCTGGGTTTTCAGCCCGTCACGCACGCGATGTACGAAAGCATCGTAGCGGCACGCCAGTCCGTCATTGGGAACTAAATTAATTTTTATGACGCATCCGGTAGCCCTTTGGGGCTGCCGGTATTTCTTTGTCCGGGGGTCAGGATGGCAGACATATCACTGAGTGGCGCACCACAGAACGTAGACGGCATTCAAGCCAGCTATATGGCGCAGGTACAGCGCCGCAGGCTTTATGGCGGTCTCACACTTTTGATTTTCGTCGTTCTGATGGTTTCCGGGTTCAATGTCGCAGATGACCGCAACGCTGGCGGTTTCTGGGATGGACTGCATCAGATCGGCGATTACCCCGCCGATGTTCTGTCAGAAGCATGGGAAAAGCGCGCCGATCTGCCCGCCCTGATCGCCAAGTATTTTCCTGCCTTGGTAGAAACCATAAACATCGCCGCTGTCTCGACCCTGATTGGTGCAATTGGCGGCTTGTTCCTGTCGCTGCTCGGCACCCGCGGCTTGGCGAAATGGCCGCGTCTGATCCCCTTGTTCCGCCGCATCTCGGATATCATGCGCGCCGTGCCCGAAATCGTCATCGCACTGGTTCTGATCTTTGTGCTGGGCGGTGGGCCCGTTCCTGCAATGATCGCAATTGCCATCCACACGGCTGGCGCACTGGCCAAGATGTTTTCCGAAGTGTCCGAAAACACCGACTTGAAAGCTGTCGAAGGGCTTGCCTCCACAGGTGCTACATGGTCGCAGCGGATGCTTCTGGGGGTGTTGCCGCAGGTCGCGCCAAACTACGTGAGCTACACGCTGCTGCGCTTCGAGATCAACATCCGTGCCTCTGCCATCCTTGGTTTTGTCGGTGCGGGTGGTCTTGGTTATGAGCTGCGCAATTCCATGGCTTGGGGACCGGGCCGCTTTGACGAAGCCGCCGCGATTTTTATCCTCCTGTTCGGCACGATCGTGTTCTTCGATCAAGTGTCCAGCCGCTACCGCAATCGTTTGACTGAGGGACAAGGCCAATGACCACTATTGATCTGGACGCGACCAAGTTTGAGGCCGAAAAGCTCTTTCAGCGCAAACGCTTGATTGGCTTTGGCATCCCGGCGGTCATCGCAGTTTATTTCGTTTATATCTTCTTCGCGTTTGACCTGCCTGGTCTTGCCGGACGCGCCAATATGGAAAACGCCGTGACGCTGGCTTCCGACAGCTGGTCCCATAAGGTCCATGTCACGCGGGATAATCGGTCAGGAGAGATCACTTATGCCGTCGAAGGAGAGCGCAAGGGTCGCTACCCCGAAGGTCAAAGACCTGATTGGGTGACCGGCGATGATGCTATCATCATTGATCTGGGGCGCGAGCATATTGTGCGCTATCTGCCAGACAACCGGACCGAGATCGAAATACCTGGCTTCCAACTGATCGAGGCGCAGGCCGAGGGGCGCACCGTCACGACCAACCTGCCCGATGATCTGCCGGATTGGATTTCCGCCTCGGACCGCCGCGTGGGCATCACCACACCCGAAGGCCGCATTACCTTGACGGGCGCTCGGACCGAGGTTTTCAATTATTTCCCCGGTTGGGAGCTGTTCTGGTTCACGCTCGACAGCCCCTACTACGGACAGTCCTTGGCCACGATCCTGTTTGGCGACCAGATCGACCCTGCGCGCGGCAATATCACGGGCGCGATATCCGACTGGTGGAACAACGCCATGTGGCGGCACAAGGATGTGGCTTGGGCCATTGGCGAGACGATCCTGATGGCCTTCCTTGGAACGATGGGGGCAGCCATCATCGCCCTGCCGTTGGGCTTTCTAGCAGCCAAACGGTTCTCGCCCTTCATGCTAGTGCGCGCTGCCACCCGCCGCCTGTTCGATTTTGTGCGTGGTGTCGATGCGCTGATCTGGACGGTGGTCCTGGCCCGCGCCTTTGGCCCCGGCCCGCTTACTGGCGCGTTGGCAATCCTGATCACGGATACCGGCACCTTTGGCAAAATCTTCTCGGAGGCTTTGGAAAACGTCGACCAAAAGCAAATCGAGGGCGTCGCCTCGACCGGAGCCAAGCCGCTCCAACGCTATCGCTTTGGCGTCATACCGCAGATTGTGCCGGTGCTTCTGGCCCAAATCCTTTACTTCCTTGAATCCAACACTCGCTCTGCCACCATCATCGGCGCGATCACGGGCGGTGGCATCGGCCTTATGCTGACCCAAGCAATCCAGACCCAGAAAGACTGGGAAGAAGTCGCTTATTATATCGTCCTGATCATCGCCATGGTGATGTTCATGGACTGGTTCTCGGGCTGGCTGCGCGGCAAACTGATCGGGCGGAAAGACTAATGGCCAGCATCCTGATTACCGGTAGCAACCGGGGGATTGGCGCGGCACTGGCTGCACGAGCAGGGGATCTCGGGCATGACGTGCTGCGCGCCTCGCGTGCGGGACAGGGTGGCGATGTCATATTTGATGTCAGCAATCCCCAGCAAGTCCGGGACGCGATATCAGCTATCAACCATCCGATTGATATTGTCATTAATAATGCAGGTATTATCGGACCGGACAGCCCTACAACCGATATGGATTGGACTGCAATGGCCTATACATTTGCGGTCAATGTCGCGGGTGCTCTGGCCGTAAGCACGGCCTGCCTGGATCATTTGCGGCGTAGCAGCAGGCCCCGTATCCTGACAGTTTCAAGTCAGATGTCATATATGGGATATGCCAAATCGGATCGTATTGCCTACCGCGCCTCCAAGGCTGCGGTAAATAAGGTCATGCAAGGCCTGGCGACGGACTTGCACCCTGACGGCATTGCCGTCGTGCTTGTCGATCCCGGTTGGGTGCAAACCGATATGGGTGGAGCAGAGGCGGATCTGACCCCGACCGAGGTCGCAGCAGGCATCATCACCTTGGCGGAAACACTTAAGTTTGAGCAGACCGGCAAGTTCTTTCGGTGGAATGGCGAGGAGCGCGCGTTTTGACTACGACCAGATTGAAACCGGATGTCCCCTTTATTCATCCCGACTGCGAGATCACAGATGCAACATTCGGACAATATGTGGAAATCGGACGCGGCAGCCGCTTGGCGCATTGCGCATTGGATGACTATTCATACTGCGACCGGTTTGCCGACATTGCCAATGCCTCCGTGGGCAAGTTCTCGAACATCGCAGCCTTCGTGCGGATCGGTGCCACAGACCACCCGATGGAAAAAGCGAGCCTGCATCACTTTCACTATCGCTCGGCCGATTATTTTGACGATGCGGATCACGATGACGCTTGGTTCGATCACAGGCGGACTCGGCGCACGGTGATCGGCCATGACACGTGGCTTGGCCATGGCGCGCAGGTCCGGCCCGATGTGGTGGTAGGTCATGGTGCCGTTGTCGCAGGCGGTGCAATTGTCACTAAGGATGTACCGCCGTTCATGATCGTTGCAGGTATTCCGGCTGTCCCACTGCGACCCCGTTTCACCTCCAGTGTTGCTGACAGGCTGATGGCGCTCGCATGGTGGGACTGGCCGCACGCACGCCTGCGCGACGCGCTTGATGATTTTCGCACCCTCAGCGCCGAGGAATTTCTGGAGCGCTATGAGGACACGATCTGACACCAGATGTCACAAAGTTGTAGCGTTGTGCCGTTAGGCAAAGGCAGGCTTATCATAAGGGTCAAAGCAGATTGATAGACGCGACCGTTCTCAGGTTTCCTATTCCAAGTCCGCACAATCACGCTCGGGCCAGGCAGTGATCAAGCTGATCGAGAATGCAACTGGGCGGCTTCATCTGATCCAGCGGGCGCGAGACTATGATGCCGAAATTGCGCAGGGCCGCAGTTTCTGGGAAGTCATGATCAACCGCTATGGGTTAAGCCTTAATGTGGTTTCGGGAGCTAGCGCGGATATCCCTGCGGAGGGTCCATTGGTTGTCGTCGCAAATCATCCTTTTGGTATCCTTGATGGGTTAATCATGGGATACCTCCTGTCCACGCGGCGTGGTGATTTCCGCATTCTGGCGAATAGTGTGTTTCAGGATGCGCCCGATCTTAACCGGATTATTCTGCCCATCAGTTTTGACAACACCAAGGACGCGGTAAAGCTGAACTTGGAGACCCGCGCCAAGGCCTTGGAATTTCTAAAGGCAGGCGGCGCGATAGGCGTCTTTCCCGGTGGGACCGTATCGACCGCGGCAAAACCGTTCCAGCGGCCATTTGATCCCGGTTGGCGCCGGTTCACAGCGCGCATGATTACCAAATCAAATGCGACCGTGGTGCCGGTTTTCTTTGACGGTCAAAACTCGCGATTGTTTCAGCTCGCCAGCCATATCCATTATAATCTGCGCGTGGCGCTCTTGCTCAAGGAGTTTCGTCGCAGGGCCGACAAACCCGTCAAGATCGCAATCGGCGGGCCGATCTCGCCTGCAACGATTGCCACATTCTCCGACGATGCGCAGGGGATGATGAACTTTCTCAGAAACGAGACTTACGGGCTGTCGCCGCAAACTAGTGCCCAGTCGACCTATGGCTTCGAGTTTGAAGAGCGATACAAGGTCTGAAGGGCCGCGGTCCGATCATTTCTATCCATTCTCTGGCTTCAAAAACCCCACTGTGATTGCCGACGCGGCAACCATTCCAGCCGCAGTGCCCAACATCAGCGCCAGACCACCTGCCTGATATGTCAGCCCAGACAGCAAGGTTCCGGCCAGCCGCCCGCCCGCATTGGCCATGTAGTAAAAGCCCACATCCATCGTGACCCGCTCTGCCTTTGTGAAAGTCAGGATCAAGTAGGAATGTAAGGATGAGTTCACCGCGAAGACCGCCCCGAAGATCAGCAAGCCTGCGACAAGCGTGAGGGTGAGCCACATTTGCGGCTCAGTGGCGGTGACGGCTGCGAGTGTCAGCATTGCTGGAATCGCAGCGAGGCCCCAGCCCCATGTACGGGCCGCGCCAATCAGGTCCGCCTCGGACCGTTGGCTTGCCCGCAGGATGCGTGGCGCGTTGGCCTGAACAAGGCCATAGAGAATGACCCAAACGGCCATGAACGTCCCGATCATGAAGAATGCGGCGCGGTTGCCTTCGGTTGTGCCATCCGACAGCACAGCGTAGAAATAGATCGGAATGCCGACAACGAACCAGACGTCCCGCGCCCCGAACAAGAACACCCGTGCCGCACTAAGCCTGTTCACGTTAGGAGATTTTGAAAACACCTCTGAAAATTTCGTGTCCTTGCGTCCCTTAGGCAGCCCCGGCGGCATGGCAATCAAAACGGCCAGCAGAATTGTGGCAAGGATCGCGGCCATGCCCAATACCGCCCAGGCGAATCCAAGCGTTGCCAGCAAAACCGCGCCTAGCAGAAACCCTGCGCCCTTCACCATGTTCTTGGACCCTGTCAGAATGGCCACCCAGCGAAAGAGAGCACCGTCCTGAGATGGTGCAAGCAATTTGACGGCGGATTTGGACGACATCTTGGCGAGGTCTTTGGCAACGCCGCTTGCACCCTGCACAAGCATGACAAAGGCGACCGATGTGCCAATCGCCCAAGTAGGATCAAGCTGCGCCAATGCCAGCAGCGCCAGCACTTGCAACCCTAGCCCTGCATACAGCGTCGACGTCAGACCGAACCGCGCGGCAATCCAGCCTGCACACAAATTGGTGATGACGCCCGCGATTTCATACAGGACAAACAGATAGGCCAGCTGTACCGGAGAGAAGCCCAGCGTATGAAAGTGCAACAGCACCAGCATACGCAATGCACCGTCTGTCAGCATAAACGCCCAGTAGGCCGCCGTGACCGCGATATAGGCCGAAAGGCCTTCGGGGCGCGTGGCGCTTTCGGTCACAGACTGTCCCCGACTAAGCAGGCCACATCCACCAGCCGGTGCGCATAGCCCATCTCGTTGTCATACCACGCGTAGACCTTCACCTGCGTGCCATTGATCACCATGGTAGAAGGCGCATCGATAATGCTCGATCTTTCATCATTGGTGTAATCAGTGGAAACGAGCGGGCGTTCTTCATAGCCCAAGATGCCGTTCAACGGCCCCTCGGCTGCGGCCTTGAACAGGGCATTGACCTCTTCAGCAGTGGTCTCCCGCTCGACCTCGAAGACGCAATCGGTCAGCGACGCGTTAAGTAGTGGCACACGAACGGCATGACCGTTCAGGCGACCCGTCAGTTCCGGATAAATAAGCGTGATGGCGGTCGCACTGCCAGTGGTTGTCGGAATCAGGGAATTCAGGGCAGAGCGCGCACGGCGCAGGTCTTTTGCCGGACGGTCCACAATGGTCTGTGTGTTGGTCACATTATGGATCGTTGTGATAGAACCGTGTTTGATCACCAGGTTTTCGTGAATGACCTTTACAACTGGCGCAAGGCAATTGGTCGTGCAACTTGCTGCGGTCACAATGCGGTGGCGGTCCGGTTCGTAGATGTCGTGATTCACCCCGTATACGATATTGGCGGCGTCACCGTCCTTGACCGGCGCAGATATAACCACCTTCTTTACGCCTGCGTCAAAGTAGGGGGCGAGCTTTGCCTCTGTCTTGAAAACACCAGTGCAGTCGATCACCACGTCAACACCCTCCAGCGGCAGCGCGGCGATGTCGCGGGTGCCAATGAACGGCAGACGCTGGCCGTCAATTGTCACGCTACCCTCATCATGGGCGAAATTGGCCTTCCAGCGGCCGTGGACCGTGTCGAACTCAAGCAGATGGGCATGCATCTCGGGATCACCCACCGCGTCATTGATCCATGCAATTTTTGCCCCCCGTTCCAGCAGCGGCTTCAAGGCCAGCTTGCCGATACGGCCTAGGCCGTTGAGTGCGTAAACAGTCATATCTGTGGTCCTTTGTCAGTAGATTGGCCAATCGCGTCGACAGCTTTTTGCAAGGACAACCGGTCCAACGAAGCAAGGGGCAAAGCTAAAAAAGCAATCATGCGGTTCCGTAGCGCGCCGTATGTCTGGTGGAAGGCGAGACTCTTTTCTGCATCAGAACCATCAACCTTCACCGGATCAGGTAGCCCCCAATGCCCGCTGATGGGCTGACCGGACCACGAGGGGCATTCTTCATTGGCCGCCTGATTGCAGACGGTGAAGACGAAATCGAAATTTGGGGCATCCGCCCCTTGGAACTCAGAAATGTTCTTGGAACGAAGGACTGATACATCATGCCCCTTCTGTTCCAGCACCTCGAGTGCAAACGAATTCAGTTCCGAGCGAGGCTTGGTGCCTGCCGAGTAAGCAATAAAACGATCACCGGCGAGGTCGCGCAAGATGGACTCGGCAAAGATGGACCGTGCAGAGTTGCCTGTGCAAATGAACAGGACGATGAATTTTCGGTCGGCTATTTGTATGTCTCCGTGAATGGCGGAATAGGCATTTGGGGCGCAAATCTCAGGCCTCCCCCTGCAACAGTCGTGCAGAAGGTAATCGATGGTCTCGCGGGTGGCATCCATGTCGATTGCATAGCGCAAGGACGTGCCAATACGCTCTTGGCTGATCAAACCGGCTTGCATCAGCGCGTTCACATAAGTCGACAGAGTATTCGGCTTTAGTCCAAGTGCCTGCGCCAATTCTGTCGCCGGAACGCAATCGGGATAGCGTCGCACCAGCAGCCGGAATAGCGCCAGCCGTTGGGGATGGCCAAGTGTCGAAAGGCGGTTGGGAATCACTGTTTCCATATTTCGTGAATATATGAAGTATAGGCATTCCTGAAGTGAAAGTTTTGTGACACTCGGGTTTGCGGGGGATCGCGTCATACCAGCGCTTGGGTCCCCCTACCGCGCTTCATGCTCTTGTAACTTTTGCACGCCATTTCGGCAGAAGCGGCACCGCTTTGTCTTGCTCTCGCCCAGTGCCCGCTAGCGCGAGCGTGGCATGGTAAAGCATCGTGATGGCCTCTTCATGCTTGATGGGCAGATCTTTTGCCGCGATCGGCGCCCCCACATTCACCTGAAACCTTTGCCGGTGTTTATTCAATGTCTCGTGGAACAGCGTTATGTCGCGCAGGCTGGGGTGGATTGCGTCGAACAAATAGAACAGTGCCGAATTGCGCGCTTCTATGCGTATCGGGATGATCGGCACGTCGAATTTGCGTGCGATTGTCACCGGAGACGGCATCCAGCGTCGTTCATAAAGCTTAAGACCCCGCCGCTTGGCCAGACGCCCAGAGGGAAAGATCACGCCAAGCCGTCCATCCTCAATTGCTTTGCGGGTGTCATCCATGGTGGCACGGGTTTTGGAATGGCTGCGCTTTTCGTGGCGCCATTCGACCGGAACGATCATCTGCTGCATTTGGGGCAGAATGCGCAAAACATACTGATTGGCGAAGAAAAAGGTGTCGGGCCGTTTTACTGACAGGATGCGGTGCAGGATAATCCCATCGGCAATGCCCGTCGGATGGTTGGCAACGATCAGCGCCGGACCAGTACTGGGGATGTGTTCAAGACCAGTGCAGGTCACATGCTGGGCAAGACGACGACCCATTTGGTCCATGATTTTTTCGCAAGGCCAGTCCTGCATTTCAGTCGCCAGCGTCACGGTCTTTTTATAGCTGAGAAGATGATCAAGCAGATGGCGCTCCAAACGGGCATGGGCGCGGTCAGCAAAGAGCCAGTTTGCACGTTCTTTGATCAGGGGGTCTATACGCTCTTTCATTTTGTCCTTTGAGCATGCCAATACAAAAATCTTGTGACATTTAAGGGGTCTTTGCAGCAGGCTCCTTGCTGCGGGTCTTGACCGGCAATTGACCGCAGACTGGACTTTGGGTCAGGCCCGCAAGTTCCGGCAGATATGATAATAAATCTGTCACAGAACCATCACAGTCTTGTCACCTCCGTCCCCCTAGATCGCCGCAACGTGATTTTGGAGAAGAAAATGCGAAATACTGCTGCTTTTGTTTAGGCATGCTGTGCGGCTCTGCCAGCCGCCGCGCAAACTGTTGAAAATGTGGAATATGGTCCGCGCCCCTACTACCTGATTGACCAGATGGAAGAGGGTGCCCTCAAGGACCAGCTGACCCAATGCATGGGGCAGGAAGGGCAAACGTCCTTGTTTTCAATCGGGCACCGGGGCGCGCCTTTGCAATTTCCAGAACATACTGTTGAGTCCAATGTTGCTGCTGCACGGATGGGTGCGGGTATCCTGGAATGTGACGTTACCTTTACCGAAGACCTGGAATTGGTATGTCGTCATGCGCAAAATGATTTGCACACCACCACGAATATCCTGACAAGCCCCTTGGCTGAGACTTGCGTGCAACCCTTTACGCCTGCCGATGGTGATACCGCAGCCTTGGCAGAATGCCGCACGTCCGAGATTACGCTGGCCGAGTACCGGACACTGACCCCGAAAATGGATGCGGCTGACACAACCGCGACTACGCCAGAAGCTTACCTGCAAGGCACAGCAAACTGGCGCACGGATCTTTATTCAGCAGCACCCGCAACGCTGATGACCCATGCAGAGTCGATCGCCCTTTTCCGGTCTCTGGGTGCGAAGTTTACACCAGAACTCAAGGCACCTTCCGTCGAGATGCCGTTCAACGGGTTTACCCAAGCCGACTATGCGCAAAAACTGGTCGATGAATACCAGGCAGCAGGTATTCCACCCTCCGATGTCTGGCTGCAGTCCTTCAATCTGGAAGACGTGCTGTATTGGATCGAAGCAGAGCCGGAATTTGGTGCGCAGGCAGTCTATCTGATGGATGAATACGACACCGAAGGCTATTCCCCGATGGATGCAGGCACCTGGCCAAACACCTTGGAAGAACTGAAATCGATGGGTGTGAACTACATCGCACCTCCGACATGGATGTTGGTGACCACATCTGCGGACGGGGACATCGTCCCGTCAGAGCTGGCTGTGCAAGCCAAAGTAGCAGGGCTTGAGATCATCACATGGACGATCGAGCGGTCTGGCCCGCTCAAGAACGGCGGCGGATGGTACTACCAGTCGATCTCGGATCTGACCACCAATGATGGTGTAATGTACGAATACATTGACGCCTTGGCGCAGGATGTTGGTGTTGTCGGTATATTCTCTGATTGGCCTGCAACGGTGACCTACTATGCAAACTGCATGGGGCTTGAATAGGCTCATTGGCTTCGCCTGATACAGTGGTCGTTCTCCCAAATATATCCCGCGGCCCTGTTAGCCCCTGCCCTTTCGGGCGGGGCGTTTGACTGCTTATTGATCTTCGAGTGTCAGCGTTACGCGCATCGCCCTGTAAACCGATTTGAAACGTGAAATGAAAAACTCTGTTACTCCCGATGCTATTATAATGCGAAGCGCTGCAAGATCCGACGTGGAACGAATTCTATCTATGGTGCGGGCACTGGCCCATCATCATGGGGATATTCCAGACGTCAGCGCAAAGACTCTGGAGCGTGATATCTTTGGAGAAATTCCTTGGATTTATGCCCTGATTGCAGAAGTTGATGGGAGAGTTGTGGGCTATGCTGCTCTCTGCCCGATGATAAAATTGGAGATGGGTGAGCGTGGCATTGATATGCACCACTTGTTTGTTGAAGCCGAGTTTCGGGGATCAGGCATTGGAAGGCGGTTGATCAATGCATCGATGGCCAAAGCACGCGAGCTAAATTGCGAATCTATGACGGTCGGAACACATCCCGACAACGCAAACGCCCAGGCCGTATATTTGGCCTGCGGCTTTGAACAAAGGCATAGTTTGACCCCGAGGTTCCGTATCTACCTTTAGGGATGGGCCCCTTCTGCCAAAATGGCGCGCAAAACCCACAAGAGCATGAAGAGCGGCAAGGGGATCAAAGCGTCAGTGTGACCCGGTCCCCTGCAAACCAGGTGCGACCGTATTCTACTGGCTTACCGATCGCACATGTATTGACACTTGACGATCTCAGCAGCGGATCGCCTTCGCCAACATTCAAAAGCAGCGCATGTGTTGCGGTAGCGCGAACTGCCGTCAGGCGGGTTGAGGCACGCGTATAGTCGTCGATACCGGCAATACTCAGCGCTCGGGTGACGCTACTTGTTTCTGTCAATGCCGCGGTAATTCCTGGGAGCCTCAGGATCGGGAACAGGCTTTCAAATACGGCAATTGGCTGACCATCTGCCAATGAAAGCCCATGATAGGCACAGACCGGACTGCCCGCCTCGATCTGCAACGCCTGAGCCTCGCCAATCGTCGCAGCGCGCTCGTCCAACGCGAGCATGCGCTTTTCGGGTCTGCGGCCCGCGGCAATCAGGTTTTCGTGGAACCGCACCCGATTGCCAATCGGATAGTCGGTCGGCGTGGCCGCGACAAAGGCCCCTGCACCGCGACGGGTGCGCACCAGCCCTTCCTCAACCAATACAGAAATCCCATGGCGCACCGTGTGGCGGTTCACGCCAAAGCGGTCTGCCAGCGCAGCCTCGGTCGGCAACTTGTCCCCCGGCGCATAACGTCCTTCGGCCAAATCGCTGCGCAATGCATTAGCGATGGCCTTCCAGATTGGGGTTTTGTCAGAACTGTCACGCAAATTTCACAAAACTCTTCTGTCATGAGGACATCAATATGATAAGATATGTATAGTTGTATAGGAAAGAGACAAGTTGTCGAGATGAAAGACACTGTGAGCGAAAATAATCCCCGCAAGGCGTGGATGGGTCTGCTGGCTAAAGCGCCCGAAGGCCGTGTGGCTACACTTTTGGATGCTGAAATATCGCGCCCTGCTTTTACGTGGCTGCGTGCACCAGAGATTGGCAGCACGATGGTCCGCGCGCGCGCTGGTGCCACCGGCGCACCCTTCAATCTGGGCGAGATGACGATTACCCGCTGCGCTTTGACGTTGGAAACCGGTGAAGTCGGGCACAGCTATATTCCAGGGCGTCGTAAAGCAGATGCCGAGGTCGCCGCTCTGGTCGATGCGCTTATGCAGACCGCAATGGCAAGTAGGCTGCGCGAGACGGTCCTTGAGCCTCTGGAGGCAGGTATGGCCACCATGAAAGCCGCCCGCGCGGCCAAGGCAGCCGCGACAAAGGTTGATTTCTTTACCATGACCCGAGGAGAAGACTGATGCAGGCAAACACCCTGTCCGGCGGCTTTGCTGATCCAGCCACCCAGTCAGCCCACGCCTTTCGTAGTGTGATGGAGGCCATGGCCCGCCCCGGCACCATTCAGGATATCGACGGGGCAGCACCCCCTGCCCCGCTGTCGCCCGCGATGGGTGCCGTTCTGCTGACACTCTGCGATACGGAAACACCGGTTTATCTGGCTGGCGACATGGATTGCGAAGCGGCGCGGGCGTGGCTGGCCTTTCACACAGGTGCCCCTTTTGTTGGCCCCGCGCAGTGCATGTTTGCGGTTGGCAAGTGGGACGCGCTCGCGCCGCTCGCGGTCTACCCGATCGGCACGTCCGAGTACCCTGACCGCTCGGCCACGCTTATCGTCGAGTGTTCCGAACTTGCGGCAGGCGCAACTTTGACGGGTCCCGGCATCAAGGATCAGGCAACGCTTTCTTTGCCAGAAGTGGAAGCGTTTCAGGCCAACCGAACCCTGTTCCCGCTGGGGCTGGATTTCATTTTCACTTGTGGCGAACGCCTCGCGGCTTTGCCCCGATCAACCGAAGTCTCACGCTCAAGTAGCGAAGCGATAGCGCAAGCAGGAGCATCCTGACATGTATGTAGCAGTCAAAGGCGGAGAGCGGGCAATCGAGAATGCCCATGCCTGGCTCGCGGAAGAACGCCGCGGTAACACGGATATCGCGGAGCTCAGCATTGCGCAAATCCGCGAGCAACTCAGTCTTGCCGTCAATCGCGTCATGGCAGAAGGGTCGCTTTATGATCCGGACCTTGCGGCACTTGCAATCAAGCAGGCGCGTGGCGATCTGATCGAAGCGATCTTCCTCATTCGCGCCTATCGCACCACTCTGCCGCGCTTTGGTGCGTCCGAGCCTGTCGATACCGGCATTATGGCCTGTGATAGACGCATCTCGGCCACGTTTAAGGACTTGCCAGGCGGGCAGGTTCTCGGGCCGACCTTTGATTACACGCACCGTTTGCTGGATTTCAAACTTGCCGCTGATGGCGAGGTGCCCAAGGCTCCGTCTCGTGACGCCGAGACGGGCAATGTCCCGCATGTCACTGAATTCCTGAACCGCGAAGGGCTGATTGAAGAGGCCCCCCATGACGATACGCCGCCCCCCGACCTGACCCGCGAACCACTGGAAATGCCCGCCGACCGCGCCCTGCGCCTGCAAGCGCTGACCCGAGCGGACGAAGGTTTTACCCTTGGCCTCGCCTATTCCACGCAGCGCGGCTACGGGCGCAACCATGCCTTTGTGGGCGAGCTACGGATCGGGTCGGTGCCGGTTGAGATGGACATCCCCGAACTGGGATTTGCCGTTGAGATCGGAGAAGTGATCCTGACCGAATGCGAGACGGTCAACCAATTCACCGGCTCGAAAACCGAGCCGCCGCAGTTCACGCGCGGCTATGGGCTGGTCTTTGGCCAGACCGAGCGCAAGGCAATCTCCATGGCCTTGGTCGATCGCGCGCTACGCTGGGAAGAATTGGGCGAGGATAACGTTGGTGCACCCGCACAGGACGCAGAATTCGTTTTGTATCACGCCGACAACATTCAGGCGACAGGGTTTCTAGAGCATATCAAACTGCCCCACTACGTCGATTTCCAGTCCGAGCTGGAACTGGTGCGCAAGCTCCGTCGAGAAGCGGGTGCGCAACAGGTGCAGGAGGCAGCGGAATGACCGAGTATAACTTCGCCTATTTGGACGAACAGACCAAGCGCATGATCCGCCGCGCAATCCTTAAGGGGCTTGCCATTCCCGGCTATCAGGTCCCTTTCGCCTCTCGTGAGATGCCAATGCCCTATGGCTGGGGAACAGGTGGCGTGCAGGTGTCGGCAGCGGTGCTGACGCCCAAGGACACGTTCAAGGTGATCGACCAAGGGGCCGATGACACCACAAACGCGGTTTCAATACGGACTTTCTTTCAACGCACTGCTGGAGTTGCGACGACCACTGCGACAAGTGATGCCACTGTGATTCAGACCCGGCACCGCATCCCCGAAGAGCCGCTGCACGAGGGTCAGATCCTTGTCTATCAGGTGCCGATCCCGGAACCGCTGCGCTTTCTCGAACCCCGTGAAAGCGAGACTCGCAAGATGCACAGCCTTGAAGAATATGGACTGATGCATGTGAAACTTTATGAGGATATCAGCCGCCACGGTCATATCGCAACCTCATATGCCTATCCGGTCAAGGTCGAGGGGCGCTATGTGATGGACCCCTCCCCGATCCCCAAATTCGATAATCCCAAACTGGGCGATATGGCCGCAATCCAGCTTTTTGGCGCAGGTCGCGAGCAACGTATTTATGCGCTGCCCCCATATACCCAAGTGGTCAGCCTCGACTTTGAGGATCATCCGTTTGAGGCGTCCAAGGCAGATCACCCCTGCGGGATGTGCGGTGCGACAGACAGCTATCTGGATGAGTTGATCATCGATGACTTAGGTGGGCGGATGTTTGTCTGCTCTGACACCGATTATTGCGAAGCTCGCCAGGCAACGGGCCACAAAGGAAAGGACGCAGCATGACACCTTTGCTTTCCGTTCAGGGCATCACCAAGCGATATGGTGCGCATATCGGTTGCGCCGATGTGTCTTTCGACCTCTATCCCGGTGAGGTTATGGGGATCGTTGGCGAAAGTGGGTCAGGTAAATCCACCTTGCTCAATTGCATGGCAGGGCATCTGACCCCCGATGCGGGACAGGTGGTGTTCGACACCCGCACGGACGGCCCCCGCGACACAATTACGATGTCGGAGCCGGAGCGGCGGATGCTCGGTCGCACCGATTGGGCTTTTGTCCACCAACACGCCCGCGACGGGCTGCGCATGGGCGTCAGCGCCGGCGGCAATGTAGGCGAGCGGTTGATGGCGGTGGGAGAGCGTCACTACGGCGATATCCGCGACAAGGCCACGGACTGGCTGGGGCGGGTCGAGATCGACGCGTCCCGTGTAGATGATAGACCCACAACCTTCTCTGGCGGGATGCAGCAACGCTTGCAGATAGCCCGCAACCTCGTCACGGGCCCGCGTCTGGTGTTCATGGATGAACCCACAGGCGGTCTTGATGTTTCGGTTCAGGCACGCCTGCTGGATCTACTGCGGGGTCTGGTGCGTGACATGGGGCTGTCGGCGATCATCGTAACCCATGACCTGGCTGTGGTGCGCCTGCTGGCGGACCGCCTGATGGTCATGAAATCAGGCCGCGTGGTCGAGGCGGGCCTGACAGATCAGGTACTGGACGATCCGCAGCACGCCTATAGCCAGCTTCTTGTCAGTTCCGTTTTACAGGTGTGAGCGATGATTGAACTCAAAAACGTATCCAAAACCTTTACCCTGCACAATCAGGGGAGTGCCGTGATCGAAGTGATCAGCGATGTGTCCTTCGCGGTTGCCCCCGGTGAATGCGTGGCGCTCACTGGGGCCTCTGGTGCTGGTAAATCCACGCTGATGCGGATGATCTACGGCAATTACCTGACGCAGGCAGGTGAAATTCGCATTGGCGGTTTGGACATCGTGAGGTCTGAGCCGCGCGACATCATCAAATTGCGCCGTGATGTGCTAGGCTATGTTAGCCAGTTTCTGCGTGTGGTTCCGCGCGTGCCAACGCTCGATGTGGTTGCTGAGCCACTGCGCGCTTTAGGAGTACCGGCAGACGAAGCGCAGGAGCGCGCATCGGCGCTTCTGACCCAATTAAACATCCCCGAAAGGCTGTGGTCCTTGTCTCCCACGACCTTCTCAGGCGGCGAGCAACAGCGGGTCAATATTGCACGTGGTTTTGCCCACAGCTACCCTGCGATGTTACTTGATGAACCCACCGCGAGCCTCGACGCTGCGAACCGCGAGGTGGTGCTCTCCTTGATCGAGGACGCCAAAGCGCGCGGCGCGGCCATCATCGGTATTTTCCATGATGAGGCGGCCCGTACTCACGTCTGTGATCGCGAAATTGATGTCGGCCGCTTTACCCCCGGAATGGCTGCATGACGCTTGCCTCAAAGTCTGGGGGACGCCTCATCGCGGTTGTCGGCCCATCGGGTGTTGGCAAGGACAGCGTGATGGCGGGCCTACACGGCGCAATAACCGATTTGCATCTGGTGCGCCGCGTCATCACACGTGCGCCCGACTTGGGCGGCGAGGACTACGATGCGGTGTCTGTACCACAATTTGAAGCCTTGGTTGAAGATGGGGCTTTTGCCGTGCATTGGCGCGCGCACGGGCTGCACTATGGCATTCCGATCACCGCCAAATACCAACTTGGCAAGGGCACCGATTGCCTTGTCAATTTCTCCCGCAAGGCTCTGACCCAAGCGGCCGAGATTTTCCCAAGCTTCGTCGTTCTCAACATCACCGCGAAACCGGAAACACTTGCGCAGCGTCTCGCCGCGCGGGCCCGTGAGACGGAAGAAGAGATCAGCAAACGCCTTGCCCAGGCTGACAAGCCCTTGCCGGCTGGGCTCAAGGTGATCAACCTCGCCAATGATGGCCCGCTGTCCCAGACCATCGCCCGGGGCGCGGCGCTGCTTCAGCCGGTGAGTTTGTAGCGATGGATCACCACGAACCGGCCGTCTTCCCGCTCACCGCACAAAGCGATTTGATCCAACACAAAAAGGCCAGACAGGTCAGGCAGATAACGCCGCACAGCGGCCAACCATACGGAGATGTCAGCCTGCGGCAGCCGCGCCGTCAGTGTCATGTGGAACCGAAACTCCTCCATCACGTAAGGATAGCCCCATTGCGCGAGCAGCGCCTCTTGCCGAGGGTTCAGACCGACTTTGCGGCGGCGTGCGCGTTCTGCCTCGGAAGCTGGGGCGCGAAATCGATCAAGCTCGCGCACACAGGCCCCAGCAACCCTGCGCACAGCTTGCATATCGTCTTGCGGTGTCAGCGCCAGAAAACCGCCCAAAGTCGTCAATTCCAATCCGTTGCATATGGCCGGCGCGAGGTTGACAGCAAGGTCAGATACGGCGGCTTCCAAAGCTCTCACATCTTGCCCTTCAGCCAGACGAAACGGCGGCTTCAAAGTCGCATGAAACCCGTATTTGCGCGGTGTCATCGTGATGTCACGCAAACCGCTCAAACTTGGCTGACGCGTCTCGCAGCCACGCACAACATCCCAACCAAGCCAGGACGCGCCGAAATCAGCCAAGGGCCCATTCGGCGGTACATAGTAAATTGCAAATCGAGAGTATGACATGAATTCCCCTTTTCCCACGTCCTCTTTGACAAAGGCTTGTGACAGCGATGTGTCAAGCGACCTATGTCTCGCCAATGCGCAGCTTGTGTTGGCAGATCAGGTACTCACTGGTGCGGTGACAATCGAAAATGGCGTCATTTGTGACATTACTGAAGGGGATCATGTCCCGACCGGTGCCATCGATTGTGCTGGTGATCTGGTTCTTCCCGGCCTTGTTGAACTGCATACGGACAATGTGGAACGCCATATCGAACCGCGCCCAGAAGTTGACTGGCCACATTTGCCCGCCCTGATCGCGCATGATGCAGAGCTCGCGTCCACGGGCATCACGACGGTGTTTGACGCCATGCGGGTGGGATCCATCCATAGCGGCAAGGGACGCTACATCGACTACGCCCGAAAGCTGGCGGATGAACTCTTGGCGGCGCGTGCACAAGGGTATTTCAAGATCAGTCATTTCCTCCATCTGCGGGCCGAAATCTGTTCAGAGACGCTGCTTGAGGAATTGGCGGCGTTCGGGGCGTCAGACAGGGTCGGCATCGTCAGCCTGATGGACCACACCCCGGGCCAGCGCCAGTTTCGCGATCTGACCGCGCTGAAAACATACGTCGCAAAGAAGCGCGGGATGAACGACGCAGAGTTTGCCGCGCATGTTGAAAACCTGTTGGGTCTGCAAAAACGCTTCGGGGCAAAGCACGAGGCGGGTGCAGTGCAAGAGGCCCGCCGCCTGGGTGCGGTTTTGGCCAGCCATGATGATACAACGGCCGATCATGTCGGAACCTCTGCGGTGAACGGCGTGGGTTTTGCCGAATTTCCCACAACGGTTGAGGCCGCAGCCGCCTGTAGGACCCACGGCATTGCCGTGATGATGGGTGCACCCAACCTGATCCGCGGCGGATCCCACTCCGGCAATGTTGCGGCGGAGGATCTCGCAAAAGCCGATCTTCTCGACATTGTCTCGTCAGACTACGTGCCCTCGGCGCTGCTTTTGTCAGCCTTCCGCCTTGCAGACATTTGGAATGATCTGCCCCGCGCTATTGCTACCGTGACCAGCAACCCCGCGCGCGCCGTGCGGCTGCATGACCGTGGTGCTTTGAAAACAGGATTGCGCGGTGATGTTCTGCGCGTGCGCAAAATCGGCGAAACGCCTCTGCTCCGCGGCGTCTGGAGCCAAGGCAACAAAGTTGGTTAAGGCTTTTGGAGTCTCGACCGCATACGTCACAAAGGTTTCATGAAACTGTAGCGCCATTGATACGCAGCCCCACTATTCATCCGAATGATTAAACCTGGAGGGTGCTATGAAACTGAAATCTCTTTTGCTGGGTGTAAGCCTTGCCGCTGTGTCTGCCTTTGCAGCGACAGCTGAAACCTGGAAACTTGCCGTCACAGATGTTGAAGGTATGGAACGCCTGCAACTGGAATGGGGCCCGTTTAAGGAGGCGCTTGAAGTGGCCACCGGCGACACATTCGAATTCTATGCAGTAAACTCGCGCACGGCTGCAGCCGAGGCGCTGCGCGGTGAGACCGTGGATTTCGTAGTCTCTGGACCTGCAGAATATGTGGTTATCAACAAGCTGACCAATGCTACGCCGCTGATCGGCCTCGGTCGCCCTGATTATCACTGTGCCATTATCGTGCGTGCTGACAGCGGCATCAACGTGCCTGCTGATCTGGTAGGCAAGTCGGTCGCCTTTGGCGATATCGGTTCGACCTCAAACATGCTTTGCCCGATGCAGGTACTCGCTGATCACGGCGTCGATCCGGTTAATGACATTGAGAAAATCCACACCTCGCGCAACATCGCCTTTGAGGCGTTGAACAACGGCGATATTGACGCGCTCGGCATGAATGCAGGCACTTTCATCGGCGTCCGCAATGGCCAAACGGAGCTGCCTTACGGTTTTTACAAGATGATTGCGCGCTCGGGCGACCTGCCCAATGACATGATCATGGTGGGTGCACATGTGCCAACCGAGGCTGCCGAAGCAGTGCGCGACGCGGTCCTTGGGAACAAGGCGCAGGTCATCGCAGGCATCACGGCTCACGAAGAAAACGACAAGTATGTCGGCATGGACCTCGTTGCGATTGAAGACAGCGCGTATGACTACGTCCGTTCGATGTACACGAATGCGGGATACCCTCAGTTCGACAATTTCATCGGTGACTGATCTTTTGCTGAGAAGTCCGGCGGCACCGCATGTGCTGACTGAGCAAACCGGGGCGGCCTTCGCCCCGGTTTCGCCCGTTGAAATCGAAGCCCGCGCCGTTTCCAAAACCTTTGGGGCAACGCCGATCTTTTCCGACGTGAGTTTCCGCCTCGCCCGCGGAGAGGCGACAGCACTTGTTGGTGCCAACGGCACTGGGAAATCGACCCTGCTGCGCTGCCTGATGGGGTTGATCCCAACCTCAGGTGGCACTGTGCATTTGCTGGGACAGCAGACGAATGAAATAGCCGGGCGAGAAATGCGCAACATTCGCGCGCAGGTCGGGCTGGTCTCTCAGAAGCACAACCTGGTGCCCCGACTGTCTGTGCTTTCAAATGTCTTGCACGGTCTTCTAGGCAAGTATCCCGGCATACGCCATTGGAGCCATTCGCTGGCCCCCCAATCCTCTCGGGAAACTGCCATGCAGGCTTTGGCACGCGTTGGCCTTGCTGATTTCGCCCATCGGCGCGCGGATCGGCTATCGGGCGGGCAGTCGCAACGCGTGGCCATTGCCCGCGCCATCGTCGGCGCGCCCAAGGTTCTCTTTGCGGATGAGCCTTGCGCGTCACTTGATCCAAGTGCAGGCGAAGACGTGATGGAGCTGTTCTTCCAACTCGTCCGCGACGAGAATGTGACGGTCGTCTTTACCTCGCACAACATTGAACATGCATTGAAATACGGCGACCGCGTGCTTGGCCTTGCGCAGGGGCGCATTCAACTTGATGCGACAGCACCCTCGCTGAGTTCCGCCGATCTGAGAGGTCTTTATGACTGATACTGCGTCTCCCAGGAATGAACGGGCCCGATTTGAGCTGACGCGGTTTGAGCGGCCCTCTGCCATCAGTTTTTTGGGCTATGTGCTTGGACTTGTTATCATCTTCTGGTGCCTTGCCGGTGCCGGCTTCTCGCTTGAAAAAGTAGCCAGCTCCCCACCCCGCTTTGCCGATTTTGCCGCGCGGGCCTTCCCGCCGAACCTTGACCCACAAGTGCTCTCGCGGCTGAGCTGGAAAATGGTCGAGACACTGCAAATTGCTGTTGCCGGTGCCGTGATCGGCGTAATCCTATCTGTTCCTGTCGCACTCTTGGCCGCAAAGGGGCTGATCGCCGGCCCATGGGTGAACCAAATTGTGCGGACGGGACTGAGTTTCATCCGTGCTGTACCTGACATCGCCTGGGCACTGGTTTTCGTTGTGGCCGTGGGCCTTGGTCCCTTCGCGGGCATGCTGGCCATCGTGATCGACACAATCGGCTTTTGCGGTCGCTTTTTCGCCGACGACATGGAAGCAACCGACAAAGGCCCCGCCGAGAGCCTAACAGCCACTGGTGCGCGGAAACTCGATGTTGTGGCCTGTGCCACGATCCCCGGCAGCCTGCCTGCTTTCATTTCCACCTCTCTCTTTGCCTTGGAGAAAGCCGTCCGGTCGTCGACTATCCTTGGCCTTGTCGGTGCGGGTGGGATCGGGATCGAGCTTAAAGTTGGCTTTGACCTTTTCGATTACCCCACAGCGATGACCGTGATCTTGATGATCGCAGTTGTTGTAATCGGGATCGAGCTCGTCAGCGGCTGGGCCCGTACCAAAATTATCGGAGAACAACGGTGAAATCGGATACGGCAGACCAGCATTGGAATGACCAATGGAAATCCATCGAAGAAGATAGCAAGTGGCTAACGCCCGAGAAGGACGTGCAAGACTGGGCGGCTGGTCTGGCACAAGGCGCACGCATTCTTGATTTGGGGGCGGGCGTGGGGCGTCACGCGCTTTGGCTGGCATCCCAGGGCTTTGACGTGATCGCGTTGGATGCAGCACCCGGCGGGTTGGCAGAGATTGAAAAGGCCGGTGGGGTGCAAACAGTTCTGGCCCGCATGGATGCCCTGCCGTTCAAGGATCACGCCTTTGACCACGTGCTCAGCTGGAACGTGATCTACCATGGCGACGAAGATATCTTGCTGCGCACAATTGCCGAAATTCGTCGCGTTCTGAAGCCCGGTGGCAGCTATATGGGCACCATGCTGTCCAAACGCCGCCTGCCGCATGAGCAGGCGAAATACACAGGTCGTGAAATCAGCCGCAACGCATGGGTTTTTGATGCGCCCGGTACGGACAAAATGCACCCGCACTACTTTTGCGCGGCGGCCGATCTGTTGGCCCTGTTTTCAGGTTTTGAATGCCTGAAGCTTGAGGACCGTGAACACGAAAAGCCGGGGTCTTTCCACTGGCATCTGACAATGGAACGACTTTGAATGATTACCTTTGAAGGCGCACAGGTCTACCTGCCCGGCGAGATCACTGAGACGACTGTTGCCATCAGCAATGGCAAGATCGTCGAATTAGGTGGCCCCGCACAAGGCGAGGTGATCGACGCACGTGGATTGATATTGGCCCCTGCCCTGATCGACGTACATGGCGATGCGTTCGAACGCCAGCTGATGCCCCGCCCAGGAGTTTTCTTCCCAACCGAAACGGCGCTCATCGACACTGACCGTCAACTTGCAACCAATGGGATAGCCACCGCTTATCACGCCATCACGCTGGGATGGGAGCCGGGGTTGCGCGATGTGGCACGCGGCCGCGAACTCATGCAAGCCATGCGCGATCTGGCCGCACGGCTGACAGTGGAAAACCGCGTGCAACTTCGGTGGGAAACCTTCGCATTCGAGGCATTGGACGTGATCGAATGGGCGCTTGCGGGGCCGCTATTGCCTTCTGTGGCATTCAATGACCACACGTCCATGACCATGCGGGCCTATGACATGCCAATCCAGGACCGCGCTTTTGAGCTGTCCCCGGATTTTTCAATCGCGTCGCTAGACGACGCGCGCATGAAAAAACGCACCGCTTCCAAAGCCCATCGCGCAGGGCTGAGCGAGGAAGACTATATCGCGCTCCTGGGCCACGTCTGGGATCGGCGCAGCGAGGTGCCCGACGCGATCGCATCGGTTGCACAGATGGCCCGTTCAGCGGGAGCGCCCATGCTAAGCCACGATGATACACGGGCGGAAACCCGCACCTATTTCCGCGAGCTTGGCGCAGGAGTGGCCGAATTTCCGATGGTGATTGAGGCGGCAGAAGCGGCCCGCAAAGGTGGTGATCCGATCATCTTTGGCGCGCCGAATGCCGCCCGTGGAGGCAGCCATATCGGCTCGCTCGGTGCAGGTGACATGGTGGAGGCCGGTCTGTGCGATGCGCTCGCTTCCGATTATTTCTACCCCGCCATGCTGGCCGCAATTGCCAAGCTTGACGCAGAGCGCCGTGCGGATCGGCTTGCGCTTTGGTCGCTCGTCTCATCTGGCCCCGCGCGGGCGATGGGTTTGCCCGACCGGGGCGACATCACTGTTGGCAAGCGCGCGGACCTTGTTCTGGTGGATTGGCCCGACGGCTCTGTCCCAGCCATTCAGGGGACATGGGTTGCGGGCCGCCCAGCCTATCGCGGTATACCGGCTGGATGAACCTGCCAAGACTGAACCGCGATTATCTTCCTGCCACTGGACTCGGCGTAACCCAGATCATGGGGTACGGGACGTTGATGTACGCCTATGCGGTGCTCTTACCAGAAATGGCCAATGATCTTGGACTGACCCTGTCAGAGGTATTCGGCGTTCTATCGCTGGGCCTTTTCTTTGGCGGCCTGGTCTCACCCATTGCCGGAAAACTGGTGGACCGCTGTGGCGGTCGCTGGGTGATGACACTGGGCTCGATCGTGGCCAGCCTTGCGCTGATGGCGATGAGCCAAATTGAAGGGCGGATCGGGTTGTTTGTGCTGATCCTGGTGGCCGAAGGCGCTGGCATGTTCGTGCTGTATAATGTGGCTTTTGCCAGTGTGGCGCGACTGGATCTAGGCGTTCTGCCGCAACGCTCAATTTCTGTCATCACGCTGTTTGGCGGGGTCGCCTCGACTATTTTCTGGCCGCTGACTCTCGCGCTGTTTAACCGGTACGGTTGGGAAACAACATGGGTGATCCTCGGCTTCAGTGCCTTGCTGATCTGCACACCGATCCACTTCTTTGTCTTGCGCGGGCCTGAACGCGAAGCCGATGCACCCAAGCCTGACAATGCGCCGGACTGGCCCGAACTGACTGGACACCTGCGCAAGCAGGCAATGCTGTGGATGGTCGTTTCTTTCATTTTTTCAGGCTACCTGATGGGCGCTGTTATGACACTTTGGGTGACCAATGTTCAGGACTTGGGCCATACGGCAGCCATGGCAGCCTTCGCCGGTGCCGTCATCGGCCCGTTCAAAACCGTGGGCCGGTTTTTTGAGATGTTGGTCAGTCGCAGCATGTACCCATTGGTGACCTATGCGCTTAGCCTCGGCCTGATGTTTTCTGGCTTTGTCGTCCTGTTGATCTTCGGATTTACGTTAACTGGACTACTGCTTGCGGCCGCACTTTACGGAATGGGCGACGGGATCAAAACCATCGCGCGCGGTACCCTGCCTTTGGCGCTATTCGGTACCAAAGGTTACGGTGCACGACTGGGGTGGATCTCCTTCGTGCAAATGGGGATCAACGCCTCCGCCCCTTTTGCTTTTGCATGGACCACACAAACCTACGGCGGCTGGTGGTCTTTTGCTGTCATGGCCCTGTGTCTTTGCTGTGCCATCGCTACCTATATGTTTATTCCCGACCCAAGGACCCACAGACATGACCCCGCTCAAAATAGGCGCCTGCCTGAAAACATCTGAGATTGCAGACCACCGCGATTGGCTGTTTGATGCCGCTCGCGATATCGAACTACAGGATTTCATGTCCCATGTCGCGCTAACCACCGGATTCGACGATCGCATTGCCGCCGCCAAGACGGCGCTTGATGGGCATACTGGACGCCTTGGCATTCATGGGCCCTTTGAAGGTCTGGATATCGACAACAAAGACTCGGAACTGCGCCCGATCATTACTGCGCGGTTCCTCAAAGCTCTCGAGGCCGCGGATCGGATCGGCGCGCGCCAGATGGTCCTGCATTCCCCTTACACGGCTTGGTATCAGAACAACATCTTCAGCTTTCCGGGCTACGCCGAAAGCAAGATTGGCCGCATCCATCAAATTCTAGACCCCGTCGTGCGCGCTGCCGAAGACATGGGCATCACTCTTGTGATCGAAAACATTCAGGACGTTCGCCCAGAAACACGTCGCGAGATGCTGGATAGCTTTGGCTCACAAGCAATC
>NZ_CBFFKI010000003.1:0-93989 GCF_965641905.1 Sulfitobacter sp. SH22
ACCTTTCCCTTCCAAGTTGTTGTCAAGTTCAACGAGCATCTGTTGTCTTGTTGATTAATATTTCGTGGGACTAGATAAATGAAAATTCTTGCGGTTGATGACGATCCGATCATCCTTGAACTGCTTGCGCATTTCATCGATACGTTGACGGATCACAAGGTGGTTTTAGCCTCTTGTGCGGATGAAGCAATTGATGTGATTCAAGCGAATGCCCGTTCACCATTCGATTGCTTTTTGCTTGATATTCAGATGCCGGGAACTGACGGCATCACGCTTGCGGGCAAGATTCGCGCGATGGAACCCTACACCGACACCCCCATTCTTATGCTCACAGCCATGTCTGAAAAGGTCTACATCGATGCTGCCTTTACCGCCGGGGCAACAGATTATGTCACCAAACCGTTCGAGATGTCCGAGCTAAAGGCACGCCTGTCGCTCGTTGAACGTGCCTTTGATCGTCGCAAGGCCAGCACTGGAAAAATATTTGCGACCCAAGCAGTAAGCCCAGAATATAACAAGGTCACGCCGCCGATCAATCTGCATGAGCCAGTGGCCATTTACGATGTCGACAACCTGATTGATTTCATGGCGCTCGAAAACTACATCCAGCAGCTTAGCCGCAACGATTTGTTTGGCTCCACCGCCTTTGCGTTTACAATCCGTAAAATCGAAGAGTTTCACCGAACAATGTCGCCGTTTGAATTCTATTCGGTACTGGTCGACATGGGTGAAATCATTTCCGATACACTTGGCGGCAGTCAGTTCCTGATGGCATATGCAGGGAACGGTACTTTCATCTGCATCACCGAAAGTGGCTGGTGCCCCGATACCAGAGCCCTTGCAAATAGCATCAACCTTACTGCGGCCAAGACTGAATTATTTGACAATCAAGGTCAGCGAATTGAGCCCCGGGTTTGCGCAGGGGAAGCAATCAAATTGATCTGGAAAACCAGCGCATCGGTTATGGATGCAATATCAGCGGCACATGCGTCGGCTGAATCGGCCAGCGCTGCGTATCAGAAAAACCAGAACAATGTTTGGCAGATTGGACTTACAGCATGATCCATCAGAAACTTGAATTACCCGGTATCGAACGCATCCGCACACGTTTCCTTGAGTTATTAAGAGAACGTCAAGTTTCCATTGCCGAACACGCGCTGACCGCATGGGAAAGCGATGAGCTTGAGAAGATTAACGGAAGCCTGGCCAGTGCGCGGACATTGCTCCACCAAATCGCAGGTACCGCAGGGTCGCTTGGCTTTGAAGAGCTGGGCCAGGAAGCGCGCACGGTGGAAACAGAAATTGATGACCATTTAAACGGGGCCGATGCAGATCTGGCGATCTGTCCCGGCGCGTTGATTTATCACATGAGCGATTTTGTCCAGCTTTGCCAGACTTTGACCGCCGCACAGCCCGAAACTGCGCAGTCGGCCTAGTTTAAAACACAGCTTTGATCTGATCACCCAGCGTGATTGGATCAAAAGGCTTGCTGATCACAGTAACCGCACCGATCTGGCGCAATTCGTCCAACTCGTTTGCTTGGGCACGTGCTGTCATAAAGATCGCTGGTATATCCGCAAATGCTGGCAGTTCCCGAAGTTTTTCCAGCGTTTCACGACCGGTCATTCCCGGCATCATCATATCCAGTAGCAGTACATCGGGCGTAAAATCATTCGCATGTGAAAGCGCATCTTCGCCGCATTTGCGTTGAACGACTTCGAAACCGCCTGCCATCTCAAGCGATAGCTCAACGATTTCACGGATCGCTTCATCATCCTCTACGTGAAGAAGTTTGATCATACCTGCCCCTTGTAAAGACTATACTTCTGCCTGATGCAGAAACTGTCCGCTAGACCAACCCTTGATTCTAGTTTGGGTTGATTAGCTTGCTTTCTGAGAAAAATCCATAACACTTTCGATGATGTAGTCCATATCTGCCTGAGCTTTGATGATATGGACACTGATCCGATCATCTTTTTCCCGCACACCATCGGATGATAGGCTGACAAGCCGCGCATCTGGTTGTTGCTGAACGATTTCCTTAAGCAACACCGCCGCGTCCCCGTCTGGTAAGGTCCAGTCCAGAATGATGACATCCCAAGGGCCACCATCCGACAACATCGCTCTGACATCCTTTAGGCGGGTGACGTTTTGCACGTCCGCATAGGGCTTCAGACCCGCGCGGATCACTTCGGCAAAATCTTCATCGTCTTCGAGATGCAAAACCTTGAGCCGCTCATTTTTCTTAGTCCGCAGCTGTTTGATTGCAGGAGGTGCCGGTTTCCGTGAGGGTTCTACGATCTGGCAAGTAAACCAGAATACGGTCGGTCCATCCGGCTTGCTTTCAAATCCGATGTCGCCACCCTGACGCCATACGATCTGGCGGCTGATATTCAGACCCAGCCCTGTACCGCCATTGGCACGTGTGTCTGATCCGTCGGCTTGCGAAAAACGCTGGAAAATGCGCCCTTTAAACGATTCAGGCACCCCTTTCCCAATGTTCTGGACATAGACAATCGCGACCTTGTCCAGCTTTTCGACAGTGATCTTCACCTCTGTACCATCATAAGAATACTTGCATGCATTCGAAATCAGGTTTGCCATTACCTGCATCATGCGCCCCGAATCTGCGATAACGTGCAGCTCTTCCTCGGGAAGCTCGACAACTAACGTCGATTTGTGGGTCACGGCGAATGGCAGCATTTCGTTGTGTGACGATCGTATCAATTCCCCAAGGTCGACCTCGACCATGTTAAAGCTGATCTCGCCCGACGAAATCTTTTCGAGGTCCAGAATATCATTCACAATGTCGGTCAGGCGGTTCGAGTTTGACCGGGCAATCTCGATCAGGCGAAGCGAGGAAGCTGGCAGTTTGTCACGTGCGGCTACCTCGATCAGGCCAAGCGCCCCCTTGATCGAGGTCAGCGGTGTGCGCAATTCATGGCTAACCGTAGAGATAAATTCGCTCTTGATCTGGTCGATCTTCTTTTTATCCGTTATATCAATAACTTGAGCGATAAACACATAAGATCCGGCATTCTTGTCAAACGTCCAGGTAACGTTAAAGAAACCCCAGCGATGCCCCCCGTCTTTGTGAAGTATCCGGAACTCCCCGCGAAAAATATCTTGGATGCCAGACTTCATCGTCTCCTGAACCGCATCAATCAATCCGCCCATCTCGTTCTCTGGGATGACCTTGCTCAGGTTGAAATCCTTCAGCATCTCATCCCGGGAATACCCAGTCAGATCGCACATGGCCGAATTCACGCCAATAAAATATCCGCCATTGTTGAGCGTCGCCATACCAACGGGGGCGGCCTCTTGCACGGTACGGAACCTTTGTTCGCTGGCCTCCAGCGCATTGCGCGCATGGCGCAGATCGGTCACGTCGATTTGCGTACCGACCATGCGCGCTGCTTTGCCATCGGCATCACGCTCAAGGACCACAGCATCCGATTTCATCCAACGCCAGCTGTCCCCAAACCCCATCCGGTATTCCGAGATCGACCGGTCTGTCTCTCCGTTGATGCATTTCCGGTCTACCTCGAACAAAATCGGAAGGTCATCCGGATGAATCCGGTTCATAAAGATGCCCTGCGGATCCTCGGCGTCTTGATCAACGCCCATGATATCCCGCCACGTATGCGACACCACCGATGTACCGGTCTTCAGGTTTATTTCGAACACGCCGATCTGAGAGCCAGACAGCGCCGCATCAAACCGCTGTTTTGTTACGGCCAGTTCGTCCACCACCTCAACGTTGGCAGTTACATCGCGAACAATCACTGTTGTGCGACGTTTTCCATTCAAGGTGACCCAGCGGTTTGTCTGAAGATCAAGATACAGTTCACGCCCCTCAAGGGTATGACCCAATGCATTATAGCCTTTTTGCATCTCGCTTTTTGGTATTTCAGTGACGAAATTCTTGAGTGGCAGTCCGCTTAGACCTTCGCGCTCGCCGCCAAAGCAGGTCGTTGCGGCATGATTTGCGAACAAGATTTTCAAATCTTCATCGAGGATAATCACAGCAACGACCGTATTTTCCACGAGCGACCTGTTTTCTTCTTCTCGCGCACTGATCTGTTTGCCCCGCAGTGCTGCGATCTCGGCCAGGCTTTCATTGCGGGCCCGTAACGCACGCATCGCAAATGCCAACATGACGGATAACAACAGCCCGCCCAACAAGATGAAATACGGTCCACGCAAGTTGAACGACGTGTCAAAAAACTTCGTGCTTTGGTATTCAAGCGTCCAAGGTCGGCCAAATATCTCCAAAGAATATTTCGCAACCTGAGTACCTTGTGAATCAGGCTCCTGCTCGGTGGCATAAATTAATGTGTCCGGGTTAGCCGCGTTCCCGTCATAGACTTGAAAGTCGAAATAATTCTCCAATCCCGGGCTCAGATTTCCCATCAAATTACGCCCGATAAAGGGCGCATAAACCCAGCCGCGCAATTCTTCATCCCTAAAATACGGCTTCAGAATAAGGAAACCGGGCTGTGCGGTCTCATCTTGCACCAACAAAATCCGGGGCGTGATCTGCGGCAAACCCGTTTCGCGGGCACGATTGGCGGCTTCACGGCGGCCTTCCTCGAAACTGATATCCAACCCGACAGCTTGGGCGTTAATATCAACCGGCGCGATATATTTGATCAGGTATTTTACGTCGCTGTCGGTTTCGGGATGCGCCGAAAAATCAGGCGTCCCGTCCGCACGCATCTTCGCGACAAATTCCGCGACTTCGTCTTTTGGAACCAGCTCGATAAAACCGATGCCGTTAATACCAGGTAGTGAATTTTTTATATCAATGGTGCTGGCAAAGATTTCAAAATCATCTGACTCGATATTTTCTGATGCATGCAGCATCCCCGCAGCGCCATTCAGGCTTTGCAGGTAAATATCCAATCGGGTCTTCAGCGCCTGAAGCCCGTCTTCTGTCAGCCGCTGAAATTCAGCATGTGCCGCGACTTGGCCGATGCGTCGACTTTCTGCGAACACTCCCAAAGTCACGAAAATGCAAAATACAACAAGAAGGATATCGAGACGCTTGAACAACCAACAAATCCATTCAAAATCATGCCCATGCCTGCCGCACTTAAGGCTCGGGATAGGAGAAACACCAAATTCGTTTATAGGTTGTGTTTTTTTCTCAAACAACCAAAAAGCCTCCTTGCCCGCAGGGATTGTGGCGAAAGGCGAAACAATTTTACTTATTGCGTTTCGTCCCAGTTTTGCGTGCTTTTGGGAAAGACCAGCATGGCGCGGAAATCATTAACGTTCGTCAGGGTCGGCCCGGTAACGATCTGACCGCCCGCCGTTTTGAAAAACCGATGGGCATCATTCCTCGCCAGCGCCAATTCCGGGTCAACATCCGCCTCTTTGGCCTTGCGTAACGTGGCAGGCCCGATGCACGCCCCGGCCACTTCGTCTGCACCATCGACCCCGTCCGTATCACAGGCCAGCGCCCAAATATCTGCAGCACCGCCCAAGGCCAACGCCAGGGCAAGGCAATATTCGGCGTTTGGCCCGCCGATCCCGTCCCCGCGCCGTGTGACCGTCAACTCTCCGCCTGACAACATCAACACGGGTTGGTCACCCGGTTTCATGGCTGCTTGCGTGGCAAGGGCAAGCTTTGCGTGTTCGGTTGCAACATCACGGGCCTCCCCTTCTAGGTCATTGCCCAAACGGACAACCTGCAAATCCAAGGACTGGGCAAGCGTTTCGGCCGCATCCAACGATTGCTTTGGTGCAGCGTAAATCTGGTTGGTCACCCGTGACAGTCGCAGATCATCCGGCTTAATCACCTGTGATCCCTTTGACAGGGCCGCACTGACAGAGGCAGGTACAACGATCTTCCAACGGTCCAGAATGGCCTGCGCATCCGCAACCGTGCTTGCATCCCCGACGGTCGGCCCCGACCCGATCATCGCCATATCGTCGCCCGGAACATCGGAAATCATCAGCGCCAGCATTGCAGCCGGATAAGCCGCCGCCGCCAGTTGCCCGCCTTTGACCTGCGACAGGTGTTTGCGCACCACATTCATTTGCTGGATCGGCGCACCAGACGCCAACAGCCCTTGGTTCACCGCCTGCTTTTCGGCAAGGGTGATATCGCCCAAGGGTGCCACCAGCAACGCCGACGCGCCGCCAGAAATCAGCGCAAGCACGAAATCGTCCTCGCCCAATCCATCCAGCAAGGCCAGCATCCTTTGGGTCGCGACGACCCCTGCCTGATCGGGCACAGGGTGCGCCGCCTCGACGATCTCAATTCCCTGACAAGGCCGGGCATAGCCGTAGCGGGTAATGACCAGACCCTCGCAAGGGCCCCATTCGGCCTCCACGGCCTCGGCCATGCGCGCGCTGGCCTTGCCCGCCCCGATGACAACAACCCGACCTGCGGGTCGTGCAGGCAAGAACCGTGCCAGACTTTGCATGGGATCAGCCACTTCGACAGCGGTGTCGAACAAACTGCGCAGCAGCGCCTCAGGGTCGGGAAGGGTCATAAAACGTCTCTAAACTTGCTTAAAAGCCGACAGCGCAGCCGTCTTTGCGATGGTCTGATCCAGCCACATATCCATCACCCTGCCGCGCGATCAGTTGCGCACCGCCAAACCCAAAGGCGTTGTCGGGTGCCTCGCGGGTGATTTTGTGGCCCATGGCTTCCAATGCGGCAACTGTCTCATCCGGCATGGTGCTTTCAACGGCCACCTCCAGCCCCGTCACGAAACGCCAGCGTGGCGCGTCACTAGCGGCTTGGGGTGATTGACCGTGCACCATCATCCGCGTGACCATTTGCACATGACCCTGCGCCTGCATCGGGCCACCCATGACGCCAAAGCTCATCAACGGTGCGCCCTCTTGCATCACAAAACCCGGAATGATCGTTTGGAAGGGCCGTTTGCCGGGACCGATCTGGTTTGCATGACCGGGTGTCGTCACAAACCCTGCGCCACGGTTTTGCAGGCTGATCCCTGTATCAGGCACAACAACACCCGATCCGAACCCCATATAGTTCGACTGGATCAACGACACCATCATACCCGACGCATCTGCCGCTGTGATATAGACAGTGCCACCATGTTTCGGCGCGCCCTCAACTGCCATTTTCGCCTTGTTAGGGTCAATTTCCGCGGCCCGCCGCGCCAGATACGCGGGGTTCAACATCTCGCTTGGCGTGACATCCATATGCGCGGGGTCGGCAACAAAAGCCTCGGCATCGGCGAGGCCAAGCTTGATGGCTTCGATCTGCAAATGCAGCGCCTGCGGGCTGTCGGGAGCATGGCTTGCCAGATCGAAATGATCCAGAATCCCAAGTGCTGCCAGCGCCGCGATCCCCTGCCCGTTTGGCGGAATTTCATGCAAGGCAACGCCTGCGTAATCCTGATGCAAGGTGCCGCACCAATCGACGCTGTGATCCGCCATATCGGACATCGACAAAGCAGACCCGTGCCGCGCGGCATCTGCCACAATCTTCTCGGCCAGTTCGCCGGTATAAAACGCCGCGCCCTTGGTCTGGGCAATCAGCCGCAGCGATTTCGCCTGCGCGGGGTTTCGGAAAATCTCACCCGCCTTGGGCGCGCGGCCACCGGGTAAAAAGCAGTCTGCAAAACCGGGCTGCTGGCCCAATGTCTTGCCCGCCATTTCCCACAGCCGCGCGATGATCGGCGACACGGGAAACCCGTTTTCAGCATAGTCTATTGCAGGGCCAAACAGGGTCTCGAACGGCAACGCGCCAAAACGATCCGACAGCGCAACCCAGGCCGAAACAGCCCCCGGCACCGTGACGCTGCCCCAGCCGCGCTCTGTTACTTCGGTCGCGGTCAATCCGGCGGGTGATCTGCCCGACGCATTCAAACCATGCAGCGCATCCCCGTCCCACAGAATTGCAAAACCATCGCTGCCAAGGCCATTCCCGGAAGGTTCAACAACAGTCAGCGCAATCGCCGCAGCTAGGGCCGCATCAACAGCATTCCCGCCTTTATACAGCATGGAAAGCCCGGCTTGGGCTGCCAAAGGTTGCGATGTTGCAACAACATTGCGGGCCAGCAAAGGACCACGGCGAATATCATAAGGAGTGTCATAATTCATGCCCTATCCTGCGACCGGAACTGACCAAGACGCAAGTGGATAAGTGGCATAAATTTCCCGCCTAAATATTGGGCACATTTCATCACACGAAATCACATCCCAAGGAGTGTTTTGCAAATGTCCCTTGTGGTTCCTGAAATGCGCCGTAACGTTGATATATGGAAAAAAACAAACAATTTTTTGACGAAATGATTGCCGGGCCGGATACGGTCACGGCCCCTTATGCTGGCTATAGCAAATGGTTCGAGGAGCAAGACCCGGCCCATCTGACGCGCAAATCGCAAGAGGCCGAAACCTTCTTTCGCCGCAGCGGGATCACCTTTAACGTCTATGGTCAGGCCGAAGCCCAAGAACGGTTGATCCCCTTCGATCTGGTGCCACGCATCATCGCGGAACGCGAATGGGCAAAGCTGTCAAAAGGCATTGCGCAGCGGGTCACCGCAATCAACGCCTTTATTCACGACGTCTATAACCGCCAAGAGATCTTGCGCGCGGGCGTCGTGCCCTATGAACTCGTTGCCAAAAACGAGGCGTTCTTGCCGCAGATGATGGGCTTCAGCCCCCCCGGCAAGGTCTATACCCACATTGTCGGCACCGATATCGTGCGCACCGGACCAGACGAGTTTTTCGTGCTCGAGGACAATGCCCGCACCCCGTCAGGCGTATCCTATATGCTGGAAAACCGCGAAACGATGCTGCAAATGTTCCCTGAACTTTTCAGCCGCGTGCGGGTCAAGCCGGTCAGCACATACCCTGACAGCCTCCACCGCGCCTTGTGCGACAGTGCCCCGCCTGCTTGTACCGGCAAGCCGCGTGTCGCCGTTTTGACGCCGGGCATTCATAACTCGGCCTATTTCGAACATTCATTCCTTGCCGATCAAATGGGCGTTGAACTGGTCGAAGGCCATGATCTGCGCGTCGTCGATGGCCGGATCGCCATGCGCACGACGCTGGGGTATGAACCTGTTGATGTGCTGTACCGCCGGATCGACGACGAATATCTTGATCCGCTGAACTTTAACCCGGAAAGCATGTTGGGCGTGCCCGGCATCATGGATATCTACCGTGCAGGCGGCATCACGATTGCCAACGCACCCGGTGCCGGTATTGCCGATGACAAGGCGATCTACTCCTACATGCCCGAAATCATCGAATTCTACACCGGCGAAAAGGCAATCCTGAAGAACGTCGAAACCTATCGCTGCGCCGAACCCGATGCGTTGAAATATACGCTCGATAACCTCAAGGATCTGGTGGTCAAAGAGGTGCACGGCTCAGGCGGCTATGGCATGTTGGTTGGCCCTGCCGCCAGCAAACAAGAGCTTGAGGACTTTGCCGCAAAACTGCGCGCACGCCCCAGCAACTATATCGCACAACCGACGCTATCGCTTTCGACCGTGCCGATCTTTACCGATGGCGGGCTTGCCCCGCGCCACGTTGATCTGCGACCCTATGTGCTGGTGTCCCCCAAGGGGATCGAAATTACACCGGGCGGGCTGACGCGCGTTGCGTTGCAAGAAGGGTCGCTGGTGGTCAACTCAAGCCAGGGCGGCGGGACCAAAGACACTTGGGTTTTGGAGGAGTAGCACAATGCTAGGCAAAACCGCAGGGGGTCTGTATTGGATGTTCCGGCTGCTGGAACGCGGCGAAAACACCGCACGCATGGTCGAAGCCGGCTTTCGCATGGCGCTTACCCGATCCACCGACAGTGAATCCGAATGGAAATCTGTTGTCACGACATCCGGTGTGCGCACGGGATATGACCAAGTTTACGATCACTATGCCGCCCGCGAAGTCATCGATTATCTGCTGCGCGACACGCGCAACCCGTCCAGTGTCCTGTCGGTCAGCAAAGCAGCCCGTGATAACGCGCGTCTGGTGCGGACCGCGCTGACCACCGAAGTCTGGGAGGCCGTGAACGAAAACTGGATGGTCCTGACCGAATTGTTGCAAACCCCCGTGCAGGAAAAGGATTTGCCCGCTGCCCTTGCCACCATTCGCCAGCATTCGGCACTGGTGCGGGGGGCCTTGCACGGTACGATGCTGCGCAATGATATCTACGATTTTTCACGCATCGGAACGTTTATTGAACGGGCCGACAACACCGCCCGCATTATCGACGTTAAATATTACACGCTGCTGCCATCGGTCAAATTTGTCGGGTCTTCGCTGGATAACGTGCAATGGGAAACCGTGTTGCGGTCCGTATCTGCGCACCGGTCGTTTCGCTGGCTTAATCAAGGCGACATGACCGCCTCGGCGATTGCCGATTTTCTGATCCTTGACCGTCGCCTGCCTCGATCCTTGCTGTTCTGCGTGAGCCAGGTCGAAGACCAACTGGAAGCCCTGGCCGAAGATTACAACGTCCGTGTGCCTTGTAACGACATGGCAAAGAAACTGAAAAAAGAAATGAAATCACGTGACATCGCCACGATCTTTGAGGATGGCCTGCACGAATTCATCAGCGAGTTCATCGGCAAGAACAATGCCCTTGGATTGCAGATCGAAACCGATTTCAGGTTCAACAAATAGGCTGCCCAGATATGTTACTCCAGATCAGCCACACCACCGAATACAACTACGATCAGCCGGTGGAGTATGCCTTGCAGCAGGTACGCCTGACACCCCAGGTGCTGGATTGTCAGAAAACCCTGGATTGGAAGATCACGGTCAAAGGCGGCATGATCGAAGCCTCTTATATCGATCACCACGGCAACACCGTGCATCTGATCAACGTCGATGCAGGGGGCCAGTCTATCACCATCACTGCCGCCGGTTCAGTCGAGACGACCGACACCGCAGGTATCATCCCGCTGCCCAAAAGCGGCCCGCCGCTGTGGTATTTCAGTCAGCAAACACCCCTGACCGCAGCAGGCGACGCGATTACCGAGCTTGCTGCTGAAAGCGAAAGCCACGAAAATATCCTGAACCGTCTGCACGCCTTGTCGCGCATGATCGCGGAACGGGTCAGATATGGCAAAGACGGCACCTATGTCGTGACCACCGCAGAGGAAGCGATGCAAGGTGGCACAGGCGTTTGCCAGGATCACGCACATATCTTTATTGCGGCGGCGCGCGCTGGCGGGATTCCCGCGCGCTATGTCAGCGGCTATCTGATGCTGAATGGTCAAATCGACCAAGAGGCAAGCCACGCCTGGGCCGAAGCCTATGTCGAAGGGTTGGGTTGGGTCGGCTTTGACGTATCAAATGCGCAATCCCCCGATGAACGCTATGTTCGACTGGCCGTCGGGCGCGATTACCACGACGCGGCACCTTTTTCGGGGATGCGCGTCGGCAGTGCCGCAGAAACGATGATTGTAAATCTGCAGGTCCAGCAGTAAAGCGGGCCAACAGCTTGCGGTACGTCCCAAGCGATCAATCAAACGGATATCCATACGATGACCTACTGCGTTGCACTTCGCTTAGAACAAGGGCTGGTCTTTATGTCAGATACCCGCACCAACGCGGGCGTCGACAACTTTTCCACCACCCGCAAGATGTTTACCTTTCAGGTTCCCGGCGAACGCCTGATCACGATCATGACGGCAGGCAACCTTGCCACAACGCAATCGCTGATCAGCCTGTTGGAAGAACGCTCTAAGATCGCGATGGAACGTGACCCCAGCATTCTACGTGCGCCAACCATGTTTCAGGTTGCACGGCTGGTCGGTCAAACCCTGCGCGAGGTCATTCTCGACGTGCAAAGCAAAGGCCAGATGTCGGCGGCCAGCTTTCAAGCGACCGTAATCGTCGGCGGTCAAATCCAAGGCGGCATGCCCACCCTGTTTCTGGTCTATCCCGAAGGCAATTTCATCGAGATTACCGAAGATACGCCTTTTTTCCAGATTGGTGAAACCAAATACGGCAAACCGATCCTTGTGCGCGCCTACGAGCCGGATATGAGCCTGCAAGATGCCGTGAAACTGCTGTTGGTGTCGTTTGATTCAACGCTCAAGGCGAATTTGTCGGTCGGGCTGCCCATTGATGTGCAGACTTATGAAAACAACACCTTCGAGGTCGCAAGCAAGACCCGCATCGAATCCGAAGACCCGATGTATCAGTCGATTTCAAAAGGTTGGGGCGATGCGTTGAAATCGGCGTTCCAGACGTTGCCTTCCTACGATATTGAATCCGGCAAACGCACAACCGACAGCTAAACGAAAAACTGCCGCAGTCTTGACCGCGGCAGTCCCTTTGTTTCCAAGCAGGCGCTTAGGCAGTTTGCTCGCACAGGCGCTTGCGCGCAGCCGCGTATTCAGTGGCAAAGCGTTCCACCACATCGGCTGCCGGCATGACAGATTTCACCGCACCGATCCCTTGGCCCGCGCCCCAAATCTCTTTCCAGCTTTTGGGCTTTTGACGGTCGGCCCCGAAATCCATATTCGACGGATCGGACCGTTCAAGGTTGTCGGGGTCCATGCCCTGCGCCTCGATAGACGGTTTCAGATAGTTACCCCAAACGCCCGTGAACAGATCGGAATAGACGATATCGGACGCCCCTGAATCCGCGATCATCTGCTTGTACCGCTCGTCTGCGTTTGCCTCTGTCGTGGCAATAAACGCCGATCCGGCATAGCCGCCATCGGCACCCATGGCTTGCGCCGCCAAAATGCTGTCACCGCGTGCAATCGCACCCGACAAAAACAGCGGCCCGTTGAACCATTCGCGAATTTCCTGAACCAACGCGAGCGGCGACAACGCACCCGCGTGCCCCCCTGCCCCGGCCGCCACAGCGATCAGACCATCGGCACCTTTTTCAATCGCCTTGTGAGCAAAGCGGTTGTTGATGACGTCATGCAACACCACGCCACCCGCACCATGCGCCGCATCGTTCAGCCAGTTCTGCGCGCCCAGGGACGTGATCCACAACGGCACTTCGTGTTTCACGCAAATCTCGACATCGCGTTCCAGTCGCGCGTTGGATCTATGCACGATCTGGTTCACCGCATAGGGCGCTGCCGGGGTATCTGGGTTCGCCTGGTTATGGCGGTCCAACTCTTCCTTGATGCGGGTCAACCATCGGTCCAGCTCGATCGGTTCGCCGTCGGCTTCGCGGGCGTTCAGCGCGGGAAAACTGCCGACGATCCCCGCCTTACATTGTGCGATCACCAGATCAGGGTTTGAAATGATGAACAGCGGGCTGCCAATCAGCGGAATACGCAGAGTGTCGAAAAGAGCAGGTAGCGTCATGGTTTCCTCCGGGAAGTGTTCTTTTGCCTGTAACTTGTCAGGGCGCGGCAGATTAGGGAATGACAAACGTTGCGTCCGTCACCCCCCGCCTCTGACGTTTCAGGCTCTAAACAGCCTCGATGATGGTGACGTTAGCGATACCACCACCCTCGCACATGGTTTGCAGGCCGTATTTCTTGCCCTGCGCATGAAGGCTGTGCACCAGCGTCGTCATCAACCGCGCACCCGACGCACCCAACGGATGGCCAAGCGCAATCGCGCCGCCATTTACGTTCAGCTTTTCAGGGTCCGCCCCGGTGTGCTTGAGCCACGCCATCGGAACCGGCGCAAAAGCTTCGTTGACTTCGAACAGGTCAATGTCGTCGATCTTCATGCCGGCGCGTTCCAAAGCACGGTCGGTGGCAGGCAGCGGTTCTTCGAGCATGATAACCGGATCACCGGCAGTCACGGTTAGGTTCACGATCCGCGCCTTGGGGGTCAGGTTATATTTCTTCAATGCTGCCTCGGACACGACCAGCACACCCGCCGCCCCATCGCAAATCTGCGAGGCGTTCGCAGCCGATATCATGCCGTTCGGGTCCAACAGTTTTACGTTCGAAATAGACTCTAACGTTGCATCATCGCGGATACCTTCGTCGCGGGTATGCATCCCGCCTTCGATTGCAAGCGGCACGATTTCAGCATCAAACGCCCCGGCATCGCGGGCAGCAGTTGCCCGATGGTGGCTTTCCAAGGCAAAGCTGTCCAGTTCTTCGCGGTTAAAGCCGTGCTTTTGCGCAATCATCTCGGCCCCGATAAACTGGCTGAAATTCTTGGTGCCAAAGCGTTCTGCGATACGGTCGCTAAAGGGCCCCTCGCCCAATCCCGCCTTGGCATGCAATGTCACGTTCGACATCATCGGCACACGCGTCATGCTTTCGACACCCATCGCCACGACAACATCTTGGGTCCCCGACATCACAGCTTGCGCAGCAAATTGCACCGCTTGCTGTGAACTGCCGCATTGACGGTCGATCGTGACGGCCGGCACCGATTGCGGCAGGTTCGACGCCAGCACACAGTTGCGCCCAAAGGCAAAAGACTGTTCACCCGCCTGGGTCACACACCCGACGATCACATCGTCAATCGCCGCCCCATCAATGCCACTGCGCGCAACCAGTGCATTCAGCACCTCGGCCCCCAGATTTGCAGGGTGCCAATCACGCAAAGCCCCCCCGCGCCGTCCGCCAGCAGTCCGGACCGTTTCAACGATATATGCATTAGCCATAGGTTTTCCCCTCCCGGAAAATGGTTATTTCGGTGCCATGCGGATCGCGCCATCAAGGCGGATCGTTTCGCCGTTCAGCATCGGGTTGTCGATAATTGCACCGACCATTTTGGCGTATTCCGAAGGATCCCCCAAACGGCTGGGGAACGGCACTTGCGCACCCAAGGAAACTTGCGCTTCTTCAGGCAAGCTGGCCAGAAGCGGCGTCAGGAACAGGCCCGGCGCAATGGTCATCACGCGAATGCCATAGCGCGCCAATTCGCGGGCGATTGGCAGGGTCATCCCGACAATACCGCCCTTGGACGCAGCATAAGCAGCCTGCCCGATCTGCCCGTCAAATGCCGCAACAGATGCGGTGTTGATGATAACGCCACGCTCTTCGCCAATCGGGTCGGCCTTGTGCAATGCGGCGGCAAATTTCGACAAAACGTTGAACGACCCCAACAGGTTGACGTTGATCACCCCTGCAAAGCTTTCCAACGGCAGCGCGTCGCCTTCGCGGCTGACAACTTTGGCTGGTGGCCCGATGCCCGCGCAGTTCACCAAGATACGCGCCTTGCCATGCACACCTTCGGCATCTGCAATCGCAGTGGCGACAGCATTTTCATCCGTCACGTTCACCTTGAAGAATTTTCCACCGATTTCGGCGGCTTTGGCTTCGCCCATCTCGGCGTTCATGTCAAAAATCGCGACTTTGGCACCGGCCTTGGCCAGCATTTCGGCTGTCGCCCCGCCCAGGCCCGAGGCACCCCCGGTTACAATCGCCGCTTGTCCTTGAAGTTGCATGTGCAGTCCCCCCTTGGCGGGCCGCATGGCCCGCATATTTCAGATTCAGGGGAATGTTGCGCGGGCTGTCGGGGAATTCAATCCAAAAGGCAGAAAGGTGCAGAATAACGCTAAGGCCGTCAGCCCGTTACCTTTGCCCCCTGCGCGATTGTCGGTTCCGCGTTGTTCAACTGTTCTATCGCAAAACCGGCCGCTGCTTTGTAGCGGGCCATGAAAGCATTGCGTTCCTCAAGCGACACGACATCGTTGATATCTGTAAACTCTCCGCCACAGCGATCGTTCACCATATTCAGCAAACCAAACGGACCCGAACCACGGTTGCGCAAGATCAGCTCTGACACCGGCGCACACAGCGCGTCATCATAGGCTTTCAACGCCGCCGGGGTCACACCATGTTGCAACATCATCGCCCCGATGGTGCGCGCATCAATGATTGCCTGACTGGCCCCGTTCGACCCCGTTGGATACATCGCATGGGCCGCATCGCCCATCAAGGCAACGCCCCCATCAACCCATGTATCCACAGGGTCACGGTCGATCATCGGGTTTTCATAGGCGATTTCGGCACCTTGCAACAACGCAGGCACGTCAAGCCAATCATAGGTCCACCCTTCGAAATGGTGGCTGAAATCGGACACCTTGGCAGGCTTGTACCAGCCGCTTTTGCGGTCTTCGGTTTCATCAAAGGTGACTTCGGCGATCCAGTTGATGTCGGCAAAGCCCTGATCATCAACATCCGAGATCGGATAAATCACCATCCTTTGCAGATGTGTACCCAACCCGATAAAGGACGATCCCGTCCGGCTGGGTTTCGCCCGTGTTGTGCCGCGCCACATCAAGGCACCGCCCCAGTGGATCGGCGGCTGATCGGGGTGCATCTGCGCGCGGATCGCCGAATGAATACCATCTGCGCCGATCAGCAATGTGCCCGTTTCCACAGCCTCGCGCCCGTCGGCACGGGTGATCTGAGCGGCGACTGTGCCATCAGCGTTCTGACTGTATCCGGTAACCTTTGCCCCCAATTGCACCGCATCCTTGCCCGCCCGGGCAATCAGCGTGTCGTACAGCATCATATGCAGCTTGCCGCGATGCACCGCGTATTGGGGCCAGTTATAGCCCGCTTCGGTGCCGCGGGGTTCTGCGTATATTTCCTGCCCCTGCTGACCAACCAAGGCCCATTCCCGCGCGGGCAGTCCGACTTTGTCCAGATCGGCAGCCGTGATCCCCAGATCAAACAATTCGCGCACGGCATTGGGTTGAATGTTGATCCCGACGCCCAGAGGTTTCAATTCGCGGACCGATTCAAACACGGTGCTGCGCACCCCGATTTGGTCAAGGGTCAAGGCAAGCGCCAGCCCGCCAATGCCACCACCGGCAATCAGAACATGAGGTTGGGACATTGTATTTACCGCCTTTGTACAAAAGTTACGATCTGTTAGCAGATCATCGCGATGGGTCAAACCCGTCCTGCAGGCGAACCGCCTTGCTGGCCAGCGCGACAAACTGTGCGCGTTCGGCATCAGACAGCCCGCCCAGAATATCGTCCTGCAAGGCGGTGACAATCGGGGTGACTTTGCGCAACACGTCCTGCCCCTCCTTGGTGAGCGCAACCTGTCTCGCGCGCTTGTCGTCGGGGTTCACGGTGCGGGTCACCCAGCCTTTACGCTCCAACCGGTCGACGACCCCCCCGATGGTTGCGCGGTCATAGGCAATGCGCAGCGCGAGCGTGGCCTGATCAACCCCCGGCGTGTCGCAGATGGTGTGCAAGGCCGCGAACTGAACCGAGGTCATGTCGATCCCTGCCGCTTTCAGGTGATCGGCAAATGCCGCCGTCGAAATTTGGTGTAACCGCCGGATCAAATGGCCGGGCATTAGGCTCAGGGACATGTGCCACCTCTTTGGTAATAAGCATACTTACCAAATTGACACTGCCGCGCAAAGCCCCTATATGATAAGTATACATATTAGATTGGAGCGGCATATGCAGTACCACCTGAACGGCTTTCACCCCGGCAACCCTCATGTCGCCGAACCCGTCGGCGCAGGCCATCCCGCGACGCCCCCTGCTCAGGTCGATGTGTTGATCGTCGGGTGCGGCCCTGCTGGCCTGACCCTTGCTGCGCAATTATCCGCTTTCGCTGATATCTCCACCTGCATCATCGACCAGAAATCCGGGCCCTTGCAGATCGGTCAGGCTGACGGGATCGCCTGCCGGTCGGTCGAGATGTTCGAGGCCTTCGGATTTGCCGAATATGTGCTGCGCGAAGCCTATTGGGTGAACGAGACGACATTCTGGAAACCCGATGTCACGCACCCCAATCATATCGCCCGCAGTGGCCGCATCGAAGACACCGAACAAGGTTTGTCCGAAATGCCCCATGTGATCCTAAGCCAGGCGCGGGTGCATGACTTTTATCTAGATGTGATGCGGCAAGGCCCGCGACGGCTTGAACCGCATTACGACCGCAAATTCATCGGGCTGACCCGCGATGACAGTGCTGATTTCCCCGTCACAGTTACCATCGAACACGCGCCAAGCGGGGCCCAGCCTGTCACCGAAACCATCCAAACGCGCTATGTCATTGGGTGTGATGGTGCCCGCAGCGGGGTGCGCCACGCAATCGGGCGTGACCTTGTGGGCGATGCGGCCAATCAGGCATGGGGCGTGATGGATGTGCTTGTGGAAACCGACTTTCCCGACATTCGACTTAAATCCGTGATCCATTCCGCCTCCGAAGGGTCGGTTCTGATTATCCCGCGCGAAGGCGGCTACATGGTGCGCATGTATATCGAGCTGGACAAACTGAATGCCGACGAACGGGTCTCGCAAAAGGGCATCACCGAACCGCAACTGATCGCAGCAGCCCGCCGGATCATGGCCCCCTATACGCTTGACGTGAAACAGGTCGCTTGGTGGTCGGTTTACGAGATCGGTCAACGGCTGTGCGATCAGTTTGATGATGCTGAAACAGACACGAACCCGAGGGTATTTATCGCGGGTGACGCGGGCCACACCCACAGCCCCAAGGCGGGCCAAGGCATGAACGTGTCCATGGGGGATGCGTTCAATCTGGGTTGGAAAATAGCGGCCGTCCTGCGCGGGCAGTCTGATCCGACGATCCTGCGCAGCTATTCAGCCGAACGCCAGGCCATCGCGCAAGAGCTGATCGATTTTGATCGCGCCTTTGCCAAGATGTTCAGCGCCCGCCCCGCTTCCGGCAATACCACGCAGGAAGACACTGTTGATCCGGCTGAATTCCAGCGCTACTTCCAAAAGCAGGGCCGTTTCACCGCTGGAACATCCGTGCATTACGCACCGTCGCTGGTGGTCGGGGATGCGCGGCACCAAAGTCTGGCGACCGGTCTGACGGTAGGGATGCGGTTTCACTCTGCCCCCGTGATCCGCATTGCCGATGCCAAGACGGTGCAACTGGGTCACATGCTCAAGGCCGATGGCCGCTGGCGCATTCTCGCCTTTGCCGGGCAAGATCACGATCTAACGATCCTATGTGGCTATTTAGGCTCTGATATCTCGCCTTTGACTTGGGCGACCCCCGCTGGGGCAGACAGTGATTCAGTGATTGATGTCAGGGCGATCTATCAAGCCCCCCACCGTGATCTGAACCTGCGCAGCCTTCCGCCCTTGCTTTTACCGAAGAAAGGCAAATACGGGCTCACGGATTATGAAAAGACGTTCAGCGCCGACCCTTCCGCAGACATCTTTGACATGCGCGGGATTGACCGGAAACACGGCTGCATCGCGATTGTCCGACCGGATCAATACATCGCCCAAATTCTGCCACTGGACGCACATGATGGAATCACACGCTTTTTCGCGTCTGTTCTAAAACCACATACGGGGAACTAACCCCGTCAGGCCGGTTTTTGTGCCAACTGCCATTTGATACGGGCAAACACCATTTGCAGGGCAAGCCCGGCAAAAACAAAGCTCATGTCAAATATCCAGGGATCATTGATCAGCGCCGCTTTGATCGACTGGCCAAGGATCGACAAAACCGTCCCCAGTGCAAAACAGGCCAGACCGAAACGCCCCATCAATTCGATCGGCCAGACCCAGCGGCTGGCAGACAGGCGCGTGACCCAGCTTTGGGTCGACAGGAAATAGACCAGCGCCAGAATATGCAGCAACCGCGGGGCGGCAAGAAAGGTCTTGTCGAAATCCGCGATATAAAACGGGAAACCGACGTCACGCAGATGCCCCAGCCCGCCGCGCCCGAGAAGCTGCACGCTTTCGATTTTCACCCACGCCAGCGCAAGAATCAAAACCGCCAAAGACCCCCATTTCGCCCAGCCCACATCCGGAACAAGGCGCTGCCCGTCTTTCAACCGCATTCCGGCACCCAGACCGATGGCGAACAGAAACTGCCATGCAAAGGGGTTAAAGAACCACCCGCCTTCGTTCGGGAATGCAGGAATGTTCAGCCGCATTTCGCCGGTCATGATCCATAACAGGAACGACGCCGCCAGCATGATCCACATGCTCCGTTGTGCGATCAGGATCATGACCGGCGTCATCAACAACAGCGCGGCGTACATGGGAAGGATGTTTAAATACCCGAATTGATGCCCCAAGGTCGCGATGCCAATGGTCGCCTGAACGGGCGCGCCGATCCATGGGGCGACATTGTTGACCTCCCACATTTGTTCGGCACCAAACCAATAGGCAGCGCCCATCATGATCGCCAAACTGATCATCGTAATCACCAGATGCACCGAATACAGCGTCCAGGCCCGCCCCCAGCATTTGGCAACTGCACGCCACAGCGGCAAACGGACAAACGCCATCGGATAGGCCAGACCTGCCGCCATACCGGACATGAAAACGAACCCTTCGGCGGCATCGGAAAAGCCGAAATTCCGGTTGGTAAACGGCTCCAGCGGGTTGCCGGGAACGTGGTTGATGAAAATCATCACCAGCGCCAGCCCGCGAAAGAAATCGAGACGCGGATCGCGCGAAGACGCAGAAAGGTTTGTGTGAGGCATAGATCCAGACCGTTCAGGCAGAAATTTGTGCGGCAGGGGCAAGGGATGCGGCTGATCTGTCCAACCATTTGCCCATGATCCGCTGATGATCCGCGACCACCTGCGGCAGCGCGGCTTCTTCGGGTGTCAGAAACACCGGCCCGTCCGAGGGGTGCGAGCTGAGCCAGATCACGAGCGGGGCCAACAGCAACGGAATACCGATCGGCAAGACCCACAACATAAGGTCAGAGGCAAAAACATGCGTCAGGAAGATCACCCCGATCCCCCAAAGCTGAATCCACCAACCAGCCGCAAAGGCTTCGATCAGCGTCAGCCGGCCGTCACCGCGGGTCTGCGCAGGCCAGCCCCCGTCACGCCCCGACAGCACCTGCAACACCGCGCGTGTTTGCCACATCAGCATGATCGGCGCGTTGATCGACGACAGCAACAATTCACGCAGCATCCCGCGCATTGCAATCACTGCACCGCCAAATTGCGCCACCCGCCCGCGCAACACCGCATCCAGCAAGATCAACACCTTGGGCAGCACCAAAAGCCCGAACACCCCCACCGCCACACCGACCGCCTTTGATGTCTGGTCGGACGGAAAGACGGGAAACAACTGGAACGGTTCGGGAAAGAAATCCGGTTCGGGTGCCGTCGCGGTGGCATACAGGTTCGATGCAAGAAACATCATCCAAAACAGCGGTGCGATATAGCTCAGGATGCCTTGGAAAAACGCGAACCGTGACCATGCTTTCAGCCCGGGCGCAGAAATCACGCGGATATGTTGCAGGTTTCCCTGACACCAGCGCCGATCCCGTTTGGCAAAATCGATCATATTTTCCGGCCCCTCCTCAAAGGAACCGTCAAGGTCGGGATCGACGCGCACCGACCAGCCCGCCCGCGCCAAAAGCGCGGCTTCGACATAATCATGGCTCAGGATATGCCCCCCGAAAGGCGGCGGGCCGGACAGTTCGGGCAAGGCACAGCTTTCGGCAAAGGCACGCACCCGAACCAGCGCATTGTGCCCCCAGAATGCGCCTGTCGACCCCTGCATCGCCGCCTGACCCTGGGCAAAGACAGGCGAATAGAATCCGGCGGCGAATTGCATCGCGCGGCCAAACCGGGAATGCGCGTTGATGATCCGTGGCAGGGTTTGCAGCAGGCCCAGTTTCGGGTCGGCCTGCATCCGGCGGACCATTTCGGCCATAGTGGCCCCATCCATCAAACTATCAGCATCCAGAATAAGGGCAAAATCGTAATTCGCCCCAGACGTTTCAAAGAAGTCCTGGATATTGCCCGCCTTGCGCCCCGTGTTGCGGCGGCGGCGGCGGTAAAAGAACCGCACGGCTTTGCCCTGCGCCTTGCGGGCATCTTGGGCGCGGTCGTCCCACAGATGCACGAACCAGCGTTCTTCCTCCGCGCCCAATTGATCATTTTGGGTGTCTGACAGAATGGCAAAATCGAAATGTTCCGTCAGACCATGTCGTGCAATCGCCTCATCCATAGCTGCCACCCGCGCAAAGACCGCGGCGGGGTCTTCGTTATAGACGGGCATCAAAATCGCAGTGCGGGTGGTAATCGGCGTAGTCATCGGCGGGGCGGGTCTGCGGCTGGCGACCAATCCCTCGACCGATTGCACGGCACCCCATGCCAGCCAGAATGTTGTGATAAACACCAAAGCAGACCGGACACCATCGACCCATTGATAACCGTCAGCCGCGCCAAACTGCAAAAACAGCGCAGCGGCACCGGCCCCAAGGCCAATGCTGACAACCAATGCAAAGACACGTGCCGAAAGCACGCCGCCTGGGGACGTCTTGGTATTCATCTCTTAGCGGCCGCGCGCCGCGGGGCCGAAGCTTTGGATCACACCAGCCAGAAACCGCCGCAGCTTGGTCTCTGTCACGGCAATATGTGCCATTTCGATCACCTGTTGAGGCATGACCATGGGCGCATCCGGCAAAGCCACGTCGCGCAAAATCAGCGCGGTGCGGCTTTCACCCACAGAAATATCGGACATCAGGGCACCTGAGCGTTGGGTCGTCATGGGCGCATCCATTGGTAAATCCAGGTTTCGGTCAACTTGCGGCCATAACCGGCCACATGGGCGACAAGCTCCACCAGACGCTCGTTTTCGCCATCTACATCAATAACCAACCGCCACTTGGTGGTGTTTTCGATTTTGGACAGGGCGATATGCTGGATCTTGCCCCGTGACAAGGTGACAACGGGTTCCATCTTGGCGTCTGCGGGCAGATCGGCCATCAAGCCGCCGTCAAAATCGATGACAAATTTGCGCAGCGATTCCTTGGTGCCGGACACGCCTGATGTCCCGCCCTTGCCTGCGAGCGTGCTGACAATCCATGCACGATCACCGTCACGGTTGGTGCCAAGCGTACCCCACCGCAACCGATAGGAATAGTCGCGGCTTTCGCCTGCGCGCGGCATTTCGGACGGCACCCAAAAGCTGACGATATTGTCGTTACCCTCAAGGTCCGAAGGGATCTCGACCAGACGGATCGCGCCAACACCCCAATCCCCTTGCGGTTCAATCAATACCGAAGGGCGGTCGTGATACTGCGCACCGGCGTCTTGGTAATCGGTAAAATCGCGGTCCCGCTGGATCAGGCCAAATGATTTGAGGTTGGGTTCGTTAAGATAGGTACTGCCCAGACGGGGCGGGTTGTTCAGCGGGCGCCACAACACATCTCCATCCGTCCGCACCACCATCAAGGCGTTGCTGTCATGAACCTGCGGTCGGTAATCATCGAAGGTATCACTGTTCTTTTCATCAAACAGGAACATCGAGGTCAGCGCAGCGACACCCAACTGTTCCACGTCCTTGCGAAAATGCAGCTTGGCGGTGACATCAATGGTCGTCTCCGCCCCGGGTCGAATGACAAACTTGTACGCACCGGTGCATGACGGGCTGTCAAGCGACGCATACATCACAACGTCTTCCTGGCCTGCATTCGGGCGTTCAAGCCAGAACGCGGTAAAGCGGGGAAATTCCTCTTCGCCGCCAAGCCCGGTGTTGATCGCAAGACCACGCGCCGAAAGACCGTAGCTGCTGTTGCGCGCCAATGCCCTGAAATAGGACGCCCCGGCAAAGGCGACCAGTTCATCAAACATATCAGCCCGGTTCAGGGGGGTATTCAGGCGAAACCCGGCCACACCCGGTAACGGGACATGCTGCGGCACGCGCGGGGCAAGGTCGTCATAATACAGGAAATCGTCGGTCGAAAATTCCATCGGGGTTTGAATTCCATCGACCACTTCGTGAACGGCGACGGTTTGTTTGTACAGCCAGCCGGGATGGAACGCGTGCAGGTGGAACAACACCCCATTATCCGCCCAACGGGCACGTTTCGGGTCAAACTGGATCTTGCGGTAGTCATCGTAATCAAGGTCAGCGATGACTTCGGGGGCATCGGATGGTGCAACATATTCTGCCTGCGCCGCCTCTTTCATGCGTGCATCAAGCCAGTCAAAGGAAAACGGCAGCGGGGCAGCAATGGCGGGGGATTGTGTTTCAACCGCGCCCTGCTGCGCTGGTGAAACACGCGTTACATCATCCTGCGCAAAAGCACCGTGCGTAAAAGCGACAGCGGCAACAGAACTGGAGAGAGCGCCCAAGACAGCCCGGCGGCTGGGATGCAGGAGGCCCGTTTTCGAAGACCTGGATTTTATAGACATTGAAACCCAATAACTAAATTGAAGAAGGCTGGTACCCTGCACAAACGACTGAGTCGCGGGGAGAATGCATGGTCTGTGACCCAATATGTCCGGTTTCGCTGCACCGCCACATAAATATGCCGAACCGCTTGAGAACAGGCGAGTTTTCGCAGGAGACCCCCGCGTAAACTGGCAGGTCTTAGCTCGCTTGCGGCTTTTTTGGGCGGCAACAGGTCATGAGGGAAGTAAAAGCAACGTCGGCACCGCGAAAACGACAGTTGCCAAAACATTGGCGATCCCGGGAGGACTCGAACCCCCAACATCCTGATTAGAAGTCAGGTGCTCTATCCAGTTGAGCTACGGGACCGTTGTGAAATGCTCATACCTATTTTGATTGAGATGATCAAAGCTAAATATCATCAAATGCGTCAGGATGCAGGTCTTGCCAGAATGCCTTGATCGCTTTGGTGTTCAGCGCCGACATCCATCCGTGCCGTTCAAAGTCCGCCCGCGCATCAGCCGTGTCGATCATCGACATAAACAGCCGCCGGTCGGCATCGCGCTGTGTGGGCGTGCGTGCGGCAACCAGATCGCGCACCCGCTCCAACAGCTTTGCGCGGGCGCTGGTCGGTTTGGCAACGGGGGCTTCGGCCTTGAAATTGTCGCGCAGCGCTGCTGTCAGGTAACCCACGGGGTTTTGCACGCCCCCCTGCCCCGCCACATAGGTAATCTTGTCGCCAACATGATCCTCGCCATGTTCGGCGATCCACTGGCGCGCCAGACGGTCGCTGACCCCCAAGGCTTGCAACCGGCTGTAAACATCCGATTTACGCACGCCTTCACCGTCATCCAGATCCAGAATGGCAAGCTGCGGGTTTTCGGTGATCTTGAACCGAATATCCGTGACCGCCCGCCCGCGTTTGCGAATTTCAGGCGTGACCACAATGTTCGACGTTTTGTTCACCTCGGCCACGGCGGGTTTGATGATCTTGGCGTTCAGCTGCTTGTAGACCGCGTAATAGGCGCTGTCTTCGACCCCCATAAGCCGCCGGAACAGATCAAGCGACCACCAGCCGGTGCTGCCCGTGCGAACAAACCGATAGCAATTCTCATAGAGCGCCAAGGCGTGACCGCTGGTGAACCGGCGCTGGATGTTCAAATTGATCAGCGCGAATACTTTAGGGTCGTTCAGTTTAGACGCTAATGCAGGGGAATACGCATATTCACATACCCCGCCCTTCAGCTTGGCATAGCTCAGCAAGCTGGAAACGCCCCATTCCTGCTGGCCCTTATCATCCAGCATATCCCATTCCGCCACGGTTTCAGCCAGCCCGCGCAAGGACTGTTTCAGCGTATCCATATCATTGGAATTATAGCCGATCATCAGACACAAGGTGCGCGCGTCGATCATGTGGACCTGTTGGCTGGTCAGCGTGTCATAGGCGTTCAGCAACAATACGTTGCTCAACTTGCGTTGCAGCAGCGTCAGTTTACCCGACACATGAATCGCCGCCACGTGTTTTTTGACCGCCCCGCGTCGCAGGACACCGGTCAGCCGGTCTTTGGGGATATCAATATCCTGTCGTTTCATCGCTCTGCCCCTTGGCTGTCGGATTCGCGTCCGATCTGTTGCCTCGCGTACAGTTTGCGTTAAAAGGCACCTCAAAGCAATACGACGATGGGTGCCTTTCATCAGGGGCGCTCTGCCTCGGAATTCGATGGTTAAGGTGCCAATTTACGGGACGGCCCGAAAGACTGATTTGGCGAACAGACCCTAATGAGGGGAAATTAGACCCTAATCACCAGCCCACCGGAGATCGGCACCCTTCTTCCTGCGAATCGGTGCCTGTTCTACCGTATTCAGGCACCCTTTGACCTGTTCAATGGTACCTTTCAGCCTGTATTCAGGCACCCATATGCAGTTAACGCATTGAATTAATTGATACTATCCGCAGCAAACATCTTAAAGAGACTAAAGACTCTTACACTTATATGTGGTGTTTCTTTGATTGAATTCCCAAGGTACGCAGAATTAACCGGATTCAGATTCACATAAGCCGTATGATGTGCGATAGATAAGCGGATACTCACTTGTTTCGCATACATGGCCGAGGACATATGTCATCCACTCCCAAAGCACCGACACCGTCGTATTTCAATATCGATCCAGAAGCAGCAGCAGCGCGTCTGTCTGATCCTATCGATACCGCACGATTCGCGAAAGCCGCTGCATTTGCCAGCAAAGGTCGGGATGATCTTGCCCGCCGTGGATATGCCCCGGATGGCAAGAAGCGCCTGCGCAAGTTTTCCACATGGGAAATATGCCGCTATCTGCTTGATGTCGCCCCTGCCCATCTGCGCCGCGTGTTAAAGGCGCACCCGGACCTGCCCCAAGGCAGCGGAGAGGCTGGATCGAAATGGTTCACCCTCGAAGAGGTGCTGCAATTGCGGGAGCATTTCGCGACCGAAGGGGCATCAAACAAGCAATATAAATCCTGGCGTCCCGAAGGGTTGCCGGCAAAAATTATCTCGGTTGCGAATTTCAAGGGCGGTGTCGGCAAGACATCAACATGCGCCCATCTGGCCATGTCGGCCGCGCTTGACGGGTACAAGGTTCTGGTGATCGACTTGGACAGTCAGGGGTCGATGACCTCTATCATGGGCGGTGATGTGCCGGATGAATGGTCGACAGCCTTCCCCCTGCTGGCCAAGGATTTCGCCCGCCACTTGCAAGATGAAAACGCGGTGCGCCGGGCGCGTGGAGCACCAGAGCTGCCGCTTGACGAGACCCTGACCGAAAGCCTCAAGGTTTCGCCGCGAAACCTGATCCAGCCGACCCATTGGCCTAATATCGACCTGATTGGTGCGCAGTTGAATTTGTACTGGGCAGAGTTTCAGGTGCCGGTCTGGCGGATGCAGGTCAAGTCGTGGCCCCTGTGGGATGCGCTCACCAATGCGCTGTCCTCCGAAGGGGCGATGGACGAGTACGACCTGATCTTTATCGATACTCCCCCTGCCCTCGGGTATCTGACTATCAATGCGTTGGCCGCCGCTGATATCTTGTTGGTGCCCCTTGGTGCATCGTTTCTCGAGTTCGATTCAACGGGCCGTTTCTTTGATATGCTCTATTCGACCTTTGCCAGCATCGAAGAAGGCGAAAACCGGATTCGACGTCAGGAAGGGCTGTCGGAAATGAAGTTCGAATGGGACGCGGTGCGTGCGCTGATCACCCGCTTTGATGCGGGGCAACAGACCGATCTGGCGAATGTCATTCAGGCGTATTTCGGAGATTTCATGACGACCTACCGGCAGGAAGTCACCGCAATGGTCGGGCAGGCCGGCGAGCAGGTAAACGGCATCTATGAGGCCGATTATCGGGAGTTCAACCGCGATACCTATGTCCGTGGCCGCGAGACCTTTGACCGGACCTGGGCAGAGGTCAAAGAGGTTGTTCTGGGAACATGGTGGCGCGATTTGCAGGCACTAAAGCAAGAGGAAGCGAACAATGGCGAAGCGTAGAAAACTCGAAGCCCCCTCTGCGGATGACATGAGCCGTATCGAAGAAGAGTTTCGCCGCGAAACCCCTGCCCGCGCAGCTGCGCCAATCGCTCAGGTGGCTGCTGATACGGCGGATGCTTATGAGGCTGGTACAACAGAGGAGCGCGCCGCACGGGCCCGCGACAGCGCCGAGGCGCAAAAGTTTCGCGCTGCTGATGCTGCGGGCCTGCTGATTTTCGAAATCCCGATCGACGCAATCGAACCCTTGTCGATGCAGCGCGACAGAACCGTTCTGGACCAGGAAGCGATGGCCGAGCTTGAACATTCGATCAACGCCAACGGGCTTCGCATGCCGATTGAGGTATACACTCTCAAAGGGTCGGCGTCTGGTCGGCAATACGGGTTGCTGTCAGGATACCGCCGTTTGATTGCGCAGCAAAACCTGTATGCGCGCAGCGGTGATGCAACGTTCAAGGTGATCAAGGCGGTCTTGCGCGACCCAGACCAGATGGGCGGTGCCTTTGTTGCGATGGTTGAAGAAAACGAAATTCGCCAGGACCTGAGCCATTACGAGCGGGGCCGGATTGCTGCAATCGCCGCGCAACAAGGCGCGTTCAGTTCGACCGAAGATGCTGTTTCGCAGATGTTTGCCGCCGCGTCCAAAGCTAAACGAAGCAAGATCAAATCCTTTGCGATGATCTTTGAAGAGCTGGGCGATATGCTGGAGTTCCCCGAGACAATGCGTGAGAAAGACGGCCTGCGGCTGGCTGCGGGGCTGCGCGCCGGTGCCGAGCCACGGCTGCGCGATGTGCTGGGCGCGGGGCAGGGGGGTGACCCCAAAAGCGAATGGGCGCTGATCGAAAAAGTGCTGTCAGAACATCAAAGCGAGGCACCCGACCCGAGCAGAGGCGGCCGACCCAAAGCGGCACCCCCCGCGCCGGGTTGGAAGGGCAAGGATACCCTGACGACAGCGACGGGCATTACCCTCAAGCGTGAACTTGATGACAAGGGCTTTCTGATCCGCATCAGTGGCAGGGGCACATCAACCGACATGATCGAAGCGATCATGCAGGACATTCGTGAAAAGCTGGAAAAGGGTTAACCGTGACCCGCGATGAACCCCAAGGTGACGGCCGCCAGCAGGCCGTTGCCCGACAGATAGCCACTGTCACCAGACCCAGACACCCCGCAGGCAGCCCCACCGGCGGCATAGAGGTTCTCGAAGGCACCACCTGACGTCATCCGCACCTTGGCGGTGGCTGGATCAACCTCGAGGCCCCCTTGGGTGTGAAACAGCGCGCCAGTGACCTTGACCGCGCAAAACGGCGGGGCAAGGGCAGGGAGGTGCCATGTGCGGCCAAAAGCATCGGTGCCATTGGCCGGAATATCGGCGATGGACCGGCGCAATGCACCGGTGGGCAAGCCGGTTTTTTCAGCCAAACCAATCAGGGTTTCGTCGCGGATCACAGCGCCTTGGCTTTCGGCATTCTTGAAGTCTTCGAACTGCCGGGCGATCCCTGCGATCCGCGCATCAAAAATGACCCATGCGATGCCACCGGGCTGGCTCAACACAGCGCGGGCGGCTTCGGAATATCCCTGCGCCTCGTTCCAGAACCGAGCGCCATCGGTATTCACCTGAATGCCGCCTTCTGTAACCGTGGCCCAGGTGATCAAAATGCCATGGGGGTGGGCGACATTGCCGTGCCCTTGATACGCCCCCAGATGGCGCGTTTTGGCCCCCAAGGCCTCGCCCCAAGTGATCGCCTCGCCCCGGTTTCCGTCATGGCCAAACCAGACGGCATTGTCGATTTCCGACATATGTTTGGACACCATCGCGCGGTTCCCGCCAAAGCCGTTGCAGGCCAGTATCAGACGGTCACACCCGATTGTTTCGATGCTGCCATCTGGGACGGCAAGCTGCGCCCCTGACAGATGCGACCCTGCCGCGAACAACCGCGTTGCGCGGCGGTTGCAGATCAGGGGGATGTCCAATGCTTCGACACGGGCGCGCAGGGCATCGATCAATTCCCGGCCCGATCGTGTGGGCAGGCCATGCATCCTGCGGCGGCTGTGTCCGGGATAGTCAAAGTCGGTAACCAGCGAAAAGGGCAGGCCATGGGTATCGGCCAGCCATTCGATCACGGGACCGGCTGTTCGTGCCATCGCATCCACCAGATCGGCGTCGTTTTCATCATGGGCTTTGGCCTGAATATCGCGGGCGAAAAGCGCAGGCGTATCATCAATCTGTGCGCTTGCCTGAAATTTGGTCCCGGCGGCGGGTATCAATCCGGCGCTTAGTGCGGTTGACCCTGTGGGGACAGCATCGGCTTCGATCAGCAGCACGTCCTGACCCGCTTCATGCGCGGCAAGGGCAGCCACCATCCCGCAGGCACCCGCGCCGATGATCAGGGTTTCGACCGTTAGCTCAAAGGCTTCGGGGGGCGGGCAGACATCAGGCGCTGCCATCAAATTTCTTCCCCATCGCCAGCATTTCCGGTGTGCCGATTGCAGCGTTCAGACCGTCAAAATCATGCATCCGGTCGGCAAATGCCTTGTTGGACCCGGTATTTTTGAGGCTGGCGTAATATTCCTGCGCCGTTTTCGCCAGGGCGCGCACGATGCCACCCGGGAAGATGACGATGTCAAACCCCATGTCCTGCAACGCTGTGGCCGAAGATATCGGCGTGGCCCCGCCTTCGACCATATTAACCAGCAGCGGCACCCGACCTTTGAACGCTGCCGCGATCTTGGACAGTTCGCCGCTATCACGCGGGGCTTCGATAAACAGCACGTCTGCGCCTGCTTCGATATAACTGCCAGCGCGGTCAATCGCGGCATCGAACCCTTCGACGGCAATGGCGTCCGTGCGGGCGATGATCAAGGTGTCATGCCGCCGTGCATCGGCCATCGCAGCGATCTTTCCGCACATTTCATCCTTTCCTATCAGTGACTTATCGGAAAGGTGCCCACATTTCTTGGGGTATGTCTGGTCTTCGACCTGCAAGGCCGATGCACCGGCGCGTTCATAGCTTTGCATGGTGCGTCGGGCGTTCAGGGCGTTGCCGAAACCGGTGTCGGCGTCCATGATAACCGGTAGATCTGTCCGGTCTGCGATCAGGGCCATGGTATCGGTCATTTCCGATGCCGTGCTGAGCCCGATATCAGGGCGGCCAAGGCGCGTATAGGCGACAGCCGCACCCGACAGGTACAGGGCTTCGAAACCGGCATCGGTGGCAAGGGCTGCGGTCAGCCCGTCATAGACACCGGGGGCGATCAGAATTTCCGGATCGGACAGGCGTTTGCGAAGGGTCATGCCGCTTCTCCGATCATTGCAATTGCTCTGGCGCAAGATACGATTTCAGTCACTGATCCCAAGGATTTCAGCGTTGCATCATGAACATCATCATTAAAGGCAGCGCAGCCGTCGGACAGCAAGATCGTGTGTATGTCGCGCAGATGCGCATCGCGCACGGTGCTGGCGACACCGCCGTTGGTCACGATCCCGCCGATAATCAACGTGTCGATCTTCATCGCACGTAATATATATTCCAGCCGTGTTTGATAAAACGCTGAATACGCGACCTTTTCCACGGTGAAATCCGCTGGTGCAAGCGTATCGACCAGGGCATGGCCAAAACTGTTCGGGGCAAAATCGCCTTTGGTCAGAAACGGGCGCAGCTTTTTCAGATGCGCGGCGATCAGGGGTTCACCGTCGCGTCCGGGAACAAGCGTGAATTGCGCCGAGATATACGTCCCTCCGGCGCGGGTTAGAGCCTGTTTTACAGGGGCAATCCGGTCGGGCAGGGCCAGGATGCTGTCAGCGCCCTGGCCGGCACGGCCATAGGCCCCTTCAGGGTGCAAAAAGTCATTTTGCAAGTCGATTGTCAGCAAAGCCGTGGATGATGGGGTCATGTCGTGGCCCTTTCGATCAGCGTGTTCCCGTAGGCGTCGACTTTGCCCACAAGGCCGGGTTCAATCAGCACGGTTGTATCAGGTTGTTCCAGAATGGCAGGGCCTGCGATTTCGGCACCTACCGGCAGTTCCAGACGATTGTACAGCTTTGTTTCATGCCAGCTATCCCCAAAATGCACCTGACGCACGCCCTTGAAAGCCGCCTCAACGCTGCCGCCTTTGGGGGCGAGCGTGGCCAGATCAAAACGCGGCCGCCGGCCTGTGATGGCAGAGCGCAGGTTGATGATCCGTCTTGTGCCGTTTTTCAGCAGCCTCCCATAGGTTGCACGGTACGCGTCATCAAAGGCGATGCCGATGCTTTCTTCGGTGGGGGGAATGACCTTTCCGTCAACCACGGACACCGGAAGGGTGACCGCCACGGTATGTGTCTGCCCAAGATAGGCCATATCGAGGGTGAATTCGGTATCGCGCCCTTCGAAATGGGTGCGGGCCGCATCAAGGGTGGCAAGGCCGCTGTCCACATGAGATTGCATAAAGCCGGTCAGGTTGGGCAGGTCTATGCCCGCAAGCGTCGCGTTGATCGTTTGGACGAAATCCTGCCGCATGTCAGCGATCACGCAGCCCATCGCCGAAGTGACCCCCGGATAGCGCGGGACGATGGACCGGGCCAGCCCGACCTCGTCCATCATGGCCCCGGAATGCAGGGCACCACCGCCACCAAAAGGCATGAAGGCAAAGCGTTTAGGGTCAAAACCCCGTTCAATAGAGACCAAACGGAGCGCCCCGGCCATGCGGCTGTTTGCAACACGCAGGATCGCTTCGGCGGCTTGCAGGGCGTCAAGGTTCAGGGGGTTGCCCACATGTTCAAGAATCGCTGCCTTGGCCGCTTCGACATCCAGACGGTCGAGTTTGCCCCCGATCGGGTTGTCGGGGTCAATGCGCCCCAGAACCACATTGGCATCCGTCACGGTCGGGCGCGTGTTGCCCTGGCCATAGGCGACAGGGCCGGGGGTGGACCCGGCGCTTTCTGGGCCGATGTTCAGCAGGCCGCCCTTGTCGACCCAGGCGATAGACCCGCCACCGGCACCGATTGTGGTGATTTCGATCATCGGCGACCGGACAACCATGCCGAAATCAATCGATGTTTGCGGCGACAGCATTGATTTGCCCTTGGCGATCAGACTGACGTCGAAAGACGTGCCGCCCATGTCACCCGTGATGACATCAGGGTAACCGGCCGCCTGCGCGATATATCCGGCAGCAATCACGCCAGCCGCAGGGCCGGACAGGGCGGTGCGCACGGGCAGTTTGGCGGCGGTATCGACATCCATGACACCCCCGTTCGACTGCACGATCATGAACTCCCCAGCAAAGCCGCCGTCTTTCAAAGCAGTCTCTAACCTAGCCAAATACCCCGAAACTTCGGGTTGCAGATAGGCGTTGAGGGCTGTGGTGGAGAACCGTTCGAATTCGCGTATTTCTGGCAAAATCTCGGAGGAGGCGGACACATGGGCATTTGGCCACATGGCACGTACTGCCTCGACGGCAAGGCGTTCGTTTTCGGCATTTGCATAGCTGTTTGCGAATAGGATCGCGCAGGCAAGGCAACCATCGTCAATCAACTGCTGCGCGGCCTGACGGACTGCATCCAGATCAACAGGTGTGCGGATGGTACCATCGGCGAGGGTCCGTTCAGGCACCTCAAGCCGGAGCGCGCGGTCGACAACGGGGGTGAAATCACCGCGCAGGCCCCATGTGCGGGGGCGGTCGCGGCGGCGCATTTCAAGCACGTCGCGCAGACCCATTGTGGTAATCACCCCGATTTTGGCTCCTTTGCGTTCAAGCAGCGCGTTGGTGCCGGCTGTGGTGCCGTGCACAACGACTGAAACGGTTGACAGATCATCCACCCGCTGGCTGATCCCGCTGAGGAAGCCGCCCGATTGGTCGGGGCGCGTGGTGGGTACCTTGGCCACTTCGGCGATACCGGTTGCTTCGTCCAGAACGAAAATATCGGTGAAAGTGCCGCCAACATCGACGCCGATCATGCGGTTTGAACTGGTCATAGCGATACCTCTTTCCAAGCGGGGCCATATGTTTCTGTGGCGTAAGCGTCGCTGAGCAGCCCGCCCGCAACATCACGTGCGACATCAGCAGGGGCGCGATCCGCTGCGGGGCCATAGCCGCCACCGCCGGGCGTATCGAGCCGCACGGATTGGCCGCGTTGCAGTTTGATCCCGACCATTTTTGACGCCATCGGCGGATTGTGCCAGCCGTCGTCCTGTTCATAGGCAAAGACGTTCATCGCAGCATCGCCGCCACCCGCAGCCCCCTTGGGGGCAAAACGCCCGCGTTCACCGAACAAGAACGCCGTGGCCGATTCCTCCAGCACCTCGATCTCGTAGGTGGCCCCCATGCCGCCACGGTGCATACCCGCGCCGGCACTATCGGGACGCAGCGCCCATTGTTTGAACATCACGGGATACGCTGCCTCCAGAATTTCCATCGGGGGAATGGTTGCGGTGGAAATCGGCGCGTTGCCGTGGTTCAGCCCGTCAGTTTCAATCGACCCGCCATGCCCGCCGCCATAGAAGCTGAACATCACCCAAGGTTGCCCGTTCGCACGTTTCCCCGAGATGGAAAGCGCGTTGATCGTGCCATAGGCATTGGCGACGACGCGGTCGGGGGCTGCCTGGGAGGCCGCGGCAAAAATCACGTCGATCATGCGCAAAATAGTCTCTGTATAACCGCCAACGGGGGCAGGGAAGGGCGCAGAGAGCAGCGAGCCATCCGGGATATTGACCTTGATCGGGCGCATCACACCGGCGTTTGCGGGCAAGCTGGGAAAGATGTGTTTGATTGCAACGTAAGCCGTGGCCACGGCTGTGGGCAGCGCGATGTTCACGGGCCCCGCACAGCGATCGGCAGTGCCTGCGAAATCGAGCGTCATGGTGTCGCCGCTGATCTCGAGCGCGACTTTGATCTTCAGCGGGACATCGGTGATACCGTCGTTATCCAGAAAATCCTCGGCTTCCCAACGGCCATCGGGCAGGTCGGTCAGTTCGGACCGCATCAGAACCTCGGCCCGGTCGCCAAGCGCATCCAGTGCTGCGCGCACGGTGTCGGCACCGTATTCGGCCAACAGTTCATCCAGACGCTTTACCCCAAGGTCCAGGGCCCCAAGTTGCCCGTTCAGGTCACCCTGAGCGGATTGCGGCAGACGGGTGTTGCGCATCAGGATGTCGATGATGTCTGTCTGAATGGTGCCGGCCTTGGCCAGCCGGACGGGGGGCAACACAAAGGCTTCTTGAAACGCATCGGTGGCAGCGGGGTTATAGTTGCCAGGTACAGCGCCGCCCACATCATGCCAGTGCCCGACTGACGCGAGGTAGCAAAACAGCTTTCCGTCGTGGAAATAGGGTCTAACAAGGCGCATATCGCTTAGATGCGTGCCACCAAGATGGGCATCGTTGAAGATATAGATATCGCCGTCTTCCAGATCACCGTTTTCGGCGGCCTTGTCGATCACGGCCTTTACGGCAAATGACATCACCCCGACAAAGATCGGCAGGCCGGATTTCCCCTGCACCAGCGTATCGCCCGATACAGCATGGTACAGCCCGTGGGATGCATCATGCGCCTCGGCGATAATGGGGTTAAAGGCAGCACGAAACAGGGTCGCGTCCATCTCGTCGGCGATCTGTTCCATCCGTCCGGCCAGAACGGCGAGCGTGATCGGGTCAATGTCTTGGGTCATGGGTTTGCCTTTGTCTCTGCGATATCGTTCCAGACGTCCTGCCGTGTCAGGTGGCCGTCGGTAAGTTCAAAACGGTCAATAAACCGGATGCCCTCAAAGGGCGTGCCATCGGGCCATTCGCCCGACAGCGTGCCACGGCAATATACAACGGCAGCGTCGCCCGGTGTTTGCAGGGCCTCAAAGCCGGAATAGGTTTTGGTGACGAATTTATAGCGGGGTTTTGCCCAGTCGATCAGTTGTTGCAGCTGGGTCATCGGCGCGGTGCCGGGGAAAGTCATGGTGAACCCTGCGCCCAGCATGTCGGCGGCCTTGTCGATGTCACGCGCTTCCATGGCGGTCAGATAGTCGCGCACCAAAGTGATCGGATCTGGGAGGGCAGGGGCCGGCGTGCGGTGTTGGCCACCGCGCATGTAGCCTGAAGGATCCAGATCGTGAATCATCACTGTCACGGCTTCGGGTGGGGCGGGAACCACGATTCGCACCGCATGGGTCAGGGCCTCGCAAAGGCGGGATTTGTCGCTGTCGCTATATCCTTGCATGACGTGAAGCTCGATAACGGGCATGTGGTCTCCTTGGCTAAGCTGTATTTTTTGTAATACAGATTATTTCATATGCATAGGTCAAATATTTTGCGTTTGAGCAGATAGATTTCTTGCGTTTGAAAAATCCGCCGCTAGGGTTGGAGTGAATTGAAGGGGTCAAGATGGCGCAAGGAATTACATCTTTGAAGGGCAGGGGGCTTCCCGAGGGGGGCAAGGCGCGGCGCGTGTATCTGCATCTGCACGAAGAGATCATGCGCGGCGTTCATGCACCCGGTGCCGTATTGCCGGGCGAGCAAAAGCTGGCCGTGACGCTGGATGTGTCGCGGGTCACGGTGCGCCGTGCGCTTGACGCCTTGGAAGGCGACGGCCTGATCGAGCGGCGGGCAGGATCCGGCACGACCGTGTGTGCGCCCAAGGTTTTTCCGTCGATGGCGGCGGATTTCAATACATTGATGCCGCAGCTGGTCGAGATGGGCCAGAACACGACCGCGCGGCTGTTGTCGTTCAGCTATGGCGCGGCCCCGAATGGTGTTGCAACGGCCCTTGGGCTGGATGGCCAGACCCGTGTGCAGGCAGCCGTGCGGTTGCGTCTGGTCGAAGGAGAACCGTTTTCGCACCTGACCACATGGGTGCCCGAAGACATCGCGCAGAATTATACCGAAGCCGAGCTTGCCACCACGCCGCTGTTTCGCTTGTTGGAGCGGTCCGGCGTCAAGGTTGACGCGGCGCATCAGACGGTCAGTGCAACGCTTGCCTCGCCCGATGTGGCCGAGGTGTTGGGCGTCAGCGTCGGAGCACCTCTTTTGTCGTTGGACCGTGTTGTAAAGGATGCCGAAGGGCGCGGTGTTGAATATCTGTCAGCGTTGTATCGCCCCGACATGTTCAAGCTTGAGATGGCCCTGACACGGGTGGGCGATGGCAAGGCCCGTCATTGGGAGCCGGTGATTAACCCGGCCCGCAGAGAGGCCGCAGAGTGACCGCGCCACAAACCATTCTCGCCAAGCTTTGGGCCGCGCATGAGATCATGCAGCGCGACGATGGCACGTCCTTGTTGTGGGTGGACCGGCATCTGGTCCACGAGGGGTCGCATCACGCTTTTGCCAAGCTGGACAGTCGCGGGATGAAGGTCGCGGCCCCTGATCTGACATTTGCTGTGGTGGATCACTACGCGCCCACCCGCGCAGGGAATGTTGCGGCAGATATTCGACGGATGATCAAAACGTTGGGGCGCAATGCGCGTGCGCAGGGCATCCGTCTGTTCGATCTGCGTGATCCGGGGCAGGGGATTGTCCACGTGATCGGGCCGGAACAGGGTCTAACCTTGCCCGGATTGCTGATAAATTGCGGCGATAGCCATACCTCGACCCATGGTGCGTTTGGTGCGCTGGCCTTTGGCGTGGGGGCGACCGAGGTCGCGCATATTCTGGCAACCCAGACGATCTGGCAAAAGCGCCCGCGTGTCATGCGGATCACGGTGAATGGTGTGCTGGGGTCAGGTGTTGGTGCCAAAGATCTGGCGCTGCACTGGATTGCCCAACTGGGGGCCGACGGCGCGCGCGGCCATGCGATTGAATATGCAGGGCCAGCGGTTGAGGGGTTGAGCATGGAAGGCCGGCTGACCCTGTGCAACCTGAGCATCGAAGGCGGTGCACGGTTAGGGTTGATTGCGCCGGATCAGGTCACGTTCGACTATCTTAGGGGCCGCAAATTTGCGCCCAAGGGGGCGGATTGGGATCAGGCGATTGACGATTGGTCTGTGTTGAAAACGGACGAAGGCGCTGCGTTTGACCGCGAAGTCACGATTGATGCCGCTGCCATTGCGCCCACCGTGACCTGGGGCACCTCGCCCGAGGATGCCTTGCCGATTACAGGCCATGTGCCCGACCCTGCGCAGCTGAGCGGGGCCAAGCAAGAACAGGCCCGCGCGGCATTGGACTACATGGGGCTGAACGCCGGAATGCCGTTGGAAAGCGTTGCGGTGGATCAGGTGTTTATCGGCTCCTGCACAAACGGACGTATCGAAGACTTGCGACTGGCCGCCAAGGTGCTGGCCGGGCGCAAGGCCAAGGTGCCGGGGTTGGTGTCGCCGGGGTCGGCCGCCGTCAAAAAACAGGCCGAGGCCGAAGGGCTGGCGCAGATATTCACCGAAGCGGGTCTGGAATGGGCCGATTCAGGCTGTTCGATGTGCGTCGGGATGAACGGGGATCGTGTTGATGCAGGCAAACGCTGCGCGTCTTCGACCAACCGGAACTTCAAGGGCCGTCAGGGCCGCGGTGCGCGCACCCATTTGATGAGCCCCGCAATGGTGGCTGCAGCCGCCGTTTCCGGTCACCTTGCCGATGTACGCCCCCTGCTGGAGGGACGGTCATGAGCGGTTGGACAAAGATAAGCGGGCGCGCCGTGGCACTGCCGCAGGCGAATGTGGACACAGATCAGTTGATCCCCGCGCGGTTCATGTCGGCCCCGCGCAGCGATGGCTACGGGCCGTTTCTGCTGCATGATGTGCGACAGGACCAGCCCGATCATGTGTTGAACCGCTACAGCCACGCCGATGTGCTGGTCACGCGGCGCAATTTCGGCAGCGGGTCGAGCCGCGAAGCTGCGGTTTATGCGTTGGTCGATTTTGGGATCAAGGCGGTGTGCGCCCCCAGTTTCGGGGATATCTTTGTCAGTAATGCGGTGAATAACGGTTTGCTGCCCGCCCGTTTGACTGAAGACGAGATTGAAGCGTTGATTGATACCCTTGGCCAGGCCGATGCGCCTGCCACTGTCGATCTGTCCACCGGAACGGCAACAATCGGCGGCCAAACGCTGTCCTTTGATCTCGATCCGGTCTGGCAGCAAAAACTGGTGAACGGTTGGGACGATATCGACCTGACCGCACAGCATAACGACGAGATAACGAAGTTTCGCGCCGCACGGTTTGCAGCGCATCCGTGGGCTTTGCCCGCGACGTAAGGGGGTCTGCGCCCAAGGTCGGGCAAGGGTCAAACTAAATCGGGGTCCGCAAAGGAACCCCATCAACCGGGAGAACGACACTATGAAACATACAATATTTGCAAGCATCCTTGCCACGACCGCGCTGACATCCGCGGCCTTTGCCCAAGATACGATTACAGCTGTTCACGCCTTTCCTGAATCGCTGATCTATACGAAGTCTTTCCTTGAGTTCGTCGACAAGGTGAACGCCGCCGGCGAAGGTGTGGTCCAGATCGAAGTGCGCGGCGGGCCAGAGGCCATCGGCATGTTCCAGCAGCCTGACGCGGTGCGGGATGGCGTGGTTGATATGGTCTATACGCCGGGCAGCTTTTACGCCGGTGCATTGCCTGAAAAAGACGCGTTGGTCACATCGAACATCACCGGAGCCGAGGCCCGCGCCAATGGCGGGATCGAATTGATCGACCAGATTCACCAAGAGAAAATGGGCGTCAAATATCTGGGCTGGTTTGATTCCGGCGTCTGCTACAACCTTTGGACCCGTGACGAACCAACGCTGGACGCTGACGGCAACCTTGATGTGTCGGGTCTGAAACTGCGCGGCAATGCGGTCTATAACGCGTTTTTCACCGATTATCTGGGCGCGCAGGTTATCGATTTGCCAACAACCGAAGTTTATTCCGCGCTTGAGCGTGGGGTGGTGGATGCAACCGGTTGGACACAGATCGGCCTGATCGATCTGAAATGGAACGAGTTCCTGAACTACCGGATCGAGCCTTGCTTCTTCTCGACCGATCTTGGCACGATTGTGAACCTTGAAAAGTGGAATTCTCTATCCGAGGAATCGCGCACGATCCTGCAAGATGTCGCTATCGCTCATGAAGCGGAAAGCGCCGCCAAACTGGGTGCCGTGCGCGACGAAGACTTTGCCAAGTTGGAAGAGGCGGGCATGAAAGTTGTCACATTGGAAGGCGCTGCGGCCGACGCCTATCTGGCGGCTGCAACGCAAAGCACATGGGACCGCATGAAGGGTCTGATGGCCGAAAGCCCTCAGGGTGACGGCAACTTCGACAAGCTGATCGAGCTTTTCTACAAGAAGTAAAACCAAACGCGGCGTGCCGGATTTCTGGCGCGCCGTTTTTCTTGGGCCGTATTTTTAGAACGAGGCGCAGCATATGGAAATGGTCGGCAAATTATATCGGGGGTTCCTGTATGCGATGGCTGGTATTGCGGGCATCATGCTGGTCTGGCTGATGATTTCCGTCATCACCTCGGTGGTGATGCGCAACAGCGGCTTACAGCCCTTTGCGTGGCTGTTTACGTCGTCCGAATATGCGATTCTATACATGACCATGCTGGGCGCACCGTGGTTGGTGCGTGAAAAAGGGCATGTTCATATCGAACTGGTGACGGCGGCATTGCCGACGCGGGTGCGCCGTATCGTTAGCCGCTTGGTCGCCGCGCTGTGCGTTCTGGTGTCGCTGGTCCTTGCGTGGAAAGGGGCGGAACTGTTCCTTGGCAATATCGCGCGCAACGATCTGGATGTGCGCGCCTACTACTTTCCTAAATGGATACTTACCATCGCCTTTCCGGTCAGCTTTGGCCTGATGGCAATTGAATTTTCCCGATTTGTGTTCGGCGACGACCTGATGCACTCCGGCGAAGCAGGGATACACGAATAATGGAATGGTTTGAGTCGCTCGCCCTGTTGCTGGGGTCGATCCTTGTTTTGATGGCGATTGGCATGCCGGTGGCTTTGGCCTTTCTGGCGGCCAACATCGTGGGCGCGTGGTTTTTCATGGGCGGTGCCAAGGGCATCACCTTGCTGCTGAACAACGGTTTTGGCGGGTTGACGAATTTTGCGTTGGTCCCGATCCCGTTGTTCTTGCTGATGGGCGAAATCTTCTTTCACACCGGCCTTGGCGCGCGGATGTTCAACGCGATTGACCGGTTGTTGGGCAAATTGCCGGGGCGCTTGTCTTATGTCACTGTCTTGGGCGGCACCGCGTTTTCGACATTGTCGGGGTCATCCATGGGGTCAACGGCACTGCTGGGCAGCCTGATGGTCCCCGAGATGACAACCCGCGGCTACAAGAAACACATGTCCATCGGTCCGATTCTTGGCACCGGTGGTTTGGCGATTATCATCCCGCCCTCGGCCTTGGCCGTTCTACTGGCGACGCTGGCGCGGATTGATGTCGGGGCGCTTCTGATTGCGGGGATCATCCCCGGCCTGATCCTGGCCAGCTTTTATATCGCGACGATTTATATCCAGACCAAGATCGACCCGTCTGCGGCACCCGCCTATGACGTGGAAACCCTGAGCTGGGGCCAGAAGATGCGCCTGCTGTTCGGGGATGTGATGCCGATGCTGTCGGTCATGGTGCTGATCGTGATCGGCATGGTCGGCGGATTGATCACCCCGTCCGAGGCGGCTGCATTCGGGGCGCTTGGCGTCTTGATCCTGGCGGTACTGTTTAGGTGCCTGACGTGGGAGGCCATGAAGAAATCGGTGATCGGCGCGCTGCGCGTGACATTGATGGCCTATCTGATCGTGTTCGGCTCTGCCACGTTCAGCCAGTTGCTGGCGTTCTCGGGGGCGTCGTCGGGGTTGATCCGCTGGGCGACGTCGTTTGATCTGGCACCGATCGCGATGCTGCTGGTGATGTTCGGCGTCTTGCTGTTGCTGGGCATGTTCATGGAACAAATCTCGATGATGTTGCTGACCGTGCCGATCTTCTTTCCTCTGGCGGCGACCCTTGGGTTTGATCCGATCTGGTTCGGGTTGATCATCCTGCTGGCACTGGAAATCAGCTTTACCACGCCGCCCTTCGGATTGCTGTTATTCGTGATGAAGGGGGTCGCCCCCAAAGACACCACCATGCGCGAGATCTACCTGTCGGCCTTCCCGTATATGGGGTGTTCGATGCTGTTGGTGGCGCTGCTGATCCTGTTCCCGCAAATCGCACTTTGGTTGCCGGGGATGTAGCCGTCGGGCCACTGACTGACCAACGTGAACAAAAAACCTGATGCTGCGTGGGTGGATTCTCAAGGGTCGTTGCGACGGTTTCCGCTATCTCAGTTTCATCAGTTCTTCTCTGAAGGCTTCGGTTGGGGTGCGCCATCCTAGACACTTTCTGGGGGTGCCGTTCAAGCGATCACAAATCGACTTCATGTCCCGATTTGTTAGCGTGGCCACGGGCGCGTCACGTGGCAGATATCGACGCGCTCGCTTGTTCAGGTTTTCCACTGAACCCTTTTGCCAAGGTGATTGTGGATCACAAAACCAGGCCTCTGTTCCGATCACTGGCTTGAGTTCACGCCAGTTCCTGAACTCAATCCCACGATCAAAGGTGATGGATTTACGGGCTGGCTGGGGAAGGGGTTCCATCACGCCCATGAGCCGGTTCATCAGATGCGTCGTGCTGCGGTCGTTGTTGCGGAACAGGACGGCAAAGCGCGTCTTGCGTTCGACCAATGAGGCGACGTTCATCTTGCCTTGAGCACGCTCGAAGATCATCAGATCACCCTCCCATTCGCCAAACGTCTCGCGGGTATCAACGTAGTCTGGTCGTTCATGGATGGATCGATCCGGTGGAAACACAAGGCCACGTGGCTTACGCGAATGATGCGGTCTTCGTTTCTTGCGGCGGTTTGGCAGGTAGCGGGCAAGTTCTCTGGATTGGCCATCGGGGCCGTAAACGTAGGCATAGATCGTCTCATGGCTCACGCGCACGGTCTGACCCTCGAAGTACAATCGGCCTGCGATCTGTTCGGGTGACCAACCTTCTTTGAGCTGTTTGATCACAGCTTTGCGCAACCCATCCAGGCGTACCAGTTTGCGACGGCGCGCGCGTCGATCCGTGGCATAGTCCTGCGCGTTAACTCCATAATACCCATTCAGATAAGGGATATCTTCATCGTTGTAATAGTTGCGCTTGATCTCGCGGTAGACTGTGGATCTATGCCTGCCAATCTCAGCCGCGATTTCACCGACTGACATTTTAACATTCAACATATCCTCGATCGTGCGCCGTTCACGCAGGTTTAGCTCTGTATGGGCCATCTTTCATTCTCCTTGCTTTCCAGCAAGATAGGGGAAATTTCGCAACCCAGTATAGAATGTGCCCCGGCTGCATCAGGTTTTCGGATAATGTGGATTATGTTATCAAACAGACAGGTATTGATCGCGGATTTCGGGATGGGCCTGAAGCTCTGACAGGCTGCCCACGAATTTTTGTGTGCCATGTTCGATGATGACCACCCCGTCTGCCACCGCCTGGGCAAAGTGCAGGTTTTGTTCTGACAACAACACCGTCAGGCCTTCGCGTTTCAGCTGAAGGATAACGCGGGCCATTTGTTCAACGATCACCGGCGCGATGCCTTCTGACGGCTCATCAAGCAGAATAAACGCGGGATTTCCCATCAAGGTGCGCGCGATGGTCAGCATTTGCTGTTCACCACCCGACAGCGCCTTTCCCCGGTTATTGCGCCGCTCGGCAAGGTTGGGGAACAGATCGAACACCATGTCGTCTGTCCATGTGGTGCAGCCCTCACGCGGGGGCTGGCGGCCGACCTCGAGGTTCTCCAGAACCGTAAGCTGGGTAAAGATGCGCCGTTCTTCGGGCACATAGCCCAAGCCCGCACGCGCGACCTTGTGGCTGGGCCATCCGGTGATGTCCTGACCCTTGTAGGTGACTGTCCCGCTGCGGGGCCGGACCAGTTGCATGATGGATTTCATGGTGGTGGTTTTACCCGCCCCGTTACGCCCCAAAAGTGCTACGACCGTGCCGGCCTCCACGTTGAAATTCAGATCATTCAGAACATGTGCCTTGCCGTAGAATGAATTGACGTCTTTGACCTCAAGCATGGGCGTCCTCCTGCGCTTTGAACAGGGTGCCGCCGCCTAGGTAAACCTCTTGGACCTGCGGGTTGTTGCGAATTTCATCTACCGTGCCATCGGCGATCAACTGCCCGCGGTTCAACACCATGATCCGGTGCGCATGGGCAAAGACCACATCCATGTCATGTTCGGTGAACAATACGCTGATGCCTTTGGCATCCAGAATATCAGCCGTCAGCTGCATAAGGGCGATGCGTTCGCGCGGTGCCATCCCGGCGGTGGGTTCATCCATCAGCAGCAGGATCGGATCATGGGCCAGTGCGACAGCCAGCTCCAGCCGTTTCAGGTCACCATATGCCAGCACGGCGCAGTGGCGTTCGGCCTGATCGGCCATACCCACGGTATCAAGCAGGGCGAGTGCTTCGTCGCGATAGAGTTTATGGGCAAAGGTCGTCAGGGAATACAGCCGCCGGTGGTGCGATATTAGCGCCATTTGCACGTTTTCAACCACGGTCATCGACGCATAGGTCGCGGTGATCTGAAACGTGCGCCCGACCCCCATGCGCCAGATTTTGCGCGGCTGCATACCGGCGATGTTCTTGCCCAACAGCTGCACAGTGCCCGAGGATGGCTTCAACTGTCCCATCAGCATGTTGAAACAGGTGCTTTTGCCCGCGCCATTGGGGCCAATCAACGCCAGCAATTCGCCCTTTGCCAGATCAAAGCTGACATTGTCGACGGCTTTGATCGCGCCGAAATTGCGTGACAGATTGCGAACAGACAGGATCGGGCTCATTTCGCGTCCTCCGGTACTTTCAGAATGCCAAGGCGTTCACCCGCCTTGCGCAACGATCCAACGATGCCTTCGGGGCCAAGGATCACGATAACGATGATCGACAGGCCAAGGGCAAGGCGCCAGTATTCGAACCGCGTCAGGTAATCCTTGATCCCCTCAAAGAACGCGGCACCGACCCAGCCACCGGACAGGGTTTTGACACCGCCCAGGAACACCACGATCAGGGCGTCGAAACTGCGCGCGGTTTCCAACTCGTTCGGGAAGATGCTGCCCTTGGAAAAGACGAACAATCCGCCCGCAAGACCTGCCATGACGCCCGCAAAGGTGAAGGCGACCCATTGAATGCGCTTGGTGTTGATCCCCATTGCCTCGGCCTGACGGGCGCTGTCGCGTGCGGCGCGCATGGCATAGCCAAAGGGCGCGTGGGCCGCCTGACGCAGCAACAAGATACCGCCGACACACAGCACAAAGGCGAGGTAGTAATAGACGCTGTTGTCCGACGCCCAGTCGGAGGGCCAGATGTTCACCAACCCGTCATCGCCGCCAGTGACTTCGCTCCATTGGAATGCGAGGCTCCAGAGTAGTTGACCAAAGGCCAGCGTTAGCATGGCGAAATAAACGCCGGTTGATCGCAGGCAGACCCAGCCGATCACGATCGCAGCAAGACCCGCGCAAACGGGGGCCAGCACCAGTGCCAGTTCCATCGGGGTGTTGGCGTGGGTGACAAACAAGGCGGCAGCATAGGCCCCGCCGCCAAAAAACGCAGCGTGCCCGAAACTGACCAAGCCGCCTTGGCCCAGCATGAAATGAAGCGACGCGGCGAACAGAGCGAAGATCATGATATCCGTCACCAGAACCACGGCAAAATTACTGCCATAGAAAGGAAGAAGCCCAAGGATCAGCAATCCGGCAGCCACCAACAGTCGCATATTTCTGCCTGCGGGCTTTATCGGGCGCTCGGGTTCGCCAACCTGACCATGTTCGCCGGCGACTTCCTCTTTGCCCAGCAGACCAAAGGGGCGGAACATCAGCACGATCACCATGACCACGAACATCAGCACAAGCGTGGATTGCGGCGCATAGGTCACGCCAAAGACGTTCAGGACGGAAATGATAACAGCAGCCAGATAGGCACCGGGCAACGACCCCATGCCACCGATCACGACCACCACAAAGACAGGCCCAAGAATGTTGAAATCCATCAACAGGTCGGCACCGCCTTTGGGAAGTTGCAGTGCACCACCAAGGCCCGCCAGCGCACAGCCCAGAAAGAACACGCCGGTAAACAGCCACGCTTGGTTAACGCCAAGCGCGCTGACCATTTCGCGGTCTTGGGTGGCGGCACGCACCAATGTACCGACGCGGGTGCGGGTGATCAGGTACCACAGGCCAAAGGCGACAAACGGAGTGATCACGATCAGCGCGATGTCATATTGCGGCACCGGTTCGCCCATGATGCGGATCACACCCTTAAGGCCCGGGGCACGTGGCCCCAGCAAATCCTGCGGACCCCAGATCATCAGCGCAAGGTCTTGGATAACAAGGATAACACCGAATGTGGCGACCAGTTGGAACAGTTCAGGCGCGCTGTAGACAGGGCGCAGCACGCAAAATTCGACGATGACCCCGATCAGGCCGACGATGATACCGGCCAGCAGAATGGCCACCCAAAAGCCGACCATACCGGGCAGCACCTGCATCAGCGAATAGCCGACATAGGCCCCCAGCATATAAAATGACCCGTGGGCAAAGTTCACGACGCGGGTCACGCCAAAAATCAGCGAAAGACCAGAGGCAACCATGAAAAGCGCGCCAGCATTTGCAAGCCCAGTCAAAATCTGTGCGATAAAAAGGCCCATCAGCCACCTCGATCAATTTGGGGAATAGGTTCGGTCGCTCCGGAAGGGGTTTCCCTCCGGAGCAGTGCCGGTCGTTATTCTGCGGGACGCAGTTTTGCGACTTCTTCGTCGGATGGCAGATAATCAGCGCCATCCAGATAGGTCCAGTTGGTCATCACGCCAGCACCGTCTTTCAGTGCAGTTGTACCGATAAAGGCACCCATGGTTGCCTGATTGTCGATTTCGCGGAAGGTGATGTCGCCCACGGGTGTGGCAACGCCCAGCCCTTCAAACGCCTGACGGATCGCTTCGCCTTCGGTTGATCCGGCTTTCTGGATCGCAGCCGCAACGGTTGCTGCGGTCATGTAGCCAACAAGCGACCCCAGTTTGGGTGTCTCGTTAAAGCGTGCCTGATAGGCATCAACAAAGACCTTGTTCGCGCCGTCTTCCTCGGTGAAATCATACCAGGGGTAACCGGTCACAACCCAGCCTTCGGGGGCTTCGTCGGCCAGCGGTTCAAGGTATTCTGGTTCGCCGGACAGCAGGCCATAAACGGTGCGACCGTCAAACAATCCGCGTGTCGTGCCTTCGCGCACGAATTTGGCAAGGTCTGGGCCAAAGGTCACGTTATAGATCGCATCGGGTTTGGAGCGTTCCAACGCCTGCACTTCGGCACCTGCGTCGATCTTGAACAAGGCGGGCCACTGTTCGCCGACAAATTCAACACCGGGCTTCAACTTGGTCAGCACTTCTTTGAACGCGGCAACGGCGTCTTTGCCATAGGCATAGTTCGGTGCAATCGTTGCATATTTCATCGCGTCGGTTTTGGCAGCCTGTTCGGCCAGCATCGCGGCTTGCATATAGGTCGATGTGCGCAAACGGAATGTCCAAGGATTGCCCTGCGACCATGTCAGCGCATCGGCAAGCGGTTCGGAGGCAAGGTAAACCCACTGCTTTTCCGCAGCCACAGAGGAAATGGCGAGGCCGACGTTCGACAAAATCGTGCCGGTCAGCATCACAGTGCCTTCGCTGGTCATCAGTTCTTCGGCGATCTTGATCGCCTCACCGGGGTCGCCCTGATCGTCGCGGAACACGAATTCAAGCGGGCGATCCAGCACACCGCCGGCGGCGTTGATTTCTTCCAAACGCAGTTCGATGCCTTTTTTATAGGGCTCTGCAAAGGCGGCCATACGTTTGTAGTGGTTAATCTCGCCAACCTTGATCGGTTCGCCCGATTGGGCAAGGGCGGCAAGGCCCGTCATGCTAAGGGCAGCAGCCCCTGCAAGGGTTTTCAGGAATGTGTTTCTGTTCATTTGGTGTCGTCCTCTGTTGGGGTGGTGCCGTCTTTTGCTGCATTGTTTGATAGAGTTAATCGTGTTGAACAAATACCGGTGAAACAGGGTCGCCCAGATCATCGGTTGCTTCGGCCTCAATCCGGTCGCGAATGCGTTTCCGGTAGACGTTGGGCCCTTTGTCGATGGCAATGCGAATGGGTTTGCGCTTTTGCGGGCGCTTTTCCTCTTCGTGCACTGCCTCTAGGATCTCTTTGTCTTCGGCAAAGGCAACCCGAAACATCGCGTCCATTTGGTCAGACGCGGCATCATCGCCAAGGGCCGTGTTTCGCAGATGCATCCAGTGGTCGATCGTATAATCCTCGGTCACGGGGGTAACAAAATGCAACGCAAAGATGCGCACGCCCTTGTTGCGCTCTTCTTCAGGAAGTTCAAGTGCAGCTTCGGCTGACCCGAAATCAATAACCGCAGTCGAGGGCATGTGGAGATAGTAATAATGCCAGCGGTCGACATTGCCGTTAAAGCCCCCGAATTTCTTGAAAAAGCCGATCGGTTCGGCATCCCTGATCCAGCGCCAAGCCACTATAACTTCGTCAGCGGTTTTCACATGCACGGGCACGTTTTCCGACGCGGCATTGCCCAAGGTTGTCGGATGCACAAAGCTGACATGGGCAGGATCAACCAGGTTTTCGGCGACGTTCAGATAGTTGGCTTTGATATGCAGCTTGTCCCCGTGGTGCAGGTGCCAGCCGTCTTGCGACAGTTCCGGCATGTCAAAAGCCAGCGCGGGGTCGGCTTTGTCGGCGTCGCCCATCCAGATGAAAACGATGCCATGACGCTCGAGCACCGGGAAGCTGTCGACATAGGCGCTGGCTGGCAGGTTCGATTGCCCCGGCACGCGTACGCATTTACCGCCGGCATCAAAGGTCATCCCGTGATAACCGCATTGAATGGTGTCACCGATGCGCTTGCCCTTGGACAGCGGCAGCAGCCGGTGCGGGCAACGGTCTTCCAAAGCGGCAAGTCTGCCGTCACTGCACCGGAACATCACAAGGTTCTGCGCAAGCATGGTTAGCGGCACAAGATCGCGGTCAAAATCGGTGGACCATCCAGCGACATACCAGGCATTTCTGACAAAGGACACGGGCGACTCCTTGCGTTAACTATCCTCATGAAGGACCAAAAACTTGTTAGCTGTCAAACAATACTTCTGATCCGTTCTGTTGTGGACCCCAGTTAAAATCCATGGAATGATAATGCACAAGAAATATGCAGTTGCAGCAAAATACTGGACGGTACATTGAACGAAGCGGCGGATTCACAAAACCAGACGGCCTCCTACGAGCTGGAAGATCAGGTGGGTTTCAAGCTGCGTCTGGCCAACCAGCGACATCTTGAGATTTTCAACCGCCGGATGCCCGACATCACGCCGACGCAATTTGCGGTACTGGCGAAGCTGCGCAACGAGGTCAAAATCAGCCAGAACCAGTTGGGCCGTTTGGTGGGCATGGATGCGGCAACGACCAAAGGCGTGGTCGACCGTCTGCGCAAAAAGGGGCTGGTGAAAAGCTGCCCGTCCGAGACCGACATGCGCCGGCTCGAGATTTCATTGACCGAAGCGGGCATCGCCTTTGCCGCAGATGCTGTGACCACCGCCCACGAGATTTCTGCCGAAACCGTCGGCAACCTGACCCCCCGCGAGGTTGACCGGTTGCTGACGTTGCTCGACAAACTTTAGGGGTTAGCGCAGGCCGTCTTTGCCTTCCGCATCCGAATGGGTCAGCCCGCCCACCCGTGGCAACGGGCGCCCGCTGTCAGTCACCGCAACCGCGACCATGATTTCACCGGCGCGTGGCGCATCGTTCAGGCGGACTTCGATCCCGTCGAAATGGCTGCGCACGTAAGCGGCATCCTTGTGCCCCAAAGGCACGTCCAGCACCTGCCCCGGCCCGCCCATTTTTTTCGACGATGGCACCAGTGCCGCACCTTTTTCCACCGCGACACGCAGCGGCGCACCCAGTTTCGGGTGCAGGATGGCGGCGGCATGTTCCAGCTCTCCGCCCTCCCCGACCATGGCCGCTTTGCCATAGCTTTCGGCCTGCGCGGGTGTGATCCCAAGTGCGGCGATGCATTTGTCGCCCAGCAAACCGCCCAGCTCTGCGCCAATGTCCATTAGGGGCGTTAGATCCTCGGTATAAGAGCCTGCAAAAGGGTTCTTGATCACGGCCACGGCAACGGCCTTGCGTGTGGGCGGCGAAATGGTTTGACCAATCTCGCGGTGGGTTTCTTCGACCCAAACGGCGATTTTACGGATTTCAGCGCTCATCTCAGGCCATCCTCCCCTTTGATGTCCTTGGCATCCAGGCCCCCTGCCCGGTTGTGCACCCGCGATCCTGTGGTCATCACAAGGATCACCGCCATTTCATTGGCACGGGGGCTGTCGTTCAGCCCCACTTCGATTGAATCGAAATGGCTGCGCACATAGGACGCGTCGACATGGGTGACAGGCACATCAAGGCGCACGCCAGCCGCCCCGACCTTTTTCGAAGAGGGCACGATTGCCTTGGCCCCGCCCAATACACCCCGCATCGCATAGCCGCCCGGCGCATGCCACAGCGCGCCATGTTCCAACTCTCCGCCCACGCCGACGATTGACCCTTTGCCGTAGCCTTCGATCTGGTCCGCCTCAACGCCGAGAGCAGCCAGCAGCTTTTGCGCCATCTCAAGCCCCAGCGGTTTGAGGTCTTCCATAAAGGGCTGGATGTCTTCGACATAAGACCCTGCATAGGGGTTTTCGATCACGGCCATCACATAGCCGCGTTTCAGCGGCGTGTTGGCGCGGGGGCCGCCTTCGTGAAAGATTTCCTCGATACTGGTGACCATCTTGCGGATTATGACGTCAGGCATTTTGCGGGTCTTTCGTTAGGTGTTTCATTTGTTCGGGCAGTCCGGTGGTTCGGCTTTGACCTTGTAAGAACATCGCCGCCCCGTCGATCAGCCGTGCATCGCGCATCATGTTGGCCGCAGTTTCACCGCGTTGCAGGGCGCGCGCAACATCTGATTGCGACAGGCGTCCAACATGGGTGACAACGGGGGTGTTTCCCAGATCGCTATCGTCTTGCAGGCTGAAGGCGGGGGCGCGTTTTATGGCGGGGTGATCGGGCAGATCAACGGCATTGCCGAGCTTGGTGGCGGCCGCATCGGCACCACAGGCAGAGCGCGCCAGGACGGTCACGGCATCGGCAATCCCTAGGCTAAGGCTGCGACCGCGTTGCCCGCTGGTGGCGATCCCGCGCATGGGATCGGTGCTGGCAATCGTGACCGTGCCAAGGTTCTGGCCGTCGGGCGATGCAATGGCAATCTTGAACGTGGCCTCATCGGTTAGATGCAGTGCAATGTCGCCACCGTTGTTCACATAAGCGCGTGTCAGGTCCGCGGCGTTGACCATGGCTGCCAGCACCTCTTGGGCGACGGCACCGGCGACGCAGATCATTGGCGTGGTCAGCCCGTCGGCATGGGGCAGTGCTGCGCGGTACATGCGGCGGGCGATCTTGCCTTCGGGCTTGGTACTGACAGGTTGGCGCAGCAGCGGCAGTTCGGCCGTCAATTCGCTCAAAACAGTCTCGAACCTGGCAAAAGCCGCACGAAAGGCCGTATCGCGCGCACCATCCGCCCCGATGATCAGGTCGATCGGCCCGTGTGACAAATGCAACCTGTTGCCGGGCAAAAGGGCGGCTTGGGCGTTCATTTATCGCCTTTCGCCCAGCCATAGTTTTCGCGATCATTCGGGTCGGATTGCAGGGCCAGTTGCGCCACACGGCGGACGTCACGGGTGACGACTTCCGCGACTGGCTGGATATGCTCCATATGCCCGCCAAGGGTGCCGTAATCTTCGCGGCGCAGGGTGAATTCGATGGGGGCGACCAGCGCGGGCGTTGGCACATATCCGAATGAATTCGTCGGCATGTCCATCACGTCAACCATCACCGTGATCCCACCGCCGGGCCAGACGTATGCCTCGGCCCCGCCACAAGACACATGGGTCAGGGATTCCTTGACCGACCGGGTCAGGCGCACGGGGTTTTCGGTAACACCGGCCCGCAAAGACCCGCCAGCACCGCCCATGAACAGCACCGAACACAGCGACGGTTCGCAGTTTTCCGCGATCCGTTCTGCGACGACCAGCAGTTCCGGCGTGATCTCGGCGGGTTGCGGAACCAGATCGTCGTCAAGGATGAAATACGCCCATTGTTCGCCTGTGGTCGAGATCATCAACAGCCGCAGTCCGGGCCACGCGCGCTTGGGGTCGGCGGGGCGCAGGATGGTCAGCGGGTCTTCGACATCGGTGCCGCCCCAACCGGTGCCGGGGTCAGCGACCTGAAAATACCGTCCGGGGGTCGAGCGGCGCCCGTTGATGCGGATGCCCGACGGGGTCATGTCCAGCCCCTTGCCCGCCTCGTGTTCGCTAAGGACTCCGGTAATGTGGTCGTCAACAACAACGACTTCGTCCACATGGCCATGCCATTGTTTGGCGAACATGCCGATGGTGGCAGACCCGCAGCCGACGCGCATAAGTTTCTCGGGGGTACCGTTGATGACGGGGGCCTTGCCTGCCTCGACGATCATGTGCACGCCGCCGTCAATCGTCATCTCGACGGCCTCGCGATTGCACAGACGCAACAGCGCATCGCAGGTCACGCGGCCTTCTTTCTTGGAGCCCCCCGTAAGATGTTCAACACCGCCTAGGGACAGCATTTTCGACCCGTATTCAGAGGTCATCACATGGCCGATTGCCTCGCCATCCACCCGCACCACGGCACGTTCGTCGCCGATATGGCGGTCGGTGTCGATTTTCACTTTGACGCCGCAGTACGAAAATATGCCCTCGGTCACGACGGTGACCATATCGACGCCTTCGACCTCTTGGCTGACGATAAAGGGGGCTGGTTTATAGTCGGGGTATGTCGTGCCGGCCCCAACGGCAGTCACGAAATCGCGCCCGCCCTGAATGACGTCGCCATCCCAATCCTGTGCATTGTTGCCTTGGTCAAGGAAAGCCACAGCCTTGGCCCCGGACTGGATGACAGTCAGCGGGTCAAGCCGGACCAGTTCGCCCGCATGATTGGCATAGCGGTCACAGGCACCGGATTTACCTTCGGCAATAAAGCACATGACGGGGCATGCATCGCAGCGGATTTTTTCGGGCTTTTGGTCGCGCAGGTCATCAGGCATGTCCGGCCTCCTTTAGGGCGGCGCGCAGGCGCGTGGGGGTTGCGGGGGCGTGGGTCACTTTTGCGCCTGTCGCGTGATAGATCGCGTTGAATATCGCAGGTGCGGTGGGGATCAACACATGTTCGCCCAGACCCTTGGCACCATAAGGGCCGTGGGCATCTGCGATTTCCAATATCAGGGTCTGTATCGGGGGAATATCGCCAATCGTGGGGATCAGATAGTCGTGCAGGTTCTCGGTCCGGCCGGGGATATATTCTTCCATCAGCGCCATGCCCAGACCTTGGGCGATGCCGCCTTGCACTTGCCCTTCAACCAGCAGCGGGTTGATCGCGCGGCCCACGTCATGGGCGGCAACAAAACGCAGGGGTTTGCACAGGCCAAGGACGATATCGACCTCGACCACTACCAGATGTGCGGCGTATCCGAATTGCGCATAGGGGACGCCCTGCCCGTTTTCATCCAGCGGTTTGATCGGCGGATCATAGGTTTCCTGCGCCATCAACACATAGCCTTCGGCGTTCGGATCAAGCCGCGACAGATCAAGGGTTTGCGTGCGGCCTGCTTCGGTCACGATCACCTGCCCAGTTTCCAAGGTGATCGTGGCGTCCGGGCCTGCATTGGCCTGCCGCAAAATCTCGCTGCGCAGGGTTTCGCCCGCTTTCAGGGCGGCATTGCCCGACACAAACGTCTGGCGCGAGGCCGATGTTTTGCCCGCGTCTGGCGTGATGTCGGTGTCGGCACCCAGCAGGGTCACCCCGTCAATCGACACGCCAAGCGCCTTGGCAAAAATCTGTGGAATGACCGTGTTAGAGCCTTGTCCGATGTCCAACGCCCCTTGATGCAACACCACCGCGCCATCGGCACGCAAGCCCGCCTTGATCGTAGAGGGGTTGGGCAAAGATGTATTTCCGCAACCATACCAAGCGCTGGCAATGCCAACCCCGCGTTTATGCGTGGTGTTGGTTGCGTTGAATGCAGCACATTCGGATTTGGCATCTTCCCAGGCGGGGCGCAGCGCCTCAAGGCAGGCTTTGATGCCGACGCCTTGGTCAAACACCTGGCCGCAGACGGTCGGAACATGATCTTCCAGCGCGTTCTTCAGGCGGAAATCCAGCGGGTCTATCCCCAGCTTTTCAGCCAGCAGATCAAAAACGGTTTCCTGCGCGATAGCGGACTGCGGCACGCCAAAGCCGCGAAATGCACCCGAAGGGGGGCAATGGGTATGCACCGCACGGCTGCGCGCGCGGTAATCGTCGATCCGGTAGGGACCAGAGGCATGGACCGGCACGCGGTTCGCCACGGTCGGCCCCCAACTGGCATAGGCACCGGTGTTGAAATCACCGTCAAAACGCAACCCGGACAAGGTGCCATCGGCCTTTGCACCGACCTTGATCTTGATCTGGGCGGGGTGGCGTTTGGTGGTCGATTGCATGGTTTCATTGCGTGAATAGGTCATGCGCACGGGTTTGCCGGTTTTCATCGCAGCAAGTGCAATAAAGGGCTGCAAGGAAACGTCGATTTTCGACCCGAACCCGCCGCCGACCGCTGTCGGGACAATACGGATATCGGCCATCGGCATGTTCATGATGGCGGCCAGAGTTTCGCGGTCCATCCCCGGTGCTTGGGTGCAGGCATGGACATGCAGGCGGCCATCCACCATCTCGGCAAAGCCTGCCTCCGGCTCGATATAGCCATGTTCGACAAAGCTGGTTTTATAGTTTGCCTCGACCGTAACATCCGCAGCCTCAAGCGCCGCATCTGCATCGCCGCATTGCACAAAACCGCCGCACATGATGTTGCCTTTGCGGTCGTCAAACAGCAGCGGGGCATCGGGGGCGATGGCGTCATCAATGTCGGACAAGGTGGTTTGCGGGGTCCACTCCACCGGAAAGCTTGCCAGATCCAGCGCGGCGATGGTGCCTGCGTCGCCCACCACGCATGCAACCGCTTCGCCACGGAAACGGATATGGCTGACAGCAAAGACGGGCTGGTCAATGAAGCTGGGGATAACGCCGAAAGCATTCAGGCCGGGCACGTCCTTGGCTGTCAAAACAGTCTCTATTCCACTGTATTTAGCCTGCCATGCCTCAAGATCGCCAAAGGTGAAACTGGCCGAGGGATAGGGCGAACGGATCACGCGGGCGACCAGCGCACCGGCAGGGGCAACATCATCGCCAAATTTCTCGGACCCGTCCACCTTGGCCAGCCCGTCGAACCGGCGGGCGTTATGGCCAAGTTCGGTCGGGGCTTTGATCAGTTGATCGGCGGCATGAGCACCCACGACGGCGTCGATAATTTTGCGATAGCCGGTACAGCGACACAAAACACCGCCAAGCGCGTCTTGAACCTGCGCATCGGTCGGTTGTGGCTCCGCACGCAGCAGGGCGACGGCTGACACCATCATGCCGGGCGTGCAAATTCCGCATTGGGCGGCTTGGTGGTGCTGAAAGCTTTCCATTAACGCCTGCGCGTCTGGGTCGGCTTTGACCAGTCCGGCAAGCGTCTCGACCTTGCGGCCCGTTGCCTGTTGCGTGGCCATCAGACAGGCGCAAACCGGCGCGCCGTCGACCAACACTGTGCACGCGCCGCAATCGCCCGCGTTGCAGCCGATCTTGACGTCTTTGCGGTCCAGACGTTCGCGCAGGGAATGGGATAGACGTTCGCCCGGTGTCGGTTCAACCTGCACGATTTCCCCGTTCAGCGTGAATGACGTGATGCGTGTGGCGGCAGATTTGTCCATCAGGCGGTTCCTTCCAAGGCAAGGGCGATGGCGCGGCGGATCACCTGCGTTGCTGCGGTCTGGCGATAATCGGCGCTGGCGCGGACGTCTGTGATGGGGGTCAGCCCGTGGATCAGATCACCCGTCACGGCGTTTTGCAGATCACCGGGCGGTAGGCCGCGCAATGCATCCTCAAGCGTGGTCAACCGCTGCGCAACAGGGGAGGCCGCACCGATGGCGATGCGGATATCAGAGACTAATCCGCGCTCAACCCGCAAAACCACGGCAACCATGCAGATCGAGATGACCAGATATTTGCGGGCCCCAAGTTTCACAAAGCTGCCCATGGACCCGTTAGGCAGGTCTGGAATGTGGATCGCGGTCAGAATTTCATCGGCGGCACGGTCAGTCTTGCGCACACCTTGCAAGAACGCGTGCAAAGGCATCTGGCGCGTGCCGTGGGGCGAGGTCAGTTCGACCCCGGCATCCAGCGTCAACAACGGCGGCACCCCGTCAGCGGCGGGGGAGGCGTTGCACAAGTTGCCCGCGATTGTACCGGTGTTCTGGATTTGCACCGACCCGACTTCGCGGGCGGCCAGTTTCAGCCCGTTAAAGGCAGGCGGCAGATCGGCCTTGATGATGTCCGTCCAGGTTGTTGCGGCCCCGATCCGCCAGCCTGTGTCTGTGCGCGAGACGCCGCGCAAGTCAGTCAGTCGTGAGATATCAATCAGCGTTCCGTCGAAATGACGATCACCTTGCGCAGGAAACCAGTCTGTCCCCCCGGCGATGATCGACGCGGGCCCCGCGGTCAAAGCCGTCAGCGCATCCTCAAGCGTGGTCGCGGTGATATAGCTCATGGGGTGTGTGCTCCTGACTGGCGGAAATATTGTTGGTGTACGAATAAGAATTCGATGTGGCGGTTTCTGTCAAATCAATTCGCGGCCGCGCTATCCGACAAAAGCCTTTTCGACCACAAAAGTGGCGGGGCGGTTGTTGGCCCCTTCCTCAAGGCCGAACCCTTCAAGCGCTGCTTTAGTGTCGGCCAGCATTTCCATCGACCCACAGATCATCCCCCGATCGGTTTCGGGATTGATCGCAGGCACGCCCAGATCGGCAAAGATTTTGCCCGATGCCATCAGATCGGTCTGCCGGCCCATGCGCGGCCAATCCTCTCGGGTCAGTGTGTCGTACAGGGTTAAACGCTGTGCAAACTCTCCGATCAGCGGGTCCGCCTTAAGGCTTTCAACCAACTCGCGTGAATAGGTCAACTCCCCTGCGGTGCGGCAGGTGTGGCACAGGATCAGGTCGTCGAATTTTTCATAGGTTTCCGGATCGCGGATGATCGACGCAAAAGGCGCAACCCCGGTGCCGGTGGCGAACATCCACAACCGTTTGCCGGGCAGCAGCGCGTCATTCACCAATGTTCCCGTGGGCTTGCGCCGCATCAACACCGTATCGCCCGCCTGAAGCTTTTGCAGATGTTCGGTAAGCGGGCCGTCGGGCACCTTGATCGAATAAAATTCAACTTCTTCGTCCCAGGATGGCGATGCGACGGAATAGGCCCTGAACACGGGCTTTTCGGCATTCGGCAGGCCGATCATCACAAACTCACCTGACCGGAAACGAAAGCTGTCAGGCCGTGTGATGCGAAAACGGAACAGGCTGTCAGTGTAATGCTGCACCAGCGTCACGGTTTGGGCAAAGACCCCTGCGGGGATCGGAAACGGAGTGTCGACTGGTGCTGTGCTGTCCATGCGGAATCCTTTTCAACGGTTGGATAGATTGTTTGTATACATATGAAAAACTGTCAAGCGTTTCATCTTGATCCGTTTGAATTTTCTGTTAGCGTTCAAATGAAACCAGATGCTTGAAAGGCGAACCCATGTCTGACACCCCCGCAAAGCTTGTGATCCGAAATATTGGCATGATCCTGTCTGGCAAGATGGAGGAACCCATTTTTGACGGGGATTGCCTGATCGCGATTGGTGGCAAGATCTCCGAATGGGGCGCGGAAAAGGACATGGATTGCGAAGGGGCGACAACCTTGATCGACGCCCATGGCGCAACCCTTGCGCCCGGATTGATCGACAGCCACGTGCATCCGGTGGTGGGCGATTACACCCCGCGCCAACAGCAGTTGGGCTGGATCGATTCGACCCTGCATGGCGGTGTAACCACGCTGATTTCGGCGGGCGAGGTGCATATGCCGGGGCGGCCCAACGATCCGGTTGGCACCGTCGCGATGGCGATTGCGGCGCAGCGCTGGTACGAAAACTTCCGGCCTTCGGGCGTCAAGGTGCACGCGGGCGCGCCCCTGCTGCAACAAGGGCTGGAGGAACATCATTTCCGCCAGATGGGCGAAGCCGGTGTCACGCTGATCGGCGAGGTCGGCCTTGGCACGGTCAAGGACGGCAAGACCGCGAACGAGATGGTCGGCTGGGCGCGTAAATACGGTATGCAAAGCACGATCCACACCGGCGGCCCGTCGATCCCTGGATCGGGGTTGATCGACGCGGATATGGTGCTGGAAACCGGCACCGATGTGGTGGGCCACATCAACGGCGGGCATACTGCCCTGCCCGACGATCAGATCATTTGCATCTGCGAAGGCTGCAAGGCCGCCCTTGAGATTGTGCATAACGGCAATGAACGCGCCGCTTTGCTGACGCTGAACACCGCGCGTGAATTGGGCAAGCTGGACCAGCTGATCTTGGGCACTGATGGGCCTGCGGGGTCTGGTGTGCAGCCGCTTGGGATTATGCGAATGGTGGCGCTGCTGTCGTCGCTGGGCGATATCCCGGCCGAGATTGCGTTCTGCTTTGCCAATGGCAACACGGCGCGGCAGCGCAAGCTGGACACCGGATTGATCGAGGCAGGCAAAGCCGCTGATTTTGTGATTATGGATCAGGCGCAACATGCGCCGGGCAAGAACCTGCTGGAATCGGTGCAACAGGGCAACCTGCCCGGTGTCGGCATGATGGTGATTGATGGCATCGTGCGCAGCCAGCGCAGCCGGAATACGCCGCCGGCCACGCGTCTGCCCGAGCTGGTGACAGGAACGGTAGGGGCGTAAGCGCCCCTAGCTTGCCCCCAGCAACCGCATCGCGTTTTCCTTGAGAATTAGCGGGCGGACTTCATCTTTGATCGCGATTTTCTCGAAATCGGCCAACCAGCGTTCGGGCGAGATCATAGGCCAGTCCGATCCGAACAGCATCTTTTTCTTGAGGATCGAATTGGCGTAGCGCACCAGAATGTCAGGGAAGTATTTCGGCGACCAACCGGACATGTCGATATAAACGTTGGGCTTGTGCTGCGCGACCGACAGCGCCTCTTCCTGCCAGGGAAAGCTGGGATGCGCGAGGATGATTTTCAGATCTGGGAAATCAACGGCGACATCATCCATATACATCGGGTTCGAATATTTCAGCCGCATGCCGTTGCCGCCGGGCATCCCTGATCCGACACCGGTTTGCCCTGTGTGAAACAGCGCAATGCCACCTTCTTCGGCGATGGCTTCGTACAGGGGATAGGCGATGCGGTCATTGGGGAAGAAACCCTGCATCGTGGGGTGAAACTTGAACCCCTTGATGCCGAAATCCTTGATCAGGCGCCGCGCCTCGCGCACGCCCATCTTGCCCTTCCAGGGGTCGATTGACGCAAAGGGGATCAGCACATCGTCATTTTCTGCGGCGATGGCGGCGACTTCCTCGTTCTTATAGCGGCGGTATCCGGTCTCGCGTTCGGCATCGACGGGAAAGATCACGGCGGCGATGTTTTGTTCGCGGTAATGTGCGGCGGTTTCCTGCACCGTCGGGGGGTGCTTCCAAGGGGCACCGAAATAGCTGGCCATGGTGGATTGCAGATCATCGTATCCGTCATCCGAATGACAGCCACAGGGTTCTTCGGCATGGGTGTGAAAATCAATGGCGCGAATTTTATCAAAGTCGATCATTGCAGCCCCTCTTGGGTTTAAACTTTGCGCAAGTTTGGTACAAAATATATTGCTATTCAATAGAACAATTGTTCTATTCACCTAAATCGCACCCTCAAGGATGATGCCGCCATGACCAAAGCCGTTGCCAACCCCGATGTTCTGAATGTTGACCTGCAAGGGAACATCGCGGTCCTGACCATGACGCGCCCCGATAAACGCAATGCGATGAATGATGATTTGCTGGGCGCGCTCAAGGCATTTTTCATGGACCCGCCGAAAGAGGCCCGCGCCGTGGTGCTGACCGGAACCGCCGGGCACTATTGCTCGGGGCTGGATCTTAGCGAACATGTCAAACGCTCGACCGAAGAAACTTTGTACCATTCGCGCAACTGGCATGGTGTGATGGATATGATCCAGTTTGGCGGCTTGCCTGTGGTGTCCGCGATATTTGGCGCGGCGATTGGTGGCGGGCTTGAACTGGCAACATCGACCCATGTGCGGATTGCCGAACCGTCCACGATCTTTCAACTGCCCGAAGGGCGGCGCGGCATCTTTGTGGGAGGCGGTGCGACCGTGCGTGTGGGCCGTATTCTTGGTGCCGACCGGATGACCGAAATGATGCTGACAGGCCGCAAGTTCAATTCCGAGGAAGGCGTTCAACTGGGTCTGGCGCATTATGCCGTGGGCGAAGGGGAATCGCTGGCGATGGCAATGGATCTGGCGGGCAAGATTGCGCGCAATGCGCCGATGTCGAATTACATGATGATCAACTCGATCAGCCGGATCGACGATATGTCAAAAGCCGACGGGCTTTATGTCGAAAGCCTGAGCGCGGCAGTCTCGCAATCGGGGCCGGACGCTGACGAAGGATTGCGTGCATTTCTGGAAAAACGTGCGCCTAAATTCCGCTAGCAAATTACCAAAATGTCGCGCAACCTGCGGCATCATATAAGCAGCACAAAGCTGCATCATCAACTCTGGGAGGAAACGATGAATAGACGTTCTTTGATTAAAACCGTGGCAGCGGGTGTTTTCGCAAGCGGCATGTTTGCAGGCACGACAGCATCTGCCGAAACAACCACATTGCGGTTGCACCAGTTCTTGCCACCCGTGGCAACAGTGCCAAAGCACATCCTGAAACCATGGGGCGAACGTGTTGAAGCGGCTTCAAACGGCAGCCTGAAAATCGAACATTTCGATGGCATGGCCCTTGGTGGCCGTCCGCCCGAATTGATGGATCAGGCGATTGACGGCGTTGTTGATATGTCGATGACCGTTGTGGGTTATACCCCGGGCCGCTATCCCAAGACCGAAGTGTTCGAACTGCCCTTTATGATGACCGATCCGGTCGCCACATCGAAAGCGTTCTGGCAGCTGGTCGAAGATGATTTGCAGGCTGGTGAATACAAGGACCTGAAGGTTCTGGGCGCATGGGTGCACGGCCCCGGTGTGATCCACACCAAGGAACCCGTCACCAAGCTGGAAGACCTTGCTGGCAAAAAACTGCGCGGCCCGACACGGGTGATCAACGACATGCTGTCCGAACTGGGTGCAACCCCTGTTGGTCTGCCCCTGCCCGGTATCCCCGAAGCGCTGTCCAAAGGCGTGGTCGAAGGCACCGTGATCCCGTGGGAAGTGACCCCGTCGATCCGTCTGGCCGAGCTGGTGAACAACCACACCGAATTTACCGGACCTGAATCGCTTTATACCGCGACGATCGTGCTGGTGATGAACAAGGACAAGTACGAGTCCCTGAGCGCCGAGCAAAAAGCAGCGATCGACCAAGAATCCGGTGCTGCGCTCAGCGAATTCGCAGCGCAGGTCATGCTTGATTATGATGCCCCCGGTCGTCAGATCGCGGTCGACAACGGCAACAACATCATCGAACTGGATGCCGCAGAAGTGGCGCGCTTTAAGGAAGCAGCACAGCCTGTGATCCAGCGTTGGGTGGCCGAGGCCGAAGGCAAAGGCTTTGACGGTCAGGCATTGATTGATCAAGCCAAGGCGTTGATCGAAGAAAAATCAAAAATGTAATACTGTCGGGGCGGCTTGCAAACGGTCGCCCCGAACCTCACGGCTTGGTTATTTCCGCACTCAATTGCCGACGAGTTTCAGCAAAATCGCATGAAGGCTTTCGCGTTCCGCGCTGCTGAGATTGGCAAATATACGATCCTCGTGCGCGATGATCGCCGCATGTACCTTTTCCAAAACCTGCTGGCCCTTCAGTGTTGCACGCAGGGCGTAGGCGCGCCTGTCTGTTAAGGCGCGTTCCCGGCGGATCAGATCCAGACCTTCCAATTCGTCCACGATAACAACCATTCCGGACCGTTCAATGGACAGTGCGGCAGCCACATCGCTTTGATTGATGTCAGGGTTGGCAATGACCACCGAAAGCACCGACATGCTGCGCTGGCTGAGGTCGAACCCCAACAGCAGTTCGCGCAGATCGCGCTGAATGGTGACCCAGCTGCGCTTGATCAGATATCCGGTGAAATCGGGCAAAATACTGTCGCAGATCGCAGCCGACAAATCGTCAGTTTGGGCGATGGCCGTCGAAGAGTCTGCTTGTTTTGTCATTATTTGCCCCGTTATGTTCTGACACCGAACAGTATTCCGAACCTATGATTTTTAGCAAGTCCTATGGTGGGGCTTGTTTGTAGCGCCCCTGCCATTGCATGATCCGATTGCACCGACATTACCCAAGGATATTTATGTCAAGATTGCCGCCCCCTGCCCTGCGTCACGTCACCGACCTAACCGTGACGCTTGACTCGATCCGTCACATGAACCACGGGCGTGCCGGGCTTCGGCGGATTATCCCGATTGTTGGGGGCACTGCGAAAGGGCCTGCGATAAACGGTAAAATCCTGAACGTTGGGGCCGATTGGCAAACCCAATTTGCCAGCGGATTGACCGAACTTGATACCCGCTATGCGATTGAAACCGATGACGGGGCGACCATCGAGATCAAGAACTACGGCTACCGCCACGGGCCTGCCGAGGTGCTGGATGCGCTGGTGCGCGGCGAAGAAGTGTCGCCGGACGCCTATTACATGCGCACCCATGCGCGGCTCGAGACCGGCGATGACCGCTATGGCTGGGTGAACCACACATTGTTTGTCGGAAATGGCGCGCGTCTGAACGGGCTGGTACAAATGTCGCTCTTTGCGATTGACTGAAATTCGCGGCCGAATCCCGGAATGACGTAAAGAAGTGCTTTCATTCCGGGGGCAAGCATGTTCAATTTTCCCTCGTATTGCGCAAATGCAAGGCATGGGGCGGGGCTGAACCGCGTCAAATCCTGCCAAATGTCAGTTTGCGGAACTTCGTTCCGTTATGCGGTATTGGCAGATTGGATTTTAACGCTTAGGCTACGCAAATCAGAGTCGCGGACAATCGTGGAGGAGTGTCCGCACAGGCTCGTTTAGGGAGGGGTTCATATGTCCGGGAAATCGGAAGCACTGCCAATGTCGGGTGGCCGTTCATGACGGCGATGACCATGGAAGAGGCCATTCGCCACACAGTTCAGACCAATCCGGTTTTCGAAGTCGTCGAGGCAGATGTACGCGGCGTCACATACCGTACGTTCAAGAATATTCCCGGCACAGTCGCCGCATTGATGCTGGCCAGTCGCGAACAGCACGACAATGGTGCCGCCGAATTCCTAGTCTATCAGGACGAACGCTGGACCTATGATGAATTCTGCGCGCAGGTGCATCGCCTGTCCCACGCCCTACGCGATACGTTGGGCATCCAAAAAGGGGATCGCGTTGGTATTGCCATGCGCAACTATCCCGAACTGTTGATGCTGACGCTGGCCATTGCATCCGCTGGTGCGGTGGTGGTGTTCGTGAACGCGTGGTGGACCACAGAAGAACTGGATTATGCCCTGCAAGACAGTGGCGCGAAGACGATCTTTGCCGATGGTCCACGACTTGAACGGCTTTTGCCGCTCCAAGGCAGCCTTGGCCTGCGTTTGATCGGTGTGCGTGACGGCGAGGGGATGACCGATCATTCCCTGACCGCGCTGGCCGCCGAAATGCCCGATACGCCCATCGACGGGATCACAATTGATACCGATGATGATTTCGCCGTGATGTATTCGTCTGGCAGCACCGGCAAACCCAAAGGCGTGGTGCAGACCCACCGCAGCGCCGTCAGTGCGGTGTTCAGCTGGCTTATTCAGGCGGTCGCTGCCCCCTTGGTCAACCCGCCACAACCCGGCGATCCCGAACCGCCGCGCCCTTCCGGTTTGGTCGTCACACCTTTGTTCCATGTGACAGCAACCCATCCTTTGTTCCTGCTCAGCCTGCCCGCCGGGGCCAAAATATCTTTGCTGCATAAATGGGATGCCGAGGAAGCGGTGCGCGTGATCAACCGTGAAAAAGTCACGCGTTTTCTGGGTGTTCCGACCCAATCAGCTGATCTGCTGGAGGCCGCAAAACGGATGGGGGAGACCCTGCCGACGCTGACATGGTTGGGGGCTGGTGGTGCCAAACGCCCCGCCGCGCAAGTTGCGCAGTTGCAAGGGCAGTTTCCTGCCGCTGAAATTGCAACAGGCTGGGGCATGACCGAAACCAACGCCCTTGGGATCGGCATGGTCGGCGAGGAATATAACAAACGTCCCAATGCCGCCGGCAAACTGCACCCGCCGCTGCAAGATGTGCGGTTTCTGGATGATAACGGCAATGATGTACCCGTTGGCCAGCTGGGTGAAATTACCGTCAAGAGCCCCGCCAATATGCGCTGTTATCTGAACAAGCCCGAAGCAACTGCCGAAACCATGCAAGACGGCTGGCTGCGCACCGGTGATCTGGGCGTAATCGACGAAGAAGGGTTCATTACCATTCTGGACCGCAAGAAAAACATCATCATCCGCGGCGGCGAAAACATTGCCTGTCTGGATGTCGAAGGGGCGCTGCACACGCATCCCGACGTGATCGAGGCTTGTGCCTTTTCCGTGCCAGACGAACGGCTGGGCGAAGTCGTGGGTGCCGCGATCCAGATGCGCGACGGCAAAAAGATGAGCTGTGAAGACATGGCCGACCATCTGGACGGCCACCTCGCGAAATTCAAAATACCGCAACATTTGTGGTGCCAGGACGGGCCTTTGATCCGTGGTGCCACTGACAAGATTGACCGCCGTGCGATCCGCGCCGCGTGTCTGAACCTATAGGCCCCATGGGTCTTTGCTGAAAGGAAGACAGATGAACCACCCCACAGACGAAGAAATCGGTGCCTATATTGGTGCGGCTGGCAAAGCAGCTTGGGAGGTTCCTGACCTGCCAGCGGATACGAAACTGCGCGAGATCAAATCCGTTGGCATCATCGGTGCCGGCACGATGGGCGGCGGCATCGCGATGAACTTTGCCACGGCGGGCATTCCTGTGACCATCGTTGAAACCACCCAAGAGGCGCTGGATCGCGGGCTGAAAGTCGTGCGCGGCAACTATCAGCGCAGCAGCGACAAGGGCCGTTTCCCGCAAGACGAAGTCGAAGCGCGCATGGACCGTTTCAACGGCCAGCTCGAAATCTCTGCCCTTGCCGATTGCGATCTGGTGATCGAAGCCGTGTTCGAAAACATGGAGCTGAAGCGCAAGATTTTCACCGAACTTGACCGCGTGATGAAGCCGGGTGCCATTCTGGCAACCAATACATCCGCGCTGAACATCGACGAAATCGCCGCGATGACCAAGCGGCCCGAAGATGTGATCGGGCTGCACTTCTTTTCCCCTGCCAACGTGATGAAACTGCTCGAGATTGTGCGCGCGAAACATACCGCTGATGATGTCGTCGCGACCTCGATGGATCTGGCAAAAAAGATCAACAAGATCGCGGCACTGGTTGGTGTGTGCCCTGGTTTTGTGGGCAACCGCATTCTGTTCGCGCGCCAAATTCAGGCGAATAAACTGCTGGCCAAGGGTTTGATGCCTTGGGATGTGGATGCCGCGTTGAATGCCTTTGGCTTTAAAATGGGGCCGTTCCAGATGTCAGACCTTGCCGGTCTGGATATCGGTTGGTCCAAAGGGGCCAAGACCGACAACCCGATTCGCGATGCGCTGTGCGAAATGGACCGTCGCGGCCAGAAGACCAAAGCCGGTTTCTACGACTATGACGAAACCCGCCGCCCGATCCCGTCGGACGTGGTGGCTCGCGTGATCAAGGACATTACCGGTGCTGAAGCATCGTCAATGTCAGCGGATGAAATCATCGAAAGCTGCATCTATCCAATGATCAACGAGGCCGTCAAAATTCTCGAGGAAAACAAGGCGCAGCGCCCGTCCGACATCGATGTGGTCTGGCTGAACGGCTATGGCTGGCCCGCCGACAAGGGTGGTCCGATGTTCTATGGTGACATGGTCGGTGCGCAGGCCGTGCTGGACGTGATGGAACGTCTGGGTGCCGAAGACCCCGCCTTTGCCCCCGCGCGACTGCTGCGTGATCTGGCGAAAAGCGGCGGCAAATTCACCGAGATTGATACCGGAGGGCTGAAAACATGAGCTATGAATTCATCAAGACCGAGAAAAAGGGTCATATCCTGATCGTCACCATGAACCGGCCCGAAGTGTACAACGCCGTTCATGCCGAAATGCATCAGGAAATGAGCGATTGCTGGGATGCTTTTGCCGCAGACCAGGATCTGTGGGTCGCGGTGCTGACCGGTGCGGGCGACAAGGCGTTTACCGCAGGCAATGACCTCAAGGCCACGGCATCGGGCGGGTCCAAGAAAACACTGGCCTCGACGGGTTTTGCCGGTTTGTCCTCGCGGTTTGATCTGGAAAAGCCGATCATCGCTGCTGTGAACGGGTTCGCCATGGGTGGCGGGTTTGAAACCGCGCTGTCTTGCGACATTATCCTTGCCGCCGATACGGCCAAGTTTGCCTTGCCCGAAGTCAAAGTGGGCTTTTTCGCATCTGCCTCGGGTGTGCAGCGTTTGTCGCGCTACATCGGGCGCCTTGCCGCGCAAGAACTGATGCTGACGGGCCGCACCATCGACGCTGCCGAAGCGCTGAAACTGGGGTGTTGTAACGAAGTGGTGCCCGCCGACCAGTTGATGACCCGTGCGATGGAACTGGCGGAACAGCTTTGCTCTGTCTCGCCGTCGTCGGTCAAAGCGACCAAGCGGATTTTGAACAGCATGAACGTGGCCGAAGGCCTGCCTGAAAGCCTTGAGTACAGCCGTGTCGTCCAAGGCGAACTGGCACAGACCGAAGATTTCAAAGAAGGCGTTCAAGCCTTTGTCGAGAAGCGTAAGCCCAACTGGGTCAATAAATAATAACCGAAATTAACAGCCGGGAGGCACCGAATGTCACATAACGAAGCAATGGCCGGAATGAACAATCTGGAAATGTCTGAAAAGGCCAAGCCGCTTTTGGCAGCCGTGATCAAACATATCCGCGAAAACGTCGATCCGATTACAGATGAATATTTCCGCCTTGGCGAAGGCCGCGCCGATCGCTGGTCCTATGGGCCAGGTCAGCTTGAGCTGCTGGAAACCGCCAAGAAAAAAGCGCGCGAAAGCGGGTTGTGGAACTTCTTTTTGCCCAACGCCGAAACTGGCGAAGGTTTGTCGAACCTCGACTACGCCTATATCGCGGCCGAGCTTGGCAAAAGCCCGCTGGCAGCTGAATCGCTGAACTGCTCTGCGCCTGACACCGGCAACATGGAGGTATTGGAACGCATCGGTACGCAAGAACAGAAAGACAAATGGCTCAAGCCGCTTCTGGCAGGTGAAATCCGGTCGGCCTTTGCGATGACCGAACCCGATATGGCGTCCTCGGATGCCAAGAATATCTCCACCTCGGCTGTTCTTGAGAATGGCGAGTGGGTGATCAACGGCGAGAAGTATTACATCTCCGGTGCCGGTGATCCGCGTTGTAAGATCATGATTACAATGGTGAAAACATCGCCTAACGCCGAACCCTTCCGCCAGCAGTCGCAGATCCTTGTGCCTGTCGACACACCCGGTGTTGAAATCGTAGGCCCGATGCATGTTTTCGGCCATGATGATGCGCCACACGGGCATATGCACATCAAATTCACCAATGTCCGCGTCCCCGAAGCGAATATTCTATGGGGCGAAGGCAAGGGTTTTGAAATCTCTCAAGTGCGTCTTGGACCTGGCCGTATCCACCACTGTATGCGGTCCATCGGTGCGGCAGAAAAGGCGTTGGATCTGATGATCGAACGCGGTCTGAGCCGTGAGGCATTTGGCAAAAAGATCATCGACCTTGGCAAGAACATGGAAACCATTTCCCGCGCCAAGATTGAAATCGAAGCCATGCGTTTGATGGTTCTCAAAGCGGCCAAGGCGATGGACGTGCTGGGCAACAAAGAGGCCCGCATCTGGGTCAGCATGATCAAAGCGATGGTGCCAGAAAAGGTATGCGACATCATCGACCAGGCCATGCAGGTTCACGGCGCCACAGGTATTTCGCAATGGTCCCCACTGTCTGGCATGTACACCGCGCAGCGCACCCTGCGCTATGCAGATGGCCCTGATGAAGTGCACCACCACGTGATCGCGCGCGCAGAGGTCAAGGATTACAAAGAATCCAACCTGCGCACATCCCGCGCCCGCGAAGAAATCGCAACAGGTCGGACACGGGGCGGCGTATGAGCCTGTTTGACCTGACCGGAAAGGTGGCGCTGTTAACCGGTGCCTCCAAAGGCATGGGGCTGGCGATGGCCAAGGCCCTTGCCGAACAAGGGGCGACTGTTGTCATTTCGGCGCGCAAGCAGGATCAGCTTGATGCTGCTGCCGCTGAAATCAACGCGCTTGGCAAAGGCCAAGCATTCGGCGTGGCCTGCAACGTGGGCTACAAGGATCAGCTGCAAGCCTTGGTCGATGAAACCCACAAAGTTGCGGGCAAGATCGACATCGTGATCGGCAATGCCGGCGTGAACCCCTATTACGGGCCAACGTCGGAAATCCCTGACGATGCCTATCAGAAAACCATGAACGCCAATGTGCAGTCCAACCTGTGGCTGGCGCAGATGGTTGCCCCTGACATGGTCGAAAAAGGCGCGGGATCGATGGCGTTTACGTCCTCCATCGGGGCGTTCAAACCGTCCGTGATGCTGGGCACCTATGGCATGTCCAAGCTGGCCTTGATCGGGCTGGTGCGCAACCTTGCGGCTGAGTTCGGTCCGAAAGGCATCCGCTTTAATGCTATTTGTCCCGGCCTTGTTCGCACCGAATTTGCGCGCGAACTGTGGGACAATCCCGAAGTCGAAGAGCGCATCAAAAACGACATCCCGCTGCGCCGTTTGGGTGAGCCTGATGATTTCGCGGGCCTTGCCGTATTCCTGGCCTCTGATGCCAGCCGCTACATGACCGGTCAGGCGCTGACCGTGTGTGGCGGATCGAACATGTGGACGTGAGGGGCTGATATGGAACTCAAAGACAAGATTATCGTCGTCACCGGTGCGGCAAGTGGTATCGGCAAGGCGATGGCCATTCGGTTTGCTGCCGAAGGCGCCAAGAAAGTCGTTTGCGTCGATCTGAACAAGGACGGCGCGCAAGAGGTTGCTGATGGCATCGGCGGCGTCGCGTTTGGCGTTAATGTTGGCGTCGAGCAAGAGATCGCGGATATGATCGAAGCGGTCGAAGCTGATATTGGCCCGATTGATTTGTTCTGCTCTAACGCGGGGATTTTGACGGCTGGCGGCATGGAAGTATCCAACGACGATTGGCAGCGGATTTGGGATATCAACGTGATGTCTCATGTCTGGGCCGCACGTCATCTGGTGCCCCGCATGACCGAACGCGGGGGCGGCTATCTGTTGAACACCGCGTCGGCGGCAGGCTTGCTGAACCAGGTCGGCTGCGCGCCTTATGGCGTGACCAAGCATGCGGCGGTTGCCTTGGCCGAATGGCTGGCGATGACCCATGGTGATGACGGGATCAAGGTTTCGGTGCTGTGCCCACAAGCGGTGCGCAGCGAAATGACCCGTGGCCACGAGGAATCTGTTGCGGCTCTGGATGGCATGCTAGAGCCTGAACCCGTCGCAGAAGCCTGTGTAGAAACCATCCGGAACGAGACGTTCCTTGTGCTCCCTCACCCGCAGGTGTTGGACTATATGCGCAAGAAAACCGACAATTATGATCGTTGGATTGGCGGGATGCGCAAGCTGAACCGTCAGTTTGGTGACATCCGCAACCCCAAGAAAGCATCCTCATGATCGGGTACACAACAGTTGGCACTGCCGACATGGAACGCGCCAAAAAATTCTATTGCGATCTGTTCGAAAGCAAAGGTGCCAAAGTGCTGGTGGATGCAGGGCGCATCGCCATGATCGGCACAGGCCGTGGCACACCGATGATTGCGGTTTGCGAGCCTTACAACAAAGAGGCCCCCACCCCCGGCAACGGTGTGATGGTGGCCTTCACGGCCGAGACGAAGCCCGAAGTGGATGAAATCTATGCCCGCGCGATTGAACTGGGGGCGACCTGTGACGGCGCTCCGGGTCAGCGCGTGCCCGACCGTTTCTACGGCGCATATGTCCGCGACCATGACGGCAACAAGCTGTGCTTTTTCAAGTTCGCTTAACCTAAAACGCTGCCGTCCGCTTTATGCGGGCGGCAGATCATAGACGCGGCGCGCTGTGCCGGAAAACAGCGCCGTCTTTTCGCCTTCCGTCTGATTGGCTGACATCTTCTTGAACGCGTTCCAGATCACCGGATAGCTGACAGCGGTGCGGTCCACCGGAAAGTTGCTTTCAAACATGCAACGGCTTGGCCCGAATACTTCCAACATATGCGCATACCATTTGCCCTGCACCTCGACGATTTCATCCGAGGAAGGCGGCGTATCGCGGTGCATATAGCCATAACCATTGTCCGGCATGCACAGCCCGCCCAGCTTGGCCATGACATTAGGGCATTCAGCCAGCTCGGCCATGTGATCCTTCCACGCCTTGAAAATCTCGTCGCGCATGCCCTCGAACCGGCCAACACCCAGCGGGGTGCCAAAGTGGTCAAGGATCAGCGTCGTGCCAGGAACCGCGCAGGCCAGATCAAGAAATTCCTGATGCTGATGGTGGTAATGCCAACTGTCCAGCGTTAGCCCGCGTTCGCCCAGTATCGCCGCCCCGCGTCTGAAGTCAGGGTCACCATATTGGTTCGGCACCCCGCGCCCCGGAATGGCAAGGGTTGCGGGTTCGGGATCGCGGGCACCGGAATTGCGGATGCCTTTGAACAAGCCCTGTCCCGCTTCGGCGTGCGCATCCAGCGCTTCGTGCAGCAGCGCGGGGTCCAGCACCAGTTCGGTTTGCCCGATGATCCCGGCGATCTTGGCTTGCCCGTCTCCAGCAGTCGCTGCCATCCGCGTGACTTCGCGTGTTTCAGCAACCGATTGCAGATGTGCCGGTGCCTCCAGATCCCAGTAGGACCGGCATTCGATGTACATTGTCTGCACAACATTATGCCCCGATCCGGTATCCCGCCACAGCGCGTCCATCTCGTAAACTGCCGGGTTTTCATCGGTGCCGTGCCGCCACAGGTGATGATGCGGATCGACGATTTCGCGGTCAGGGTCGATGATGGGTTCATCCACCAACCCCAGCCAATCGTCACGCAGTTCAATGCCCGGGTGCCACCCCGGATAGCGGCCACCGGACTGGGTCATCAGGTCTCTTTCTTCTTGTAGGGACGCATCAGGCCTTCCTGGGCCGTACTTGCCGCCAGTTGGCCATTTTGGTTGTAAATCAGCCCGCGGTTAAACCCACGTGCCCCGCCCGTGAACGGCGCATCAAGTTCGTAAAGATGCCAGTCTGAAAAATCGATGGGCGCATGAAACCACATGGCATGGTCAAGGCTGGCGGTCATCACCTTGCCCTGAAACCACGTCAGCCCGTGCGGGCGCAGCGACGACCCCAGCAGGTTCATATCGGACGCATAGGCCAGCAGACATTGCTGCATGATCGGCGATTGCCCCTTGGCTGCTTCCATCCGGAACCAAAGATAGTTCTTGTCGGTGGTTTTTTCAGGCTCGAACAGATCGCGCGGATCGACTTCGCGGATTTCGATCGGGCGTTCGCGCAGGAAATCATCGCGGTATTCTTCGGGGATCTTGTTGATATACGGCTCGCGCAGGTCGGGGCGGTCCAGCCAATGTTCGGGGCCTTTCACATCCGGCATTGCGTGTTGGTAATCCCAGCCATCTTCTTGCACATGAAATGACGCAGAGAGGTTGAAAATCTGCTTCCCGTGCTGGATCGCGACAACCCGTCGGGTGGTGAAACTGCCGCCGTCGCGGGCGCGGTCAACCTGATAGATCACCGGAATGGACGGATCACCGGGGCGGATGAAATAGGCGTGCAGCGAATGGCACATCCGGTCGGGTACGGTGCGATAGGCGGCCATCAACGCCTGTGCGATGACATGGCCGCCAAAGATGCGTGTCGTGGTTTCGCCGCCCGACCCGATGCCGCGAAACAGGTCGACCTCAAGCTGTTCGATGTCGAGAAGTTCAAGCAATTGGTGGGCGGCATCTGTCATGGATTAGTCCTTTTGGGCCGCCCGCTTTGCGGCATAGGCGATGTAGAAATCAAAGCTGTCCGGATTGGCCATTGAATCGCGGTTCACGACCTTTTCGGGATCTTGGCCAAGCAACAGCTTTTTCACCGGAACCTCAAGCTTTTTGCCCGAAAGGGTGCGCGGTATTTCCGCGACCTCGATGATTTCGTTGGGGATAAAGCGGGCCGACACGTTCTTGCGGATAGCTGCGTTGATCTTGTCTTTGAGCGCATCATCCACCGCCACGCCCTTTGCGGGAACCACAAACAACGGCATGAAGCTTTCGCGCCCGAGAAATTCGAGGTCAACGACAAGGCTGTCCATCACATCGTCAAGACCTTCGACCGCTTGATAGATTTCAGCACTGCCAAGACGCAGGCCCTTGCGGTTGATCGTGGCGTCCGACCGGCCATAGATCACCGATCCGCCTTCTTCGTTAATCTCGATCCAGTCGCCGTGACGCCAGACACCGGGATAGGTGTCGAAATAGCTGTCGTGCAACCGGCTGCCATCGTCATCGCCCCAGAAAAACAGCGGCATCGACGGCAGCGGTTCGGTGCAGACCAATTCGCCGACAACGCCGGTCAATTCAGTGCCGTCTTCGTCAAAGGCGCGCACGGCATTGCCAAGCGCGCGGCACTGCATTTCCCCTGCGCGCACGGGCATGCCGGGGTGCCCCAACACAAAAGCCCCGGCCAGATCGGTGCCGCCGGAAATCGGGGCAAGCCACACATCGGCTTTGACGTCGCGGTAAATCCAGTCATAGGCGTCAGAGCTAAGCGGCGATCCTGTCGACCCCAGCGATTTCAGCGCGCTTAGGTCGACTTCCTCTCGCGGTTTGATGCCTGCCTTCATGCAGCCGCTGAAAAACGCGGCACCTGCGCCAAAGAAATCCAGCTTTTCATCCGCAACAAATCGCCAGATCACCCCCATGTCGGGATGGTTCGGTGCCCCGTCGAACATCGCGACAGTGGTACCCTGGCCAAGGGCGGTGAACTGCGAATTCCACATGATCCAGCCCGAAGACGTCAGCCAGCAATAGCGCCCGCCGCGTTTGAAATCATGGTGCAGCGATTGCTTGGACGATTCCAGAATGATGCCGCCATGCCCATGCACGATGGGTTTCGGGTTGCCCGTGGTCCCCGACGAATAAACGATCCAAAGCGGATGATCGAAGGGCACTTGGGTCGAGGAATATTCCGCCTTGTCATGCAACAACTCATCCCACGCGATATGGCCTGCGGGCAGGGCACCGACAAAAGGCACGGTGATGCATTGAGCGAGACTCGGCAGTTCTGCCTCGATGCCTGCCAGAATTTCGCGGCGGTCGATGGTTTTGCCCGCGTGAACATAGCCGTCTTGAGCGATCAGCACTTTGGGTTCGATCTGTTTGAACCGGTCCAGAATGGCGACGTGGCCCATATCAGGCGCGCACAGAGACCAGATTGCGCCAATACTGGCCGTTGCCAGAAAGGCGATCATCGCGGTTTCGGTATTGGGCAGCACAGCAACCACGCGGTCGCCTTTTTCGACGCCCATGCCGCGCAAACGCGCAGCAACACTGGCGACTTGCGCGCGCAGGTCCGACCATGACAGCACCTTGCGACCAAAGGTTTCGGATTGCATGATCAGCGCGTCCCCGTCGGGTTGGCTGTCCACGTGCTTCATAATCTGATCGGTGAAGTTCAACATGGCACCGGGGCACCATTCGGCACCGGGCATCTGGCGTTTTGCCAATACTTTGGTGCATGGCACGCTGGCCTTTACGTCGAAAAATTCCCAGATCGCGCCCCAGAAAGCATCCAGATCATCCACACTCCACCGCCATATGGCGTTGTAATCCGCAAAGGTCAGGTTGTGTTTTTCCTTCAGGAAACGCTCGAACGCGGCCATCGTCGATGCGGCATAGCGTTCTGGCGTTGGGGTCCAAAGGATATCGTTCATGTCATCGCTCCGTGAATAAGGGCCTTGAGCTGTGGCCGCGCAGGATAGGAACTGGACGGGGCAAGCTGGGTAAAGAATACAACGGATAGATCCAGCACCGGATCAACCCAAAAGAAGGTGGAAGCCATGCCGCCCCAGCTGAAGTCACCCACGCTTGACGGGACACGCACGCGGCCGGGGTTCATCACAACAGCGCCGCCAAGGCCAAAGCCCATGCCTTCCATCGGTTGTTCGGCAAAGCTGGCCGGACCCATCGACGCGATGTCGCCGGGCAGGTGGTTGCGCATCATGAAATCCAGCGTTTTTGGCGAAATCAGCCCAGCCCCGCCGGTGCGCAGCATTTCGGTAAACTTGAGGTAATCATCAATGGTGCCAACCAAACCGCCCCCGCCCGAATGCATTTCAGCTTTAAGGAATGGCGATTGTTCGGGACGGTCCACACAGCGCAACGTGGGTTCAGACGGTTTCGCCTCGTTCAGCGCATAGGCACTGCCTGCCAGCGGGGTATAAAGCGCGGCAAAGCGATCTTGGGCACCTTTGGGAACGGAAAACCGGGTTTCGTCCATGCCCAATGGCCCAAGGATTTCGTCGACAAAAAACTGCTCAAGCGTTTTGCCTGAAACAACCTCGACCACACGGCCCAGCACATCGATGCTGACCGAATATTCCCAACGGCTGCCGGGCTGGAAGGCAAGCGGCAGGGCGGCAACACGGTCGGTCATTTCCGCCAGTGACCCCTGATCAGCGCGAAACAGGATGTCGTGTTCATCCATCGCCTTGGCCAGCACACCGGGGTTGAACGGATAGCTAAGCCCCGATGTGTGGGTCAGCAGGTGGTGCAAGGTCGGCGTCTGGCAGGGTTCGGTCTGGCCAATACGCGTGGCGCGGGGGATCAGGCATTCCATATTGGCAAAGGCGGGAATGAAATCCGACACAGGGGCATCCAGATGGAAAAGCCCGCGTTCTGCCAGCATCATGATCGCGACCGACGTGATGGGTTTGGTCATCGAATAGATGCGCGCAATCGTGTCGCGCTCAAAGGGTTTGCCTGCTTCCACATCGCGCTGGCCGGTCGCGTTGAAATACACTTCGCGGCCCGCTTGCGCCACCAATACAGAACACCCCGCAAAACGGTTGTGATCCACATAGCTTTGCATCCAGTCGCCGATACGGCCCAGCCGATTACTATCGAAACCCATAAAAAATCCCCCTAAGACGCATCAGCGCCTCAGGAGGATGAGGCCGCCAGAAGCGACGTTTTTCTAACCGGCAGAAGCGATCCGAAGATCAGACTTCGAGCCATTCCTTGCGCACATCATCACGTGCTTTCAATTCGGCAGGCGTGCCTTCGAACACAACCTGACCGTGGCCCATGACATAAACACGATCCGCAATATCCATCGCGATGGACAGCTTTTGTTCGACCAGCAATGTTGAAATACCGCGGTTTGCGATTTCTTTCAGCACTTCGGCGACCTTTTGAACCATCTGCGGGGAAAGCCCCTCGGTTGGTTCGTCAATCATCACCAGATCAGGGTCGCCCATCAGCGTGCGGCACATGGTCAGCATCTGCTGTTCGCCACCCGACAGAACCGACGCTTCGACATCGGCGCGGCGGTCAAGGTTTTCAAACATTTCGAACATGGCCTGCATCGACCAACGGCCCGCGCCATCCTTTTGGCCCGGTTTGAGGCCCAGCGTCAGGTTCTGCCGCGTGGTCAGACCGGGAAAGATATCGCGGTTCTCAGGCACATATCCGATGCCCATGTTGGCAATTTGAAACGCCTTCTTGCCGGCGATTTCCTGACCCTGAAACTTGACCGATCCGTGCGGTTCGACTTCGCCCATGATGGCCTTGCAAGTGGTGGAACGCCCCACCCCGTTGCGGCCCAAAAGGGCGACGATCTCGCCCTCGTTTACATTCAGATTCACACCCTGAAGGATGTGAGATTTGCCATAATAGGCATGCATATCGGTGACTTCGAGCATCATTAGTGTTCTGCCTCCAATGCAGCGCCAAGGTAGGCTTCTTGAACGCGTGCGTCGGCGCGCACGTCTGCGGGTTTTCCTGTGGCGATGATTTCGCCATAGACCAGCACCGAAATGCGGTCGGCCAGACCAAAGACCACGCCCATGTCATGTTCAACCATGATCAGGGTTTTACCAGCCGTCACCTTGAGGATCAGGTCGGTGATGTAATCGGTCTCGGTGTTGCTCATCCCTGCTGTGGGTTCGTCCAGCATGATGACATCAGCGCCACCGGCAATGGTAATCCCGATTTCAAGCGCGCGCTGTTCGGCATAGGACAACGTGCCAGCCGGAAGATTGCGCCGCTCCAGCAGGTTGATCTGGTCCAAAATGGCCTCGGCACCTTCGGTCAGATCGCGCTTGCTGTTGACCAGATGCCAGAAGCTGTACTTGTACCCCTGCGACCAAAGCAAGGCACAGCGCACGTTTTCAAACACGGTCATCGCCGGAAAGATGTTGGTGATCTGGAAAGACCGGCTCAGGCCTTTGCGGTTGATCTGGAAGGGTTCCAGCCCTGCCAGATTTTCACCATGCAGCTTTACCGTACCTGCCGTCGGCGCAAACCGTGCGGTGATCAGGTTGAACAGTGTCGATTTACCGGCCCCGTTCGGGCCGATGATGGCGTGGCGTTCGGCTTTTCCGATGCTCAGGTCAATGCCGCGAATGATCTCGGCCTTGCCAAAGCTTTTCTTGAGGCCGATTAGTTCAAGGGCTGGTGTGCTCATGACGCGCCTCCTGCTGTGTTTGCTTCGTTCCATGCTTCTTTCAGGCTAGGTGCTGTGACCTTGGCGATGCCAAGACCGATCACCGTGATCGCAATCGCAATGACCCAAGGTAGGACATCGTGGCTGTTGAAGGTTGTCCAAAAGAGCGTCATTTCATCGTCACCTGTTGCGGCATGGCGGAAATGGAATGTCATTTCGACCAAAGCTGCCAGACCCAACACGCCAATTGCACCGGGCAACAACGTCTTGAGGTAGGGCATGACAAGACCGCTGGACTTGCCCAGTTTGAAGGCAGGGACGTGCATCATGATCAATCCGGCCAGGCCACCCGGAAAGAACATCACTGTCGCAACAAACAAGACACCCGCATAAAACGCCCATAGCTCAGTCGAAAGGCTAAGAACCGTCTGCAGAAGGGTAAAGGCAATCGCTCCAATGATCGGCCCAAAGAAGAAGCCAACGCCGCCCAAGAAAGTCACCAGAAGGATCACGCCGGAAGACGTGGTGTTCAGGTTTTCTTCGGTCAGGATTTCATAGTTGATCGCGAAAAGCCCGCCCGCTATGCCGCAGAAAAAGCCCGATGCGATAAAGCTGTAGTAGCGGACCCACCGCGAGGAATAGCCAAGGAATTCAGCGCGCTCGGGGTTGTCGCGCACGGCGTTCGCCATGCGGCCAACCGGCGTGCGGCTCCAAAGATACATAAGCACTGCGGAAATCACGAGCCATGCGATGGTGAGGTAATACACTTCGATCTGCTGCAGGAATTCAACGCCAAAGAAGGGCTGCGCATAGGTTCGGTCGCCGCTGATCCCTTCTTCGCCACCGAAAAAGGCAACGATGATAACGGAACAAGCCGCGATCAGTTCACCGACCCCCAGAGAGATCATGGCGAATACCGTACCGGCAGACCGCGTCGAGAACGAGCCGACGATCATCGCCAGGCCCATGCCGAACAAGCCGCCAAAGATTGGCAGGATGACCAATGGAATGGATTCAAAGAAATCCGACATGTTCATGATGTGCATACAGGCGAAGCCGCCCACACCCGCATAAACCGCATGACCAAAGGACAGCATGCCCCCCTGCCCCAACAGCATGTTATAGGCCAGCGCGAACACGATTGTGATCGACATCTGGTTCATAATTGTGAGCGCGGAATTGTTGGTGAAAACCGCCGGCAGGAACACCAGAACCAAAATGGCAATCAGCCAGGGGGCCAACGTCATTGTCATGGAACCAGCGCGCATTCTTTGCGCCGGTTTCGATGGATCAGTGGTAATCTGCTCTTTATAGCGCGCGCCTTCTGGAACGTCGTGTTTAGGGTCTGATACTGTCATGACTGGCGCTTTCCGAAAAGACCTGCTGGGCGGAAGATAAGGATCAGCACCATCAGGATATAGGGTAGAATATCAGCGATCTGCGGGCTTGTGAGGCTCCAGAAATCGCGAAAGACGCTGTCGCTCAGGTTTTCAGGTGTTGAAATCCCGATGGCGTTCAGCACGTCTTCCATTTCGATGTTATAGGATTTGGCAAAGGTCGTGATCCAACCGATCAGCAGGGATGCAACCAAAGCGCCCCAAAGGGACCCAAGTCCGCCGATCACAATTGTCACAAACACGATAGACCCAAGCACAAAAGCCATGCCGGGGAAGGTGCCAAGGACAGGGCCGGCAATAACGCCAGCCAATCCGGCAAGTGCCGTCCCGACGCCAAACACACCCATAAAGATCAATGGAACGTTATGGCCCAATGCCTCGACTGTGCGAGGATAGCTTAGCGCGGCCTGAATGATCATACCAACGCGGGTCTTGGTCAGAATATACAGCAGACCAATAAAGATCGCGACCGAGATGAAGATCATAAAGATTTTATACGCAGGGATGGAGTTGCCAGAGATGGCGAAGGCGGTGAAGTTCAACACTTCGGGTACCGAATAAGCCATCTGGTTCTTGCCCCAGATGAATTGCACCATTTCTTCGATCAGCAAAGCCAGACCAAAGGTGAAGATCAGTTCGGGTACGTGGCCATATTGGTGAACGCGGCGCAGGCCATAGCGTTCAACACCGGCACCCAGCACACCCACCACAATTGGCGCTATCAAAAGCCCCATCCAGAAACCAAGCGCTAGGCTGATCTGGTAAGCGAAGTATGCGCCCAGCATGTAAAAGCTGGCATGGGCAAAGTTCAAAACACCCATCATCGAGAAAATTAGGGTCAGACCGGCGGAGAGCATGAACAACAGCAATCCAGTTACCAGCCCGTCGATCAGATTGACGAGAATGAGGTCCATTAGGCCCCTCCAGTAGAGTGGTGGTGAATATCAGAGAAAATCGGCCCGCCAGGGTCTTCCCGACGGGCCGTCAAAACGCGGGTTAAGGGCGCTTCATTTCGCAGGTTGTTGGGCTGTCCATCGATGCCATTTCAACTGTCGATTCTGTCAGAACACCGAAGCCGGAGTTGTCATAATCAAAGTCGAGGCCTTCGTTCGTGTGAACACCAACATGCATGTCCTGGATCGCTTGGTGATCCTGTGGGCGCATAAAGATCTTGCCGCCCCACATGCTGTCATACTCCATACCTTCCAGCTTGCTCGCAACCGCTACAACGTCAGTTGCGGTGCCCGCTTCGGTGATCGCTTCGGCCAGCATGCCGATAACGTTGAAGATACGGCTTTGGTCGATGTTGCCTTCAGGGTATTTCGCCTCGAACGCCTCATATGTCGCACGTGCTTCATCGGTTGCGATCGGGTTGATCCCACCTTGGGAAATCAAACGGATGCGACCCTTGCCGCTTTCGCCGAATGCACCCGTGATACCGGAACCAGCTGCGTAGTAGGTGTAGATCGGGCCGGTAAAGCCGTTTTCGATGACTGACTTACCCAGACCCAGCATGTCTGCGCCCCAGTTACCGGTGATAACCGCGTCGGCACCCGAGGATACGATTTTGCGGGCGTAAGGCGTGAAGTCCTTAACCTTGCCGATTGGGTGCAGTTCGTCGCCAACGATTTCGATGTCGGGGCGCTTTTCACCGAGCATCTTGTTTGCAGCAGCGGCAACGGCCTTACCAAAGGAATAGTCCTGACCGATCAGGTATACTTTTTTGATGCCTTCGTCTTGCGCGATAACATCGGTCAATGCGTCCATTTTGATGTCGGCGTTGGCGTCAAAACGGAAATGCCAGAAGTTACACTTTTCGTTTGTCAGGGCCGGGTCAACAGCGGCGTAGTTCAGGAACAGAACACGGCTGTCCGGGTTGCGTTTGTTGTGCTTGTCGACGGCTTCGGTCAGCGCGTTCGCAACACCCGAAGAGTTACCCTGTGCGATATAGCGGATGCCCTGGTCGATCGCGACCTGAAGCTGGATCAGCGATTCTTTCGGGCTGATTTTGTTATCAAATGCAACGATTTCCATTTGGTCGCCGCCGAGCAGACCGCCTTTCGCGTTGACCATATAGTCAGCAGCGAATTCGAACTGGTGCAGACCATTTGTGCCGGTGCTTGCAAACGGGCCGGACAGTGGGTCGATAAATGCAATTTTGATGTTTTCGGCAAAGGCTGCGCTTGCGCCCAAGACCAAAGAAAGCGCAGAAACCGCGCCCAGTTTAGTGATATTTTTCATTTTAATCCTCCCAAGGACGGCCCGGCGCTTTGATGCGATTTTTTTGAATGCCAAGCCTTGGCCGAAGCCTTGCATAATGGCCTCCATTGTCAAGCGCCTCTGTTCAAAAGTTGCGGCAAACGGGGCCAAGTTATGTCATATGTTGCGCTGCCTTTCTCGTGCCCAAGATATGCGCAATTTTGGACGCTCCGCCCAATTTCAAAGCAATATACCCGCTAACATCTTGTAACTTATGTGATTTTCAGAAAGTCCAAAATTTGCATATCTGCATCCAAAATAGACGGCATCCTGACAATTGTCCGGCAGGATTGATCCAGCAATTTTTTTTGCCCTTACGTCACTTTTTTGCAGGTGTGCAGATTGATTGTCGTGGAATCCGGTATGTGGTTCGCAATGCGACACAAAACCCGCCGCAAGAGAGGCCCCGACGCGTTGTAAATTGATTCTGAACAGTAATTGTTCTGCAAAGGTCCGGGGGTCAGTACCGGATGCTGATGGCTTCCGCCGCTTTGATCAGACGTTTCGCATAGACTGTCTCAAGCTGCTTTTTCTTGACGTGAAATGCCGGGCCGCCAATGTTCAGGCCGTAAACAATCGATCCGTTTGGCGAAAACACGGGCACCGCGATGCCATTCACATCAGGCCGCCAGTCCCCATAGCTGGAACAGAACCCTTTTTCCGCAAACTCCGTCACAGCAGCGGCATAGCTTGCCCGCCCGCGCGCCTCTAATTCGGGATCAGTCTGCGCAGCGATCGCAAAGGACCGCTCGCGCATGACGTCGTCCATGCCGACCATGATGGCCCGCCCGATGGCGGAATCAAACAATGGCAAACGGGACCCGACCCGCATTTGCAGCGCCACGTCCTCGCGGGACCGCTTGGTACAGACATAGACCACATCCAGCCGGTACGGCTCTCCTATGGCGACGGTGATATAGGAATTCGGGCCGTCGCGCAGCGCCTTCATTTCTTCGCCAGCACGGTCGCCGATTTCCATGCTGGTCAACACACCAAAACCTAATTGCAGGACCCCCGCGCCCAAACGGTAGGTGCCCGTACGCGGATCAACGACAAGATAGTCAAGCTCGCACAGCGTATGGGTCAGCCGTGATACCGTCGCCTTTGGCAGCCCCGTTCGTTCTGAGAAATCGGTGTTCGTCAGGGCCGATTCATTTGCACGAAAACACCGCAAAACGTCAAGCCCACGCGCCAAAGCCGTGACAAAGTTTCTATCCTTTGCCTCTGACGGGTCGGTCGCGAACTCGTGGTTTGCCATCTTATTTGCTATCCAATGCTTTCAAACCGTTGGCCGCAAAGACCGGCACATAGGCCCCGACCTTCATCGCGCGTTCGGGGTTCGACGCGTTACCATCCAGCGCGCGCTTTAGCACACCCTGAATGATCGCCGCCATGCGGAAGAAACAAAACGCCAGATAGAAGCCAAAGTTATCAATGTCTTTCAGGCCACGGCGCTCGCAATATTTTGCGATAAACTCTTCATCCGTTGGCACGCCAAGCGTTTTGCGATCCGCGCCGCCGAAACCGCGGCCTTCGGGGCCTGCGGGCATCTGCCATTGCATGATAACGGCGGCCAGATCGGCGTAAGGGTGGCCGATCGTCGACAGCTCCCAATCCAGCACGGCCAGACATTTCGTGCCGTTCTTTTCAAACATCATGTTGTCGATACGGTAATCGCCATGCACCAGCGTGCGCTGGCCGTCATCCGCCGGAATGCTGGCGGTCAGACGCTCAATCAGCTCGTTCATTGCGGGCTGGTCTTCGGTTTCGGACGCGCGGTACTGTTTGGTCCAGCGCCCGACCTGACGTTCGTAATAATTGCCGGGAGGGCCGTAATCCGCCAGCCCGACTGCATTGATATCGACCTCGTGCAGGGCCGCCAGCACGCGGTTCATTTCGTCCATGATCCCGGCGCGCGTTTCATTGGTCTCGTCCGGCATGCGGGGGTCCATGAAGTTGCGCCCGTTGATGTGGTCCATGATATAGAAGGCGGACCCGATCACATCGTCGTCTTCACACAACAAATGCATCTTTGACACCGGTACATCCGTATCCTGCAATGCCTTTTGCACGCGGAATTCACGATCAACCGCATGGGCTGATTTCAACAAAACCCCTGGCGGTTTGCGGCGCAGCACAAAGTTGCGGCTGGGTGTTTTCAAAAGGAAAGTCGGGTTCGACTGCCCGGCCTGAAATTTGGTGACCTCAAGCGGGCCTTCAAAGCCGTCAAGGTGTTTTTCCAGATAGGCGGTGACCTTTGGAATATCGAGCGTTTGTGTATCGGTACTCATGAGTTTATTCCTTAGCTATAGGTCAACATGCCGGCGGCGTCGCCGGACATCATATGCGGTGTCGCGTTGAATTCATGCAGAAAAAACGCGGAATTGGTGAAAACAAATTTCGTAATCGACGTGTTCTTGATTTGCAGGTTCAGGGTCATCATCATCTTGTCCGGCGCACCCAATGACGCCGCCGTCAATTGCCCGATCACCCCGCCAGAGCTGACAGCAAGCACCCGTTCGGCACCGGTGGCACAGGCCGCAAGACGGGCGGCCTCGACGCGACCGGTAAAGGTGCCCCAACTTTCAGAGGGGCCTTCGATCTCGTCCGCTTGCCACTGAAACACCGTCTCGCGCAGGGTTCGGAAATGAACTTTGCGGTCGCCTTTGACCAGCTCGGGCACGTCGCCTTTGTAGCGGGCATTCAGCAGGTCCTGAAAATCATATTCGTTGAAACCTGCATGTTCGTCGCCTGCCCCAAAGCCCATCGAGGCAAGCGTTTCTTTTTGCCGGGTCAGGGTGCCGGTGATCGTACGATCCGGCACCCACCCCATATCGCGAAGGGCCTGACCAACCGCCGCAGATTGCCGGTGTCCGAGATCCGACAACTTGTCATAGTTGTCGGCCCCGAATGACGCCTGTCCATGGCGGATGACCAAAAGCTCTCCCATAGCTGCTTACAGAACCTCGAACAGGCCAGCAGCACCCATGCCGCCGCCAACACACATGGTGCAGACAACGTATTTTGCACCGCGACGTTTGCCTTCGATCAGCGCGTGGCCAACCATGCGTGCGCCGGACATGCCGTAGGGGTGACCGATAGAGATCGCGCCGCCGTTCACGTTCAGCAATTCGTCAGGAATACCCAAGACGTCACGCGACTGGATCACCTGAACCGCGAAGGCTTCGTTCAATTCCCACAGACCGATGTCTTCGATCTTGAGGCCATGGGCTTTCAACAGCGGTGGCACGGCATAGATCGGGCCGATACCCATTTCGTCGGGCTCACAGCCGGCGGCCATCACACCCATGTAACGGCCCAAAGGCTGCAGGCCCATTTTCTCGGCCTTTTTGGCTTCCATGATCACGGTCGCCGATGCGCCATCGCTCAACTGGGATGCGTTACCAGCGGTGATGAACTTGCCTTCTTTGATGTGAATACCGTCGGAATGCACGGGCTTGAGGCCGGCAAGGCTTTCAGCGGATGTGCCGGGGCGGTTGCCCTCGTCTTTTTCCAGCGTGACTTCGTGCTCGGAAATCTCTTTGGTTTCTTTGTTCTGAACCAGCATCTTGGAGGTCAGAGGCACGATCTCGTCGTCGAACTTGCCTGCTTCCTGGGCCAGGTGGGTCAGTTCTTGCGAACGGGCTGCATATTCGTCCTGACGCTCGCGGCTGACGTTGTAACGCTCGGCCACGGTCTCGGCTGTTTCGAGCATGGTCATGTACAGTTCGGGCTTGTGCTCTTTAATCCAGCTGTCGGCTTTCACGCGCATTTCAGGTGTTTGCACCATCGAAATGCTTTCGACACCGCCGCCAATGACTACATCCATGCCGTCGGTGATAACCTGCTTGGCCGCCGTCGCAATCGCCATCATGCCAGAGGCACATTGACGGTCCAGCGACATGCCCGCAACGGTCACGGGCAGACCCGCGCGGATCGCAGCCTGACGCGCGATGTTACCACCGGAGTGGCCTTGCTGAAGCGCGGCACCGATGATGCAATCCTGAATTTCAGACATGTCTACGCCAGCACGTTTCACCGCGTGGGCGATGGCATGACCTGCCAGTTCCTGAGGTGTCGTGTTGTTGAACGCACCGCGATAGGCTTTGCCAATCGGGGTACGGGCCGTTGATACGATTACTGCGTCACGCATGGTGATCTCCCTTTAAAATTTAGTTTCTTAGCCCCAATCCAGATCAAGACCTTGAGCCTTGGCTGCATTCAGAGCGTATTTCTTGGTTTGGCTAAAGGCATCGGTCAGCTCTTGCTGGCCTGCCGCGTCGGTAATTTTGTCAAAAGCTGCGGCAACACCTTCGGGGGTATTGTCATCGCCGGTCAAGGTCACGCCTTCGGTTTCATAGACACGCGTTTGGGCAAAGCTGCCCGCACCCGCACCCAGGATCACCCGGCTGGGGCCGTCTTCGCTGACCAGATACAGCAAGCCGGGTGTGATGGTTTCGGGGGCCAGCAACTCCTGCGCCTGTTCGGGCAGCAGATCGGCGGTCATCCGTGTTGCAGCCGTGGGGGCCAGCGTGTTGACGCGGATGTTGTCGCGCGCGCCTTCCAGATGCAGCACGTTCATCAACCCCATCATCGCCGCCTTGGCCGCGCCATAGTTGGACTGGCCAAAGTTGCCATAAAGGCCCGACGCCGACGAGGTCAGCACGATGCGACCGTATTTCTGTTGGCGCATGATCGGCCAGCACGCGTGGGTGACATTGGCAGAACCGATCAGGTGCACATCGACGACCTTACGGAAATCCGACATCTCCATCTTGGAGAACGTCTTGTCGCGCAAGATACCGGCGTTGTTGACCACGATATCAATGCGGCCCCATGCCTCCATGACCTTTGCGACCATATCGGCGACGCCTGCCTCGTCCGACACATCGCAACCGTGTGCCATCGCCTCGCCACCCGCATCGCGGATTTCCTGCGCAACGGCTTCGGCGGCGGTGGATGATGCCCCCTGCCCGTCTGTTGTTACGCCAAGGTCGTTAACCATAACGCGGGCACCACGCGCGGCCAGCCCCAAGGCGTGGCTGCGGCCAAGACCGGTACCAGCGCCTGTTACAATCGCCACGCGGTTATCAAATCGGATGTCCATCATAGCCCCTTAATGCAATGCTTGTTCAAAGATGTTCGGCCCGCTCATCACATTGATGCCGCCGCTCACCGGAATGACAGCGCCCGTAACATAGGCCCCGCCGATCCCACAAAGAAACAGCATACAGCCCGCGATGTCAGTATCCGTACCCACGCGACGCAGCGGCACATCTTCGCCGACCTTGCTGCGCATGTCTTCGTCATGGGTGGCAAAGGCGGTCATGCGCGACACAAACGGACCCGGTGCCAAGGCGTTGACGGTGATCGCATCACCCGCCAATTCCTTTGCCAAAATCTTGCTCAGGTGGATCACGGCGGCCTTGGACGCGGAATAGCTATAGGCCCCATCGCCCATCTCGCGTTCACCCATGACCGAGCCCACATTCACAACCCGTGCAGGGTCTTCGATGGTCGCGTGTTTCTTGAGCATGGGCAGCAGTTTTTGCGTCAGGTCGAACAGACCCGCGACATTCACCGCCATCACCTTTTCCCATGCCTTGAACGGGAAATCCCCCAAGGGCGCACCCCATGTAATGCCCGCGTTATTCATCAGGATATCAAGGCGATCCGTGCGCGCCTTTACCGCCTCGACCATGGCATCGACCCCCGCTTCGGTGCCGACATCGCCGGCAAAACCGATGGCTTTACCGCTGGCACCCATCGCGTTCAGCTCTGCGGCGACGGCCTCGCAGGCGTCCCCCTTGCGGCTGGCGATCAAGACAGTCGCACCCGCACGGATCAGCGCTTCGGCAGCCATGCGGCCAATACCTGTGGCCCCGCCGGTAATAAGGGCGGTTTTGCCTTCAAGGCCGAAAAGTGTATTGATATCCATAGTTTAAAATCCTCTGTGCTTGGCGACTTGGGCCGCGTGATAGCCGTAATCGCCGAGCCATTCGGCACCCACACGGGCGCGTTTCATGTAAAATCCGATGTCATAGGCGTCGGTCATGCCGATACCGCCATGCATCTGGACACCTTCCTGAACCGCCAGCTGCGCTGTCGAAGTCGCCCGCGCCTTGGCCAGTGAAACGGCCATCGTCGCGTTATCAGGGTCTTCGTCCAGCATGCGACCTGCGTTCAGGATCGCCGATGCCGTCACCTCGATCTCGCACCACAGATGGGCGGCGCGGTGCTGCAAGGCCTGAAAATTGCCAATGACAGTGCCGAATTGCTTGCGCTCTTTCAGGTAAGCGACCGTCATCCCGAAGGCACCGGCAGACAGGCCCGCCATTTCAGCAGCAAGTGCTGCCTGACCTGCTTCAAGCGCAGGCTTCAACACGCTCATCGCGCTATCGACCTGACCTAGCACATCCTCGCCCGTGGCTTCGACGTTATCAAAATCAACGCGCGCGGAATCCCGTGCGTCGATCATGTTTTGCGCGGTGCGATTGATGCCTGCGCGGTCGGCGGGGATATCGAACAGGGTCAAACCATCATCGGTTTTAGCCAGCACCAGCAAACGATCTGCCAGCGCCCCATCCACGACAAATGTTTTCTTACCACTCAGCCGGAAGCCGTTGCCCTCGCGCGTGGCCACCATCGACGCAGCTTCGGGGTTGAACTTGGGCGTCTCGTCAACGGCAAGCGCATAGGTCACGTCACCCGTCGCAATCGCAGCCAAAGCTTTCTCCGCCCGTGCATCGCTGACATTGCGCAGCGCAGTCGCGGCGATCACGGCGGTCGACAGAAACGGGCTGACGACCAGGGTCTTGCCCATTTCATGTGCCAGCACACCCGCAGCGGCATGGCCCATATCGGAACCGCCAGCAGATTCAGGCACCAATACGCCGGCCCAGCCCATATCGGCCATTTCTTTCCACATCTTCGCATCGTGGGTTTTGCCCGCATCGCGCAGGTCACGGAACGCTTTGACGGGGGCGGATTTGTCCAGAAAACCCCGCGCGGCATCCGCCAGCATGGTTTCGTCTTCGGTCATTACCAGATTTGCCATAATTTATGCCCCCAGCCCAAGTACGCGACGCGACACGATGCTCAGCATCACCTCGGATGTGCCGCCTTCGATAGAATTCGCTTTGGTGCGCAGCCAATCGGCTGGCCGATTGCCCAAGGGACCGTCCCATTCCAACGCATCGGACCCGCCCGCAGCCATCAGCAATTCGTGGCGCTGTTTGTTCAGCTCGGTGCCCATGTATTTCAGCATCGCAGATGCATCACCCGCACCGGTTCCTGCTTCGGCCTGATCCTTATAGCGCTCGAGTGTCAGCCCAATCGCCAGCGCATCCACCTCGCAGCGCATCGCGTCGGCGCGCAGGGTGGTCTCCATTTCCTGACCTTCGCCAAGGGATTCGTTCAAAACCGCCCCCAAAGCACGCCCGCCAGACAGGCCTTGGCCGCCGCCGGAAATCATCTCGCGTTCATGGGTCAGCAGGTATTTCGCCACGTCCCAACCGCGGTTTTCGGTGCCGACAATCTGGTGTTTCGGCACCTTCACATCGGTAAAGAATGTTTCGCAGAACACGGACGCGCCCGAGATCAGCTTGATCGGGCGTGTTTCAACGCCCGCCTCTTCCATATTGATCAACAGGAACGAAATGCCCTTGTGCTTGGGCGCTTCGCGGTCGGTGCGGATCAGCGCGAAAATCCAGTCTGCCTTGTCGGCGTATGAAGTCCAGATTTTCTGGCCGTTCACCAACCAGTGGTCGCCCTTGTCTTCGCCGCGGGTCTGGACGCTGGCCAGATCGGACCCTGCACCCGGCTCGGAATAGCCTTGGCACCAGCGGATTTCACCGCGTGCAATCGGGGGCAGATAATGCAGTTTTTGTTCGTGCGATCCGAAATGCAACAAGGCTGGCCCAAGCATCCAGATGCCAAAGCTGTCCAAAGGACTGCGGGCACCGATGCGGTTAATTTCCTCTTTGAAAATCTTTTCCTGCGGACGCGTCAGCCCGGCACCGCCATATTCAACCGGCCACGTGGGCACGGTGTAACCTTTGGATGCAGCGCGTTCCATCCAGTCGCGTTGTGCGTCGGATTCGAACTCGAAATTCTTGCCACCCCAACAAATGGATGCTTCACTGGCTTCGCCACCGCGCATTTCGGCCGGGCAATTTGCCTCGAGCCAATCGCGTAGTTCAATGCGGAAACCCTCCAGTTCCTGATTGGACTGCATCGTCTTCTCCCCCCTCGTTTTTGCGGATAACAATTCCGCACTGCAAAATTGCATTTCGAAATTCGATTGACAAGACAGTTTCTGAACGCGCCTATTGTTTGCAAATTCTTGAGGAGGAATGTCGAAATGAAAGCCATGCTAAGCACCGCACCAGGCGGCCCCGAAACCCTTGAACTGACCGAGCTGCCACAGCCCGAACCGAAGAAAGGCGAGGTCCGTATTCGTGTGCGCGCTGCCGGCCTGAATTTCCCTGACACGTTGATAATTCAGGATCTTTACCAGATGAAACCGCCGCGCCCCTTTGCCCCCGGTGGCGAAGTTGCAGGTGATGTTGACGCCATCGGCGAAGGTGTCAAAAACCTTGCTGTCGGCGACCGTGTGCTGGCGATGAGCGGCTTTGGCGGCTTTGCCACCGAGATGTGTATCGACGCCGGACGGGTCATGAAAATCCCTGATGCGATGCCATATGACGAAGCGTCATGTTTGGTGCTGACCTATGGTACCTCGCATCACGCGTTGAAAAACCGCGCTGAAATCAAGGCTGGCGAATCCCTGCTGATCCTTGGTGCGGCGGGTGGCGTGGGTGCTGCTGCGATCGAGTTGGGCAAAGCTGCCGGTGCAAAAGTCATCGCCGCCGTATCGTCCGAGGAAAAGGCGCAGTTCTGTCGCGATCTGGGTGCGGATGAAACAATCGTCTACAGCCGCGATATGGACGACCGTGCCGCGCAAAAAGAGTTCTCGAACCAGATCAAACAGCTTGCGGGCGGTGACGGTGTTGATGTCGTCTATGATGCCGTCGGTGGTGCCTACGCCGAACCAGCCGTGCGTGCGCTTGCATGGAAAGGCCGCTATCTGGTCGTTGGCTTCCCGGCAGGCATCCCGAAGATTCCGCTGAACCTGACCTTGCTGAAAGGCTGCCAGATCGTTGGCGTGTTCTGGGGTGCGCATACCCTGCGTGAACCAAAGGCCCATGCGGAAAACATGGCTGATCTGTACCGGATGTATGCCGAGGGTAAGATCAAGCCACGTATCTCAGCCCGTTTCCCGCTGGAAAAGGCTGCTGACGCGTTGACCCTCATGCAGGATCGCAAGGTTCTTGGCAAAGTCGTGCTCGACGTTGCTTGAGCCCAGAAGGACCCTGAAATGACAAACAAACAAATCGTAATTGCCGAGCTACCAACCGACGCGTTGACGCTTGCGCATTTCAAAGAAGCCACAGCCGATATGCCCACCGCTGGCGACGGTCAGGTTGTGCTGAAAGTCATCCTGATGTCCATCGACGCGGCAAACCGATCGTGGATGAAGGGGGCCACGTACCGTGCAGCCGTGAATGCAGGGGACGCCATGCCCACCTACGCGATCTGCGAAGTGACCGAGACCAAGTCGGACCGTCTGGCGGTTGGCGATATCGTCGCAGCCGAAGCAACCTGGTCGAACTACGTCGTGGCTGACGCGCGCAGCTGCGAAAAGCTGCCCAAGGTGCCGGAACTGTCCAACCTGATGTCCGTCTATGGCATCGCGGGCAAGACGGCGTTTCACGGGTTGATTTCAGTGGGCCAGCCGATTGCAGGGGAAACCGTGCTGGTATCGGCAGCGGCAGGGTCGGTCGGCGGCTATGTCGGGCAAATCGCGAAGGCGCTTGGCTGTCGCGTGGTCGGCATCGCGGGCGGCGCGGATAAATGCGCATGGGTCAAAGATGAATTGGGCTTTGACGACTGCATTGATTACCGCGCGCCGGGCATGTCCAAAGCGTTGCGGGCTGCCTGCCCTGATGGCGTCGATGTGTATTTCGACAACGTCGGCGGCAAAGTGTTGGAAGCCGCATTGTTCAGCATGAACGAAAAAGGCCGCATCGTTTGCTGTGGTGCCATCAGCCAGTACGACACCGAAACCCCCACCGGCCCGCGCAATCTGCCCGGCCTTGTGGTGGTAAAACGTCTGCGCATGGAAGGCTTTATCGTCATGGATTGGGCTCACAATGATGCAAAGGCGCTGCGCGCACTGCAAACATGGGTGGCGAATGGCCAGATCAAAGTGACCGAAGACATCGTTGAGGGGCTTGAGAATGCCCCCCAAGCATTGATCGGGCTGTTGGCCGGCGACAACAAAGGCAAGCGCATGGTGCGCGTTGCCGCAGATCCATCCTGAAGGAGCATGTAAGATGTCAGCACTCAAAGACGCCGTGGCGCATAGTGAATCCCTGATCGGAACCGAAGTCGGCGTATCCAACTGGATCACCGTTGATCAGGAGATGATCGACCAGTTCGCCAAAACGACACACGATCTGCAATGGATTCACATTGATCCGGAACGCGCCGCCGCCGAAACGCCTTTTGGCGGGACGATCGCCCACGGTTTTCTGACGCTGTCACTGGCAAGCCGCTTTGCCTATGACTGTTTTGACATGATGCCGGGTCAGGTCATGGGCATTAACTATGGCATGAACAAACTGCGGTTCTTGAAACCTGTCGTCGCGGGTTCACGGCTTCGCGGGCGGTTCACCTTGCAAAAGGTCACGGCCCGCAATGCGACGGATCTTCTGCGCGAAAACCTATTAACGGTCGAGATTGAAGGCGAAAAAACCCCTGCCTTGATCGCTGAATGGCTTGGGCTTGCCGTCTTTAAAGACTAAATCCTATCGCGTTTTCAATCAAAGGCCGTCCGGTGCCGGGCGGCCTTTGATTTCAAGGGCATGCAGGTCTGCGCGCCTATTTGTCCGGGGCCGCGCAAGGTGCGGCTTTGGTAACCATCGGGCCACATTGACCGCGTGTTTCAGCAGGTACCGGCGTGGCCGCAACGGGGCCTAATCTGCGATACACCGCAAACGCAATACAGGCCATGATACCCATGATCGGGATCAAAACCCCCATTGCCACAACAGCATTTCCCATCAACGCGCCCAATGTCCCCATCAGCAGCCCTGACCCCATCTGGATAAAGCCCAGCATCGATGCCGCCGCCCCCGCAGTACGACCAAAAGGTGCCAGCGCGGCTGTGGACATGGCTGGCATCACAAAGGCAATCCCAAAGGAATAAATCCCGACCGGAATCATCACATGCAGGAAGCTGGCCGGCCAGATCAGCAGCGTCGAAGACCCGATACTGCCCACCGCAACAAAGAAAAGACCCGGCCCGACCAAGCGATTTGCGCCGTGCTTGACCATCAGCTTGCGACACAAAAGCGAGGCGGCAAAAAAACTGCCCGATTGCGCCAGCATCGCCACACCGAACTGCGAAGAGGATAGCCCGACTTCGTTCATCAAGATAAACGGCAGGAACGTCGCCTGGGCATAAACGGCACCCAATGCACCTCCCATGACCAGTGCTGCGGTCAGAAAATGCCGGTTGGTCAGTAGCATTGTATAGGTCCGCCCAAGCACCGCGAAATTAAGTCTGCTCCGGTCAGCGACGACAGTTTCCTTCAATCCAAAAATGACGACAGCAATCAACCCGACACCGAATAGCGTCATCAGCAAAAAGATCGACCGCCAGCCGAACAGCGGCAACATCAGCCCGCCAATCGTGGGTGCCAAAGCCGGGCCTATCGCCAGAATGATGCCGATCAGGTTCATGATCCGCGACGACTGGTCATCAGTGAACAGGTCGCGCACTAAGGCCCGCGAAATGGCAACGCCAACCGATGCCCCGATCCCCTGAACGAAACGCGCGCCCATCAACACCTCTACCGACGGGGACAGCATCGCGACGAGACTTGCAATACAATATAGCGACATGAAAGCGATTGTTACGGGCCGCCTGCCCAAGGCGTCAGAAAGCGGCCCCGCGACCAGTTGCGCACAGGCAAAACCACCAAAATACAAGGTCAGCGTCAGCTTTATAACCGATTCAGTAGACCCAAAGTGCTGTACCAGCTCTGTCATGGCAGGCGTGTAAAGGGCCATCGAAACGGGGCCGATTGCCACCAGCATTGCGCCGATGATGCTCACTCTGCGTTCAGTCATCAGCGGGGTGGTCATCTTGCGTCTTCTGTTTTGGCGGCCGCGACGCGTGGGCCATCGATATTGGCGCGCAGCTTGCGTGCGGTTTCGACGAAAGCGGCCCAGTCATCAGGGCACAGACCCGTGGAAATCGTTTGTTCAGTCCGCTCCCCCGCCTGTGCAATCTGCTCCAGTATACCGCCTGCCTTTTCCGTGAGCGTCACGATCTTGGCCCTGCGATCTTTGGGGTCGGCTTCCCGTGCGATCAGCCCTTCGGCCTCAAGGCGGTCAAGAAACCCGGTCAGGCTCATCGGGGTCATGCCAAGGCTTTCTGCCAAAAGATGTTGTCGCGTCGGACCGCTGCGGGCCATGTGCGCGATCACGCGCGCCTCTGCTGCGGTAACAGTCAATTCCGCCGCTTCAATTTCGCGGGCAAAGACGCTCCGCGTGATCCGGGCGATATCGTTAAACAAAAAGCCGAAACTGTCTGGGTCGATCGTTCTGCGCATCCGTGCTCCATCGCTTCTTTATAAGCTAGCCTTATTATATCCAAGAGTTAGCACGTATAGACCCACTGTCAAATTCTATCGTTTTACGTAGCCCAAAGTTTTATCCCCTACTCACTTTGAAACAGGTGCGATGCGTGGAAGTGCGCCCCGCCGATAGAAAATTAGAAGGAAAGCTGGGGTGATTTGGTGTGTCTGGCCAGAATTGCGGTTCGATCGCCAGACCGGCAAACTTCCCATAGGCCCGCCCCTCGTGGCCTTTGAACGCACCGGTATCAATATGTGCTCCATTGTAGATTTGCACACCGGGCTGGTCGGTTTGAACGTCTAGCGTGATCCCCGACGCCTCAAGGCGGCAGGCGGTTTGCAGTGCCATCGTGGGTACATCCAGACAAAAGTTGTGATCCAGCACCGGGCCAATCCCATGCGGGCTGGTGTAATCGAATGCCGTGCCTTTTACGGTTTTGGGTTCACCCAAAGGGATTTGATCAGCATCCACGGGCAAATAGCGGTCAGCCAGCACCGTCAGGCTGTGATCTGACAGGTCGGCACGCCCGGACAGGTTCCAATACCCGTGAAACGCCGGGCTAAAATAGGTATCCCTGTCCGACTGGCCTTTGATCTCGATCTCCAGCGCACCCGAAGCGTCCAGACGGTAGGTGGCCGTCACCACTTGATTCCCCGGAAAACCACCAAGCCCATCCGGGTGGTTTAGCGTAAGCTCGCATTCGGCTTCCGAGACCTTGGTGAATGTCCAGTTATGGCCGTCAAAACCCGCACATCCGGAGTGCAAAGTCGTGCGCCCGTTTTCGTTAGTATCCAAATGATTTATTTCACCGTTCACGCGCATCTGCCCATTGGCGATCCGGTTTGCGACGGGCCCGACAATCGCCCCAAAATATCGCATTGGTCCAAGGTATGCGGCAAGGGTTTCGCCCCCCAGAACAAGGCTGTGATCAACCCCCGCGACTCGGTAGTCCTGAAGCGTCGCGCCCCATGACAGAATTCGGGCACGCGCTCCGCCCGCCCGCAGTTCACAGACAAAAACCTGCTCGCCGTTAGGGCTAACATCAAAGGGTTTGGTCACATTTGCATCCACTTTTATTGCCTTTCAACGCGGTTTCCCCTGCAGTTGCACTCAGAAACATCACGATAAAAATTGATT